>NZ_JAKRGB010000018.1 GCF_022347725.1 Ruegeria sp. Ofav3-42
CATACGCTTTGAAGTCACCGAAATACTTGGTGATTGCTGCGGTCAGCGTGGTCTTGCCGTGGTCAACGTGGCCAATCGTGCCGATGTTGACGTGCGGTTTTGTACGCTCAAACTTTTCCTTTGCCATTCCTCAGGCGCCCTTTTGCGATTTGGGGGACCCTTGGTCCCGTGGTTACATCTGCGCGCGCGAGATATTTGGTTCAAAGGGGAAAATCAAGCACATCCTGCGTTAAAACCCGTTCATGACGCCGGATTTTGCGTAACCTCGACGGAATCCAGCGGCTGGATCAAGTCTGGCCGCCTGTCGAACCAGCCATTGTCCTTGTGTTCTTCGGCCAACCACTCTTCGACACGATCGGCTACTTTCAGTGCAAGACCGTCCATTTGCTCTTCTCTCGTGCGGGTGTGACCTGAGCCTGCCAGAGCACTTTCGCTGGTTGTGTCTTCAAGCACCTGAAACTGTTTGCCCTTGGCCAGGAACTCTTTGTTGCGGACATCGTAGACGTTCACCAGGACGATAGCCGTGCTCTTTGGATTATAGATCACGGGCACGCCGGGAGGTGCGAGCATATAACCTTCGAGGCTGATACCGATGTCGTATTCTTGCGCACCTTCGTATCGGCCCAGACGAACATCCACCGCTTTCTGAATGGCGTCTTCCCATTCCTTAGGGGTGGCATCCCGAGACACAGGGCCCTTCTTGGCCTTCTCTGCGAAGGCGTAGTTGACACGCAGTTTGAACTCGCCCAGAGACTCGGGTTCTTCGTAGACTTGCGTCTGCGTGCATGCGCCCATCAGGGCAAGTCCGGTAATCAGGGTCAAAGCTCTTAGCATTTTCTCGTCTCGATAGGCTTGTTTTTCTCTGATCTAGCGCACCGATGCGGCCTGTGCCAAGCCGTATCGGCGGAATTTCACTGTTGTGGCTGCTTGATCACGAAAACTTATAGTCCCGCGGGAACCCATAGGGCGGCTTTTTCCCTACGCTGGCGCGTTTGGCGAGCCACTGGGACAAATCCGCTTCGTGCCGTGTTTTGTCGCCGCCCATAGACCATTTCAAGCCTTCTTCCCAGTTAAACGTGGTGATATCCGACAATCCGCCATCCAGTTCCAGCGTCCCCTGACGCCCACGTGCCATGTTGTATTTCTGCAGGCGCACACCCTTGCCGCGCCCCATTTCCGGCAGCTCATCTACCGGGAACACTAGGAATTTGCCGTTCTGGGACACCACCGCCACATGGTCGCCCGCAACCGGCTTGCAGATCATCGCGGTCTCGTCACCTTTGACGTTCAGCACCTGTTTGCCGTTTCGGGTCTGGGCCAGCACGTCATCCTCGGGCACCATAAAGCCGTTGCCCGCATCCGAGGCCACCAGCAGCTTGCGCCCCGGCTTGTGGATCAGGATATCGATGATCTGCGCCTCGTTCGGCAAGTCGACCATCAGGCGCAGCGGTTCACCCATGCCGCGCCCGCCGGGCAGGTTCGCAGCACTCAGGGTGTAGAATCGGCCATTCGAGGCAAAAACCAGCAACCGGTCCGTCGTTTCCGCGTGGAAGATGAAACGCGGGCCGTCGCCGTCCTTGAATTTCAATTCGCGCTTCAGGTCGATATGGCCGGTCATGGCGCGGATCCAGCCCATTTGCGAGCAGACAACCGTGATTGGTTCCTTGTCGATCATCGCCTCAAGCGGCACGTCCTCGACCTGACCCGCCTCCGCGAATTGGGTCCGACGTGCGCCGCCTTCATAGTCTTTACCGAAGGTTTTCCTAGTCTCTTTCAGCTGTTCAGCGATCTTGGCCCATTGCAGGGCGGGATCAGCCAGCAGGTCTTCGAGATTCGCGCGCTCTTCCATCAGTGCATCACGTTCGCGAACCAACTCCATCTCTTCCAGACGGCGCAAAGAGCGCAGGCGCATGTTGAGGATTGCGTCGACCTGAACCTCGGACAGTTCGCCCTCACCCGGCTTGGGCGAGACATAGTCGGCCTCGCTTGTCGCGCGGACATGGTCAATGCCCCAATCCTCGCGCATCAGCGCGGCTTTGGGGTCGTCGTCATAGCGGATGATGTCGATCACACGGTCGAGGTTCAGGAAGGCGACGATAAAGCCTTCCAAGACCTCCAGACGGTGATCGATCTTGGCCATGCGGTGACGCGAGCGACGCAGCAACACCTCTTGCCGGTGATCTAGGAAGGCGCGCAGCACTTCCTTCATCGAGCAGACTTTCGGCGTCACACCGTCGATCAGCACGTTCATATTCAGGCTGAACCGCACCTCAAGATCCGAGTTCCTATAGAGCATGCCCATCAGCACCTCGGGGTCCACGTTCTTTGAGCGCGGCTCGAGGATCAGTCTGATGTCATCGGCGGATTCATCGCGCACATCCGCCAGAATCGGGATTTTCTTGGTCTGGATCAGCTCGGCGATCTTTTCGATCAGCTTGGATTTCTGAACCTGATACGGAATCTCGGTGACGACGATCTGCCACTGGCCGCGGCCCAGATCCTCGACCTCGAACTTACATCGCAAACGGAAGGACCCGCGCCCGGTGCGATAGGCCTGCGCGATGTTCTCAGGTGGCTCGACGATCACGCCACCAGTCGGGAAGTCCGGCCCGGGAACATAGTTCAATAGCGTGTCGTCGCGCGCATCTGGCGTTTTGATCAGATGCAGGCAAGCGTCACAAAGCTCTGCAATGTTATGCGGCGGGATGTTGGTCGCCATACCCACCGCAATGCCGCTGGACCCATTGGCCAACAGGTTCGGAAACTGAGCTGGCAGCACGACCGGCTCGGTCAGCGTTCCATCATAGTTATCGCGGAAATCGACGGCGTCCTCGTTCAGACCCTCAAGCAGCGCCTCGGCCACGATGGTCATCCGCGCCTCGGTGTAACGCGAGGCCGCCGGGTTATCACCGTCGATATTGCCGAAGTTCCCCTGCCCGTCGACCAGAGGATAGCGGACGTTAAAATCCTGCGCCAGACGCGCCATCGCGTCGTAAATCGCGGCATCACCGTGCGGGTGATAATTACCCATCACATCGCCCGAAATCTTGGCAGACTTACGGAAACCGCCCGTCGCGCTGAGTCGCAACTCGCGCATTGCGTAGAGGATTCGCCGGTGAACCGGCTTCAACCCATCACGCGCATCGGGCAAGGCACGGTGCATAATGGTAGAAAGCGCATAGGTCAGATAGCGTTCGCCAATCGCACGGCGCAGTGGTTCGGCTATCTCGCCCCCGTTTTCAGGGGCCTCCATATTGGGGTCGTCGATCGTGTCGGTCATAGATGATGTGATACGCCGCAAGAGGCCGCTGGTAAAGCAATCAGCATGTATTTTGCTGGGGACAAGTGGCGCTTTTTGCAACAGGGGGAGACAAGTCCCGGATTTCCCCCATCTTTCGACTCGAACCCCGAAATATGGTAGGCTGTCTTGATTAGACTGCTGCCGAATTCTTGTTTCTTACGATTGATCTGGGGGATGCGCCATGACGCGCCTTATTGTTATCACTTTCGCTGCTTTGGGCTGGTGTTTTTATGTTGTGAGCGGCGGGCCGGACTTTGAACCGCGCGGCCAGCGCAGCGAACAACCTGTGCGCGTAGCGACAGCGCCAAAACCTGCACCCGCAACTGCCAACAAAGCCGAAGATCTGGTGACCAATGTTGCGGCGGTCACCCCCACTGTACGCTTGCAACCGAACCCCGCAACCGAAGAAATCGTCCAGATCGTGCCGGAACCGGCCAGCCTTCAATCGCTCTCGGGCATTTCGGTGTTCGACGATCCAAGCGCCAATATCACGCTTGCCTCACTTGAGGATGGAGTGGCGGGGCTGCGCCAGATCACCGAAGACGTGACGCAGGAGGCAGCAGAAACCGACGTAATTCCCGAGCCTGAAAAGGACATCCGCGAAATCTCGGGCACCCGTGTAAACATGCGCGACGGGCCGGGCACGATCTATCCCATCATCGGCAAAGCGACCATTGGCCAAAAGGTCGAAGTCCTAAGCGACTCGGGAACCGGCTGGCTGCGCCTGCGCGTGTTGCCTGCGCAACAGGTCGGCTGGATTTCGGCTTCGCTGGTCAGAAAAACAGCAAACTGACGTAGTGCCGTCATTGTCCTGACCTCAACCTCGCCATAGCTTTGGCTTGAGTTAAGTTTCAGGAAGATCATGCAGAAAACCATTCTTATCACCGGTTGCTCATCGGGCATCGGTCTGGACGCGGCACACGGCATGCGTGCGCGCGGTTGGCGCGTTTTTGCGTCCTGCCGTCAACAGCGCGATTGCGACCGGCTGCGGGCACAGGGCTTTGAAAGCCCGCGCATTGACTACACGGATGCCGAGAGCATTACCAAAGGCCTCGCCGAAGTGCTTGAGGCCACCGGTGGCACGCTGGATGCGCTTTTCAACAACGGTGCGCACGGCCTGCCCGGTGCGGTCGAGGATCTGCCGACCGAGGGACTGCGCCTGATCTTCGAAGCCAACTTCTTTGGCTGGCACGAACTGACCCGCCAGGTGATTCCCGTCATGCGCGCGCAGGGGCACGGACGAATCGTTCAGAATTCATCGGTGTTGGGTTTCGTCGCCTTTCCATGGCGCGGTGCATATGTGGCCACGAAATATGCTGTCGAAGGTTTAACCGACACTCTGCGTTTGGAACTGGCTGGAACGAACATCAAAGCAATCCTGATCGAACCCGGTCCAATCACGTCAAAAATCCGCGAAAACTCGATCCCCTTTTTCGAGCGTTTCGTCAACTGGGAGAACTCAGCCCTGCGCGAAAAATACGAGTCTTCGTTGTTGAAAAGACTGTACGAATCTTCGGGACCGGACCGTTTCGAGCTTCCCGCATCGGCCGTGACCAAAAAGCTGGCCCACGCGGTCGAATCGAAAAGACCGCGTGCCCGGTACTATGTTACGACACCGACCTATATCGCGGGATACCTACGCCGCCTTCTGCCAACCCGCACCATCGACCGAATCCTTTCGGACGTCTGAGGCGAAGATTCTCGTTCGCTTTTCACGGCGGTCCGGCTACATGGTAGCCTAACGAAACGAAAACGCGGACGGTGTACTCATGGACCTATTGATGGTCGTTTTGCTGTTGGCCATGGCGGCGGTCGTCGTCGTGCTGGCGATTGGAATCTCCAATTTCGGCAAAAGCGGCAAGACTGCCGCGATGAAAAGCAACAAGATGATGCGGTTGCGCATCCTGTTTCAGTTCATTGCCGTGGTGCTGATCGTGCTTTACGTCTACCTGCGCGGACAGGGAGTTCAATAAATGGTCGTTCTGAACAAGATCTACACACGTACCGGCGATGATGGCAAAACTGCTCTGGGTAATGGCGAACGCGTCGCCAAATACTCGGGGCGCGTGGCAGCGTATGGCACTGTGGACGAGCTGAACGCCTTTGTCGGCGTCGCGCGGACCGAGGCGGTTGGCGATGTCGATGCAGCGTTGGCGCGTATTCAAAATGACCTTTTCGATCTGGGCGCGGATTTCTGTCGCCCCGACATGGAAAAGGACGCCGAGGCCGACTACCCGCCGCTGCGGATCGTTGCAGCTCAGATCGACCGACTGGAAGCCGAGATCGACGTCATGAATGAAACACTGGAGCCGCTGCGCAGCTTTATTCTGCCCGGTGGTTCGCATTTGGCGGCGCATCTGCACGTTTGCCGCACGGTTTCCCGCCGCGCCGAGCGGCTGGCAGTCGAGTTGACCAACATGGAGCCTGTGAACGCGGTCGCTGTAAAATATCTCAACCGCCTCAGCGACTGGTTTTTTGTTGCTGCCCGCTGCGCCAACAAAAACGGCACGGCGGACGTGTTGTGGGTTCCGGGCGCGAACCGCTGAAGCCGACTGCGGAAACAACTTTCTTTCGCGCCGTGGCGTCAAAATATACGAAACGCGACGTCTCAAGTTCATGACGTGACGATTTTGCTCTGTTGCAGCATGAACTGAGACGCTATTCAGTCCCCCGAGAGCATTGGTGGAGTCGCTACGCGGCTTACCGTTTTTTGTGAGGAGCAAGCGCAAAATGAAGGTACTCGTGCCTGTCAAACGCGTGATTGACTATAATGTGAAGGTCCGCGTCAAAGCGGACGGTAGCGGTGTTGATCTCGCCAATGTCAAAATGTCGATGAACCCGTTCGACGAGATTGCGGTGGAAGAGGCGATTCGCCTGAAAGAAGCGGGCAAGGCTGACGAAGTCGTTGCGGTTTCGATCGGTGTGAAGCAGGCGCAGGAAACCCTGCGCACGGCTCTGGCCATGGGCGCCGACCGCGCCATTCTGGTTGTCGCTGCCGATGACGTCCATCAGGACATCGAGCCGCTGGCCGTTGCCAAGATCCTGGCCAAAGTGGTCGAGGAAGAGCAGCCGGGCATCGTTCTGGCGGGCAAGCAGGCGATCGACAACGACATGAACGCCACCGGTCAGATGCTGTCGGCCCTGCTGGGCTGGAGCCAGGGCACCTTCGCGTCCGAGCTGGACATCGAAGGCGACAGCGCCAAGATCACCCGCGAGGTTGATGGCGGTCTGCAGACCATCAGCGTCAAGATGCCGACCATCGTGACCGTTGACCTGCGCCTGAACGAGCCGCGCTATGCGTCGCTGCCGAACATCATGAAGGCGAAGAAAAAGCCGCTGGATGAGAAAACTGCCGCCGATTATGGCGTCGACGTGACCCCTCGTCTGGAAGTCGTCAAAACCGAAGAGCCGCCGGCACGTGCCGCCGGTATCGTCGTAGGCTCGGTTGATGAGCTGGTCGAGAAACTCAAAGAAGCGGGGGCTGTGTAATGGCTGTTCTTCTTCTCGCAGAGGTTAACAACGGCGAACTGGCGCTGGACGCCACCGCCAAGGCTGTCACCGCCGCAAAGGCGCTGGGTGACGTGACCGTTCTGGCCGCGGGCGGGTCTGCCGCTGCTGCCGGTGAGGCCGCCGCCAAGATCGACGGCGTGTCCAAGGTTCTGGTTGCCGAAGACGCATCGCTGGGTCACCGCCTTGCGGAATCGACCGCAGCCCTGATCGTGGGCCTGGCCGATGGCTACGAGCACATCGTTGCCCCTGCCACCACCGACGCCAAGAACGTGATGCCCCGCGTTGCAGCCCTGCTGGACGCGATGGTGATCTCGGATGCCTCCGGCGTGGTTGACGGCTCGACGTTTGAGCGTCCGATCTATGCGGGCAACGCGATCCAGACCGTGAAATCGAACGACGCCAAGAAAGTCGTCACCTTCCGCACCGCGTCCTTTGACGCAGCGGGCGAAGGCGGCTCGGCCTCGGTTGAGACCATCTCGGTCGGCGACAACCCGGGTCTGTCCGAGTGGGTCGAGGACAAGGTTGCCGAAAGCGACCGCCCGGAACTGACCTCGGCAGGCGTTGTTGTCTCGGGCGGCCGTGGTGTCGGCTCGGAAGAGGACTTCAAACTGATCGAAACCCTGGCCGACAAGCTGGGCGCCGCCGTTGGTGCATCGCGCGCTGCCGTCGACTCGGGCTATGCCCCGAACGACTGGCAGGTGGGTCAGACCGGTAAGGTTGTTGCCCCCGATCTCTATGTCGCCGTCGGCATCTCGGGCGCGATCCAGCACCTGGCTGGCATGAAGGACTCGAAGGTCATCGTCGCGATCAACAAAGACGAAGAGGCCCCGATCTTCCAGGTCGCCGACTTCGGCCTCGTCGCAGACCTGTTCCAGGCCGTGCCGGAACTCACCGAAAAACTCGGGTAAGTCTGAGAACAAGGTTCTTCATTGAAAGACCTAAAAAGCCCGCCAATAGGCGGGCTTTTTTTAGTGTAGATTTCGGACTGGTCCAGTCAACGCTGCGGCAATAGCCCGATGCGCAGCTGGGCCGATCATGTGCTCCGCCATTGGCTGCTGCATCGTTCCGAACAACATGTCCTCGAGTTCATCGGATTGCCCACACACCTGCGTTTTTAGGTCGACACAGGCGACACAGTGTACGCCAATGGCCTCTATCATCTGATCCGTTACGCACACCTTTGCAATTTCCGGATGATCCGTGCCTTCCGCATCTCGAAGCACTTGCAGTCGCAGCAAAACCACCGGCGCTTTCAGCCGCTGCAGAAAATCGCCGACCTGCCGAATCCAACCGCGGCGGAGCTCATCGACCACAACCTCAAATCGCGCGTCGTGAAACCCCTGAAGACACGTCAGCAGATGGCGCACGAAATGCACATCGGTATAATCGAGCTCAGGGTAAAGGTTCCTCAAATCCTGCGTTGGTGCCAGAAATCGGTCATTGCGCCTGGGATGTACGCGGTAGAATCGGTTGGATTGCCCGAGAAGCCCGGGCGCCTGAACAACGCAAATATCAGCACCGTTGAGCAGTTCGAACAGCCCGCGATCGTGGCACAAAGCATCTACACCGCTGAACAGGCAACCCAAATTGAGAATCCGCCGCTCCAACCGCTCTTCAAGAATCGCTGCAAACGGGCGCTCCACAAATCGCCCGTATGTCTCATCCCCGCCTGCACACGCCATATACGGCCAGTCCAACACACGCCGCGCACCGCGAAACCACAGCCGCGACCCGTCATATTGACACACGTCATGCCCGGGTTCCCCCGAGCCTGTTTGATGATAGCTCATAACATTCACCCATTTTCACCCGGTTGCCATCTTGCAGCCGCGAATCTTGAGAATTTCCTAATGTGCGCATTTGAAGCAAATTCGAACGGCCTGATCCCCTTGCCGCCCACCCCGATCTGTCGATACTGTCGCCGTATCCCGTGACACAAAGGCACCTGAACATGGATGTAAAATCAGTCGGAGTGATTGGCGCAGGGCAGATGGGCAATGGCATTGCTCATGTTCTGGCACTGGCGGAGTATGACGTTCTGCTGAATGACGTATCGCAGGACGCGCTGGATGGCGCTATGGCGACGATTGAGGGCAATCTGGCACGCCAGGCGTCTCGGGGCAAAATCTCGGATGAGGATGTGCAAACGGCGCTTAGCAGGATCAACACCACGCTTGACCTGCCCGAATTGGGCCAGACCGATCTGGTGATCGAAGCCGCCACCGAACGCGAAGCCATCAAACAGGCGATTTTCGAGGACCTGCAGCCGCATCTACAGCCGCACACGATTTTGACGTCCAACACATCCTCCATCTCGATCACACGATTGGCCAGCCGCACGGACCGGCCCGAACGATTCATGGGGTTCCACTTCATGAACCCGGTGCCCGTTATGCAGTTGGTCGAACTGATCCGGGGAATTGCCACGGATGAAGAGACGTTCAAGTCCTGCAAAGCGGTTGTAGACCGACTTGGTAAGACCGCAGCCAGCGCAGAGGACTTCCCGGCTTTCATCGTGAACCGCATCCTGATGCCGATGATCAATGAGGCGGTTTATACTTTGTATGAAGGCGTCGGCAGCGTTCAGTCGATTGACCAGTCGATGCGACTGGGTGCGAACCACCCCATGGGCCCATTGGAGTTGGCGGATTTCATTGGGTTGGACACATGTCTGGCCATCATGAACGTGCTGCATGACGGACTGGCTGACACCAAGTATCGCCCCTGCCCGCTGTTGACGAAATACGTCGAAGCCGGATGGCTGGGGCGTAAGACGGAACGCGGGTTCTATGATTACCGGGGCGAAACTCCGGTTCCGACACGCTAAGCAAGGTGGCCAGCCCCCTCGCCCGGACTTCATCCGGGCTCACCCCCGAGGTATTTTCAGCCAGATGAAAAGCGGATCAGGGCTTGAGTGATTGGCCAAGCGCCATGGTGTGTTTTCTGAGCCAGGCCATGAAGCCGCGCGGATCACGCTCCAGCAGTTGCATGTCTTCGTCCGAAATCGGATCGCCAATCACCGGCGACTGCGGCTTGTTGCAGGAGCGGACGATTTCATGCAGCAACAGCCCCTGCCGCAGGATGGGCGACAGTTTGTTAGCGATCTGATACGCACGCGAGTTTCTGCCGGGGAAGAAAATAGGCACTACCTGCGCGCCGGAACGGCGGATCATCTTGGCGGTGAAAACGTTCCATTCACGCTCTAGCGCTGGTCCGAACCAATCGTCTGAGGACATCACGACGCCCGACGGGAACAGCGCAACAACGCCGCCGTCTTTCAGGTGCTCCATCGCCTTGCCGCGCATTTCCAGCATTTTGGTTTGCGCTTCGGGGTCGTGTGGAAATGGCACCGGGATCATGAAAGACGTCGCCGCCTCATCCAGACCTGTCAGGACCGAGCGGGTCAGGATACGGTAGTCGCTGCGCACCTGTCCGATAAGCTCGGCCAGGATCATGCCATCGACCATCCCATGCGGGTGGTTGGCAACGACGACGACAGGCCCTTTCTTAGGGATACGCGCAATCTGTTCCTGCGGTGTGGTCAGGTCGATTCCCATAGTCTTGAGGGCTCCGCCCCAGAACCGTTGGCCGCGATAGTATTCGTTCTTTTTCTCGAACTTGTTCACCATTCGCAGAATGGTCAGCTTACCCGTGCACCATTCGATGGCGCGGATGGCCGTAGACGTCCAGGCATCGTCGAATGAGTTCGCATAGGTCAGGGTTCTACGGTCGTAGATTTCGCCCTGGTCTTCTGTCCCATCCACAACCGGGCCTGTCTTGGTCTCGTGCGTCGTTTCCGCCAATTCCTGGTCTTCCCGTTCTTCATGTCGCGACTGAGCGATCAGAACCCTTCCCCAAACTTGTCGTTCACCAGGGTTTCCAATGCATCAGCCAACGCCTCAGCATCCGGTCCGGACGTCTCGACGTCAATAGTCGTTCCGCGCGAGGCTGCCAACATCAAAAGACCCATGATGCTATCCCCTGATGCAGAAAGTCCGTCTTTGGACACCTCGGCCTGCGCATCAAATCCTTCCACGACCTCTACCAGCTTGGCCGAGGCGCGGGCGTGCAGCCCCTTTTCATTGATTATTTTCAAGCTTCGATTGGTCATTCTTAATCAATCCGGTCTTAATCCAACGTCACGTTCTGCGCGTTAATGTACTTACGTCCAGCCTCCATCGCCCGCCGGACCGCATCTCCGATCGGCAGGTGGCGACTTTTGGCCAGTTTAATCAGCATAGGCAGGTTTGCACCGTAAAGGATACGGCGATCCTGCGGCGTGCAGGCCTTCAAACTTAGATTCGATGGGCTTCCCCCGAACAGGTCAGTTACCACGACGACACCGTCTCCGACATCGACACTGTCTGCAGCAATACAGATTTCGGCCTGCTTGGCTTCACGATCATGGTCGGCCTCGATCGAGATCGCGGCCAGTCCAGGTTGCTGCCCCACCACATGCTGCATTGCGGCCAGATACTCCTGAGCCAGCCCGCCATGTGCTACGAGTACGATCCCGATCAATCCGGCCTCACATTCAACGATCGACGTTCCATTTCGCGGTGCCTAATTGCCACTTGCTGCCCCTCTTCTGCAAGTGCCTTTGCAACCGCTTCGGCGGTTGCAACCGATCTGTGTTGCCCTCCTGTACACCCGAAGGCTACCGAGAGGTGCGCTTTGCCCTCGGCCCGGTATGCCGGCAACAACAATTTCAACAGATCGACAACCCGGTCGAAAAACGGCGCATAGTTCGCATCTGACTGAACATAGTGCGCCACGTCCGGGTTTCGACCATCTTCCGCCCGCAGTTCCGGGCGCCAATATGGGTTTGCCAAGAACCGGCAATCAAAGACCATATCCAGCCCGCGCGGCAGGCCGCGTTTGTATGAGAACGACTCGATCGACACGGCCAGATGCCGACCGCCTTTCGGCGCGAACCAACGCTCGACCTCCTCGCGCAGCTGGTGAACGTTCAATGGGCTGGTATCGATCAGGGTGTCGGCGATCTCGCGGATTGGGGCCAACAGCTCTTTCTCCTGCCGAACACCGGTTTCAGGACTGGCATCGGCCGCAACCGGGTGGCGCCTGCGGGTTTCCGAGAACCGGCGCAACAGCACTTCGTCGCTGCAATCGAGATAGAGTATTGTCAGGTCAACCTGCTCCATCCGACGCAGGCGAACGGCAAGTTCAACAAACCCGATGGTCGAGAAATCGCGGTTGCGCGCGTCGATGCCCAGCGCCATCGGGCGATCATTTTCGGAACCGTCCAACAGGCGCATCAAAAGACCCATCGGCAGATTGTCGATGGCCTCAAAACCCAAATCTTCAAGAACACGGATCGCTGTTGACCGCCCGGCCCCCGAGGGACCGGTCACCAGAACGATGCGCCGCTGCGGTTTCATTTGCTGGGCCATTCCGGGTCCACGCGCCCCATCTTTGTCAGTTGCATAAGTGCTGCTGCCAAATTGGGGACGCCGCACGCCCGAAGCAAGGGAACAGTTTGCCTCAGGACTCGGACCGAAACCGGTTCCGGCAAACGCTCCGGCTCGGGCTGATCCATGTCCACGACATAGCTTACGCTAACCGGCCCTATCGATGACGCCCGGAGCAATCCAACACCGCGGGCTTCGATCATCCCACGGATGTTCGGTGCCGCATCAGCCATCACCTGATCCTCACCGTCGCGCAACTCCACCCTGTCATCCGCGACCAAATCGGCCCCCAGGGCTATCATCTGCAAAGCGAGAGACGATTTCCCCGTCCCCGAAGACCCGACAATCAGCACGCCTCGCCCCTCAACGGCGACGCAGCTTGCGTGGATAATGGCCGTGTCCTTGTCTTCTGACTCAAAGAGGGTCGCGCCATTCATGACTTATACGGGCAACCCAACGACAAAGCGTGCACCCAGCGGGTCCGAGGTAATGTCGGCTTCGGTCGGTCGAATGTTCTCGGCCCAAATCACGCCGCCATGCGCTTCGACAATCTGCTTGGAAATCGCCAGCCCAAGGCCCGAATTATTGCCGAAATGTTCGGCTGGGCGCTGTGAATAGAACCTTTTGAAGACCTTGGTCAAAGCCTGTTCCGGGATACCTGGGCCCGTGTCTTCGACCACGACCAGCACGCGGTTTTCACGCCGCCGAACCCAGACACGAATGGCATCACTTTCCTCACAGAACGAAATCGCGTTGGTGATCAGGTTGACAAAAACCTGCGCCAGTCGCGCCTCAAGTCCGTCGATAACGATCGGATCAGCCGGCAGATCGGTGATAAAGTCGATGCCTTTGGTCCGCGCCTCTTCACCCAGATACTGGCTGATATTTCCAACCAGTTTCAAAAGGTCGAAGGGCTGCTCTTCTTCCTTGACCAGTTCGGCATCCAGGCGTGATGCGTTCGAGATATCGCTGACCAGACGATCCAGCCGGCGCACATCATGTTCAATCACGCCCATCAGTTTTTCGCGCTGGTCCTCACGTGTGACCATCCGCAACGTTCCCACTGCAGATTGAAGACTGGCCAGCGGGTTCTTGATCTCATGCGCCACATCGGCGGCAAACTGTTCGTTCGCATCGATCCGGTTGTACAGCGCGGTGACCATGCCGCGCAGCGACCGGCTTAGCAGTCCGATCTCATCCGGACGTGCGGTAAGGTCTGGAATACGGATTCGGCCCGGGTTCACGCCTGCCCCCCGATCCTTGCCCAATTCAGCAGCGGCGGCCAGATCGGCCAGCGGGTTCGCGATGGTCGACGCCAAAACCAGGCTAAGCCCGATCGAGACCAGCAATGCGACAACAAACATCTGAAGGATGCGCTCTTGCTCGCGGCGGGCCAGTGCGTCGATTTCCCCGGATGGTCCAGCCATGGCAACGGCCCCAACGGCAGCGCCATTTTGCAGGATCGGTGCTGCGGCCACGATCACCGTTTCGCCAAAGTCATCCTTGACCGCTTGCACCTGCATTTGCCCTTGCAACGCGCCGGGAATGATGGCCTGAACCCTTTGAGCCAGAGTCGGCGCCTCATTAGGTTCGGCGCCCGTGAACACGCGTGACAAACCGGTCCAGACGGCGTTCAAGGCATCGCTGATCAGCGTGCTGCCTGTCTGTAGCTCGGCTTCCGCCATCAGCGGCGATGACTGCGAAGCCGCCCCGCGCGCCCAACCGATCAGCGTTCCACGCGCATCATAAACAAAGACCTCGCCCCCCGCGGGAAGGCTGAGACCTGCGAGCGTGTCTTTCACGTCAAGCGCGCTTGTACCCTGAGACAAGCCGGGGGTTTTCTGCCGCAACTGCGTCTCAAACACGTTGCTGACCAGCTGCGCGTCACCAATCAGGTTGCGTGCAGTCTGCTGAACTTGCTCATCGCGAGAATCGTCGAGGTAGAGCAGCCCGGTGACCAGGGTCACCAGAGCAATCAGGTTGAAGGTGATGATCTTGCGGGCCAGCGGCGAGCCACGCATTGCGAACAGGTTGCGACGGCGACGCGACGCCCTCAGCTCGGCCGACTCGGGGTCCTGCGGGATGACCCAATCATCCCCCAGAACGACATCACCGTCCCGCAATTCGCTGGCTTGTTCGGTATCGCGCACGAGACCCGCTTACCCCTAGTGTGTGGCCACGCCTATTCTTCGTTGTACCTGTACCCAATTCCGTACAGTGTTTCGATCGCCGAGAACTCCGGATCCGCGGCGCGCATCTTTTTGCGCAGGCGTTTAATATGGCTGTCGATCGTGCGGTCATCCACATAGACCTGATCATCGTAGGCAACGTCCATCAGCTGATCACGGCTTTTGACAAAGCCCGGTCGCTGCGCCAGCGCCTGCAATAGCAGGAACTCGGTCACCGTCAGAGAAACGTCCGACCCCTTCCAGCTGACCGCGTGGCGAAGCGGGTCCATCCGCAGATCACCGCGTTCCATAACCTTGGCATCACCAGTGCTGGCCGTTGTCACATCGCCCGACGTCGCCTCTTGCCTGCGCAGCAGCGCACGAATGCGCTCGACCAGAAGGCGCTGCGAAAATGGTTTCTTGACGTAGTCATCCGCACCCATGCGCAGACCCAGAACTTCGTCAATCTCGTCATCTTTGGATGTGAGGAAAATCACCGGCATCTGGGTTTTCTGCCGCAGCCGCTGCAACAGGTCCATCCCATCCATTCGCGGCATCTTTATGTCCAGAACGGCCATATCCGGCAGCTTCTTGTTGAAAGCGTCCAGCGCTGCCTGCCCATCGTTATATGTCTCGACCTCGAACCCTTCGGCTTCGAGCGTCATAGAAACGGACGTCAGAATATTTCTGTCGTCGTCTACCAATGCAATCTTCGACATCGGGTTAACCCCTATTCCTGCTCACTCACGCAATAATTCGCTTATTAGTAAGGCATCTTTGGCGTTTTTACGGCCCCGAATCAATCCGTATCTGCGAATCGTGCGATTGTTGTCACACAGTTGCGGCAAAAAAGCCGTTAATACGCGCGGAAAAGCGCCTTGTTTTCCGACAGGAAATTTGTGGTGGCGCTAAACTTTGACTTGGTTGCGCTAACTACGCCAAACCGTGCTGTTCATGCCCTGAACGACCGTGATAAGACGCGCTCATCCGCCGGTTTTTCCCGGTATACTGCCCCAAGAGCGCACCCCGGCCCAACCGCCGGCGCGCCGCCACAGGAGAAGAAACGCATGACATCTGGACGGGTTAACCCGCAATTCCGCCTCGAAGATCAGGGCATCGAGGGTCTGGGCAATGTCTATTACAACTTCATGGAACCGGCGCTGATCGAAGAAGCGCTGAAGCGCGGCGAAGGCACCCTTGGCAATGGCGGAGCCTTCCTGGTCACCACCGGCAAATTCACCGGCCGCTCGCCCAAGGACAAGCACGTCGTCAAAACCGACAGCGTAGTTGACACCATCTGGTGGGAAAACAACGCCGAGATGACCCCCGAAGGGTTTGACGCCTTGTATGCCGACATGCTCGAGCACATGAAGGGCCGCGATTATTTCGTGCAGGATCTCGTTGGCGGTGCCGATCCGGCCTACTCGATCAACGTGCGTATGGTCACCGAAATGGCCTGGCACAACCTGTTCATCCGCCACCTGCTGCGTCGTCCCGATCGCGAAGATCTGGAAGAGTTCGTTGCTGACTTTACCGTCATCAACTGCCCCAGCTTCAAAGCTGACCCGGCTAAACACGACTGCCACAGCGAGACCGTGATCGCCCTGAATTTCGACCGTAAGGTGATCCTGATCGGCGGAACCGAATACGCGGGCGAAAACAAGAAATCGGTCTTTACCCTTCTGAACTACATGCTGCCTGAAAAAGGTGTGATGCCGATGCACTGCTCGGCCAACCACGCCGTCGGCAACCCGGTCGACACCGCAGTGTTCTTTGGCCTGTCCGGCACCGGCAAGACCACCCTGTCGGCCGACCCGTCGCGCACCCTGATCGGTGACGACGAACATGGCTGGTCGGATCGCGGCACCTTCAACTTCGAAGGCGGCTGCTATGCCAAGACAATCAATCTGAACGCCGAAGCCGAGCCTGAAATCTACGCGACGACCAGCAAATTCGGCACAGTGATTGAGAATATGGTCTTCGATCCCGAAACCAAGGAGTTGGATTTCGAGGATGACTCGCTGACCGCGAACATGCGTTGTGCCTACCCGCTGGAGTACATCTCGAACGCGTCGAGCAGCGCGCTGGGTGGGCACCCGAAGAACATCATCATGCTGACCTGTGATGCGTTCGGTGTACTACCTCCGATCGCGCGGCTGACCCCGGCGCAGGCGATGTATCACTTCCTGTCCGGGTTCACCTCGAAGGTTGCCGGCACCGAACGTGGTATCACCGAGCCTCAGCCAACGTTCTCAACCTGCTTTGGTGCGCCCTTCATGCCGCGCCGCCCCGAGGAGTATGGCAATCTGTTGCGCGACAAGATCGCCCAGCACGGCGCGACCTGCTGGCTGGTCAACACCGGCTGGACCGGCGGCGCCTATGGCGTTGGTAGCCGGATGCCGATTCGCGCGACACGTGCCTTGTTGACTGCTGCTCTGGAAGGTTCGCTGCGTGATGCTGAGTTCCGCAAGGATGCCAACTTTGGCTTTGACGTCCCGGTCTCGGTGCCTGGCGTGGCCGAAGTGCTGCTGGACCCGCGCCGCACCTGGGATGATCAGGCCGCCTTTGACAAGCAGGCGGAAAAACTGGTGCAGATGTTTGCGGAAAACTTTGAGCAATATCTTCCCTTTATTGACGATGACATCAAAGCCGTCGCAATCGGATAAAATTATAGGGGGCGATCTCGCCCCCTTTTCTTTGCGTCAGGCGAGCGGAATCAAGACCATCACCTTATAGTTGTATAATGCACAATGCATATACAAATACGTTGCCCGACCCACTGGATTAGAGTATTTCCCGATGTCATTAGGATGAATAAGCCCGGCGCTTGCGCACCGGGCGGGAAGTAAAAAGACCTTGGGGCTACTCATGAGCGCGCACTCACATTCGCGATTTGAGCAACCTAATCAACTATCTAGTGTAATCCACCGGGGATGGGTGTCAATATGAGACGCACTGAGTATCATTGAAATTCAGCAAGCTTCTCAAATTTCGCGCACGCGCGAAAGACGACAAGGAAACAACAGGTAAAAAGAAATGACGGAAATCTCGAAACTGACCGAACTTCGCAAATTGATGCAGAGTATGGAACGGACTCTGGGCCTTGAGCAACTCTCTCCGGTTGAGCGCGACATTTATTATGCGGCCGAAGAACTGTCCAAAGCTGATCAGGAAGTCCGCACCTTCGGTCTGATCGAGCACACGCTTGTCCAAAGCGTTTCGCGCCCGACGTTTTTCCGTGCGCTGAAATCGTTGGTACAAAAGGGCTACCTGTCCCAAAGCGGCAGCGCCAACCGGGGACGGTATATCGTTCATGCGCCCAAATGATGCGCCCAACCTGCGCACCGATGGCTAAACACCGTGCGCAGATGGGCCTCTGACACATTCTTCGCCTCATTGGCTTATGTAGTTGCGTCATTCCTCACCTTCGAGGTCCTGATGCCGCTGCAAAACGTGTTTTTTCCGGAATACCCAAGCCGGGCCAGCCTTCTGTTTCTGCCGCATGGCGTGCGCGTGTTGGCAGCGTGGTTGCTGGGATGGCGCGCGATTTTCGCCTTGCTGCCCGGGGTCTTCGTCGTATTTGCGTTTCTTGGCGGCACGGATGTCTTTCTACCCAGCCGGCTGCTGGCGATCGTCATCGCTGTTACAACCGTTCCGGCCGTTTTCTACCTGTGTAAATGGGCAGGCTGGGATCTGTTTCCCAGCCCCGACCGAAAGCCCTGTTGGTCGTGCGTCATGGGAGTAGGTGTCGTCACGTCCTTCCTTGTTTCCGCTTTGACCAATATGGCCTTTGGCAGCGCAAGGGTGGAATACGTTGCCTTTTTGATCGGCGATATCTCGGGGCTGTTTTTCCTGATGCTCGGGCTGTATTACACGCTCCGGCTTGTGGATAGCAGGGGTTAACCCATCAGCCCGCGGCGGAGCAGATTCAGTCCGGCAACCAGCAGCACCATCAGCGTCACCTTGCGAAACAGCGCTTGGTCGATCCGTGACTGCAATTGCATACCAACCCACATCCCGGCCACCGCCGGCGCAATCAGTGCAGCGGAGAATGGCGCCGTGTCAGCCCTCAGAATGCCCGACCCCAGATGCGCCAGTACCAGCGCAATTGCGCCAAGGCCGTAAATGACACCCTGAACCCGCATCTGAACCGCTTTTGGAGTATTCAAAGCCGTCAGATATGCAACGGTCGGCGGCCCCCAGATACCTGACATGCCCCCAATGAAGCCTGCCACCGCTCCCATGAGAACCTCGATCCGGGCCGATGGCTTTTCCAGTACCAGCTTCACACCCAACACCTGAATCAACGCAAAAAACGCGACCGGAATGCCGATCATCAACAGAAAGGTCGACGTTGGCACCAAAGTGACCAACTGCGCACCCGCCAGAAGGAACATCAAACCCACGATCAGGAAAATACGAAACTGCTTGATCGATGACACAGCGGCCGGAACGCCCTGCCCCAAGGCCTGAAAGACGTTAGTTACCAGTGTGGGAAGGATCAGTCCGGCGATGGCCAGCTCGGGCGGAAGGAAGATACTCAGCCCGGATACCAGCACCATCGGCATTGCAAAGCCGACTATTCCTTTGACCCAGCCCGCCAGAAAGGCAACGCCCATGGCGAACAGAAGATCGTGCAGAGTTATTATGGAAAACAATGTCATGACCCCGTGATATCACCTCTGACGGGCGCTGCACTGCAAAAACGTCAAAGCAATTTTAGAACTTTTTCGCCACGTAATACGTATTTTTGTTGCGCTGCACGTGCAGCATGATATGACCAGACGACACGAGAAAAGGACACGATTCATGGCCCATGACGGACAGGATATGACCCAGATGACGACAACCGCGATTTTGCCCGATCTTCTGACGCTGACCCGTGCGGCCGCACCCGCCGTTGAAACAGTGTTCGAGCGCGCGCGCGAGTCTGTTCGCGGCATGGTTTCAGCGGATGGCCGGGTCTCCGGTGCCCTGATCGAAGCCAACCAGACAGCGGCCCACGGCCTGTCCTGGCTGGCCACGTATTCTCAGTCGCTGAAACAGATGCAACGCTGGGCCGAGGCGCTGGAAGCCGATGGTAAATTCGGCGAGATTGAACAACTGCTGCATCAGATCGCCTTTGGCGAGTACCTGCATCAGGTTGCGGGCGGCATTCCCATGAACCAGGGCGAAGTTGTTCGCCTTCAGGATATGGGTCTGGGCTGGGACGCTCTGTCCGGCTTCCAGATTTCCGAAATTCAAACGCTGATGGCGCAGGCCAACTCGCAGGCTGCCCGCAGTCGTCTGGTCGAGCTGATGGAAGATCAGGCAGGCGCCACCATGTTCGGTGCCTCGGGTCTGGACGAAGAGCTTGAGATGATCCGCGACCAGTTCCGTCGCTATGCGGTCGAAAAGGTCGAGCCCTATGCCCATGAATGGCACCTCAAGGATGAACTGATCCCGATGGAAGTCATCGAGGAACTGGCCGAGATGGGCGTCTTTGGTCTGACTATCCCCGAGGAATTCGGCGGGTTCGGCCTGTCCAAAGCCTCGATGTGCGTCGTGTCCGAGGAGCTGTCGCGCGGATATATCGGCGTCGGATCACTCGGCACCAGATCCGAGATCGCAGCCGAGCTGATCATCGCGGGCGGCACCGACGAGCAGAAAGCCAACTGGCTGCCGAAACTGGCCAGCGCAGAAATTCTGCCGACCGCCGTGTTCACCGAACCCAACACCGGCTCGGACCTCGGCAGCCTGCGCACTCGCGCGGTCAAGAATGCCGACGGTGATTACGAAATCACCGGTAACAAGACCTGGATCACCCATGCGGCCCGGACCCATGTGATGACCCTGCTGGCTCGCACCAATCCGGACACAACTGATCACCGCGGCCTGTCCATGTTCCTGGCCGAAAAGACACCGGGCACGGATGAGAACCCATTCCCCACCCCTGGCATGACCGGTGGTGAGATCGAGGTTCTGGGTTATCGCGGCATGAAGGAATACGAGCTGGGCTTTGACGGTTTCAAAGTCAAAGGCGAAAACCTGCTGGGCGGCGAGGAAGGCAAAGGCTTCAAACAGCTGATGGAGACTTTTGAGTCCGCCCGCATTCAGACCGCTGCCCGCGCAATTGGCGTGGCCCAAAGCGCGCTGGATATCGCCATGCAATACGCGCAGGATCGCAAGCAGTTTGGCAAATCGCTGATCAACTTCCCCCGCGTCTCCGGCAAACTGGCCATGATGGCGGTCGAAATCATGATCGCACGTCAGCTGACCTATTTTTCGGCTTGGGAAAAGGACCACGGGCAGCGCTGCGACCTTGAGGCTGGCATGGCCAAGCTGCTGGGTGCGCGCGTGGCATGGGCAGCGGCGGATAACGGTCTGCAGATCCATGGCGGCAACGGTTTCGCATTGGAATACAAGATCAGCCGCGTTCTGTGCGACGCGCGCATTCTGAACATTTTTGAGGGGGCTGCCGAAATTCAGGCACAGGTGATTGCACGGCGTTTGCTGGGCTAACCAGACTTCGGTATCCCGTTTCCCCAACTGGCCCGGCCTTGTGCCGGGTCTTTTCTTTTGTTGGCAGCTTTACGCGCATCCCTACTTTCATTTTGTGCAAAGACTACCATGATTCAATCTGATCCCGCGGCGCGGAAACTTCCCCCTTTGCTTTCGGCCCGAACCCCGGTAGGCCACGCTGCGAAACAAACCGGACCATGGGAATGGTGTGCATAAAATGACCCGACTAATCTTTGCGCTTTGGGCGACACTCGCAGCCTTTGCTTTAGGCGGCTGTGCCACCGTTCAGCCGACTGCAGGTCTAAGCGATATTGACACTCTGGCGCAGGCGATTGAGGATCTTGGTCCCAACGTCGATCCGGTTGAGGCGCAACGGGCCGCCACGATCTCCTACACGTACTCCCAACAGCTAAAGCGGGATTGGAACGTCACCGATCCGGCGATCGTTCATAATGCCAAGGTCATTAACGGATTCCGAGAAAAGGGTCTGTGCAATGATTGGGCTCAGGCCATGACCCGCCGCCTGCAGCAGGAGAATTTCCGCACGCTGGACGTGCACTGGGCCACCTCACCCCCGACCGCTTTCCGGATCATTCACCATTCGGCCGGGATCAGCGCCAAAGGAGACGCGATGCTTGACGGCATCATCCTTGACCCATGGCGCAACAGCGGAGCGCTGTTCTGGGATCTGGTGCGCGAAGACACCCGGTACAATTGGCGTCCCCGCTTGGAAGTCCGCGAAGAGCTGCTAAGCGGTGCGATACCCTATTAAAGCTCCCTTCGTGCCAGTACACAGGTAAGACACTCATATCATGCGCCTGATCTTAACCTTGCCCCTGCTTGCCTTGTTTCAATGCGACAAGGACGAATCCGTCGCGGCCTATGGCGCGGCGGACCAGACGTGGGTCCTGCAGGAAATAGACGGGCAGCCCTTTGAAGCCAGCGCTTTATTGCAGTTCCCGGAAGAGGGCAAAATCGCCGGAAATGCTCCCTGTAACAGCTATAGTGGCATATTGAACGCGCCCTATCCGTGGTTCGAGATACAGGACCTCAGCGCAACCCGCGCAGCCTGCGCCGGCTTAGAGGCCGAGGGGTTTTACTTCGCTGCCCTCATGGCCATGACCCAATCCGAAGTGTCCGGTGACGTACTGATCCTGCGCAATGAAGACGGGCACGAAATGGTTTTCAAAGCCGCCGAGTGAACTGCTCGACGAACCTTGCCCGCGCTACGGGCAAAGGATGGTGACCCAATGACGGCGCCAGATGATTTTCCAGGAAGTAACCGGTGGTTTTCAGCCCTGACGCAATCTCGGCATCCGGCGCAGTGCCTTGCCCGCGAAGGCAGGGCGGCAAGGGCAACAGCTTGTCCGCCCATTCCCCGGCCCCCTCAGCACTGACGGCACGTCCGGTTTTTGGCGAAACATAAACCAGCCCTTCGGTGGCCCCGGTAACGGCACAAGCCGACAGGTCCAGACCGAACCCCAGCTCTTCCAGCAGGGCCAACTCCCATCGCAGGTAGGCCAGCGGCCAAATCTCGTCCTGCCCCAAAAGATCCATCAACTGTTCGGTCTGCTTGTAGATCGCCGGGTGCGGTTCGCGCTCTGGCAGGCAAAAGGACAAAAGCGCTACGGCCGCGTTCAGCCCCGCCAGCGCCATCCGCCCCGAGAACGCGGCTGCCGCGCGCGAACGCAGAGGCTCGACCTGAAAGGTGCCAAGATGTTCTTCTAGCCGCGCGCGCCAAAGCACATCCAGCTGCGCACCGGGTTGCAGGATCGGGGCGACCTTACGGCTGGTGCCCCCGCGCACGACACCGGCATGTCGACCGTGATCTTCGGTGAACACCTCAATAATCGCCGCAGTTTCACCGTGTCTGCGGGTGGTCAAAAGGATGCCGTGATCGCGCCAGTCCAATTCAGGCTCCTTTCCTGTACGGCTCGGCCTATCAGCGCAACAGATCGCAAGGCGCGCGCATCTGCAAGGGTCCTTGGACTTAGAACTGGGCTCGGAAAGCCACCCCTACCAGAGGAGCCGTCTCATAGCTCTGGCGGCTAAGTTCCGTGCCATTCGCGTCATCCAGCGTCAGGCGCCCATCCAACTCGGCCCCCGCGAACAGGTTCAGCGAGACGCCGGGGTTGAGGTTATAGCCAAAGGACAGAACCACAGGGATGCTTTTGTCCTCACCAACTCCGTTCGGTGCCAGCCCATCGCCGTCGAGCCGGAATCGAATTCTCTCTGACCGCGCGGACAAGGCAACGTTCATCGTGTCATTCAGCGCATAGCTGAGCGTCAAGCCCGGACCTTGCGTGGCCCCAATTCCCGAGCCGGTGTTCAGGTTCCAACGGTCATTGATGTCCCAGTCGACCAGCAGCGCCGGAAAAAAGTCGACGTCGTCATCTTCGAGTTGTGAAAACGCCCCAAAGGCCGGACCGATGGTCAGGCCTTCATTTATTTTCCAGGCGATACCGGCGAAAACGCCATAGGTTCTGCCGTCTGACGCCTCGGCACCGCTCTGATAGTCCCACCTGATCTGCGGCGACACAAAAACGCTCGCTGTATTGCCTAAACGAAACCGCACCGGCACCGAGATCCTTATATCGCGGATATCTTGCCATGGCTGGTTGTCCGCCTGACTGAAGTTGTAGTCAAACCTACCGATGCTGGCCGACAGTCCCGCGGACGCTCCGCCATCAAAATTGTACAACGCCGTGGTACGCAAAAAGGCGCGGCTCGCCGAGAAATCGCCGCCCTCACTCAGATTTGCATCGCCCTGATAGGCCACCTGCCCGTCGATCTGATACACCCAACCCGGTCGCTGTTGCGCGAGTGTAGGTACTGACATGAAGCCCAAGGCGAGAGCTGCGGAACCGCAGTTTAAGGCAAGAGACTTCATCTTTTTCAACTCGATAGGGATATGCACGCATCTCCAGATAGTATTCCGCAGAGCTTGTTCAAACGAGTGCAGGAACCAAAATTCTGAAATGTGTCGTCGCCGTCGCTTGCGCACCCTGTTCCGGTGTCAGAGCCTGTCGACGGCCTTTGTGCTAAACTACGGGATGCTGGCATTTACGCCGGATTTTTAGTGTTGATCGGTTTGAGCGGGGCACACGCTCGACGCCTTTTGGAGAACAGCATGAAGAAGTCATTTTTTACGTCTCCGTCCAATTACCCCGAACCTCTGAATGTATTGGGGGACAAAATCACGGTGCTTGCGCGCCTTGAGCAAATTGGTGACTATGCCGTCACTCTGAATTATGGGCACGAAGGGAACGGGCCGCCCCCGCATACGCACCCATGGGACGAAACCTTTTTCGTTGTGAAGGGCGAGGTACATTTCACTATCGACGGAGAGACCAAAGTCGCGACCGAGGGCACTCTGGTCCATTTCCCGGCAGGTATGGTGCACAGCTTCAAATTCGGACCCGGAGGCGCGCATTTGCTAGAGATCAGCGGCCGAGGCTCGCAAGCGGTCGAGATGTTCACCGCCCTAGACCGTGAGGTGCCGGGGCCGGTTCAGGACGTAGCGAAACTGGCAGACGTCCTGCGGCAAACAGGTGTTGAACTGACCGGGTAACACAGCCAGTTAACTCGACTGTTGGCGGGTCATCGCACGCTCTATGGCTTGACATTACGCTGTCACCATCCTTTATTTAACAATAACGTTAAACAGGAGGCCGCGATGCGAGGTATCACCATCACTTACACCTTCGACGGGGACGAAGCCGATTGGGAAGCCACGACCAACGCTTTCATTGCAGCCGTCGATGCAGATCCGGACGCTGCCGGTAAGTTCACCTATCAGGTTGCGGTCGCCGATGACGGGGTTTCCCGGTTTCACTGGGGTCGCTGGGACAGCGCCGATACACTGGCGCATGTGCAGTCTCAACCGTACTTCAAAACGTTCGCCGGGAAAGTGCGAGAGTTTGCGGGCGGCGCGCCCAACGCAATCGGGCATGACGTCAAAGGAAAGTCGACTGGGTGGTAGAGGTTATTCCAAGCCTTCTTCGCCCAACAGGTGCCGACCTTGCCGGTCCTCGACCTCGATCACCCAGAGGTCGGGGTCAAAGCTGCGCTGGCGGGTGATGGCGTCGTCCACCTCGGTTTCCTCACCGCTGGACAGCTCAACCCATTTGCGTTCGCCGCTCATCAGATCAAAGCTACGTTGGAAGGCTGTTGCGCGACCGTCGAGAGTATTCAGTTTGACCAAGACCGCACCGGCAGTGTCGTCGCCATGGGCCACGACAAAAGCCGGGATCTCCTGAAACCGTAGCCGCGCCAGATAGGCGTGAACCCAGAAATCAGCCGTCAGGCGGGTCATGCGTTGCCGTCTTTGAAATCCAGTCCCATTTCCGAGTAACGCTCGGATTCTTCCAACCAGTTGGGCCGGACTTTGACCTGCAGGAACAGGTGGATTTTGCGGTCGAGGAACTCTTCCAGTTCGGCGCGGGCAGCCTGACTGACGGCTTTGATCGTCTCGCCGCGTTTTCCCAGCACGATGCCTTTGTGGCCGTCGCGCATGACGTAAATGACCTGGTCGATCTTGGCCGAGCCATCCTTGCGTTCTTCCCAGTTCTCGGTCTCAACGGTCAGCTGATAGGGCAATTCCTGATGCAGGCGCAGGGTCAGTTTCTCGCGCGTCATTTCGGCAGCAATCATGCGCAGGGGCAGATCGGCGATCTGATCCTCGGGATAGAGCCAAGGGCTTTCGGGCAGCTCCGAAGCCAGCCACTTGCGCAGATCGTCGACACCATAACCCTTTTCGGCAGAAATCATGAAAGTTTCGGCAAAGGGATAACGCGCGTTCAGGTCACTGGTCAGCGCCAACAACACCTCAGATTGCACCTTGTCGATCTTGTTGATCGCCAGGGCGACCGTGCGGCCCTGCCCGATCTCTTCCAGACCTTCGAGGATCCGCTCGACGCCTTCGGTGATGCCGCGATGGGCTTCGACCAGCAGAACGACGATATCGGCATCCGCAGCCCCGCCCCACGCAGCGGCGACCATGGCACGGTCCAGACGGCGGCGCGGTTTGAACAGGCCCGGCGTGTCGACAAAAACCAGTTGCGCGTCGCCCTCCATCGCCACACCGCGGATACGGGCGCGGGTGGTCTGCACCTTATGCGTTACGATCGAAACCTTGGCCCCCACCATGCGGTTCAGCAGGGTGGATTTGCCCGCGTTGGGCTCTCCGATCAGGGCGATAAATCCGGCGCTTGTGGTCATGTTTCTGGCGATCCTGTTTGCAAGTGCGCACCCCTATAGCAGAAAGGCCCGGCGGGCCAGAGGGTTTTGTCGCATTGCAGCCATGCAAATACAGTGGCAATCGGGGGTAACGCCGCGCCATTGCCAGCCAGGCGATCATTCAGATGATGAGGCACAACATGAAACGTCGGGAGTTTCTTTTGGCCAGCGGAGCCGCCACTGGCGCGCTGACCCTGGGCGGTTTCGGATTGGCAAACGGCACTCAAGAGCTGACGATCCAACCGGCAAGCTTCGCCCTGAGCGATACGGTCACGACCGGGATCGTCAGCCTGTCACCGGACGCGCCTCCACCGGTTCTTTATGGCAAACAAGGCGAGGCCATGCGACTGCCGGTGCGCAACGCGCTGCCGGATTATACCGCGATGCACTGGCATGGCTTACGTATTCCCAACGGGATGGATGGCGTGCCCTACCTGACCCAGATGCCGATGGGTCAGGGCGAGCTGTTTGACTATGAATTCACCCCGCCGGATGCAGGCACCTACTGGTACCACCCCCATTGCATGACGATGGAACAAATGGCCCACGGTCTGACTGGCGTCATGGTGATTGCCGAGCCCGAAAACCCGGGCTTCGACAGCGAACAGGTGATCAACCTGCGCGATTTCCGACTGGACGAAGAGGGTGCCTTTCTACCCGCTTACACGCAGCGTGGAGCGGCACGGGCTGGTACCTTCGGCAACGTGCACACCGCCAACTGGTTGCAAAATCCTGTCTACGATCATCCGACAGGCGGTCTGGTGCGGCTGCGGGTGGTCAATACGGACACAACCCGCATCTACAAGCTGCATCTTGAGGGCGGAAACGCACGGATCATCGCATGGGATGGGCACCCGCTTGAGATCGAGGTCCCAATGCCCAGTACAGACGACGCGCTGTTGGTCGGTCCGGGTCAGCGTGTGGATTTTGCTGTGTCAATGCCAGCAGACGAGGGCAAGACCATTTCATTGATGGCTAAGCTCCCTGGTCAGCCGCACAAAGCCATGGCGCAATTGCGCTCAAACGGAGCATCAGCAGCGCGGGATCTGCAAGAATTGCGGCCACTGCCCGTGAACCCCATCGCCAAACCCGATTTGGCCAATGCCGAAGTGCATGATTTTGTTTTTGGCTGGACTCCGGAAGGGATCGAGCCGAATAACGGCTTCTGTGGCTCATTGGGGTATAATTTCTGGTCCATCAACCGCACACCCTGGCCGGGTGACGCCGCGCAAGGCGTTGGACCCTTGGCAACGCTGGAAATGGGCAAAAGCTACATCCTTCGGCTGCGAAACGAATCCCCCAACCTGCACCCGATCCACCTGCATGGGTTGGCCTTCGTTCCGCTGCGGTCGAACCTGCGCCAACTGCCGCCGCTTGTGACAGACACGATGCTGCTTTTGAAAGACGAAGTGGCCGAGATTGCATTGGTCGCCGACAGCCCGGGAGACTGGGCCTTTCATTGCCATGTAATCGAACACCAAAAGACCGGGCTGACCGGATTTATTCGAGTGGAGTAACCCAACGGGTATTATCTTAGCCCCCTATGGCTAAAGCTGCTAAACCGCTACGAAATGGGGGCTGTGAATGAACCGGCTTATAAATCCGGCAAACCGCGTGGGGTGCATCGCCTGAAGCACCGCAGCACTGCGCATTGGTGCCGCGCTTGTGTCATTGGCATTGCCGGCCGGTACAGCCCACGCGAACGACGTCGCTTTCAAAGTGGCCGACAGCGTTTCGGTCAAAGGAAAGGACATCCCCTACTCGCTCTACCTCTCGCTCAGCGACGTGTCTGACGCCCCGACTTGGGGTTGAGGCGTTTTTAGGCCTCGGAGCGCTGCAAAAGAGCGCGCCGTGGATCTTTTCGAACGTTCTTAAAGAATCCTGCAAACAAAGATTTGCTTTGGCAGTTACCGAGACGGCTGCAGAGGGCGATGCCCTGACTGTCGACGGATAGGTTCAGGCCAAATTTCATGCGTGTGACACCGACGATCCCAAAGTGCCTACCGGGGTGTCCTGCTGTTCGGCCACAACGTTGATGTCGTGGGCAAAGCAGGCGCAGACGCCAAGGGGAATTGCATCCTCTTGCGTCTGGAGGGCGTCGAACTGGACTTGCAGGAATTTGCTGGCACCGTTTCCGATTGGATCGGTATCACCGACAAAGCGCGCGCGCTCATTCTGGAAAAAGGCGGCGAGGTTTTGGCCGAGAACCCGATTTGCCCGGAACTAGCCGGGCTTGATCCCAATTTTTCGTCCGGCGGGATACGGGAAATCGGCGAGGGCGGCATCGGGGCCGCACTGAGCGGGTCGGTCGATACCAGTTCGACCACACTTTTAGAGCTTGTTGCGTTGCTGCAGGACAAACGTGGGCTGGGGATCATCAAATGAAGAACCGCTTGGTCCCGTTGATCTGCGCGCTTTTGTCGGTGGGCTCGGTCGCGGGCGCAAAAGACGTCACGCTGGACTTTCTTTAGTCCTTCACTTTGCAGGACACCGAAGCGCCCTACCAATTGACCCTGACATTGACGGATCAGACCCCTACCCGTATCGGCGTCAACGCTTTGTTAGATTTGAGCAATATCCAGGCGGCTTTACCTGAAGCCCTCGCGGATACCAGTTTCACGGACGGGTGCAATGTTGAGATCGCCTTGGACACCGTCGATGCAGTGGCGGATGGTCAGGAAATCTCGATACAGGGACGGTTTGAAATGGACACGTTCAAGTGCGACCGGGCACTTGGCCAGACGCCCGAGCGGCAGGAAAAAACCGCCACATATGCTTTGTCCTTTTCCACCTCAGCTTCCGCCATCGTGAAGGATCAGTGTGTGTTTTTCAAACTGTCGAATTTGGATCTGACCCTCGCGGATCAAAATCTGGTCTCAGATGACGTAAAGATAATTCTGCAGGATGCCCGTGCCATCTTTCTGAAAGCCGGCGATGCAATTCTGAGAAAAACACCGGTCTGCCCGAAAACACCGCCCGAGTTGGCATCCTTGTCCCCTAAATATGATAGCGGCGGCACGGTGGAAATCGGCAACGGCGGCATTGGAGTCGCGCTAACCGGTTCAATCGATGTCAGCACCAAGACCATCGTAAGCGTTTTGAAGGTTCTACAGAGCGAAGGGGTGCTGCCACCCGCCCGCTAGTTCGCTGCGTCCAACCGGGCCAACATAGCCTTGGCAGCGGCCTGTTCAGCCTGACGTTTGGACCCGGCCGTCGCCTGCGCTTCGGTGCCATCCTGTAGGCGCGCGGCAATGGTGAAGACCGGAGCATGGTCGGGACCGCTGCGCTTGATCTCAACATATGACGGCGGTTTCTGCCCCCGCGCCTGCGCCCATTCCTGAAGCGAGGTCTTGGCGTCGCGCGCGTCGGCCTCGACGTTGTGAACGCGATCGCCCCACAAGCGCAGGATTACGTCGCGTGCGGCCTCAAAACCTGCATCGCGATAAACTGCGGCGATCACCGCCTCCATCGCGTCACCAAGCAAAGCCTGCTTGCGGCGACCACCCGATAACATCTCGGACCGACCCAGTTTCAGCACCGCGCCCAGATCGATCTGGCGGGCCACATCGGCACACGCCTCTTTGCGGACCAGCGCATTGAAACGAGGCGCAAGCTGCCCTTCCGAGGCTTTCTTGTCGGCCTCTAGCAGTGCAGTGGCCATGACTAGCCCCAACACACGGTCGCCCAAAAACTCCAGCCGCTGGTTATCAGGGCGTGTCGACGACGACACCGAACCATGGGTCAACGCGCGGACCAGCAACTCGGGTTTGGCAAATTCATACCCAAGCCGCTGCTGGAACGCTTTTGTTTCGGACGATAGTTTCAATTGACCGCCTTAAAGAAACGGTCGCCACGCCATGTCCAGAAGAACAGCATCGACCGGCCTGCGGACGAGAACAGAATGCGGTCTGCCCGCCCGATCAGGCCTTCGTAGGGCACATAGCCTACGCCACCTGCAGATTGCGGCAGGCGGCTGTCGCTGGAATTGTCGCGGTTGTCACCCATAAAGAAATAGTGGCCTTCGGGCACGGTATAGATGCCTGTGTTGTCCGACGCCTGATTGCCGATGTTCAGAACTTCGTAGGACACACCATTCGGCAGGGTTTCGATCATGCGCGACTTTTCACATACGCCGCCAAAGCCAACCGGACCGTTTTCGCAACGCGGGCGCAGCCCCTGCGATCCTTGCGGAGCGGCCACCTCGGTGAACACACCATCGGGTTTTTGCGGTACCGGAGTTCCATTCAGGATAATCTGGCCTTCGCGTATCTGAATGCGGTCTCCGGGCAGGCCGATCAAGCGCTTGATGTAATCCCGACCGCTGACCGGATGACGGAACACAATGACGTCACCGCGTTCCGGTTCGCCCCCCCAGATACGGGTGTTATCGTCGCTCCGCATCCAGCCGCAGATATCTTCTGCGTCAATGTTCAGACCAACGCTTGGGATGATCACGCTGGGACAGGACGCATAGGAATAGCCATAAGACATCTTGTTGACGAACAGGAAGTCCCCGATCAACAGGGTGGGCTTCATTGAGCCGGATGGAATCCAGAAAGGCTGAAACAGGATCGTACGGAATACGCCCGCGATCAGCAGGGCATAGACGATGGTTTTGATCGTCTCCCAGACGCCGCTACCTGTTTTGGTTTCCTCGGCCATACTGCTCTCCGGTCGTTAGTTCGTTGGGGTGCTACATGCGGGTCAGGTGGGGGCAAGTCAAGGCTGCGCGGGCGCATCGTGAAGCGGGCGCGCCTCGATCACGACAAAGGCTTGGGCCCAGGGGTGATCGTCGGTCAAGGTGACATGGATGATCGCCTCATGCCCTTCGGGCGTCATCTCTTTCAACCGTTCCGCCGCCCAACCCGTGACATGCATCACCGGTTGGCCGGTCTTCAGATTGGTAACGGCCATGTCCTTCCAGGCAATCCCCATGCGCAGACCGGTACCCAACGCCTTGGAACACGCCTCTTTCGCGGCCCAGCGTTTGGCATAAGTGCCTGCGGTGTCGTGGCGCAGTTCGGCCTTGCGCTGTTCGGTGTCAGTGAACACACGGTTGCGAAAACGGTCCCCGAACCGATCCAGCGTGCCCTGAATGCGGTCGATATTCGCGAGGTCTGTGCCAATGCCCAGGATCATGAGAGCCGAACCGTCAAAATTTTGTAACTCGCCAGCCCAAAGAAACCTGCAAACGCAAAGTCGAACCAGCGGCGGGCGCGACGGTAGGCGCTGACCATGCGCTGTGATGAAAACAAAAACGCATAGCCAATGAAAATCATCAAGGAGCCCGCGTAGAGCAAGCAGAAGTAGCCGAGCAACATCGCAAGGCTCGCGTCATTCGGTGCGACAATGGCGTAGATGGACCCCCAGCTCAGGATCGCCTTTGGATTGGTCAGATGAATGGCCGCGCCTTTGGCGAAGATGGTGGGTAGCGAGCCGGTAACAGGTTTGCCCAGGGCAACCTCGTCCGAGGTCATCGCCCGTCGCAGAGCTTTGAACGCGAGCCAGCCCAGATAAGCTACACCGACGTAGCGGATCACCTCGAACACCCACACGTTGGCCAGCATAATCGCCGACAGCCCCAGCGCGGCAGCGATGCCCCAAGCGGCGGAACCCGCGCAGATGCCCAGCGCAAAAACCAATCCTGCCTTGCGGCCTTCGTTCATCGCGGTGCCCGCAATCCCCATCGTCGCCGGTCCGGGAGAGCCCCCGGCCATCAGCCAGGCAAACCAGATGGCGACGAAACCGGGCGTTATCATGCCCGCGCCTCATCCATCATCCGGCGCATTTCCTTGATCGCGGGCGTGAGGCCGCGGAAGATCGCTTCACCGATCAGAAAATGGCCGATGTTCAATTCACGGACCTCAGGAAAGGCCGCGACCGGCTGAACCGTGTCGTAAGTCAGGCCGTGGCCTGCGTGGACCTCAAGGCCCAGCGAATGGGCAAAGGCGGACATCTCGCGCAGGGCTTCCAGCTCGCGCGCGGCGTCGTCCATGCGACCTTCGGCGTGGAAATCGCAATAGGCGCCGGTATGCAGTTCGATCACTTCAGCGCCGATGCGATGCGCGGCTTCGATCTGACGTTGATCGGCGGCGATGAAAATCGACACACGGCAGCCGGCGTCGCGCAGGGGTGCGATGAAATGGGCCAGCTTGTTTTCCTCGCGCGCGACCTCCAGTCCACCTTCGGTCGTGCGCTCTTCACGTTTTTCGGGCACGATGCAGACCGCGTGCGGTTTGTGGCGCAAGGCGATTTGCTGCATCTCTGGGGTCGCTGCCATCTCAAAATTCAGAGGCACCGAAAGCACCTCCATCAGCCCGTCGATATCAGCGTCCGAGATGTGGCGGCGGTCTTCCCGCAGATGTGCTGTAATGCCGTCGGCCCCGGCCTCCTCAGCCAGTTTGGCGGCCCGCAGCGGGTCGGGATAGGCCCCGCCGCGTGCGTTACGCACGGTCGCCACGTGATCGATATTCACGCCCAAACGCAAGTGGTTGTCAGACATCGCTCGAATCCTTCTTAAGCCCTTGAGCCGAGCCTAGGGTATTCGTCTGCGGAACGGCAGGATTTGTTTCGGCCAAGCGTTTGATTTCTTCAAACTTTGCCTTGATCTTGTCGCGGCGACGCTGCTGATAGGTGCGGATCAGCGGCAGGCTGAGGTAGTAACAGATCGCCCCCGCGAGCAAACCGGGCAGTATGCCGCCGATCAGGTAGGGAAAGAACACCTCGTCATAAAACACGTCCAACCCGTGCCAATCGGCAACGCGGTCGGTGAAAAGGGCAAAGAAGTTGTTCTTGAGATCACCCAGCGCGTCGACGAAGTTATCCATCAGGCCCTTGGTTTCTTCCTTTTCGAAACTGTCACCCAAAAGGAAATGCCCGGTCTGCAGGCAAACAACGCCAATCGGAACATAGGTCAGCGGATTGCCAAAGAACGTGCCGCTGAGCGCGGCCAGTATGTTGCCATTAATCAGGCGCGCAAAAATCGCGGCGAAAAGAAAATGCAGGCCGTAGAATGGCGTAAAGGCCGTAAACACCCCTGCGCCGACCCCGCGTGCAATGCGCTCGGGGGAATCCGGCAACCTGCGAACGCGGTGTTTGACGTAGTGAAAGGCACGCGTCCATCCCCCCCTGGGATAGACGAATTCAGACGCGATCTGGACAGGCGAGCGTCGATCTCGGCGCTTGAAAACCACTCCTGATCACCCCTTCTCAGCCGGCCGCAACTGCGGTTTTGGTCCTGTCCCTATAGCGTTCGACCGCGGCAACGTCGCTTTCAGCCTCAAGCATCAGCATCAGCGAATGCAGCTGTTCCAGGTCGCGCAGTTCGACACTGACCAGAAGGCGGTAAAAATCCGGTTTGCGGTCTACGAATTCCAGGTTCGAAATATTGGCCTTTTTCTCGCCGATCAATGTGCAAATGCGCCCCAGCACCCCAGCGTCATTGCCAATGGTGACGTCCAGGGTAGCCCCATAAACGGCCGGGTGCGTGCCCGAGTGCCAATGCAGATCGACCCAGCGTTCGGGTTCGCTTTCGAACTCGGACAAGCGATCACAGTCGATCGCATGTACAACAACGCCTTTGCCGCGATAGGTGATGCCAACGATGCGTTCGCCCGGCAGAGGCTGACAACACGGGGCACGGTCGAATTTCTGCCCAGGTTCAAGGCCGATCACCGCGCGGCGCGGGGAAATGGCATCGCCGTCATCTTGCGTCAGTTCAGGGTAGACCGCACTGACCACGTCATGCGCCGTCAGTTCCGCACTGCCCAGTCGGGCCAGCAATTCGTGCCGGTCTTTCAAACGCAGGTGTTTGGCGGCCGTATCCAGCGCCTTTTCGGTGGCCTTGCGTCCGACATGCTCAAACCCAGAGCGCGCAAGTTCCTTGCCCAGCTTGATAAACCGCTCGCGATCGACCTCGCGCAAGGCGCGCCGGATGGCGGTCCGCGCCTTGCCGGTGACGGCGATCTCAAGCCACGTGACCTGCGGCGTCTGGCCATCGGCAGTGATGATGTCCACCGACTGACCATTCTTGATCCGGGTCCACAGCGGAACACGGATTCCGTCCACCTTGGCCCCGACGCAAGCGTGACCAATGCGCGTGTGGATCGCATAGGCGAAGTCAATCGGCGTCGCCCCGCGCGGCAGTTTCACCACATCACCCTTGGGCGTGAAGCAGAACACCTGGTCCGAATACATCTCCAGCTTAACGGCTTCGAGGAAATCTTCGTGATCGTCCTCGCTGTCGAACTGTTCCGTCAGGTTCGCAATCCACTTGGCCGGGTCAACCGCAAAGGGGTTTTCCGAGCGGACACCGTCGCGATAGGACCAGTGCGCCGCGACACCGGTTTCGGCCACGTCGTGCATCTGGCGGGTGCGGATTTGCACCTCGACCCTCTTACCGTCGCGCCCCGAGACCGTCGTATGGATCGAGCGATACCCGTTCGATTTCGGCTGGCTGATGTAATCCTTGAACCGACCCGGCACCGCGCGCCAGCGCTGATGGATTGCCCCGAGCGTACGGTAACAATCTTCTTCAGATTGCGTGATGATGCGAAAGCCGTAGATGTCGGACAGGCGTGAAAAGCCCTGATCCTTTTCCTGCATCTTGCGCCAGATCGAATAAGGTTTCTTGGCGCGGCCGAATACTTCGGCTTCGATACCCGCCTTTTCCAATTCATGGCGCATATCACCGGTAATCCTGTGGATCACATCTCCGGTTTCGCGCTGAAGGGTGATGAAGCGGCGTATGATCGACTGGCGCCCTTCGGGGTTCAGAACGCGGAAGGCGAGGTCTTCAAGCTCTTCCCGCATCCACTGCATACCCATGCGGCCTGCAAGCGGCGCGTAGATATCCATCGTCTCGCGCGCTTTGACGACCTGCTTTTCCGGCCGCATAGCTTTGATCGTGCGCATGTTGTGCAAGCGGTCGGCAAGCTTGACCAGAATGACGCGCAGGTCCTTGGACATGGCCATGAACAGCTTGCGGAAATTCTCGGCCTGTTTGGTTTCACGGCTGGACAGCTGCAGGTTGGTCAGCTTGGTGACACCGTCGACCAGCTTGGCGACCTCTTCCCCGAACAACTCGGACACCTTGCCGTAGTTGGCTTTGGTGTCTTCGATCGTGTCGTGCAGCAGGGCCGTGATAATCGTCGCGTCATCCAAACGCTGTTCCGTCAGGATGGCGGCAACGGCAACGGGATGAGTGAAATAGGGCTCGCCGGAATGGCGGAACTGACCGTCGTGCATCTGCTTGCCGAACTCATAGGCCCGGGCGATGCGGTCAGCATTTGTCTTTGGGTTGTAGTTGCGGACCAGCGCAATCAGGTCGTCTGCAGAAATCATCCGGTCCGCACCTTCATCTTTGGGGATTACCCCTGGCCTTGAGCCTCCATCAGAGCGCGCAGCAGCTTCTCTTCCGACATATCGTCATCCGCAGGCTTGTCGGATTCCGCCCCCATCAGCAGAGCCATCTGATCTTCTTCCGGCTCATCCACCTCGATCTGAGTCTGGTTGGCCTCGATCAGGCGCTCGCGCAGCTCATCAGCGCTTTGGGTTTCATCAGCGATTTCGCGCAGCGAAACGACAGGGTTTTTGTCGTTGTCACGGTCCACAGTGATCGCCGCACCGGCGGAAATCTCGCGCGCACGATGGGCGGCAAGCATCACCAGTTCAAACCGGTTAGGAACCTTGTCTACGCAATCTTCAACCGTCACGCGGGCCATTGGGCGCTCTCCGTTACTGAATCCAAGTCAGGAAGGGGTTTATCTAAGGGCGAATCCCTGCCTTGACAAGCAAGAAATGCTGCAAATGCACCAATCACGCGGCCTTGACCGCCGCAATATCCCCCGCAGGAAGGTCGGCAAGCATTTCAGTCACCGTCCGGCCTAGCACCGGATGGCGCCAGTCGGGGGCAACATCGGCCATAGGAACCAGTACAAACGCCCGGTCCTGCAGACGCGGGTGCGGCAGGATCAACTGATCGGGTGCTTTTTGCGTCTGCTCCTCTGCCGGCAGGGTCAGCCAACGGTCAAACTCGGGGCGATCCGGCAGAATCAGGTCGTCATAGCACACCAGATCCAGATCCAATGTGCGCATACCCCAGCGCTGCACTCTTTCGCGGCCGAACTCATGCTCAATCTGGTGAAGTAGATTCAGCAATTCGGGCGGTGTCCTGTCCGTTTCGATCAAAGCGGCGGCGTTCACATAGTCCGGCCCTGCCCCCACAGGAAAACAAGGGGTCTCGAAGAAGCGGCTGGTGGCGCGAATCACCACCCCTTGACGCAAAATCGCGTCAATAGCCCTTTGAAGTGTCACCTTGGGCCCATATTCTCTCAATTTGAGATTTGCGCCCAGCGCGATAACGGCTTCTGACATGATTTTGTGCATTCTACTCCCTATATTCGGCGAATTGCATGCTTGCGATACGTCCGAAATGGCCTAATTATAGTAGTACCAGCGCGCCGCTTATTTCCAATACCCACTCACGTAACACCAAGGCGCTCTGTATTATACCGGAAGGACCTATTTATGTTCTATAAAGACGAACGGCTAGCGCTGTTCATCGACGGCTCGAATCTTTATGCAGCCGCAAAGGCACTGGGGTTTGACATCGACTACAAATTGCTGCGCCAGGAATTCATGCGACGTGGCAAAATGCTCAGAGCTTTTTACTACACAGCGCTATTGGAAAACGACGAGTATTCCCCGATCCGGCCCCTGGTTGACTGGCTGCACTACAACGGCTTCACCATGGTGACGAAACCGGCGAAGGAATACACCGACAGCATGGGGCGTCGGAAAGTCAAAGGAAACATGGACATCGAACTGACCGTCGACGCCATGGAGTTGGCGCCGCGCGTGGATCACATCGTGCTGTTCTCGGGCGATGGGGATTTCCGCCCGCTGATTGCCAGCCTGCAGCGTCAGGGCGTGCGTGTATCGGTAGTCTCGACCATTCGCAGCCAGCCGCCGATGATCTCGGACGAGCTGCGCCGTCAGGCAGACAACTTCATCGAGCTTGAGGACCTGCGCGACGTGATCGGACGTCCTCCGCGCGAGGTACCGATGGAACCCCGCAGCGTCGCTGCAGGTGGGCAGTAATACCCGGCCACTCACTTACCCGGGGGAAGAAATTGGCGCGGTCAGGCTTTATCTGCCTGACCGCGCCTCTTTAACTAAGGTCAGGTGCTGAAACACCTACTGGCTAGCACTGATTCATGTCAGATCAATGACGTCGTCCTGTCTGGACCATGACCGGGAAAAGACTTACCTGTGGCCTATGGAGACCACGACATGACAAAGCCGCCCCTTACCCTATACCTCGCCGCCCCGCGCGGGTTCTGCGCCGGCGTGGACCGGGCGATCAAGATCGTCGAAATGGCGCTGCAGAAATGGGGCGCACCTGTCTATGTGCGCCATGAGATCGTGCACAACAAATTCGTTGTCGATGGCCTGCGTGCCAAGGGGGCCGTATTTGTCGAGGAACTGGACGAATGCCCCGATGACCGCCCGGTGATCTTCTCGGCGCATGGTGTGCCGAAATCCGTTCCGGCCGCGGCGGCCCAGCGCGAAATGATCTATGTCGATGCCACGTGCCCGCTGGTGTCGAAAGTGCATGTCGAGGCGCAACGACACGCGGATGCCGGTCTGCAGATGATCATGATCGGTCACAAGGGCCATCCGGAGACCGTTGGTACGATGGGCCAATTGCCCGATGGTGAAGTCCTGCTGGTCGAAACCGTGGATGACGTTGCCTCGGTTCAGGTTCGCAACCCGGACAAATTGGCCTTTGTCACCCAGACCACCCTGTCGGTGGATGACACCAAAGACATCATTGCGGCCCTCGAGACACGGTTCCCTGCGATCGTCGGCCCACATAAAGAAGACATCTGTTACGCCACCACCAACCGGCAAGAGGCCGTCAAGGCCGTGGCACCGAAATCGGACGCTTTGCTGGTCGTCGGTGCACCGAACTCATCGAACTCACGTCGTCTGGTCGAAGTCGCCTCGCGTGCCGGGTGCAACTATGCCCAGCTTGTGCAGCGCGCCGGTGACATCGACTGGCGAGCGCTGGATGGGATTTCCAGCGTTGCGATCACCGCTGGTGCATCGGCCCCCGAAGTTCTGGTCAACGAGGTGATCGACGGCTTTCGCGCGCATTACGACGTGACCGTCGAGATGGTCGAAACCGCCGTCGAAAACGTAGAGTTCAAAGTCCCGCGCGTCCTAAGGCAACCCGCATGAGGGGCGTGCCCAGGGCTCCGCTGATCCTCGCACTGGCAGGCCTGATACCGTTCATCTGGGGCGCACTGACCTACTTGAATGGCGAACTGCAGGACTGGGGCAGACAGACGCTCGGATCACGCTTTGTCGGACCGTATATTCAACTGTTTTACGGCTCGGTGGTTCTCAGCTTCATGTCCGGGGTTCTCTGGGGGTTCGCCACCAAAACCTCGGGCAGCAAGGCGGCGACATGTTACGTGCTGTCGGTTTTACCGGTCCTGTGGGCATTCTTCATGACAGGGGGAGGCCCTGTTACAGCGGGCATCAACCTTATGTATGGATTTGCCGGATTGCTGGTGCTGGACGCGATGTTCTCATATTGGCGGCTGACGCCCACATGGTGGCTGCGCCTGCGCCTGTTATTGACCGTTATCGTCCTGCTTTGCCTCGCTGTAGGAGTTTATCTGTGACCGACCGAAAGACAATCGACGCCTACACCAACCGCGTTGCCGAGTATCTGAGCGTCCCCCTGCCCCCTGAGCAGATCGAAGCACGCATGGCCTTTGCCGAGGCTGTTGTCCGAGAGGGTTATGTGCTGGATCTCGGTTCGGGGCCCGGCGCGGACAGTTCGTTTTTCATGCGGGAAGGGCTACGAGTGCGGGCGCTGGATGCGACCCCTGCCTTTGTGGAACACGCGCGCGAAAACGGTGTGGACGCGCATCTGGGCACCTTCGAAGACGTGACCGAAGTGGCCACGTATGACGGCATCTATGCCAGCTTTTCCTTGCTGCACGCACCACGTGAGGATTTCCCGCGCCATCTGGCGGCCATACATCGTGCGGTAAAGCCAGAGGGCATCTTTTTCCTCGGTCTGAAACTGGGAACCGGAGAACACCGCGACGATCTTGGTCGCTATTACACCTATTTCTCACAGACCGAGATCGAAGAGGCGCTGGCCGTGGCCGGATTCACCATCGACCAGATTACAACCGGCATGGGCAAAGGTCTGGCAGGATCTTATGACGGGTTTATTCTGGTGATCGCCCATGCCTGATTTGTTTGCTTATACCGACGGCGCGTGTTCGGGCAATCCGGGCCCCGGCGGCTGGGGCGTGCTGCTGCGTGCAATGGACGGCGACACTGTCCTTAAAGAGCGCGAGCTGAACGGCGGTGAGGCCGAGACCACCAACAACCGAATGGAATTGCTGGCGGCGATCAGTGCGCTTGAGACGCTGGAACGCGCTTCGACGATCACTGTGGTTACTGATAGCGCCTATGTGAAGAACGGCGTGACCGGTTGGATTTTTGGTTGGAAGCGAAACGGCTGGAAGACCTCAAACAAAAAGCCCGTCAAAAATGTCGATCTATGGCAACGACTGGATGAAGCACAGACCCGTCATGACGTGACATGGGAGTGGGTCAAAGGCCACGCAGGCCACCCTGAAAACGAAAAGGCTGACGAACTGGCCCGTGCAGGTATGGCCCCTTTCAAACCCAAAAAGGCGCAGGCGTGAGCGGTCTTGCACTGCTCGATTACGCCTCGGTTCTGGTATTTGCCCTTACAGGTGCCCTTGTTGCCAGCCGGGCGCAACTGGACCTTGTGGGATTCGCCTTTATTGCCTGCCTGACAGCGGTGGGTGGCGGCACCATCCGCGATCTGTTGTTGAACCGGCACCCGGTGTTCTGGGTCGGGCAACCCGACTATATCCTGATCGCCTCAGCGGCGGCGGTGCTGGTTTTTTTCACTGCTCACATGGTCGAAAGCCGGTATAGCTGGCTGGTCTGGCTGGACAGTTTCGCCCTTGCCATCGCCGCGGCCGCAGGAACCGGAGCGGCCTTGTCCATGAACCAATCCGGCGTGATCGTGGTGCTGATGGGTGTCACAACCGGCTGCCTGGGTGGGCTGATGCGCGATGTGGTCTGCAACGAGGTGCCGTTGGTTCTGAAACAGGGCGAGCTTTATGTTTCTTGCGCGTTCAGCGGCGCTCTGGCCGCTGTGGTGGCAGACCGCCTTGGGTTCGACGAGCTGGCCACGCTGGCAGCTTGCGCCCTGATTTGCTGGGCTTTACGGGCGGGGTCGCTGGTATTCGGATGGCAACTACCGGTCTACAAAAGCCGGCCACCGCGTCATTAGCGTGACAACAGTCGCGCACCGATCTCTTTGACGAACTTCGCTGCCACCATTGCGGTCATGCCATAAGGATCACGATGCGGGTTCAACTCGACAATATCCGCACCGACCAACTGGCCTTCGAATCGATGGATCAGGTTGATGACCTCACGGGTGCTCAGTCCTCCGGGCTCATGATGCGAAACGCCCGGAGCAAAGGCCGGGTCCAGCGCATCCAGATCCAATGACAGATATACCGGGCCGTCAAAGCTGATCTCAAGATCTGGCCGCCAGTTTCGCATATCGATCACCTCGACCCCGAACTTGTCGGCCTGCTCCTGCTGATGCTTGTTCATGGTACGGATGCCCACCTGCACCAGTCGGTTGATCTTGCAGGTTTCCATCACCCGCGCAAACGGGCAGCCGTGGCCCAGAGGGCCGATCTGCTGACTGTCATAGAGATCCGGATGCGAGTCGATATGCAAGATGTTCAACCCCCCGTACCGTTCGGCATGGGCCTTGATCAGTGGAAAAGCCACCGAGTGATCACCTCCCAACGACAAAAGCCGTGCGCCGGTTTCGATACGGGCGGCTGCCCCGGCCTCAATCCGGTCAATGGGTTCCTGCCCCGCCATCTCGAACACGTCGAGATCGCCGGTATCCCTGAAGCGATCCGTTGCGCCCAGATCTGTTCCATCCTCAGCGGTCAGGTTGGCGGCACCGGAATGCAACGCCTCGCGGATACGGCCCGGCGCAAAAGCAGGACCCTGCAGGAAGGACGAGTGCAGATCCAGCGGAACGCCCATCAGGGCAACGTCACCAGGGTTCAGATCATGGGGCATGAGATACCTTTTGGGCAATGTGTTCCGGCGATCTGGCCGTTATCCCGCCCAAAGGTCAAGAGGTTAGCGGCGCAGGTAAGTCTGCCAGATCCAGATCACCAGCAAGGCGCCCAGCACCGCACCGACAAAGCCCGACAGCCAGCCCGCTACGGTGATCAACGCACGCAACAGGAATCCCCCCACCAGCGCCCCGACGATGCCGATCAGCATTGTGGTGGGAATACTCGCCTCGATCCGCATAAGGCGCGTGGCTAGGAACCCTGCAGCGGCACCGATGACGATCAGGGCGATGACGGGCATGTCACTTCCTCCAGTGGGTCGGCACGATGATCAACGCACCGATGGATGAGATTACGGCGTTCAGGCCCGGTGGGCCAAAGCTGATGCCGAACATGATACGCACGAAATAGAACAGAAATGCGCCACCAACACAGATGATGATGGATGGCAGGTATCCGTTGTGCGTAAAACCCGTCGCCTCGGACAGGTAGCCGACGATCCCGGCAATCACGACAGTGCCCATAAGAACCATGAACATTGGGCGCTACTCCGCAGACAGGCGACTGCCAGCCGGAATGGACAAGCCCCGCAAAAAGGTTTCCTTATCCTGCGCGCCTTTTCCCGCCCGTTGCAAGCGCAACAGGTCTACCGCGCCCTCGCCGCAGGCGACGGTCAGGGCATCATCCAGAACCTGACCGGGTATGCCTTGCCCTTCAGCCATTCGTGAGGCCAGCAGCTTGATGCGCGCGCCTTCGAACTCGGTCCAGGCACCGGGAAACGGTGACAGTCCGCGAATTTGCCGGTCAACCTCAACCGCAGTCCGGGACCAGTCGATCCGGGCCTCGGCCTTGTCGATCTTGGCGGCGTAGGTAACGCCAACTTCGGGCTGGGGTTCGGGCGTCAGGTTGGGCAAATCACGCAGAGCCTCAACGATCAGGTTCGCACCCATAACCGAAAGGCGGTCGTGCAATTGATCGGTGGTCTCTTCGATGCCGATATCCGTCTCCTCGCGCAGCAGAACAGGACCTGTGTCCAGCCCGGCCTCCATCTGCATGATGCAGATACCGGTCTGCGCATCGCCAGACATGATTGCGCGATGAATCGGGGCCGCCCCGCGCCAGCGCGGCAACAGGCTGGCGTGGATGTTCAGACACCCCTGCTTTGGCGCGTCCAGAATGGGTTGCGGCAGAATCAGGCCATAAGCCACCACGACGGAGACATCCGCGTTCAGCGCCTCAAAGGCATCCTGTTCCTCGGCCGATTTCAGAGAATCCGGGTGGCGGACGGTCAGCCCCAGGGCCTCAGCCCGTGCGTGAACCGGCGTCGGGCGGTCCTTTTTGCCCCGCCCCGCCGGTCTCGGAGGTTGACAATAGACGGCGGCGATCTCATGCCCCGCCTCGACCAGTGCATCCAGCACCGGGACTGAAAAGTCGGGCGTACCCATGAAAATGACGCGCATGATTACCCCTGTTTCTTGGCTTTGCGCAGCAGCATGTCCCGTTTGACCTTGCTGAGCCGGTCGAAATACATCTGGCCATTCAGATGGTCGATCTGATGCTGAACACTAGTGGCCTCGATCCCGACAAAGTCGCGGCGATCCACCATACCCTGTTCATTCAGAAACTTGACCGTAACCGCACGCGGTCGCTTCACCTTGGCCGAGACACCAGGCAGGTTCGGGCTGGCCTCGTCATGTTCGCGCAGTTCGATTGAGCTGTGCAGGATCTTCGGATTCGCCAGACGCACGGCCCTGCCTCGTTCGGTCGACCCATCGACAACGGCCAGCCGCAACATGACCCCGATCTGGGGCGCAGCGAGGCCAACACCGGGCATCGCCTCCATCGTGTCGATCATATCGTCCCAGATAGCGCGGATTTCATCCGTGATCTCGGTAACATCTTCGGCCTTGGTCCGCAGGCGTTTGTCGGGCCATGGCAGGCAGGTGCGGGCGGTCATGCGCGGGCCTGCTCGCGTTTCAGTTTCTGCATCTTCCGCGTGATCATCTGGCGTTTCAGCGGCTTGAGATAGTCGATGAACAGCTTGCCGTTCAAATGGTCGATCTCATGCTGCACGCATGTGGCCCACAACCCGTCGAATGTTTCTTGCTGCAAGTTGCCATCCCGGTCGATCCACGACACGTCGACCACTTTGGGACGGGTTACCTCGGCAAACTGCTCGGGGATCGAAAGACAGCCTTCTTCATACACGTTGGTTTCGTCCGATGATGCAATGATCTCGGGATTGAACATGATCAGCGGACGGGGCGCTTCACCCTCTTCCTTGATGCAATCCATCACGATCAGCCGGTCAAGCACGCCGATCTGGGGCGCGGCAAGGCCGATGCCGGGCGCGTCGTACATCGTCTCCAGCATGTCATCGGCCAGCTTGCGCAGTTCGTCGCTGATGTCGGCCACAGGCGCGCAGACCTTTTTCAGGCGGGGATCGGGATGGATCAGGATATTGCGTTTCATGGGGTTGATTTAGGCCATCCCGCCCCCCGCCGCAACGCCCCCCTTGCGCCTGCTGAATTTGTGGCTAGCTTTCGTCCGGACAGATGGAGCAGACATGACTTTCAACGACCTGATCGACCGCCGGGGAACCAACAGTACAAAATGGGACAAGATGGAGCGGCTGTATGGCGTCTCGCCCGAAGACGGGCTGGCCATGTGGACGGCAGATTCCGACTATCCCACAGCCCCTTGCGTGATTGATGCGGTCCGGAAAGCCGCAGAACACGGCGTCTTTGGCTATTCCTGGATGCATCCGGACTATCTGGCGTCGGTTCAGTGGTGGATGAAGAACCGCCACAACTGGGAGATCGACACAGACTGGGTCCTGACCTCGCAAGGTTTGGGCAACGCGATTGCCCTGTGTCTGGACGTCTGGACCGAACCCGGTGATGGCGTTGTGATCTTCACGCCCGTCTATCATGAGTTCGCGCACAAGGTGAACAAAACCGGCCGCAGCGTCGTTGAGTGCCCATTGGTTCGGCAGGGCGATACCTACGGACTTGATCTGGATGATGCCCAATCGCGCCTGGACGGGTCAGAAAAGATGCTGCTGTGGTGCTCGCCCCAGAACCCGTCTGGTCGGGTCTGGACGCCGGACGAGCTGCGCGCCGTGGCTGCCTTTGCAGAGCGCAACGGGCTGATCCTTGTTTCGGACGAGATTCATCACGATCTGGTTTATCCCGGACACAAGTTTGTGCCGATGGATGTTGCGGCGCCGGACGCGCGACCTTGGACCGTGACCCTGACCGCGGCGTCCAAGACATTCAACATCGCCGGTCAGCGCACTGGCAACATGATCATTCCCGATCCCAAGCTGCGCGCGGCGATGCGCCGCCGCATTCAGACGCTGGACTATGATCCCAGCGCGCTTGGGGTGGCCATGATTACCGCCGCCTATTCACCCGAGGGCGCGGCGTGGGTCGATGATCAGGTCGCGCATCTGGCGGGGAACCGCGCCGTCTTTGATGCGGCCATAGCCGAAATCCCCGGCCTGTGGTCCATGCCTTTGCAAGCCACCTACCTGGCTTGGGTCGACTTTTCGGGAACGGGTATGAACCACGACGAGTTTGTACGGCGTCTGCGTGAGGACGCACAGATCGCCACATCTTCCGGTCCAGGTTTTGGTATGGGTGGTGAGACGTTCGAACGATTCAATCTGGCCACCCAACGCGACCGGGTTGAAGAAGCGTGCTTGCGGCTGAAACAGGCGTTTGCCGATCTGCAGTAAGCCGTGCGTCGGTTTGCGCTCATATCACTGCTTACAATTGTGGCGGGAGCGGCGTGGTTTGGCTGGCATCGTTTTGGTCCACGCCCTCTCGCGCCGGCGATGGCGCCGCAAGCCGCATGGATCGACCACATCCTGATCGAAAAGTCCGCTCGCCGTCTAACGGCAACTCAAAACGGCGCGGTTGTGATGCAAGCGGATGTTGCCTTGGGGTTTGCGCCAGAGGGCGACAAGCAGCAAGAAGGAGATGGGAAAACCCCGATCGGCATCTTCAGGATCGACCGCCGCAACCCCCAAAGCGCATTTCACCTGTCACTCGGGATCGATTACCCGCAGTTGCATGACATCGAACGTGCCAATCTTCAGGGCGTTGACCCGGGCAGCGACATCTTTATTCACGGACAACCAAATGGCGTCGCCGGTATGACGCTACCCGGTGACTGGACGGCCGGATGCGTTGCCTTGTCGAATGCGGAAATGGAGCGCCTATGGAGTCTAACACCCGACGGCACTGTGGTTGAAATCCGCCCTTAGTCCTCGTTCCCAAGCAGCGCGATCGGCGCGTCCGGAGCGCGATAAAAGTCGAGCGGCGCCTTGTCAGCAGCGGCAGTACTACGCTTGAACTCATAGCGCATTTCACCCGCCTCATCCTCATCCGCGATGATGAGACACTGATACAGGTGGTTGGCCCCGTCATAGATGTCGACAAGCCCACGCAATTGCGGCGTGGTTTCCGCCTCGACAGTAAAACCGTCTTTCCACAATCTCAAAATTTTGTAGGTATTGTCGCCTATATTGACACGCAGACGGCTGGTCTTCTTCAACCCCGCGATTCGCGCCGCATCCAGTTCGGCCGTTATTTCCTTTGAAATATATGTCGTCATAAAACCTTCCCCCGGCAATGACTTATATTGTGAAGCCAAGATCGTAAAAATCCAATGAACGAGAGCGTTCGAATTTAAATTTGTTGCACAGAAATCCCAGCCGAATTGTGCATGTGCGCAGGCAAAGTGCGCGCGCGCTCGCGTAGGAACCGCATCTTCGACCCACTATGTTTGACCAAACCGCTATTCGGAGGATTGAAGATGGGCCTTTTGGTCGACGGCAAATGGCACGATACGTGGTATGACACAAAATCTACCGGCGGCGCATTCAAACGAAGCGCAGCACAGTTTCGCAATTGGATGACAGCCGACGGCAGCGCCGGGCCTTCGGGCAAAGGTGGTTTCAAAGCCGAATCCGGCCGCTATCATCTGTACGTCAGCCATGCCTGTCCATGGGCGCACCGCACCCTGATCTTTCGCGAGTTGAAAGAGCTGAGCGATCACATTTCAGTTTCCGTCGTAAATCCCGATATGTTGGATCAAGGCTGGACTTTTGAACGTGACGACCATGGGGCCACGGGTGACACGCTTTATGGGCTGAGTCATGCCCATCAGGTCTATACCAAAGCCGACCCCTCCTATTCCGGTCGGGTCACTGTGCCGATCCTCTGGGACAAGGAGCAACAGACAATTGTCTCGAACGAAAGCTCTGAAATCATCCGCATGTTCAACTCGGCCTTCGACGGGATCACCGGCAATACCGATGATTACTGGCCCGAGGCGATGCGCAATGAGATTGAAGAGGTGAACGCGCGCATCTACTCCAACGTCAACAATGGCGTCTACAAATCCGGTTTTGCGACTACCCAGCAAGCCTATGACGACGCTGTGAACCCACTGTTCGAAACCTTAGATTGGCTCGAAGACCGGCTGGCCTCGAACCGTTACCTGATGGGCAACCGCATAACCGAGGCCGACTGGAGGTTGTTCACAACACTGATCCGGTTCGACCCGGTCTATCACTTGCATTTCAAATGCAACCGGCGGCGCTTGATCGATTACCCGAACTTGTGGGCCTTTACCCGTGAGCTATATCAGTGGCCGGGCGTCGCATCGACTGTGAACATGCAGCACATCGTGCGCCATTATCACTACAGCCACGACAGCATCAATCCGCATCGCATCATCCCGACAAACCCGGTGCTGGATTACATGGAGCCGCACGGGCGCGATCAGCGGCCCGCCGCGTAATGTTCGACCATCGCCGCCAGATCCTCTGGCGGCGTACCGCTTTGCACATAAGCGCAAGCATTCGGGCTATGGGCAAAAATCGACCCATCCGAAAAGAACGTGGTGTTGGTGACGAAGATTACCCGCGCTTCGGGGCGGCGATAGCTGGCGAAATCCGCCACGGCCAGCGCGCTGCCGGTTTCCAGAACCAGATCCAGCACGATGATATCGAAATCCGTACCATAAAGCGCAAGGATAGCCGCCTCTTGCCCGGCAACAAGCGTCACTTCAGCGCCTTGCCGTTCCAGATGCCTTTGCCAGACCCGACCAAGGTCGGGGTTACTCTCAACAATCAAAACATTCATTTGCAACAACCTCGGCACTTGGTAGAGTATGTGGTGCCGACCCCCGTGGTTTGTGATCACGCTTATTCCTTAACAAAGTGTTAACGGCGCTGGCCAATCGGGCTGATCACGCGGATTTGCTTGTGCAAACGGCAAAAATCCGCTTGAAGCAGGCCTAAACAGGCAATTCCGGCGAGAACCCCGATGGCAAGCCAAGATGAAAAACTGAACCCTCGTGCCGCGCGCGACCACGGCGGCGGTCTGGACGGCGCCATCGCGCAATACGGCGGCAAACGGGAAGAATGGATAGACCTGTCCACAGGCATCAACCCACACCCTTACAAAGTATCGGGTCTGATCCATTCTGACTGGACCGCGCTGCCCGATCACGGCGCTTTCGAACGGCTGTCCATCGCCGCGCGCCGGTTCTGGTCAGTACCGGACAGCGCCGCGATATTGCCTGCCCCCGGCGCGTCAGCGGTTATCGCCCGAATCCCTGCGCTTGCAACGACTGGACGCGTGCAAATCACTGCCCCCACGTACAACGAACATGCAGCCGCCTTTTCGGCGCAGGGTTGGAACGTTCAGCCGGACCGACCAGCCGAAGCCCGCGTCATCGTGCACCCCAACAACCCGGATGGCCGCATCTGGACCACCGCCGACGTGGATGCCCCATTGACCGTAATTGATGAGAGCTTTTGCGATGTTTGTCCTGAGGCATCTTTGATCCATCTGTCTGACCAACCCGGTGTGATCGTACTGAAGAGTTTTGGCAAATTCTGGGGGCTCGCCGGATTGCGGCTTGGCTTTGCGATCGGTCAGCCCGACCTGATCTCTCGGCTGAACGATCTGACCGGGCCATGGTCCGTTTCCGGCCCTGCCCTGCGGATCGGAGAACAGGCGTTGCGGGATACCGAATGGGCCGATTCCGCACGTCAGAAACTAAGCGATGCGGCCGATCGGCTCGATCGGTTGGTCCTTTCCAATGGGGCTTCGCTTGTCGGCGGAACCACCCTGTTCCGCCTTTACGAGGTCGACAACGCGGCGAACTGGCAAGACAAGCTGGCCCGCAACCAAATCTGGAGCCGCGTTTTCCCCTATTCGCAAACCTATCTGCGCCTCGGCCTTCCCCCCTCTGACGGCTGGGACCGGCTGGAGGCGGCGCTGTGAGCACCGCTTTCCTTTTGGTCTGCGCCATGTGTCTGGACGCTGCCTTGGGAGAGCCCGACTGGCTATGGTCACGCATCCGCCATCCAGCGGTAATAATCGGCAACGTCATCGGGTGGCTGGATAAACGCCTGAACCAGGGTCCGCAGCGACGCCTGAAAGGCGCTGCCGTCGTGTTGGTGCTGGTCGTCGGAGCCTTGGTCCTTGGGTACGCGCTCACTTTGCTTGGGCCGGTGGTCGAGGTCATAATCTGCGCAATCCTCTTGGCTCAGAAATCGCTGGTGTCTCATGTCCGCGACGTGGGCGAAGGGTTGCGGATCTCGTTAGCCGAGGGCCGCGCCAAAGTCGCAATGATCGTTTCACGCGATACACGCGATATGACTGAGGCGCAGGTTGCCCGATCCGCCATTGAGAGCGCGGCGGAAAACCTCAGCGATGGGGTGATCGCGCCTGCATTCTGGTTCCTGATCGCGGGCCTTCCGGGGCTGCTGATCTACAAGGCGGTCAACACCGCCGACAGCATGATCGGGTACCGTAACGAAAAATACCGCGAGTTCGGCTGGGCCGCGGCCCGTCTGGACGACGTGCTAAACCTGATCCCTGCCCGGCTGACCGGCGTGATGATCGTCGCCTTGTCTGGCCAATGGGCGCGCTGGTCCGAGATGGTCGCAGATGCGCGCCGCCATATCTCACCCAATGCAGGCTGGCCCGAGGCTGCAATGGCGCGGGCTCTGAACGTCGCCCTCGCCGGGCCGCGCAGCTATGACGGACGGATCCGCGACCTGGCCTGGGTCAACGGCGAAGCCCCGCGCGAAATCGGCGCGTCAGAGGTTTTCCGCGCATGCGATATGCTTTGGAAGGTTTGGGGGCTTGCGTTGGGCCTCGTGTCGGTGTGGGTTGGGGCAAGTTTCATATTCTGACGGACCCGAACATGCATATTCTCTCAGGCATCGTTGCCGCCGCCCTTTTCGCCTCGCCCGCCCTGGCCCAATGCGGTGGCGGGTTCAACTCCTTCGTGAACGGTCTGAAGGCCGAAGCCATTGAACAAGGGTTCGACAAATCTACGGTGGACAGCTTTTTCAAAGGCGTTCAGCAGGACGGTGCCGTGCTCAAGGCTGACCGGGCGCAGGGGGTGTTCCAGAAACCGTTTGTCGACTTTTCGCGTCGCCTGATCTCGCAAAACCGCATTGATCGCGGGCAGGCCATGTCTCGAAAATACGACGCCGTGTTTGACCGGATCGAGCGGGAATACGGCGTGTCACGTGGTGTTCTGTTGGCCTTTTGGGCGTTTGAAACCGACTACGGCGCGGTGCAGGGCGATTTCAACACACGCAACGCGCTGGTGACGCTGGCCCATGACTGCCGCCGTCCCGAGCTGTTTCGACCGCAGGTTTTTGCAGCGATCGAGCTGTACGATCAAGGCGATTTCGACCCCGCCCGCACAACCGGTGCCTGGGCAGGCGAGATCGGGATGGTGCAGATGTTACCCCGAGACATTCTTGAAAATGGCGTAGACGGGGATGGTGACGGCACGGTGTCGCTGAAAACCTCGGCGCCGGACGCACTCATGTCTGGGGCCAAGATGTTGTCTCATCTGGGCTGGAGACCGGGTGAGCCATGGTTGCAAGAGGTGACAGTTCCCGCGCAGATGGATTGGTCGCTGTCGGGTCCCGGCAAACCGCGCCCGGTGTCAGAGTGGCAGGCAATGGGCGTTCAGGCACGCAGCGGGTCATTGAGCGACTTGCCCGCATCTCTGATCCTGCCGCAGGGGCATCAGGGCCCCGCATTTCTGGCCTATCCAAACTTCGACGTCTATTTCGAATGGAACCAGAGCTTTGTCTACGTTCTAACCGCCGCCTATTTTGGAACCAGACTGGAAGGCGCGCAGATCTATGACGCAGGCAACACAGCGCAGGCGCTTTCGGGGGCTCAGATGAAGCAACTGCAAAGCAAGCTACAGGCGCGTGGCCACGATGTGGGCAACATCGACGGAATTTTAGGGGCGGGTACGCGTGCTGCGGTTCAATCTGAACAAGCGCGCCTGGGACTGCCCGCAGACGCATGGCCCACCGTGGACCTGCTGAACCAATTGTAAGACTACACGAACGCTTCGATCGGCCCCCTATGGTGCCGGTTGCGGCAACCGTAGCCGTGCCGATTGCAGAAAGCGTGAGATCTCCAGCCCGAGGCTGGCCTCAATGGAAATCTGAAGGTTCGTATTCTTCTTGAACTCGGCCTCAAGCTTTGAAAACTTCCAAACCAGAACACGCGTCTCACGAGTTGTCACAACCGTCACCGGGGCCGTGAACGTGTTGTGGTCACTCAGAAATGCTGTTCCGCCCAGAAACCGGTCACTTCCCAGCTGGTCCACGTGTGATCCGTTCATTTCAACTCTGGCCGCGCCGTCCACGATGAGCGAAAGCTGAGTAACTTTAGCGCCTTGTGTTAGCAGGCTGGTCCCCGATGGAACGGTCTCATATTCGCCCATCCGAAGAAGCTTGAACGCCTCTTGTTCCGTAAAGTTACGAAGCGCGGTTTCATAAAGATGCCGCTCTTCATCCGTGAAAGGCACGGGGCGGCGTTCCAACATTATTCGAACAATCCAATAGATATTGATTACGGTGAAAAACAGATTCCACCCAATGGGTGCCCAAAGCGGTGCGCTTTGCAGGTAGTAGTAAGGCAGCAGCAAACAAGCGCCTATGACGGACAGAACACGCAGCCAAAAAATGTCTTTTGCTGAATAAGACAATAGGTAGAAAATGTTCGCCGCATTGACCAATACGTCCAAACCCAGCATACCGTCACCTCGTTTCTGCGCGGATGCGGAACACCGTAAAGGACTGTAGGCAAACAGCAACGTAGGAGATGATTACCCTACAGGTGCCCAGAACGAACGCTAAACCACTGGTGCCCCGGTGGCAGACCGAGGGTCTGTTACTCGGGCCGCACCGGATACCGGTCGCCCTTTTCGTCGATCAGGATCAACCGCTCACCACTGCGGACATAGAGATCACAGCGACTGAAACCGTTACGGTACGCGATGCAGACACTGCCATCCTCGGCAACACTGTATGTGCCAAACGCCGACTCTCCACTGGCATAGGTGTAAGAGTATGCTCCGCCCGCAGAGAATCTGGACTGGCCGTCATCATAGAAGGTCAACGTCCGCCCGGCCAAAGCATCCAGTTCTTCGGCATTAAGCGGGACATCGCCGGGTTTCGTGGGCCATTCCGCCGCTGAAAGTGGCCCAGCGGCCAACAGAATAGGGATCAGAAAACGAGTCATGCTGACACCCTACCCCGAGCGCGCGTGAAACGAGCATAACGTTGCGGTGAACGGTCAGGCGACCATCTGCTCGGCCTTCTTTAGGTCGACCGAAACCAACTGGCTGACGCCCTGCTCCTGCATGGTCACACCAAACAGACGATCCATCCGCGCCATGGTCACCGCGTGGTGGGTGATGATCAGGAACCGCGTGTCGGTCTGGCGGCACATCTCGTCCAGCAGATCGCAGAAGCGGGTGACGTTTGCATCATCCAGCGGCGCGTCGACCTCATCCAGCACGCAAATCGGGGCGGGGTTGGCGAGGAAGACGCCAAAGATCAACGCCGTCGCGGTCAGGGTTTGTTCTCCACCCGAAAGCAGGCTGAGGGTCGAGAGTTTCTTGCCCGGCGGTTGACACATGATTTCAAGCCCCGCATCCAGCGGATCGTCGCTTTCCACCATGACCAGATTGGCCTCACCACCGCCGAACAGGTGCTTGAACAGCATTGCGAAGTTCGAGTTTACTTGCTCGAACGCAGTCAAAAGGCGTTCGCGCCCTTCGCGGTTGAGGCTGGCGATACCGCTGCGCAAGGCCTTGATCGCCTCTTCCAGATCGGCTTTTTCGCTGTTCAGCGTGTCGAATTCTTCCTGAACTTCCTTGGCATCTTCCTCGGCGCGCAGGTTCACGGCTCCCATCGCATCACGCTGCCGTTTGTGACGGTTCACTTCGGCTTCCAGCGCATCGGCGGCGGGCATCTGATCCGGGTTCACGTCCAACTGGTTGAGCAACTGGTTCGGGGTCAGCTGCTGATCCTCGGCAATACGTTCCGCCGCCGCAACGACGCTTTCCTTGGCAGCGTCGCAACGCGCCTCGGCAGCCGCGCGGGTTTCACGGGCTTCAGACGCCAATCGTTCGGCTTCACGTTCGGCCAGCACGACCTCACGTTGCTGAGTTTCGGCCTCAGACAGCTTGTCAGCGGCCTCAGCGCGGCGGGCTTCGGCCGCGTCGATCAACTCGTTCAGCTCTTCGCGTGCCTCGGCGATTTCACCTGGGGCGGCCATTGCCTCGGACAGTTCATCCTCAGAGCTTTCCTTACGTTCGGCCAGTTCCGAGATACGTTTCTCAGCCGTTTCCAACCGATGCCGCCAACCGCTCAGGTCCTTGGTCACCTCTTGCGTACGCCGGGTCCGTGCTTCGCCCTCGCGGCGCAGCTCGTCATGGGTCGAACGATGGGTCAACATCGTGATCCGCGCTGCCTCGACCGTTTGTTTGATGTCCTCGACCTGCGCGCGGGCGCTGTCGAGATCGCCCAGCTCGGTCAAAGCGCCCTCAGCCTCGCGTAGTTGAGCGCGCGCCGACATGGCGTCTTCCTTGTGGCGGTCAACGGCCAGAGTCAGCGTCTCAAGCTTCCCTTGTGCCAAGTTGCGATCCGCCTCGGCGCGGCTGAGTTGACGTGCAGTTTCGGCCATACGCTGATCGGCAGCGCGCCGTGCTTCACGCGCACGGCGGTCTGCTTCGGTTACATCGGCCAGTTGCTGCGACAGGGCTTCATGCGCCGCGCGGGCGCCTTCGGCCTGCGCTTCGGTTCGGGTCAGCTCTTGCTTCAGCGCCTCCAGTTTGTTGAGCTGCTCCAGCCGCAGGGCCGCAGCGCTGGGTGCATCCTCAGCCCAGGCACGGAAGCCGTCCCACCGCCACAGGTCTCCCGAACGGGACACCAACCGCTGCCCCGGCTTCAGCGAAGCTTGCAACCGCGCGCCCCGGTCCGCGTCGACCAACCCAATCTGAGCGATCCGGCGGCTCAGCCGGTCCGGTCCCGAAACATGCAGCGCCAACGGCTCAACCCCATCTGGCAGCGGCTGATCAGCGTCGTAACCTGCTACCTGCACCCAGCCAGACGGGCCATCGCCCTCAACCAAAGGTGCGCGCAGATCATCGGCCAAAGCCGCACCCAGCGCCTTTTCAAAGCCCGGTTCAACACGCAGGAGGTCCAGAACCTGACCGCCTTCGGCCGTGTCCCGTTCGACCAGCTTGGCCAGAGTGGTAGTTTCGGCGCGGATGGCCCCCAACTCGCCTTCGGCCTCGGATCTTTGCGCCCGCGCCTCGGCTTCGCGCGCTTGCGTGTCGTTGCGCAGTTCGTCCGCTGCGGCCAACGCCTCCTCTGCCGCCTCAGCGGCCTCGCGGGCTTCTTCTTCACCCTCTTGCGCCGCTTCAAACGCTTCGCTGGCGCGGGTCAAAGCTTCGCGCGCCTCGTCCACAGCGGCACGGGCTTTCTCTTCATCGCCCTCGGACCGGGCCAATGTCTTACGGCTGTCTTCGACCAAACGTTGTGCTGACTGGTGACGGGCCACCAGTCGCGCCATATCCTCGGTTTCCTGCGATAGGTGATCTTCGCGATCCTGCAGTACGGACGCAGCCTCACGGGCAATCTCGGCGGCCTCGGCAACCTTGTCGTCATGCCCTTCGGCGGCCTTTGTCAGCTCGCGGGCTTCCCATTCCAGACGCTCAATCATCTCGCCGGCGTCACGGTTCAGACCGGCTTCACGATCGATGTCGTTGCCCAGTTGCTGGATGCGATTGGTCAGAGTTTCGATCGTCTGGCGTGCGCGGGTTTCCTGATCGGCCAGTTGATCGCGTTGCACCTGCTGGCGTTGAAGAACAGCGGCTGCAATGGCCTCTTCCTCGCGCAAGGGCGGCAGAGTTTCTTCGATCTCAGCTCGTTTCGCGCTGGCGGCGCGGGCTTCGGCCTCGGCGCGCGAGGCTTCGGTGATACGTTCGCGCAGGACGTCTTCGGCCTGCTGGCGGGCCATGTCAGCCTCTTTCCAGCGACGATACAGCAGCATACCCTCGGCCTGACGCAACTGCTCGCCGATCTCGCGATACCGAGCCGCCTGCCGGGCCTGACGCGCAAGCTGTGCCAACTGAGTGCCCAACTGCTCCAACACGTCGTCAACGCGGGTCAGGTTGGCCTCCGTACCCTTCAGCTTTAACTCGGCCTCATGGCGACGCTGATAGAGGCCTGATATCCCGGCAGCCTCTTCCAGAATACGGCGGCGGGCGCGGGGTTTGGCGTTGATCAACTCGGCAATGCGGTTCTGCCCGACCAACGCGGGCGAATGCGCCCCGGTCGAGGCGTCCGCGAACAGCATCTGCACGTCACGCGCCCGGACATCCTTGCCGTTGGTCTTATAGGCGCTGCCCACGTCGCGCGTGATACGGCGCACGATTTCCAACTGATCGCTGTCGTTAAACCCCGATGGGGCCAAGCGTTCAGAGTTGTCCATGGTCAGGACAACTTCGGCAAAGTTGCGCGCTGGACGCGTTGCAGCCCCCGCAAAGATCACGTCCTCCATCGCGCCACCGCGCATGGATTTGGGGCGGTTTTCGCCCATCACCCACCGCAGAGCTTCCAGAAGGTTGGACTTGCCACAGCCATTCGGACCCACCACACCGGTCAACCCATCCGCGATGATCAGATCGGTTGGATCAACAAAGCTTTTGAAGCCGGTCAGTTTAAGTTTGCTAAATCGCAAAGGCTGCTATCCATGATTCCTATATCTGGAAGTCTGCGCAACCCATAGGGGGTGAGTCAACGCAGTTACGCAGGATATGGGAATTCGCGCCAAGTTATCCACAACATCTTGCCGAAATGCGCAAGAAAGCGCGTATTTCAGTATGGCGTACACTCAAAAACCTGATACCCGGTGTCGTCGCCAACATTCTCATACAACCCAAAGTCGATACATTCGTAGTTCGGTGTCGAAACAGATGTAAGCAACAGCCGTTCACCTGAAGCGCGATCACAACCCAGAACACCAACCGTCACCGCTGCATCGCCCAAAACATCCAAGATGGGACAGCCCGACACTTGCGCCATCGCCAGCCCGGCCCGATCCCGGATGGGCCCCAGGCGCGGGGCGTATTGCGTATTGATGCGAACGGCCTCAGCCAGTTCCCCTCGTACCCGCACATCAAAGACGCTGCCATTCACCGCCACGCGAGTCGCGGGCAGATTACGGAAATGGGGCGTGCCGGCCGAACAAGCGGCCAGCACCAGAAGGGGCAGATACCGTATCATGCCGTCAGCTTTGCGCCAGGCTGGTTAACAAAACCTTTCCAAGGGTCAGCCACGCAATACTTCCCCCAACCTCCGTACGCCTTCACGGATCGCGTCCTCATCCGAGTTAGAAAAACTCAGTCGGATGGTGTTGGCCCCGGTACCGTCCGGGAAAAAGGCCTTGCCCGGAACGAAGGCGATTTTGACGGTTTCCAGCGCGCTAGCCAGCAGATCGGCCCCATCCATACCCACAGGCAGCGTTACCCAGATGAACATGCCCCCCTCGGGCTTGGTCCATTGTACTCCCTCAGGCATATGCTCCTGCAGCGCCTGCAACATGGCGTCCCGGCGTGCACTATAGGCGCGGCGCACCATCGGTATATGCGTATCAAAACAGGCCCGAGCGACCTGATCTATGGCCATCTGATTGATCGTCGCTGAATGCAAATCGGCTGCCTGCTTCATCAGCACAAGCTGAGAAATCACTGGCTTTGGCGCTACGACCCAGCCGACCCGCAACCCGGGCGACAGGGTTTTTGAGAAACTGCCACAATAGATCGTGCGACAATCTTCGATCGATCCCTTCCGCGCCAGTTCCAATGCCAGAATCGGGGGAATGGCGTCTCCGTCATAGCGCAGGGCCTGATAAGCCCCGTCCTCGATCAACGCACAGTTCAGGTCGTCGGCCAAATCCAGAAGCGCCTCCCTGCCGCGAAGATCCACGGTCTCACCAGTTGGATTCGCGAAATCCGGTGAAAGATAGGCAAATTTGACCGCACCCGCGCCAGCCGCCGCCTTGTATTCCGCAGCCCCTCGGTTGCCATTGATACTGAGGCGGTCAAAGCGCGGCTCATAGGCATTGAACGCGGACAGAGCGCCCAGGTAGGTCGGCCAGCCAACCAGTGCGGTATCGCCCGGAGAAAGGTAGAGCTTGCCCAGGTAGTCCAGAGCCTGCTGCGAGCCGGACGTGATCAGGATATTGTCGAGCCCACACTCCACTCCGATCTCACGCATGTGGCCCACAAGCCATTCCCGCAGCGGCACATAGCCTTCACTGACGGAATACTGCAGGGCCTGCGCTTGCTGCTCTGGCCCCAAGGCGGCTTGAAAGGCCTCGGAAAACCCGTCTGCAGGAAACAGCTCGGGATCAGGAATACCACCTGCAAATGATATTATTCCGGGCTGATCCAGCAATTTCAGCAATTCGCGTATCTCGGACGCCTTCATCCGGGACGCGCGCGTGGCAAACAGTTCGTGCATAGACATGAGGCTCCTCCGGTCTCAATCGAGGTCAGCCTATACGGTCCGACATTAAAGTCAATAATGCTGACCTAATTTTAAAACCACAGCGATCCGGTATCCTTGAACCACCCGGCAATCCGTGGTCATATGAATTGACCAATTTTCAGAACGACACCCGCATGCCCTTTAAAAAAGTCCAGACCGAAAAACTTTCGATCGCGGTTGTCCGGCAGATCGAATTGTTGATCCTGCGGGGCATTCTGCGCCCCGGCGAGCGCCTGCCGGCCGAGCGTGAACTGGCTGAACGGCTGGGTGTGTCCCGGCCATCTTTGCGCGAAGCAATCTCAGAGCTGCAGGAGCAAGGCTTGCTGACGGCCAAGGCCGGATCAGGCATCTACGTGGCCGAGGTTTTGGGTTCGGCCTTTTCCCCGGCACTGATCCGGTTGTTCGGCAGCCATGACGAGGCGGTGTTCGATTACCTCTCGTTTCGGCGCGACATGGAGGGACTGGCGGCCGAACGTGCGGCGCGGCTTGGGTCGGACAGTGATCTGAAGGTGGTTCAGGCAATCTTTGACAAGATGGAGGCGGCCCATGCCCGAAACGCAGCCGAAGACGAGGCTCATCTGGACGCGCAATTTCACATGGCGATCATCGAGGCCAGCCACAACGTGGTCATGCTGCACATGATGCGATCCATGTTCGATCTGCTGCGGCAAGGCGTATTCTACAATCGTCAGATGATGTTTCAGCAACGGACAACGCGCGAAGCCATATTGGATCAACACCGCGCCATAAACACCGCACTTCAGGCCCGTGATCCAGCCGCCGCCCGGGACGCGGTAGAACAGCATCTGAGCTTTGTGGAACGCTGCATGCAGGATCAACAAAAAGCGCAGCGAAACGAGGCCATTGCACAGCAACGGTTGCAACAGGCAGTTCGGACATAAGCATCGTGTCGTGCCCCGCAATTGCCTATGCAGAACAACAGCCTTATTCTGCGTTGCAAAAGAAACCGCTGCCCCGCGCACTTTTCGGAATAACTCCATATGAAAATCGTTCATATTTGTGAATCTAATGGTGGCGGGGGTGCGCCATTAGCCGCTGCCAAACTGCATCATGCCCTCGAAGCGTTGGGGCTAGAAAGCTCAATGATCGTAGCGAGAGCAGTTGGATCTGCCCCCCAAGTGGTCGATCTGCGGGCGGAAATGCAGTTTCCGGATAAACTTCAGGCAAAACTCAGGCGAATGACCAACCGGCGTCGGTTAAGAAAATACCGTTCGAGAGAAGGGGACAAACTTGGTCTTTTCTCTCCCGGAACCGGTTTTTTGGGCGCAGCACTTGTTCGCCATTTACCCGATGCAGATGTCTATGCATTGCACTGGTCTCGTGATCTCGTCGACTATGTTCCGTTATTAGGAAAAATTTCTGGAAAACCGGTTTTCTGGCGCATGGCCGATATGAATCCAATGACAGGTGGATGCCATTACGCCGTGGAATGCGATCATTACCTTCATGCCTGTGGAAATTGTCCTTTGTTGGAAAAACCGGCTCAATCGGATCTTTCACATCAGGCCTGGAAGCGTAAGCAGCAATCGCTCAGCCAACTGGACCCGAAACTCTTTCATCCAATAGCACCAAGTAAGTGGCTACAACACGAAGCCGAGAAGAGCGGTTTGCTGGGCCGTTTTGACACGAAACACATACCGACAGGTGTAAATACAGACAATTACCGACCACTGGATCAAATATCAGCGCGACGGCATTTTGGCTTGCCGGACAAGGCCCGCATAGTGCTTTTTGGGGCCGACAGCGTGGATGATCAGCGCAAGGGGTTTGACCTGCTTCTCAAAGCGCTCGGCACCTTGCCTCCCGATCAAAACATATTACCGGTGGCCATTGGCACCGCAAAAAACCGAATTGAGGGGATCGCATATCTCGGTCGGCTGGAGGGGCCAGAGGAACTCTCACGCGCTTACAGTGCCGCGGATGTCTTCGCGCTGCCGACCCGCGCGGACAACCTCCCTAACGTTGCACTTGAAGCCATGGCCTGCGGATTACCCGTTGTGTCGTTCAATGTTGGAGGTATGCCTGATTGCATCACACATGGTGTAACCGGTTGTCTGGCCTCTGCAGCGGATTTTGGAGAGTTCGGAAAACACTTGTGGAAAATTCTGGAAAACGAGGATCTTAGGCGTGGAATGTCAAACCAATCGAGGCAAAGGATGCTAAGCGACTTTTCCGAACAAGCTTCCGCTCAAAAGTACTTTGAACTATGTCGGTCGTTGGTCCAAAAAAAAACCAATAGCGCATCTAACAAGTAACAAAAGGCGCAAAACCCGGAAAGGCGCAACGTATTGTCAACGCAGGTAACTTTCGCGGTTCATCCCGGCTTTGTGCACACTGGAAGCACTGAACTTCGCGTTTTCCAACTTATTCGGCTCCTGGAAAAACAACTTGGTGAACAGTACAGTTTTTCGGTTTCAAATCTGCCCAAAAACAAGCTCTCCAGACAGATCATCTGGGCGCTATCGCAGCCGAAGGGTTCTGTAGTTGTTTTTTCAAAGTGGTCTTTGCTTCGGCTAAGCGACCGGACGCTCCGCATATTACGCGCGCGAGGCGTCAAGACTTGCCTGGACTATGTGGATATGGACTTGCGAGAAGCGCGCAGGTTTCATCCAGACATCCATATCGCGGCTTCCCTGACAGCCGCCAGACATTTGAAGGAACAAACCAGACACGCTGAACTTCGTGCAGACAAGTCGGAAGTTTTTCTCATCCACCACAATTTGGACGATCGGTTTCCTGTTACTCAGGCAAGAAACTTGGACAAAGTTAAGTGCGCCTATTTTGGGGCTATTGAGAATACAGTCCAAACAGAAAAAATAAGAGAGAAGGTCACATTCATCAAAGCTGACCTAAGCGAAAACATCGTGGACGTTTTTCATCGCTTGTCCGATTTCAACGCTCACTACTGTATACGAGAGCAAAGCCAAACGTCAGAAATCATAGCAAAACCTTTTACCAAGGGTTTTGTGGCAAGCCACTTGGCGGCCCCTGTACTAATCGACGCAAACGTCGATGATGCGCTCGAACTCCTTGGCGAGGATTATCCATTTGTCACCAAAGACATTTCTGAGGAAAGCATTCTGCGCGGTCTCGAACAACTGGCATCTGACTTCGGCAGCGCAAAATGGATTGAGGCACAGCGCAGGGTCGTGGGTTTAAAAGATTACTACACGCCCGAAGCGGTAGCCAACCAGTTCCACGAAATGGTGCAAGGTACTTTGCAGTAAGCTGTCCAAAGCTTCAGCTTCAGCGGGCAAGCGGATCCAACGGGGACCACTCCAACCGGTTTACAGGGTGGCGCCGCAAAAAATCTTTTACTGTAATGAGATTGAGCAGCTCGACCCGGTTCTTCTCAAGATCAGCGTAGGAAGCGATTGAGCCGGAATAGCATTTTTGCCGACCGCGTCGTATGTAACCTACCCCCCAATCGACATCGACTACGTACATCTCCAATTCCGGGTCTTCTACGCGGCATCGGGCATAGCCCTGCCAGCTCGTACCGTTCCAGGCAGGATATTTCCCATCTACTTCATAAACTTCGCGTGCATGAAATTCCGTCGGTGGGTTCAGATCGTGCAGAAGTATCATGCCGCCAGGTTTAAGTACGTTCAGAGAATTCCGTATGTCTCGGTAAACTTGTTCACCTAGATGCAAACCGTCGATAAAGATCAGGTCAAACATCTGGGTATTTTGTTGAAAAAATGCATCAGAAGTCAGGTTAAAGTCTGCTTCAGCATCTTCCGCCGGATCAACTGAGACTTTTACCGAAGCAATGATCTTGTCATGCATGTCGGCTTTTCGGCGCACACCAATTTCCAGATAATTGTGGAACCCATAAAGAGAAATCAAATGGTTCACTAGCGAGATTCGGTTCGCGACAGCTTTCCCATGACTGAACTGGTATCTACCATGAGTCCCCATCTGGTCGCGAAATCCAATTGCGCCACCAGATCTTTTGTTCAGTGTTTTTAAAAATCCTGAATTCATGCCAGCCACCATGAGGGTAATTTTCTAGCGCTGTTTAATCGAAGATCGGCGCACTGGAAAGTACGCCGATCAACTCACATTTCTCTGTAAGAGAAGCCGATTAGATCAAGCCAATCCGTCGCACATTGACCGTCAAGTCAGTGCAGCTTGGTGCCCACATCCGCGATGGATGCGTCGATCAGCTTGTTCGCCTGGGCGGCGGTCATCTGCTCGGCCAGAACGGCGCTTGCAGCTGACACCGCAACTGTCACAGCCTGATCGCGGACCTCTTTCACGGCCGAAGCCTCGGCCGAAGCGATCTGGTCCTGAGCAGCAGCCAGACGACGGGCGATGGATTTCTCCAGATCGACCTTGGCCTGTTCCGCTGCCAGCACAGCATCTTCTTTCGCGGCCGCCACAATGGCATCTGCCTGGGTCTGCACCTCACGCTGCTTGCGCTCGTACGAGGCCAGCAGACTACGCGCTTCTTCGTGCAGGGCGCGGGCTTCGTCCAGTTCGGCCTTGATGCCTTCGGCGCGGTTGTCCAGTGCGCCACCAATCATCGACGGCACCTTGAAATAGAACAGGACCGCGATGAAGACGATGAAGCCCAGGAAGACCACAAAGTCGGTGTTGGCCAGCGAGAAGAACGGGCCTTTGGCTGCAAAGGCCGGGCTTGCTGCGCCGAATGTCAGAATAAGAGCAAGAGTGTTCCGCATGTCACTTATCCTTTCATCTGCGCGTCGATTGCACTGTCGATGGCTTTGGCATCTGCCTCGCCGCCCAGTGCAGTAACCAGTTCAGCCGCCGTATCCTTGGCAACCACTTGAATGCTTTCCAGCGCACCGGCACGGATATCGGCAATTGCCTTTTCCGATTCAGCCGCCTTTGCAGCGATTTCCGCATCCGCCTTGGCAATTGCGTCATCCAGACCAGACTGAATTTCTGCGCGTGCTTCGGCAGCGATACGCTGCGCTTCGGCACGGGCATCGGCCAGCGCCTTGTTATAGGCCTCTTCGGCCTCGACCGCTTTGGCCTTCAGATCTTCGGCCGCAGCCAGGTCATTTGTAATGGTCCCCTGACGCTCAGCCAGGATTGCCGCGATGCGGGGCAGAGCCACGCGGGACAGGACCAGAAAGATGACGACCAGCGTAATGACCAGCCAGAAAATCTGGTTGGGGAACCAATCAAAGCAGAGCTGCGGCATCCCGATGGCCGAACCACCGGCATCGACGCACGAGCCTACTACTTCTTCGCTTATGGGTTCAGTCGCCATGATGTCCTCCGTCGGAACGTTGTCTTTACAACAGGTGGGCCGCTATGGCTTGGGCCCACCTGCGCGTAAGGATCAGGTTCCGCAGATTAGACGGCGAACATCAGCAGCAGCGACACCAGGAATGCGAAGATGCCCAGCGCTTCTGCGAATGCGATACCGATGAAGAGGGTTGCGGTCTGCGAAGCAGCCGCCGAAGGGTTGCGCAGGGCGCCGGCCAGGAAGTTGCCTGCAACGTTGCCCACCCCGATTGCGGCTGCGCCGGAACCGATTGCTGCCAGGCCTGCGCCGATGTGTGCGAGATCGCCTTCCATGATGTATCTCCTTACGAATTGGAAGTTTCGATGTTGGGGTATCAGACCTTAGTGCGAAGGATGCAGCGCATCTTTCAGGTAAACACAGGTCAGAATGGTGAATACGTAGGCCTGAATAAAGGACACGAGGACCTCGAGGCCGTACATTGCGGTGATCGCCAGAACCGACACGGGCGAGATCGCGGCGATTGCGGCAAAGCCTGCAAACACTTTGATAACAGCGTGGCCAGCCATGACGTTACCGGCAAGACGAATGGAGTGGCTGACCGGGCGCACGAAGTACGAGATCAACTCGATGATCGCCAGAACCGGGCGCAGCGCCAGCGGTGCGCTGGAGACCCAGAACAGGCCCAGGAAACCTGCGCCGTTCTTTACAAAGCCCAGCACGGTCACGGTCAGGAAGACCGACAGCGCCAGCGGGATGGTCACGGCGAAATGCGATGTGGTGGTAAAGGACATGGGGATCATGCCCAGGAAGTTCGCGCAGACGATGAACATGAACAGGGTCATGACATAGGGGAAGTACTTGACGCCTTCCTTGCCGCAGATGTCTTCCAGCATCTTGTAGATGAAACCATAGGCCAGTTCAGCAACCGACTGCATCCGGGTTGGAACAATCGCGCGCTTTGAGGTGCTGAGAACCAGCAGAGCAAAGATCGCCGCAATCGCGAGGAACAGCCACAGGGTCACGTTGGTGGGCGTGTACCATGCAATCGCACCGTCGCCGAACAACGGCTTGACGATGAACTGGTCCATTGGGTGGAATACCAGGCTGCTGCCTTCTGCTGCGGTGGTCTCGGTCGCCACGTTCAGTCCCTCTCGTCCTTCTCGGCCGCGCTTGCAGCCGCTTGTTTCTCTTGAACCTCTTTCGCGCTGCGGAGCATAACCTTCACGCCCGCGACTAGGCCCAGCAATGTAAACAGCACCAGAAAGATCGGGATTGTCCCGAGCAGGCTGTCCAGCCCGTATCCGATGCCAAATCCGATCCCCAGACCGGATACCATTTCGATGACCATCCTCCAGGCAAGCTCGCCGCCGGATACGTCAGCGTCCGCGCGAGGCTTCGGCGCTTTGGCCTTTTTCGCCGCGTCGATCTTGGCCTCCAGCTGCGCCATACGCTGCTTTTGGTCATCATCGGTCACGGGCAATTCCCTCGCACAGTCTTGGGCACGGTGCTAAGGGGCATGGGGCGCAGAGTCAACGGCGTTGAGCGCTCGAATTTTTGCACCCTATATCGTTGTTTTAGCACGATTTAATTGAGTTCGAATTGAGCGTGCCGACTTACCGATAGCGGCACCTGCAGGCAAAACCCATGAATCCGCATATTCAACCTTTTGGTTGAGTTTGCAATCTGAGCGGGGATCAAACTTTCGCCAAAATTGCCGGTCAGACATCACGTGTAGATTTTCAGGACACTCGATGTGACAAACGGTTTTAAGTCTCAGGCCATTCTACTGGCTGTTCTATTGGTCCTTTCGATTCTCACGTATACCAAGCTTGGTGAGACAATTGCGCTGTTGGCGGCAATTACCCTCATCGGGCTTCCGATCACTGTGTTGATAGCAGCCCTTCCTACGATTTCAGCAGCAATTGCAGTCCTGATCATAACCCAGCGCCTGGGCCGTTTGGTCGGGCTATCATTTGGTTGGGTGTTTGGCGCTCTGCTATGCCTCGGCTTCTATCATCTACCGGAGTATATCCTTCGGCCAGCGGCAGAAGCCGAAGCAAAGGCAATGCTGACGCAGGATACGGGCTGGGATGGAACCTTTTCAGGAACACATATTGCGTTGCTGGGTGTCCACCCGGGCAAGTGCCGCAGACGATGCCGTGACCTGCTAGCTGAAGGGGTTGAAGCTGTTTTCCTAACTGATCATAGCGCAAATTACTGGCAACATAACCAGCTGTCCGGTGAAATAGCGGGCTTGTCGTTCTTCATGCGCTCGCAAGGGAAATGCGATCCCGCACTTGATGCGCTTCGGCGCGCCCATTCGGGCGTTATGGTGTCGCGGTTTGATCGGGATGAGTGCTTTCAGGCTAAGCCCGCTATCTTGAACGACATGGATATCGCCGTCTGGAGCGGGGATATCAGGCGCCCGGCCGGAACACACTGGGTAGAAACCCTCAGGCGCGCCCGACTGTTCCGTCGCACCACCGCCGGATGGCAGTTAGCCGAACAATCCAGTCAAGTCACTTATCGCAGCGTGACCAACGCCATGTTAACGCGTGAAGGTGGCAATGGAATAGCGATCCAGCTTGATCCGGGTTTCAACTGGAAGGGGGTCACAATCGGACCTTACCCTGACATTCCGTCCTTCAAAGCTGGGTATTGACCCGGCGAGAATATCCAGTGACATAAAATATATGTCCAATGACCTCGACACCGTATTCGCGGCACTCGCCGACCCCACCCGCCGCGCTATTCTTGCGATGCTGCTTGAGGATGATATGGCCGTCACTGACGTGGCCGAGCCGTTCGAGATGTCGTTGGCCGCAATCTCAAAACATCTGGTCATTCTGACCAAAGCCGGGCTGATCAGTCAGGAAAAACGTGGCCGAGTGAAATGGTGCAAGCTGGAACCCGACGCGCTGCGCGCGGCATCCGTCTGGATGCAGGGGTTTGGGCAGTTCGAACCGGTCAATCTGGATGCGTTCGAACGGTTTCTGGAGACCGAACTTCCCACACCGGACGAAGCCTGAACCTATCTGACTACGAACACCGAAACTTTGGCGTGTTTGGCCAGATAGCCCGCATGGCTGGAAAAGATGTGGTCCGTAATCCGTGGCGCATGGGTTCCGACGACGATCAGATCGGCACCGATTTCCTCGGCGGCACGGGTCAGATCTGCGTCGACCTCGGCTGCCACATCGACAGAATGTATGTTGCGAGCGTCAACGTCGGCACCGCTTTGTTCGGCAAGCTGATCCACGATAGTTTGCAGCTCTGCGTTGATTGCCGGACCGGACTGGGTGACGTCACCCGGCTGAGTTCCGGTCACGCTGACAATGGTGATCCTTGCCTTCTGCCACTTCGCCATCGCGGCCGCGACATCCAGAGCCTTGCGGATTTCCGGCGGCAGGTGAATATCGACCGGGATCATTATGTGACTGAACATGGTCTCCTCCTTCTCCTGCGTACGATGTTAGCGTTTGCTTGAAAGAAGTGCCTTGATCTGCCTCATAAACCGTTGGCGCGCGCTAGCCGTCCTGGCTGTATTCGACGCCGATCACCACACCGGCGGCATCCGCAAGACACAACCAGGGTGCTTGCGCACCTGCAACCTCGACCGTCGTGATTGTTCCGGTCGGCACGGACTCGGTCGAAACCGTGTTGACGTCGGCGGCCTGAACGCCGGTTTCTGCCGAGATCAGTGCCTCACAACTGGCTTGCAGGGCCGTTCCTGACGAACTCTTTCCCCCACCCTGTGTACAGGCGACCAGGGTCGCACCGGCGACAATTAGCATGGCTCGCTTCATTTTTCCTCCCGATTGGCCCGCAGACCCCGAAGGTTGTTGCATAACGACCAAATAGCAAGAGTCATTCTGGTAAAGGCGCGGTTTCGTTCGCGGGCTGGTCTTCGCTTTTGAGCAGAAGAACCAAGGCTATTGCTGTCAGAAGGACGCCAACCAGAACCAGTACGGTTGGTGCAGGCCGCCCAAGCGCGATTTCCCACAGGATCACCCAGCTGGGGATCAAGTACGTGTACGCCATGACCTTGGCCGACGGCAGACGCAGAGCCGCGAACTGCACCAACACAAAACTGGCCGCTGTTGCAAACAACGAAAGGTATAGAAGGCTGACCCAAACGATCACCGGCAGGTTCGCCCAATCCGTGGCGCGAATGTCCGGCCAGCCGACCACCGTCAGGATGATGCATCCGGCAACCAGCGTACCAAACGTGAAGACGACGGCAGGTTCACCCCGGTTCAACTTGCGCACCATCGGTGTATAAATGGCGTGGGCCATGCAGCCCCAGAAAAAGATAATCTCTCCGCCGCCGATCTCAAAAGCGCGAAAGGTCTGCCAATCGGCGCGAAAGATCACCCAAAGCGCGCCGCTTGCACCAACCGTCAGAGCCAGCGCCATGCGCGACGTCGTGATCTGACGCAATAGAATCCAACTAGCTACAGCCGACATGACTGGCGTAAGTGTGAACACCGCAGATGTACTGACCGGGTCGGCCGTTTTCAGGCCATAGAACATCAGCACAAAATAGGTCGCGAACAGCCCGCCCAACACGGCATAGCGCCAGGGCGCTTGTGCCGCACTGCGCGGCAAACCGGTTGTGGCCAAGGCCGCCACACCAATGATGACGGCGGCGATCAGAAAGCGCCCAGCCGTAATCGCCAATGGTGCAATCTGATTGGCGACGATGGACCCCAACGAGAAACTGCCAGCCACCAGAAGCGAAAAGGTGATCATGGCGAGGTGGCCACGTGCCTGAGGTGTCACGAAAGCCAGCCCTTGGACTGTTCTTTGAGGAATGACAGGAACGCCTGCACCTTGGTTGTGCGGTGCAGATCCACATGTGTCACCAGCCACAGTTTGCCGAACCATTCGGGCAGCGGCTCTATGACTTCGACCAGATCAGGGTCGCGGGATGCTTCCCACCGGGCCATGAAGCCAATTCCGGCCCCGGCCAAAACGGCTTCACGCATGCAGAAATTGTTGGTGCAGCGGAACGCGATGGCTTCGGCTGGCACGGTGGCGCGCAACCACTTGGAAAACGGAGCGCGGCTGTTTTCATCATCGGTACTGACAAACAGGTGGTCTGCAAAGTCGTCAAGGCTTGCAGGTTTTCCCCGGCGCTCGATGTAGGACTTACTGGCGAACAACCCGACTTCCTGCTCAATAAACGGTTGCACCACATTGTCAGGCTGATCAGGGGCGGCCCCGGCGCGAATGGCCACATGCGCCTCGCCATATTCCAGGCGGAACAGCCGGTCCCCGGTCAGGTAGCGAACGATCAGGCCAGGGTGCATCGACTGGAATTCGGACAGGGCCGGTACGACCAGAGGTGCCAGCGAAGCCAGCGACGTCACCACCAACTCACCTGAGACGTCATCACCGCGCCCTTTCATACGACCGACCAATTGGTTGAACTGATCTTCGGTGGCCTGAGCCACGCGCAGCAGGTCTTCTCCGGCATCCGTTGGCGTATAGCCTCGGGCGTGGCGCTGGAACAGTTTGACGCCCAGCCGCGCCTCAATCGCGTCGATATGGCGGATCACCGTGGCGTGGTGCACCCCCAAGATCTCGGCCGCGCCGCTGACTGTACCCATCCGGGCAACCTGATAGGCGGTTTTAACTTCGTCCCAATTGTCCATCGCCTAAGCCCACTGTGCAAATTCTAACAATACTTGTTGGTATATCCGTGTTTCGTTCGCTGTCGCAACAATCATATTGGTCCCAGAAACAGATTCCCTGCCAAAAAGGAAACCCGGAAATGACCAAGACCATTCTGCACATCGACGCCTCAGCCCGCCGCACCGGCTCTGCAACCCGCGACCTTTCCGGCCAGATTGTCGGACATCTGGGTGCCGAGCGCATCATTCGCCGCGACCTGGCCAGCCCCCTGCCCCTGCTGACCGAAGACTGGATCAATGCCAACTTCACCCCGGCCGATCAGCGCGACGAGGTTCAGCGCGATCTGCTTGCCCTGTCCGACGAACTGGTCACCGAGCTGCAAAAAGCGGATACAGTTGTCATCGGGCTGCCGATCTACAACTTCTCGGTACCCGCAGCTTTCAAGGCCTGGATCGACCTTGTCGCGCGCGTGGGCCTGACCTTTGCCTATTCTGAAACCGGCCCCAAGGGCCTGTTGGAGGGCAAGCGCGCCGTTCTGGCAATCGCTTCCGGTGGGACAGAAGTCGGGTCCGAGATCGACTTTGCTACGAACTATGCGAAACATGTGCTGGGTTTCATCGGCATTCACAATGTGGATGTTATCGCTGCTGATAAGATGGCGCTGGATGCTGAAACCACACTGGCGAATGCTCAAAAGGCGGTTACGGAACTCGCCGCCTGATCCGGCACTGGCTTTTGCGTTGTGAAACGTCCAGTCTGCACCCGAACGGGAAATGGCAGGCTGGGCGTTTAACATGAAGAAAATCGGAATTCTGGGCGGTGTTGGCTGGGCCTCAACCGTGGACTACTACAGAGCCATCGCTGAGGGTGTCAGTCGGCACTTCGCGGAACGAGGCCACGGCTCTCCGCTGCCCATCCCTCCTATGACCATCGAATCCGTTACGCAGTCCAAAACCCGTGCCTTGCGAGGCACCGCCAGGGACGAGGCCAGTTGGGCCGGATTTGATGCAGTGTTTCGCGACGCCTTGTTGACTCTCGAAAACGCGGGCTGTGACTTTGGCATCATTGCGTCGAACACGCCGCACGCGCGGCTGCATGCGATCCGGCAGGGCGTCACCATGCCCATTCTCAGCATATTCGATGCGACCGCCGAGGCCACAGCGTCAACCGGAGCATCCAAGGCGCTGGTTTTGGGAACGGCCGTTACCATGCAGGCCACCAACTACGCCGACCGATTGGCCGCCGAAGGGATCAGCGCCAATGATCGCCTGCCCGAACCGGATATTGCCGAGATGCAGAGGATGATCGACAGCGACTTTTACGGCGGAGCGTCAGATACAGCGCGTCCACGGTTATTGGCGTTTTGCGACAAGCACGCAGGCCCGGGAACAGCGATCCTGCTGGCCTGTACTGAGTTACCGCTGGCATTCCCTGATCATTTGGACGACCCCGTTTTCGAGGCTGACGGCCACCTGTTCATCAACCCGTCCGCAGCCCATGTCGCGGCGGCTCTTAAAGAAGCGCTGAACGACTGATCAGGGCAACCAGTTGACCTCGCATCCGACGCGATCGAAGAATGTCATCACATCAGCCCTCGCCATCGCGACGGTCCGATCGTTGACCAGTGGGTGCATATAAATGACATCCGCTTGCTGGGCTGCGGCGTCCATAAAAAACTGAACGTTGTTTTCAGCACCATTGATCATCGCTAACGGGCTGACCGCGCCGGGGCGAATGCCAAGGTTTTGCAACAGCCGTTCAGCCGAGCCAAAGGACAGATTGCCAATCCCAAGCTCCGTTCCCAGCGCCTTGAGGTCGATCTCACGGCTCTGCTCCAGCGTCACCAGATAGTTCCGCTTTTTCTTGTCGCGCAGATACAGGTTCTTGACCCGCAGGGCGTTCTCACCCGGCACCATGAACTGATCTTCCACCGCCTTCGCATCCTCGACCGTCCGCAGCGGCACGTGGGTATGAAGGCGATAGGCCAACCCCCACTCATCCAGCTGCGCCAACAGCGCGTCAGAGCTGAGCGGCAACGAGTCCTGAAAAGCAGATGATGCGTCCATGGGAATCTCCTGTTTAGCGCGCTCATCGCGCAACATGGGGGCAAATTCAAGCCACGACAGTGTCAGAATTCAGTGTTAGCGTGCCGCCATGAAAGTGACACGCAATACCCCTGACCAATTGATCCTATCCAACACGCCCTGGTTTATCGGCATCACGCTAGTCTTCTTTATTCTCATCTTTGTCGGTGCCGGTCTGTTTATGGTCAGCGAAGGCGGCGAGGGCATTCTGTTCGGCATCTTCTTCGCACTCTTTGGTGGAGGTATGGGCGTCGGAGCCTTCTGCACATTCGTACGACGCGTTCAGGTCATACTGGACCGCGACAAAGGCAGCATCGTGATCCGCAGGCAGTCGGTCTTTGGATATGACACCGTGGAACATGAGCTGTCGAACCTGTCCCATGCCGAGGTGGAAACCACCACCTCGACCCGCGACAGGACAACATCCAAGATGCATCGCCCCGTTCTGATCCTGGAAAAAGGCATGAGCGCTGGTCGCCACCCGATTGTCCAAGCCTATGTCAGCGGACGCGGCGCGCAGCATATGGTCGACGCGGTCAATGACTGGCTTCCGGCGCGCAAGGTTGACTCTGCCAGCCAATCGGCCTAAAGCCCCATCAAACATCCGGAAGAGTCTAACCTTCCGGTCCCTTGAGTCGTTCAGGGATCGCCCCCCACCAGCGAGTTTCGCCCGTGGGGGCAATTGTGTATTTAACCGGCGTTTCCTACTTAGGAAGAGCCACCAGATAACCGGCTAAGGAGGCCGAAGGCATGTTTGAAAATCTATCCGAACGCCTTTCTGGCGTCTTTGACCGGCTGACCAAGCAAGGTGCCCTGTCCGAGGAAGACGTCAAAACCGCCCTTCGCGAGGTTCGCGTTGCCCTGCTTGAGGCTGACGTCTCGCTGCCGGTTGCGCGTGAATTCGTCAAGAAAGTGCAGGAACAGGCGACCGGTCAGGCCGTCACCAAGTCGATCACCCCCGGTCAGCAGGTCGTCAAGATCGTGCATGACGCGCTGGTCGACACCCTGCGCGGTGAGGACGATCCCGGTAAGCTGAAGATCGACAACCCACCCGCCCCGATCCTGATGGTCGGCCTCCAGGGTTCGGGCAAGACAACGACCACCGGTAAGCTCGCCAAGCGCCTGAAAGAGAAAGAGGGCAAGAAGGTCCTGATGGCCTCGCTCGACGTTTATCGCCCGGCGGCGATGGATCAGCTGGCGGTTCTTGGTGCGCAGGTCGGCGTCGATACGCTGCCGATCGTACCGGGCCAGAAACCCGTCGACATCGCCAAGCGCGCCAAGCAGCAGGCGACGCTGGGCGGCTATGACGTCTACATGCTCGACACCGCGGGACGTCTGCACATCGACGAAGTCCTGATGGACGAGGTCGAGCAGGTTCGCAACGTGGTCGACCCGCGCGAGACCCTGCTGGTCGTCGACGGTCTGACAGGTCAGGTCGCCGTCGAAGTGGCCGAAGAATTCGACGCCAAGGTCGGCATCTCGGGCGTGGTCCTGACCCGGATGGACGGTGACGGTCGCGGCGGTGCGGCACTGTCGATGCGCGCAGTCACCGGCAAGCCGATCCGCTTCGTCGGTCTGGGCGAGAAGATGGACGCGCTCGAAACTTTCGAGCCGGACCGGATCGCCGGTCGTATTCTGGGCATGGGCGACATCGTTGCCCTGGTCGAAAAGGCCCAGGAAACGATGGAGATGGAACAGACCGAGCGCATGATGAAGCGCATGGTCAAAGGTCAGTTCAACATGAACGACCTGAAAATGCAGCTGGAGCAGATGATCCAGATGGGCGGCATGCAGGGCATGATGGGCATGATGCCGGGCATGGGCAAAATGGCCAAGCAGGTCGAAGAAGCGGGCATGGACGACAAGGTGCTCAAGCGCCAGATCGCCATGATCCAGTCGATGACCAAACGCGAACGTGCCAACCCCCAATTGCTTCAAGCGAGCCGCAAGAAACGCATCGCCGCCGGTTCGGGCATGGAGGTCAGCGACCTCAACAAGCTGCTCAAGATGCACCGGCAGATGTCGGACATGATGAAGAAGATGGGCAAGATGGGCAAAGGCAAGATGCTGAAACAGGCCATGAAAGGCATGTTTGGCAAAGGCGGTCCGTCCCCCGAAGAGATGGCCGCAGGCATGGACCCCAAGGCGCTTGAAGCCGCTGCCAAGGCAATGGGCGGCAAGATGCCCGGTGGTATGCCCGGTATGGGCGGCGGCATGGCCCTGCCCCCGGGTCTGAGCGGGTTCGGAAAGAAAAAGTGACGCCAGCACGCTGCACCCAGCCCCCGTCCGGAAAGGCGGCGATGGCAGCAGCGCAGTATCGCGCGGCTCTGCCGGTCCTTGAGACCCGTCGGCTGGTTCTGCGCGCCCCGCGTCTGGACGATCTTCCTTTGTGGACCGTGATTTGCCGCGAGAGCTTTGGCAGTTCCGAACAGGAGGCTTGGACCGAGTTCTCGTTCTATACGTCCGGATGGCTTTTGCATGGGCATGGTCTGTTCACAGTCACGCTGAAAGACGACGAACAGATCGTTGGTTTCGTCCTGCTAGGGATGGAATGGGACGACCACGAACCCGAACTCGGCTATTTGTTCAGCGCCGAACACCGCGAGCAAGGCTACGCCACTGAGGCCGGTGCTGCTGTGCGCGACTTTGGCTTCGACCTGCTCGGGTCGGGCCAGTTCGTCAGCTATGTGTCGGCATCCAATGTTCGGTCGAACGCTTTGGCCGAACGGCTGGGCGCAATGCGTGATGCTGTGGCTGAAAGTGCCTTTGACGCGGATCAGCACGTCTGGCGGTATGGCGAGGTGCAGGCATGACCCTCTCGATGGCGATCCCGAAGCTGGAAACAGAACGCCTGATCATGCGGGCACCGTGTGAGGCCGATTTCGAGGCCGAAGCAGAATTTTTCACCAGCGACGCGTCGAAGTTCGTCGGCGGCCCCCTGCGCCCGGATGAAACATGGCGCGCCATCGCCATGCTGCTGGGCCATTGGGCCATGCGCGGCTATGGGTTCTGGGGTGTCGAGGAAAAGGACACCGGTACCTATGTCGGTCACGTTGGCCTGTGGTTTCCGCACAGCTGGCCTGAGCCCGAAGTCGGCTGGACTTTGATGAACAACGCCACCGGAAAGGGCTATGCGACCGAAGCCGCTCTGGCGGCACGCGCGCATGCCTATGATGTGCTAGGATGGGAAACGGCAATTTCTCTGATCGACCCGGACAATCTGGGTAGCAAGGCCGTGGCCGAAAGGCTGGGCGCGCAGTTCGATTACACCTATGAGCATCCGGGCTTTGGTACGATGCAGGTCTGGCGGCACCCGGCTCCGGCCGATCTGGTGAATGGCGGGATGGAGGCTTACGCATGACCTCGTACACCATCCCGACTGTTGAAACCGAGCGTCTGATCTTGCGGGCTCCGCACGAAAACGATCTGCCAGCAATGACGGCGTTCTTCGAAACCGAGCGCAGTCACATGGTCGGCGGCCCCAAATCACAATTCGAAGTCTGGCGTTCGTTGCTGGGACGTTTTGGGTATTGGGCGCTGTACGGGTATGGCGGCTGGCATATCACGGAAAAAACCAGCAATGCGTTCGCGGGCTGGGTCGGAATGATCTATGCACCCGGTTGGGATGAACACGAACTCGGATGGACCCTGATGGAAGAGTTCGAGGGTAAGGGCCTTGCCTACGAGGCAGCCCTCGCCGCACGGGACTATTCTGCACGGCACCTGAACCTGGACGGCGTGATTTCCTACATCGCGCACAGCAATTCCCGCTCACGCGCATTGGCCGAACGACTGGGTGCCACCTACGAACGCGAAGGTGAGTTGCTGGGCAAACCATGTCAGGTCTGGCGCCACCCGAAGATTGCACAAACAGAACCTGCCCTGACCACCGAAAGGACCGGCCAATGAACAACCCTGTGACACGGGCTGCGACGTTGCTGAAAGAGCATCGCGAAAGCATCGACCGGCTGGACGCGATCCTTGTCTACACGCTGGGCGAGAGGTTCAAGCACACCCAGGCCGTTGGCAAGCTTAAGGCCGAACACGACCTTCCCCCGTCCGATCCTTCGCGCGAGTCAGCGCAGATCGCGCGGCTTGAAGACCTGGCGAAAGAGGCCGATCTGGATCCCGATTTCGCCAAGGCTTTCCTGAATTTCATCATTCAGGAAGTCATCCGACACCACAAGAAACACAAGAACTAAACCGGCATCTACGCCGGATACGCCATTCAAAGGAGATACCACCATGGCAATGAAAATTCGTCTCGCCCGCGGCGGCTCGAAAAAGCGTCCCTTCTATCGCATCGTGGCTGCTGACAGCCGCATGCCGCGCGACGGCCGTTTCATCGAGAAACTGGGCACCTACAACCCGCTGCTGCCGAAAGACAGCGAAGAGCGCGTGAAAATGAACATGGAGCGCGTTCAGTACTGGCTGGACCAGGGCGCACAGCCCACCGACCGTATCGCACGTATGCTGGAAGCTGCCGGCACCCGTGAAAAGGCCGAGCGCAACAACCCCAACAAGGGTACTCCGGGCAAGAAAGCTCAGGAGCGCGCGGAAGAGAAAGCGGCCAAGGCTGCTGAAGCCGCTGCTCCGGCTGAAGAAGCAGCTGCAGAAGAATAAGCAAGGCGAGCGCGTGCAGGATCAGGCATTCACCGACGATTTTCGCACGCAGTTCGAACTGCTGATGCGGCTCCGGCGCGATGTGCGCCGGTTTCGCACCGATCCCGTGGACGAGGCAGTGCTGACGCGCTGCCTCGACACATTTCGCTTAGCCCCCTCGGTGGGTCTGAGCGAACCCTGGCGCGTCATTCGCGTCGAAAGCGAGGCGGCGCGGGCCGCAGCGCTGGAGAATTTTCAGAACGCCAATGAACAGGCCCTTGCAGGCTATTCGGGCGATAAGGCGCTGAAATACAGCCGCCTGAAACTGTCCGGAATGCAGGAAGCGCCGGTTCAATTGGCCGTTTTCTCGGACGAGTCGACCAACAAAGGTCTGGGATTGGGCGCAGGCACGATGCCCGAAATGCGCCGCTATTCCGTTGTTGCTGCGATCACACTGTTCTGGCTGGCCTTGCGGGCCGAGGGTTTGGGTCTGGGCTGGGTCTCGATCCTTGATCCTGAACGGATGAAACGCGACCTGACCGTGCCGGACGACTGGTCATTGGTCGGTTATTACTGTGTGGGTTGGCCGGAAGAGATGTCGGAAAGACCCGAACTTGAGCGTGCTGGCTGGGAACAGCGCAGCGCTCGATTGCACATCGAAACACGGTAAAGACAGATGTTCGGGCTGATACGACTTCCCATCCTGCTGATGATCGCCTTTATTGTTGGCGTGTTCTTTGAGCGCAACAACCAACGCGAGGCATGTGCACCGCTTGGCGATTGGCGGGGTGGGCTATGTGTAACGACGGATGGACCAAATGAGTGATCTGATCTGCGTAGGCAGCATTGCGGGGTCATACGGCGTGCGCGGCGAAGTGCGGCTGAAAAGCTTCTGCGCTGTGCCCGAAGATATCGAGGCCTATTCCCCCCTGACCGACGAAGACGGCAAAGAACGGTATCCGCTGGTCCTGACGCGGCCGATTAAGAACGGCTTTGCCGCGCGTCTGGGTGGGATAGAAACCAAGGAACAGGCCGACGCCATCAACGGCCTGCGCCTGTTTGCGCGCCGGGATCAACTGCCTTCTCTTCCCGATGATGAATTCTATCACACCGACCTGATCGGGCTTGAGGTCTATGACACAGGCGGCACCTTGCTGGGCCGCGTGAAGTCGGTTCAGAACCACGGCGCCGCCGACCTGCTAGAGCTGCACGGGCCCGGATTGAAATCAACTGTATTGCTGCCGTTCACACTTGAAGCCGTACCGACAGTCGATCTGGACAAAGGCCGCATCATCGCAGACCCGCCTGAAGGTCTGATCTGATGCGACGCGTTCTGCTGCATCTGGGGCTACACAAGACCGGCACCACTGCGGCACAGTCTTTTCTTTATGAAAACCGCGAGTTGATTTGGCCGCATTTCGCGCTGTTGTTGCCCTACAAGACCCGCAAGCTGGGTTTGGCCGATGCCGCAACGCGGCACTCCATTTACGGCACAGTGGGTACGCTGTCCGATTTCAGCACCCAGACGCGCGACTTTCTGGCCACCCGAAACTTTGGCACCCGTCGTGGTTTGATCGTCAGCGAAGAGAATTTCAGCGGTCTACGCCCCAGCCGCAATATCGAACAGGGATATGCAGCAACGCCAGATCTTGCCGCCTGCCTCGTTGACGCTGTTCACGACCGGTTCGCCGGTGAAGAGGTCGAGATCACGATCTACATTTCCCTGCGCCAACGCGGCGCTTGGTTGCGTAGCCTATGGGCGCATGACCTTCAAAGAATTCGACAGGTTCAGGATTTTGAGACCTTCCGCACGAACATGGATCACTTACCGCCCCTCGAGGACACGGTCTTTGAAATTCGGAACAAGCTGCCCTCGGCCACCGTGACTGAGGAATGGCTGGAAGAGATGCAATTGCGACGCTTTGGGCCTGGTGCGCCCTTCGCCGAATTCCTGAACTTGCCTCGAGAAAAACGCAAACTTCTGGTGCCCCCTAAGCAGAAAAACACCCGGCTTCCCGAAAGTGTGCTCGCAGAATTGCTTTCGCTGAACAGATCCCGACTGGACGAGGCAGCTCTGACCCGGCAAAAGGCCCAGGTAATTGAACGGGCGAAAAGCGCGATGGTCGGCACCACATGACAGACAAGCCAAGCAAATCCCACGGGCGCAAAGCAATCCGTCCCACCCTGAAGCCCCGAGAATTGATGAGCCCGACCCCCGATTTACACGGAGTCTGGAAGGCCAAGATCATAACTCTGTTCCCATCGGCCTTTCCCGGAGTGCTGGGCGAAAGCCTGACTGGCAAGGCGCTGCAAGAGGGGCTGTGGCAGCTGGAAACCGTGGACTTGCGCCAATTCGGTGTCGGGAAACACCGCAACGTCGACGACACGCCCGCTGGTGGCGGCGCAGGCATGGTGTTGCGCGCCGACGTGCTGGGCGAGGCAATCGAACACACAATGGCGGGCGTACAAGGCAACTGGCCGCTGATTTACCTTAGCCCACGCGGTCGCCGGATGGATCAGCGCATGATGCAAAATCTCGCGCGGTGCGATGGCATGACGCTGCTCTGTGGCCGGTTCGAAGGGGTAGATGAACGGGTGCTGGAACACTATGGCGTTCAGGAAGTCAGCCTTGGCGACTTCGTCATGACCGGCGGAGAAATCGCCGCTCAAGCCTTGATTGACGCCACCGTTCGGCTGATCCCCGGGGTGCTGGGCAATCAAGCCTCGGCCGAAGAAGAGAGCTTTTCTTCGGGCCTGCTGGAACACCCGCAATACACGCGCCCTGCCGAATGGAAGGGCCGTTCGATCCCGGACATCCTGATGTCCGGTCATCACGGCCGCATTGCCGAATGGCGCCACGAGATGTCCGAAGAAGTCACCCGCGATCGGCGCCCGGATCTGTGGGAGCGCTATACGAATTCAGAAGACGATAAACAGGGCTGACAGGCCTTGTGTGGCTTGCATGTCGCACGCACAAGCTTTTGGCGGACACCACTTGTGGCTGACTTTTCGCAAAATTAATCATCCAAAAGATGTTGTGAAAAGCGCATTAGAACAAACACATAACAGGCCACCAAATGAAGAAGATCATATGCATTTCTGCGCTTGCCCTTTCGGCTTGCACCACCAAACCTCTCGAGATGTCAGTGCCAACGCAGGCCGGTCATAACCTGCACTCCGCAAAGGTCGCCGTGCAATCATGCGCCGCCGAGGAAGATATTGGGGGCAACAGTGCGGTGATTGGCGGATACGCCACGAATATCCTGCTGTGGGGCGTTATCCTGGGTCCGCTCATCACGGCCCCCTTCGACGAAAAGCTTCGCTCTCAGGGAGAGATCGATCAAGTGCACCGCTGCTTGACCGAACGTGGGTTCGAACGCCGCGAACTGACGGATGGAGAGCAGTTTTGGCTGCATCACACATCTGGTGAAGAAAGGGTACGCCGTCTGGATCACCTTGTCGGTGGAGGCACCATGGAAACCTACGGGGCACCCAAGACTTAGGAACCCCCTGCTTTCCACCTGGCCCATATTTCCGGCGGACCGTTGAAGGTGTTGATATCCACCTTTCCCTGAACGCCGGGAACCAATCCTGTTCCGGTGTATTGCCAGAACCGCCAGACCGCCTTGGGGTACACATTGCGCGGGTGACCTGCGACCGACCGCAGCCAGAACTCGGTCTTGGGCAGGCGCCCGATCTCCGTGTCGCCGTAGAAATCCACGGTCGTATAGACAATCGGTCTGCGACCGTAGTGGCGCTCGAGCATATCGAGGAATCGTTCCGCCTCGGCCCGAACAGTGGCACCATCGGGCCTTATGGTGCAAGTCTTGGAATGCGGCGTCCACTCCATATCCAGAACATGCGGCAGGTCCGCCCCTCTGGGCACGTTCTCGATGAACCATCTCGCCTGTTCGTGCGCCGGTCGGCAGAAATAGTAATAGTGATATGCGCCCCAGGGCACGCCCGCCGACTGTGCGCCCCGGCGATGGTCCTCGAACATCGGGTCGGCCACGTCCCCGCCCTCTGTCGCCTTGATGAACACGAAACTCACGCCGGAAGATTTGGCCGTATGCCAATCAATCGGCCCCTGCCAGCGCGAAACATCAAGTCCATGAATGGGATAGTGCCCCGGATGCCTGCCTTCCCACTCGTGCGGCTTGGCATCCCCGAAGCTGGGGAAAATGACCGAAGGCGACGTGGTATCCAGAAAAGCTTTGGCCTCAACCTGTTGGGGCGGAGGACTGCTGCGACCGCAGGAAAGGGTCGCAAAGGCCATAACGGCCAGCATCAATGCTGCGCGCATGATCTGTTCCTGTTCTAAATCTCTGCTCTTGTAATTCCCTCCAGAATGCCTGATCCGGCTGACAAGGCAACGGTGTTGTTGATCGGCGGCGAAAACCCACCACCTGACCCTGAAATTCATAGCGATTTAGGCTTGATCCCTACGCGCAAAGCCCGTAAAGCAGCGCAATCCGGTGCCGCGTCATGCGACTCCGGTGTTTTGGTTTGCATCATGGCGCAACACCCGGCTTTCTTCGGCCACGGCGCGGCAGGGCGACCAGACCAAAGGAAGATTCGATCTGATCTCTGGCGGGCTGTTCGCAGGACCCGGTGAAGACCAAGAGCTCTCAGGCCGTGCCCAAACTTCGTGGACCAACCACGAGCAGATAGGAGAAATGCGATGGACTTGATCGCACAGCTTGAGGCGGAACAGATTGCCGCCCTGGGGAAAGACATCCCCGATTTCAAAGCCGGTGACACCATCCGTGTCGGCTTTAAAGTGACCGAAGGGTCGCGCACCCGTGTTCAGAACTACGAAGGCGTCTGCATTGCTCGCAAAGGCGGCAACACCATCGCCGGTGCGTTCACTGTACGCAAAATTTCGTTTGGCGAAGGCGTGGAGCGTGTGTTCCCGCTGTATTCGACCAACATCGACAGCATCACCGTTGTCCGCCGTGGCCGCGTTCGTCGCGCCAAACTGTACTATCTGCGCTCGCGCCGCGGTAAATCCGCACGTATCGCAGAAGTCACCAACTACAAGCCCAAGGCTGGCGCCGAGGCGTAAGGAGCGGAAAGATGAAAAAAGACATCCATCCCGATTATCACGTCATCGACGTCAAAATGACCGATGGTACCGTGGTTCAGATGAAATCCACCTGGGGCGCCGAAGGCGACCAGCTGGCTCTGGAAATCGACCCTTCCGTGCACCCTGCATGGACCGGTGGCTCGTCGCGCCTGATGGACGCCGGCGGCCGCGTGTCGAAGTTCAAGAAGAAATACGAAGGTCTGGGCTTCTAAGCCGAACCTGTTTCGAATGCGAAAGGCCGCCCATCGGGGCGGCCTTTTTGTTAGGCGGCACCTGTGCTCTGGGCAGCGACTAGCCGAGCTGCATCTTCAGCTCGACCTCACCATCGACAATTCTGCCGGTCGGGACAAAGCCAAACGATTCATAAATCGGCATTGCGCCACCGGGTTTGTTTATAACGCTGATCATCAGATTGCCGCGGCCCTTTTTCATCGCCATAGATTTCGCAAATTCCAACGCAGCCCGACCGTAACCGCGCCCTTGGTGGGATTGGTCAACCATGAGCCGCCAAACATAAACGCTGTCCGGATCATCGCCCTCGTCCAATTTCGCATCCGGGTGCGCCATATCGATAACAGCAAGCAAACCTACGGCGTCACCTCCGTCCCAGATGCCATAGATTTCGGAGCCAGGCTCAAAGATCGACTGCGCCATTGTCATGAGATTTGTCGCAATGAAATTTGCCTGTTCTTCGCGAACGGACAGCGCTGCAAGCGGACGCAGGGTATCTCGGGTGAGTAAAGTGCATTCAACCATGGGAAATCATTATCACAGAGGCATGTTCAAAAGAAACAATCAGAGCAGGCGTAGCCATTCACCCTAAATGTCCGGGTTCAAGTCTTCGCTTTTGTCAGTTCCGCCGCGCTGTGCACCGGCGGCACAGGTCCCCGCAGCAACGTCAGAGCCAAAGCCATCCCGACGACGGCCGCAATTGCGGCGACAAGCATGGCGCTGTTAAAGGCGTTGTCCTGCAAGTCGCGTAGGGCAGTTGCCAACGTTGCGCTGGTCTCGGGGTTCATCTTTGCGATCAATTGCTGAATCTGGCTTGGCGTTCCGTGCGTCAGGGCGTGGGCCAGATCCTCACGCTGGGCCGAACCGGTGGGTAAGGCATCGATGACCTCGGAAAGGCCCCTGCGAATGGTGATGGCCTCGGCCAACCCGCCGACCACGGCGCCCAATGTGGCTCCGAAATAGAGGCAAGCGTTGATCACACCTGATCCCTGCCCCACATGCTCTTCGGGCAAAAGGCGCAGACCAAGGCGGGGGAGCAGGGAAAAACAGATACCCATCCCGATGCCGACAATAAGCAGTTTCCACCAGATCTCGGCATATTGCGTGGAGTTGGTGGTCGTCATCAACAGCACGAACCCACAGGCCATCGCCCCCAGACCAATCGCAACCGGCCATTGAAAACTGTAGGGCGCCAGGAACCGGGGTGCGGTTACCGAAATAACAAACATACTGAGGCTCAGCGGCATGATCGCCAGCCCCGCACCAATGGACGAGTATCCAAAGGCGTCCGGAGATTGGACGAACGTGTTGAAGTAGACGAAAAAGCAGAACAGTGTGAAGCCGGTAAAGAACATCCCAGCGGCGGCCATGAAGTAGCGCGGATGTTTGAAGTAGCGCAGCTCGATCAGCGGGTCGTCGCTGCGTCTGGACACAATGACCAGGATGATTGTCGCCACGGCCGCTACGCCCAACGGCACCAAGGTCATCGGTGTCGCCCACCCACCACTTTCACCGTTGCTGAGCGCAAAGGACAACGGCCCGAGAAACAAAAGCAATGCAATAGCGCCCGGATAGTCGAACTTTGCCCCGGCAAGGCGCGTATCTGGCACGTAGCCGCGCTTGCTGACCTGCAATCCGATGAGAAAAGCGAAAACCAGTAGCACCAGGTCGGTCGCAAATACCGCTCGCCAGCTGATGTAGTGGGCAAATGCCCCGCCGACGATGGGCCCTACGCCAATCGCAAGCCCCACAATCGCGCCCCAAGCGCCGGTTACGCTGGCCCGCTGCTCCTCGGGCGTGGCGGCGGTCAGAAGCGAAAGGGACGTGCCGAACAAAGCCGCTGCCCCTGCCCCCTGCGCGCCGCGCCCAAACAGCAGCATGGCACCGTCCTGCGCAACCAGAACTGATGCAGAGCCAATGGCAAATACGATCATGCCAAAGAAAAACACGCCCATCTTACCGGTGATATCGCCCAGACGGCTGACGATTGTGACCAACGTGGCGCTGGCCACGGTATATGTCGCCATCACCCATTGCAGGCCGGATGGGGTCAAATCAAACTCAGCTTTCAGATTTGGCAGAATGGTCGCCACAGCAGTGGTGTTGAAGCCTACTACCATCATGCAGATGGCCGTCATTGCCAGCACAACGCGGGCACCGCCTTTTTGGGTTGGCTCCACAGACGTCTCGTCGGTCATCATTCCACCCTAAATCTGTTGATCTTTAATGCAATTAATCAGCAGTTTAGCGATTTTTGTCGCTGCGCATAGGGTGCGCCTCAGATCCAGTAGGAAAGCGCGACCGGCAGAACGATGATTGTGGCCAACGTCGACACAAGGATAAAGCCCGCCACATCGGGCCCATACTCCGGCACGTGTTGGTCGATGAACAGATATGTCGCCACCGAGGACGGCATCAGGCAACACAGGATCACTGCACCGCGCTCGGCCCCGGTAAAACCGAACCCCCAGACAAGAGCGCTGGCAATCGCAATCGCCATAGCCAAGTGCAGGACCGTCAGCGTTACAGCCCTCTTCATGCTCTCAACCCGCAAGGTTGCCAGCGTGTGCCCCAGTGTCAGCAGCATCAGGGGGATAGAGAGGCCGCCAAGAATGTCAAAGGACTTTGCGACAGGCTGTGGCAAGCTTGATCCTGTCGCCAGCAGGACAAGAGACAGGATCACCGCGTAGATAATCGGGGATGTGGCGAGTTTCTTTGGTGAGAACTCGCCCGCCGGAATCCACATGCCGATGGTGAAGATACTGATCAGCACGACAACCACGAAGCCCATCGCGTACGCCATTCCGGCGTCACCCAGCGCAAGCAGTGTGATCGGCAATCCGATGTTGCCAACGTTTCCGTGCATCAGCGGGGTCAGAAAGGCCCGCACCGGCAGGCGCATGGCCTTGAGCACCACGAACCCCAGCGCGCCAAACCCCGCGATGGCCAGCGCAGCAGCGGCCATGACATCCAGGAAAGTTCCAATCGCAATCTTGGTCGTGGATAGGTGTGAGATGACAAGCGTCGGGTATCCGACCCGCGAGACGATCCCGCCGACAACCTTGTTGTCGAATGGTGCCTTGGTCACGGCAAGTGCATAGCCAATTCCGGCGCAAATCAGCACGGGCAAAACCACGTTCAAAACGTTCAGAAACACGTGGTCCAACGCTTGCCCCTATCGCAAAACCCTATTCCGGACAGTGAAACAGCGTGTCAATTTTGGCAAGCGCGCAACCTAACCAACCTGCCCAGTTGAGTTTTCCAAATTAGAGCCTGATATTGCCCCGCGATGGCGCTTGGGGTTCTTCCCTTCCCGGCCTCCACAACATATAGTGGTCTGCAACAACGTGTGGGTAAGCACGGCGGGACATGGGAATACAGGCATGGCACATATCATCGTAGTGGGGAACGAGAAGGGCGGCGCGGGCAAATCGACCGTGTCGATGCATGTGGCCACCGCGCTGGCGCGTTTGGGTCACAAGGTCAGCACGCTGGACCTTGATCTGCGACAACGCAGCCTTGGCCGGTATTTCGAAAACCGGGGCAATTTCCTGAACGGGTCCGAGGTGGCTCTGCCAAGCCCCCGTCACCACGATCTGCCCGAGATCGACGCGAGCAAGCTGAAACCGGGCGAGAACATCTATGACCATCGCCTGTCCGCCGCTGTGTCCGAGTTGGAAAGCGATAGCGACTTTATCCTGATCGACTGCCCAGGATCGCACACTCGCCTCAGCCAGGTGGCGCATTCGCTGGCGGACACTCTGATCACCCCGCTGAACGACAGTTTCATCGATTTCGACCTGCTGGCGCGGATTGACTCGAAGGGCGAGAAAATTCTTGGGCCGTCTGTCTATTCAGAAATGGTCTGGAATGCGCGTCAGCTGCGTGCGCAGGCTGGTCTGAAGCCAATCGATTGGGTCGTTGTACGCAACCGTGTCGGTACCCAGCGCATGGTCAACAAAGAAAAGATGCAGCGCGCGATCGAATTGTTATCGCAACGCATCGGCTTCCGCGTCGCCTCGGGCTTTTCCGAACGGGTTATCTTCCGCGAGTTGTTTCCACGCGGCCTGACCTTGCTGGACCTCAAGGATATCGGGGTTAAACAGCTGAACATCTCGAACATCGCTGCACGGCAGGAACTGCGCGACATGATGAAAGAGCTGAACCTGCCGGGCGTCGAGATCGACTTCTGACAAACTGGCGTTGGTTCAACAGGTCCGTTTCTGCGCCTGAGTTCAGTTCTTTTTTGGCAGCATTCACCCTCGCTGCGGTGGCTGACAATATCCGTACCAGGCGCGCGCCCGAGCCCCGGATTCCAATTGCCTGTTGTACATGTACATTTGATTACCGAAGTCGAAATGCCAATACTCCGAGGGATAGTTGGTGAAACCGGCGTGCCGCATCCCCCAATACAATAAACGGCGGTTCAAAAGCGCGGGGTTGTCCGGCCCAATCCGTCCGGCGCGCCATTCACGCTCAAGATAGTCGGTATGCGCGATGGCGCTCAGATCGTCGAAGGCGGCGCCCATGTCCAATTCCTCACCAGTGTCCAGCGCGCGTAAAACAACGTCTACCGCGGCGCCGGTTGAATGCGTCGGCCAGGTGGTTGCGTCGGCGGGATCGAATTTTCGGGGATCCGAAGAGTATTGGCACGTTCGGATCTCCAGCTCCTGCTGCGAAAGACCGGGATTTTCAGAGGCGGCCTTTTCCATCGCCCAGTTCCAAAGATCCCGCTGCGTGGCAATTGTGCGATAGGCATCAAATACGACAAGTTCGCACCCGTTATGTGCAAATGCGTCGTTCGCCGCTTTCAGCATCGGCACGAGGCTAGCCCTACACCATGTTCGAGGCAGACTTCCCTTGATTTGCCGCCCGTAGGGCGGGTTTGAGCCATCTGACAGGTGATAATAGGGAACAACCGCTATTCCATGCGAACCAAGATCGACCAGCGGCTCGGACGCGCGCAGGTCCGCAGCGTCGAATTCGACGCCGTGATAGCCCCGCGTATCCAGGCTATCATCTCCGATGGGGATAGGCTTCAACTCAGTTTTGTCCACGATATCAGCGCCTCTTGGAGCAGTTTCGGCTATGTAAGAGGCAACACCTTGGGCAAGTCAACTTTGGCCGGCATGCCAATGGCAGCCGGCCATTACAGAGCGATAGTCGTTCAGTTTAGGTCATTACAAAATGAAATGCCTTCACTGTTCTCTGGCCTATAGACTGTAAACAGTTCCTTCGGCTCAGGCACGCCGCGCAACATATACCGACCCACGGAAACCAGTGCCGAAGCGCAAGGTTGCGCGGCTCGGGCCACATCGTCCGAGATCAGAATCCGCTGCCCCAGCGACCGGTGCATTCCGGCAATCCGGGCGGTCTGGTTAACGGTCGGACCGATGACGGTGAAGTCCAGACGGCTTTCTGACCCGATATTGCCATACAGGATTTCCCCCGCGTGCAGGGCCAGCGTGTAATTCGAAACCGGCAGTCCATCAGCCGAGCGTCGCGCGTTTAACTCTGCCATTCTCTCTTGCAATTCGACAACTGCAGCCAGGGCGGCGCGCGCATCCGCATCAATCTCGCCAACATCGAACATCGCCATCAGGCCGTCGCCCATGAACTTCAGGATACTGCCATCGCATTTGTGGACCACATTGACGGCGACAGCCAGATACTCGTTCAGCATTTCGATGATTTCATCGCCCGGCAGTTCTTCGGACAGGCTGGTGAAGCCCTCCAGGTCGAAGTTCCAGATCACAGCGTCGATCTGCTGCAACGACCCGCGGCGTATTTCACCTGACAGGACCCGCCGACCCGCATCGCGGCCAAGATAAACCCGCATCAGGTCCTTTGAAATCCGCTCACTATTCGCCGACTTCAATGCCAACCCGAGATGCGGCAAAGCCGTATTAATCAATGCCAGGTCACTGTCCTTGAAACCCTCCGGCGCGTTTGACGTCCAGGACAGCAGAACGCCGTTCACCGCCTTCTTGGCATCTTTCGGAGCATTGTGGGTCGGGATGTCAAAAGACACACCCGTTGCATAATATTCGGTGGCACCATGTTCACGCAGTTCATTCAGCAAGGGAAAGCGGCTGGGTTCATTCTGATCAACCAACCGTTCGTGCACGACGCTCAGACCTTCGTTCAGAACCGCGAATAGGGGGCTCACTTTCCATTGTTCGCTGGGCTGCTCTGAGTATTCAAAGGCCTGATGCTCTCCGCCCTGCCCTTGGTACCAGCTATAACCGGTGCCGCCATAAATTGGATGCAGCGTGGATTGAGCTGCGTGAAACCGCATCAGCGGCACACCCAGCTCCACCAATCTGTTGCAGTACCCGTCCAGCAGCTCTTCTTTGTTTGCTCCTTCAAGCCCACGCGTCACAAGCCAGTTGATCAGTTCGCTTGATTTTGCCGCTTCGGCATCCGAGGTCGTCATGTTTTGTCCCGTTTTTGTTCTGCCCTTCATCTGGGAACGCGGGCAATCAATTACCAGTGCTCAAGTCATATGCGCCAGACGCCGCAGCATTTTGCGCAGCAGGGCCGTTTCTTCATGGGGAAACATACCGGCAAGCTTTGCGTCATATTGTTTTGCGGTCTCACGCAGATCCAGGTACACGGTTTGCCCTAAGGGTGTGAGCGTCAAATATTCCACCCGACGGTCGGACGGGCTGCGCGTGCGGGTAAGGTACCGTCGCTGTTCAAGTTTGGATACGGCGCGGCTGATCTTTGTCTTATGGATTCTGGCGCGTTCACCAATCTCTTTCGCGGTCATCTCGCCATAGTTTCCCAAGTGAAACAGCACGCGCCACTCGGTTCGAAGCATCCCGTAGCGGTCTCTGTAGGCTTGTTGAAACTCCAGCGAACTTTCTTCGGCTGCACGGTTCAGAAGGTAAGGCAGGAAATCTTGCGGACAAAAGTCATCTTTTTGGGTGGAGTCGTTGTGAGTCATGCTTGTTAGTTACAAAATCAACTATTATCCGACAAGCAGCAAATGGAGGAACACAGGATGAACCATCCGACTGATCCGCACAAAATGACCCAGGCCAGTACGCCTGTGGGGACCCATGCGGGCTATATGCCTGGTTGGGCGAATGATTTTGAGACTGAGGCTTTGCCGGGTGCGCTGCCGCGGGGGATGAACAGCCCGCAGCGGTGCAATTATGGCCTTTATGGCGAACAACTCAGCGGCACTGCCTTTACCGCGAACCCGCCGGAACGGACGTGGTGCTATCGTATCCGCCCGTCGGTCAAGCATTCTCATCGTTACGAAAAGATCGACCTGCCCCATTGGAAATCGGCGCCATGCGTCGATCCGGACGTGATCAGCCTTGGCCAGTATCGCTGGGACGCGGTCGCTCATACCGATGAGCCGCTGACCTGGCTGACCGGCATGCGCACGATGACCACGGCGGGCGACGTGAACACGCAGGTGGGCATGGCAAGCCATATCTATCTGGTTACTGAATCCATGGTGGATGACTATTTCTTCTCGGCCGATTCCGAGCTGCTGGTGGTTCCGCAGGAAGGCCGCCTGCGCTTTGCGACTGAACTGGGGATCATTGACCTTGAGCCCAAAGAGATCGCCATCATCCCGCGCGGCCTGGTCTACCGCGTCGAGGTACTGGAAGGCCCCTGCCGGGGTTTTGTCTGCGAGAATTACGGCCAGAAATTCGAACTGCCCGGACGCGGCCCGATCGGCGCAAATTGCATGGCCAACCCGCGCGATTTCAAAGCGCCGGTTGCAGCGTTTGAAGACCGCGAGGTGCCCTCGACCGTGACGGTCAAATGGTGTGGGCAGTTCCATACCACCAGGATCGGCCAAAGCCCGCTGGACGTCGTTGCGTGGCACGGGAACTACGCGCCTTACAAGTACGATCTGCGCACCTATTGCCCGGTCGGCGCGATCCTGTTCGACCACCCGGATCCGTCGATCTTTACCGTCCTGACCGCGCCCTCGGGCCACCCGGGTACGGCCAATATCGATTTCGTTCTGTTTCGCGAACGCTGGATGGTGATGGAGGATACGTTCCGCCCGCCCTGGTATCACAAGAACATCATGTCCGAGCTGATGGGCAACATTTACGGCCAGTACGACGCCAAGCCGCAGGGCTTTGTCCCGGGCGGGATGAGCCTGCACAACATGATGCTGCCGCACGGGCCGGACAAGGAAGCCTTTGAAAAAGCGTCAAATGCGAACCTCGGGCCGGACAAGCTGGACAACACCATGTCCTTCATGTTCGAAACCCGGTTCCCGCAGCATCTGACCCCGTTTGCGGCCAACGACGCCCCGCTGCAGGACGATTACATCGATTGCTGGACGGATATCGAAAAGAAGTTCGACGGAACGTCCGGCAAGAAGTGATGCAACAAAACGACCCGGGATTTCTTTTCGAAACGCCCGGGCCTGTGACAATGGTCTGGAGACAATATGCCTTTGATGAAATCCTGGGTGGCCTCGGCCAACGATGCCGATCA
>NZ_JAKRGB010000019.1 GCF_022347725.1 Ruegeria sp. Ofav3-42
TCGCTCAGCCCTAACAATCCGATATCACCGCCTCGAGGCATTTGACGCCTGGAATGCTGCCACTCGAGCCGCTTGAAATCCGAAAACTAGGATCTCTGTGTGAACCGCGGGTTAACGTGACAACACCAACCAGAGTAATTCTCTGGGTTTTCAAAAATCAAAAAACCTGATCACTTCGTTCTACGAGGCACTTACAAGCACGGCCAGCGCAGAATTCCCGACGGCAATTGAGCAATTCTGCGCCGAAGACCTGCTGTGGCGCGGCTTTCACCCGTTTAATGAAATCACCGGTGGCAAACAGGTGGCGCGCGAGTTCTGGCAGCCCTTGAAACGCCTTCAGCGTCGTCAGGGCATCTTTTTTTTGCCGGACAGAACTCGTTGAAAAACGACGGTGGCATTTGGGTGGTTTCAATGGGGCAACTGATGGGCCTGTTTGACCAACCCTGGCAGGGCCTACGACCAACAGGAAAACTCGCTTTTCTTCGGCATTGCGAATTCAACAATGTGTCTGATGGAAAGATAACCGAAACAGCCATGTTCTTCGACATCCCCCATCTAATGGCGCAGGCAGGCCAGAACCCCTTCCCGCCGCAGACAGCCGCTCACCTCGTCCAGCCCGGACCTTTGACCCACGACGGTATTCTGACACAGGACGCGTCAGGAAGAAGGACAGCGCACCCTCGCTGCCATCAACGCGATGAATTCGGACCTGGGACAGTGGGACAGCGGTCTTTCTCTGACCGAAGAACTGGCGAGAACATGGAACGACGACATAATCTGGTGGGGGCCGGAAAGTATTGGCGCGACCTACACGATCGAACGTTATGCGCAGCAGCATTCAGGGCCTTTCAGGGCCGCCTTCTCGGAAAGGTCAAAACAAACCATATCTGTCGCCTGGCCGAAGGCCATTTCGGCGGATTTTTTTGAATGGCTAAACTTCTCAACCGTTCCAGCCGGCGTTTTTATGGGGATGCCCGCAACTGGGTCTGCCGGCGAGTTTCGCGTCATCGATATCTAGCGTTGGGCTGGTGACAAGCTGGCAGAGAACCGGGTTTTCATTGACCTTCTCCACTTCTGGAAACGGCAAGGTGTCGACATTCTGACGCGCACAACAGGAATCGAAACGTCATGAAATTCGATGCGCATCACCACCTGTGGGATCTGAACGCCGTGCATTACTCATGGCTTATGGAAAAGGGTGCCAAGTGTTTCTTTGGCGACCCAAAACCAATTCGGCGCGATTTCCTGCTGCCCGAGTTTCGCAGGGATTCCGAACCCCATGGCTTTTCCGCATCGGTCCACATTCAAGTGGGTGCTGCTGACGCGTGGGCCGAAGCGCAATGGGTGCAAGCCATTGCCGATCAAAATGGGGACTGGCCGTTGGCGCAAGTTGCATTTTGTGACCTCACCTCGGACGACCTGACACACCAGTTGGATCGGCTGCTAACCTTGCCGTCAGTGCGGGGCGTACGGCAGATTGTCGGTCGGTCCCCGGGCGAAGATGCTGAGACAGGCACCAACACATTACTCGCGAACCCAAAATTTCTGACGGGCCTGCAACAACTGGGCGAGCGCGGTCTGTCTTTTGATCTCCAGTTGCTGCCCGAACTGATGGAGCAGACGGCCTCGGTCTTGGAACAAGCACCGAAGACACAAGTCGCTTTGTGCCACGCCGGGTCACCCCATGATCGTTCCCAAAATGGGTTGGATCAGTGGGGAGCCGCTTTGAAATCGCTGTCCAGCTTGCCGTGCGTCTATTGCAAACTTTCTGGTCTCGGCATGTTCGACCATGATTGGACCGCACAAAGCGTAAAGCCGATCGTGGAAACATGTCTGACGCAATTTGGCGCTGAGCGCTGCTTGTTCGGATCCAATTTTCCAGTCGACAGCCTCAGGTCCACCTTCGGTGAGTTCATGTCCAGATACCGGAAACTCGTTTCCGGGAACAACAGTCAGATGTGTTCTACAAGACCGCCGAGCGTTTCTGCCGTTTTGGCTAATGTTGGGTTTCGATGCCGAGTCTTGCGACGACACGTGACTTCAGTTTCTGAGCACTCGTGCCACGTGGAATGACGGCCATTCTACGAGCCGGATCCGGAAATGTAATTTTGTTTCTTTCTTGCCGCTAAATTTGAAACATCATGACAATCCTGCGTCGATGGTCTAATTGTACATTTTACGTAAGAACAAATTCCCGGTGACGTTTGTGGAACAGGTGGCCTTTAATTTTGAGATGGGCGTCGTTTGCGCCCTTCTGGCTTTCACCGTTTTCCTCTTTGTATCCGAAATCGTCAGAATTGACCTGTCTGCCATAATTGTTTTGGTCGTCATTGGCCTTCTCAGCTATGCGCCCGGCCTCGAAAACCTCGCTAATGTTCCGCACCTGTTTGATGGTTTTGCGTCCAATGCGGTGATTTCGATAATCGCAGTGATGATCGTCGGCGCTGGCTTGGACAAGACAGGCATTATGAACAGGGTCGCAGCCGTCATTCTGAAATACGGTGGTACGTCCGAGAACCGAGTGGTGCCTATCGTCTCGGGCACCGTCGGTGTCATTTCATCGTTCATGCAGAATGTCGGGGCAGCCGCATTGTTCCTTCCAGTCGTCAGTAGAATATCGTCCAGATCCGGCATCCCGCTTTCCCGGCTGCTGATGCCCATGGGTTTCTGCGCCATTCTGGGCGGCACGATGACGATGGTTGGCTCGTCCCCGCTCATTTTGCTGAATGATCTGATCCAGACCGCGAACAGGGGCTTGCCGGACGGTCAAAAAATAGAGCAGTTTGGCCTGTTCTCGGTCACTCCGATCGGTATTGCCCTGATCCTGACCGGTATCATTTACTTCCTGGTGCTGGGTCGCTGGGTGCTGCCGGGCGATGCGGGCTCTGACAACACCGGAACCGGACAAGGCACACAAGAATATCTGCAACGCGTCTACGGGTTAAAAGCGGATGTTTTTGAGGTCATCGTGCCAGCGGAGAGCCCGTTGGTGGGACAAATTCTGGCTGACATCAACCACGAAAACCATCTGTACATTATTTCGACATTCTATCGCGGCAAGACCTCGATGGTTCAGGTTTTGACGGCGGAAATTGCAGCGCCATGCAGGCTTGCAATCATCGGTCGCCGCTGGGTGGTTGAGGAGTTTGCGCAAAAATTCGGGCTGACGGTCCTGCCAGATCTGGACATCTTCGTTGAAGAGTTTGCACCGACCAACGCCGGTATTGCCGAAGTTGTCGTAACGCCCGACAGCAAACTGATTGGCAAATGTCCGCGCGAACTGCTGTTCCGCAAGACTTACGGCATGTCTCTGCTTGCCATCCATCGCGGGGAAGAGACGCTTAGTCACGTTGAGACCGAAACACATGAATCCACTCAAATCGGACTTGAGAAGTTCCAGGCCGGCGACATGCTTGTTGCGCATACGAGGTGGGACAACCTCATGCGGATCAAGCGGGACCCGGATTTTGTTGTTGTCACAACGGACTTTCCTCAGGATGAGTTGAGACCGCAGAAAGTCGGCTGGGCCTTGGCTTTCTTTGCCATTTCCTTGTCTCTGATACTGTTCACCGATGTGCGCCTGTCGCTATGCCTTTTGACCGGGGCCGCCGGAATGATGCTGACGCGAGTGCTGAGCGTAGATGAAGCTTATCGTGCAGTTGGCTGGAACACCGTCTTTTTGCTCGCGTGCCTTATTCCCTTGGGCCAGGCCGTGCAAAACACCGGCACGGCCGCGTGGATCGCCCAACAGATCATGATAATTCTCGACGGCTGGCCGATCTGGTCGCTTCAAGCCGGTGTTGCAATTCTGGCCACTGCGTTTTCGCTTGTGATGTCCAATGTCGGGGCCACCGTGTTACTTGTGCCATTGGCCGTATCAATTGCAGTGGCAGCAGGCGGAAACCCGGCTGTTTTTGCACTGACAGTCGCAATATCAACGTCGAACAGCTTCATCATTCCAACCCATCAGGTAAACGCGCTTATCATGGGTCCCGCTGGGTACAAGGTCATGGATTTCGTTCGTTCGGGCGGGGTCATGACGATCCTATTTCTGGTTGTTTCCCTGATCATGCTCAACGTGTTGTACTGAGGTCGCCTCTTTTTCGCTTGGTGGGTCATAGCTCCTAGCGGTGGCTCACCAGACGCGGGCTTGCCGCTGTTTGCAACGTCAATTTCCGCGTGACTGACGGCACCAACTACCGTTCGCTGAACGCTCGTTCCATTGTCAGCTGCACTGGCTTTAACAGATACGCCAACAGCGTCTGTTCTCCCGTGGTCATTTCCGCGACAACGGTCATCCCGGCCTGAAGGGGGCGTTCCCGGGGTCCAGCACCCACCTTGGCATCGGCCAATGCGAACGACGCACGGAAATAGGTTTCTCCGGTTCTTTCATCAGTCAAAGGCACGGGGTAGATGTATTGCAAACGCCCTTCGACCTTTCCGAACCGCCGCGCATCATATGTATCAATGCTGACCGAAACCGGATGATCAGCGTCAACATGACCGACCTCGGAGTTTGCAATGCGTGCTTCAACGACCAAGGCTTGGCGGGTCGGCAAAATCTCAAAAATCACTTCCCCGGGTGCGATAACTTCTCCGGGGTTAGGATAGGTGACCGCCTGCACGATCCCACGCGCCGGGGCAGCAATGTTAAGTGCCGCCAGTTTCGTGATGACGGAGTGCAGAGATACATCCAGCTCCGACCGTTTTTGTTCCAGCTCGGTCATTCGGGTCAGCATTTCGTCCCGCAACGTCAAAGTCTCCTCAGCCTTGGCCGCTTTGGCCAACATCAATGCGCTTTGAGCCTCAGCAAGGCGCACACGGGCATCCGAAGCGGCGGCACGTACGGCGTCAACTTCATCCTCTTCCTCAAGGAAATCACTCAGGGACTTCAATCCTTGTGCGCGTAGCTGCGCGAACCTTTCCAGGATCTCTTCCTTTTTCTGAACGCGATCCTGGGCAAACTGCGCTGCCTGTTCCAGGATGCCGAGCGTTCCCTGCTGTTGCGTGATCGTAGCGTCTTGAATGCGTTGACTCTCAGCATAAAGTTCCAACCGCGCAGCGGCGACGATCAGGCCTTTATCCTTGAGGTCATCTATATCCGAAACGCCAGGCAAGCTGCCGCGATCTAACATTTCAAGCACAACAGATGCAGTGGCCAAGTCACGTTGCACTGCTGCAAGCTGTCCTGTCATCACGTCCCGTTCCATTGTCAGGTCCGGGTGATGCAGCTCGACCAGCAGGTCTCCGGCCTCGACATACTGACCGTCGCGAACGTGGACTGCACGAACGATGCCGCCCTGCATCGTTTCGATTTGCGGATACTCTCCGACGGGCAGGATCGTCCCGGGGGCTCGAGTGATCTGGGGCACAGCGGTTTGCCCGGCCAAGAGGATAAGGCTCCCAATCATGATAAACGTTGCCATAGAGAGGAATGCGGCGAACCGAGGCCGTTTCATCCGACGTTTCCAACCAGCGCGTTCCATCGGGCCAGCGGTGCGGCTTTCATTGAAGTTGTATCTCACTATCCCCTCCCCAGCGTTTTCAAAACGGCCTGAAGCTTCCTTCGCCCAGCGTCACCTGTCCCGTTCACGACGACCCGGTCGCCATTCAAAAAAATGAAGCGGTCGGCAAGCTGCACAAAAGATTGATCCGCCGTAGCGATGACCACAGTGCGTCGCCCTTGCTGCGATTGAACCCAGTCCCTGAAACTGTGTCGGCGATGATCCGAAAGGCTGTTGGTGGGTTCTGAGAACAGGTAAATCGAGGATTGGCGGGCCATGCAGCGTGCAAGCACCACGGACTTCAAGGTTTCCGCAGGCAGGCGCGCCAGATCGCGATCCGTCAACCGAGTGCCGATACCGTCGGGCAATAGGTCTTGATCATCCAACAAATCCATTGCACTCAGCGCAGCCTTGATTTCGGCGTCAGAAACCGACGGCGAAGCCAACCTGAAGTTCTGAGCAATCGTTCCGTAGAACAAGGAAAGGTCATAGGTCGCGTAAGTGATGGACTTGCGTCGCTCGTCTTTGGCGATCTGGCGAATGTCGACGCCATCATGCTCGATCGTTCCGGCCAGAGGGGTGTAACTGCCGTCGATCAAATCCAACACTGCTGTGCGACCGGCGGCGTCGCTGCCCATGACCAAAACTACTTCGCCCGGTTCGCAGTTAAAACTGGCTTGGGACAAGACAGGTGCGTTCAATGGATCAGGTCGGAACGTGACAGAAGAAAACGCGATGGCCCCACTTAGGGTCTTTTGGTGCGTTTGCTCCAGCCCCACCTCCATCTCTTCATTGAGGCCCAGAACGCGGTCAGCCTGATTTCGACTACTTCGGAAGGACAGTATCTGCGGAAAGTTGGTGTAGAGCGACTGGATCGGGGCCAGAATTTTGGACACCAGCGCGATGGAGGCAATCAAGCCGCCAAAGCTGACTTCTCCGATCAATGCACCATGAGCACACAAAATGATGGCGCCCATCGTGGCCAGCGCTGAGACCGACTGTGCTAGGGACTGCGATAGTGCCTGAAACTGACGCGCACGGCGTGTGCTTGATTCAGCGTTTTCCGCCATAGGCATGCAGCGTTTCAGCCATTGATTTTGCATACCGAGATTGGCAATGGCCCGCTGATGACGTATCGTATCCAGCATCGCGGACTGGCTTGCTGCAGCTGCTTCTGCGGCTTCCTGATCCAGCCTTTTTTGGCGTGGAATGGTGATTAACCCAACCGCGATCAAAAAAGTGGCCAACCCGAGTGTCAGCAACCCGACCTGCGGCGCAAGATAGACGAGAACCGAGAAGAATATCAACACAAACGGCAAGTCCAACAGAGTCGTCATAACCTGCCCGGTGAACACATCTCGCAGGGATTCAAACTGACGGAAACGCGAAAGCTGCTGATCAACATCTGACTTTTGGATCTGGCTGATGGGCAGCGACATAAGCTTGCGAAACAACGCGATCATCAACTGGCGTTCCGCGCGCCAGCCCGCATAGGCCAAAGCCCTGGTGCGTGCATGACGGAAGCACAGATCGGACACGCCAATGATGACAACGCCGATGGTCAGAGAAATCAACAAATCAACAGAGCCCGATGGGATCACCCGCTCGTAGATTCCCATAATCAGCAAGGGCACCATCAGCCCTAGGATGTTGGACAGCAACGATGCGGCCACCAACCAGGGCATCATCGGCCCCAGCTCTCCGAATGCCGAGCGCACGGATGTGAATCGCTTTGCAACCTGTTGTTGCGTAGATGGGTCGATGCGGATGACTGTGCACCAATGGCGACCGGGTTTTAGGTGCCTCAGATCCGGATTTTGATCGTCGCTGATTTGCAAGTCACCACCGTCGCGGTTCAGCGCCAGATAGCACGCGCCATTCTCTGGTACGATCAACGCGGGGCACTCTTGTGCCGTGATATCGCGTTCACGGCATCTGATCTGCGTGTAGGGGAGTTTGAGATTGTCTAACGTCTCAAAAAGGTCTGCCGGCCGAAGCTTTTCGGACATATGCGGAAAGGCCTCCAGCAGCCTGTCCTGATTGTTTCTCCAGCCACCCGCCAACAGTAGCTGATACAATAGCCGGCCGACGGTCTGAGCGTTCATCACAGTCACGCGGCACCTCTGCTCAAAGCCTCTGCCGTCGCGATCTCAAGGCCTGCATCCACAGACCATGCCGCCAAGTCTTCGGACTCGGGTAGGGTTAACCGGACAGACTGATCTGAGAACTGCTTCATCCGTGGATCGGGACTGGCCAATATCATCGTAGGTCGCGGCGACAAAGATTTTAGATAGTCGGCCAAAGCCTGACGTTCAGGCATATCCAGAACAGCTGTCGGCTCGTTCATCAAAAGCACCCGCGGGCGCAATGCCAAAGCTCGCGTCAGCGCGATCAACTGCCGGTTCACGGGGTCCGATTCAAATCCTGTCCCGGTATTGAGCCGGGTGGCATAGCCCATGGGTAGTCGGTGAATTCTTTTTTCCAACCCAAGTGCCAAAGCAACTTTCTTGGCCCGCGCTGCCATCGCCGCATCGCCGAAGGCGCTGATGTTATCGAGTATTGTTCCAGAGAGGATCGCGGGCTTGGATTCAAGCGCGACCAGTGCGTCCTGTCCCCGTCGTCCAACTTGTTGCGATGCCGACAGGTCATCGATCAGCACCTCGCCCTTCTCAGGCGTTCGTTGACCCATCAGCGCATCAAACAAGGCATCAATCATCCAGCTGTCAGTTGCCTCAATCAAAACAGCGCTGCCATGACCCGCTCGGAAAGTTATCGGAGAAAAGGTTTTACCTTCACCACTCAGCCTACTCATGGATAGCTCCGAAACGTCAATCTTCCCAACCAAAGAGCTGGTAGGGGAATCCGCGCTTTGACTGGTTTCGATTTTTTCCATTTCCTCTAATCGCGCCTTTGAAATGGCTGTGTTTTCCGATTGAACCCACAGCGCCATAAGCTTGGTCAGAGGTTGGACAATTCGGCCATTTAACAGCATACAGGCTGCCAATTCCGCGATGCCGATTTGATTGGAAATCACGAGGTATGCCCCAAGCAACCCCATCGCCGCCACTGTCATCTGGGAAAAAATCGCGCCAAAGCTTTGCGAAAACCCCGAGAACTGGATCAACGTCTTACTGAGGCTGACGGTCTGATCCTCCAGCATCTCAAATCGGCGGGCCATTTGCGGCTCCATCCGGTTTGCCTTGACCGTGGACATGCTGGACAAAATCTCGGACAGAAAGGCATAGCGGCGCGTATCCAGGGCTTTGCGATGCCTGAACAAGGCCCATTGCGCGCGTTTCATGACGCCCGCAAAGACGGCCACTACGCAGAACGAACCCACCGGCACTAGAAAAAGCCACCCGCCAATCAATCCGATCATAACCGCAAACAGAACTGTAAATGGCAGGTCAATCGACAGCGCCTGCCCCTGGCCGGAATGATAGTCTCTGAGCTGACCGATTGCCGCGTAACGCTCGGCGAATGTGCTGGCAGGCTCCCGTGAAAAGGCCAGGGTATTCGCGCCGAGGACTTTGGTCATGAAATGGCGGTAATTCGAAATCGCAGCACCCTCGGCGGCGGTTGTCAAAAGGATGGACCGGCTTTGTCTTAGCAGAAATTCAATCCCGGCTCCGATCAATAACGCCACAGTCAGAACCCGCAGGGTCTCTGTCGACTGAAATGGGATGATGCGATCGAAGATGAGCAAGATGGAAATTGGCATCAACAGAGACAGGATGTTCAAAGACAGCGACGCAATCCAAAGCGGGATGTAAAATTGCGGTGCCGAGATGCGGCCAACAAATTCACGCGGTTCCATATCGCCCTTCACGCAACTGATGTTTTGGGCAGGAGTGACTGGTTCCTATTTAGAATTAGTAAACTCGGATATGGCGGACTGGCAATAATTTCCTTTAAAATTTAGGCACTTAGTTTGACCTCATTGGCCGACGGCATGCTACCCAAAAGGTTGAATCAGCACGCATTTCGGGGTTTGGCATTATGGGTAGATTGGAAGACAGCCTTAGTTACCACGCTCGGTCTGCCAAGGCCGATTTGGACGAGAGGCAGGAAATCGTCTCTCACGCATCGCGCAGTGCACCCGGAGCAAACGACGATCCCACGCGCAGCACCCTGCACACAGGCCAACAGTTTTCCGGCAAGCTTGAGGTCCAAGTTCGAAACGATGGTGCCCCGGAGGACCACAACAAACCTAGCGCGCAAGACCACCCGCAAAGAGGGGAAACACGAGCAGAACCTGAGACCCACTCCCCCGCTCCGATCGCCACCCCGATCAACACGGAGGCATCAAATTCCGAAGCTGATGCCCAGAAAACGTATGACGGCAGCGTTCCTAGCGAGCATTTCATCGTCCCGAACGAGCCGCGCAATCCGACTTTGCAAGTCGAAATGACCCCGGCAAGCAGGCCTGCGGAGTTTTCAAATACGCCAAATGTGGGTGATATGGAACCAACACTCGAGGCGCCATTCCCTGAGCAGAACGAAAATCACGCCCCACAAGACATCTCGCTGGACAGCGCGACCGTTGCTGAGAACGCCCGGGGGGGCGTGATCGGCAACATCACAATTGTCGACCCAGATGCATCAGACACGCACAGATTTGACATTTCCGGCGACCGATTTGAATTCGTCGACAGCCAGCTGAAGCTCAAGCCCGGCATCGCGCTGATCCACGAAGACGCTGCGCAGATCGAGGTCGATGTCACGGTCACTGACGCCAAGGGTGCCAGCCTGTCCGAGCGAGTTACCGTGGACGTTCAGGATGTGAACGAAACGCCCGAGGCAATCTCGCTGGACAGCGCTTCCGTGGCCGAGAACGCCCAAGGGGCCATAATCGGCAACATCACAATTGCCGACCCCGATGCATCGGACACCCACAAGTTCGACATTTCCGACGACCGGTTTGAAGTTGTCGACGGCAAGTTGAAACTCAAGCCGGGCATCGCGCTGAACCACGAAGACGCTGCGCAGATCGACGTCGACGTCACGGTCACCGACGCCGAAGGTGCCAGCCTGTCCGAGCGCTTTACTGTGAACGTTCAGGATGTGAACGAGGGACCATCACGGCTCGCGATGCAGTACGACGCTGACAACCTCGTAAGAAATGGAAGTTTCGAAGAGTTCGACCTCGAAAAAGGAAAATGGAAGGGCTTTGACGCCGACAAAACCGGATCCTGGAAAGATACCAATGGTATGGAAATCTGGGACCAATTGGGCGGTACAAAAGCGTCCGATGGGGACCAACTGCTTGAGATGGACCACGACCGGGGCATCGACAGCATCTCTCAGATCATCAATACAGAAGACGGTCAGCTTTACGACCTGAGCGTTGACCTCCGCGAACGTCTTGCCGGTGGGACCGATACGGTCGAAGTCTATTGGAACGGCAATCTGATTGCAGAGTTGGACCCGCAATCTGCCGATTGGGAAACGTTCCAGCTCAAGGTCGTAGGAACAGGTCAGGATACGCTGGAACTGCGGGAAGCCGATGGCGAGAACGACACCTACGGAGCACTGGTCGACAATATCACACTGACCGCTGCCGAACAGACTGTGGCCGAAAACGTTGAAGGTGCCGTTGTCGGGCAGATCAGCTTCGATGAACCGGATCTGAGTGACTCGCACCGGTTCGAAGTGTCAGATGATCGGTTTGTGGTCGTCGACAACCAACTGCGCCTGAAACCGGGGGTCGCGCTGGATTTCGAGGGTGCCTCATCGATCACAGTTGACGTAACTGTGGTTGACGAGGGTGGACTAAGCCAGACTGAGAGCTTCACCGTCAAAGTCGAGGACATGGATGAGATCACGTTTTCTTCTGGGTTTCATGCCAAGTTTTTCGAGGTTGATCATCGCCTGTCCAAGCTCGATGACATCGATTGGAACGCAGAGTCAGCCCATCAGGAGGTAACGTCCGACGTCAATTTCTCAAACGGCCATGAGTCCTTTTGGGAAGGGGGCTCAAAAGACACGTTTGGAGTGCAGATCACTGGGAATGTCGAAGTTGAGGAAGGTGGAACCTTCACATTCTTTTTGGGTGCCGACGACGGCGCGATACTGGTCATAAACGGCGAGCCGGTCGTTGAAAATGACGGGGTGCACGGGTTTCGGACCCGCTCGGGTAAAATTGAACTGGAGCCGGGCACTCATTCGATTGAAATCCGGTACTTTGAAAACTATGGTCGGGCCGGGTTAAAACTTGAGTGGGAAGGTCCCGGTTTGGACGGGCGCGAGCTTGTGACAGCCCCGGATTCATCCGCGGCCCAGACCGTCGCTGGAATGCCGTTGGCGTTTGAGGTCGACTTGGGGGCGCTCAAACCGACAGACGAAACCAGATTTGAGCTGGGCGATTTACCGGAAGGAACGATTGTCGACACTGGCGGCGTTACTTATGCGGCAGACACGGAAGGTAGCATTGAGCTTGCGGGGTGGCGCGGCGAAATGCTGACCATCACGCCACCTTCGGACTATTCCGGTACGGTTGAGGCATCGTTGCGCCATTCCACGCCCACGGGCGAAAACAGCAGCCATGACGCTGTGCAGAAACTGGCTTTCGAAGTGAATGAGGCGGCTCTGAGCGCGATTGACGCCAAGATGGTGGGCGGCTTCCATGCCAGCTATTTCGATGCCGACAACAGGCTGTCAAAACTGGATGACCTAAACTGGAACGGAACGCCGACGCATCAGGAATTCGTGCCTGAAATCAATTACAAAAACAGCGCAGACTCGTTTTGGGAAGGCGGATCAAAAGACACCTTCGGTGCAAAACTTGAGGGTAGAATCACAATAGAAGAAGGCGGGTCCTACACGTTTTTTGCCGGTGGCGACGATGGCGTCGCAGTTTTCATCAACGGCGTAGAAATCATCGATAATGATGGGTTGCATGGATTCCGAACGCGATCGGGTCAAATCGACCTGGAGCCCGGCTGCTATGACATCGAGGTCCGATACTTCGAGAATTACGGCCACGCAGGGCTTAAACTGGAATGGGACGGTCCGGACTCCAACGGGCGCGAGCTTCTGCAACCCGATCCCGGAACCACAATCGGTGAAAACGGCACTTTCGAAGTTGGGCTTGAACTGGATAACGCTGGTGATCAGGCTGTCGTATCGCTGGACGGGTTCCCGGCAGGCACGTTGTTTATCAGCGGCGAGGATGCGGTGATGGCGGATGGCGGGCCAACCGATTTATCCGGCTGGTCCCTTGATTTTCTCGAGATTTCTCCGCCCCCAGGCTTTGAAGGATTGATTGAGGGAGAGATCATCGTAACGGACACCGGCTTCAACGGCGCGCAAGTGACCTCTGAAAGCCCGTTTGTTCTGGAGGTCGGACAGACCGACCACGGTACGCCTGATATTAGCCGAGACTTGGCCGAGACACTCTCGGCAACCACAGGGCCAGAAACGCACACGCCATGGAACATGGATCATCTGCAAAGCGAAAATGAGGATGCAGATGTTATGGCCGAGGCGGTCTTGACCAATCCAGGGTCCGAGATTTCGTGCATTGAGACAGAAGCCTACGAACGTATCGACTGGTGACCCTACCTCAAGAAGCCCATCTTTCGCACTCAACCTACCTTGGCCACGCCTTCAGTCGCGTTTTCGGGCAACAATCCACGTCGGTTGATATGTCAGCGAAACGCCAGTTTCGCTACCGAAGTACCTGACGTACTGGTCAGTAAATTGATTTAGACTGGTCTTTGTCCAGCCTTTTTGTGCACGCCCGTTCACCCCTGTTCTCCGCAGATGCTCAAGGACTTTTCTGGGTGAGGCGAAGTGCATTTCCCGAATGGTATCGCCAGTGCTTATGATCTCTAGCTCATCCCGCACCGCGGCAGCCAGATCTTCGGATCGGCAAAGACCCGGTGCTTTGGCCGTTGATCCAACTTTCACCAGCTCGCGATACTGTTCCGGTCCAAAGCCGGAAACCGCCAACCACCCCCCGGGCGTAAGTGCAGTGGCCGCCTTTCGCAGAAATGCGGCAGGGTCACGCAACCATTGGATCATAGACGCGGACGCGATGAGGTTTGGCTGGCCTGGCCAGTTAAGTGTTTCGGCATCACCGCACAGAAAATCAGCACCAACGGCATAGGCAGTCTGCTCGGCTTCGGGCGAAAGGTCATTGATCATCAGCGACCGAAACTCAAACGTCTCGCAAAGCCTTTGCGTCAGATGGCCGGTGCCACAGCCAAACTCCAACCCAAACGCAAAATGTTGCGGGGCGCCGCCGGTGCGCATCTCATGCACCAGGTGGTTCGCGATTTGGGATTGCTGGCTTGCAGAGTCATGATAGCTGCGAAAACTGCGGCTAAAACTGCGTTGAACGCGTTCGGCTAATTGGGCGTTCATGCGATCCACTCCTCCCAGCTTTGACCACTGCGAAACGGGATATGCGGGGCAGAGATACTACGGATTGCGGACTGCTGGGATGTCCAGGCGACTTCCTGTGCGTGTGTTGGGATGACCCGATCGCGCTGAGGAATCCATACCCGGTCAAATGCCATTTCCGGGGCATCGCCGCGTTCGATCACGGCGTGAAGTTCAGCCCGCGCTGCGTCAACGTCAATCGCAGGGACCGGCCCCTCCATCCCGGCGCGGCGGCAAAACTTGGTAAAGCTGTTTTCGGTCAATTGATCAGCCGTGGCACGGATCATTTCTGGCGCGATGCCGCGCTCAGCATCTGCCGGACACAGAGTCCCGCTGACGGCAATCAGCCGATAGGGTCGGAAACCAGATTGGGTCAACCAATGGGCGGCGGACGCCACACCAAATGAAAAGGCGATCAGGTTGACACGGTCATATTGCGTGAGGTCATCAAGCGGTTCGTCAAGCCGGGTATAGTCATCGACCAGCAGAACATCTCCGCCCCCGCTGAGGCCGGTAAACGGGGCAGCACCAAGAGCCCACCCTGCAAAGACCAAGATCAGGTCATCCGTGCCAGATCGCGACAACCAGCGCTGTTTCATGACATGCTCCGAACCAGTGAGACCATTGCGGACGTCACCCGGCTCAGCTCTTCCGGCGTGATGATGTAAGGCGGCATACAGTAGATGTTGCGCGCAAACGGACGCAGCCAGACTCCGGTGTCGGGTGCCAGAGCATGCGCGATCGAAGGATCAACCCACTGCTCCATTTCGATGACCCCGATTGCACCCAGCACGCGGACATCGGCAACGCCGGGCAATCCACGCGCCGGGGCGAGCTCATGCTTCATCTGGTCGGCAATTGCGTGCACCTCGGTACGCCAATCTCTGGCCGACAACTGGCCCAGACTGGCTATGGCCGCAGCGCAAGCCAGCGGATTGGCCATATAGGTCGGCCCGTGCATCAAAACACCTGCTTCGCTTTCGCCAATTCTGCGCGCGACGTTTTCGCTGGTGATTGTTGCAGCCAGCGTTATGTGCCCCCCCGTCAGCGCTTTGCCCAGACACACGATGTCCGGCACCACAGCGGCATGGTGCATCGCAAACAGCTCTCCGGTCCGACCAAACCCGGTTGCGATTTCGTCGAAAATCACAAGCACATCGTGCGCTTTGCACATCTTTTGCGCCCGCTGCAACCATTTGGGGTGATAAAAGTACATGCCGCCCGCACCCTGAACGACGGGTTCAAGGATCAGCGCTGCGATTTGATCGGATTTGGTTTCCAGAAGCTCTTCCAAAGCGTCCAGCCCATTCAGGGTTGTATCATCCGTCCATTCCTGATCGAACGAGATCGGCGGGCACGGTAGGAAATGCTGGATCGACAAGGCTCCGCTGAACAAACCATGCATCCCGTTCACGGGATCGCAGACACTCATCGCCTTCCAGGTGTCACCGTGATAACCGCCGCGGATCGTGGCGAATTGAGTACGGCCAGTGTTCCCAAGGGCCATCTGGTACTGAACGGCCATCTTCAATGCCACTTCAATCGCAACCGACCCGCTGTCACTGTAGAAAATGCGGTCCAGCCCTGTCGGCAGCAACTCAACCAGCTTGCGGCCAAGGTCAATAGCGGGCTGGTGCGTCAGGCCGCCGAACATCACATGTGGCATCCGCTGCAGCTGCGCCTGCATTGCGTTGGTAATGGCAGGGTTACGATGTCCGTGTGCCGCACACCACCACGACGACATCGCGTCGATCATCCGGGTCCCGTCCTCGCGGGTCAACCAGACACCCTCGGCGTCGGTGATCAAATGCATCGGGCCGGGGTCCAGCACGTTTGTATAGGGGTGCCACAGATGGCGGGCATCAAAATCCAGCGAGTTCACAGGGCACTCCGGATCAATTCGACGTCAATGGCCCCAAAAGCATCGGACAGGGACTCGCGAGACAGGGGATTGAGATGCGGTAAACGCCCCAGGTGCGCGACCTTGCACATCTCGGAAATTGTCTGTTCCACATCAGGTTCGGCGTCTCCGACGAACGCCACTCCGACAACATTGCATCCCGCACTCCGCAGGGCCATCAGAGACAGGCTGGTGTGGTTGATCGTCCCAAGCTCTGTGCGCGCCACCAGAACAACGGGCGCGTTCCACAGTGCGATCACATCAAGGAAGAAGCTTTTACGGTTCAACGGCACCATAACGCCGCCAGCGCCTTCCACAACCAAAGGCCCGGTGACCTGTGGCAACACAAGCCGGTCCAGTTCAATTTCAAGGCCCATCTCTTCCGCCGACAAATGCGGCGAGGCTGGCATATTCAGCCGATAGGCCTCGGGCAGGACCTTGGCACCGGACAGAGTTTCAACGGTTTCTGTGTCAGTTGCGTCCTCAAGCCCGGATTGCACGGGCTTCCAATAGCATGCGCCCAGCGCCGCCGTCAGACCAGCGGCAAAAACTGTTTTACCCACACCTGTGTCGGTTCCTGTAATGACTACGGTACTCATGCAGCCTCCGCCTGTTGATGCGCTAGTGTTTCGAACAGCGCGGTGATGTCATCCTCGTCGACATTGCCGGTGATCGACACCCGCAATCGCGACGTGCCACGTGGCACCGTCGGGGGCCGGATACCACGAACGTCGAACCCCTTGGCCTGTAACGTTGCGGCCATTTCCATTGACCTGGCTTCGTCACCCAGAATGACTGGAATAATCTGGCTGTTAAGCGCCTCTTCAGGGACACCGTGTTGCTGAGCAACCGCATGAGCGTGCCCGATACGGGCGGTCGCAGCGCGGGTCGCAGCGTTGTCCGATTGCAGGTGCTGCAAAACGGCACGCACAAGAGCGGCATTGAAAGGCGACGGGGCAGTTGCAAAGATGAACGGCCGCGCGCGATTGATCAGGGTGTCGATCATTACCCGTGGGCCACAGATCAAACCGCCTGAAACTCCCAACCCCTTACCGCATGTATGCAGGGTCAACAGATCAGCATCCAACCCATGAGCCAAACCCTGCCCATTCGAGCCGAACACGCCGGTCGCGTGCGCTTCGTCCACAACCAAAATCGCACCATGCTCGCGGGCCAGTTTGGAAAGCTCTTTCAAGGGCGCGATTTCACCCTCCATCGAGTAGATGCTTTCCACTGCAATCCAGATTTGGCCAGTTCCACCACCTGCCTGCCAGTCGGCGATGGCGCGCCGCGCATCGGTCGGATCATTATGGACAAAGGCACGGGTCTGGGCGCGCCCTATGCGCATACCTTCATGCGCGCTTGCATGCACCAGAGCATCGTAAAGGATCAGATCTTCGGCCGCCGGAAGCGTCGAAAAAATCGCCTGGTTTGCCTGAAACCCTCCGCCCATGAACAAGGCGGCTTCGGCACCGAAAAACGCGGCGGCCTCTTCTTCAAGGGCTTCATGTTCCGGGTGATTCCCGCGCAGCAGCCTGGATCCGCCAGATCCCAACGGCACGCCCTGGTCTAACGCTTTTTGGGCGGTATCATGCAACAGCCTCGACTGAGCCAGCCCCAGATAATCATTGGACGCGAAGTCCAATCCGCTCCGGGGTGCCAACACCCGGCGGCGATGTCGGGTGTCCAGCACTTCGAGCATTGAGTGCAAACGACTCAACGCCTTCATTCAGCAGCATCCAGGCAGGATTTTTCAGCCGGTGCTTCGGCCTGCAACCCAAGTTTGGCAAATAGCACAGCGTCAGTGTCTTCTTCCGGGTTCTCTGCAGTCAGAAGAGTTTCGCCGACGAACATCGAGTTCGCGCCGGCAAAGAAACACATAGCCTGCAGCTCATCACTCATTTCGCTACGGCCTGCGGACAGGCGCACGTAGGATTTCGGCATCATGATACGGGCCACTGCGATCACGCGAACGAAATCAATCGGATCAATCGGCTTGGCATCTGCTAAAGGCGTGTCTTCCTGCGGCATCAGCATGTTGATCGGCACAGAATCCGGAGCGGGGTTCATATTGGCCAGCGTCACCAGCATATCGACCCGGTCCTGAACCTCTTCGCCCATTCCCAGGATACCGCCCGAACACACTTTGATCCCTGCTTCCTGCACCCGGTTCATCGTGTCGATCCGGTCTGCAAAGGTACGCGTCGTGATCACTTCGGAGTAATACCGTTCGGACGTATCGATGTTGTGATTGTAGTAGTCGAGTCCGGCATCGCGCAGGCGGATCACCTGGTTGTCGTCCAGCATGCCCAGCGTCATGCAGGTCTCCATGCCCATGTCGCGCACACCTTCAACCATGGCTACAAGCGCATCCATGTCCCGATCTTTAGGTTCGCGCCAAGCAGCACCCATGCAAAAGCGTGTTGCACCACCGTCACGGGCTTGGCGGGCCTGGCTTAGAACACGTTCCACTTCGATCAGTTTGGAGGCAGAGAGTTTCGATCCGTTACGGGCCGACTGCGAGCAATAGGCACAATCCTCGGCACATCCGCCAGTTTTGATTGATAGCAGCTTGGATGTCTGGATCTGGTTTGGATCAAAGTTTTCGCGATGCACCGTCTGGGCGCGAAACAACAAATCCATCAGTGGAAGGTCATACAGTGCTTGCGCAGCCTCACGGGACCATAGCGTGGCGGTGTTTTTCATTTTATCGATACTTTTCAAAAGACATCATGATTGGCTGATCTTTTATAGATAAAGAAGAGAATCACAACTGGAATTTACCGCCCGCACCTAACAGGCGGATCCTCGCACCTATTTGGAAGCCCTAAAAACGCGCTGCCGCAGCAGGTAGACACATCACACGCATGTCCCAAGATCAGCGCATTCTAGCGCGTGAGCCGTCGCGGCATTCGTTTAGCGATTTTCGGATTTAATGAGATCTGCGGCTTTCTCGGCAATCATAATCACTGGCGAGGCCGTGTTACCCGATACGATTTTCGGCATGATCGACGCATCCACAATGCGCAGCCCGGTCAAACCGCGAACCCTCAGCTGAGGGTCAACCACCGCCCGGTCATCCATTCCCATCTTGCAAGTCCCCACCGGATGGAAAATCGTCGTGGCAATATCCCCGACCGCCTTAACCAAGTCGGAGTTTTCTCTGATTGAAGGCCCAGGCAGGATTTCTTGTGGCTCGTATCGCGACAGCGCTGTTGCGGACATGATCTGGCGGGCTTGGCGAACAGACTCCACCGCAACAGCCCTGTCCCGCGGCGCGGACAGGTAATTGAGCCTAATATCGGGTTGCTGATCGAGATCACGAGAGCTGACATGGCTGCTACCAATGCTCTCTGGTCGAAGATTGCATACCGAAACGGTAATGGCCGGAAAGGGATGCAAAGGATCGCCCAGCTTGTCCGTAGACAGAGGCTGTATGTGGTACTCCAGATCCGGTGTCGCGAGCGCAGGGTCAGATTTGGTGAACATCCCGAACTGACTTGGGGCCATAGACATGGGCCCCGACTGCCTTAGTGCATATTGCAGAGCGATCCGGGCTTTGCCGAACAAAGAGTTTGCCAGCGTGTTCAATGTTCTGGCGTTGCTGACTTTGAACACAGTTCTGATCTGCAGATGGTCCTGCAGATTTTCACCAACCCCTGCGCTTTCATGCTGCACCTCAATGCCGAAACCGGTCAGCACATCGCCGCGACCTATGCCAGATAGCTCCAGAATCTTCGGAGAATTGATGGACCCGGCAGCCAATAGAACCTCTTTTTGAGCGATGGCATCAACGACCCGACCTTTGTGGCGAAACCGGATTCCCCGAACAGCCTTTCCATCCAGGATCAGTTGGTCCGTCGTGGCTTCCGTCACGACCCTGAGATTTGGGCGTTTCATCACGGGCCTCAAAAAACCCTTTGCTGTATTCCACCTGACGCCATTGCTCTGGTTGACCTCGAAAAACCCAGAGCCTTCATTATTGCCTTCATTGAAATCATCACGCGGGTGAACACCAAATTCTTTGGCACCCTCTTGCACTGCTTTTAGGATGTCCCAGCTCAGCTTTTGTTTCTGCACTTTCCATTCGCCACCACTGCGATGGTACTCACTGTCTCCGCCGTGGTGATCTTCGGACTTGAAGAAATAGGGCAGAACATCGTCCCAGCCCCAACCAGTGTTCCCCATTTGCCGCCAATGATCATAATCCGCCGCCTGCCCGCGCATGTAGATCATTCCATTGACCGAAGTGCAGCCGCCCAGAACCTTGCCGCGCGGATAGACCAAAGATCGGCCGTTCAATCCGGGCTCGGGCGCGGTCTTCATCATCCAGTCGGTGCGCGGATTGCCGATGCAATGAAGATAACCAACGGGGATATGCACCCAATGGTAATTGTCGGACTTGCCGGCCTCCAACAACAGGACACGTGTTTTAGGGTTTTCGCTCAGACGGTTCGCCAGAACGCATCCTGCAGTGCCGGCACCCACGATGATGTAGTCATAGTCGCCATCAAGGCGGGTCGTATCGCTCATAGTCACTCTCAATCAGACCGGCTCAGCCGCAATTTTCAGAGAGTTTACCGACAATTGCGCCAGTTTCCACAGCGCGGCACCCGACATATGATCGCAGGCCTTAAAACTCCGTTAGCCAATGGCCTCAATCGTCTGTCGCGGACACTGTGCGTGCGTTTGCTTCAGCGCAAATCCGAAATCGACTTTTGCAGCGCAACGATCAGGGCATCGCGGTGTTGCGAGAGTTCGGAGGGTGGGCGGCCTTGTGCCTCGGCTTCAACGCCTTCGACCAGTTGCCGGGTGACATCTTTCGACAGGTAAACATCGCCCAGATCCTCCCACCAGCCGTTGAAGGTCTGTGAAAAATGATCGCAAAACGCTTGCAGCCCGCCCTCTCCAGCACCGAGATTGAACAACATGGTCGGCCCCATCGCTGCCCATCTGAGCCCCGGACCTGCCCAGACTGCCTTGTCGACGTCTTCGACGGTCGCAACACCCGATGTGACCAGATGAATGGCCTCTCGCCAGATCGCAGCCTGCAGACGGTTCGCGACGTGACCGGGCACCTCTTTGTTGAGGCGGATCGTGGTCTTGCCCAGACTTTCATAGAAGCCCTGCGCAGCTTCAACAACGCCATCAGCCGTATTTTCATTTCCAAGAACTTCGACAAGCGGGATCAGGTGCGGCGGATTGAACGGATGCCCCAGAACAAAGCGGGCGGGGTCCTTCCAGCCCGCCTGCATCTGTCCAAGGGTCAAACCAGAGGCCGAGCTTGCGACAATGACATTCGGCGCAAGTGCAGGCTCGATTTCAGCAAAGGTCGCATGTTTGATTTCCAGTCGTTCCGGCACGTTCTCTTGTACAAACGCGGCGTCGGCTACCGCTCTGGCGGCGTCCCGGTGAAAGGTGATCGCATCTGGGTTTCCGTGTTCCGCAAGACCCAGCTCTGTCAATGCCGGCCACGCGGTTTTAATATAGGCGCAAACCTTCTTTTCGACATCGGGGTCAGGATCAAACATTGCAACCGAACGGCCCGAAGCAAGAAACAACGCGGCCCAGCTGGCACCGATAACCCCGCCGCCGAGGCAAGCTGTGTGTTGTCTGTCCATCAAAACAATCCCGGATTAAGAGGTGAAGCTGCGGTCATGCCGCCGTCAACTGTAAATAACTGGCCAGTTGCAAACCCGGCCTCATCCGAAGCCAGCCAGACCGCCATGCTGGCAATGTCCTCCGGCCTGCCGAAGCGGCGCATGGCATGTCGGGCCAAGGCATCCTGACGTGCTTTCACGGGGTCCGAGGCGAGATCAAACCCTGCATCCAGCATCCCTGTTTCAATCCAGCCCGGGCAAATCGCGTTGCAACGGATATCCGGGCCATGATCGACCGCTATCGACCGGGTCAGCCCGTGCACAAACGATTTCGACGCGTTGTAGAGCGCCATTGAAGGGTCCGCGACGCGCCCCGAAATAGAGCCGATGTTGATGATCGAACTGCCTTCGGGCATTCGCGGAATGAATGCGCGGCAAAGGTTGAACACACCACGACAATTGGTGCCGATCACCGCCTCCCAATCAGCGTCCGTGCTATCGGCCACGGTCTTTTCGACCTGCACACCCGCGTTATTGACAAGGATGTCCGTTCCGCCGGTCGCATCAGCCAGTTCTTCAACTGCCTCAGCGTCCGTGACATCCAGCGGATACCATATGATGTCATCCGTCAGACCGTCGGGTCTGGGTCCGCGGCCGCAAGTCGTCACCGCTGCACCTTCTCGCCGAAACGCCTCGACAATCCCGCGCCCAATGCCTTGTCGGCCACCGGTGATCAGCGCTCTTTTCCCAGCCAGCCGCATCAGTGAGCCACCATCACATGGCGCACGGAAGTGTAGGCATCCAGTGCGTAAACCGACATATCGCAACCATTGCCTGAGCCCTTCATAGCGGCCCAAGGCATTTCGGCGGCGGGCACTCCATGTGTGTTAACCCAAGTCATCCCATAACGCAGTTGAGACGTCATTTTCATCGCCAACGAAACGTCTTTCGTCCAGACCGACGATGCCAGTCCATATCGCCCTGCGTTGGCAATCCGCAGGGCGTCTTCGGCCTCACTAAAGCGTGACAGGGTGACAACAGGTCCGAAAACCTCATCGCAGGCAATCTTCGCATCGTTGTCCACGTTCGCCACAACCGTCGGCTGGTAGAAGAACCCGGCTCCTTCGCCCAAATTGCCGCCAACAGCGATTTCCGCACTGCTGCGGGCGCGATCTACGAATCCGGCAACTCGGTCACGTTGAACAGCAGAGACGATAGGCCCCATCTCGGTACCTTCTGCCCTTGGCGCTCCGATCCGAATTTGGCTGACCTGATCGGAGACTGCTGCAACGAGCCGGTCATAAACGCCATCCTGAACCATTACGCGGCACGGCTGCGCGCAATCCTGACCGGCATTGAAGAAAGACCCGTACCGGATCGTTTCAGCCACAGCCTCAATGTCAGCATCATCAAACACGATGACCGGTGCCTTGCCCCCGAGCTCCAGATGCACATGTCGGATCTGGTTCGAGGCCGCCCGCATTGCCGCCATGCCGGTTGCTGGAGAGCCGGTGATTGAAATCCCTTCGATCCTTGGGGCGTTGATCAGGTTGTCTCCGATTGAGGCCCCTCGTCCATGGATCACGTTTAGAACGCCTTTGGGCAGGACATCCGCAAGAAGTTCGGCCAGCCGTAGCGTAGCCAGCGGCGTGATCTCGGAGGGTTTCAGCACGATGGTGCATCCTGCGGCCAATGGGGCCGCGATCTTCCAGGCTGCCATCATCAAGGGATAGTTCCAAGGCGCAATCGAAGCGACCGGGCCGATCGGATCCTTGCGGATCATCGAGGTGTGACCAGACACGAATTCGCCAGCCGCCGATCCGGCCATCGTGCGTGCCGCCCCGGCCATAAACCGGAAAGTGTCGATGGTCAGTGGCATTTCCTCGTCACGGGCCATTGGCCACGGCTTGCCAACGTCCAGAGTTTCCAGTTCCGCCAGTTTTTCAATATTTTCTTCAATCACCTCGGCAATTGCCAAAAGATGACCTGCACGTTCAGCTGGTGTTGTAAGGCGATAGTTTTCAAAGGCTTCCTCCGCTGCGCGGGTCGCGGCTTCGATCTGGTCCACGGATGCCTCAGGGACTCGGGCAACTTCCTCACCGGTCGCGGGGTCCAGCACCGGCAATGCCTCACCGCTTCCTTCGACCAACTCGCCGTTAATCAACATCTTCGTCTGCATGCATACCCCCGTCAGAAAGCGGTCTTGTCGTTACCTTTTAGGTCCAGCCGTTGCCGGGCCTCGTCAGGTGTCGCGACCGTCAGGCCAAGGTTTTCGATGATTGAGCGGATTTTGCGGACCTGATCCGCATTCGATTTCGCCTTTTCACCCGGTCCAATGTACAGGCTGTCCTCTAACCCCACCCGCACGTTACCGCCAAGAATTGCTGCTTGAGTCGTGAAAGCCATTTGGTGACGGCCCGCCGCCAGAACCGACCATTCGTAACTGCCGCCAAAGAGTTTCTCGGCGATGGTGTGCATATGCATAAGGTTGTCGGGGTCTGCTCCGACGCCGCCCAGAATCCCAAACACCATCTGGATGAAAAAGGGCGGCTTGACCCAGCCCTGATCGACCACCCAGGCCAGGTTGTACAGGTGGCCAAGATCGTAGCATTCGAACTCAAACTTGGTACCATGACCTTCACCCAGCTCTTTCATCGCAAATTCGATATCGGCGAAGGTGTTGCGGAAGATGAAATCCCGGGTCATGCCCAGAAACTCGGGCTCCCACTCGTGTTTCCAATCCGAGTATTTTTGCATCATCGGGAAGATGCCGAAATTCATCGACCCCATGTTCATACTGGCCATTTCCGGGCTGGCACGCAGCGCAGCGCGCAGTCGGTCCTCTCGGGTCATACCCAGCCCGCCGCCTGTTGAGACATTCATGACGGCACCGGTTGCCTGTTTGATGCGCGGAAGGAACTGCATGAACAACTCCGGGTCGGCACCAGGTCGGCCATTTTCGGGGTTGCGAGCGTGCAAGTGGATGACTGAGGCCCCGGCCTCCACTGCACCAATGCTGGCCTCGGTGATTTCGTTCGGCGTGATCGGCAGGTATTCGGACATGGTCGGTGTATGGATACCGCCAGTAGGGGCGCAGGTAATGATGACGGGCTTGCTCATGCAATTGCGCCCCACGCGCCGCGGGCGTCCTGATCGACGATCTCGATAACATCGCCCGGCCGGGCCACGGTGATATGAGAGAAATTGCTGTCAGCCGTTGCGCCGTGCCAGTGCGGGTGCCCGGCAGGGATGGTCACAACGTCTCCGGGCTCCATAATCTGTTCGCCATTCTCGTCGGCGATGATGCCTCGCCCAACCGTCGCCATCAGGATCTGATCGACTTTGTGGATGTGCACGCGGTTGCGCTCGCCCGCGCCGAAGTTGACGATGTAGAGTTCGACATCTTTGGTTTCCGGCAGACCCGCAACCGGGGCAAAGGTAATATTGTCGCCGAGAAACAGATCGCCGGTCGCTGGCTTGGTGTTGGTTTGGGTCGATTTAATTACTTTCATAGCTTCATCTGCTGAACTTGCGCGCTCAGCCCTCCATCCAGAACCCATAGCTGTCCGCTGGCGTATCGCGCCTCGTCCGAAGCAAGCCAGTTGACAAGATTGGCGATGTCCTCCGGGGTGCCGTAGGTGCGCATCGGATGCACATCGCGCACAGCCTGTTGAAGTTGATCGATCGTTTTCCCCCCCGCACCTGATCCGTCGCCGGTGAAAAAGCTTTGCAGCATGGGCGTGTCGACATAACCAGGGCAAATCGCATTGACTCTGATGCCTTCAGGGCCGTGGTCACAGGCCATGGCCTTGGTCAAAGCGTGTACCGCGCCCTTGGTTGCGCAATAGGCGGCCAAACCGGGGTCGGCGATGAAACCGTCATAGCTGCCGAAGTTAATGATTGAGGCCGAAGTACCAGACGACGCAGCCTTGCGCATAAGCGGCAGAGCATGTTTTGAGGTCAGGAACGAGCCGGTGACATTTACTGCAAAGGACAGGTTCCATTCCTCCAGTGACGTCTCTTCGATGGTCTTTTCGATTTCGATCCCGGCGGCATTTACCAGAATGTTGAGCTGACCTGCTTCTGCCCTTACCTGTTCCATCGCCGCGACTGCATCCGTTTCCTGCGTGACGTCCAGTTTCACGAAAGTGCTGCCATCATCGTCATGAGCCGCCAAAGACCCCTCGGGCGTAAGGTCCGCCGCATAGACCCGCGCACCTTCGCGCAGGAAACGCGCTACAATGGCGCGTCCGATCCCACCGCGACCACCTGTAACCAGCGCCGTTTTGCCTTCCAGCATCATTCGTTGTTCTCCTTCAACGGCGGATAGCGATAGCGAGAGGCCGCGACCGTCCAGTCCATGTGATTGCGCACGAATTCCTGCGAAGCGTCGCGCGGCGGGTTGTAGTCCCATGCCTCGCCAGCACCCGCCTCCATCGCGGTATGCAAGGTCCGACGAGATTTCTGCGTTGCGATCACGTCGGCGCGGAGCATTTCGCTGTCCCACCGCTTCGCGACTTCGGCAGCAAACGCAGCGGCCTGATCAGCATAAGCCGGATCGCTTGCGACATTGACTTTTTCCAGCGGATCAGCGGCCAGATCGTACAGTTGCGGCGGATCGGGATCGCAGTGGATGTATTTCAGCGACCCGCGTCGGATCATGAACACTGGGTACGGCGTCATCTCGGCGCAGTATTCGCCGATGGCTTCGTCCGCAGGGTCATGCTCTCCACGCGCCAGTGGCATCAGGGAACGTCCGTCGACCGGCTCGCCATACAAATCAGCCGTGCCACCGGCGATTTCAACAAAGGTCGGCAACAGATCGAGCAGCGAACAGGCGTTGGAAACAGCGCCCTGAACAACACCCGGACCCGCCATGATCAAAGGCACGCGGGCCGAGTGTTCGAAAAAATTCATTTTATACCACAGACCCCGCTCGCCCAGCATGTCCCCGTGGTCTGCGGTGACTACGAAGATGGTGTTGTCCAGTTCTCCGATATCTTCCAACGCTTTAACCATCGCGCCGACTTTGCTGTCGAAATAGCTGACATTGGCCAGATAGGCGCGGCGGGCGCGAAGGACTTCTTTATCCGTCAAAGGCACATAACTCGCCTCAATCCCGTCCATCACCCGACGCGAGAACGGATCCTGTTCCTCTGGCGTCAAGGTAAACTCCGGCATAGGGATGTCCGCATCCGAATAGAGGCTCCACCACTCGGGCTTCGCTACGTAGGGATCATGAGGATGAATGAAACTGGCCACCAGACAGAAGGGAGCACCATCCCCACCGGCCCGGTCCCGTCCCCGGTCGATCAGCCATCGACGGGCGGCGAACTCGACTTCGTCGTCGTAATCGGTTTGGAAAGTTGCGACAGCCGCGCCGCTTTCCTTGACCGTCTGCATGTTGTGATACCACTTGTCGATCCGCTCATCCGGCGCTTCCCAGTCCGGAGTCCATGCGAAATCGGCAGGGTAAATGTCGGTTGTCACGCGATCCTGAAACCCGTGTTTCTGATCCGGACCAACGAAATGCATCTTACCAGAAAGGCAGGTCTTGTACCCAAGCGCCTTTAGGTAATGCGCGAAAGTCGGGACCGAGGCCCGGAACTCGCTTGCATTGTCATAGGCGGCAATCCGGCTGATCAATTGCCCGGACATGAAGGCAAAACGCGACGGGGCGCAGAGCGGCGAGTTACAATAGGCCGCGTCAAACCGCATGCCGCGTGCCGCCAACGCATCAATGCTCGGCGTCCTCACCGTAGGGTGGCCATAGGCACCACAAAAATGTGGTGCAAGCTGGTCGGCCATGACCACAACGATGTTGGGCCGTGTCACGGGGCGGCCTTTGCGTAAGCGTCCAAAACCAAACCGTGGAAGTGATGAACCGCATGTTCGGATTTGCCCGATCCGTTCGGGTCATGCACGATCCGGCCTTGAGTGAATGCGGGTGTGCTCATACCGCGTTGCACACTTTCGACGATGTCGATGTCTTCACGTTGCAGGACCTCGTCAAGATAGCGAATGGCCTCTAGCTCTGCCTCATCCGGTTCCGGCGTCTCAAGAAAGAAATCGTAGGTTTCAAGCGTCCGGTCCGGGCCAATCGGGATGATGTTCAGGACGATCATCGATGATCGGCCGGGGTAGCGCATAAGACATGTCGTGGGCCACAGCCACCAGACCGCATGGGTGCGAACGGTCGCATTGGACACGTCATAGGCTGTGTTCCCAACTTTGCCTGCTTCGGCCATATGGCTGGAATAGATACCGTAGGTGGTCACCTTGTAGGTGTCCATATCCACCAGATCGCAGAAATCCTTATGTGCAGTCGGGCAGTGGTAGCACTCAAGGAAGTTGTCAACGACATTCTTCCAGTTCGACTTAATGTCGTAAGTCAGACGATGACCAAAGGTCAGTTGCTCGATATCCGGTGCCCAGTGGCAAATTTCGGTTTCCAGATTGCCGGAAACTTCGCGCAACGGGGCCGCCAAAGGGTCGAGATTTACATAGATGAAGCCCGCGAATTCCTCGACCTGCACCTGATCGAGACAGATGTCCTTGGTGTTGAAGCCGGTGAGGTTTTCGGTTTCCGGTGCGCGCACCAATTGCCCGTCCAACTTGTAAACCCAGGCGTGATAAGGGCACATGATGCGCGTCGTTTCACCCTCACCCGAAAGCAGGTGATGCGCGCGATGTTTGCAGACATTATAAAAAGCACGCAGCGTGCCCTCACGGTCGCGAACGACCGCGATTGGGCGACCCGCAACTTCGATGGTTACATAAGAACCGGGCGTCCGAAGTTTTTCGACGTGACACACCCATTGCCATGTCTTGGCAAGAACCTCATTCTGATCAACCTGATACCACGCGGGGTCTACATAGGCTTCGGCTTTCAGAGAATTCGTATTGAAAGGGTCCGGGCTGAAACCATCGGATATCCGTTCGAATTGGTCTTTGGACGGCAGCTCGCTCATCGGAAACTCCACAACTCGGGGTCAGGTAACAACCCGTTGGCTGGCTAATGGAGTGTATGATCTGTCGAATCCGGCCTGGCATCATAACTTTTTTCGACCTCGATTCGACTTTTTTCGCCAATCAGCAAAAGCGTGCGTCACCCTGCGGGTTTCCGATGCATTGGCCATGCCCGAAACTCAAAAGGAACGCGGCCTTCCACCCTGTCGCGACTTGGCGGCAACCCGAACCGTTCTTTGTAGGCCCGGCTGAAATGCACCTGACTAGCAAACCCAGACGCCATTGCGACCTCGGCAATCGGCAGCTCGGTCTGCGTGACCAGACCACGCGCCCGATCCAAACGGATGTCCCGGTAATAGAGTGCGGGAGTTTTCTTGATGTAAGTTGCAAAGAGGCGATCCAGTTGCCGATGTGATATTCCGGCTTTTCTGCAGATCTCCGGCACTGGCATCGGATCTTCCAGATTGGCTTCCATCACCTGAATGGCAGCCCTCAACTTGGCAGGTACCGTCGCGCCTAATGGCTCGCTCCCTTCCGGCTGTTGCATGTCGGACGGTCCTCTGAGGCGATCGTGAAAGATGTACCGGGCCGCGGCGTTCGCTAAGGCACTGCCGTAGATCCCCTGCAAAACCTGCAATCCGAAATCCACAGAGGCGCTGCCGCCACAACATGTGATCCGGTTGCCATCCAGCACAAACAAATTCTCGACGACATCGATATCCGGGTAAAGTTCCTGAAACGCGTCAATGTGTTCATAATGGACCGTCGCCCGCCGCCCGCTTAGAAGCCCGGCCTGCGCAAGGATAAATGCACCCGTATCCAGCGACCCCAGCGTGGTACCGGCGCGCGCCCAATGTCGCAGTGCATTTCCCGTTTTTGCCGTCAGGTGTTTCTCGGGCGTCCAGCTTGTGGAAACGACAACAATATCCGCCGCTGCAGCGGCAATTTCACCAAGAGCAACAGTATTGACTTCCGCCCCGTTGCTGGCGACGCAAAAGCCGCCCGTCTCGGACACGAATTCCCATGAGAAATAGGGGCGGCCATCCAAATAGTTGGCGGCACGAAACGGGTCGATAAACCCCATTGTCGCGGCCAGATTGAAACTTGGGGCAATCACCACGAAAACCCGGGTAACTGCCCTTGAGCTATTTACCATGTGGCATCCGCCTCATTTGCGCTACCTTAGCGTCAAGAAAATAACTTTTGCATTCATCGCGCAAGTCAGATGCTAGAATCCGGACTTCGACTGAATCTTAGTCATCAAGCTGTACAAGCGGACGATTGCCTGTTGCGAAGCGAAATGGACGGCGATGGCATGGTCAAACGAAAACTGGATTATCGACAAAATTCCGCCCTTCCTGTATCTCATTATAGTGGTTGGGAAAAACGGGCTGAATCCATTATCCAATCTTCCGGTAGGCGGCTTATGGACAATCCGGTACGATGTGCATTCCCACTCCTGGGACAACCGTTTAGGATGCGCCGCGAAGTAACCCCATCCGAGCCCAGAGTGGCAAAACCGAGAGTCTTCGTTCGTGAAAATTGACAATCCCATGGCCACACAGCCACGACATGAAATGCAAACTGCACGCAATCAGGGTATCACATTCCTGGCGTTGGCATTTCTGTTCAGTATCTTCGTCAACTTGTTGATGCTGACCGGGCCGTTGTTCATGTTGCAGGTCTACGACCGTGTACTCGGGTCCCGTGCGGTTGAAACCCTGGCGGCACTGTTCCTGCTGGTTGCGTTGTTGTACGGTCTAATGGCGATGCTCGATTTTGCGCGAGGTCGGATCGTGGCGCGTTTTGGCGCCCGGTTTCAGTCTCAATTGGACGAGCGCGTGTTTGACGCAACCCTGCGGCAGTCGCTGCATCCACGTGCGCGCGCCGCTCCGGCAATGGCGTTGCGCAATCTGGAGTCTATTCAAAAACTGTGTTCGTCACCGGTTCTTCTGGCCGTTATGGACATCCCTTGGACGCCGATTTTTATAGCGGCGATCTTTCTGTTTCATCCTCTTTTGGGCTGGCTGGCCGTCGGTGGCGGCTCTCTTTTGATCGTCATTGCCCTGTTGAACCAGGCGCTTACCCGACGCAAAGTCGCCATGGCGCAATCCGCTTCGGCCAACGCCAATATTTTTTCCGAGCATGCAAGACAGGCGGCTGAAGTTGTGCGCTCGCAAGGCATGCAAGAGGACATTACCCGACGGTGGCAACGGCAGCGCACTAGTGCTCTGCATCAGACGATCGCGGCCAGCGACTGGACCGGTAGCTTTTCGTCCGTCACCAAGTCGCTGCGGTTATTCTTGCAATCCGCGATGTTGGCGCTTGGCGCGTTGTTGGTTCTGCGCAATGAACTGACGCCCGGGGCAATGATCGCAGGGTCAATCCTGTTGGGTCGCGCATTGGCACCCGTCGAGCAGGTTGTGGGGCAATGGGCGGTTGTCGAGCAGGCTCGAACCGCTTGGAGATCGCTGAACCAGTTTCTGGATGCCACCCCACCCGAAACACCGCGCACCAAGCTGCCGGTGCCCAAATCTCGGCTGACAGCGAAAGGATTGACCGTCGTTCCACCCGGCGCGGACGCCCCGACTTTGCGCAATGTCTCACTTACTCTAGAGCCTGGGCGGGCGCTTGGCGTGATTGGCAAAAGCGGTTCGGGTAAATCAACGCTGGCCAAGGCGCTTTTGGGTATATGGCGGCCCGCAACCGGGGAAATTCGCTTGGGCGGCGCGACTCTGGATCAGTATGATCCAACCGATCTGGGCCAGCACATTGGATATCTGCCGCAGGAAGTCACTTTGTTCAACGGCACGGTTGCGGAAAACATTGCACGCATGTCCGAGAACCCGGACCCTGAGGCTGTTGTCGAAGCAGCCAAGAAAGCCAACGCACACGAGCTGATCCTGACTTTGGAAAAAGGGTACGACACCATTCTGGAAGGCAATGACAGTCAGCTGTCAGGCGGACAGAAACAACGGATTGCCCTGTCGCGAGCCCTGTACGGAGACCCGGTTCTTTTGATTTTGGATGAGCCGAACTCGGCCCTGGATGCCGACGGAACAGAGGCGCTGAACGCTGCCATTCGTGGGCTAAAGGCTGCGGGAAAGTCCGCAATCATCATGACCCACCGGCCTCAGGCAATCTCGGAATGTGACGATCTTGCGGTCGTCGAACGCGGACAAGTGGTGAAAGCCGGGCCGCGGGATGAGGTTCTGGGGGCGGTTGTTCAAAACGCGGGATCGATCAAGCGCAACCTCACTAAGGCTGGAAACTAATGCAGGACACAGCGGCAAACAATTCGCGCTCGGCGTGGCGCATTACTATCCCGGCTTTGGTGGGTTTTACCGCATTGGGCATTCTTGTCGGCGGGTTGGGCCTTTGGGCAGTCAAGACACGGTTGGCAGGCGCGATCATCTCTCAGGGCATCATCGAAGTTGAAACCAATCGGCAGGTGATCCAACACCCCGATGGCGGCGTTGTTGGTGAGATCTATGTACGCGATGGCGATGCCGTCTCTGCCGGCGATTTTCTCCTGCGTCTGGACGATACTTTTCTGTCGTCTGAGAAAACCATTGTCGAAGCTCAACTTTTCGAATTGTTGGCCCGTCGGGCCCGTTTGGAGGCCGAGCGCGATGGCGCCGATGCCGATGCTTTGGCCACCCGTCTCGCCGAGATTCAACAGGAGGATGGCATCGATTCCGACCTGATCGCCGGTCAGCAACGCCTTTTCGAGGCGCGACTGAACACGCTGACCCAGCAAACCGAGCAATTGAGCAAACAAACCGTCCAGATTGAAAGCGAAATTGAAGGCACCGAAGCGCAGTTGGTTTCACTGCGGCGTCAGGTCGAGTTGATACAGGAGGAGTTGGATGATCAGGAAAGCCTGCTTCAACGCGGGCTGACGCAGGCCAGCCGGGTGTCGGCCCTGTTGCGTGAAGAGGCCAGCCTGACCGGGGATATCGGCCGCTTGGAAGCCGCCGTCGCACGGTTGAGAGGTCAGATATCATCTACCGAAATCGCTATTGTCGAGCTTGAGGCGACGCGGCGGGAAGAAGCCATATCGACCCTGCGCGACATTCAATCTCAGATTTCTGAACTTGCCGAACGCCGCCTGTCACTGGACACTCGCCTGTCACGGCTGGACATTCGAGCGCCGGTGTCGGGAACCGTCTATGACAGCCAGGTCTTTGCGCTGCAGTCGGTGATCCAGCCTGCCGAACCTATGATGTATCTGGTGCCGCAGGATACCCCCTTGCTGGTTGCGGCCCGCGTGGACGCGATCCACGTCGATCAGCTGCACGTCGGCCAGTCCGTTCTGTTGCGATTTCCCGCCTTTAATCAGCGCGAAACCCCTGAAATCGATGGGCAAGTCATCACGGTTTCCGCGGACACCTTCACAGACGACAAAACGGGCCAAACGTTTTACCGCGCCGAAGTTGTTCCCGATGACGGGCAGGTCGAACGGCTGAAAGGGCAGGAACTGCTGCCCGGCATGCCAGTGGAGACGCTGATCAAGACAGATGAACGTACACCTTTGTCCTATCTAGTCAAACCACTGGCGGATTACTTCAACCGGGCGTTCCGCGAATGATCGCCCGGTTACTTCAGGGGGCTTCAACGTTTCCCAGCAGGATTGAGGTCATGTCGGTCGCGATCACCCCATCCACCGCCACGACGTCGACTCCGGTTTCATAAGAAACGTTTTGGCGCGTGATGCCCGATAGGTCCGCGTCATCATCAAGAAAAACCCATTCCGGCCGCTGTGCTGTAGGCAGACCGACCGCCACCCTCAGAATCTCCAATGCGTCCAGCGCATTAACGGAACCATCCCGGTTGAAGTCGGCCGCAATCAGGTTCTCGGGCGAGGCGGGTCCGAAAGTTGGGTCCAACCCAACCGAAATCCGCAACACCTGCAGGGCGTCCAGAGCGCTGATGTCCTTACTCGCTGTGGAATAGGTTTTGATCACGTCGAACTCACCTTCAAATGAGCCCGACGGCAAATTCAGATCAAACCGACCATCGCTGTCCGCGCGAACACTCACGGTGCCACCACCGTTGGGAGTGAACCTGATTTCGGCGTCGCTGAGGCTGGGGTTCGAAGTCTCGGAGTTGATCGAAACGTTCCCCAGCACGCCATCGGAACTACCCGGATCGAGTCCTCCGAAATCACCGAAGTCTACAGGAATATGATCTGGGCCGCCGAAACCTGCCCCAAACACCTGCGCACCGGTCAACGGTCCACCGGACGCCGAAATCACGTTGATCGTCTCATTCAGGTATTCGATGCGCGCGCCCTGCGCCGTGGTCGTGAACGTGAGCTGCGCCGGGGTTCTCATCAACGGATAGTCAAACAGGTCCAACCGGTCGATACCGGCCTGAAAATCCGTGATTGTGGTGAGGTCCGTGCGGTACTGCATGACGAAGATGTCCGCACCCGCCCCACCTGTCATAATCGTGGCGCCGGTGCCTGCAATCAATATGTCATCGCCAGCCCCGCCCATGAGGGACGTCGGAAGGATATTGCCGCTCAGCATATCGTGCCCTGAAGTGCCATTAACCGCCCCGAAGCCACTGCGTGTGACGCCCAAGTCCGCTACGTTTACTGTAAGCTGTGTCAGACCCGCATCTTGCTGCGACGCGGCCAGAATCTGCAACTCATCCCCGACACGCGCGGCGCTGAAGGTCTCGACGTTTTGCAGCCCGCTGTGAATCGTATCGGCAAAGCTGTCCAGATACACCAATTGGCCGGCAGGTGTCATCGTGAACAAGGTGATCCCGTCATCGCCACCCCCGGCCACCATGAAAACGCGCCCATCGACTTCGATCACCGAAAGATCTTGAACCGACTCGAACCGTGTATGCAGTGAATCCAAGACGTGATCGGTCGGGATCAGACGGCCATCGCCGGCCAACTCCATAACACTGAGCGAGTTACTCTGTGCGCCAGCAACCACTACCCATGACCTCCCGTAAGCCTGTACAACTTCGACCGCCGTCGGTGTTGCGATACCCAGAGTCGCCAGGGATTCGCTGTTGTCCACCGCACTAATGGCGCCAGAATCCCCATCGACCCGATAGGTCGAGACGGTGTTGCGGGCCGCATCCGCAGCAATCACAAAATTGTCCGCGCCAATCCGAACTGCCTGCATCGAATCGGCCCGCGCAGTGATAGAGCCCGAAGCCGTCAACGTGCCGTCTCCGTGCACGGCATAAGTAGCGATTTGCCCGGTGTCCTCGTGGGCGATCATCAACAAATCACGGGAACCGGTCGAAAGCTGGACCAATGCGGGAATGTCCCCACCGCCGTTCAGCGTTCCTGTTTCGCGTAAGGCACCGACGGTTCCATCAGGATTCAGCTCATACCCTACAAGGCCTGTTGCAGTGTCGATATCCAACACAAGCTGGTCACCACCACCCAACGATACAGGCTTTCCGCTGCGCCCGACCTGAAACGTGATCGTACCGCTGAAGTACTCTGTATCCAGCAACTGTGGAATCGCGCCATCGACCAGTTTCCAGACGGCGATACCGCCTCCTGCGCCGGTCAAACTGTATAGATACGTGACACCGTTAAGCGTTTTTAAAGCCGTATCACGGATACCTGAATCGAGCGCTGCGCTCCCCGTCGCAACCACTCCTTCGAACTGAAGCATCATACTAAATCACCCCACGCCAAAACTTGGCAACGACTGCAGGATGATCTGATGCCCGGTCCGAAACCAAAGCGGAAATGTGGTGAGAACGAGGAGTTCGGTTTCAGTTTAACACAATTTTTCCTGGTTAGGGCGCAAGAGTCACGGAAGGGAAAGACAGATGAACGGAACCCGGCCCACCCGGGCGAACGTGGACACCACATGTGAGGGTAAGATGACCAAAGAACATGAACCCAAGAACAAAACTGCAAAGCCCGGATCAGACACCGGCCGCAAGGAACATATTCGCCGGTGGATTGATGGCAAAATGCGCCGCTGGGCCGGGCGCGGTATCGCCGGAGGGTTGAGTTCGACGCTCATGGCCCTGCCTGCGTTGGCGCAGGCAACGATAGAAGAGCTTTACGCCTATCAATTCGCGGAAACGATCCCCGGCGTCCGGTCGGTCAAGCTCCTGAAGAACGGTGATGTTCTGATCAAAATGGCCAATGGCAGCACTATGGTTGTGGCCGCCGAGAACGTTCAGGTTCTGGACAGCGGCGCGATCATGATCGCCGAAAATATCGTGGCCGAGATTGCTCAATTCAGCCTGGCCGAAGCCGGAGGTGCTGCCGCAGCAGGTGGCAGCATAAGCGGTATCGGGGCCGCACTTGGTGGTTTGGGTCTGGCCGGTGCAGCCGCGGCGGGCAGCGGAGGAGGCGGCGATGACGCTGAACCAGCACGGCCTACGCCGACCTATCCGTTCCTCAACCTCGCGCAAGCGCAAGCCAGCGCGCTGAGTAGTGCGGGTACGAACATCGCCATTCCGGAAGGAACCGAGACGGTAGAAATCACCATAGGCTCGCTTGTCAAATCGGTGCCACTGAATTCGGATGGCAGCTGGAACATTTCCCTAACACCTTCCGAAGCGGCGGGACTGCCTCAGGGCGTTCAAAACGTGAGCGTTCGGCACCTTAATGGCGACGGCCTGGAATTGTCGGTCGAAACCGTCACTTACAACGTCGACACGATCCCCCCTACCCTGACAATTTCCGGCCTCTCTGACGGTTCGGTCATGAACGCCGCAGAAATGGCAACGGACTTGATTGTCTCCGGCACGTCAAACGCCGAAAACGGACAGACCGTTACGGTCACGCTGAACGGGCAAACCTACACAGGTACGGTCGCCGATGGGCAATGGACCGTCACTGTTCCTGCCGCCGATCTTGCAAAGCTACCGGATGCGGCGACGATCAAAGTGACCGCGGATGTCGCTGATCAGGCAGGAAATCCTGCAACTCAGGCAAGAGATAGCTTTGAAACAGACTTTACGGCTCCGACAATAACGCTAAACCCAATTTCCGACGGGTCCATTGAGCTGGTCGATGTTCAGAGTGATATGGTGCTAAGCGGGTCGACAACGGCTGCTGACGGCCAGATCGTAACAGTGGAATTTGCCGGACATACCTATACGGGAACTGCATCCGACGGGAATTGGAGCGTAACTGTTCCGGCTGCTGATCTTGCAAGTTTGCCTTCGGGGACTCCGGCCTCGGTCCGTGTTGTTGTCAGTGATACCGCAGGAAATACTTCGATTCCGGCAACCGCATCGGTTCCCGTGGACCTGACCGGTCCTTCAATCGCCGTTTCCCCGCTTTCTGTCGGTGCCGTACTGAACGGGGTCGAAGTCGGGTCGGACCTGATGGTCTCGGGCATTACCGGGAACGTGGAGGATGGTCAGCAGGTTACTGTTACGCTGGACGGTGAAAGCTACACAGGCGTGGTGTCCGGCGACAGCTGGTCGGTCACCATCCCGGCTGCGGATCTTGCAGCTTTGGCAGACGGCGGCGCGTTTATCATCACGGCGGATGTAACAGATTCGGACGGTCTCGCGGCGAACCAGGTCAGTGTGCCCATATCCAAGGACGTGACCGCTCCTACCCTCACCATCGACGGCTTTTCGGGCGGGACCGTCATGAATGCAGCCGAACAAGGCACGGACCTGACGATCAATGGATCGACAAATGCGGAAGATGGGCAAACAGTAACTGTTTCGCTGAATGGCCAGTCCTACACCGGAACGGCCTCTGGCGGGGTCTGGAGTGCCACCGTACCCGCATCACATCTGGCGGCTTTATCAGACGGCGCGACGGTTGCGGTCACAGCAGACGTTGCGGATGCCGCCGGGAACCCAGCGGTTCAGGCCAGCGGTAGCTTTGACACCGATTTCTCGGCCCCCGCGATCGCGGTAACGGGTCTCTCCGATGGCACGGTCATGAACGCAGCGGAACAAGGCACGGACCTGACGGTCTCGGGTACGTCTGACGCTCCGGACGGCACAACCATCACTGTTGAAATTGTCAGGGCGGACGGCACGGTGGACCTGAGCAACACCACAACTGTCAGCGGAGGTACGTGGACGTTTGTTGCACCAGCAGCCAGCCTCGGCAGCCTGCAAGACGGTGAAACTTACAGCGTAAATGCCTCAGTGTCTGACACCGCCGGCAACAACGCCAGTGCCAGCGCAGGGTTTAACACGGATTTCACTGCCCCTGCCTTGACTATCAACCCCTTGCCAGTCGGATCAGTCCTGGACCTTGCCGAGCGAGGCAACGATCTGACTATCTCTGGAACCACCACAGCGGAGGACGGACAGACCGTTACCGTCACGCTGGATGGCCAACCCTATACCGGTGTCGCCTCTGGTGGGGCTTGGACGGCCACAATTCCCACGTCGGATCTTGCAGGATTGGCGGATGGGACAAACTTTACTGTTTCGGCCGCAGTGGACGATTTGGCCGGAAACAGCGCCACACCGGCCACCACAACACTCGCGACAGATTTCCGACCGCTTCTGAATCTGAACTCTGTAGGTACAAACAACGCTGTTTCGCTCAGCGACGCTCAGAGCTCTGGTGTGGTTGTTTCGGGAACGTCAACAGGGCTGAGCGCCGGTCAATCCGTAAACGTGACACTCAACAGTTCCTCAGTGGGCACTACCACCGTAGCTGCGGATGGCACCTGGTCTTTGACTGTTCCCTCTTCCGAGTTTTCGGGCATCAAAGCCGGAGACGATCTGACTTTCGAGGCACAGGCACCAGTCTCTGGTGGTCCGGACCCCTTGCCTGCCACCGATGAGGTCACGGCCCATACACCGGCAGCTTACGTCATCACTCAAGCCAGCCGGGCAGGCTCGAAAATCACATTCGAGGTTTTTGCAGACTCTGACCGAGACATATCCAGCGGGTTGGCTATGACGCTGGAGATGGGCTTTGATCCAACCGTGGTGACATTTGACAGCGGATCAGATATCGGCAACGGCGCTTTCGGATTTTACCTGTCAAATCCCGTTGGAAGTTCCATAGTCAATTTCGCTGGGATCTCGCCCTCCTTTTCAGACCTGAGCCAGCCATTGGTGACATTCACCATGACCGTTCAGGATCCCAGCAAACCTGTTGAATTGACCCTAACCACACCGGAAGGCGGCCCCTCGACCATCATCCTTGGCACCGACGGAGACGATACGTTGGTTGCGACCGATGTAGACAACTTCATCCGCGGTCAGGATGGAAACGACGCAATCAATGTCTCGGATGCAGGCCGTGACGTCGTCGTTTTCGAAGCTGATCCAGACGCGAACGGTGTGGATACGATCACGGGTTTCTCTCTGGGAGCAGCATCAGACGTTGCCGATGCATTGATGTTCAGCGGTCTTGATCTGACAACTTTGCGGGGCAACGGAACGGGCGTGGAAACGCTGAACGTCGGCAGCTCGGTCGCCGCGAACACAGGCGTAGTCGGTTTGACCACAGTCTTGACCGACCTGAATTCGGGCACAATCGAAGCAGCCGTCGAAAGCCTGACCGGAATTCAGGCAGGCGATGAACTCTACGTACTCGCAACTGACGGCGATGACAGTGTTCTGGTCAAGGTCGACTATTCAGCGCCGAGCTCGGCCGCCGTTAAAACCGTGGCTCAATTCACCGGGCTGGATGACCTGAGCGGGTTGAGCTCCGATAACATCCTGCACACAGATCCAACAGGCGCGACTGCCTGATTGAAACCTGCACTGCCGGTACTCGAAACCGGCAGTTCCACCAGACATCAGGGGGTCAAACATGGCACAGAATGGCCTGTTTCCAGTAACATATGCGCGGCATCGGGATCGATACTGGAAGCGCTTGTCATCTTTTCACTTTGTGAAAGGCCGATCAGAATGTCCGATTGTCGAAAAAGAAGTATTGCCCGTCGCGGCAGCCTATCCGATCCTGTTCCGCAAAATCGAAACAGGCGTCGAGCCTGTGGCTGTGTTATCGCTGATACCCGATGCACCAACGCCATTCGTTGCACAGGACGGCCGCTGGTTGGCCGGTTACATTCCGTCTGATTTACGGTGTCCGCCTTTCCAGGCGGGATTGTCCGAACAGCAAGCTGACGCTGAACAAGGCCGTTTGCAACTCATGGTTGATGAAACGCTTGGGCTGGTAACGGACGTTCCCGGAGACGAGCCCTTTTTTACCGCGGACGGCAAACTGACCGCGGAACTTCTTAGAGTTCGCACATTTCTCCAAGCACGCGCAGCCTCAGCCCAGCAAACACAGTCGATGTGCAGTGTATTGGAAGAATTGAAAATCCTCGAACCGATGAAAAGCTACGAGGGAGTTAGTTTACCAGCCGGTTACCTAGGGGTTGCGGCAGGACGTTCAAACGCTCTGTCTCAGGCTGAAAAACTGACGCTGTTCGAATTTGGGGCTATTCGAATGATCCACGCGCATCAGGTTTCGCTATCGCATTTAACCTGGTTGTCGCGCGCGCATGAGCAGTCGGATCGGCCAGAAAAATCAAAGCACTATACCAAAAATTCAGACATTTCGCGTTTTCTCAGTGCCATGGCACACGCGCAGCAAGAAGAACTTTTGGAAGTTGGTGAGGTATGAGAACGCTCATGCTTTACCACACCCACATCGGAAGATGTCTTGCCTTGTGTTTGATCCCCTTGTTAGCGGCCTGCGCACCGCCGCCTGACCTTGCGGGTGTCGAAGCATCGCTTTCCATCGGCTCGGTCGGGGCTGGCGCCCAGGCACCGGTGAAGCGCCTGACTCAAAGCGAGTTTGGTCAACGGGTTCGAGAGGCCGTAGAAACAAACCCAAATCTGGCGCAAAGCGCGACAAGGCTCGAAATTGCAAGTGCCAACCAAAGGGCGGCAAAGGGAGCTTTCCTTCCGCGCGTCTCAATGGGCGTCAATGCGCGATCCGAGCGCGTGGATTCTGACATTGCGGATGTAACACCATTCTTGCGGGTGTCGCAGCTGGTCTACGATGGGGGTGCCGCGTCCGGTGAACTGGCGGCCGCACAGGCACGTGTTCTCGAAAGTCGGGGGGGACAGCTTCAAACTGCTGCTGCACTGACCCTATCCGCGATTGAAACTTATGTCGTCGTCCTTGATCGGCGCAAAATCCGCGAGATCTCGGCCCGGAATGTTGACGTGCACGAAGATCTCGTGCGCCAGATCACAGAACGAACCGCACAGGGTGCTGGGTCGAATGCCGACGTGTTGACGGCACGATCGCGCATGGCGGACGCACGAACACAGCTTGCCGATGCCGAGGCCCGAACGGACAGAGCAGAAGCGCAGTTCCGCGAAGTTTTCGGTCAGGCTCCGGGTCCACTTGCCGCTCCGGTGGCTGCACCCAGGTTGACCCGCACCGATACGCAAATCGTTTTGGACAGCCCGCAGGTGCGCCGCGCGAATGCAGCTTTGATGGCGGCTCGAGCCGAACAAACCGCAGCAATCGCACGGCGGCAGCCGGGTGTGGAAATTGCGGCGTTTGCCGACCGGGATGACAGCAATGACGCCAATTTCGGGCTTGATCTGTCCTTTAACTATGAACTGGACAGCACCGGTCAACGCCGAGCTTCCATCGCTGCCGCCGAGGCCCAGGTGAGAGAGGCCGAGTTCGCCCGTGAGACACTGATCCGCGAAATTCGTCGCGAACTGGAGTTCATCCGCTCAGATCAGGAAGCGGGTGCCGTTCGCTTGCAAGCAGCACGCCTGGCGGTCCAGGCCAACGCCGAAAGCGTGGATGCTGCGCGCGCTCAGTTCTCAATCGGTCGGCGCAGCCTCATCGAGATTCTGGACGCTCAGCGGGACTACGTGCACGCACAGCAAAGGCTGATTTTGGCAGAGCAAAGTTATTTTCTGACGAACTATGCCGCTCTCAGCCTGACCGGGGACATCCTGGATTTTCTTGGCATTTCAATCACTAATCAGGGTGGTGATTTATGACCACATTAAAACCACTGCCTCTTACACAAGAGCTAACGTCGTTGGAAACCTGCCTGCTGCACGTGGCCTCGCATCTGGATCGCTCGCTTACAGTGGCCGCGCTTCAGGCGGCACATTCCGACTCGTCGGGTAAGTTGAGCATTCGGGACGCAATCGAAGTCGCGCATCACGCCGGGCTACAGGCAGGTTTCGGTGCGCGGAAGCTTGCGGATTTCGATGATACTCTGGTTCCGTCACTGCTTCTGCTGGAAAACGATAAGGCCGTTGTCTTCCACGGGCGCGCTAAAACCGGTCTTCTTCTGATTTTTGACCCCGCCATAGGTGAAAGTATCGGTGAAGTCGCGGAATCGGTTATTGCCAAGCACTATACCGGATACGCGATTTTGTTTCGTCGCAGCCACAAAGAAGAACCTGCGAAATGCAACAAGTCTGCACCCGGCCATTGGTTTTGGTCTGCCATGTTGGCGAACCGCTGGTCCTATGCCCAAGTGGCCCTTGCCGCGGCAGTGGCAAATTTGCTTGGTCTTTCAACATCCGTGTTCATCATGGTCGTGTACGACAGGGTGCTTCCGAATGAAGCAACAGAGTCCCTGATCGCCTTGACGCTCGGCGTGAGTCTTGCGCTAGCGTTTGACTTCGCTCTCAAACTCTTGCGTGCAGGATTCATTGACCGGGCTGGCCAAAAGGCCGATGTATTCATGGGGCGGCGCGTTTTCGATCAAGTGTTGAACATCAAGATGAAGTCCCGCACCGGTTCGACTGGCGCCATGGCCAGCACCATCCGGGAGTTTGAAACTCTGCGAGAATTTTTCACCTCAGCGACATTGATCGCGTTGGTCGATCTACCCTTCATCGCCCTGTTTGTCCTGGTCATTTACGTCGTGGGCGGGCCACTTGCGCTGATCCCGGCGCTCGCCGTTCCAATCGTGTTGCTTGCCGCGTTGGCAATTCAGCCTTTGTTGTCGCGATTGGCCGAAAAGAGCTTCGCTGACGGGCAGTCAAAACAGTCCGTTCTGGTCGAAACCGTATCGGGTCTTGAGACCATCAAGACCACAGCTGCGGCGCGTCAGATGCGTGCGCGTTGGGATGACGCGATCGAACGACAGTCCTCACACGGCATCCGCAGCAGAACGGTAACGCAGTTCGCCTTAAACCTGACCGGTTTCACGCAGCAAGCGGCCCAGGTCCTGATCGTTTTCTATGGCGTGTTTTTGATCACGGATGGCCAAGCAAGTATGGGCGCCCTCATCGCCTCGGTCATGTTGACGGGACGAGCGCTGGCCCCGCTGGGGCAACTTGCCCAGACACTGACACGCGTCAATCAAGCGCGCAGTGCATACCGAAATCTGAACGCATTGATGCAGGCAGAAAGTGAGCGGCCCGAAGGGCGCAATTGGATCAGTCGCCCGCATATTGACGGCCGTATTTCCTTTAAGGATGTTCATTTTTCGTACCCCGATCAGACGGATGATACGCTTTCCGGGGTCTCGTTTGATATTGCTCCTGGGGAAAAGGTCGCAATTCTGGGGCCCATCGGATCAGGCAAAAGCACGATCACTCGCTTGCTGCTGGGGTTGTATGAACCCAGGGCTGGATCGGTCATGTTGGACGGCGTTGATATCCGTCAGATAGATCCGGGCGATCTTCGTCGCAACATCGGTTCGGTTTTGCAGGACGTCTGGCTTTTTTCCGGCTCTATCCGGGACAACATTGCAAGTGGTGCGACCCGGCCCCGAGATCAGGATCTGATCGACGCCGGTCGGGTGGCCGGAGTGGAAGATTTCGTTGCTCATCACCCAGGCGGCTATGACCAACAGCTGGCCGAGCGTGGCGAAGGCCTGTCGGGTGGTCAACGGCAGGCGATCGCACTTGCGAGAGCGCTGGTCGGGCGGCCTCCGGTTTTGCTTTTGGACGAGCCGACCAGTGCGATGGACGTAAGAACCGAGGCCGAGGTTATCAAACGTCTGAAACAGGCAACCGCCGACACCACGATGGTAATCATCACGCACCGCACCAGCCTGCTGGCGCTGGTCGACAGAGTAATCGTGATCGAGCGTGGTCAAGTTGGGGCTGACGGACCAAAAAGCATACTCAGCCAGCACACTCGCGTAGCGCGGAGGCACCTTAATGTCGCAGCATCCTGACCTTGCTTCATTGGCTCGAGAAATGCGGGGGCGATCTCCCCTACGGGGGTCGCTCCTGCTGCTTGTCATCTTCGCCTGCCTCCTGTCAGCGGGGTTTTGGGCCTATTTGACAGAACTGGACGACGTGACCCGCGTGGACGGTCGGATTGTCCCTTCCGCAGATGTACAACTGATCGAAGCGACGGAACCCGGTGTCCTTCAGTCCCTGCATGCCAAGGAAGGTCAGATCGTCGAAAAAGGCACATTGCTGATGGAATTCGACACCACGCAAATCGACAGCCAACTGAGTCAAGAGGAGCAGCGCGCATTTGGACTCATGGCGCGGGCTCAACGATTGCAGGCGGAAATAGATGGAGCAACCCTCACATTCTCGCCTAAGCTTATCGAAGGTGCTCCGGAAGTTGTTAAATCGGAAACTGCCTTGTTCCTGGGCCGTCAGACCGAACTTATGGCCGAAATCGCCATCTTGGAGCGGCAGCGTGAACAACGTCAACGAGAATACGAAGAAGGGCTTGTAGACCAGGTCACTGCAGAGGAAACGCTTAGGATTCTGGCCGAGGAGCGCGCAATAATGGCACCGTTGGTCGAAGAACGGATGGAGCCTGCAACTACCCTTTTGGCCCTTCGTCGAAGCGCGGCGGAATGGGAAGGTCGTAAAGTACGTGCAACAGCGGTTACAAGCAGGTTGCAAACCGGCCTCGACGAAATCGACGACAGGATACAAGCCGCGCATAGCAGATTCCGCAGTGCAGCGCTGACCGATCTTGCAGTCACAACCGCCGAATTGGCAGCGCTTCGACCTTCACTTCCGGCCTTGCAGGACCGCGCAGATCGCGCGCAGGTCCGGTCCCCTGTCCGTGGCATCGTCAATCGCATTCATCGGACAACAATCGGTGGTTTGGCACGCAGCGGAGAAGAGTTGATCGAGATTGTCCCATTGGACGACAAGCTTTTGGTCGAAGCCTATGTCCGCCCCGAAGACATCGCCTTTCTGCATTCGGGCCAATCCGTAAAAGTAAAGATCACGGCCTATGATTTTGCTCGTTATGGAGCTTTGGACGGGGAGATCACACGCATAGGTGCAACCACAATCACGCGACCGGAGCGCAATGACGAAGAAGTATTTGTCATCGAAGTCCAGACGAACCATGCGATTTTGGATGCAAACGGGATTGCCGTTGAGATCATCCCAGGGATGATTGCCGAAGTAGACGTTCTATCCGGTAAGAAAACCGTGCTGGACTACCTTCTGCAACCCGTTATCAAGGTCAAGGATCGGGCCCTACGCGAATAGTAGCCTGTAGCCAAGTGTGCCGCGATTTTGAGCAACGCCTGTCGGCGGCGGAATATCGCAGCCAGCATTTGCTACCATTCGACATCTCCCAAGAAAATGTATCCGGCGCCGTAGATGGTTTTTATTAACCGCGGGTTCTTTGGGTCTTCGCCCAGTTTGGTGCGCAACCGCGAAATCCTGACGTCCATTGCCCTGTCGAAACTATCACCGGCGGCCCCGCCCAGCGCCTCCTGCATCTGGGCGCGGCTGATCAGACGCTTGGGACTTTCCAGAAACAGCCGGAGAACTTCGCCTTCGGCATGGCTGAAAGGGGTCTCGGTTCCAGTTCCATCCTCAAGAATGTAGCGGTCAAAATATGCCGTCCAACCATTGAACCGCGCTACATCTGACTGCATCGTCTGCACCCTTGGGGACCGCAACCGCGCGCGAATGCGGGCTACGACTTCGGCCGGGTCGAAAGGCTTAGTAATGTAGTCGTCTGCACCCAACTCTAACCCGGTGACGCGATCCTGTACCTGCGCACGGCCAGAAATGATGATGACGGCGGCCCCCTGCTCCAAAGCCAATCTGTGGACCAGGGCCAGCCCGTCCGTGTCTGGCAAGGACAAATCCACCAGACACACATCCGGCGTGACACGTTTGAGCGAGGCTTCAAATTCGCGCGCACGGGAAAAGCTTTGGGTCCGGAAACCGGCATCTTCCAGCGCGTCGGTCAGAATGCGCCGGATTTCGGGCTCATCATCGACAATGGTTACCAGCGGTTTGGTCATCGGGCAGCCTCGTCTCGGATCAGGGCGGACAGTTGCGCCCGCGTGAACGGTTTACGCAGCACCGGCGCGCGATTCAGTGCTTCTCGATGCAACGGGTCAGAATAGGGCAAGGACGTCATCAGAATGTACGGCAAAAATGGCTTTAGATTCGCCAGGAGGTCCAGACCCGTCTTCTGCCCCTCAAGACGAATGTCCGAGAGCACAAGGGCAATGTCTTCGACATTCTCCGCCAACGCCAACGCCTCGTCGCACGAGGTCGCCTCGATCACCGAAAACCCGAGGTCGACCAGCATGTCACGAAACTGCCGGCGCAGTTCGTCACTATCTTCGACCAACAGGACCAGACCTTCCTGAACAGGAGGGGCCGGGCGATAGGGCAGACGTAGAACAACTGATGCACCCGACGGAGTGTTGCGAAGGTTCAGGTCACCGCCTGCCAGCTTGACCGTGTCATACACCATCGGCAGGCCCAGACCCGATCCCTTGTCGCCTTTGGTCGTGAAGAATGGGTTCAGTGCCTTCTCCAACGCTTCTTTCGAAAATCCGGGACCAGTGTCCGACACTGCGATCTCAGCCCAGATTTCACCAATTGTATGAGCGCTGATCGTGATTTGGCCCGACCCGCCACAAGCGTCACGCGCATTGAGCACAAGGTTTAACAAAGCGTCCTGAACCATGCCCGGGTCCAACATAAGGGCTTTGTCCGGCAGCGTGTTGACGACTGACAAACCGACGCCGCGCGGCAGGGAAGGAGACGCCAGAATACGCAGGTCCTCCAGCAATCCGCGCATGTCTGTCGCTTTGGGCTGCGGTGTTCGGTTGCCGGTCATATCAGCGATACGGTTCAGCAATTGCCCGCCGCGGCGAGCCGTCTGCTGGGTCGCGGCAACGAGTTCGCGAGCTTCGTCCGGCAAACCCATTTTTTCAAGTCGCGACTGCATACCCAGTATAATGGTCAGCAGGTTGGAAAAGTCATGGGCCAAGCCACTTGTCATTTGCGCAGCCATGGCCCGCCGGCGCGTTTGCTGCAAAGCAACACGTGCTTGCGTTTCCTCGGTGATGTCGACGGACATCACATAAACGCCCCCATCACCATCGGGGGTAAAGGATACACGGATACGTCTGGAGTCCTGATCCTCGGTGAACTCAAACACCGACGTTTCCCCGGAATAGGCCTTCTGTAAAAACGGCTCGACCCGCAAGTAAGCCGCGGAACCCAACGCCTGAGAAATATGCATGCCCAGGATCTCGGACGGGCGACCGGGCATGACCGAGTTCAGGCGGCGATTGGAATAGTCATACCGACCGTCAGGATCCAGATGCGCAATATGTGCCGGCATCATCTCGGTGGTCATGCGCGTGCGTGCTTCGATTTCGGTGAGCTGACGTTTGGCTTCTTCCAAAGCCGAATTGGTAGCCGCGAGCTTTCTGTTTGTCGCTGACAGCTCCTCGGCCCGGTCGAACAACTGACCAGAAAGCTCTTCTGACCGAGCGCGCAACAGGGCCTCGGCCTGTTTCGTGTTAGTGATGTCCGTATAGACCGCCACCCAGCCACCTCTGGGCAACGGTGCGCCTTCGACCGAGATGACCTGGCCATTGGCGCGAACGCGTTCGATGTAGTGAGGTTCGAAGGTTAGAGCCTGTTTTACCCGCAGATCGACAATTTCTTCGATGTCGCTAACTTCTCCATACTCGCCATTGGAGGCGAGGTATCGGATCGTATCGCTGAACAGAGCGCCCGGCTGGACCAGATGGTCGGGCAGATCGAACATCGACTGAAATGGTCGATTGCTGACCACCAGCCGAAGCTGGCTATCATAAATTGACAGCGCCTGCCCAATCAGATTCAGACCGGCCGTCGTCATAGCCTTAGTTTGCTGTTCAGTTATTTCCAATTCCACCCTCCCGCATCACATGCGTAACACCGGTTCCGTCACAGGTGTAGGGGGCAGGCACGCGACACTTTGGGACAACAGGCTTTGATTACTTGGCGATCAATACCTGGGTCTGGACTTTGGACCGTCGGCCGTGATCGAATCCAGTGAAAGTGTATGATCCATGTTTCGCATGCGGTGACGCAACATTTGTCGACTCAACCGAGCCAAATCGTTCGCGTACTCAGAATCTACGGCTACGTTCTGCAATTCTCCACTCTTATGGTGGTCGAACAAAATAGGCGGAAGTTCCGCAGCAAACTCGACCAGAGTGAAACGCTCATCCCGTAGGATGCCCAGGCACGAGTCGCTGTTGCCCGTTCCCAAAACGTGCTGCCAAACAGAAGGCTTTTCGGGCTCAGCAAAGTCCAGCTCACTGAAAGAATAGCTGCGCCAGTCGTCAGGGGTTTCTCCCTGCAACAGCGGAAGCAGCGATCGCCCGTCCATTGAGTTCGGGATCGGCTGACCAACCCAATCCAGTATCGTTGGCGTAATATCGATGGACTCGGTTGGTACCGAAACAACTGATCCGGCACGCGCCTGATTGTTTGGATCCCGGATCATCAGGGGCGTTTTGTAGGCCGCGTCGTAGACCGTCATCTTACCCCAGCTGTGGCGATCACCCAGCATCTCTCCGTGATCGGCGGTTACAACCACCATTGTGTCGTCGTATTGACCACTGTCCTTCAGGAACCGGATGACACGCCCAACGTGATGGTCGACCTCGGATGCAAGCCCCAAATACACGGCGCGCAAGGTCTGAATATTCTCGATGGTTGGCTCGACGTCATCAAACCCCAAAACAAAATCACTGGCGGTCTGATTGGCTATTGTCGGGCCGAAGAAGGGATGCATTGCGCCCTCTACCCCGGCATCCGAAAATCCAGCGGGCCGAGGCAGTGTCTCGGGATCGTACATATCATTATACGGCGCAGGCGCGACCAATGGCGGATGCGGCCGAATATATGTCAGATGAGCGAACCAGTTCTCGTCAGAAAACGGGGCCATGCTGTTCAGGAACACATCCGTCAGAAATGCCGTGTCACTGTCTTCGGCCCGATACATGGCGGGGTCATTCAGTCGCGGTTGGCCGCCGCTTGGCGCTACCGGTTTGTGGACATCCCAGTAGTCTTCGAACTCATAGCCCTTTTGCATCAGGTGAGACCGCCAGGGATAAGACTCCTCAAGCCGCATTTCGACCACCTCGTGAAATCCGTTCATCGGGTGTTCATACGATTTCAGGATCGGATCGTTCTGGTCATGAACTCGTGGGTCCGCCGATGTGTCGGTGTACCCAAATAGCATGGGCAGATAACCTGCCTTGCGCATCTCGGTCGCGATGTTCGGCGTGTCGTGCCGCAACGGAGTGCCATTGCGAACCGAGCGGTGATTCATCGCGTATTGCCCGGTCAGGATGGATGCACGCGACGGGCCACAGGGGTTGGTTACCGAAAAATGCTGCTCGAACGTGACGGCTTCGTCCATGAACGCGCGCAAGTTCGGCAGTTCGACATGGGCCGCCAAGGCACCGTTCAGGCAATCGGCGCGCAATTGATCGATGATGATGAACAAGACATTTCCGGCGTGCGGCATTTCGATCTCCCTGATTCCACATAAGTGGTGCCGAAGCGAACTCTGTCTCTGTTCGCAAAGCCCGGCAACAAGATAGTCGTGCCCTGTCTAAATTTGTTTTTTGTTCCGGGGCAGTTCGGATCCGGGCGCGGCTTATCGAAGCCAAAAATATGTTTGAACGCAACGCCCTATGCAACTGAGGCTTTTGGGCCCGGAATTGTCACTCAGACGCTATTACACCGCGACAATTACTGTGCAACCTGCAAAAATCCGTTGCAGGTCAATGTCCTTTGGCATCACATACGCGCATGACCCAGCCAATGATACAGTCGGACCGTGACGCCAACGGCGTCTACCTGCGGGTTTCGGGTGATCTGCTGACACAATCTTTGGAAACAGTGGAAACGACCTTTACCTCGTTCCACACGGATGGGGACGACGTCACCGTCGATCTGTCCAAGGTCGAAGCATTGGATACCGGTGGCGCATGGCTGATTGCCGATCTGGCGCGCCGCGTTAAAGCGGGCGGCGCAGAAGTCCATTATCTGGGACTAAATCCCGCTCATTCCGCGCTGCTCGAGACTGTGGCTGAAAACATACCCGACGATCCTGGCATCGAAACCGAACGCCGCAGCTTTGTCGACTGGGTAGCAAGTGTAGGGAAACGCACGGTCCAGGCCGGAAAGGATGGCCTGTCGCTGCTTGGGTTTTTGGGTCTGACGCTGCACCGCCTCGTGCGTACGATCCTGATGCCGCGTCGGTTACGTACTGCGGCACTGGTATCCCAAATGGAGGAAACCGGCTTCAAGGCCATACCAATCGTCGCTCTGATGGGGTTCCTGATCGGCGTCGTGCTGGCCTTTCAGGGTGCCACTCAGCTGAAACAATTCGGGGCCGAGATTTTTGTGGTCGAGCTGATCTCGATCTCGGTTCTGCGCGAGCTTGGCATTTTGCTGACCGCGATCATTGTTGCTGGCCGGTCTGGTTCAGCCTTCACAGCATCAATTGGTTCGATGAAAGTTCAGGAAGAAATCGACGCAATGCGGACGCTGGGTCTGGACCCGATTGAGGTTTTGGTGATCCCGCGAGTTGTTGCTCTGTTGATCATGCTTCCGATACTTGGGTTCATTGCAGATATTGCGGCGCTGATCGGTGGTGGATTGATGAGCTGGATCGACCTTGGCGTCAGCCCCGGTATGTTCGTAACGCGCCTGAAAGAGAACACCGGCATCTGGCAATTTGCCATCGGCATGATCAAAGCGCCGTTCTTTGCGTTGGTCATCGGCGTCATTGCCTGCTGGCAGGCGATGCAAGTCAAGGGTTCAGCCCAAAGTGTCGGGCAAAGAACGACCGCTTCGGTTGTGCAGTCCATCTTTCTGGTCATCGCGCTGGATGCACTGTTCTCAATCTTCTTCTCAGTGATGGAGATCTGACATGGACGGGACAACTCTGGAACAGACCTCGAAGACAGGCGCACAGCGCGAGGCCGTGATCCGCGTCCGCAACCTGACGAACCGGTTCGGGCCACAGGTGGTGCACGAGAACCTGAACCTGGACGTTTGGCGTGGTGAAGTTCTGGGGATCGTCGGCGGCTCGGGGACGGGCAAATCGGTTTTGTTGCGCACGATCGTTGGCCTGAACAGACCGGCGGCTGGCAGTATCGAAGTGCTGGGCGTCGACGTTTTGAACGGGCCGGAAGAGGAGCGACGCCGCATCGAGCGCCACTGGGGCGTCGCCTTTCAGGACGGCGCGCTGTTTTCGTCGTTGACCGTTTTGCAGAATGTCATGGCCCCGTTGCGCGAACATACCGGGCTGAGCGAAAAGCTGATGTGCGCGCTTGGTAACCTCAAGATCAGTCTGGTTGGACTACCAGCACTGAGCTGCGGCAAGCTGCCGTCAGAATTATCAGGCGGGATGCGCAAACGCGCCGCTCTTGCCCGAGCCTTGGCATTAGACCCCGAGATCGTGTTTCTGGATGAACCAACCGCTGGATTGGACCCGATTGGCGCCGCCGCCTACGACGAGTTGATCGGAGAATTGCAACACGCTTTGGGCTTGACGGTGTTTATGGTCACGCATGATCTGGATAGCCTCTACGCCATTTGCGATCGGGTCGCAGTTCTTGCGGAAAAACGCGTGCTGGTTGAAGGTCCGATTGAAGAAATGACCAAAGTCGATCATCCTTGGGTTCAGGAATATTTCACCGGCCCCCGGGCGCGCGCGGCGCAAGAGAAGGGGCAGGACAGGTAAAGGCTATGGAGACCCGGGCAAATTACATTCTGATCGGTGCGTTCACCATCGCGGGCATCCTCGGTGCCTTTGGCTTTTTCCTGTGGCTCGCGAAATTCGAGGTGTCACGGCAATACGCGTATTACGATGTGCTTTTCGACAATGTCTCGGGCCTGTCCGCCGCAGGCGGCGTCAGCTTTAATGGCCTGCCGGTGGGGCAGGTGATTTCGTTGAACCTGGACGAAGATGATCCGTCAAAGGTGCGCGTGAAGTTGGAAGTTGACGCCGATATTCCCGTGACCGAAGACACGATCGCGCAATTGCAGTCTCTGGGCGTCACCGGTGTCAGTTACGTTGAACTGACCGGGGGCAAAAGCGGCGACAAACGGTTGCCGGAAAACAGCGTGATAAAAAGCAAGCGCAGCGCCATTCAATCCCTGTTCGAAGGGGCGCCAAAGGTTCTGGACGAGGCAGTTACCTTGCTGGAAAACCTGAATGAAGTTGTCGATGACAAGAACCGCAAATCTGTCAGCGACATTCTGAACAACCTGGCGGCGGCTTCAGGCAAATTGGACAAAACACTTTCGGATTTTGAAAACCTGTCCACAGATCTCGGCGGGGCTGCGAAACAGCTGGGTAACTTCACCACACGCCTCGAAAAACTTGCCGACACGGCCGAAACGACCCTGACCACGGGGACGGACACGCTCAAAAGCGTGAAGACGGCGGCGGAGTCTGCGACGGCAACCCTGGACAGCGCCAAGGGCACGATCGAAACCGCTGACCGTTTGATCAAAGACGACCTCAAATCCTTTATTGACCGGGCATCGAACCTGGCAGAACGGCTGTCCGGGTTGTCAGACGAAGGCAGCGTCGCCCTTGCGACAGTCACCGAGACGTTCTTGAACGCAAACAAAACTTTGGGATCGATCACTGGCGCCATGGAAACCGCAAACAGCACGCTTGTGTCAGCGGAAAAGGCCTTTGACTCGGCCAATAAGGTGATAAACGAAGACGTCGGAGCGGTCATGGACGATATCCGAAACGCCGCTAATCAAGTCGCGACCACGGTTTCGAACGTCACCGAAAAGCTGGACAAAATCTCTGCCGATATCCTAAGCGCGTCACAATCTGCGTCCGAGTTGATGGGAACCATCGACGGCATCGTTCAAGACAACCGGCGGCAATTGTCCGACTTCCTCCGCGTCGGCCTGCCGCAGTTCACGCGGTTTGTGGAAGAGTCGCAACGGCTTGTGATCAGCCTGGATCGGCTGGTGGATAAAATCGAACGTGACCCGGCACGCTTCTTACTGGGAACTCAAGCATCGGAGTTTCGCCAATGATCAGGCTCTTTTTCTTGGCTCTGGCGCTGGTTTCGCTGGGCGGTTGTACAGGATTGGGGACGCTCAGACAGGCGTCCAAGCCGAACGATCTGTATCTGTTGACGCCTAAGAGCACATTTTCCTCGTCGATACCACGTGTTCAAAAGCAGATCGTCGTGCAGGAGCCAACGGCGACCGCTGCGGTCAATACCGATCAGATCGCCATTCAGCCAACGCCACTTCAGGTGCAGTATCTGCCGCGTGCCAGATGGGTTGATCGCGCACCACTTATTGTTCAGGCGCTGCTTGTGGAAAGTTATGAGAACAGCGGGAAGGTGGCCGCCGTAGGCCGTTCTACTGTTGGTTTGCGCGCGGATTATGTCATCGTCCCGGACCTGCGAGAGTTTCAGGGGCTTGTCATCAGTGACGTTGAAGGCTCGAAAACCATACGCGTCGAAGTGCGCATGAACATTAAGATTATTGACGAGTTCGAAGACAAGATCATCGCATCCAGCTCGTTTCGGGAATTTGTTGTATCGGAAAGTGACAAGACGCCGGATCTTGTGAGGGCTTTCGACGAAGCTTTGGGCAAGACTATGCGGGACGCCGTGGAATGGAGCGTGCGCCGCATCAATACTCACGCAGCCAACAACCAAAGATCGTACTGATAGGACGCCGCCTTGCGCAGCGCCCTATTGCGGGATGTCACTGTGACAGCGTTTCCGCAAGCCGCATCAGCGTGACGGCTTCGGCCCTGTAACCGAACGGATCTTCACCTCGGGCCAAGTTGGCCAACCCAATTGCGTCCTCATAGGACCAGTCCTCTAAGTACCCACCGCCGCGCAACAATTGCCCGAATCCGGCGATGGCATAGGAAAAGCGCACATCGTTCGTGAGCTCGCCTTGAACGGACATAATTGGTTCCTCAATCAGCCGACTCTGATCAGCGCCGGGCGTTTTATAGCGCAGTTTGAAGAACCCGATCTCATCAGATTCACCTGGCACTGGCTGCTCGCTATAGCGAAGCGGATCGTTTCGGATCGCATCCGATCCAACCGGTGTAACCTCGAAAATCGCAGTAACCGAATGGCTTGCGCCGATGTCACCGGCATCTACCTTATCATTAGAGAAATCCTCGCGGCGCAGCGCGCGGGTTTCGTATCCGATCAGGCGGTACTCGGCGATTTGCGACGGATTGAACTCGACCTGGATCTTGACGTCATTGGCAATCGGGAACAGCGCGCCAGTCAGTTGATCCACCAGCACCTTGCGCGCCTCACTCAGTGTGTCGATGTAAGCCGCTTGTCCGTTCCCGTTCTGAGCAAGCGCCTGCATAGTGGCATCGTCCAGATTGCCTCGCCCAAAGCCCAAAACGCTTAGAAATGTGCCACTGTCGCGTTCGCGGGCAATGAAGTCTTCCAATGCTTCGGGATCTGACAGCCCGACATTGAAATCTCCGTCCGTGGCCAAAATGACGCGCGTGACCTCTCCGTCAGCGGCCATGCTTTCGGCGACCTCGTAAGCCTGCTGCAACCCAGCCTGCCCCGCAGTCGAGCCACCTGCCTCCAACCTGTCGAGCGCGCCAAGGATTTTGTTGCGTTCCGCAGCCACGGTAGGTTCCAGCGCCTGCCCTGCGCTGCCAGCGTAGGTCACAATCGAAACCTGATCTTCGGGCCTCAGTTCCGACAGCAACAAGCGGAACGATTGCTTGAGCAGCGGTAGCTTGTTCGCGTCCTGCATTGAGCCTGAGGTATCGATCAGAAAGACCAAGTTCAGAGGTGGACGATCTTCGATCTGAGGCAATGCACCTTGAATACCGATGTGGACAAGCTGCGTACTCTCATTCCACGGCGTCGGCGTTACGGAAATCGTCGGTCGAAACGGGGCATCGCCTTCGGGCGCGGGGTAGGAATAGGGGAAATAATTCACCATTTCCTCGACCCGCACGGCATCTTTGGGGGGAAGCTGACCACGCATCAATGAGGACCGAACAATCGAATATGACGCTGTATCGACATCGATCGAGAACGTCGAAACAGGCTCTTCACTTGTCACTTTTACAGCGTTGTTCTCCGCGTTCGCAAAGGACTCAGTGTCTGGCTGTGGTATCAAACCCACCTCTGGTTGCATCAAGCTCGGAACGGCCTGGTCATACGTAGCACCGTCTGCAATACCAAAGCGGGCACCTCCTTCAGCACCCAAACCAGCAGCGCCCAATTGTGGTGATGCCATTTTTGACTGCATGGCTTCAGCGGCCTCTTCACCAATGACCGGGGCCTCGACTACAGGTTCCTCTAGGCCCGCGAGGTCCGCTTCGGGCAATGGTGGTGCGGCGACGCGGCTTTCGCTTCGCGATAGCGGCTGAACCACAACGTCCCGAGTTTGCGGCACGATCATTACAAGAGCCACGGCAGCAATTGCTGTTGTGGCGGTCAACACTCCGCGATGCGACAAAGCATTCAACATGGATTTCGCTCCTTCTGTCATGCGGGCCAGAGGGCCACGCTTAACAGTCGGACGCATCGCAGCGCGCGATCCTTGGTTACGGGCGAAATTTTTCTGCGCCTGCTCCAGGTTTTCCGCACGTCGACGCGCATCAGGTGCCGGAGTTGCGGCGTCCATCAGCGCTTTGAGTTCTTCAAGATCGTCGGTCATTGTGCCAATTCCTCTTGCCGCAGGATACGCAGCCGTTTGCGGATGTCTGACATCCGCCAGGAAACGGTTCCCTCTGAAACCCCCAACACGACAGCAGCTTCGGCATGGGTCATCTCGTCTTCCAACGTCAGGGCCAGCGTGTCCTGCAATTCAGGCGGCAAGGACTGCATGGCGCGCTGCAACCAACCCAAGGCTTCGGCTGATTCTTCGGCCTCTGCCCGGCGCATCTGCTCAACATCGCCCCAGCCCACTGCCGCGCGGTTACGACTGGCATTACGACGTCGCGAGTCTTCGGCCGCGTTGACCACAACCCGGTAAAGCCATGTCGTGAATTTCGCCTGCGCCCGAAATCCTGAGATTTTAGCTGGAAGGGCAGCGCAGATATCCTGTGTCAAATCTTCGGCTTGATCCGCCCGCCCCGTCAAACGAAAGGCCAGACGAAAGACGCGGTCGTAGTGACGCTGCAAAAGGGTGGCAAACGCGTCAACGTCCCCCTCTGCGGCGGCTTTGGCCAGGTCCTCATCCGATGTTTTCATGCGCATCACGATGGGTAAGACGGATCGAAATCGTCAATCCTTGGCAGTGTCCCAAAAAAAGTTAAAAATGTTCCGCCGAAGCCGCTTTCCAGTCTGCTTCAAACTCAACCGGAATTGCATCCGACAACAAGACACCTTCGTCGATGAAGGTATAGAGTTCGGCATACGACCGTTCGCGCTCGTCCGCCGTGCGGCGGCGAATATCGGCCGGACGAAGCTCGGATACATTTTCCTTTCCCATGGCGCCCAAAAGCTCGCGGAAGCTTTCCAAGGTCGCGTCATGAAAGCGGTGCACCCGCTGGCGTTTTTGCGGAACATTCACAGCCCTGCCTCGTATCGGGTCTTGTGTCGCGACCCCCGATGGGCAACGGTTCGTGTTGCAATGCAGCGCCTGGATGCACCCAACTGCAAACATCATTGCACGTGCCGCGTTGCACATATCTGCGCCCAGCGCGAATTTCTCGACCATGTCGTACCCAGTCGCCACCTTGCCCGAGCAGATAATCCGGATCTTGTCGCGCAAGGCCACGCCGCGCAGACAGTTGTTGGCGAAAATCAAAGCCTCATTCAGCGGCATTCCCAGACGGTTGGTAAACTCGACCGGAGCTGCTCCGGTACCCCCTTCCGCGCCATCGATCGTAATGAAGTCCGGCAGGATACCGGTTTCCAGCATCGCCTTACAGATCGCCATGAACTCGGACGGTCTGCCGATACATAATTTGAACCCAACCGGTTTACCGTCTGACATCTCACGCAGATGTTGCACGAAATGCAGCAGGCCAGTCGGCCCCTCAAAGGCCGAGTGTATCGGCGGAGAAATCACGTCCTGATGTTCGGGTACACCCCGGATTTCGGCGATCTCTTTGTCTACTTTTGCCGCGGGCAACACGCCTCCGTGGGAAGGCTTGGCACCCTGCGAGAGTTTAATCTCAATCGCTTTGACAACGTCCTTCTTGGCCTTCTCTGCAAACAGATCCTTGTCGAACCCTCCTTCAGGTGTTCGGCACCCGAAGTATCCTGTTCCAATCTGCCAGATGATATCTCCACCCTCGGCCAAATGGTGCGGGGACAGACCACCCTCACCCGTATTGTGCGCAAATCCGCCGTCTTTGGCACCACCGTTCAACGCTCGGATTGCATTAGCACTGAGGGCTCCGAAACTCATTGCGGAAACGTTCAATCGCGATGCGCTGTAAGGTTTTGAGCATTGCGGACCGCCCAGCATGATCCGTTCTTCGCTTTCAGCCACGTTCTTGGGTGCCAACGAATGGTTCGCCCGATGATACCCAACCGTCATGATATCGTACTGGGTGCCAAAAGCCTGCGTATCGACCTGCCCTTTGGCCCGCGAATAGACAAGCCCACGAATGATCCTGTTGAAAGGCCGCCCACTTTCATTCGTTTCCACGAAGTATTGCCGGATTTCCGGGCTGACGAATTCCAACATGTAACGAAAGTGCCCCAGAACAGGGTAATTGTTCAGCACGTTGTGCTTCGTAGTCAGCATATCGTAGAGGCCAACTAAGGCGTATGGAATGAGCAGGACCAGCAGCCAAAGCGCCGGCGGCCAGATATACCCCCACAGCAGAGTCAACGGCAGACATACATAGGTGATGACATAGTAGAGTCTGCGTACAATCATTCGTGCTCTCCCAGAATGGCGTGGTATCTGACCGGCTCGGGCAGGCAGGCCCTGCGCCAACCGTGGGCCAAATCGGCGTTAGATTGCAAGCCATTGTGCCCACGTTCACACTATCGGGCGGACTTGTGAAGGACTGCCGAGTTCCTGGCTGCAGTTGATCCATTCAACATCTGCCTATATGCCCGAACAGAAAGGATATGGGCAGGACAACAGGCTGTGACACAGAAACGAACAGGCGTTCGGACCACGGCTTTGATGTTCGGAGCCGTATTCCTTGGCGGAGCGGCAGGGTCGCTGCTGCGTGAGGTGTTCTCGGTCAACATTCCCGGTGCGGATTTTCTGACACAGACATTCGGCATCAACATTGTAGCCTGCTTTATTCTCGGCTGGCTCTACTCGGTTCGCAACCGCGTTCACGCCCATGTCCTACACTTGGGGGCCGTCGGGTTTTGTGGTGGCTTGTCGACCTTTTCGTCATTCGTGGCCGAACTGGAGCGTTTAGCGTTGTCCAATATCTGGGTCGCAGCTTCCGCTGCCGCGCTGGAAATCACTGTCGGATTGGCTGCTGCCATTCTGGGTGAAGCCATCGGGCGTCACATTCATCTGCGAGGGTCCTCGGAATGAGTGAGCTGTACCTGCATGCCATGTTTGGCCTGGGCGGTGGTTTGGGTGCTGTGTTGCGCCACTGGATTGCATTGCGGGTCGTTCATGATCTGCCGTTGTCGACCCTGATCGTGAACGTTCTGGGCAGTCTTCTGCTGGGCCTGTGGATCGGGTACCTCGGCGGAACAGTCGAGATGGGTGAGGAAGAAAAACGGCTGGTTTTTGGGTTTTGCGGCGGGTTCACGACGTTTTCTAGCTTTGCCTATCAATCGCTGGAACTGAGGCGCGAGCGCACGCTTGCGCTAGCCGCAGGCAACATTCTTCTTAGTCTTGTTTTGTGTTGGGCAGCACTGGCTCTGGGGCTATTCCTGCTGCGTTAATGCGCTGGTACAGACGTCTGCGTTCCAGGTTTGGGCGCCTTGCAGAACAACAACAGCGGAATGGTCGCCAGCGCCAGCAGTCCAAGATTATTGAAGACGGTCAAGTACGAGATCAACTCGGCCTGTTGCGAAATCTCCTGTCCCAGAATGGCCGCGCCCTGCGCGCTGTCCGGCGTCAGGTTCAGCGGCGCGAGGTAGGCTTGTGCCGCCGGATTGTAGGGCGTCACGTTTTGGCTGAGAACGGCTGTGTTCGTTTGAAGGCCTCGAACGACCCAAGTGCCCACCAGCGAAATACCAACTGACGAGCCAAGCTGCCGTGTCACGTTGAACAGGCCCGATGCCTCGTCCTGTCGGGATTTGGATATGCTTTCGAAGGCCAGGATGGACATCGGAACAAACACGAGGCCCATGCCCAGCCCACTGACAGCACCCGGCCATGCCAACTCCCAGAAACCTGCGTCCATGTTGAGAGCACCCATCATGAAGTTACTGACAGCGGTCAAAAACATTCCCAAACCGGCCAGCACGCGAGGATCAAATCGGTTTACCAAAACCGCACCAGTCAATACCATCGACAATCCGGCAGCGATCCCACGTGGGATGAACAAATGCCCGGATGTAATAACGGGATAGTCCAGCAGGTTCTGGACGAATGTCGGCAGGATCGCGATCCCTCCGAACAAAGAAATGGCAAATCCTGCAATAACCAGATTGCACAGCGCAAAATTGCGATCCGCGAAAAAGCGCAGATCGACAACCGGCTTTTTTGTGGTCAGCGCATGGGCTACGAACCCCAGCGCGCCCAGAAGCGAGGCGATGACCGCAACCTGAATGATGCGGGATGACAGCCAGTCCTTGGTCTCTCCCTGATCCAAAACGAATTGCAGGCAGCCGATCCCGATGGCCAGAAGGGCCAGACCGGTCCAGTCGATCCGAACCTCTTCAGTCTCGTCATCGGGCAACTCTCCAGCCAGTAAAAGCAAGGCCATTGCGGCCACCGGCAAGTTTACGAAAAACACCATGCGCCACGAGAAGTACTCGGTCAGGATCGCCCCAACCGTAGGTCCCAGCACAGGAGCGACAACGACGCCCAAACCAAAGACAGCCATCGCCTGCCCGCGCTTTTCGCGTGGGAAGGCATCGAACAGAATGGACTGTGACAGCGGGATCAGAAACGCACCGAACATTCCCTGTGCAAGGCGGAAGGCGACGATTGTCTCGAGGCTCCATGACAGGCCACACATGACCGACATCGTGGCGAACCCGGTCACGGCGGTCAGGATCAGGCGTCGCCGTCCGACCCGCCGGGCGACAAAACCGGTCAGCGGCATGACCACAACAGCCGACACAATATAGCTGGTCAATATCCATGTGGCCTGATCGGTTGTCGCGCCAAATGCAGCCTGTATGTGGGGCAACGCAACATTGACGATTGTACTGTCGAGCACCTCGAGTATTGCACTTAAGACCACGGCGACCACAATCACCGGATTGACGTGGCCAGCAGCCGACGACGTCATTTTCCTTCCTGAGATGCTGTTGTGTCCACGGTAACCTTGCTGCTGCCCCCTACACGCAGTGGCGCATCCGTTGGATCAAGTTCAACCCGCACCGGAAAACGGCGCGTGACCTTGACCCAGTTGCCACTGGCATTCTCGGATGGCAGCAATGAGAACGTGTCCCCCGATCCACGCCCGATTGATGCAACCTTGCCTGTCAGGGTCACACCCGGCAGCATGTCGATCTTGACGGTAACCGGCTGACCCGGGCGGATGCGGGGCAAAGATGTTTCCTTGAAATTGGCGTCTACCCACCAATCAGTGGATTCAACAATAGAAAACTGCGGCGCATTGGCCGAAACCGATGACCCCGGCCTTAGGGTCAGATTGGCGATCCAACCATTCGCCGATGCGAATATTTTGGTCCAGTTGAGGTTGGCCTGTGCAATTTCCAACTGAGCCTGCGAGGACAAGATATCATCCTGTTTGGCCGCCAAACCGCTTTGCAAGGCCAGCAGACTGGATTGGCTTGTGGTCAGTCGTGCAGAGGCCTGCGCAAAACTCGAGGTTGTCTGATCCAACGAAGCCTGTGCCAAATCTCCGGTTGAAAAAAGAGCCTTCGCACGTTCCAGATTGCTCTGCGCGGTATCGTATGCCGACTGCGCGCTTTCGACCGAAGCCTGCGCAGCGGCGATCTGCGTCGAGTATGATTGCGCCTGCTGCACGGCGCTGTCCAAATTGGCCTTGGCCTGATCGACCGATGCCTTGAATTGTGTGTCATCGATAGTAAACAGCAGATCCCCGTTTTTGACTGGTTGATCTTCGTCGACAAGCACTTCGGCGACCTGACCAGTGACCTGAGGCGCTACGTAGATGATGTTTGCCCCCACATAGGCATCATCGGTCGAGGGGTAGCGTTCTTGGTGACGCCAAAACAGCAGCAGGCCAACGGCAATTACCCCCAGCATGACAACGACACTGACGACCTTGAGAGATTTCATGTACCTGCCCTTGTTGTTTTGCTCGTCCTGACGTCACATCGGAAATGTGTGCATCCGAACCGCCAGATTGCCCATGATCCACACCGTCCCAAGAATGATGATCAGCAACACCAGCGTAGAGAAGAGGATAAGATCCAGGTCTTCGCGGCTGCTACGACGTCGGTCGATATGCAGGAAATAGACCAGTTGCACGATCAGCTGAGCCAACCCCAGCAGGGCGATAGTCAGGTAAACACCCTTCGTCTCGATACCGTATCGGTAGGCAATCCCGAACACCGCGAAGGTCAACAAAAGCGACCCGCCATAGCCTATTACATAGCGGCGACGCTCGCGGCGGTGCATTTCGCTGCGTTTATCCATAGGTCAGGCCTCCGAAATAGACGATCGTGATGATGCCGATCCAGATCAGGTCGAGAAAGTGCCAGAACAGCGCCAACCGCACCACGCGCGACATCAGCAAATCGGTCAGGCCAAAGACCCGCAGTTGAATACCCAGCACGATCAGCCACAGGCACCCTGCGGCGACATGCAGACCATGCAGCGGCACCAGCCCATAGAACGCGGACAGAAAACCGCTGCGCTGCGGGATGCCCCCCTTTTCGGCCATCGACATGAAGTCGTGAATTTCCAGAACCAGAAAACTGAAACCCAGAACCAGTGTCACACAGAACCAGAATACGATCCGCCACCGAGGGAGATTGTACTTGAGAGCGAGCATCGCCAGACCAACGGTCAGACTGCTGGTCAAAAGGATCAGCGTCTGGGCGAAGATACTCGTGAGGTCGAACAGTTCATGCGGTCCCGGTCCGCCTGCCTGCGCGTCGATCATGGTGATGTAAATCGCGAACATCAGCCCGAAATAGACCAGATCGCTCATCAGGAAGACCCAGAACCCGAAGGTTACAACTTCGCTTGCCTTGTCGGCGCTTGCGTGTCGCCGCCCAAGGTTCAGGCCGGGATAGCTGTGCGTCGGCGCGCGCTTCATGTCGCTGCCTCCAGATCAGGGCGGGCCAATCCGCGGTTTTCCGGGGCAGTTTCGTGATCGCGGTCGACAGGCGTGGATTTGTGAACCAAGTCCAGCCAGGCCTCGTGTCGTTTGCGAACTTCTTCTGCCGGAATGACCCGTTCCGTTTCGGTCTTGAAAGTCCAGGCGATGAAGGACCCAAGCATCATGACGGTCATCAGCGCTGCCAACCACCAGATCCACCAGACCAACGCAAACATCCATATCCCGCTTAGCACGCAGAGGATGAAGCCAATGCCAGTGTTGAGTGGGACCGAGATATCCTCGTAGGCATCTGGCGTGGGATACGCGTTACCGCGTTCTTTCGCGGCCGCGAAGTTATCCCGGTCGGTTACGTGAGGGATAATCGCAAAGTTATAGGGCGGCGGTGGTGCCGGGGTCGACCATTCCAACGTGCGCGCATCCCAAGGGTCGCCCACTGGTACGCGGGTTTTTTCCCGGTCCCTGATACTGACCCAAAGCTGCACGATCACCGACAATAGTGCACACAGGATGACCAGTGCTCCGACAACGGCGACAATCATGTATGGGTGAAAACTGGGGTCCTCCCAGCTAAAGGATCGACGCGGCATTCCCATCAAGCCAACGAAATATAGCGGCAGGAAGGTCAGCATAAAACCGACGGTCCACAACGCAACCGAGACACGGCCCCAAAACTCGCTCAGACGAAATCCGAAGGCCTTGGGAAACCAGTAATTGTACCCGGCCAGCAATCCGAACAGCACGCCCGGCAACAGAACATTGTGGAAATGGGCGACCAGGAACAGAGTGTTGTGGACCTGATAGTCAACCGTAGGGTTAGCGAGTATGACGCCAGACAGCCCTCCGATCACAAACAGCATCAGAAATGCCAGCCCATAAAGCATAGGGACGGAGAACCGGATACGCCCCCGGAACATCGTCGCCATCCAGTCATAGACCTTAACGCCGGTCGGGATGGCGATCAGCATGGTGGCGATGCCAAAAACCGCGTTGATCAGCGCGCTTTGGCCCATTGTGAAGAAGTGGTGCAGCCAGACGGTGAACGACAGAACCGCAATAGACATGGTGGCAATGACCAGCGAGTTGTACCCGTATAGACGTTTCGCCGAGAACGTGGCGAAGACCTCGGAATAGATGCCATAGGCAGGCAGAACCAGCAGATAGACCTCGGGGTGGCCGAACAACCAAAACAGGTTGGCGTAGTTCATCATGTTGCCGCCAAGGTCGTTCGTGAAAAAGTGGAAATCCAGATACCTGTCAGCCGCCAACAGCAGCGCCGCAACCCCCAGAGGCGGCATTGCAAAGACGATCAGGATCGAGCTGCAGATGATCGTCCAGCAATACATCGGCAAACGCATGAATTTCATACCCGGCGCGCGCAGTTTATAGATGGTCACTGCAAAATTGATCCCGGTCAGAGTTGTCCCGATGCCCGAGACGACAATAGCCCAGATCCAGTAGTCTGGCCCAACGCCCGGATTGAACGCGGCGCCCGTATAAGGCGGGTATGCCGTCCAGCCGCCGGTCGAGAATTCGCCCACCACAAGCGACACCATCAGCATCATCCCGGCCGAGACAGTCAGGCCCAAGCTGATCTGGTTCATCACTGGAAAGGCCACGTCCCGCGCACCAATCATCAGCGGGACCAGGAAATTCGCGACACCAAAGACGAAAGGCACGGCGACAAAGAAGATCATGATTGTGCCATGCGTGCTGAACAGTTCGGCGAAGTGTTCAGGTTCCAGGAATCCATCCCCCGGCCCTGCTGCCTGTTGAGCCCGCATGACCACGCCTTCGAGCACTCCTCGCGCCAACATGACGATCGCAAAGACGATGTACATGATGCCGATCTTCTTGTGGTCTGCGCTGGTCAGCCAGTCACGCCACAATGATCCCCAGAGGCGAAACCACGTTAAAAGCCCAACCACGGCCACGACACCCACGATCACTACGCCTGCAGCGGCATTGGCAACGATTTCGTTGGCATTGGGGGTCTGGATCAGCCCCGCAATCGGAAAGGCGTCCCAATTCAGGCGGCCAAAAAAGCCGGACTCACTGGTGGTCATTGTGATGCCTCCTGCCCAAATTCCACCGTCCCCGGCTGTTGATCCACTTGCAACCCCTCACCACCGTGATATCGGTGCACAATGGACTGGAACAAATCAATGTCCCCCAGCGTGAAGTACAGAGCGTTGCCAGGCATTTGCGCTGTACCTAACGCCGTCTGAACCTCATCCCGATCCGAGCGCATAGCCAATATACGGTAGGTTTTTTCGTCCAGTTGAATGCCGTTGGTTCGAACCTTTTCGACCCATGTGCTGAAGTCTTCCGTCGGCATGGCTATGGTCTGAAACTTCTGCTTGGTAAACCCGCGCCCATTGTACTGGGTATTTTCGCCCTGCATCGTCCCCGGCGCATCCGACACGATATGCAGCTGCGTCGTCATCCCCGGCATTGCGTAAATCTGGCCTGCCAGAGCCGGGATCATGAAGGACTGCATCACCGTGTCCGTCGTCAGGGTCATGGCGACCTGCTGTTTTACCGGAATCCCAAATTCTCCAACACTGGCGATGCCAAGGTCCGGGTAGATGAACAGCCACTTCCAGTCCAAGCCAACGACCTGAACATTCAACGCTGGCGTTTCACCAAACCTTGCCGCATAGGGGTCAAGCCTGTGGGTTGCCTTCCACAAATAGAAAGACAGGAGGGCCACAATCACGACGGGCACGCCCCACATGACGAATTCCAGACGCCCGGAAAAATCCCACTTGGGGCGGTAGAGCGCATTGCTGCCTGAGCGCCGCCGATACCGAATTGCGATTAACGGAACCAGTACCAGAACCGGAACAACCGCGATCAGGATCAGGACCGTCGCGCGAAAAAGGTGGAGTTTCTGGACGGCTGCGATGGGGCCCTGAGGATCCATGAAACTGTCACTCGCACCGGCGGTCTGCGCCGTTACGGTGAAAACCGCAGCAGCAATCAGGACTTGCATCCCCTTTGGTGACATTCGGGAAAGAGCCACGCGTGATTGTCCTCCTGAGCCATCCTCTGGGGCCAACTATCGGCAGACACATGAAATTTCTCAAGGATTTTTCCATAATGGCCAAAAATGTGTCGCCCTTCGTAATCAACCGCCGGGATAGGAGCATACAAAATCAAAAGATCGGCGCTGTTGACTTACAACCGAGGTCGGGCGAGACCATGTGTGATGCGTTGGATTGTTTTCATCCTCAGCCTTTGGTGCCTGTCCACAAGCGCAACTGCGCAGGATCGAGCTGCAGTCGAACGGGAGTTTCAGACATGGTTGAACGAAACTGTCTGGCCAATGGCCAAGGCCAAGGGCGTTTCGCGTCGTACGATGCGGCAAGCCTTTGATGGTGTCACCCTAAATTGGAAGCTGCCGGATTTGGTGCCACCGGGCCAACCGATCAAAACACCCAAGCAGCAAAAACAGGCAGAGTTTGGTTCTCCGGGCCGCTATTTTAACGCGGGTTCCGTCCAGGGGGCGACATCCGTTGGCCGGCAGATGGCCCGGCGACATGCCGCGACCCTGTCCCGCGTCGAAGCTGAAACCGGCGTACCTGCGCGTATCATCCTGGCCATCTGGGGCCGCGAAAGCGGTTATGGTCAGGTTCCCATTCGCCACAATACCTTTCGGGTACTGGGCACCAAGGGTTTCATGAGCACCCGCGCCGCGTACTTCACGGAAGAGCTCATCGCGGCCTTAGAAATCGCGGAAGCCGGCAATGCACCGCCCGGAACCATGAAAAGCAGTTGGGCCGGCGCGCTTGGGCAACCACAATTCATGCCGACCAGTTTCCTGGCTTACGCAGCCGACGGGAATGGGGACGGCACGGCCGACATATGGACCTCGGCGGATGATACTATCGCGTCCATCGGGAACTACCTCACCCAACATGGTTGGAAAACCGGACGCGATTGGGGGTTCGAAGTCATGGTCCCTGACACCGTCTCCTGTGCGCTTGAAGGCCGCGATCAAGGCAGGTCCATTCAGGACTGGGCCGCAATGGGGATCACACGCGTATCAGGCAAGGCCTTTCCCCAGCAAGAACAGACGGGTGAAGGGTATTTGATGATGCCCGCCGGGCGAAACGGCCCTGCTTTTATCGTGACGCCCAACTTCTATGTCCTCAAGGAATACAACAAGAGCGATCTGTATGCCCTGTTCGTCGGGCATGTCGGGGACCGTATTCAATTCGGCGTCGGCGATTTTAAAGGGCGCTGGGGTAAAGTCGCTAACCTGTACCGGTCCGACATAGCGGCCATGCAGCGCACGCTTGAGCAACAGGGCCACGATATTGGGGGAGCCGATGGCCTGCCCGGTTTCAAAACCCGCCGATCGATCGGGCGCTGGCAGCAGGCCAGTGGTCGGGCACCGACCTGTTTCCCGGATGCGAGTATGAAAGCCGCGCTGATCCGCTATTGATTCGCCTCGTTCTGGCCATCCACCTGCACCCTGACGCCGCGGCAATCGCCAAACAGAATTCTCTCGCCTTCACGAAAATGTCACGAAGCCATGGCGTTTCAGCATAAAATTTCCAACGCAACCCCGATTTCAATCACAATCCACCTCCGGTTGCCTAATTTTCAGGCAAAGGCTTTAACCTTTTTTGAAATAATGCCACGTTCTGCGTCAGTGAAAGGCGACTTTCGCAAACACGTTCCCGACTGCAAACCGAAAGACTGCGACGCGGTGTTCATTGCGATCTGAAAAAGCAAAATTCGAACCAGTCCCGGTCTCTTTCTGGGTCGGACAAGCATGGTGGCCTGCAGCCATCCTGAAGGGATGCGCGTGGGTTGCCGAAAAAAATGGGAGTAAAACAACATGAACAAGTACATTCGGACCTCTGTGGCGGGGCTGCTGACCTCGACCATGATCGTCGGCGCTGCATTTGCTGCGGGCACGCACCCGAAAACCGGCGAAGCGCTGGCGGATGACCAGACATTTACCTATCGCCTGCTGGACGAAACCACGTCATTTGACCCCCAAGTCGTGGAAGATGTGGACGGTTCAGACATCGTCCGTGATCTTTTCGAAGGTCTGATGAATCAGGACGAAAACGGCAATCTGGTTCCCGGTGTTGCCACCGGCTATACCACCAACGACGACAAAAACGTTTACACCTTTACCCTGCGCGACAACGCAAAATGGTCGAACGGTGATCCGGTGACAGCAGGCGATTTCGTTTACGCCTGGAAACGCGCTGTCGATCCCGCCCTGTCCTCGCCCTATGCGTGGTTCATGGAACTGATGTCGATCGAAAACGCATCCGAGATCATTGCAGGTGACAAGTCGGTTGACGAACTGGGTGTCAATGCCATCGACGACCATACGCTTGAGGTCAAGCTGAGCAAGCCGCTGCCGTATTTCGCACAGATGACCACGCACTCAACCACTTTCCCTGCCCCGCAGAAAGTCATCGAAGAATTTGGCGACGCCTGGACCAAACCTGAAAACATTGTTTCGAACGGTGCATATGTCCTGACCGAGCATCTGCCGCAGGAACGTTCGGTCCGTGAGCGGAACGAGATGTACTGGGACAACGACAACACCATCCTCGAAAAAGTCGTGGCACTGGTTATCAATGATGAAAACGTCGCCCTGACCCGCTATCTGGCTGGCGAACTTGACCGCACTGACGTCCCCGCCGGTCAATTCCCGCGTCTGAAGAAAGAGCACCCGGAAGAAGCAATCAGCTATCCGCGCCTGTGTAACTATTATTACACCTTCAACCTGTCCGATGGTGGCCCCGAGGCCTTTAAAGATCCGAACGTCCGTCAGGCTCTGTCGCTGGCCGTCGACCGAAAGATCATCACCGAAAACATCATGGCAGGCGGTCAGCCTCAGGCATACACGTTTGCTCCGGCAGCGACCGCAGGCTTTGACGTCCCAGACGTTGAAATGGCGTCGATGTCCCAGGCCGAGCGTGACGAACTGGCCAAGGAACTGCTGGCCGAGGCAGGATATGGTCCCGACAATCCGCTGAGCTTTGAAATGGTGTACAACACCTCGGAAGCGCACAAGAAGGTTGCTGTGGCACTAAGCCAGATGTGGAAGCAAAAGCTGGGCGTCAACGCTGAGCTGGCCAACATGGAATGGAAGATCTTCCTGGAAGAGCGCGGCAACCAGAACTTTGATCTGGCCCGTGGCGCATGGTGTGGCGACTACAACGAAGCGTCGACCTTCCTGGACCTGCTGCAGTCCCAGTCCGGCTATAACGATGGCAAGTACAACAACGCCCGCGTGGATGAGCTGCTGGCCGAAGCCAAAACCTCGGACGATCCGGCACCTCTGTACACCGAGGTCGAGCGCATCATTGCGCAGGAAACCCCGGTTATCCCGATCTACCACTATGCCGGTGTCTACATGATCGACAGCGATCTCGGCAACTGGCCGATCAACAATGTTGAGCAGAACTGGTATTCCAGAAACCTCTACAAAACCGCTGAATAATCTTCCTTAGACCACGCATTGCCCCGAAGTCCTCTTCGGGGCAATGCCAATAACTGGGGGCATGAAATGCTTGCCTATATCGTCCGGCGGCTATTAATGGCCGTCCCAACGATCCTGTTGCTGATCGTTGCAAGTTTCTTTTTGATGCACTTCGCGCCAGGTGGACCCTTCACCTCGGAACGGCCATTGCCGCCCGCGGTTCTGGCCAATATCGAGGCGCGGTACGGGCTGGACCAGCCGCTGTGGAAACAGCTTTGGGATTACCTGTACAACATCGTCGTGCATTTTGATTTCGGCCCGTCCTTCAAATTCAAGGACCGGGACGTGAATGACATCATCGCGCAGGGTTTCCCGATCTCGCTGACCTATGGTTCGCTCTCGTTCTTGTTGGCGACATCCGTTGGTGTCGCATTGGGGATTGCCGCTGCGATCAAGCACAACAGCTGGATCGACTATTTCGCCGTCGGCTTGGGCATCGCTGCACAAGCGCTGCCGAACTTCATCATGGGGCCGATCCTGATCCTGACTTTCACCCTGTGGCTGGGATGGCTGCCGGGCGGTGGTTGGAACGGCGGTCAGTGGCAATATCTGATCATGCCCGTCATCGCGTTGGCCACGTCGTATATGGGGTCCATCGCGCGGATCACACGCTCGTCGATGCTGGAAGTTCTGAACTCGAACTTCATTCGCACTGCGCGGGCCAAGGGATTGCCGACAAGAACCGTGATTTGGCGCCACGCGCTGAAACCGACCTTGCTGCCCGTCGTGTCCTATCTGGGTCCGGTCTTTGTCTACGTTCTGACCGGATCGGTCTTTGTCGACATCTATTTCTCGACCGGTGGACTGGGACAGGCCTATGTGGGGTCCGCCCTGTCGCGCGACTATGCCGTGCTGCTGGGGGTCACGATCCTTTATGGCGTTCTGACCGTTCTGGTAAACCTGCTGACCGACCTGGCTTATGCCTGGTTCGATCCGAAAATCCGTTACTGAGGGGCTGGCAATGCTTGGTAAATCACAAAAAGCCGCCCACCTGGCCGAAGACATCACCGATTACACGGTCATTCAGGGGCGTTCACTCTGGCAAGACGCGCGGATGCGTTTTGTTCGCAATAAGGCCGCAATGGCGAGCCTTTTTATCCTTGGGCTTATCGTTCTGTTCACGATCATAGGACCCTACTTCGCTGTCTGGAACAATGAAGAGATCGACTGGAACGTCATGGGCGACGTGCGTGGCATGGGGATGCCGTCCGTCGAAACCGGGCATTTCTTCGGCGTCGATGACCTGGGGCGTGATCTTTACAGCCGCGTTATTCAGGCGACAACGACGTCATTGTTGGTTGGTCTGATCGGCGCTGCGACGGCGCTGATTGTCGGCACATGCTACGGCATCACCGCTGGATACATCGGGGGCCGCACAGACGGTGCCATGATGCGCTTTGTCGATATCCTGTTGGCGATTCCGGCGACACTGGTCATTATCCTGCTGCTTGTTGTGGCAGGCCGGTCGTTCGTAATGCTGTTCATCGCGCTTGGTGCGGTCGGTTGGTTGACAATGGCGCGGATTGTGCGGGGACAGACGCTGACCCTGAAGAACCGCGAATTTATCGAAGCCGCGCGTGCTGCCGGCGTCAGCGAGTTCACGATCATGTATCGCCACATCCTGCCCAACCTGTTGGGAGTGGTGATCGTCTATGCCTCGCTTCTGGTTCCCGAGATGATCCTGACCGAAAGCTTCATCTCGTTCCTCGGCCTTGGGATTTCGGAACCCTACACGTCGTTGGGTCGTCTGATCGCTGAAGGCGCCGGAACAATGGGCTATGGCACCCTTTGGCAGCTGTTGTTCCCGCTCACATTCTACGTCGCAATCATCATAACGATGTTCTTCATCGGCGATGGGCTGCGTGACGCTCTGGACCCGAAGGATCGCTGATATGAGTCTGTTTTCCATTAAGGACCTGAGCGTCCAATTCAACACCCCCGATGGCGTCGTCGAGGCCGTCAAAGGCATCAGTTTCGATATCAATCCGGGCGAATGCTTAGGGATCGTGGGCGAGAGTGGGTCTGGCAAAAGCCAGACCTTCATGGCCGCGATGGGGTTGTTGCCGCCTGCCGGGCGGGCACTTGGCTCAGCCAAGTTGAACGGTCAGGAAATCCTGAACCTGCCGGTCAACAAGCTGAACCAAATTCGCGGCGATGATGTCGGCATGATCTTTCAGGACCCGCTGACCGCCCTGACCCCGCACCTGCGGATCGGTCAACAGATGCGCGAAGTTCTACAAGTTCACGAAGGCCTTCAAGGTTCCGCCGCACGGGCACGTTGTCTGGAATGGTTGGACCGTGTGCGTATCCCCGAGGCCAAACGCCGTCTGGATCAATACCCGCATGAGCTGTCCGGCGGCATGCGCCAGCGGGTCATGATCGCGATGTCGATGCTGTGTAATCCAAAGCTCTTGATCGCAGATGAACCTACAACCGCACTGGATGTGACCGTTCAGGCCGACATTCTGGATCTGATGGTGCGTCTGCAAAAGGATGAAGGCACGGCGATCGCACTCATTACCCACGACATGGGTGTCGTCGCGCGGATGTGCGACCGGGTTCAGGTGATGCGGTTGGGTCAGTTCGTGGAAGCTGGAGAGACGCGCGAGATCTTTCGCGCGCCGAAACACGAATACACACGAACACTTCTGGAAGCGATGCCTCGCATCGACGCCGGCGATGCACCCAAGGCACTGGACAAGGTCGACGAGCCTCTGCTGAAAGTCGATGACGTCAAGGTGCATTTCCCGATCCACGTCTCAGGCGGGTTATTCGGGCACAAAGTGCCGCTGAAGGCCGTTGATGGCGTCAGCTTTGACATCCGAAAAGGTGAAACGCTGGGCGTTGTGGGCGAGTCGGGCTGCGGAAAGTCAACTCTGGCACGGGCCGTACTGCAGTTGATCGAACCCAGCGCGGGTAACGTCAGCTGGCTGGGCCATCCCATTGTTGGGTTGAAACGGCGCGAACTGAACAAATACCGCAAGGATTTGCAGATCGTCTTCCAGGACCCTCTGGCAAGCCTCGATCCGCGAATGACCATCTCGGCCTCGATCGCTGAACCGCTGAAAACTTACCGGCCCGACCTGACCGAGCGCGAGCGCAAGAAGATGGTCGCGGAAATGATGGAGCGGGTCGGCCTGAAGGCGAACATGATCAACCGTTACCCGCATGAACTGTCCGGTGGTCAGAACCAGCGTGTCGGCATCGCCCGCGCCATGATCAACAAACCCAAGCTGATCATCTGCGACGAAGCGGTTTCTGCATTGGACGTCTCAATTCAGGCGCAGATTGTGGAATTGCTGCGAGAATTGCAAAAGGAGTTCGGCCTGTCGATGATCTTCATCAGCCACGACCTTTCTGTCGTGCGGGCGGTTTCGAACCGGATTATGGTTCTGTATCTGGGCCGGATCGTAGAGTTGGGGGATGGCGAAGTGATCTGTTCTGATCCGATCCACCCCTATACCAAATCTCTGATCTCGGCCGTCCCAATTCCGGATCCGGACGTGGAACGCAGCAGAACTCGCCTGAAGTTGCCCGGTGAGCTACCCTCGCCTATGGATCCCAAGGCCGCACTGCGCTTTCTTCCAAGCCGACTTTCAGCCGGAGACACAAACTATGTGCCGCAGCTGAGCGAAGTGAAGCCTGATCATTTTGTAGCCGAACATGACTCGCTGGAGTCCATCATGGCTAAGGCGTAACACCTACCCTGCCCCGAAGCGACATTTTGCCTTCGGGGCAGATTTTTAATGGCGGACTTAATCCGCCATTAAGATTTCCCAAAATCACTAATTCGACGAAAATTGACCATATTGTTGACCTACTCCGCCGCCTCTCTGCCGACGCCTTGGTCAGCTAAAACGGATAATTTTGACTTCCATAGTCAACGGTGGCACGATTTCTCCTGATTGATTGAAGTTAGCCTGTATGCGTTGAATGTTCCGGCGGCGCACCCTATTAGGTAGCCTTGAAAGCACAATTTCATTCGGACAGTAATTTACACTGAGAGGCAGCATGGCACGTAAGGTCACAAAGGCGATTTTTCCGGTAGCAGGTCTGGGCACCCGTTTTCTACCCGCGACAAAATCGGTGCCTAAGGAAATCATGACCCTGGTTGACCGCCCTCTGGTTCAGTATGCCATCGACGAAGCGCGCGCTGCCGGGATCACAGAGTTTATTTTCGTGACATCGCGCGGGAAATCGGCGTTGGAGGACTATTTCGATTGCAACCAAATCCTTGAGCAAACGCTTGAGGAAAAAGGCAAAGACGACCTGTTGGAAACGCTGAAAGCAACCAACATGGAAAGCGGCGCAATCGCCTACATACGCCAGCACAAAGCGTTGGGTCTGGGCCACGCAGTCTGGTGCGCACGTCGATTGATCGGGGACGAGCCCTTTGCCGTCATGCTCCCGGACGACGTTATCGCGGCGGATAAGCCCTGCCTGCAACAGATGATCGAAGCCTATGAAGAAACTGGTGGAAACATGGTCGCCACCATGGAGGTTCCTCCCGAAAAAACCAGTTCGTACGGTGTGTTGGATGTAGGCGAAAACATCGGTCAGGTCGTACGTGCCCGCGGCATGGTCGAAAAACCCAGCCCCGAAACGGCCCCTTCCAATCTGGCGGTGATCGGTCGTTACGTTCTTCGCCCGTCGGTTCTGTACAACCTTAATCAGAACAAGCAAGGCAGCGGTGGCGAGATTCAGTTGACCGATGCGATCGCCGAGGACATCAGAAACGGCGTACCGGTCTTTGGCTACAAGTTCGACGGACAGAGGTTTGACTGTGGCTCCAAGTCGGGATTCCTGCAGGCTACTGTCGCCTTTGCGCTGGCACGTGATGACCTGCGCGACGACTTGCGGCAATATTTGCATGACGCCGTGGTTACGGGTCAGGCCGCACAGTAACAGGCTTTACTAACCCTCACGGGCACAACTGGACGGGGCAAGTTGCATGAGATTCAGCTTGCCTTTCTTGCTTGCGCGCCTGTTTTGCGTTCCGCCAAATGTAAGAGATTAGCAATCTGTTGCTGGGGCGTTCGGCTCGGTCAGTCGGAATTCATGTGTGTCACGGCAGTGTTGCGCACAATGCAATTGTCGCACTGACAGCCAACGGAGGATGCCCCTTGTCCCAGAATTCACCCAGATTGAATCTGCCTTTCCTTCAACCCTCGCAGGCGCAAAAACACGTCACACATAACGAAGCCCTGCGTCGTCTGGATCTGGTGGTCCAACTGAATCTTGTGGCAACCGACGTTGCGACTCCACCTGCGGCACCCGCTCAGGGGGAAATTCATGCCATTGGACAATCCCCCACCGGCGATTGGTCCGGGCAGGCTGGAAAACTAGCGGCCTGGCTGGACAACACCTGGCACTTTTTGGCTCCGGATTTGGGTTGGCGCGCTTGGGATCAAGCCACCGAACGCTTGAAAGTATGGGACGGAACGACGTGGATCGACCCACCGGTTTCTACGCAGAACTTGCCCGGTGTTGGTATCGCCACCGGGTACGACAGTACCAATCGCCTGTCGGTCCGATCCCCGGCAACACTGTTGAGTCACGATGGCGGCGGGCATCAACTGAAGATTAACAAGGCCGACGCCGGTGACACCGCATCCCTGTTGTTTCAATCCAACTGGACTGGCCACGCCGAAATGGGTTTGTCCGGCACCACCGGGTTTTCGATCAAGGTCTCTCCGGATGGAAACAACTGGTCAGACGCGCTGAGTCTTGATCCCGCGACCGGAATAGCCAGCGGCTCGGCCGTTCAAAACAACGCGAATGACACTACCGCCGGGCGGCTGATGCGGGCCGATTACGGCTATGGTCCGGGCAATCTTGTGGGTACGGTCGCGCAGTCTGGCGGAAATCCGACCGGCGCGGTTATCGAACGCGGAAGCACATCAGACGGTGAATTCGTCCGCTTTGCCGATGGAACACAGATTTGTACAGCAACGCCTGACCCCACAGATTGCACGAATGCCGAGGGCGCCATGTTTGCCAGCGCGCCCGAAGTATGGACGTTCCCGGCTGCGTTTGCGGCGGGTACCACCCCGGCACTCAGCGGTAGCGGCGGCGCAGCAAGCAGGTATGTTGGGTTCGACACGCCGTCTGAAACCCAGGTTGCGTTCAAGGTGCTTTCTTCAACGTCTGATCCCGCGACATTTTCGCCAACATGCATCGCCATAGGTCGCTGGTTCTGATCCGCCTGACCGCCCGGATCCGCGTTCGGGCGGCTATTTGGCGCGTAGGTTTACGTCAGGCTGTTCCTGGAACCACGCGTAAGTTTCGCGAATTCCATCCTCGAGACCTGTTTTCGCGCGCCACCCCATGTCTGCCAAACGGGAAACATCCATCAGCTTTCGCATTGTACCGTCCGGCTTGCTGACATCCTGAGAAATCCGCCCCTTAAACCCGGTGACTTTGGCCACCAGTGCGGCAAGCTCGGCGATGGAGATATCCTCGCCACAACCAACATTGATATGGCTCAGCATAGGTTCAGTATTGGCCTCATAGACGTCCCGAGGCAGGTCCAGAACGAACAGCGACGCTTCGGCCATGTCGTCTACGTGCAGGAACTCGCGCCGTGGCTTGCCGCTGCCCCAGATGACGACCTCGTCCAGCCCATCACGCTGCGCCTCGTGGAACCGGCGGATCAGGGCGGGCAAAACGTGGCTGTTTTCGGGGTGGAAATTGTCGCCCGGACCATAGAGGTTTGTCGGCATCACTGAACGGTAATCCACCCCGTGCTGCCGGTTATAACTTTCGCACAGTTTGATCCCGGCAATTTTGGCCACCGCATAGGGTTCGTTCGTCGGTTCAAGCACGCCCGTCAGCAACGCATCTTCCCGCATCGGCTGCGGTACGGCACGCGGGTATATGCAGGAACTACCCAGCTGCAGCAGGGTTTTGACTCCGGCAACAAAGGCCTGATGGATCACATTGCACTCGATCATCAGGTTTTCGTAAATGAAATCTGCCGGATACGTATTGTTGGCGTGAATGCCGCCTACTTTGGCCGCCGCCAAAATGACAACATCCGGCCGCTCGCTCTGCATGAACTCGCGAACCGCAGTCTGATCGGTCAGGTCCAGCTCTGCGTGCGTTCGTGTTACTAACTCCAACGCGTCGCCTGACATCTGACGGCCCTGCAGGCGACGCAAGATTGCTCCGCCAACCATACCGCGATGACCTGCCACATAGGTTTTGCGCATGTCGTCTGCCTCAACCAGATTCCAATGTTACCGGCAATTCGTATCCGTGCTCTTTCAAAAGCGCATGGCGCTTGGCTGTCTTCAAGTCTTCCGAAACCATCTCGGCGCACATCTCCTGAACAGTCAGTTCAGGGACCCACCCCAACTTGGTCTTGGCATTCGTGGGGTCTCCAAGCAGCGTGTCCACCTCGGCCGGGCGGAAATATTGTGGGTCAATACGCACGACGACATCGCCTTGTTTCAAAGCAGGTGCGTTATCGCCTTTCACTGACTTGACTGTCGCGATTTCATCGATGCCCTCGCCCGAGAACTCAAGCGTTATCCCAAGTTCGTTGGCAGACCATTCAATGAACTGTCGGACCGAATACTGAACGCCTGTTGCGATGACAAAATCCTCGGGGGTGTCTTGTTGCAGCATCAGCCACTGCATCCGGACATAGTCTTTGGCGTGCCCCCAGTCGCGCAGGCTGTCTATATTGCCCATGTACAGGCAGCTTTCGAGACCTTGCGCAATATTGGCCAAGCCGCGGGTGATTTTACGCGTCACAAAGGTTTCGCCCCGGCGCGGGCTCTCGTGATTGAACAGGATACCGTTGCACGCGTACATGCCGTAGGCTTCGCGGTAGTTCACGGTGATCCAATAGGAATAGAGCTTGGCAACCGCATAGGGCGAGCGCGGATAGAACGGCGTGGTTTCGCGCTGGGGCGTCTCCTGAACCAAACCGTACAACTCGGACGTGGATGCCTGATAAAAACGCGTCTTCTTCTCAAGCCCCAAGAACCGGATCGCCTCTAGCAGGCGCAAAGTACCAATTGCGTCGACATCTGCGGTGTACTCAGGAGCTTCAAAACTAACCGCCACATGCGATTGGGCACCAAGGTTGTAGACCTCGTCCGGCTGCACTTCCTGAATGATACGCGTCAGGTTCGAAGTATCGCTTAGGTCGCCATAGTGCAGGTGCAGGCGGGGATTGGGAACATGCGGGTCCTGATAGATGTGGTCGATGCGCTGCGTGTTGAACGATGAAGCACGGCGCTTGATTCCGTGAACCTCATACCCTTTTTCCAGCAAAAACTCAGCCAGATAAGAACCATCCTGCCCTGTGATGCCAGTAATCAAAGCTGTTTTTGTCATAGCTGCGTTCCACGAAATTCAGTCTGCGTGTTTGCAGTCTCAGAAACAGCAATATCCGCCTGAATGCAAGCAAAGGCCATCGCCGCGCGCTGATTTCGCGGTTTTAATCCGGACTCAGACCCTTCGTTCGAGGTGCCTAGCGAAGCGGTGCTTTTGCCAGTTTTCGCAAAGGCCTTGGTCTGATCGCTGCCGCAGTGTGGAGCTTTTGAACTTGAACTGCCGCAAGGAAACGCAAGTGACAAAGCAAGCGGGGGCAGCTAGCCGCCCCCGCCGATACCGTCATCCAATGGACGGAGACCAAACTCGCTCAGTTGGGCGAAGAGCAACACGTCATCTTCCAGAATTGGGTTGTCGGAATCTGCCTCCAAGTTAGAACGGGTAAGGTCTTCTGCCTGTAGACCGACCTGTGTTGTGACATTGCCACCATTGCCCAGCACCTCGATTTCAAGGCTGCCGTCGATCTCTCGGATATCGATCTGATCAGCGACCAGGGCGTCTACATCAAAGCTATCGGAGGTCGGGTCAAAACCTTCAATCCGGGTTTGCGCCCTCCAGTTCCAATTGATTTCAGTCGTATCCACACCCGTGCCACGAACCACGATGCCGTCCGGCGCAGGGTCAAAGCCGACTATGCCCTCGGCGTTGCGGCCGCCTCGAGAAATGTGCGTCACCCTTTGTGGCGCCGGTTACGTCGGGTGGGTTCGATCTGTCGGAGTTGTAGGTCAACCCATACCCGCCCGTCGCGGGGGCTGATATATCCTGACCGAGAACGCCGACGATTTCGTTCAGAACGTCCTGGTTGTCTGCTGAGAAATTGGCGATTGTAAGGTCTTCAAGGCTAACGCCTTTAAGGATGGTCTGCGTTGCGATGCCGTCGCGGGTAACGCTGACCCGAGCGGTCCTACCAAGCGCATCGCCGGATTCCCCGAAGATCTCAAAGTCGCTGGCGGTGACGCCTGAGTCAATTTCGATCACGTCGCCCTTGTTCGGCTTGAAACCTTCGATCACGCTTGCCGGACTGTCATAGCCGATAGTGACATACATGTGCTCGTGGCTGCCATGCCCACTGTCATGGTCCATCGCGGTCAGTGAGGTAAGTTCTGTTCGCGCGGTAGCGTCCTGTGCGTGGATGCTATTAGCCCTTAGCATATCCAGCGTCACTCCTTGCAGTGAGACTGTCTGGTTGTTCGAAGGCGCCACTAGGACAACCGAGCCATCCACCTCAGAGATCTCAAGCGCGCTGGCACCGATCCAATCGGTGGGGATTGTGCCAGAGTCCGGATCAAATTCGGTGACTTTTGGTGTCGGCACCATCGGACCATATTACCACAACATCGGTACTGTCATTGCCGACGTCGGCCTTTCCACGCTGCCCGCTGCCAGAAACGGGGCCAGCTACGGTCGGCTGTTCTCCGGGTTGATCCAGTCTTTCGTCGCCCGTCTTCCGATCTTCATAAACGCGATCAGGGCTTCGACCGTGGGGCTGTCGAACCCACCAAACTGAGCCACTTAAGGCAGGATCGGCGTGCCGTATTCGTCTGTTGACACTGCACCGTTCTGCAAAAGGTTCAGCGTTCCATAGGCACCGCGCAAATGCGCGGCAGCCAAAATACCGGTCAGCGTTAGTTCTACCGTGACCGTTGCACCGCTGCCATCGGTGTAAGAAGTGGTTTTTCCCAAAAAATCGTCCATGCTCTTGCCAATTTTTAGGCCATTCTCAACGATCTGCAGGTTGGCCAAACGCCTCCTGAATAGCGACTGTCTGAGCCTCTTTGGTAATGATATCTTCCAAAAGTTGACGCCGTTTTTGCCAATCCAAGTCCCATCCCAAGTGTTTTTGGCCGCGCCGTTGTCGTTTAAGATATTGCTATCATAATAGCCCAGATCGATATGCAGCGCTTCACGGCGTTGGAAACCCACAAAACCCAGCGAATTCATCGAGCGACAAGCCATCGCTTCCCATTCCCATTGATCAAGCTGGGCGTCAGTAGCATTGCCTTTTTTGTGGATGTCCCATGCCGACGTGAATTGGCCAACCCGGCCCGTTCAGTTGGACCGTAACTGCTCGTCGCCGTTCGGAAAGTCCCAAGCATGGCGCTCCGCGTAAATTCAAAGCAATGGGTCTCGACCCTCATGTCCAGCCCGGTGGCATCTATGACTAGATCGATGTGAGCGGATGTCTCCCGAAGCTCTATTCAGGCATGTTGGCGTGCAGCAGGCGCAAATCACCGGACATGGCAGGGGACATCAGCTAGCCTATTATATTTAAACGAAATTCATGCCACCAAGGCACGGTTGCGCGGATCGATAGCCAACCCCGTCTAGGCCCCCACCCAAAGGAGCATCCAGATGCGCCGCCAGAAAATTCAAAATGGCCGCTTCCATACCGCGAGGCAAGGGACCACCAATCTCATCCAGGGATTTGAGCTGCAGATCGATAGCAGTAAAGGCTGCAGCCATCGACCGAACCCAATGATTGGGCACCCGATCTGCGACTGATGTAGAGAAGCTCGATAGTGTGGTTCAGCCGTCTGATTATCTTTCGTAGCAACAGTCATGCGCCAACATTGGGTCCAACGAAACATACTGCCCGGCTATTCGTCGGGAGACCGCTGAAAAAGAGATTCACGGCGCCTTCGTTCCAAGCTTTCCGATAAATACCTCAACGGATCACCACGGGCGCGACAATTGGGGTATTTAATTCTCGGTTAGCGATTTCGGAGCCTTAGCCAAGATCAGAGGCTGAGGACAAAACAGGGCAAGCGAGGGTAACGTCATCTGTCTTAGATTTCATACGTTATCTGCGCCTCGCACGGCTCAAAAAGACCTCGAAATAAATCAATTCCCGGGCGGTCGCGATTCAAACCTTGGGCGCACTCCAAAAGGCTGTCCGGTTCTTACCAGTAATTTGAGGAAATGACGGATCGCGCTAGTTTATGATGTGAGGTAGCAAACATGGAGATTGCAAAGCAACGGCTACAACTCTTTTGTCTCATCATCCTGTGCTTCCTGTCGGCAACCCGAGCAAACGGCCAGGTTGATACTGAAGACACTATTGGGAACCGGGTGTTGCACACGGTGATCGAAGGGCCAATCGGTCCGGCAACCGTGCACCACATTTCGCGGGTTCTTGAACACTCACAAAGCCAAAGTACTTCCGCAGTCGTCTTGCAACTCAACACGCCTGGCGGTTTGGCGGACGCAACACGCGAAATCATTTCAGAGGTTTTGTTGTCACCTGTTCCGGTGATTACCTATGTGGCCCCGCCCGGTGCGCATGCGGCCAGTGCGGGCACCTATATCCTTTACGCCAGCCACATCGCCGCCATGGCACCCGGAACGAACCTTGGTGCGGCTACTCCGGTTGCGATCGGCGGTATGCCCGGCGGTTTGCCCAGGCAACCGCCGGGGGACAAGGGCGAAGATAACAAGGAATCCGAAGACGGGGCGGCCGATGACCCCCTGGCACCCAAGGATGCGATGTCGGCCAAAGCCACCAATGATGCCGCGGCCCTGATACGCAGTTTGGCGGAAATGCACGGCCGCAACGCGGATTGGGCTGAAAGCGCGGTACGACAGGCCAAAAGCCTGTCGGCCGAACAAGCGCTGAAGCTGAATGTCATCGACCTGATGGCGGTAGACCTAAGCTCGCTGCTGCGGGATGCGGATGGGCGCAGCGTGGTGATGGGAGAAAGCCGCCAAACGCTGAACCTCTCCGGCTTGCCAGTTGAACGGATCGAGATGGGACCGGTCACTCGGATACTCAGCATTCTGTCGAACCCCAATGTGGCTTTGGTACTGATGATGCTTGGGGTCTACGGCCTGATATTCGAATTCTGGAACCCCGGTGCGATTGTACCCGGTGTAGTTGGCGCGATCTGTTTGACGCTGGGGCTGTATGCGCTCAATCAGTTGCCGCTGGATTATGCCGGGTTGGCGCTGATCGGCCTTGGAATCGCGTTCATGGTCGCCGAGGCCTTTTCGCCAAGCTTTGGGGTGCTGGGACTTGGCGGGATTGTCGCCTTTTCGCTGGGGGCTGCAATGCTTGTGGACACGGATGTCGAAGCTTATCAAGTCTCATGGTGGCTGATTGGTGTCATGGCACTGATCAGCGCATCGGTTTTAGCCGTGCTTCTGGGATACACAATTCACACCTACCGGCGTGCGCCGGTGTCGGGTCTGAACCGGATGTTGGGTGCACATGCCCGTGTATTGGATTGGTCCGGTGATGCCGGTTTCGTCTGGGTCGAGGGTGAGCGCTGGCAAGCCCAGGGCGGAACCGACCTGCAACCTGGTCAAGACGTGTACGTTCTTGGTGTAGAAGGCCTCAGGCTTCGTGTCGGTCCGGCAACCGGCGACCAACGTGAAACTGGCGGAGGCGTATGATGATGGAAGCATTCCAGTTTGAATGGATCGCCTATCTCATCCTGATGGTGTTGGTGTTCCTGTTCCTGCAAGCGGCAATCTACATTTTCCGGGAGTATGAGCGGGGGGTAATGTTCACGCTGGGGCGGTTCACAAGGGTTACCGGGCCGGGATTTGTCCTGATCATTCCGATTGTGCAGCAGCTTGTACGCACCGATCTGCGTATGTTCGTCGAAGATGTACCCAGTCAGGACGTAATCAGCCGGGACAATGTCTCTGTCAAAGTCAACGCGGTGATCTATTTCCGCATTGTCGATCCGCAGAGGGCGATCATCAACGTGGCCGATTTCAGGGCTGCGGTCAGTCAATTGGCGCAAACCACGTTACGCTCGGTTCTGGGCAAGCACGAACTGGACGAAATGCTGGCCGAGCGTGACAAGCTCAATGCTGATATTCAGGAAATTCTGGACCGTCAGACCGACGCTTGGGGCATCAAGGTCGCAAATGTCGAAATCAAGCATGTGGATATTGACGAAAGCATGGTTCGCGCCATTGCCAAACAGGCCGAAGCAGAACGCCTGCGTCGGGCACGGGTCATTAACGCACAGGGCGAGTTTCAGGCGGCATCGAAACTGGTGGAAGCCGGCAAATTGCTGGCAACCCAACCGAACTCCATGCAGCTACGCTATTTCAACGCACTCAATGACATTGCCACCGATGGCACCACGACCGTCGTGTTTCCGCTGCCAATCGATCTTCTTCCAAAATCTCAAAAAATCGACGAATGAAGCGTTGTCAGAGGATTTCGGTTAGGGATCTGTTGCAAAGTTTTGACCATTTGCGTTCGTGCGGCTAGGGCGTTTCTGTTTGACCATGGCACCCAGTTGAAAGCTTGCTCATGGCCTTCTTCAAAGGCGCACAGCATCCCAAGTATAAGATCTTGCTCTCAGTTTTCTGTTACGTTCGGTGCGGCGTCTCATTCCGCGATCTCGAAGAGATCATGCACGAGCCAGGCGTTGCAGTGAAACACACGACGCTGAACCCCGCTGGGTTACACGGTATTCGGGCGCAATCGCGCAAGTGGCGTGTCGTCGCAAGGGACCACGCGACCGTTCCTGGAGAATGGATGAGACTTAGATCCGAATGAAAGGGATGTGGGTCTATCTCTTTCGAGCTGTCGACAGTGGGGCGGATCAGGAATTGATCGGGGGAATCAATTCCCCAACGAACGGCAAAACGCTTGATTTCATGCTTTCGCGGCGCCGTAACAAACCGGCCGCCACAAAATTCTTCGCTCGGATGTTGGAGGTCAACGGGCTTCCGAGAAAGTTTGTCATCGACAATGTGCGCGGAGAGAAGGCCCCGATCTTTGCACCGGACGAACCGCTGACTGTGGCGTTTTCGCATGGCACGCCGGGCGTTTTGATTGTCGACTCCGGTTCGGTTGCCGTGCGATTGGACGGGCAAGACACGGTCCAGATTGAGGCCAAAGTTTTGTCGAAAAATCTAAAAACCCTTTCGCTGGACACACTTATCTTGAGGGATTCTCGCTTACGACAGGTAGGCACGCGCCGCTTTCAAATACCGGCTGTCGAAGCCTTCTTCGAACTGCAGCACCAGCGGTTCGATAAGTGCACGCCGCGCATCTTTTGTGTGTAGCAAGGACGCTAGGCCAAGCGCGGCGCGTAGCTTCCACGAAAGAGCGGACCGGCTCTCTGCTGCTTTGAAGGCTGCACGATAATGCCGTTCTGCGTCGATTGCATCCCCACGTTTTTGCGCCAGTTCGCCTTTGACCAGACTCAGATCAATTGCGTGGTTCAACTCACCCCCATCCTGCAACGGTTGTTCTAATCCACCCAGAACCCGCGCAGCATCCTCGACCCGGTCCAGCGCCAAAAGCAGGCGCGCATGGTTGGCCTCGAAACACACACGGTGGTAATGTACCCCCGCATTCTTGCAGGCGGCAACAGCTGAGGCCGTCATCTTCTCGGCTTCTTCCAATTGCCCAAGCTGCGCCATAGCGCGGGCGCGCCAAAACGAAGCCCAGACTCCCAGAAACTTGTAACCGTACTCACCGGCAACGGCGCTGCATTCCTCGGTCAGGACCATGACCTGTTCCCAGTTGCCATTCCAGTCGTGAATGCGGATCACCCCGTTCGACAGCGCATAGACCAGCGAATACGGATCCGGTAGTGACCGGGTGTATTCCAGTATGTCATTCCCAACTTTCTCGGCCTGATCGGGATAGCCCAGCGACCAGAGCGCCGCCGCCCGGAAACACTCTGAGATCACTTTGGGTTCTGCGGCCGAAAGCCGGGGCCCCGGTTGATCCCATATGCCGTCATCGTAAAGCTGCAGCACCCGTTCACCATAACGAGCTGATTGAGCGTAGTCGCCACGGTTGAAATGCGACCATGCCTGCATTGACGCCGAATAGACCTCGTAGCGGGCATTGCCGCTGCGTTCGGCCTCGCCGGCCAGCGCGGCAAAGGTTTCGTGCCCGGCGCTGACGTCGCCACGCATGGTTTCAAATGCCCCGATCCCATAAAGAACCGCGACGCGCAGATCGGGATCGTCAACATCGACGAACAGTTCGCGGGCGCGTTCAAATGCGGCCTGCGCCTGTGGCGAGGCATAGCTGGTGGCGGCAAAATGCACGACGCCAATGGTCGATTGCAGTTGCAGTTCAAGCCGGGCGCGATCCGTGAGGTCATCGATCTCACCAACAAATTCCAGGCCCTGGCTGAGCTGCGCAAGCGCTTCCTTCATCGAAGCACGGCCCCATGCGGATTTGCCGGCGGTCAGCCAATAGGGAACCGACCGACCCCCCAATCCGGCGGCAACAAAGTGGGTCGCCACCTGTTCGGGGCCAGATTTACACCGCTCGGGGAACTTTTCTTCCAGCGTTTCAGCAATTTCGGCATGCAACTGTTGCCGCCGCCGGCGCAGTATAGATCTGTACGCCGCTTCCTGAATCAAAGCGTGACGGAACAGCAGACTATTGCCGCTTTGCGTCGGGTACACCAAGTCAGCCTCGGCCAGCAGCGAAAGCGAATTTGACAGTTCCGGCAGCGGGGTTTTGGTCACCTGCGACAGCAGGTCGATATCAACTTCGCGCCCGATCACCGACCCGATCTGGGCGTATTCGCGAACTGCGCCCAACTTATCAAGGCGCGCCATCAAACTGTCCTGCAAGCTGTCCGGCACCAGATCCGCGCTATTCTTGGATTCCAATACCGAGCGGGTCAACTCTTCCACGAACAGCGGCACACCATCCGATCGATCAAACAACTGTTTGCGCTGCTCGACAGAGAATGTGCCTGCTCCTGTCATGCTGTCTAGTAGCTCTTCGACCTCGGCAGGCGTAAGGCGCGACAGTTCACAGGTCTCCAGATGATCCACCTGCCATTCATGGGCAAATTCCGGTCGGCAGGTCGCCAGCAACAAAACCTGATGATCGGCAAGTTTGGTAACAAAACTGCTCAGCAGCTCCAGAGACGTGGGGTCGACCCAGTGCAGATCCTCGAAATGCACAAGCAGCGGTGCCTGTTTGGCCTGCACGATGACCTGTTCGATCAGCATTTCGATCGTGCGGGTCTTTTGCAACGCGGGTGACAAGTTCAGGGCCGGGTACCTGTCGCATGGCAGCGAAAACAAGGACGCCATCAGGGCGCGGGCCTCGTCCAAATCGGTTTCGGCAACCACCAGTTTTTCCAGCTTGTTCAACCGGGTGTCGTCGTCATCGCCATCGGTGAATGCAAGCAAGGTCTCGATTTGACGGCGGATGGGGTACATGGCCGTGTTTTTAAAATAAGGCGCAGACTGCAGGTGAAAGACCCGCGCCCCTTCGCGTTTTGCCTGATCGACGACTTCATAAGTCAGGCGGCTTTTGCCGATACCGGCTTCGCCCGTGACCAGACACACGCGGCCCTTACCCGATTTGGCATCGTCCCAGGCCGACATCAGGCGCGCCCGCTCGGGGCGGCGGCCGACCAAAGGCGTGAGCTGCCGACGCGCCGAGGTGACGGCGAACCGGTCCTGGCGTTCCGCCACAGAAACGACGCGCCAAGCTACCTGACCGGGATCAAATCCCTTCAGTTGGATGTTCTCCAGCGCCTCATAGACGAACATGTCGCCTAACAAAGAGTGCGTCCTGTTGCCGATGACAATCTGACCTGGCTTAGCCAGCCCCTGTAGCCGCGCTGCAAGGTTAGGCGTATCACCTGCCACAGCAGAAGTTGAGACCGCCCCGGTCCCGTCAAAATCACCGGCCACTACCAACCCGGTTGCGATACCGATACGCGCCTGCAGGCGTTCACCTGCTGCGGTATCAAGTGCGGCAACCGCTTCCACTATTTCCAAAGCGGCACGGCATGCGCGCTCCGCCGCGTCCTCTTGCGCCACGGGATAGCCGAAATAGACCACAACGCCATCACCAAGATACTGGGCGACGTGACCTCCGGCCTCTTTGACCAACTGCGAAACCGAGTCCTGATAGAGCGCCATGAGGTCGCGATAGTCTTCCGGATCAAGCCGCGCCGACAATGAAGTCGATCCAACCAGATCGCAGAACATGATCGTGAGATGCCGCCGTTCGGCGCTTTCCTCGTCCGCCATGGCTCCGCTGGGTTTGGGCTGTTCCGGGTCAGGCTTCAGAGCCGCGATGGCTCTGTTGAGTTTAAGCCGATGACCAAGCACCGTTACACCTATTTCCTTGAGGTGATCGCCTGTTACGTCCTCAAGAATTTCCAGGTCGATGCCATTTTCCTCAAACAATTCAGCGTATTGAGGAAGGCCAATATCACTCAACCATGCCGCAATCGATTTGGCAGTCATTAATCCCCTCTCGTTTGCGTGAGGTATTTCTAAGCTACTTTCGTCGCCTACCTTCTTTTGTGTAGTTCCAGAACAGTGGACCAAAGCCCAAAGTCCTTTTATTCCATTTGCTTGCAGGATGCCAATCCGTAAACAGAGACGTTACCGTTGCATCGTTTTGACTACCGCCATCCACAGAAACTGTGAGGGCTTTGTTGCTATCTTTTGGCTAGGAGGTCTCTGTGTTGATGGCGTCTCAGGTTTCGAAAGCGGCGGGCAGTGAAAAAGTCTCATTCTAAGGCGCTCAATTTCCAAGGGACGTGCTTTGACACACGGTGTATTTCTACCTTCGTCATTCAGTGTCGTACCCGGATTCGGAGGTAACCGCCCCTTACATAGTGCGGCTTTCCCATGCCGCGGGCCCGTATGGAGTTCTCAGAACAAGCCCAATTCAGAACCACGTGCTCCAGGCACTGTGTCGCAAGCTGGTTTTCCTGATCTCGTCTCATCGACTGCTACGCCTTACCTTCCGTTTGACCGTCCCACACCTCCGGGATCAGATTGTGTACAAGGCTCTAACGTGTAACGATTGGTCCCGGCATGCTTCGCCACGTGCCATCAACGCCCAGACGGTACGCGCCATTTTGTTGGCCAAAGCCACTCTGACCAACATGGGTGGCTTGCGCTCCAACATCCTTGCGAGCCAGGATCCCGGTGCGGACCCATTGTGCTCGGCCCATCTAACCAAAGCGCTGACTCCAATACTGAGGAGGCGTCGCAACGTTCGGTTCCCCATCTTTGATGTGCGTCCCAGGCGCTGCTTGCCGCCGGTCGAATGCTGGAGTGGGGGTTAAGCCTATCCATGCCGCAAAATCGCGCCCCCATCTGAATGTCGAAGGTG
>NZ_JAKRGB010000001.1 GCF_022347725.1 Ruegeria sp. Ofav3-42
AACCTTGCCGATCCACACCCAGCCAACCCCATTATGAGCCCGCGAGCTCGAAGACAACCAAGGCAACCTCAGACGTCAGAAAAACACAAAAGTGAAAACGAACATTGACAGATTAGAGAACAAAATAAGGCTCAAAGCAGCCTTTCCGTAACCAACTAGCTGAATGATTGGTGATTCACGCTGCGTACATAACTACTTGTAAACTGGGAGTATCCGTCCGAAGTCGATTTCAGATGTTCCCGTGTCCAGCGATGCAGCGCTGGAAGTTGATGGAACGGGACATTCGGAAAGGCGTGGTGTTCGGCGTGGTAAGGCATGTTCCAAGCAACAAAGCGGACAATCCGATTGGTGAATGTTGTGCGTGAGTTCTCGAGCATGTTGGCGACAGGGGGGCACAATCCGTGTTCCGCCAGAAGGTAAAGGCGCAGGAATGGCTGCCCGACCAGCACCGGCAAAATCCAGACCCAGAACAGCAGTGGAAAGAAGAACAGGCTGATCGCCGCAGCTGCATAGATCGTCAGAAGTACTCGGGCCTCGATGCGCATCGCTTTATGCTGGCGCGCAGGTAGGTACGGGGCGTCGACGCGGCCGAACGCGTTTTGGAACAGAACGATCGTCATCCCATTCCAGTAGTGCCAGCCGGTCAGGTAGATCAGTAGGCTCAGCCAATTGTCCGGTCTTGGCTTGCCGCCCAACTCAGGATCTTTTTCCGGGTGGTTCGTCCATTTGTGGTGGGCCAGGTGAAAGTACCGGAACCATGTAAAAGGCAGGGCGATCGGAACGGATACCAGATGTCCGACGGCGTCGTTCAGCCAGCTGGTCTTGAACGGGGTTTTGTGGGTACATTCGTGGCTGAGTGTGAAGAAAAACACCAACAGCACACCTTGCGGCAGGATCAGCAACGGCCACAGAGGGACTTGCAGGGCAATTCCAGTGCTGGTCAGGACCAAGAGCGTCAGGTAGCCCCCCAAGTGCCGCAGACCTGCCGTGTCAGCGCGCTGTTGCAATCTGTCTTTGGCCTCGGGGGGCAGCGACGCTATGAGGGCGCGGTGATCCATGGATTAGCCCCTAGCTATGTCGAACTCTGGCGCGGCGAGTTCGAAGCCCTCAAACTGAAAGCCGGGGGAAACGGTGCAACTGACCAGCGTGTACTCCCCCGTCGAGCGCGCCGCTTGCCAGTGGTTCTTGGGCACAATCAGTTGCGGTGCACCTTCTGACAGGTCCGGGGTCAGCAGATGGTCGGTGGCGGGGCCGTCATCAGTAGCGCTCAGCGACAAGATCAGGGGCGCGCCTGCGTGGTACAGCCAGATCTCGGTCGCGTCGACGCGGTGCCAGTGGCTGCTTTCACCCTCGGCCAGCAGGAAGTAGATACACGTACCTGTGGCACGGCCCTCGTTATCCGCGCGCCATGTTTCGCGGAACCAGCCACCCTCGGGGTGTTGTTCCAGTTTCAGGTGGTCGATGATCTGTTGTGCTGTCATGGAGTCTCTCGTCATTCGGAGTGATTATGCACGGGATTGCGCGATCCGCTATGGTATTCGTGCATGTAAGGAATATGTTTGCCGCATGACCCTGACGATCCCCTTTGACAACAGCTACGCCCGCCTTCCCAACAGCTTTTATGCACGGCAGGCGCCAGTCCCGGTACGCGCGCCACGACTGATTGCGTTCAATGCCGATTTGGCCAAGATTCTGAAGGTCGCGCCGGGGGACGTGGAAGAGATGGCCGAAACCTTTGCCGGGAATACGCTTCCTGAAGGGGCCGAGCCGATTGCACAGCTATATTCCGGGCATCAGTTTGGCAACTACAACCCTCAGCTTGGGGATGGGCGTGCCGTTTTGTTGGGGGAAACGGTTGGGGCGGATGGCATTCGCCGGGATATCCAATTGAAAGGTTCAGGGCCAACACCGTTCAGCCGTCAGGGCGACGGGCGAGCATGGCTGGGGCCGGTGCTGCGTGAATACGTGGTTTCCGAGGCGATGCACGCGCTGGCCATCCCGACGACCCGTGCGCTGGCTGCGGTAGAGACCGGAGAGATCGTTCTGCGTGAAGGCCCAATGCCGGGTGCCGTTCTGACCCGTGTGGCGCAGAGCCACCTGCGTGTCGGCACGTTTCAGGTTTTCGCAGCGCGAGGCCAGTTGGACAGCCTGCAGCGCCTGACCGACTACGCCATCCAGCGCCATTATCCCGATGCGGATGGGCCCATGGGATTGTTGCGCGGAGTTGTAGACGCGCAATCGCGGCTGATCGCGGCTTGGATGAGCGTCGGCTTCATCCATGGGGTGATGAATACCGACAATTGCTCGATTGCGGGTGAGACGATCGACTATGGGCCCTGCGCCTTCATGGACAGCTATCACCCGAACACAGTCTACAGCTCTATCGACCGGATGGGGCGGTATGCCTATTCCAACCAGCCTGACATTGCAGTCTGGAATGTGGCGCAGTTTGCGACGGCCCTGATCCAGCAGATGGACAACAAAGAAGCCGCTGTGGAAGAAGCCACAGAGATTGTGCACGCCATGCCCGGAAAGATGCAGGAGAACTGGCTACGGCGGTTCCGGGCCAAGATCGGCTTGGCGACAGAGGAAGAGGGCGATCTTGAGCTGATCTCGGACCTGCTGACGCGCATGGCGCAGAACCAATCCGATTTCACCAACACCTTCTATGCGCTGGCGGGCGATTCCGCACGTGATCAGTTCACCGATCCTGCGGCCTTTGACGACTGGTCCGACGGTTGGCGCGCGCGGCTTGGGCGCGAACAGGATCCAACTGCCGTCATGACTGCCGCAAATCCGGCCTTCATCCCGCGTAACCACCGGGTTGAGCAGATGATCCAAGCCGCTGTTCAGGGCGACTATGAGCCGTTCCACAGGCTGAACACGGTACTGTCGCGGCCCTATGAGGATCAGTCAGATGCGGTCGACCTGACACGCCCGCCCACCGACAGCGAGATTGTCCACGCCACGTTCTGCGGGACCTGAGGGTCAGGCGTCGTCCCGATAGGGATTGATTTCGTCTGGCCAGCGCCGCGCGTATTGCGAGATCATCAAGTAGACATCCGCCCCGTCAATTGCCTTACGCGCATCCCGAACCATGCGCAGGTTCAGGGTGTCTACCTCGTCAGCGGTGATGGCGCGGAGGGGGTCATAGTAGACAGCTATTGTGATGGCCCGGCCTTGTTTGATCACGGACATGTCCCGCAATGCGCCACCGTCTTCGGCGATTGCCGGGCGCAGGGCGCGCCGGGCAGCGGCGAGAAGTTCGGGGCTTGCAGTCGCATTGGCCAGCTCTCCCAAACCGCCGCGAAAGTCGCGCAGATATGAGCCGATGGCCAGCAGACACAGGAACAGAACGATGATCGAGTCGCCGACGGGGGCGATGGCTGACAGCGCTCCGTCGCGGAACAGGTAGATTGCACCCAGGCCAAATGCCGCGGCGGCGGTGAACAAGCTGTCGAACATTGCAGCTTTCGCCTCCAGCCGCAGGATTGCGCTGGTCTTGCCGGTATGCCTCCAGGTGAAATAGTGAAATGCCCAAAGCAGAACGCAGGTCAGACCGATTACGGCGAAATAAATGAACATCGGGCCGAAAATCAGCGGCTCGGGCATCATCCCGTTGTAATAGACGTAGATGTTCTTGGCTGCGTTCGAGATTGCAAACAGAACCAGCCCCAACAGGGACAACGAACGGAAGGTAGAGAAAATCGCCTCATCCGCCGCATAACCGAACGGCCGACGTTTATCGGGGCCGGCATCGATGCGAAGGCTTATCCGCCGCCCCAGAAACGCCGACCCAAAACCGACTAACGAGAACAGGCCGTCCATCATGATGGCATTGGAGTTGGACAACACGCCCGCAAGGATACCTGCCGCGCCCATAAAGAGGTTGCCGATCATGGCCACGATCAGCGATCGGCCTTCGAGCTGTTTTCTGCGGTCCACGCTGGGCGTCGTCATTTCGTAACGTCCTGATTTGGCATCAAACACCGGAACAGATAAACGTTCGAATGGGATAGGCCAACACTTGCGTCAGGCATGGCAGTTGATCGCCGAAGGTGGAGGCGGCTAGTCCCGTACGATTTCCAGCACGGCGGCGCTGACGATTAGGATTGCGCCCACCAATTCGCGCAAGCCGAACGGTTCGCCCGCGAATGCTGCGGCCGAGGCCAGACCGACGACCACTTCGCTCATGAGCAAAAGGCCAACACGGGCAGGGGACAGCTTGGTTGCCGGCCAGATGGTCATGAATACCATGGGCAACGTGTAGAATGCAGATAAAAGCACGAATTGCAGGGTCCAGAGGAAATCTGCTTTGGCGAGTTTCGGCAGGGCCGGTTCCGGAAGCACAGTCAAACTGACCAAAGACAGAATGAGCGCGCCCATCACAAAGGCAAACACTTGTCCCGAAGCAGAGATCGAACTGGTCCGGTACAAGCCCAAGGTGCCCAGCGCCCAGCACATACCGGACGCCAGCGCCAGCCAGTCGCCGATGTTCTGAGGCCAGGGGACAAAGTTCGAACCGCCAAGGACTACGAACAACCCGCCGACCCCGCAGACAAGGCCAGCTATCCGCCCCAGCCCAAGGCGCTCACCCAGGAAGATCAGCCCCAGAATCGTGCCCCAAATCGGTGTGAGGTAAAACAGAAGGATCGACCGCACGACGTCCGTGTAGACAAGGCTGATCGAATAGAGGCTGAATGCCGCTCCGGTGAACATCCCGCTGAACACCAGATCGCGCCATTGCCGGGCCAGCGCCTGCCGCTCTTTCCAGACGAACGGGACAAGCCCAAGCAATGCAGCACTGTACATCGCAATCCCTGGCCACGGTCCGGTGAGGCCCAGATCATAGAAGAACCGCACGGGAATCCAATAAAGGCCCCACATCATCCCGCCGATCACCAGAACGATACTGGCCCAGGTTCTGCTGTTTATAGCTGTTTCGCTGGAAACCATTTGTTCTCCGGGTGATCAGGGGCCGCCTGTTGTCGCTTTTCGCGTGTGAGAAGCTGTTCGTCGTCGGGATACGCTATTCGGATGTCGCTGATCAAGGAACGCCGTCGCGATCAGGCGCGCCCCGCGTTGGTGCCCAAATTTGGGGCAAGACGAGCAAGGGGAACCACGTTTCCTTGCGCACCATTAGGGCTGAGGGGTTGCACCCGGCCACCAGCGTGGCACTTTAAGCATCAGTGATTTGATCGGAAGCCTATGTCGCCTCATTCAACCCTGCGGATTGCAAGCTACAACATCCAGAAATGCGTCGGGCTTGACTTTCGCCGTCAGCCGCAGCGCATCATGCAGGTCATCGAAAGCATGCAGGCCGATATCGTCGTGCTGCAAGAGGCCGACAAGCGTCTGCCACCCAGACCCGCTGCCCTGCCGCATTTCATGCTGGACGAGGCCGGTTGGGAAATCGTCGATCTTGGCGGTGCCGGTAGTCTGGGGTGGCACGGCAACGCGGTAATCTGGCGCGGGGACAGAATCGGTGTTCGGCAGACCGGACATCACGACCTGCCGGGGCTGGAACCCAGAGGGGCCGTGCGGGTTGAGTTCGATACCCAAATCGGGCCGCTACGGGTGATGGGGATGCATCTTGGACTGTTGCCCGCATCCCGACGACAGCAGATCCACCACATTCGGCGCTGCGATGAGGATCTGGATCAGATGCCTACCGTCTGGGCTGGGGATTTCAACGAATGGTCGCGGCAGCCTGTGCTCGACCATCTCGCGCCCGACATGCGCTTTTTACCGCCGGTCCCAAGTTACCCTGCCGCACAGCCGCTGGGGGCTCTGGACCGCATTGCGCTGGGCGACGGGCTTGAGGCGGTTCTCCATGGGGTGCACGACACACGGCCTGCTCATATCGCGTCGGACCACCTGCCGATATGGGCCGACCTGCGCCGCGAGGGTTAGGCGCATTTCCCCTGTGGCGCCAGCCGCGCAGACGTATTAAGACAGAAACCCGAACTACTCTGAGGGTCACCATGTCCGATACGATCATCGCCCGTTGTGAAGCTAAAGGTCTGCGCATGACGGGTCAGCGCCGCACAATTGCGCAGGTGTTGCAGCAAAGCGAAGATCACCCGGATGTAGAGGAGCTGTATACCCGTGCCTCGAAAGTGGATTCGGGCATTTCCATCGCCACTGTCTATCGCACCGTGAAGCTGTTCGAAGAGGCAGGGATTCTCGAACGGCTGGAATTCGGCGACGGACGCGCGCGCTATGAGGATGCCGAACGCGATCACCACGACCACCTGATCGATATGCAATCGGGTGAGGTGATCGAATTCGTCGACCCTGAGATCGAGGCTCTGCAGGAAAAAATCGCTGCGAAGCTTGGCTATAAGCTGAAAGGGCACCGGCTGGAACTGTACGGCGTTCCGCTGGAACAGGACTGATTCATCACGAAACGCGATTGGTTGCCGCACGGCAATTCATCAATCATGTCGCAATATTGCTTGCGGCGTCGCGAATGTTTCGGTTTTGGTGACTCAAGGGCGCAGATTTTACAGCCCATTCCAACGGACACGCGCATGAACAACGTAAACGGCATTTTGCTGATCATTGGGTCGATGGCGGCCTTTTCGCTTGAGGACATGTTCATCAAGCATTTGTCGACCAGTGTATCGACCGGTCAAATCATGATCGTGCTGGGTCTGTTCTGTGGACTGGTGTTTGTGGTGATGTCGTTGGCTACCCGCAAACGCATCTTTGACCCCGTCGCCTGGCAACCCCTGCCATTGGCCCGCGCCGGAGCCGAAGCGGTTGGGGCGCTAACCTTTGTCACCGCGCTGTCTCTGGTCGAGCTGTCCACGGTCGCCGCTGTCTTTCAGGCCATGCCACTCGCCGTGACCATGGGGGCCGCGCTGTTTCTGGGGGAACACGTTGGCTGGCGACGGTGGAGCGCCATCGGGGTCGGCTTTATTGGTGTCCTGATGATTATTCGGCCCGGTCTGGAAGGGTTTCAGCCCGAGTCGCTGTTTGTCGTGGCCACCGTGGTTGCAATTGCTGCACGTGACCTGATCACACGCAAGCTGGACGTCCGCGTGGCCTCATCCGTTGTCGCACTGCAGGCCTACATTGCCGTGGCGATCGCAGGCGCGGTCCTGATGGTGTTTTTTGCGCAGCCCGTCGTTCCGCTCCAGACCACGCAGGTTGGCCCGTATCTGGGCGCAATCGGCTTTGGCGTTCTTGGCTATTACGGCATCGTGACGGCGATGCGGATCGGAGAGGCTTCGGCCCTGACGCCGTTCCGGTACACGCGCCTTGTGTTTTCTATCGCGGCCGGGATGCTGATGTTCGGTGAACGCCCTGATCTGATGACGGTGGCGGGGGCCGCGCTGATCCTCGGCTCTGGTATGTACACCTTTCTCCGCGAGCGCCGGTTGGCGCGCGAACTGGCAGTTGCGGCCTGACGGATCGTCGCACGTTGGCGCAAACAGGAAACTGTTAGCCCTAAAGTGCAGGGAATATGCGTGTTAGCGATAACATGGCCGGTTTACTTTTGGCCCGGTGATGCTATGAGGCATGCAACCAAATGCAGCCATAGGGACGGGCCTCATGAGCACAATCATCGACATCCACGCACGCGAAATCCTGGACAGCCGGGGCAATCCTACCGTCGAAGTGGACGTGATCCTGGAAGACGGAACCATGGGTCGTGCGGCCGTTCCCTCGGGCGCATCGACCGGCGCCTATGAAGCCGTTGAAAAGCGCGACGGCGACAAATCGCGTTACATGGGCAAGGGCGTGCTAGAGGCAGTCGCCGCCGTGAACGGTGAGATCGCGGAAGAGCTGGTGGGCTATGACGCGACCGAACAGGTGGCCATCGATGGCGCAATGATCGAACTGGACGGGACCGAGAACAAAAGCCGTCTGGGCGCAAACGCCATTCTGGGTGTGTCGCTGGCAACCGCCAAGGCTGCAGCGGATTTCACCACGCAACCTCTGTATCGCTATGTCGGCGGCACCTCGGCCCGTGTTCTGCCGGTTCCGATGATGAACATCATCAACGGCGGCGAACACGCAGACAACCCGATCGACATTCAGGAATTCATGATCATGCCGACTTCGGCCGCGAATATCCGCGAAGCCGTGCGCATGGGTTCCGAGGTCTTTCACACACTGAAGCGTGAACTGTCGGCGGCAGGTCTGGCCACCGGTGTCGGTGACGAGGGCGGTTTTGCCCCAAACATCGCATCCACCCGCGAGGCGCTGGACTTCATCCTGCAGTCCATCGAAAAGGCGGGCTACAAGCCGGGCGAAGAGATCCACCTGGCGCTGGATTGCGCCGCCACCGAATATTACAAGGACGGCAAGTACGTCCTGTCGGGTGAGAATATCTCGCTGACTTCCGAGGAAAACGCCGAGTATCTGGCCGCTCTGGTCAAGGACTACCCGATCATCTCGATCGAAGACGGGATGTCCGAGGATGACTGGGGCGGCTGGAAGGCCCTGACCGACGCTATCGGTGACAAGGTGCAACTGGTCGGCGACGACCTGTTCGTGACCAACCCGGCACGTCTGGCCGAAGGGATCGAGCGTGGCTGTGCGAACTCGATGCTGGTCAAGGTCAACCAGATCGGCTCGCTGACCGAGACCCTGCGTGCCGTCGATATGGCGCACCGCGCGCGTTACACCAATGTCATGTCGCACCGCTCGGGCGAGACCGAGGACGCCACCATTGCCGATCTGGCGGTTGCGACCAACTGTGGTCAGATCAAGACCGGATCGCTGGCGCGGTCGGACCGTCTGGCCAAGTACAACCAGCTGATCCGCATCGAGGAATCACTGGGTGAGGTCGCGGAGTACGCAGGCGTATCAATCCTGAAGCGCTAACCAGCCTCGTGTCGAATTTTCTGGACCGGTCCTTGCCACAAGGGCCGGTTTTTTTTGAACTCTTAACCGTCCCCTCAGTTGAGGTGCACGGTTAAGTCGACGTCCAGAAGACACTTGGGATAGTTCAGTCGTTCACCATGCATTCGATTGCTTGCGGGTGAGCAACACAGGATGAGCCGAGTAGCGCGATTCATTAACGGCCCATACATCCGGTATCGGTCGTTACCCCAGCTGCAATGGGCGGAGACGAAGTGACCATTTGGCGCATGGAAAATGGGTGCGCCGGTTTATCGCCTGCCCACCGAGGCGGAGTGAGAATATGCAGCGCGGGCTGGCACTGAGGTGATTTTTGTTCAGGGCGAGTACCTGACGGATCAGATGAACGTTCAGGGCAGTTCGACAGACAAAACTGTCCGGCGAAGAACGTCCCGGACTTCTACGTCAGTATTTCTAGTTTCGCGTGAGTTGAGGAGTAGCTCCCAATAGCAGTTGCCTGAGGCAAAACAGTCGAGCCGATCAGTCCATTTTACGACACGTCAAAAACTATGGGTGTGATCTTTCCCAACCGACGCTCTCCGTCTAAGCTGAGTCTCAATTTCATTCGAGGATTTCGTTTTGCTAAAAGTTATTGAGCCAAAAACACCGGAGCACTTCGATGCTGTCCGGCGATTGTGCTGGGACTACCGGGATTTCCTGCTGACGTTGGACGAAAGATCCAGATGCATTGTTCATACTCTATACTCGCAAGAAAAATACGCACGCGTGATGGAGGACATAGAAGTCATTCACTGCCATCCGAATGGCGCAACCCGTCTTGCTTTGAAGGATGGTAAGCCCGTGGGATGCGGGATGTTCCATACGATCGAGCCGGGTGTCGCCGAAATCAAGCGCGTGTTTGTGACCGAGGACGCCCGCGGTACGGGTGCAGGGTTCGCGATCATGCAGTCCCTGATCGACGCGTGCAGGGCCCAGGGGTACGACTATATCCGCATGGACACCGGCAAACCTCTGGAGGCGGCGAGGCGTCTGTACCTTTCGATGGGGTTTCAGTTGCGCGATTCCTATTCCGAAGTTCCTGAAGTCGCCGACGGTCATCTGCTGTTTTTCGAAATGAAACTGACCTCGAAGAAAGCGGAAAAGTAAAAAAGCCGAAATTTAATTTTCAGCTGTTCCCATTGTTATTCTTTGGGAAACTGTGTTTTGGCAAAAAATTGCCGTCATAAATATCCTTATGTGTGAACTTTTACCTATTTGACCGCTCCCGGTGTCGCGTAATGTGCCTGCATTACAGAAAGGAGCACGCCATGACTGGTTCGAAATTCCTTCTCGTAGCTTCAGTGATCAGCACTGTTCTTCTGGCGGCCTGTGCAGGGCCGGGCACTTATCCGATCACCGGTGATCCGGTTTCCGCAAATGACCCGGTTCGGAATATGGAATCGCCCACGTACATGTACCGCGGAGAAGCCCGTTAAGGTTTTCGTTGGGGGGGCACCGGTGACAACGCCGGTAAGCTTGTTCTTTAATCAGAGCTTTCGGCTCATAAGCGTATAGCGATCGCGCGGTTTGAAGCCAGTGCGCAGATAAAGCTTCTGCGCGGCTTCATTGGTGCGGTCGACTTCTAGATGCAGGGCGGTCAGGCCAGCCTCGGCTAGGGCTTTGGGCAGATCCAGCAGTACCTCGGTGGCGATACCGCGGCCGCGGACGGCAGGGCGGATGTATATCTCGTCCACGAAACCGTCCATGCCGCCGAATTCGACCGACCAGCCAAAGGTCAGAATGACATAGCCCAGCGGCGCGCGGCCCGGGCCAATCAGGTACACGCACCCGTGGGGGATGCCGTCCAGCAATGGTGTCAGAGCGCTGCGCGTCTGGTCCATATCCTGAGCGATCCCGGCTTCGGTATGGAAGGCGGTCACCAACCCCATAAGGCGGTCCAGGTCTTCGGGGCGGGCAAGACGCAGGGCGGCGCTCATTTGTATGTTTCCAATGCTTGGGCCTCGGTCTGCTGTATCCATGTGGATTTGCAATCGCCGTAGGCGTGATAGTTGTCAGGATGCGCGGCGGCGCAACGAGATTTTACGGTAGCGTAGGTGTCCCGCAGCGCCGGATCAGCGCGCAGCGCATCTCGAAAGGCGAGGTGGCGGGTGATTTCGGCAGAGCCGTCCACATAACAATGTGCCTGCAGGATGCGCTTGCCGGTTTGCGGATCATCCATGCGGACGTACCGACGCCCCGGAAGCCCGAATTCCCCCAGCCATTCGTAGCCCATAGTCTCGATGGTGAGGCGGGCAGCGTCGAGGTTGGCCATGTCAGAAAATACCGGCAAAAGATCGATTACCGGTTTGGCAAGCAGATCCGGGACAGACGTCGACCCAATGTGGTGGATTGTCAAAAGTCCCGGCAAGCTCGCGTCCTGCCAGCGTTGAATCTCGGTCTGGGCCTCGTCAGGCCAGTTTGGATCGGCGGGTTCCAGCAGGCTCATAGTCGCGCCAACCGTTCGGTCAGCAAGTCGAAGAAACCTTGGGCGTCAACGTCACCCATGAACATGGCATTTGGTGCGCGGTCGGTTACCCGCCACCAGTCGGCCACTGTCATTCCCAATGTCAATTCTGACTGGGTTTCGATCTCGACATTGATGTGGCGGCCCGAGAACAGCTCGGGGCGGATCAGATAGGCGGTGACGCAGGGGTCGTGCAGCGGCGCTCCTTCCGAGCCGTATTTTTCCTTGTCGAAGCGTTCGAAGAAATCGGTCATCTCGGCTACGGCATGTCCAACTTTGCTGTCCAATGCCCGGAACGCATCATTGCGATGTGGTGTGACCAGCGCATCATGGGTCACGTCCAAGGGCATCACAACGATATGTGCGCCGGATTTAAAAACGATATCAGCGGCTTCGGGGTCGACGTAAATGTTGAACTCGGCGGCCGGAGTGATGTTGCCCACTTCAAAGTACGCGCCCCCCATCAGGACGATCTCGCGCACCCGGTCAACAATGTCGGGCGCTTTCTGAAAGGCTGAGGCAATGTTGGTCAACGGCCCGAGGGGGCACAGCGTGACGGTTCCCGGCTCATGCGCGCGCAGGGTGTCGATGATGAAGTCGACCGCATGGCCGTCGGCCAGAGGCATCTCCGGGTCAGGCAGCACGGGGCCGTCCAGGCCGGTTTTCCCGTGCACATGCTCGGCCGTGACCAGTGGCCTGTTCAGCGGCCGGTCGCACCCGGCATAGACCGGGATATGCGTGTGGCCGGCCAGTTCGCACACAATCCGCGCGTTCTTTGCGGTCAGCTCCAGCGGCACATTTCCGGCAACGGCAGTGATGCCCAAAACCTCAATCTCTTCGGGGCTGGCCAGCGCCAGCAGGATGGCGACGGCGTCGTCCTGCCCGGGGTCGGTGTCGATGATGATCTTGCGCGGTGCCATGCTTTGCCTCCGGGGTCTTGAAGCGCGGACACTGGCAAGTGTCGCGTCACTTGTCCAGCCGAATTAAGCGCCGCCCCGTGCAGTTGTGACCATCGCTGGCGGGAGTTTGCCATTGGCGCGATGTTCTTCGGTTTTGACCTCATCCCACAGCGCATCCATCTCGGCCAGATCGCTTTGTGCGGGTGTCTTGCCGCGGTCAGCAAGGCGCGCCTCGACCTGTTCGAAACGCCGGGTGAACTTGGCGTTGGTGCGGCGCAGGGCGGCCTCGGGTTCGATACCCAGATGGCGGCCCAGATTGACCATCACGAACAGCAAATCGCCGAATTCATCCTCAAGTGCGTCCGCGTCCATCTTGTCGCGCGCTTCTTCCAATTCTGCGGCCTCTTCCGTGATTTTGGCCAACACATGATTGGCATCCGGCCAATCGAACCCCACACGCGCGGCGCGTTTCTGCAGCTTTTGGGCGCGCAACAGAGCAGGGAGGTTGGCCGCAACTCCGTCCAAGGCACCTTTCTGTTCCTTGCCCGCGCGTTCGGCCGCCTTGATGGTTTCCCAATCCACCGTCTGCTGGTCTGCCGACTTGTCGCGGGATTCGTCGCCGAACACGTGGGGGTGCCGCGCAACCATCTTGTCCGACATGGTGCGGACCACGTCCTGAAATGTGAAATGCCCCGCCTCTTCGGCCATTTGCGCGTGAAAGACGGACTGGAACAGCAGGTCGCCCAACTCTCCCTTCAACTCATCATAGGCCTCGCGTTCGATGGCGTCGGCGACCTCATAGGCTTCTTCGATCGTGTAGGGGGCGATGGTGGCAAAATCCTGTTCGATGTCCCACGGGCAACCCGTTTCAGGATCGCGCAGGCGGCGCATGATTTCCAGCAAACGCTCAATCCCTGCGTCGCTGTCATGGATCAGAGGATTTTCGGCCATTGCGAACCCTTTCGTTCCGGTGTCAGATGCATCCATTCCGCAGTCAGGATCAGGAGTCCACCCCAGATGCCCGTCGTCAACCGAATTGCCGATTACTCAGCCGATATGGCCGCATGGCGCCAACACCTGCATTCGATCCCAGAGCTGGAGTTCGAATGTCATGAGACGGCGGCATTCGTAGCGGACCGTCTGCGAGAGTTCGGAGTGGATGAACTGCACGAAGGCATCGCCAAGACCGGCATCGTTGCCATCATCAACGGGCAGGGCGAAGGACCGACGATTGGCCTGCGCGCCGATATGGATGCGCTGCCGATCCCCGAGGAGACAGGGGTGGAATACGCCTCGACCAACCCGGGCAAGATGCATGCCTGTGGTCACGACGGGCACACCACAATGTTGCTGGGTGCTGCGCGCTATCTGGCCGAGACGCGGAATTTTCGCGGCCGCGTGGCGCTGATCTTTCAACCCGCCGAAGAGGAAGGCGGCGGTGCAGGCGTGATGGTCGAAGAAGGGGTCATGGACCGGTTCGACATCTCTCAGGTTTACGCGCTGCACAATGCGCCGAACCTGCCCGAGGGCGCTTTTCACACGACACCGGGGCCGATCATGGCGGCAGTGGACACCTTCGAGATCCACATTCAGGGCGTCGGTGGCCATGGTGCCATGCCGCATGAAACACGCGATCCGGTGATGGCGGCCTGTGGCATCGCGCAGGCGATCCAGACCATCGTTAGCCGCAACCACTATGCGCTGGACGATCTGGTCGTCTCGGTCACGCAAATCCACACCGGGACTGTGAACAACGTGATTCCAGACACTGCCTTCATCAACGGCACAGTCCGCACCTTTGATCCGACCGTCCAGCAGATGGTGATCGAACGGATGCAACAGATCGTGCAAGGGCAGGCGGCCTCTTACGGTGTTGAAGCGCGGCTGGATTATGAAAAGAACTACCCGGCCACGATCAACGACGGCGAAAAGGCCGGGTTCGCCGCCGAGGTGGCGCGCGACGTGTCCGGGGTCGAGCGCGTGGTCGGTAATATGGGCCGCGAGATGGGGGCCGAGGATTTTTCCTACATGCTGCAATCGCGACCGGGTGCGTATCTGTTTCTGGGGCAGGGCGAGGGGGCCGGACTGCACCATCCTAAATACAATTTCAACGACGAGATCGCGCCTGTTGGCGCTTCGTTCTTCGCGCGGATCGTCGAAAAGGCCCAGCCGCTGGGCTGACGGGGGAAAGACATGGCACTGGAAGACGCAAAAAATCAGGTGGATGAGGCATTCACCAACCCTGATCTTAAAGGCTTGTCATTTGAGAACACCTTTGGCGGTGCGACTTCGTTCCTGCGACGGCTCTACACCAAGGAGCTGAAGGGCGTGGATATCGCCGTGACCGGTGTGCCCTTTGATCAGGCGGTGACCAACCGCCCCGGCACTCGTCTTGGGCCGCGCGCGATCCGCGAGGCAAGCGCTTTGCAATCCCCGGACGCACCTTATGGCTGGCCGTTTGACGCGCTGAGTGAGCTGGCCATCGTAGACTATGGCGACATGGCCTATGACTACGCCAACATCCCGGCCTTTCACGACACGCTGACCGATCATATCCGCACGATTCTGGCCGCTGATGTGGCCTCGGTGACGCTGGGTGGCGACCACTACATCAGCTTCCCGATCCTCAAAGCCTATGCCGAGAAATATGGGCCAATGTCTCTGCTGCAATTCGATGCGCATACCGACACATGGGCCGACGACGACATGTCGCGCGTCGATCATGGGACGATGTTCTACAAGGCGGTGAAATCCGGGATTGTGGACCCGAAACGCTCGGTTCAGGTGGGTATACGGACGACCAACGAGGACACTCTGGGCGTCAACATCATTGATGCACGCGAGGTCTATGAGGCCGGCCCGGCCGCCGTGGCGCAAAAGATCAAGGGCATTTTGGGCGACAGCCCGGTCTACCTGAGCTTTGACATCGATGGACTGGACCCGGCTTTTGCCCCCGGCACGGGAACGCCCGTGTGGGGTGGTTTGACCTCAATCCAGACGCAGATCATCCTGCGCGACATCGCGGGTATCAACATCAAGGGCGGGGACGTGGTCGAGGTATCGCCGCCCTATGACACGTCCGGCGCAACGGCCATTGCAGGCGCGCATGTGGCGACGCAGATCATTTGCCTGTTGGGGTGGAACAAGCTGCTGCCTTAACCTTTGGTTAGCCATCTTTCCGGTATCACGTTAACCAAAAGACCGGACGGGAGACATACGGGCATGACTGACTTTAACCAACCGATCAGCGGCAATGATCTGGCGCGGTTTTCCGGGCCGAATACGTTCATGCGTCTGCCGCAGGCGGAGTCTCTGGCCGGTCTGGACGTGGCCGTTCTGGGTATTCCAATGGATATCGGCACCTCCTGGCGGTCGGGCACGCGGTTCGGGCCAAAGCAAATCCGCAGCGAAAGCGCGATGATCCGGCCCTACAACATGGCCAATTCTGCAGCTCCGTTCGACAGCCTGCAGATCGCGGATATCGGTGATCTGGCGATCAACACCTTTTCGCTGGCCGATAGCCTGAAGATCATCAAGGAAAGCTACGATTCCATTCTTGATCAGGCCGTGATTCCGGTGGCGATGGGGGGTGATCACTCGATTGCACTGCCGATCCTGCGCGCCATTGCGGCCAAGCACGGGCCGGTGGCGCTGGTGCATGTGGATGCCCATGCGGATGTGAATGACGAGATGTTTGGTGAGCGTGAAACTCACGGCACTGTCTTTCGCCGCGCCTACGAAGAGGGGCTCATCGTACCGGACAAAACCTTCCAGATCGGCATTCGCGGTTCGGGCTATGCGGCCAGCGATTTTTCTGAGGCCAGGGATTGGGGCTTTCGCCAGTTTCCCGCGTGGGAGCTATGGCAGCAGAACCTCACCGAGATCGGCTCGCAAATCCGCAAGACGATCGGCGATCACCCGGTCTATATCACCTATGACATAGACAGTCTGGACCCGGCCTATGCCCCCGGCACCGGTACGCCCGAGATCGGAGGGTTGACCACGCCACAGGCGCTGCAACTGATCCATGCCTTGGCGGGCGTGAATGTGGTCGGCTGCGATCTGGTCGAAGTCTCTCCGCCTTACGATCCGTCGGGGAATACGGCGCTTACAGCGGCCAACCTGTTGTTTGAACTGCTGTGCATTCTGCCAGGTGTGACGTCGCGGTAGCGGGTAGTTTGGTGTCTTGCCCCCAATACTGGCCGGAATATGATCTTCCGAAAGGGGCAGGATTGGGATGAAGATGATCGCGCTATGGCTTGTTGTGGGTATTGTTGTGCCGGGTGCTGCCTATATCCGGCTTGCGCCCTCTGACCCGGCGAAATGGCATGTTGCGCCGGTCGGCGATCAGGATCGCGACCTCGAAGGCGGCGCGTTCCGCGTTGTCGAAACGGGTCCGGACGGCTTGTCGCGACTGGATGCCTTCGCACGGGAAACAGCGCGGACGTCGGTGTTGGCGGGATCGGTTGATGAGGGGATGATCACCTACGTCACTCGTACAAAAGTGATCGGCTTTCCCGATTACACCACTGTTCAGCAAGATGGAGATACCTTGCGTATCTACGCACGCCTGAGGTTCGGCAGATCAGATTTTGGCGTGAACCGCGCCCGCGTCGACGGGTGGCTTGCTCTGCTGCAACCCTGACGACAAACACCCCTCCTGCACCTCGCGCCACATGGGCACGTTCAGCGACATCTGGCATTGCGCCATGAACATGCGGCCGTCGACCTGCAGGCAGATCATTTCGCCCAATTCCACGCGAGTGCCTGATTTGTCGGTGCAATAGCAGTCCTGAACCTTGCCTCCGGGGCCAACCACATCGGCCAGAACCGGCGTTGTGAACAGTGCTAGAACAAGTGCCAACCGTTTCATGTTGATAAGCTTAGCACAGCGACGGGCCTTGACCAAAGCCCCGGATTGATAGACACCGCCCGAATGATCCCCGAAGAACGACTTGAACAGATAACCCAGCGATTCCAGTACCTCGAAGCGGCCATGGCGGATGGTGCCTCGGGCGGGGACATTGCGGCTTTGGCAAAGGAGTACTCTGATCTCAAGCCCGTCGTAGATCAGATCTTGGCGTGGCGCCAGTTGGTGGCCGATCTGGCCGAGGCCGAAGCGATGCTGGCCGACCCGGACATGAAGGAACTGGCCGAAGAGGAAATTCCTAGTCTGCAGGCGCGCATCCCCGAGGCGGAGCATGCGTTGCAGCTGGCATTGCTGCCCAAGGACGCAGCGGATGCACGGCCCGCGATGTTGGAAATCCGCCCCGGAACCGGCGGCGATGAGGCGGCGCTGTTCGCTGGTGACCTGCTGCGCATGTATCAGCGCTATGCCGAGGCGCATGGGTGGCAATTCGAGATTATCGAGGAACAGGCCTCGGATCTGGGCGGCATCAAAGAAGTCGTGGCCCATATCAAGGGTGAGAACGTTTTTGCCCGCATGAAATACGAATCCGGCGTGCATCGGGTACAACGCGTACCCGAAACTGAAAGCGGCGGGCGGATTCATACCTCGGCGGCCACAGTCGCGGTACTGCCCGAGGCCGAGGATGTCGACATCCAGATCGACGCGAATGACATCCGCATCGACACGATGCGCAGCTCTGGTGCGGGTGGGCAGCACGTGAACACGACCGACTCGGCGGTGCGGATCACCCACCTGCCGACAGGGATAGTTGTGACCAGCTCCGAGAAATCGCAACACCGCAACCGTGAGATTGCGATGCAGGTGCTGAAGACACGGCTATATGATCTGGAACGTCAGCGGATCGATAGTGAACGTTCCGCCGATCGGGCCAGTCAGGTCGGTTCCGGAGATCGCTCCGAACGGATCAGGACCTACAATTTTCCGCAAGGCCGTATGACGGATCATCGCATCAACCTGACGCTGTACAAACTGGATCAGGTGATGCACGGCGATCTGGACGAAGTGATCGACGCGCTGACCGCCGACGGGCAGGCGCGACTATTGGCCGAGATGGCGCAATGAACGGGGCGTTGACGGCCGCGCAAGCGATGGTGGCTGCCACCGCGCGCTTGCGCGCTGCTGGCGTGGCTGATCCAGCGCGGGATGCGCGGGTCCTATTGGCGCATGCAGCGCGGATTGAGGCCAGCCGTGTTACTCTGATTGCGCCTGAAGAACTGTCGCCCGAAATCGCTGAACGCTATGATCAGCTGATATCACTTCGTGCCGTCCGTGTGCCGGTGTCGCATCTGCTGGGCGAACGCGAATTCTACGGTCGTCGGTTCCGCGTCAGCCGCGACGTGCTGGACCCGCGCCCCGAGACCGAAGCGTTGATCGAAGCCGCGCTGAGCGAACCGTTCGATCATGTTCTGGATCTGGGGGTCGGGTCGGGCTGTATCCTGATCACGCTGCTCGCCGAACGGTCAAGTGCCTCAGGCGTAGGTGCCGATCTGAGCGAGTCTGCCTGCCTGCAGGCCAGTGCAAATGCCGTGCAGCATCAGGTGCAGGGCCGCGTCGAGATTCTGCAATCCGATTGGTTTCAGAACATCGATGGCCAGTATGACCTTATCGTTTCAAACCCGCCCTATGTTTCCTTGTCTGAAATGGACGATTTGTCGCCGGAGGTACGCGAGCATGAACCGCGCATGGCGTTGACGGATGAGGGCGATGGATTGGGCGCCTATCGGCATATCGCTGCCGGTGCACCGGATTTTCTGATGCCTAGCGGGCGTCTGCTGGTTGAAATCGGGCCAACTCAGGGGCGCAGCGTTGCGGCCCTGTTCGAGTCGGCTGGGCTGACGGCGACGCAGATCATCCCCGATCTGGATGGTCGTGATCGTGTCGTTTTTGCCAGAATGCCGCAGTAAACAGGCATACTGAGGCCGAAAAGCGCCGATTGATGTAAAAATCCTGCGAATTTTTGGACAAACCCCTTGTCTGCACGCGCAGGACGTGTTTACTCAGGTTTAGTCAGAGAGGTTGACGCTGGTTCAGCGGGCCCCTGACGCCAAGCCCAAAAAAGTCGACATCGCGTCACAGCTAAAGCGTTTGAGCAGTGCAGGATGCGGGTTGATCGACAGTGACTGACAAGGCTGACGTAAAGTAAATGAGATCTTCCAAATCCCGCTCGCGGGCCAAGAACAACCGCAATCGTCCCTCTGGGGGTAATGTCGTAAACCGGGTTTTTGACAGCTCGGGACCCGAGGGCAAAGTGCGCGGCACGCCCCAGCAGATCATCGACAAATACAATCAGTTGGCGCGCGATGCCCAGCTGTCCAACGACCGTGTGGCCGCCGAGAACTTTCAGCAGCACGCAGAACATTATCTGCGGTTGCTGAGCGAGGCGCAGCGCGAAATGGAAGCGCGCCGCGAAGAGCAGGAGCGCCAGAACCGCGAGCGCCAGGCCGAACGTGACCGTGAACGCGCCGAGCGCCAGGAACGCGAAGCCGCCGCCCGTCAGGCGGACCCGGCCGAAGCGCCGCAGCCTGACGTGATGGACTTCTCGCCCGAGGCAACCGCTCCGGATTCCAGTTTGGTTGAGACGCCGGAAAGTAAAGATGCCGCTCCGGCTGCGGAAGCTCCGGCGAAAAAGGAAAAGCCGGCCCGCCGCCCGCGCACCCGCAAACCCAAAGCTGCGCCCGAAACTGCCGAGGAAGCACCGACAAGCAACGGTGACGCGCCAGAGGCGGCTGAGTAATCAGGACCGTATGGTAGAATGAAAAAACTCCGGTCAATTGACCGGAGTTTTTTTGCGCGCGTGTTATTGGGCTAGTTCGACAGTTGATTAAATTCAGGCTGAAGAAACATTTCTGGCCAAAGCGCAGAAGGCCTCAAGCGGTACCTGTTCAGCGCGTTCCGTGGGTTGGATACCGGCAGCCAGCAGACGGTCTTCGATGTCTGGCGCCACGCCCTTCAGAGAAGCGCGCAACATTTTGCGGCGTTGATTGAAAGCTGCTGCGACGACACGCGACAGGGTCGCGGCATCGGCCGGGTAGCGTGGCTCGGGCAGGGCCGTCAGATGGACCACTGCGCTGGACACTTTGGGCGGCGGGGTGAACGCTCCGGGGGGCAGGGACATCGCAATGCGCGCCTCGGCCCGCCATTGGGCGAGGATCGCGAGGCGACCATAGGCCTTGCTGCCAGGTTGGGCGACGATGCGCTCAGCCACTTCGCGTTGAAACATCAGGGTCAGGCTTTGCCAGAACGGCGGCCATTCCCGAGGTGTCAGCCACCGAACCAAGAGTTCGGTACCGACGTTATAGGGCAGATTGGCCGCAATCCGGATCGGTGGTGTCAGATGCGCCAATGGGTCGATTTCCAGCGCGTCGCCGTTGATGACCTCAAGCCGCCCTGGGTAGGCGGCGGCGATATCATTCAGCGCGGCAATGCAGCGCGTGTCCTTTTCGACCGCCACAACTTTGCGTGCGCCTTCGGACAACAGGCCTCGGGTCAGACCTCCGGGGCCGGGGCCGATTTCCAGCACGTCGCATTCGGTCAGGTCGCCCGCTTGCCGTGCGATCTTGGCTGTCAGGTTCAGGTCCAGCAGAAAGTTCTGCCCCAGCGATTTGCGTGCTGAAAGCTGATGCGTCGCGATGACGTCGCGCAGAGGGGGAAGGGAGTCGATTGCACTCATAATCCGATTACCGTGGCGCGTGTTGGTGGGGCAACGCCAGAGATTTTTTGTCTGCGGCGGGGATAATTTCAACCAGGTGAAGGATCAAGTGCTTTGCGCCATACGTTGGGCCAGTTTCAATGCTTCGATCAGGCTGGTGGGGTTGGCTACGCCTTGTCCGGCTATATCAAGCGCGGTCCCGTGGTCGGGTGAGGTGCGGATAAAGGGCAGACCCAGCGTCACATTTACCCCTCGATCAAAATCCAGCGTTTTGATCGGGATCAGGGCCTGATCGTGATACATGGCAACCGCCGCGTCGTACCGCGCGCGGGCTGCAGCGTGGAACATCGTGTCTGCCGGATGTGGTCCAGTCACCGAATAGGTGTCGGATGGCAAGTCGGCGATCAGTGGGGCGATCCAGTCGAGTTCTTCATGGCCCATCTTGCCGCCTTCGCCCGCATGCGGGTTCAGGCCAGCGATGGCGATGCGGGGATGAGCGATGCCAAACTGTTTCTTTAGGCCCTCGGCCGTGATGGAGATGGTTTCCTTCAGCAGTTCCGGCGTCAGCGCAGACGGAACGCGCGACAGCGGAATGTGGATCGTGGCAGGTACGACGCGCAGTTGATCGCTGGCCAGCATCATCACCACACGCTTGCGCCCGGCCAAAGCCGCCAGAAACTCGGTGTGGCCGGGATAGGCGAAGCCAGCCCCGTCGATCAGCGCCTTTTTGTTGATCGGAGCGGTGCAGAGCGCTGAGGCGGTACCGGATTGAACCAGCGAGACGCCGGCTTCGATCGAGTCGATCACGCTGGGCGCATTTGCAGGATCAGGTCGGCCATGCACGTTCGGAGCCGGGAAATCCAATTGCAGAACGGGCAGGGCGGTGGCGCTGACATCACGGGCTTGCGCCGGGTCTGTGATCTGCTGCGCAGGCGTACCAGAGGGCAGGTGTGCCGCGTCACCAATATAGAAAAACGGGCAGGTCGCCCGCAGTTCAGACCAGGCTTTGGCTGCGATCTCGGGGCCAACGCCTGCAGGATCACCGCAACTGAGCGCGATGGGCCGGATCATTGCTCGATAATCGTCGCGTCTGCGCGCATCTGCTCCAGAAGGCTGTCCGCGAAGGCTTGCAGACGCTGTTGTGTCAGAGCGTTGGCAACGTCCACGCGCGACGTTTCTTCGCCACGGTCAAGCGTGCGGGTGCACAGCATCAGAAACTTCAGGGTCTGGCCGTTGTTCCCAGTCAGCGTGGTCGACACTTCGTTGAGGTCCAGCTTGGACAGCTCCAATGCCACGTCGCGTGGAATCTCTGATGGGCTGGCCTCGATTCGCTGCAGAACCTCAGGTTGCTGACCCTTGGCAATGCCGTAGAGGTCGTCGCAGGTATCAACCTGTTCGCGCAATTCAGCGGCACGGGCCAGAGTTTCGGCGCTGCGTCCACCGGCCATGTTGTAGATCGCGTAGTCGATTTTCGAGTAGCGCGGCGTGCTTGTGCTTGTTTCGCGCAAGCCGCGCAGCTGGAACAGGGCAATTGCGTTGGGCAACGACAACGGTTGGGTGATGTCGCCTTTGTTCAGGCCCAAAATCACGGGCTGCAGGGCAGGGGGCAAGTCCGTCAGGTTCAGCCATTCCAACCTGCCGCCGTCATTTCGGGTGCCAGCCGCCGAATACTGCGCGGCGGCGGACGAGAATGAATCGAAGCCTTGCAGCTGCGCGATTTCCTCGGCCAGCAATTCAGCCTGAGCGACGGTTTGTGGCGTCACCGGGATGATGATTTCCGACATCAGCACCTGCAGGCCACCGCTGCCCGCCTGTCCCATCGCGCGATTGATTTCGTCCTCGGTGGGTCTGGACTGAGACAAAAAGCGCGAACTGACAAAATCGCGCCATGACAGCTGATCGGCGACAAAATCCCGCACGGTCTCGCGAGACACCCCGGAATCGGCCAAAAGTTGCAGAAACTCGTCTGTCGATAGACGACCGCGGGCTGCAAACTCATCAATCCCGACCTGAACATCCTCGGGCGAAGCCTCAATGCCCGCTTCGCGCATGGCTTGCTTTCGCAGCCGCTGATCGATCAACGCCTCGCGCACTTCTTCCTCGGTAGAACCGGGCGCACCCAGAGCGGTCAGAAACTGCTGTCGCTGCTCCAACTCGTACCAGGTGACGATGTCCTGATTGACTTTGATCGCAGGCGAAAACAGGCTTTGGGCCTGGGCCTGCGTGGCAGCAATAGTCAGCAAGGCGGCGCTCAGCGCCGGTGCAACCGGTTTTAGCCAACCGGAACGGATGAAACGGGAGAAACCTGAAATCAACTGCATCTTCTCTTGTACTGTTGGCCGCCACCCTCGATGGAGTAACCTGTCAGGGCAACGGTAAACCCGAATTCTGTCGAAGGCTCAATACTTGATGATGAGGTAAATCGCCTGCTGACGGTCATGTTAACCCGCACACACTCGTTCTGGTACGTGATACCCAGCCCATAGCGGATAGGTTCGGATTCGCTGAGGTCATATCTTGCTCCGGCCACAGTCAGCCAGTTCTGGTCCACACGGTAGCGCCCACTTACCCGAACTTCGGATATTTCATCGTCCACGTTTTCCGCCGGATCGGGTTCTTGCCAGGCGTAACTGCCGGAAATACCGACATTTTCCTTGTTCCAGCCCGCGCGCACTTCCGCCTTGGCAAAGCTGAAATCCCCGTTCAACAGACCGCGACCAGCCAGCGACCAACCATTGGCTGTCTGAAGTTGACCGGCCAGCAGAATATCCGAGGCTGTGCCCTGCAGGCCTGACGTAAGGTTAAAGTTGGGATCCGCGGTTTGGCGGAACACCTGACCCACGGTTGCCAGCGCGCGCCAGCCGTTTGCGGCGTAACGCGCCCAGTTCAGGCCAAACACGGCTGTGGCTCCGTCTTCCCGTCGGTCCGGGGCCGGAAAGCGCGACAGGGACAGCAGGTTGCCCTGGTCGAATTCCTGAAAGGTGCTTTCGTCGTTTGGAATGTCCTGATCCGTCACATGCGTCCAACCGATTTGCGCAATCGGTTCCAGAATCTGCGTCGCGCCGGACTTTTCACGTTTGGACATCGGATAGCGCAGCGTAAGGGCGGCACGCGGTGTCGCCCGGGTTACGCGATCGGGATAGTTGCTGTCGTTGCGTATATTAAACGTGTCCACGGACGCGCCGACCTGAGCGTCCGCTCGCAGGCCCGAGGCGAAGGTCCAACTGCGCAGCCATTCCGTGTCGAAAGTTGCGCGAGCAACGTCCCGTCCGACGACATCCTGATCACTGGTGCGTTCGTGTGTATGGGCGATGAAACCCAAACGGACCTCGCCGCCAACTGATGTCGGGAAATAGCGTTTTTGATAGTAAAGGTCGAAAATCCGCGAGGGAATCTCTTCTTCATTCTCACTGTCCCGCAGGCTTTTGTAGTGGATGAAGCTGGTGCGGAACGCCGTATCGCGCTTGATTCTTTCCAGTGCGATTTCGCTGCGCAGGCGGTCGAAGTCGGGCAGGCCGTAATCGGCGAGATAGGCGTTATCCGACGTGGTTTTTAGGTCAAAGGTGAAGCGAAAGTCATTGTTAAGGAAGAAATAACCGTTCGCGAATAAATAACCCCGATCCTCGTCTGGTTGTAAATCATCGCGGGTAAAGGCCCCGTTGAGTTCGATCCGCCCCCGTTTGAACGCCTGACGATACCGATAGCCCAGCGTTCTCGTTTTCGGAGAGACATACGGCGTCAGCGTCAGGTCCTTATGGTCGCCCAGCTTGATGAAGTACGGCACCTGAAGGCCAGTTCCCAGCTGCGATGTGGTCCGGACAGACGGAACCAGGAAGCCGGTTGCCCGGTCCAATGTCGGGTCAGGAAGGCGCAGGTAAGGGAAGTAGAAAATCGGAAAGTCCAGAATTCGGAACTGCGCGCCTTCGAAATACAGCTGACGCTCCAACTGATCATGCGTGACCTTTCGGGCGCGAATCTGCCACAGCGGCGCTTTGCCGTTGGCGCAGACGTGGCACGACGTTGCCGAGACCTTGCTGAACTGCGTATATCGGCCACCAGCGCGGGCGGCTTGAACCGAGGCGATCTGAACCTGCTGGTCGAACACCATGCGCGCGCCAATGAGCAGGCCGTTCATGATGCCGTCGTCCAACTCGGCGGAATCCGCCAGCAATGTAGTTTCGCCAGCCTGATCGAGGCGTACCGGACCTTCCAGCGACAGGTTGCCGGTTTCCCGATCGTAGGTGATGCGTTTGGCCGTTACCTTTACGTCGCCCTGAAACGCCTCGACATTCCCCTCGGCCACCAGGTTTCGTTCCGGAGTGATAAAGATCCTGTCGGCCACCAGAAGCGCCGGTTGATCCTCTTGCGCGGTACTTTGCGCGGGATTAGCTGCCGACTGCGTCTGCGCCGCGACGCCAATCGGTATCGCCAGCGCAACAGCGCCCGACAGCAACAAGCTGGCAACAAGCCGCATCAGCCGTCCTCCGCATGCAGCAAAAGACCGAGAGACAGTAGGATGGCTGCAAAGGGCGGAGCCCAGGCCGCGACTAAGATAGGCAATTGACCGTTTTCCCCTAGAATTTGGGCAAAGTTGCGAATGAAGTAGATGGCAAAGCCCAACAGGACGGCCGTCAGAACTGCGATACCTGTGCCGCCAAATCGTACGTGTCGCATGGTGAAGGCTGCGCCGATCAGGACCATCGACATCAGGAAGAGGGGGCGGGCAAGCTGCACCTGAAGCCAAACTTCGTATTGTTTGGTCGAAAACCCGGCCTCGCGCAGGTCGCGGATCAGCTCTGGCAGATCATAGACCGAAACTGAATCCTGTTCTCCCAATCTATCAAGAATGCGCTGCCGAGTGAGCGAGGTTGGAACTTCAAGCTCCGCATGTTCAGCGGCGTGGGTCTCGGGGTTTACCCCATTCTCCAGCGACCAGATTTTGGCATTGCTCAGAACCCATTTCCCGGCCTCCAGATCGGCCTGATCGGCCACGATCTGCTGGGTCGGCGTGCCGTCCGGCGCAAAGGTAATGATCGTCACTTGGTTGAGGGTAAACGTGTCCCCGTTTGAAGTGTCCCGCGCATGGATGACCGACTGGCCATTGGCAGACCCCTGCCTTAACCACAAGCCTTCCGCACTGATCGAAAAGGCCGATCCGCCGTCGTTTTTGTAGGCATCGGCGAGTCGCTTGTATTCTTCCGAGGTCGCCGCTGCGATGGGGTTCAACAGTCCCACCGCCATGGCGCCAATGATGAACGCAATGATCACCGGGGCCAGAAGGGCCCGAATGCCCGACCGCCCGGTGGCGCGGGTCACCACAAGTTCCGAGCTGCGCGCCAGCCCGATGAACAGCGCAATCGTCGACAGGATGATCAGCAGGGGCAACATCTCGCTGATTGCAGCGGGTGTGTTTAACAGGGTCAGTTGCAGCAATTGTCCAAAAGACAGGTTTGCCTCGTCAAAGCGGCGCACCTGTTCGATCAGGTCGATCAGAATCATCAGCGTTAGAAAGATGACGCCAATAACCAGAAAGCTCTGAATGAAACGACGGGCGAAGTAACGGTCAAGGATCACGAAGGAACCCTCACCAAACTGGGGCACAAGGGATTGTGGGCCGGGTACAGGCCAGAATCACCGCTGCACGTTGCAGTGTGCGACGGCCTATGCCTGCTCTGTCTTGCCAAATTCTTCTCCCCCGAGCCTGTCGGATTTTTTCGGGGACTGTAATGCAAATGCCAGCCGGGGAAAACTGCTATCTGGTCAAGCCGGGCGGCGCGGGCTAGGTCTTGGGGAACTTATTTTGAGGAGTTTGCAATGAGCAGTCTTGTACCGATCCGTTTCCAGGCCCCAGACATGGATGCGATGGCGCAGGCCGAAGGCCGTGTGGCGATCATAATTCCGTCTGACGGCAAGATGAGCCCCGCAGCGCGCCGTGCGAACCGGTTGACGCGCGGTGCCGTTGCACGGCTGGTTGAAAGCGAGCGGTTCGAAAAGGTGAAAACCGGTGACGTGATCTCGATGGCGTGGCCCGGCGGCATGGCCGCCGAGGCACTGGACGTTCTGATTCTGCCGCGCCGCCCCGATCCGGCCGAGGCCCGCAAGGCTGGTGCCGCGCTGGCCAAATTGGCGGGCAGCAAGGACTTGCTGGTGATGGCAGGCAATCAGGTCAAAGCCGAAGATCTGGCCATGGGCATCGCGTTGCGCAGCTACGATTTCGATGCGCACAAGACCAAAGAGACGGATGAGGCTGGCACAGTCACAATCAGCCACCAGAAAGCGGATGAAGTCGAAGCCAGCTTTGCGCCGCTCTACGCGGTCGCTGACGGTGTGCGGATGACCCGCGATCTGACCAACGAACCCGCCAATGTCCTGACCACAACTGAATTCGCCGACCGTCTGGCCGAGATGAAAGAGCTGGGCCTTGAGGTCGAGGTTCTGGAAGAAGACAAACTGGCCGAACTGGGCATGCGCACGCTGCTGAGCGTCGGGCAGGGGTCGGTCAGCCCCTCGAAGGTTGTGGTGATGCAGTGGAATGGCGGCGACAAGGATGACGCGCCGCTGGCTCTGGTCGGGAAGGGCGTTGTGTTCGACACCGGTGGTATCTCGTTGAAACCGGCGGGTGGCATGGAAGACATGACCATGGACATGGGCGGCGCGGGCGTCGTCGCAGGCACCATGCGGGCGCTGGCACAGCGCAAGGCCAAGGCCAATGTCGTAGGTCTGGTCGGCTTGGTCGAGAACATGCCGTCGGGCAATGCGACCCGTCCGGGCGATGTGGTCAAATCCATGAAGGGCGACACGGTCGAGATCATCAATACGGATGCCGAGGGCCGCTTGGTTCTGTGCGACGTGATGTGGTACGCGCAGGAGCGGTTCAAGCCGGTGGGCATGGTCGATTTGGCCACGCTGACCGGTGCGGTCATCATCGGTCTGGGCCATGAGAATGCAGGTGTGTTCTCGAACAATGACACGTTCTGCAACGCCTTCCTGAAGGCGGCGGGTGCCGAGGATGAAGGCGCATGGAGGCTGCCACTGGGCGAAGGCTACGACAAGCAGCTCAAATCGCGGATTGCCGACATGAAGAACGTCGGCGGGCGTCCGGCGGGCTCGATTACTGCCGCGCAGTTCCTGCAGCGTTTTGTCAAAGAGGAAACGCCGTGGATTCACCTGGACATCGCAGGTGTGGCTTCGGTCTCGTCCGAGACATCCTACGCCCCCAAGGGCGCAACCGGTTGGGGCGTCCGCGCGCTCAGTCGCTTTGTTCAGGACAACTTCGAGTAAGCTGATGGGCGCTGTCTATTTCTACCACCTGACCCGCCAACCGCTTGAGCACACCTTGCCGGTGCTGCTGGACAAGGCACGGCAGGCCGGGTGGAAGATTGCCGTGCGGGGGACCGACCCCGCGCGGATGGATTGGCTGGACGAAAAACTGTGGCTGGGGCCCGAAGAGGGGTTCCTGCCACATGGCCGGGCAGGTGGGCCGCACGACGCAGCGCAGCCGATTCTGCTGACGACCGAAGCGCAGGCTGCCAACGATCCGACCTGCGTTATGGCAGTGGATGGCGCGCCGGTTGACCCCGGTGAGGTCGAAAAACTCGACCGCGTATGCGTCCTTTTTGACGGCAACGATGGCGAGGCCGTCCAACATGCACGTGTCCAATGGAAGGCGCTGACCGGCGCGGGATGTTCGGCCCAATACTGGTCCGAAGAATCCGGTCGCTGGGAAAAGAAGGCTGAGTCCTGAGAGCCTTACCTCGGGCAGATTGTTCTCGATTAGCCGCATTTCACACTAAGGTCACGTGATGCCAGTAGGGGATCAACTGACCGAAATGAGGTGACCAATGGATCAGGTACGCCCCAGCGAGATGAACTGGGACAGTTCAAAGACGCCCGAGGCAAAGCGGAACAACGCGGCCGTTGTGCAATCCCTTGAAGCCCTGATCGCGTTGGACAAGCGCCTTGCCGTTCTGTCCGCTCTCAAAGGGTGGCAATCGGCAGACATTTTGAAATGCCTGCTCAAGATGCGCCCCAAACGCGCGCGGCGCCTGTTCGAATGGTTGCCGGATGACGTCGGCCTGCCGGTTCTGGTCGAACTGGACCCGGAACTTCGGTCGGTCCTTTATGAGGCCGCGACGCGAAAAAAATTCCGCAAGATCGTTTCCAAAATCTCGCGAGACGACGCCATCGAACTGCTGGAAGCGTTGCCGCCCGAAACCCACGAGGATCTGATCGCGGACCGGAAGGATGCGGACAAGCTGCACAAGGCGCTGGCGGTGCACGATGACAGCGCGGCCGCGCATATGCGGCATGGCGTACTGACCATTCCGGTGATTTGGACGATCGGTGACGTGGTCTCGCACCTGCGGGACGTCGCGGATGACATCGATAGGCTGGACATGATGTTCGTCGTTGAATCCGATATGCGCCTTGTCGGATATCTGCGTATGCGGGACCTGTTGTTGAACCCCGAGAGTACGCGGATTGAGGACATCGTCAGGCGCGATCCGGTCACGGTGGACGGAGCCACCGATCAGGAAGAGGTGCTGCGTCTAGCGGATGCGCGCGATGCTTCGGTCATTGCTGTAGTGGATGCTGACGGGCGATTTCTGGGCGGAATCGCGCCGCCGGAACTGTCGGAAATTGCGAGGGAGGAGGTCGGGGAAGACATGCTCAAGATGGGCGGTGTCTCTCCGGACGCAACCCAATTTGATACACCCTTGCAAATCCTGAGGCGCCGGTTGCCATGGTTGCTTGGCGGATTGATTGGCAGCTCTATCGCGGCTGTCGCCATCGTTTCCTACGAAGACGCCCTGGCTGAATCCGCGATCCTCGCCAGCTTTATCCCGGTGGTTCTGGCCACAGCCGGGAACGCCGGAATTCAGGCTTCAACCGTATCTGTGCAGGTACTCACCTCGGGCGTCGAATGGCGCGGGGACCTTGCATCGCGCTTCGTGCGTGAGCTTTACGGCGCCCTGCTGAATGGCCTGATTGTCGGTTCTGTTGTGGGCATTCTGGTTCTGCTGGGTAGCCTGTTCATTCCCATAGACCGGCCCGGCCTGCTGGTAGTGACTTCGATAGTCGCCCTGGCGATTGTCACCATCATAGCCGCCTCGGTTGGGGCGATGGTACCGTTTCTATTGCGCGCGCTCAAACAGGACCCGGCTGCGGCGACAGGGATATTCATAACGACCTCGAATGATGTCTTTGGCGTGCTGACCTTTTTTGCAGTGGCCAGCCTGATTTACCTGAATTGATGTCCGGCGCCCTTGCTCTGGCGGTCTTCTGCTTTAGGGTGCGCGTCGTTGCGAGCAGAAGGATTTTGAGATGAAAAAGAACCCATTGGGACGCACCGGGATTGAGGTGACGGATCTGTGCCTTGGAACGATGACTTTCGGCACGCAAACCTCTGAGGCTGACGCACACACGCAGATTGATATGGCACTGGACGCCGGGATCAATTTCCTCGACGCGGCCGAGATGTACCCGGTGAACCCGGTTTCCAAAGAAACCGTCGGAAGAACCGAAGAAATAATCGGCAACTGGAACGCGGCCAATTCCGCGCGGCGGGGTGAGTACATTTTGGCCACAAAGCACTCCGGAGCCGGTTTCATGCATGCGCGGGACGGGGCACCCATTACGGCGCAGACGATCCCTGAGGCCATCGAGGGCTCGCTACGCCGGCTGCAGACCGATTGCATCGATTTGTACCAGTTTCACTGGCCCAATCGCGGCAGCTACATGTTCCGGCAGAACTGGGATTATGCGCCGTCCGGTCACAACACCAGCGAAGTGCTGGCGAACATGCAGGAATGCCTCACGGCTCTGCAGCGGCAGGTCGACAAGGGCAACATCCGCGCGTTCGGCCTGTCGAACGAAAGCGCCTGGGGAACGGCGCAATGGCTGCGTCTGGCCGAACAGATGGGTACGCCGCGCGTCGCCTCGGTGCAGAACGAATATTCGCTGCTGTGCCGCCACTTCGACTTGGATATGGCCGAGCTGAGCGTACACGAGGATGTGGGCCTGATGGCGTTCTCGCCATTGGCAGCTGGATTCCTGACCGGCAAATACCAGAATGATGTCGTGCCCGACAGGTCGCGTATGTCTCTGGTTCCGACAATGGGCGGTCGCAAGTACGTCCGCGTGTTCGACGCGGTCGATGCCTATTTGGAGATTGCCAATCGGCACGGTATGGACCCGGTTCATATGGCGCTGGCTTGGTGCCGGACGCGGCCGTTCATGATGTCGGCTATTTTCGGAGCGACCACTGTGGCGCAGCTTGAGCATATTCTGGCGGGTAAGGACCTGCAATTGGCGGATGAGGTGCTGAAAGAGATCAGTGCCGCGCACCGAGCACACCCTATGCCGTTTTAGGGGGCTCCGCCCCCGCCGCGCGTTGCGCGGCTCCCCCGAGGTATTTGGGGCCAGATGAAGGGGATCCCGTCAGTGATGCGTCGGCTGGGCGCGGTCCTGACGCAGGTCGCGGGCCGAAAGGCCATGGGCTGTCCGGAAGGCGCGGGCGAAGCTAGACTGTGAGCCAAATCCGGTGGCGAGGGCCACATCCATCAGCGGCATGTCGGTATCGGTGACGAGGCGGCGCGCTTCGGCCAGACGCAGTTGCAGGTAATGATCCTGCGGCGTTGTGTTCAGGCGCAGGCGGAACTGCTGTTGCAATGTGCGCGGGCTGGTGCCCAGGGTGTGGGCGATATCCGCCAGCGGCAGAGGGTCGTCGAGGGATGATTCCATCAGTGTGTTCGCTTTGGCCGTCAAAGCCGTGTGGCGATGTGGGGCACCTGTGCGGCTTTGCGGTTTCGATGGGCTCGGTGCGCCATCATATAGGAACAGACCCGATACACGGGCCGCAAAACCTGCGCCGTGGCGCGCGGCGATGATATGCAGCAGCATCTCGACCGCCGGAATCGCGCCGCCAGAGGTCAGGCGGTTACCTGAGACTGTGAAGCGGTCGGGGCGGACGTCCACCTCGGGGAAGCGGTTCGCAAAATTGTCCAGATCTTCCCAATGGGTGGTGGCGGCATGACCGTCCAGCAGCCCGGCTTCGGCCAGTAACCATGGCCCTCCGTCAATACCGGCCATGGTGGCTCCGGTGCTTGCGATGCGGCGCAGTCCCGCCAATAGGCTAGGGGTGGCGTGGCGCGCCAGTTGAAACCCTGCGATGACGATCATCAGGTCGCAACCCTGCAGCCGCGCCAGTGGAATGCCCGGAACGTTCAGGGCGCTGGTCAGCATCGCTGGCTCCGCTGTTGCGGTCACATAGTCCCAGTCAAAAGCAGGACGATCCGCTAACCGATTGGCGGCGCGCATCGGATCGACGGCCGACGCAAAGCTGAGTGTGTTGCATTCGTCCAGAACCAGCACGGCCGTTTTCAGGGCGCGATGTTCGGGCTGGAGTATGTTTTTTGCGGATTTCATCAAGTTCGATTCGCATTCTGGCAAGTTGTTTGCACAAGGCTGCGCCAGAGTCGGGCATGAAAGCAAATCGGAATCCGGGGAGAAGCCTGAGGATAACTTGGGTCAAAACCGGGTATAAGTTGGGGAAAACACCATGCCATTGGAAATGAACCGTGAAGTCTTCATCACCTGTGCCGTTACCGGCTCGGGCGGAACGCAGGATCGCAGCCCGCATGTGCCGCGTTCGCCGAAGCAGATTGCCGAAAGCGCGATCGCCGCAGCCAAGGCCGGCGCGGCCATTGTTCACTGTCATGTGCGTGACCCGGAAACCGGTGCGCCCAGTCGTCGTCTGGACCTGTATCGCGAGGTAACCGAGCGCATTCGCGAGGCCGAGGTGGACGTAGTTCTGAACCTGACTGCCGGGATGGGCGGAGACATGATCTTTGGCCCCACCGAATCTCCTCTGCCGTTGAACGAAGATGGCACCGACATGATCGGCGCGGCCGCGCGGGTTGAGCATGTGGCCGAGTGTTTGCCCGAAATCTGCACGCTGGACTGCGGCACGATGAACTTTGCCGAGGCCGACTATGTCATGACCAACACGCCGGGCATGCTGCAGGCGATGGGCCGCATGATGACACATCTGGGTGTGAAGCCCGAGATCGAAGCCTTTGACACCGGTCATCTGTGGTACGCCAAGCAGCTGGTGAAGGACGGCGTTCTGGACAGCCCGGCTCTGGTTCAACTGTGCATGGGCGTGCCATGGGGCGCGCCGGATGACCTGAACACCTTCATGGCGATGGTGAACAACGTGCCTGATGACTGGACCTTCAGTGCGTTCGCGCTTGGCCGGAACCAGATGGCTTATGCGTCGGCTTCGGTGCTGGCAGGCGGCAATGTACGCGTCGGTCTCGAGGATAACCTCTGGCTGGACAAAGGTGTTCTGGCTGAGAACTGGCAGTTGGTTGAACGTGCCAACACCATCGTCTCGAACATGGGCGCTCGGGTGATCGGTGCGCAGGAAGTGCGTGAGAAGCTGGGACTAGTGAAACGGGCGCCGGTGGCGAAGTGATCAGCGTGGGTATTTGGGGGCCAGCCCCCAAGCCCCCGGAGTACTTTTGAAAAGATGAAGATTCTTACTTAGACAGGCGGGATGGCATGACAACAGCAGCTATCATCGGTGGTGGTGTAATTGGTGGTGGATGGGCCGCGCGGTTCTTGTTGAACGGCTGGGACGTTCGGGTGCTTGACCCGGACCCGGAAGCGGAACGAAAGATTGGAGAGGTTCTGGACAATGCCCGCCGGTCCCTGCCGGGATTGAGCGATGTGCCGTTACCTCCCGAGGGCACTTTGACCTTCCACGACGATCTGGCCGAGGCCGTTCAGGGGGCCACTTGGATTCAGGAAAGCGTGCCGGAACGACTGGATCTGAAGTTGAGGGTTTACAAAGGCTTGCAGGAGGCTTGTGACGCGGATGCGATCATCGGCTCTTCGACCAGTGGATTCAAACCTTCAGAACTGCAGGAAGGAGCGCTGCGTCCCGAACAGATCGTGGTGACGCATCCGTTCAACCCGGTCTACCTGTTACCGCTGATCGAACTGGTGCCGACCGACAAGAACCCGCCTGAGATGATCGAACGGGCGCAGGACCTGTTGAAATCGGTGGGCTTTTTCCCGCTGCACGTCAAAAAAGAGATCGACGCGCATATTGCTGACCGTTTCCTCGAGGCCGTCTGGCGTGAGGCGCTGTGGCTGGTCAAGGATGGCATCGCAACGACCGAGGAAATCGACGAAGCGATCCGTATGGGCTTTGGTATCCGCTGGGCGCAGATGGGTCTGTTCGAAACCTATCGCGTGGCCGGCGGCGAAGCCGGGATGCGACACTTTATGGCGCAGTTCGGGCCAGCCCTGAAATGGCCCTGGACCAAGCTGATGGATGTTCCGGAATTCACGGGTGAACTGGTCGACATGATCGCCGATCAGTCAGATGCACAGTCCGGTATGCACTCGATCCGCGAGTTGGAGCGTATTCGCGACAATAACCTTGTGGGCATGATGCGCGCGTTGAAGGCGCAAAACTATGGCGCGGGCGCAGTGCTGAACCAACACGATGCCGCGTTGAAACCGGGTGCTTTGCCGACGATGGAGCAGGCCGATCTGAGCCAGCCGATCCTGACGCTGTCACGCGCGGTGCCGTTGGACTGGACGGACTATAACGGCCACATGAACGAAGCCCGGTATCTTGAGGCCTTCGCTGCCGCGACCGACCGTTTCATGGAGGTTATCGGCTGTGACGCGGACTACATCTCATCAGGTGGCAGCTACTTCACCGCCGAAAACCACATTCGGTATATTGACGAAGTTAACGCTGGTGCGAAGATCGAAGTGCGCACGCAGATGCTGTTGGGGCAGGGCAAGAAATTGCACGTGTTCCACAGCATGTATGAAGGCGACAAACTGCTGGCCACTGGCGAAAGCTTCCTGCTGCATGTCAGTTTGGAAACCCGCCGTCCCAGCGCGCCGTCAGCTGAAATCGAGGCCGCGATGGCCCGGATTACCGAAGCGCAGTCAGGATTGCCCTATCCGGAAGGCGCAGGCGCTGCGATCCGGAAACCGGCATGAGCGGGCGCGTTCTAATCACGGCTGGCGCCTCGGGCGTTGGCCGCGCCATGGCTGAGGCATTCGATGCTGCTGGCGCGCAAGTCTGGGTGGCGGATCTCGATCCGAATGCGCTGTCCAAATGCCCCGTCAGTTGGCAGCGGTCTGAGATCAATGTTGCGGATGAGGAGGCCGTGGCCGCCTTGTTCAACGACATAGAGGCCGAATGGGGCGGGTTGAACACCCTGTGCGCAAATGCAGGGATCGCGGGGCCGACGGCCCTAGTCGAGGATGTGGCCTTGGATGACTGGCGCATGTGCCTTGCGGTCAACTTGGAAGGGGCGTTTCTCTGCTCGAAATATGCGGCGCCACTGCTTAAGCGGCAGGGTAACGGCGCAGTCGTAATCACGTCTTCGACCGCTGGCCAATATGGCTATCCCAATCGGGCGCCTTACGCGGCGGCGAAATGGGGGATGATCGGACTGGCCAAGACGCTGGCGATGGAACTGGGTCCGCATGGTGTGCGGTGCAACGCCATCTGCCCCGGCGCGGTCGAAGGCCCGCGGATGGAAGGCGTGTTGCAACGCGAAGCCGACGCCAAGGGTATGACCCGCGACCAGGTTTATGAAGGCTATGCTTCGGGCACCTCAATGGGGCGTTTTGTCGAAGGTCACGATATCGCCAATATGGCCGTGTTTCTTGCGTCTGACGCAGCACGGCTGGTGTCGGGGCAAGTGATTGCCGTCGACGGGCATACAGTTAACCCCGACCCAAAGGTTTAAGCGCTTTCAGCCCTGATTGGGCCCGCGGATCTGGCGGATGGATTGGCGGACTGCCTGCCAATCCCGGGCCTGTTGTATGTTCCCGGCGGCTTCACACTCGCGCATTTTCTGTGCAGCTTCCGCCTCGGCCTGATCGCCGTGGGCCGAATAAAGCGCCCGAGCATATTGAGCGGTTTTTAATGCGTCCATTCCTGTGGTCCTCCGTCTGTAATCGGAATGCCCGAAAGTTCGCGCCAAGTGACGATATCACACCTTGGTGGCGCGCGCATCATGGGATCGCTATCAGGCGGGGATTGCCGCTTGCAATTGTCGAAGGTGCTCGGGAAAGTCCCGCGCCGTCACATCTGCTTCGCGCACCAATGTGTCGAAATGACGGGTAAAAGTTTCGATTCGGTCGCGGTCGCGAAACGCCATATAGTGGCTGCCCGCATAAAACACACACAGCAGAGGCCCGAAAATCGTGACCGGTGCGGAATACAGGCGTTTGGCATCGAAAAGATAGATGCGCAGACGGGGGTAAAGCTGTTCGCATACCTCAAGCAGGTGATCGATTTGGTCCAAACGGATTTTCGGGCATAGACCTTCGTAATAGCCAGTCGCGCGGGCGAAGCTGTCGACCTCAAACAGCGGCATCGCGATTTCATAGTCGGATTGCGCGCTGCGCATCCAAGTCAGGCGATCCGCCGAGGCCCCAATGGCCTGATCGGCCGTTCGGCCCAGATGTGGGGCATATTCCCATTCCAGCACGGCACGGGATTTCAACATGTCTGGCAAAGTCGCCGGAACATACCGGACTTTGTAGCCCGCAGCTTCTTTGTGCCATTCGAAAATACGCTCATCAACCAGCGCGCGCGGGGCCTTGGTCATGCTCAGGGAACTTGCCAGCAACTCGGCTGCGCTTTCAGGTCGGTCAGACAGGCTGAGCAGCCAATCCGCAGAAACCCCCAGCGCCGAGGCACAGCTGCCCACCACATGCGCGTTCGGAAGCCGCGCACCTTCACCGGTCAAAAGCTGTGACACAGTCGAGCGGTCAACGCCAATATTTCTCGCCAATGCGCTTTGGCTGACCTGTCGCTCTTCCATGGCGCGGGCAAGACGTAGTCTGAATTGCGCAGCGCGGTCTCGTTTGTCTATTTTATCCGTCATGTGATGAAAAATATCACAACTGATGAGTTTTGTTAATCATATTCAGAATTTTCAACCCCGGTCCAGATACGTAATTCTTAAAATATAACAACAATATGGGTGACGGAATGGAAACGCGACGAAGATCTGTCGTGAAAGCAGTGGTGTGGAATGCGATGGGCCTGGTCATGATGACTCTGGTTGGGCTAGTTGCTACAGGCTCAGCCACAGTTGGTGGGACACTGGCCGTTGTGAACACGGCAATCGGCTTGACGCTCTATGTAATTTACGAGCGCGTTTGGGCCGGAATCTCCTGGGGTCGCAATGTCTGAGCGGCCGGGACCCGAGTGGGGCACCTTTGCCCTGATTCTGGCCTGCTATGCGGCATGGCTGGCGGTGATCTTTGCGCTGCCGGTCTGGCTGGCCATTCCGGCAATGGGGCTGGTCGCAGCGCTGCACTCATCACTGACGCATGAGGCGCTGCATGGACATCCATTTCGCATACGTTGGGTGAACGAAGCGCTGATGGCACTGCCGCTGACCTTGTTCATTCCGTACAACAGGTTTCGGGACCTGCATCTGGCGCACCATCGGGATTCAACCCTGACTGACCCGTATGACGACCCCGAGTCGAACTATCTTGATCCGAAGGTCTGGAACACTCTGCGCGGTTGGCAGAAATGGCTGCTATCGGCGAACAACACGCTATTCGGGCGAATTGTTCTTGGACCGGCGATTGGGCAATACACGTTCTTCCGGGATGAACTTCGCGGCGCACTGCGTGGGGATCGTGACATTCTACTGGCATGGGCGCTGCATCTCCCAGGGGTGGTCGCAGTTCTGTGGGTTGTCGCTCAGTCCCCGATGCCGATCTGGGCCTTTGTTCTGTCGGCCTATATCGGGTTGGGGCTGGTTAAGATCCGTACCTTCCTTGAGCACCGCGCGCACGAAGAATCAAGAGCACGAACGGTTATTGTCGAAGATCGTGGCCTGCTGGCATTTCTGTTTTTAAACAACAATCTACACGTTGTTCATCACATGAATCCGGGGGCGCCATGGTACCGGCTGCCTGCGCTTTATCGTGCAGGCAAAGACCGCTATCTGGCCAGCAACGAAGCCTATGTCTATCGCTCATACGGTGAGATCTTTCGGTCCTATTTCTGGCGCGCCAAGGACCCGGTTCAGCATCCACTCTGGCCAAAGGGGTGATTTGAAGACACAAGGGAATCCATGAGTTTATGGATTCCCGTCACCATCGCTGCTGCGGCGTTTCAAACCGTACGGTTCATGCTGCAGAAATCGCTGAGCACTGTGAAGCTTTCTGCGGCTGGGGCGACTTTTGCCCGTTTTGCCTATTCGATGCCGCTGGCTGTTTTGGGCCTGATCGTGGCGCTTCAGGTCACCGGCTTCAGCGTGCCATCACTAACCGGGCGGTTCTGGCTGTTCGCGGCCATTGGTGGGACGTCTCAAATTCTCGCAACCATCTGCGTGGTTGCCTTGTTCAAACAGCGCAACTTCGCAGTCGGTATCACCTTTAAAAAGACCGAGGTTATCCAAACGGCCATCGTCGGCTTTTTGGTGTTGGGTGATCAGGTGTCCGCCGGTGCATTGGTCGCGATCTTTCTGGGCTTGGTGGCAGTGCTGCTGCTATCGAAAAACCCCGGCGGGGACGGGGTGTGGTGGAAGCACTTGACCAACCGCGCATCGCGCTTGGGATTGGGTTCGGGGGTACTTTTCGCCTTTTCATCTGTCAGCTATCGCGGAGCTTCGTTGGAATTGGGCGACATCGACGCATGGTTCCGCGCATTAATCACGCTGGCCGTCGTGGTCTCTTTCCAGTTCCTCAGCATGGGTCTGTGGCTGCTGTGGCGCGACAGGACAGAACTGCGGGCGGTGTGGGATACGCGCAAGACCGGTGTTTTTGTTGGCCTGACCAGCCTGTGCGGTTCGTTTTGCTGGTTCCTTGCCTTTACGTTGCAGAACGCCGCCTATGTTAAAGCACTAGGGCAGGTTGAGTTGATCCTCAGCCTGTTTGCTTCGATCCTGTTTTTCAGGGAAAGCATCACCCGGCGCGAGATCGCCGGGATGACGTTGCTTGGTGCCTCAATACTGGCGCTGGTATTGGCGATTTAGCCCGCCCGGCGCTCATCAAAGCTAAGAGCGATGAAGCTGGGCAGGTGATCCCCCATGCCCACAACCGCCTGACCGCCATCATCGCGGCGACCGCGACCTTTGGAATCTTTGTCCCTTTTGCGGTCGCCTTTTTTGGCTTCGCTCTTCCTGCCTTCTGAAGATTTGGTTTTCTTTTCGGGCCTCGGTGCTTCGTCCTTAGGCTCTTCCTTGATCGGATTGTCGATCCGCGGAATTTCCTTCTGGATCAGCTTTTCGATCGCGTCCAACGCCTTTTCATCGCGCTTTGAGCAGATGGTGATGGCTTTGCCTTCACGTCCGGCGCGGCCCGTACGGCCAATGCGGTGCACATAATCTTCGGCGTGGCCGGGGACGTCGAAGTTGAACACATGGCTCACCGAGGGGATATCCAACCCACGAGCGGCCACATCAGACGCCACGAGCAGGCGAAGTGAGCCATCGCGGAATCCGTCCAGCGTCTTCATCCGTTGCGACTGATCCAGATCACCGTGGATCGCTGCGGCGTTATAGCCGTATTTCTTCAGTGATTTCGCGCAGATATCCACATCCGTCTTGCGGTTGCAGAAGATGATCGCGTTGGTGCACTCTTCGCCTTCTGAGTCGATCAGCGCGCGCAGGGTCTTGCGCTTGGCGCTGGCTTCACGGTCGCGGCGACCGCCTTTGAACATCACGACGCCCTGTTCGATGGTCTCGGACGCGGTGGCCTGGCGGGCGACCTCGATCCGCGCGGGGGCGGACAGGAAAGTGTCCGTGATCCGCTCAATCTCCGACGCCATGGTGGCCGAGAAGAACAGGGTCTGACGGGTGAACGGCGTCAGCGAGAAGATGCGTTCGATATCCGGGATAAAGCCCATATCCAGCATCCGGTCGGCTTCGTCCACAACCATGATCTGTACGCCGGTCAACAACAGCTTGCCGCGCTCGAAATGGTCCAACAGGCGGCCGGGCGTCGCGATCAGAACGTCAACCCCGCGATCGATCAGGGCCTCTTGTTCCTTGAAGCTGACGCCGCCGATCAACAGCGCTTTGGTCAGTTTCAAGTGTTTGGAGTAAGTATCGAAGTTCTCGGCCACCTGAGCAGCCAATTCCCGCGTCGGACACAGCACCAGCGAACGCGGCATCCGTGCGCGTGCGCGGCCACGGGCCAACAGGGTGATCATAGGCAGGGTGAAGCTGGCAGTCTTGCCAGTGCCGGTCTGCGCAATCCCAAGCACGTCGCGCCCTTCAAGCGCGGGGGGGATGGCGCCCTCCTGAATCGGAGTGGGCGTTTCGTATCCGGCTTCCTCAATGGCTTTGAGGACCTTCGGGTTCAGGTTCAGTTCGTTAAATTTTGTCATGTATGTCCGGTTCATGCGGACACTAGACCTGGCCCGCGCGTCAAAGGTATGCCGGGCCCGGATGGCCATGCGCTGTCAGGCACATTTCGGCTTTGCGCGGACATAACAAAATCGTGGGGCAGGGTCAAATGAAGACCCCTTAACCTGATGTCACCATCGCCCGCTGCAGATTTTTCGCAACAATTCAGCAGCTTCCGGGAAAGTGTTTCGCAATCTTCGCATCCAGATCCAGCGGCCTGTGCCGGATCAGCCCATACTCTTTCAGCCGTGCCCGCACGTCGGGGTCGGCACCGCTGATTTCCTCGAAAAAAGCGCGCAGGCCGTCCATACCCTGTTCCGTTTCGATCCAGTTGAACAGCTCATTTTTGTTCAGACCGCCAAGCTCGCGGGGGACATTGGGCGACATACCGGGTTGGTAAGAGCCGCGCTCCATCCGGAATGGATAGTGGGCGACCCAATGGTCCCAGTCCACTGCATGGCGGTGGCACAACTCCAGTCCGGGCAGTTCAAATTTGCAGGGCAAAAGCTCTTTGTTATGAAACAGGTTGTGGATGCGAAAGTTCAGTTTTTCCATCCCTGTACGGACAAACAACTTGCCCTGAACATGGCTGAGAAACCCGCCAAGAACAAAGCTGCCGTAGTTGGGATAGATAGACTGCACCATCGCCGAACGGTCCGGGCCGCTGGGGATGTGTGCCTTGTACAAATTCTCGTCGCCCGCCATCACTTCCATGGGCCGGACGCGGACGGCAGGGGTGTTGGAGGGGACCGATTGCAACTGTTCCCGGACGGGTTTTGAGGACCACAGGAACTCGTCCACATCGATATGGGCCAGCCAGTCCAGATCGGTGTTGCGATAGGCAAATGTCGCATGCAGTGTCTGGCGTACCTGATGCCTTTCCGGCCGATCTCGTTTGCGTTTCTCCCAGAACGCGTCATCGCAGATTCGCGAACGGATTTTCGGGTGCTTGCGAAGCACTCTGTGAGCTTCCGGGTTGGGCTCGTCCATGTAGATGTACAAGTAGTCGGCGCCCAGATCGAGGTGATGGGCTGCGAACTTAAGGATGTCCTCGGTCGACCCGCGGACCATGGACACGATCCCCCAGGTGGTCATGCCGGAACCTGCCAAAGGACGCTGTGATCAGGGGAATTGCAAGGATGAGCGTCTGGCGATTCGACGCTGAATTCAAATAGTTTTCTCAGGTTTCGGTTTCCGCGCACAGTGCCCTGCATACGGCCCGGAGACATCAGAGGTTCGTCGCTCATGTGCGCAAGTTTGCACAGGCTTTGCCGCCTGTGCAATCGGCCATTTGAATCACACCATCATCTCTTTTGTGGCGGTCAGGTTCAGCTCTGGGTAGTCGCGTACCACCCTGTCGATGTCCCACTGCAGACGCGTCAGATAGACGATGTCGCCGTCGTGGTCATGGGCGATGTGCTGCTTGTTGGCGTTGACGAACTTGTCGACCTCGGCCTTTTCACCGCTGACCCAGCGCGCGCTGGTGAATTGAGACGCCTCGAAGCGAACGGGCAGGCCGTATTCCATCTCGATACGGCTGGCCAGAACTTCGAACTGTAGCGCGCCAACGACGCCAACAATAAAGCCGGAACCGATCGAAGGCTTGAACACCTTGGCAGCACCTTCTTCGGCAAACTGCATCAGGGCTTTTTCCAGATGCTTGGCTTTCATCGGATCGCCCGCTCGGACACCTTGAAGCAGCTCAGGCGCGAACGAGGGGATGCCGGTCACGCGCAGCGCTTCGCCTTCGGTCAACGTGTCACCGATGCGCAGCTGGCCGTGGTTGGGGATGCCGATAATGTCGCCGGCCCAGGCCTCTTCGGCCAGTTCCCGGTCAGAGGCCAGAAACAGCACAGGGTTCGAAATCGCCATTGGTTTCTTCGACCGCACATGGGTCAGCTTCATGCCGCGCTTGAAATGGCCCGAAGCCATGCGCACAAAGGCCACACGGTCACGGTGCTTGGGGTCCATGTTGGCCTGCACCTTGAACACAAAACCTGCGACCTTCTTTTCATTCGGCGCGATCTGCCGGGGTTCGGCAGATTGAACCTGTGGCTGAGGCCCGTAGGCACCGATGCCCTCCATCAGTTCCTTTACGCCGAATGAATTAATAGCTGAGCCGAACCAGATCGGGGTCATATGACCTTCAAGCACCGCCTGTGGGTCGAGCGCAGGCAGCAATTCGCGGGCCATCTCGACTTCTTCCAACAGCTTGTCCAGCAGATGCTCGGGCACATGCTCGGCCAGCTTGGGGTCGTCCAGACCGTTGATCTGAATGCTTTCGGCCACTTTGTTGCGGTCGGCGCGGTCCATCAGCTCCAACCGGTCGCGCAGCATGTCGTAGCAGCCGATGAAGTCCCGACCAACGCCGATGGGCCACGCGGCGGGCGTGACGTCGATGGCCAGCATCTCCTGAATTTCGTCAATGATCTCAAACGTATCGCGGCTTTCGCGGTCCATCTTGTTACAGAAGGTCAGGATCGGCAGGTCACGCAGGCGGCAGACCTCGAACAGCTTCTGTGTCTGGCTTTCCACACCTTTCGCGCCGTCGATCACCATGACGGCAGCGTCCACGGCGGTCAACGTGCGATAGGTATCCTCGGAAAAGTCCGAGTGACCGGGTGTATCCACCAGATTGAACCGGAAGTTGTCATAGTCGAAAGACATGGCTGATGCCGAGACCGAGATACCGCGATCCTTCTCCATCTGCATGAAGTCCGAACGCGTCCGACGCGCCTCACCCTTGGCGCGCACCTGACCGGCCATCTGAATCGCGCCCCCATACAACAGGAACTTTTCAGTCAGCGTCGTCTTGCCCGCATCCGGGTGTGAGATGATGGCAAATGTCCGGCGCCGGGCGATCTCGGGCGGCAAAACGGGTTGGTTCGAGGCGGTATCAAGCATGAACGCGCGTATATGCGGGGAATCCTGCCGAGGCAAGACAAAGGGGCTGTTCAGAATCGCGTGGATGTGGCAATGAGAACATATAGTGAACAAATAGTGGAGAGGAGTGATGAATTTTAAAGAAATCGCAGACGAACTGGTCGCCGGATGTCGCGAGGGTCGAAACAAAGAGAATTTGGATAAACTGTATTCAGACGATGCCGTTTCTGTTGAATCGGTGGATTACTCGGGCATGGGCCGCGAAGCCAATGGGCTTGACGCGATCCGGGCGAAGCAGGAGTGGTGGGAAGGTGCACATGATGTGACCCACGCTTCGGTGAGCGATCCGTTTGTCCATGGCGACGACCGCTTTGCCGTGATCTTCGAAGTGAAGGGCACCGTCAAGGAAAGCGGTGACAGCTTTGATATGCGCGAAGTCGCCATCTACCACGTCGCGGATGGCAAGATTGTGCGCGAAGAGTTCTTCTACTGACCCCGGATCGATTGCTGGTCTTCCCTGAAAGGCTGGTGCTAGATGTCCGGCAAAGACAGGGAGGATCAGATGGATCTGGGAATCAAAGGAAAACGCGCGCTGGTATGTGCCAGCAGCAAAGGACTGGGACTGGGATGCGCCGAAGCTTTGGCCTCCGCTGGTGTTGATTTGGTGATGAACGCACGCGGTTCTGAAGCCTTGGAAGTGTCGGCTGAACGTATTCGCGCGGAACATGGCGTGCAGGTCCGGACAGTAGCTTGCGATGTGACGTCCTCCGAGGGGCAGGCGCAGGTGATCGAAGCGGCACAGGGCGTTGATATCCTTGTGACAAACGCGGGTGGACCGCCTCCGGGGTTGTGGTCGGACTGGGATCGTGACGATTTTATCAAGGCGCTGGATTCCAACATGCTGACGCCGATTGCGTTCATGAAGGCACTTCTGCCTGGCATGATGGACAAGGGCTGGGGCCGGGTGGTCAACATCACTTCGCAATCGGTGCGCGCGCCGATTCCGGCGCTGGGGTTGTCGAATGCGGCTCGCACCGGACTGACCGGTTACGTTGCCGGAACAGCGCGCCAGGTCGCGCCGAAAGGTGTCACGATCAACAACCTGCTGCCGGGTATCCACGCCACAGACCGCGCGAACTCGCTGGATGGCGGCGTGGCGGCGCAAAAAGGGATTTCGATTGACGAGGCCCGTGCAGCGCGTGCGGCAACTATCCCTGCGCGCCGGTATGGAACGCGGGACGAGTTTGGTGCTGCTTGTGCGTTCTTGTGCTCGCAACATGCCGGGTTCATCGTTGGTCAGAACATTCTGCTGGATGGCGGCGCCACAAACCTGACGATATAGAGATGGCTCAGAATTTTTCACTGAAAGACCAGCTGTTTAACGCAGAAAAGACCCGCTATCTGGCCGGTCTCTTTGCTGGCGCAGACCCGGCCTTTGACGCGGATGCATTCCAGGCGCAGGTCATGTCGCGCCTGCTGGATCTGGAATTGAAAGAGCGTATGGCGTGGATCGCCAAATGTCTGCAAAGCGCAGTACCCGGAGATTTACCGGCTATCGCCCCGATCTTGTTGCGCGCGCTGCCTCCTCCACTGGACCCCAACAAGACGGATGATGATTTCGGTGATTTCATCTTTGCGCCACTGGGGGATTGGGTCGTGTCTGTTGGGATGGACCATCCGGATCAGTCTCTGGACGTGCTGGCAGAACTGACTCAGCGGTTTTCGATGGAATGGGCTATCCGTCCATTCTTGAACGCCTATCCCGAACAGGTCATGGCGCGGATGCAAGATTGGTGTGCGCATGACAGCTATCACGTGCGCCGACTGGTCAGCGAGGGGACACGCCCGCGCTTGCCTTGGGGGCAGGCGGTTGGGCTGGACCTGACTTACCCGTTGCCACTGCTGGACCGGCTGCATTCAGATGGCACGCGGTACGTCACGCGGTCGGTGGCAAACCATCTGAATGACATTACCAAAAAGAACCCGGATCTGGTGCTGGACCGGTTACAGAGCTGGGCACTCTCGGCGCAGCAGGATCAGGCCGAACTGGATTGGATGACATCGCATACACTGCGGGGTCTTGTGAAGGCAGGTAACCCGCGAGCAATGAAGATGCTGTGCTTTGATCCGGATGCCGAGATTGCAGTGGATGTGAAGATCAACGGCGAGGCTCAGATTGGCGGTGCGCTTGAATTCGACGTTACGTTGAACGGATCAGGGGATCTGCCGGTTCTTGTCGACTATATTGTTCACTTTCAACGACCTGGTGGAAAAACTTCGCCCAAAGTTCACAAGCTGAAACAGTCCGAGTTGAAAGACGGAACTCTATCCTTAAGCAAAAAGCACAAACTCAAGGGTGACGCGACCACGTTCAAACTGGTTCCCGGAGCGCACCGGCTTGAGATTCAGGTGAACGGTAAAGTGCGCGCAGGTTTTGATTTCGATTTGTTGGCCTAACGCCAACATTTTCTCACGCTTTCGTCAGAATGAGGGCGTCCGGATTGCGCCGGGCGTAGCTCTGCATTAGCTGCTTTGCAGCCACCGGGAAAAAGGAAAGCCGCTATGAAGCATGAGGCAGTGCAGAATTATTATGGCGAGGTTCTGCAGGGCAGTGACGACTTGCAGACAAACGCGTGTTGCACACCTGATGACATGCCCGATCACCTCAAAAAGATCCTGTCGAAAGTCCACGATGAGGTTCTAACGCGTTACTACGGCTGCGGCTTGATCGCACCGCTGGACCTTGAAGGGATGCGCATTCTGGATCTTGGTTGCGGGGCTGGCCGAGACGTCTACGCCCTGTCTGCGATGGTGGGCGAAAAGGGACACGTGGTCGGTGTAGACATGACGCCCGGGCAGCTGGACGTCGCGCGTGCTCACCAAGACTATCACGCGCAGGCCTTTGGGCACGGCGCGTCGAATGTCGAATTCCACCACGGTTACATCGAAAAGCTGGATGAGCTTGATCTGGAACCCGGTTCCTTCGACATCATCGTCTCGAACTGCGTCATCAATCTGGCCACCGACAAAGAGGCTGTGTTGCGCGGCGCGCATCGGTTGCTGAAAGAAGGCGGCGAGATGTATTTCTCGGACGTCTATGCCGACCGCCGCGTTCCGCAAGCGATGGCGGAGGATGAAGTTCTGTATGGCGAATGCCTTTCGGGCGCGCTGTATTGGAATGATTTTCTGTCGATTTCGCGCAAGGCCGGGTTTGGCGATCCGCGCCGTGTGACCCATCGCCCGCTGACCATCGAAAACCCAGCGCTCGAGGAACGTGTGGCACCTTTGAAATTCCTCTCGGCCACGTACCGGTTGTTCAAACTGCCGGAACTGGAACCGGCTTGCGAGGACTACGGTCAGGCCGTGATCTACAAAGGCACCATTCCAAACGCGCCGCAGCTGTTCGAACTGGATGATCACCACGCGATTGAGGCAGGCAAGGTCTTTCCGGTCTGTGGCAACACATGGATGATGCTGAAAGATACGCGTTTTGAACGGCATTTCGAGTTCATCGGTGATTTCTCGACCCATTACGGAATTTTCGAAGGCTGCGGTGGCGAAAGTCCGTTTGAGGCCACGGGCGAGGCTGCAACCGGCGGGTGCTGCTGATCTCTTGCGCCTGACGGGCGGGGTTGTTATCCCCGCCCAAGCCCGATGGATTTGATCGGGAAAGGCAACGGGGCCCATCGGTGACAGAAAACGCTACTCCTCCTCGACTGGAAATCCGAAATCTGATCGCCCGGTATGAGGGGCGCGTTGTCGTGGATGATGTCTCTCTGACCGTGCAGGCGGGGCAGGTGACGTGCCTGCTGGGGCCTTCTGGCTGCGGTAAGTCGACCACGTTGCGCATGATTGCCGGGGTCGAGATGCAGGAGTCCGGCGAGATCTATGTCGATGGCAAATTGATCTGCGATACGGTGTTTCGCGTACCGCCAGAACGGCGCGAGATTGGCCTGATGTTTCAGGACTTTGCGCTGTTTCCCCATCTGAGCGTTGCCGACAATGTCGCCTTTGGCCTGAAAGGACATCGGGACGAGAAACGTTCCCGCGTCGAAGAATTGCTGAGAAAGGTCGACCTGATGCGGTTCGTCGACAATTTCCCGCATCATTTGTCCGGCGGCGAACAGCAACGCGTCGCACTGGCCCGCGCTTTGGCCCCGCGTCCACGGATCATGCTGATGGACGAGCCGTTCTCGGGCCTCGACAACCGTTTGCGAGACGGCATTCGGGACGAAACGCTGGCGATCCTCAAGGAAGAGGATGCCGCTGTCGTGTTGGTCACGCACGAGCCGGAAGAGGCGATGCGCATGGCCGACGAGATCGCGCTGATGCGGCGGGGCAAGATTGTTCAGCAAGGTGCACCGTACAACGTTTATACGCGACCGGCAGACAAGGCGGCGGTGGCATTTTTTAGCGATGTCAATGTGTTGCGGGCCAAGGTGAATGGCGCTTTGGCTGAAACCCCTTTTGGACAGTTTCTGGCGCCGGGTGTTCCGGATAACACGGATGTTGAAATCGTTTTTCGCCCGCAACACGTCCGGCTGGATTTTGACCGTAACGGCAAGGGACCGTTACCGACGCCCACCGATGGCGTTGCCGCGCGTGGTGTTGTTAAGCGGGCCCGATTTCTTGGCAATGAAAGCCTCGTCGAGTTCCGGATGGACCATGACGGCTCGATCCTGAGGGCCACCGTGCCGAATGTTTTTGTCCCTAGTCCGGGGCGGGTCATGTGGCTGACCGTTCGTCGGGACAGGTGCTTTGTTTTCCCCGAATAGGGTTTGAAGTCACAGTTTTGGCCCAAGTGGTGCGCGAAAGCCTCAGATTGAATGCGCCCTTTGCTTGCCGACACGCGGGGGCGGGTCTATCAAGGTCAAAACGCTGGGGTGGATGGGGCATATGCGTATTCTTCTGACCAATGACGACGGGATCAATGCACCGGGGCTCATCGCTCTGGAGGCAATTGCCGCTGATGTGGCAGGCCCGGATGGTGAGGTCTGGGTCGTCGCACCTGCGTTCGAACAATCCGGCGTTGGTCATTGCATCAGCTACACGCACCCGATGATGGTCGCCAAACTGGGCGAGCGTCGCTATGCTGCGGAAGGCTCGCCGGCGGACTGTGTGCTGGCTGGTCTGCATGACGTGATGAAGGACGCACCGCCTGACCTAGTGTTGTCCGGCGTGAACCGGGGCAACAACTCGGCTGAGAACACATTGTATTCCGGCACTGTGGGCGGCGCGATGGAGGCGGCCTTGCAGGGCATTCCGGCGATTGCCCTTTCGCAGTATTTCGGCCCGCGCAATCTGGGGCTGGACGATCCGTTCGAGACCGCGACCCGTTTCGGTGCGGATCTTGTGCGCCGCATTCTCGACGCAACCCCATCAGAACAAGCCGATTACCGCTTGTTCTACAACGTGAATTTCCCTCCGGTTCCAGCTGATGAGGTGCTGGGCACCCGGATCGCGCCGCAGGGTTATCGCAGGGACACCCACTTTTCGGTGGAACCACACAGCTCGCCTTCGGGGCGGCGGTTCCTGTGGATCAAGGGCGGGTATCAACACAATCCCACGGCACCGGGTACCGATGCAGCGGTTAACCTAGAAGGCTATGTTTCCGTCACGCCCATGCGCGCTGACCTGACGGCGCATGACGTGCTGGAGAAACTGAAGTCAATCGAATGAGCGGACCGGATCCACAAACAACCATGCAGTTCCTTTTTGCTCTGCGGTCGCGCGGGGTAACGGATGCCCGCGTGCTGGCGGCGATGGAGCAGGTCGACCGTGGCCGTTTCGTCAAAGGTCTGTTTGCCGAACGCGCGTATGAGGACACTCCGCTGCCGATTGCCTGTGGCCAGACGATCAGCCAGCCATCGGTGGTAGGACTGATGACGCAGGCGCTGGATGTGCGCCCTCGCGACACCGTGCTGGAGGTCGGGACAGGCTCGGGCTATCAGGCGGCGATCCTGGCGAAGCTTGCGCGCCGGGTTTACACGGTTGAACGCCACAAGCGTCTGGTGCGCGAAACAGGGCAGTTGTTCCGCGAGATGGGTCTGACCAATGTGACGGCGATGCTGTCGGACGGATCCTTTGGTTTGCCCGAGCAAGCGCCGTTTGATCGTATCATCGTGACCGCCGCCGCAGAGGACCCGCCCGGGCCGCTCTTGGCGCAGCTCAAAATCGGCGGTATCATGGTATTGCCGGTGGGACAGTCGGATGCGGTTCAGACCTTGATCCGGGTCAGACGCACCGAGACCGGCCTGGACTATGATGAATTGTTACCCGTTCGGTTCGTGCCCCTGCTTGAGGGGCTTGGCAAAGATGGGGCGTAAAGGAATATTTTGCGATATGCGCCGGAACCCCGGAAAACAGGGGCAGGTGTTGAGGACAGTAAAATGAGAGCAGTTTCCAAATCAGCAATCGCGGCAGGTGTGGCGTCTTTGGCGTTTCTGGCCGGATGCGAAGGCCCCCTTGACTATGATCTGCGTGGGAATGTCGGTGGGTTCTCCACAGCAGACGCGGCGCTAGCAGCGACGGGAAGTCGGCCCGCACCCGATGCGCATGGTGTGATCACCTATCCGAACTATCAGGTGGCAGTGGCACGTCGCGGCGATACCGTTAACGATGTCGCTGCACGGATCGGTTTGCCTGCGGCGGAACTGGCCCGCTTCAATGGATTGCAACCAACGGATCCATTGCGTGACGGTGAAGTTATCGCGTTGCCCCAAAAGGTAAATACGGCCAGCACGGTCGATATCGCATCAATTGCGGGCGCTGCGATTGACGAAGCTCCGGCAGATGGGTCGGTGCGCACATCGACATTGGAGCCCGCTAAACCAGCCGCAGCTCCAGCCCCTGCACCTGCGCCCGCCCCGGCAGGACCAGAGCCCATTCGACATAAGGTCAAGCGCGGTGAGACTGCCTATACGATTGCCCGGCTGTATGACGTGCCTGTAGATGCGTTGGCGGAATGGAACGGGCTGGGTTCGGACTTTACGGTGCGCGAAGGGCAGTTTCTGCTGATCCCGGTCAAGAACCAGCCAGCACCTCGACAGGCGGCTGCTGTTCCAGCGACCACGATCACGCAACCGGGGCAGGGCTCGCCGACGCCGACGCCCCCAAGTGCGACGCAACCGCTGCCGGATGAGGAGATTGCCCCGGCGACACCCGCCCCGGATGTGACCGCCGAAGCGCCCACCAACCAAAGCAATTCGGCCCTTGGGATGCCGGTCACCGGAACGATTATTCGGACCTATGACAAAGGCAAGAATGAGGGGATTGATATTGCTGCCGCACCCGGTAGTCCTGTGGATGCCGCTGCCGCCGGAACTGTTGCCGCAATCACTGCGGACGCGGATCAGGTGCCGATCGTTGTCGTCAAACACAATAGCGATCTGCTGACGGTTTACGCCAATGTCGAGAAAATCACCGTCAAAAAGGGCGACCGTGTAAAACGCGGCCAAAAGATCGCGTCCTTGCGGGGAGGCGACAATGCCTATGTCCATTTTGAGGTGCGCAAAGGGTTCGAATCCGTCGATCCTGAACCTTATCTGCGGTGAGGGTGATGGCCCTGAACGGGCCATGCCTTCGGCGAGAGTATTTGTGAAAAGATGAAGTCTGTCAGGCGTGGGGGTCGTAATCGCTCAGACGCTTGCCGGGTTCGTCTGCGAAAACCTCGGGCAGGGGTAGGACGGATTCGATCAAATCGATGCGAAAGACGCGGAACCCCTGACGCAGCTCGCACCATGTTGTCAGCGTCCAGACACGCCCCCAGTATTCCATATGCAGGGGGCGTACGACCCGCTCGGTCAGAACGCCGTCGATCCGACGATAAACCAAGAGCAGCTTTTGGCGGGATTTGATAGCGGCGCGGATTGGCGCCATATGGGCCAAACCCCGTGCTGCATCGGCAAAGGGATAAACGGCGAATTTCCAACTGTCCGCTTCGGTCACGACCTGTGTGGGCAGCACCGCGTCGATCTTGTCCGCCAGCGACTCGGCTGCAGCCTTGAGGTCCGGGTCTGCCGCTTCGGCCACGATGGCCATGCCGAGGTTCAGTGCCTCAAGTTCGGCTGGCGTCAGGTTCAGTGGGGGCAGGGTGATCTGTTCACGCACCATGTATCCCACGCCGCGTTCGCCTTCGACCGGAACACCTGAGGCGACCAGCGTGTCCATGTCGCGATAGATCGTGCGGACTGACACCTCGAGCCGGTCCGCGATATCCTGCGCGCGGTGCAGTTTACCGTCGCGCAGGATCTGGATAATATCGAACAGCCGATCAGTTCGGCGCATGGGATGTCCTGCTGGTCATGACGCTCCGATGGTCCAGTGGATCGCATCATGGCGCATGGTCACGGTGTCCGGCGCGATTGCGGCCATGACGGCTGGGGCAAATTCCTGCTTGGGGAAGGCAGCCGCGGCGGCCTGAGCGCAATCCATGTCGGCCCAGATGACCGTATCGGTCCAAAGCCCATCACCACCCGAACTTAGGCGGCGGAACACAAAGCCATCTGCATTCCGAACAAAGGATTCTGTGCCTTTCATGATGTTCACGAAATCCTCCGCTGTTACATCGGCCGCGAGTTTGAAGGTTACGGTTTCTGCGATTTGTGTCACGTCACGCTCCTGTTTTGCTGAGACAGGGCCGTTGTAAGTGTTTCCAACTGACATAAACCTGTCAGTTGGAAAATGCGAGTCCCCAAAATTTGCGTGATCCGTTCAATTTTGGGTGCGGAACTGGTCTGAGTCACTTTTGCCGCGCACTGCACGGGCGTAAACACGGTCGCAGATCACATTCCCGGCGCAAGCGCGCCGACTTCAAAGGAGAAGAGACATGCTCAACAATATCGGCCTTCCCGGTCTTCTGCTGATCGCCGTTGTGGTGCTGGTGCTGTTTGGCCGCGGTAAAATCAGCTCGTTGATGGGCGAAGTGGGCAAAGGCATCACCTCGTTCAAGAAGGGCGTCAAGGAAGGCGCGGACGAGTTGGAGCAGGACGCGTCCGAGCTGGCGAAAGACGTCACGCCTGAGACCGACAAAGACAAGGCCTAAGCGCAGATGTTTGATCTGGGCTGGACCGAGCTTCTGGTCATCGGCGTTGTTGCCCTGATCGTTGTGGGGCCAAAGGACCTGCCGGTGTTGTTCCGCAATGTCGGCCGCTGGGTCGGCAAGGCCCGTGGCATGGCGCGTGAATTCAGCAGCGCCATGAACGAAGCGGCGGATCAGGCGGGCGTGAACGAGATCAAGAAGGGTCTGAATGCGGCCACGAATCCTGTCGGCAGCGCCATGGACGGCGTGAAGGAAGCCGCACAGGAAATGGCCAAGAGCATGGACCCGACCAAGTTCGACCCTGACAGCGAAACCGGCAAACTGGCCGCTGAACGTGCCGAACAGGCCAAGAAGATCCAGGCCTCTACCGCCCGTGCCGCCGCTGAACGCAAGGCCAAGGAAGCCGCGGATGCGCTGGCCAAAGCCGAAGAGGCCGAAGCTGCGCTGAAGACTGAAAGCAAGACATGACAAAGACCGACGAGATCGAAGACAGCTCAGCCCCGCTGATCGAGCATCTGGCGGAACTGCGCACGCGGCTTATTCACTGCGTTGTGGCGTTCCTGATCGGGATGATAATCTGTTTCACCGTTGCAACGCCGCTGTTTAACTTCCTGACAAACCCCTTGTGTGAGGTGCTCGCCGAACGCGGGCAGGATTGTGGGCTGATCTTCATTTCACCACAGGAAGGTTTCTTCGTTGCCATCAAGGTCTCGCTGCTGGGCGGCTTCATTCTGGCTTTCCCTTATATCGGAATGCAGATGTGGCGGTTCGTGGCACCAGGCCTGTACCGGTCAGAAAAGAACGCGTTCCTGCCGTTCATGATCGCATCGCCCTTCATGTTCCTGCTGGGGGCGAGCTTTGCCTTCTATGTCGTAACGCCGCTGGCCTATGACTTCTTCCTTGGTTTCCAGCAATTCGGAGCTGAAGGCGAGGCCGTGACCGAAGGCGCAACCGCAGCACCGCTAAGCGTGGTGTTCCAGGGCTCGGCTCAGGAATACCTGAACCTGACGATCAAATTCATCGTGGCCTTTGGCCTCTGCTTCCAATTGCCCGTTCTCTTGACCCTGATGGGTAAGGCGGGGCTGGTCACCGCTGAAGGGCTGGGATCGGTCCGCAAATACGCGGTCGTTGCGATCCTAGTGCTGGCCGCGCTGGTGACACCGCCGGACGTGATCACTCAGGTCATTCTGTTCGTTGTCGTCTACGGCTTGTACGAGATTTCGATCTTCCTGGTCGCTCGGGTCGAGAAAAAACGCGAAGAACAGCTGCGTGCAGACGGCTACTACGACGACGAAGAAGAAGCCGACGAAGAGATTATTCAGGAAGAAGAAGGCAAGTAATCTTTTCTTCTGGTAACAATCAGGCGCGTCCTCCGGGGCGCGCCTTTTTTGTTTCACCCCTTTGAAATTCAAGAGAAACAGCCATGTTGACGCGGCCGATTTTGCCCTACTGATGACACAAATCTGGCTATACAAGGCTACGAAAACTAGAAATTTGTAGGAAACTAATTTGGAAAAGATACTACGTTCCGTTGCTTCGGCCACACTTGTTTTTTTCGGTCTTTCGTCATCTTTAGCGGCTACTGTCTGGAACGAAACCCCTGACAACCCCGGTGAAGCCGTTGAATTTTGTATTCACGGCAAATGCGAGATGACGCGTTATGTCACGATAGGCAGCACGGGAAACTGGGCGTTCTTTTACCTGGCCAATGGCTACCATGAATCCACGTATTTCAGCGAATTGACCAACATGACCGTCACACGGGCGTCACTGAATGACACAGAGTTGTCCGAACAGGAATTCGCCTCAATCCAGTTGAGAGATCCTGCCGGAGAGCCTGCGACAATCACAGTCTCTGAAGACGGTCGCTTTGTCAGACTTAGAGGTTTCATTTCCGAAAGTTTGGTTGGCGAGTTTCAAGACGTTCTCTCGAACTATCCCAATCTGGTAGGCGTGTCTTTGAACAGCGGTGGCGGAACCGGTTCAGCTGCCCTGGCTATTGGTAATGCAATTTGGGAAAGGCGGCTGTCGACCTTTGTACCCGAGGATGCACGTTGCCGGGGAGGGTGTTCGGTTGTTTTCTTTTCCGGGTATGACAGAGTCGTAGAGGGCTGGCTTGCGGTTTCACCGCTACTGGACCCGGACATCGACGGTGCTGAATTGTTCGATGGTGTGTGGGATTTGCTCCTACACAAAGCTGACAACGATTTGAAGATAGTCGCTTTGTACCAGACGTTGCACTGGAACCAATCTGTGGACATCGACCGAGAATTGGCTACTGCCCCTCCTATCAGCCGGGATCTGCCCGGGGACGCTCTGAGCCACTGACAATCTGTTCCCAGTCATTCCAGCGTGAAACATCGTGTTGTCTATAGTCTTGTCGTCCGGTTCTGAACGTGGTTTGAAACCCGCAAGACCGACCGGAGGAGCCTATGGACGACCAAGCCCTGAATCGCATCGCTGACGCGTTGGAGCGCATGGCACCGGCCCCGCTGGCCGCGCCCGATTTCGCGGCTGCCCCCGCTTTTGTCTGGCACGTTGAGCCCGACCGGCTGGAACCGGTCGCGCAGGTCAATCGCGTTGATCTGGACCTGCTGGTGGGCATCAACCGCTCTCGCGATACGCTGCTGGATAACACCAGGCGATTTGCGGCAGGCTTCAAGGCCAACAACGCGCTGTTGTGGGGCGCGCGGGGTATGGGTAAGTCCAGCCTTGTCAAAGCGGTTCATGGCAATCTGCAGGCGGATTTTCCGGACCTCAAACTGGTGGAACTGCAGCGCGAGGATATGGGCTCGGTCGCGCGTCTGCTGAACCACCTGCGCGCCGCACCGTACCGGTTCATCCTGTTCTGCGATGACTTGTCGTTCAGCCACGACGACCAGCACTACAAATCGCTCAAGGCCGTGCTGGATGGGGGCATCGAGGGCCGGCCCGAGAACGTAGTTTTCTATGCCACCTCAAACCGCCGTCACCTGATGCCGCGGGATATGATCGAAAACGAACGCTCCAGCGCCATCAACCCGTCTGAGGCGGTGGAAGAAAAGGTTTCGCTATCAGATCGGTTCGGCCTGTGGCTGGGCTTCCACCCCTGCGATCAGGACGAATACCTGGCGATGATCGACCGGTATTGCGCAGCTTACGGTGTCACTGTCGACGCAGACACACTGCGCGCCGAGGCCATCGAATGGCAGGCGACGCGCGGCGCGCGCTCAGGTCGTGTGGCCTGGCAATTCTTTGTGGATCTCGCCGGGCGGAACGGCGTCCATATCGCCTGATCCCAGCTTCATCTGGCCAAAAATACCTCCGCCGGAGGCATGGCCCAAAGGGCCATTCCTACAACAGCGCCAAAATCCGTGCGGCCTCGTCCATAGTGCTTGTCAAAGCATCGCGATCCTCACCGGGATGGAAGCGGGCGCGTACGGCGGTCGGCATCGGTGCTGGTTCAACGATCGATACACGCGGGCCGGTGCGCTCAGTTTCGGCGGCCCAACTGCGCGCGAGCGCCAGTTGTGCACCTTTGGTCGCGCCATAGATGCCATAGAATTTCTCGCCCGCCTTGGGGTCGTCGAAAAATACGGCATGTCCGCTCTCGCCCAACAACGGCGCGATGTATGGGATCAGAACCGACGTCGCCGTTGCATTGATGTTAACCGCCTTTGTCCATTCTTTGGGATCGACGAAATGCGCGGGCGTCAGGGCCGAGGTGTGGACCGCAGTGTGCATCCATAGATCCACCTTGCCCCAGCGATCATGAATACCCCGGCACAGGGTTGCCATGGCGTTCGGGTCCGCGATGTCCATCGGAGCCAGGGTGGCCGCGCCACCTTTGGCATTGATACGGTCGTCCAGTTCTTCCAGCCCGCCAGTGGTGCGGGCGACGGCGACGATGTGATACTCGGGCGCCAGTGCTTCGGCGAGGGCAGCACCCAAACCGCGCGAGGCCCCGGTGATGAGGGCAATTTTGGTCTGATCGGTCATGACAGCGGTTTGAACCCCCGCGCGCAGGGCGTCAAGGCAGATTAGCTGCCGGGAATGACGATCCGCGTGGTCCGGCCGCTTTGTCGCAGCATGACGCCTTCAGCATCGATGGCAACCACTGTGCCCGAGGAGACACGGCTGCCCAGCTTGACCTTTTTAACCCGGCCGGATGACAGGCGCATCAGGGCGCGCATGTCCGCCTTGGGGCCGAAGACGCCCAGGACGGAAACGGTATTCTTCTTCAACGCGCCCTTCTGCGTGGCCGCGCTTTTGACGGTGGCGTTCGACATGATTTCCGGCCCGGCAACGGTGGCCCGACCCCTTAATTTATGAGTGGTTTGGGGTAGGGGCTATCAAACCGGACCCCGGAACAAAAGGGGCGTCGATGGCGGCCTATTTCGGTCGTTTAACCGCTTTGCAGAAGCCCTTGCGATTGCGTTTTCTTCATCGAAAAGTTGTGCGCGGAAACGGACCTGTCAGACTTGAAAGTCGGACAAATCAAGGCCCGAGTCGCGTTAACGAGACGGACCCAAAGTCAATTTGATTCGGTACTGTCCTTATGACCTGGACTTACCCGGACGCCAGTTTAGCCGCGTTCCAGGACCCGCCCGGAACCTGCATGTCCTGCTTCTTTTTGTTAACCCGGTTGCTGTTTTCGAGACTGTCCAAATAGTCTTCGCTTACGCTTCCGGTGATATAGTCGCCGTCAAAACACGAACAATCGAAGGCTTCGATCTCGGGATTGCCTTCCTTGGCCGCCCAGATCAGATCATCGAGTTGCTGATAGAACAGGGCGTCCGCGCCCAGTTCCTCGCGGATTTCTTCGATGTCCTTGCCGTTGGCAATCAGTTCATGCTTGGTGGGCATGTCGATCCCGTAGACATTGGGGAATTTTACCGGCGGTGAGGCGCTGGCGATGAACACCTTCTTGGCACCGGCTTCGCGGCACATCTGAACGATCTTCTTGATCGTGTTGCCCCGCACGATCGAATCGTCGATCAGCAGCACGTTATGACCTTTGAACTCCAGCGGAACGGCGTTCAGCTTACGGCGCACGGATTTCTGCCGCTCCTCTTGACCGGGCATAATGAAGGTACGGCCTACGTAACGGTTTTTGACCAGACCTTCGCGGTAGGGGATGCCTGTGGCTTTGGCGACTTCAAGTGCCACAGGACGCGCGCTGTCGGGCACGGGGATGATGCGGTCGATCTCAAGACCCGCGGCCTCGATCTGACGCGCCAGCGTTTGGCCCATACGCATCTGTGTTTTGTAGACCGAGACGCCGTCCAGCAGCGAATCCGGGCGTGCGAGGTAGACATACTCGAAAATGCACGGGGTCAGTTTCCCTTCGACCGCCTGGAACGTGTGCATATTGCCGTCCAGATCGATCAGGATCGCTTCGCCGGGCTTCACGTCACGCAGCTTGTCAAAGCCGTTGATGCCGAACGCCACGTCTTCGGAGGCAAAGGCATAGTCGTCGCCGTCTCCGTCCACGTCACGCTTGGCAACTGACAGAGGGCGAATGCCGTAGGGATCGCGGAACGCCAGCATACCGACACCGGCCACCAGGCAGATCACCGAATAAGCGCCCTGAACCCGTTCCATCGTCATCTTCACACCGGCAAAGATGTTGCGGATCGGCTCGGCGTTGCCGTTGACCTTGATGGCATCGGCCACTTTGTCGGCCAGAACATTCAGCAGGATTTCCGAATCCGAAGTGGTGCGCAGATGGCGGCTGTATTTGGCGGTGACTTTCTCTCGCTGCTCGGCTGTGTTGGTGATGTTGCCGTTATGGACCAGATAGATGCCGTAGGGCGCATTCACGAAAAACGGCTGCGCCTCGGCTGCGCTGAGCGATCCGGCGGTCGGATAACGCACATGCCCCATACCGATTTGCCCCAACAGGGTCTCGGCGTCGCTGGCGTTAAAGACGTCTTTGACCAGCCCGTTCGCCTTTTTCTCGCGAAAGTACTCACCATTATATGTGACGATCCCCGAGGCATCCTGGCCCCGGTGCTGCAGCATCAGCAGCCCGTCATAGATTTCCGCAAAGACATCATGTGTCCTGCTTGCGATCCCCAAAATGCCACACATGTACGGGCTCCAATTTCTACGACGTATTGACGTTGATTAGCGTTGCGGGTCGGAAAATCTGCACGGTGCTATCTGTAAGTATTGTCGCCCGGCGAGTGGACGGTGCAAACGCGCCAGCGTCACGAGGGCGAGCGCGAAAGAAAACAGATACAGCAAGATCGGCAGCTCCGATTCCATGTCAGTTCGGCACTCACATAATGCCTAACCGCGCCTGTGTCATCAAAGGATCACATTTGCGATTTGACGCATGCGTATTTTGCCAATCGGCACATGAAAAGGTGACACATTCACATGCATGTGATGTCATAACAAAAGTAGCAAGTTTCGCGACAGGGACAGAGTTTCGATTGGACGACGGACATGTGGCAGCACAAGCAAGGAAAAAAGAAGGAAGAGCCCGTTAAGCGCCGGTGCCATCGGTGCAGGGGTATGGGGCGCGCACCCTGTCAGATTTGCAACGGATCTGGCGAGGTCATTAAGACCCGCGATATTTATGGAAAACCGATTCATAGCCGCTGCGATGGGTGTTTCGGCTTAAAAACGATCAGATGCACGGTCTGTGCAGGCGAGGGCTTCGTCTGATCGACGTTTTTCTCTCTGGAAAAAGAAAGCCCGGCCTAGGCCGGGCTCTTATTTATTCGGTGGTGGTGGGGGCCGTCAGCTCTTCCGACGGAGCTGAGCTTTCGGTGCAGCTCGCGACCAGTTCTTCGTACTGGCGGGTCACCCAACCAAGCGCAGCTTCGGGGTTCTGCTCTTCGATCTTGTCGCTGAACTGCTCAAACACCTTGGCCGAGCGGCTTTCGTCGACAATTGTGTAAGACTGACCTGTCATGACCGTGTCGTAGACAAAGAAAGCGATGGCAACCAGCAGGATGCCGCGCGCAATGCCGAAGAAAAAGCCCAGTGCCTGATCCAGCCCGCCTAATGCGGAACGCTGCACAATCGAAGAGAACAGCGGCGTGAAGATGCTGACGATGATCAGTGCGATGGCAAACACCGCAGCGAAGCCTGTGATTACGGACAATTCACAGCTGTCGCGCAAGAAATCGCCGACCACCGGGATTTCTTTGACCAAAGGCACGGCTTGTGGCGCGAATATAAAGGCCAAAACTGCTGCCGCGACCCAGCCTGCGATGGCCAGAACCTCGCGCAGGAAGCCGCGCGAATAGGCCAGAATGCCTGACACGACGATGATCAGGGCGACAACCCCGTCAATAATTGTAAAACCTTCCATGGCCCTCGCCTGTTTTTTTTCTGCCCCTCAAGGCGCGACTTTAACCTGCTCCGAAGGTTTCGCCAACAAACCCCACCAGATCAGAAGGTCGGGTGAGTGTCAGACCTGCCACAGTACCGGTTTTGCCACCGGCCGGAGCTATGGCCGACGTGAAACCAAGTTTTTGGGCTTCTTTCAACCTGTTTTCGGTCTGCGGGGCGGGTCTAAGTGCCCCTGACAGCGAGATTTCTCCGAAAACGACTGTGTCGGCGGGCAGGGCAGTGTCTTCACGGGCGCTGAGTAACGCAGCGGCAACAGCCAGATCCGCAGCAGGTTCGCCGATTTTCAGCCCGCCAGCGACATTGAGGTAGACGTCGAGCCCGGCAAAGGGAATGCCGCAACGCGCTTCGAGCACAGCGAGGATCATCGCCAATCGCCCGCTATCCCAGCCGACGACCGTACGGCGCGGCTGAGAATGAGGGGAAGGGGCGACCAGGGCCTGCAGCTCGACCAGAACAGGGCGGGTACCTTCGATCCCGGCAAACACGACCGATCCGGGGCTGGGTGTGCCGCGCTCGGACAGGAAAAGGGCTGAAGGGTTAGTGACTTGGGCCAGCCCTTTGCCTGTCATCTCGAACACGCCGATTTCGTCTGCAGGGCCAAAACGATTTTTGACCGCACGCAGGATGCGGAACTGGTGCCCGCGTTCGCCTTCGAAATAGAGGACGGTATCGACCATGTGTTCGACCACACGGGGACCCGCGATTTGACCTTCCTTGGTGACGTGACCGACCATGATGACGGATACACCATGTCGTTTCGCAAACGTGGTCAATTCATGCGCAGCGGCCCGTACTTGTGATACCGAACCCGGTGCGCTGTCGACATTGTCGGCCCACATGGTCTGAATCGAGTCGATAATGGCGAGGCCCGGCTTCTCGGCCTCCAGCGTGGTGAGGATGTCGCGCAGGTTGGTTTCCGCCGCCAGCTGGACCGGCGCGTCCTCCAACCCCAGACGCCGCGCACGCATACGGACCTGCGCGCTGGCTTCTTCGCCAGAAACGTAGACGGTTTTCACGCCTGCACGCGCAAACCGAGCTGCGGCCTGCAAAAGCAGCGTCGATTTACCGATTCCCGGATCCCCTCCGACCAGCAGGGCCGATGCCGGGACCAGACCGCCACCCAAAACGCGGTCTAGTTCTTCTACGCCGCATAAAGTGCGAGGTGGTGGTGTTTCCTCGGTCGACAGGTCCGTGAGTGCAATTGACTGACCGCGTTTGCCACCGAGGGATTTCTTAGCAGGGCCAGCCGAAAGGGGTACGTTCTGGACGATGGTGTTCCATTCACCGCATGCGTCGCAGCGCCCGGACCAACGGGTATGCGTTGCGCCACAGGCCGAACAGGAAAAAGAAGTCGTTTTTGCCATGCGGCCCTTGGTGCCCGAGGTTGGGCGGTTCTTCAAGCCCTTGCGGGCTTTCCTCACCGCCGGTGGGGCGCCGTGTCCTCAGGCCCGATGGGCCATCGTCCACGGTGGGCGCTGAAGCGCCTACTCCGCAGCGCGGGGCGGTGACATTGCTATGACGCTCGACTTCTTGGATTCACGTTCGTCCGAGGCCGATTGCAGCTGTGCCGACAATTCGGGCAGCAGTTCGAACAACTCGTCCCGAAGACGTGCCAGTTGCGACTTGGCAATGGATTCTTCCATCTCAATATCATGGGTCCATTGGCGCAATTCATGCTGGATGACCTGCGCTTCTTCGATCCGCTTTTGGAACAATTCGATCTCTTCCTGCCGCTGCTGCAGGAACATGCGGGCGCGGGTCACGCGGGCATCGCCATAGGTTTCTGCCAGTTCCTGGCTGATATGGCTCATTTGCGCGGCCAGTTCGAGAATTTCCGGCTCGAGCGATTGCAGGTCCGGGTGGTGGCGCAGGAAGGCCATCCTCTCCTTAACTGCGTCAAACTCTGAGGACATCATGAATGTATCGCCACGGTCGGCATGATGAGCCAGCTGATAGGCCTGGGAAATGTCATGCATGTTGAGTGCGAATTTCCGATGGGAGTTTTCCAGAGACATCATCCGGGCATTTGCGGGCAGATAAAACGCCAGCATGAGAATCAGTACCGTCAGGCCGATCTGGATATACATACCGGCGTCCACGACGGGTCCGGTGCCGAATCCGGCTTGCATTGAGAGCCAGGGTAAGACGCCCAAAGCAGACAAAAGGCACGCGCCAACTGAGAATATCGCCGTGGTGCATATCAGGAAAAAAGTCAGTCTTAAAAAGGCATTCTGAAATTGCAATGTGATGTTGTGGAGGGCTGTCATGATAGACGAACTCCTTTAGGAACCGGAACAAACCAGCCCAAAGCGGAGAACAACTAACGCACACAGATTGATCCGCTAAGGACCGAAACTACAAATTTTCACTGCTCGAAATATAAAGATGATACTCAGATGAGTGTTTTCAATCAATTAGTTCTGAGGATTTCGTGAACTGCGTGTCATTTCGGTAATGTGGCCCAATGCGATTGAGGCCAAAATGCATGCTGTGAACAGGTACAGACCCCATGCGGTTTCGATGGTCGCGTAGGAAATTCCCTTGGCCAGAGTGATGTAAAGCGCGATGAGGAAGATGTCCGCCATGGCCAGTTTCCCGAGGATGTTCAGCACGGGTTGCACACGCGGGTCCAGCAAGTCCCACTGGATCAGGGCGGTGCCGATGGTTTTTATGTAAGGAGCAAACAGGGCGAAGATGGTGACGATCAGCGCCAGAAAGACGTCCGATTTCCACAAGGACTGGAGGCCGATGATGACGCTGATCTCGCTGAGGCCGAAGATTGGGAGAAGCCCTGCGCGCATCAGCGGGGCGAACCATGCGATGGGGTAGAGGATCAGCAGCGAAAGGGTGGCGAGGCGGAGAGTCATGTGTGCGTTCATTTTTTCTGGTTTGAATCGCATACGCACTATCCGTCAAAGTCAGATTTGCCCGACTTTGCTTCTTTTCTTTTTAGCTTAACAAATTCCCAAAACATAAAGATAACTAGAAGTGGGAGCATGATCTCAACTATTGCGTCCAACTGCTCGACCCGCTGCATCTCATTGTAATATTCTGGGAAAGCAAATTTCCATGCTACCAGAGGTGCAAAACACACAAGTGCCTTAAGTCCCACGGAGTTAAGGGTGTAGAACTCTTTGATAAGGTTAAGAATTGCGTGCAATTAGTTAGCCTCCAGAATTCTAGCGGTAAACATACAATGATCGCGCGGGCCGCTTTGAAGATGGGCAGACGAAACTACAATGGCAAGAAAATTATCGGAGCAAAAATTGCGGATAATACCAGTGCGCTTCTAATCTTTTACCGCACCGCCTCAATCGGCCCTTCCGCACTGCCACTGATGAACTGCTCGACATAGGGATCGCCCGAGGCGTCCATCTGGCTGGCGGGACCGGTCCACTGGATGACGCCTCCGTGCAGCATGGCTACGTTGTCGGCAATCGCACGGACCGAGCTCATATCGTGGGTGATGGTCATCGCGGTGGCGCCCATCTCGGTCACGATTTCGCGGATCAGGTCGTTGATGACACCGGACATGATGGGGTCGAGGCCGGTTGTGGGCTCATCGAAGAAAATGATCTCGGGCTCGGCGGCGATTGCGCGGGCTAGCCCCACGCGTTTTTGCATCCCGCCTGACAGTTCGGACGGGAAGCGGTCGGCGACGTCGGATTTCAGGCCCACGCGGCGCAGTTTCTCAATCGCGATCTCGCGGGCGTATTCGGCAGGGCGCTTCAACGGGCCGCGCAGCAGGCGGAAGGACACGTTTTGCCAGACGGGCAGGGAGTCGAACAGTGCAGCCCCCTGAAACAGCATCCCGAAGCGGGCCAGAAACTTGTCGCGGTCGCCTTTGGTCGCGTCTTTGCCGTTGACGTAGATCATGCCACTGTCGGGTTTGATCAGACCCAGAATGCACTTCAACGCCACGGATTTCCCGGTGCCAGAGCCGCCGATGATGACCATCGACGTGCCTTTGGGGATCTCAAGGCTCATACCCTGCAGAACCTGATTGTCGCCAAAAGCCTTATGTACGTTCTCCATCCTGATCATACCGAGAAGAACACCCCTGTAAGAATGAAGTTGGCGGCCAGGATCATAATCGCGGCAGATTCGACCGAGGACTTGGTGGCCCGGCCCACGCCCTGAGCGCCCCGGCCAGAGTTCATGCCGTAGTAACAGCCCATGATGGCCGCGATCAGGCCGAAAGCGGCGCCTTTGACCAGCGACGACACGATGTCTTTGGCCTCAAGGAAGTTGACGGTGTTTTGCAGGTAAGTCGCCGCGTTGAAGCCCAGATTTTGGGTCGCGACCACATATCCGCCTGCGATGCCGATGATGTCTCCGATCCCGACCAGAATGGGCACCGTGATCAGGGCGGCCAGTACACGCGGGGCGGTCAGGTATTTCATCGGGTGGGTCGACAGGGTGACCAGCGCGTCGATCTGCTCGGTCACTTTCATGGTGGCAATCTCGGCAGCGATGGATGAGGTCACGCGCGCGGCGATCATCAGGCCGACCAGAACGGGCCCAAGCTCGCGCACCATGCCGATGGCGACGATCTGAGGCACCACGGCCTCGGCATTGAAACGCGCGCCGCCTGCGTAGATTTGCAGGGCGAGCGCTCCGCCGGTGAAGATGGCGGTGAGCCCGACGACCGGCAGAGACAGCCAGCCGACGTTCATCAGGGCGACCAAGAACTCGCGCGGGTAGAATGGTGGCCGAAAAATGTGCGAGATCGCGTCCAGCGCGAACATCGCCACCTTGCCGAAGGTGGCGAGCAGGGACAGGACAGCGCGGCCCAGCCCACCCAGCGCGGCCAGAGGGTTCATTCCACGTAACCCCGGGAATAACGTGCGCCCAGCGACGTTAGGATCTCATACCCGATCGTTCCAGCGGCTTCGGCCAGATCATCGACGGTCTGGTGGCCATTCAGGATGCGCAGGCGTTCCGGGTCTTCGGGCAGGTCGGTGACGTCGACCGTGATCAGGTCCATCGAAATGCGTCCAACCACGGGGCAGGGTTGGCCGCCGGCGAAGGCGTCGATTCCACCACCAATCGCCCGGTGCAGCCCGTCGGCGTAGCCCGCAGCGACGGTCGCGATACGCGACGGACGGCGCGCGGTCCAACTGTTGCCGTACCCGACCGACTCACCAACTTCGACAGGACGCACCTGAATGACGGGCAGATCGACTGTCACAACCGGTTTCGCATCGGCAAACGGCATGCCGCCGTAAAGGCCGACGCCGGGGCGGCAGAATTCAAAATGGAACTCGGCTCCAAGCAGAGTACCGGCAGTCGCAGCCAGGGACCGCGGAGCAGCAACGCCTTCGGTCATTTCCCGGAAGGTCTTCAACTGCTGGCGGTTCATGGGGTGGTCGGGCTCGTCCGAGCAGGCAAGGTGGGACATAACGACGACAGGGTTCAGGGGCTCGGCCTTCGGGCGCAGTTCGGCCCAGTCCGCAGGCTCCAGTCCCAGGCGGTTCATACCACTGTCCAACTGAATGCCAAAGGGGCGATCCGGCAATGCCTGCTGGTGGCGCAGAAACTGCTCGGGCGAGTTGATCAGCGGCGTCAGGTCGTGGTCGCGCAGCAGATCGGTGTCGCCTTCCATATGGCCCGAGAAAATGCCGATCATCGGACCGGGGCCGATGGCCTTGCGCACAGCTGCGCCTTCCTCGGCGACGGCGACAAAGAACTTGCGGACGCCTTCCTCGGCCAGGGTCGCAGACACCGGTCCGGCCCCCAGGCCATAGGCATCGGCTTTAACCACGGCGCCGGTTTCGACATCCGTTTTTGCGTCGAGCGCCCGCCAGTTGCTGGCGAGCGCCTGAAGATTGATCGTCAAACGTGCGGTACTCATGGCACTGTTCATGACATTGGAATGCGGCAGGTCAAGGGGGTAAGCGGCGATTATCGCAATCTTGGCCGGGAAGTTGGGCAACTAACGGCCAGTCGTGCAAGGCATTGGCGAAAAAGAGGTTGTACTCTCTCGTTCGAGTCTCAACCTTGTGCTTATGTGGCGGTGTTGCAGGCCGCAGGGTATGAATCGAGGTCGTGATGAATTTTACCGCTGAGAAACAGAAATGGGTCGACACATTGCCCGATCTGTTCAGACAGGTTTTTGCCGCCTCTGAAGGCGAGGATGAGGGGAAAGCAATCGGTGCGTTGGTGACGGATTTGCTGTCCACCACACCCGACGAGGATCTGATTGCGGCCATCGCTCAAGATGGTCCCGAGCCGCTTGGATGCATCTTGTTTTCGCGCCTGCGTTTTGATCAGGATCCGCGTCTGGTGTTTCTGATGTCACCAGTTGCCGTGCGCACGGATCGGCAAAAGTCGGGTATCGGCCAAAGGCTGATCCGCTTTGGATTGGATGAGTTGCGTCGTCACAGCGTGGATTTTGCTGTGACCTACGGCGATCCCAAATATTACTGCAAAACAGGGTTTCACCTGATTACCGAACAGTTTGCCCGCGCGCCTTTGCCCCTGAGCCATCCCCACGGCTGGCTGGGGCAGTCGTTGACAGGTGCCGAGATGGCACCCTTTGAGGGGCCATCTCATTGTGTCAGTGCGTTTAACCGACCTGAACTTTGGTAGGGATCAGTACCCTTCGATCTCGCCGCCCTGTTGCCAGGGCTTGACCAGGTTGCCAAAGCGGGTGAACTGCGCCTCAAACGAAAGCTCCACCGTTCCGATGGGGCCGTGACGCTGCTTGCCGACGATGACTTCGGCCTTGGCGTGCAGGCGTTCCATGGCCTGCTTCCACTCTTCCATCTTTTCCAGCTCGTGATCGCCGGGCTTTTCGCGTTCCTTGTAGTATTCCTCGCGGAACACGAACATCACCACGTCGGCGTCCTGTTCGATCGAGCCCGATTCCCGCAAGTCGGATAGCTGCGGGCGTTTGTCGTCCCGGCTTTCGACCTGACGGCTAAGCTGGGACAGTGCGATGACCGGGATATTTAGTTCCTTGGCGATCGCTTTCATGCCCATCGAAATCTCGGCAATCTCGTTGACCCGGTTGTCCGCCATACCCCTGCAAAGCTGCAGGTAGTCGATCACCAGCAAGTCCAACCCATGGGTCCGCTTCAACCGACGCGCTCGTGCGGCGAGCTGCGAGATCGGCAGGGCAGGCGTGTCGTCGATGAACAGGGGGCAGGCTTCCAGTTCCTTGGCAGCGTCGACGAAACGGCGGAATTCGGCTTCGGTCATGTCACCCTGGCGGATCTTGTGGGAAGAGATTTCCGATGCTTCGGCCAGAACACGTCCGGCCAACTGCTCGGCGCTCATTTCAAGTGAGAAGAACCCGACCACGCCGCCATCAATCGCGCCCTCAGTTCCATCAGGTTTCAGCCCGCGTTTGTATGCCTTGGCGACGTTGAACGCCACGTTGGTCGCCAACGAGGTTTTCCCCATCGACGGACGACCCGCAAGGATGATCAGGTCGGATGGGTGCAGACCACCCAGTTGCTTGTCCAAGTCGGCCAGACCGGTGGAAATCCCCGCCATGCCACCACCGCGCTGGTACGCTTCGTTGGTGACGTTGACGGCTTCTGTGACCGCCTTGAGGAAGGATTGAAATCCCTGTTCGGTCTGGCCCTGCTCGGATAACTGATAGAGTTGTTGTTCGGCCTCGACGATTTGTTCTTTCGGCTCGCTGCTAACGTCGACCCGCGCCGCCTTGTCCGAGATGTCCCGGCCCAGCCGGATCAACTCGCGCCGGATGGCGAGGTCATAGATCATCTGGGCGTAGTCATGGACCGCGAAAGCACTGATCGAAGCCCCGGCCAGCTTGACCAGATAGGCCGGGCCGCCGAGTTCCTTCAGGCCCTCATCTTCGGCCATGAAGGATTTCAGCGTCACCGGTGAGGCCAGCGCATTCTTGGCGATGCGTGTGGCCGCGACCTCGTAAATCCGGGCATGGACCGGATCATAGAAATGTTCCGCCCCGATGATCGACGCAACCCGGTCGTACAGGTCGTTGTTGGTCAGAATCGCACCCAGAAGCTGTTGCTCGGCCTCAATGGAATGCGGCATGGTTTCGGCGTTCTGAATCTGAGCCGCCGCCTGCTCGATGCTGCTTATCTCGTTCATTGCTGCTCTCACCATCCCCTTGGGACAAGGTCCATAGCGCGGCCTTGCCCATTGGGGCAAATTGTATGTTTTCTGGGGATATTCTGTGTATATCTCCCGACCCCACCATCTTGAATTGGAAAGGGGTCAGGCGTCAACATATTGTGTGAATGCGGTCATATTTACCGCGACTGTTTCCGGTGTGAAAACAGTTTTCGTCGCGTCACGCTTTGTTTGCTTCCTGCCAGCCCCGCGGGTCGTTCAGGAACGCTTCGACGGCTTCAAGTGTCTCCTTGTCAAACGCTTTCTGCGCTTTGGCTTCGGCCAGCACATCCCACCAGGTGCATAGGTGGTGCAATTGTACGCCGTTGTCGCCCAGAGTCTTTTCCGTCTCAGGGAAGATGCCGTAGTAGAAAATTACCGCCGTGTGCCCACAAGTCGCGCCGGTTTCCCGGATTGCGTCTACGAACGACAGTTTCGATCCGCCATCGGTGGTCAGGTCCTCGACCAGCAGCACGCGCTCACCTTCGCTCATCGCGCCTTCGATACGGGCGTTGCGACCATAGCCTTTGGGTTTCTTGCGCACATAAGTCATCGGAAGCGCCATGCGTTCTGCAACCATCGCCGCGAAGGGGATGCCAGCGGTTTCGCCACCTGCGATGTTGTCGAACGCCTCAAAGCCTGCGTCTCGCATCACGGTGACGGTCAGGAAGTCCATCAGGGTCGAGCGGGTACGCGGGTATGAGATCAGCTTGCGGCAGTCGATATAGGTCGGGCTGGGCAGGCCACTGGCCAGCGTGAACGGCTCGCGTGAATTGAAGTGAACGGCCTTGATCTCCAGCAACATCCGCGCGGTCAGGCGGGCGATTTCGGTGCTGTCGGGGAATGAACTGGGGATCATGACGGGACCTCTGGGCTGAAATGACGTTGCGGGCTGATAGCCCGTCCCGCGACCCAGAGTCGAGAGGGTGCGCGCAAAAGAAAAGCGGACCTCACGCAGAGGTCCGCTTTTGCCCTTGCGGGCAAGTGGCAGCCAAGGTGGGCTTAGCTGCTCATGTCATAGGCACGCTCGCCGTGTACCGACAGATCGAGCCCGTTTGTTTCGGTCTCTGCGTCTACGCGAAGCGGGGTGATCAGCGCAACCACCTTGATCAACACAAATGTGACAACTGCCGTAAAGACACCCACGATCACCAGCCCGCCCAACTGCGCGGTCCATGTACCAAGGCCGAATGCAGCGATCATGATGGTGCCAAAGATGCCACCGACACCGTGCACGGCGAACACATCCAGCGTGTCGTCGATGTTCAGCTTGTTGCGGATGATGTTGACGGCTTCCTGACACAAAACACCGGCCACGGCACCGATGATCAGCGCCTGCACCGGATCGACATAGCCGGAAGCCGGGGTGATCGAGGCCAGACCGGCAATCGTACCGGTGACCAAACCCACCATCGACGCTTTGCCATACCTGATGCGCTCGTACAGCGCCCAAGTCAGAGACGCTGTGGCGGCCGAGATATGCGTGACGGTCATCGCCATCGCAGCACCACCATCTGCCGCCAGTTGCGAACCGCCGTTGAACCCGAACCAACCGACCCACAGCATTGCGGCACCGACCATGACATAACCGGGGTTGTGCGGAGGAGTCGTGCGGTTGCGGCGCGGGCCAAGCACGATAGCGATGATCAGCGCCGCCAGACCTGCTGTTTCATGCACCACAATGCCACCGGCAAAGTCTCGGACGCCGATTTCACCCAGAATGCCGCCATCTGTCAGAATGCCGCCGCCCCAGATCCAGTGAACAACCGGTGCGTAACACAGCAGCATCCACAGGCCCGAGAAGATCAGGACAAAACCATAGCCTACGCGTTCCACATACGCGCCAACGATCAGGGCCGGGGTGATGATCGCAAAGGTCATCTGGAAGGCAAAGTACAGAACCTCGGGCAGGGTACCCGCCAAGCTGTCAGCATCGACACCGTTCAGAAAGGCTTTGCCCAAACCGCCCCACAGGCCCGAGCCGCCGTCGCCAAACGCGATGGAATACCCTGCAACCAGCCACAGAATGCTCATCAAGCAGGCGATTGAGAAACAGTGCATGAAAACACTCAGCACGTTGCGGGCGCGCACGAGGCCACCATAGAACAGGGCCAGGCCCGGCAATGTCATGAACAGGACCAGTGCGGTTGCTACTATGATCCAGGCGGTATCGGCTCCATTCATCAGCCGGTCTCCTCTTCAGCTTGCGTAGCGGGCGTTGAAGCCGAGAGTGAACGGGGAAAAAAGAGGCAGCCCCTAAATTTGGCGCCTGTTTTAAGGGCTTTTTGTCAACCGGTGATTAAATGGGCGTCCTAAAGCGCGTGATGCTCTAATTTTATGCAAGTGACAAAAGTCCCTGCGAAAGCAGCGCCAAAGCATGATCGCGTGCGGCGCGGCGGACATTGTCACGACCCAGCGCGCCAAATTCAACCGTCTCGGTAAGCGTCTGCTGGCTGTCAGAGGCCAGCCCGAAGCACACGCGCCCCTCGGGTTTGAACTCTGACCCGCCGGGGCCAGCAATACCGGTGATGGAAACCGCAAGCTGAGCGTTGGAGTTTTCCAACGCCCCGTTTGCCATTTCATGGGCGACTTCCTTAGAGACCGCGCCATGCGCGGCCAATGTGCCTGCGCGAACGCCCAGCATCTGTTGCTTGGCCTCATTTGTATAGGTGACGAACCCTCGGTCAACTACGGCTGAGCTGCCGGGAATATCCGTCAGCGCAGCGGTGACCATGCCGCCAGTGCAGCTTTCAGCAGTGGCAATCATGACACCTTGTGCCTTGGCGCGGTCGAGGAGGGCGGCGACATTCATAGGCCCAGAACTCCGTGCGAAATCCCCGCAAGGATCAGGACACCTATGCCGGCAAAGACGCCCGCGATTACGTCGTCCAACATGACGCCCATCGCATCGCCCTTACGATCCGCCCAGCCAACTGGACCGGGTTTGGTGATGTCGAACAGGCGAAACAGAAGGAACCCTGCAATCCAGCCGGGCCAGAGGTCGGTAATCTCGATCCCATGCGCCCATGACGGGTACGATATGGCCCAGAGGGCGATGAACTGCCCAGCAACTTCGTCTATGACGATTTCGGACGGGTCGTGATCTTCCCGTCCTGCGGTCATCACCTTGGTGGCCCACAATCCACCGAAAAATACGGCAAGCGTGGTGATGACCAGAAGGGGGAAGCCGCCGAGCGTGTGCAGTATCCACGCCAGGGGCAGGGCGGCCAGGGACCCCCAGGTCCCGGGTGCGGGGCGAAGATATCCAACGCCGCAAACCGTTCCGATCAGGCGCGCGGTATTCATGATTTCACCAGACAAGCTGTGGCCAGCGAAGCGATGCCTTCGCTGCGACCTGTAAAGCCCAGGCGTTCAGACGTAGTCGCCTTGACCGAGACCTGATTGGCGCGCAAGCCCATAATCCGGGCCATTTCCTCGCGCATGGCAGGTGCGTGGGGGCCGATCTTGGGATATTCACAGACTAGTGTGCAGTCGACATTCGAAATGGCGTAACCCATCTGCCCGGCCAGTTCGACCGCGTGGCGCAGGAAGATCTCGCTGGCCGCACCTTTCCATTGCGGGTCGGAAGGTGGAAAGTGCTGGCCGATGTCGCCCTTCGCCAGTGCACCATAGATCGCATCGGTTACGGCGTGCATGCCGACATCCGCGTCCGAATGACCCTGAAGGCCCCGCTCATGCGGCACTTCCACACCGCACAGGATCACGTGATCACCGTCGCCGAACCGATGCACGTCGTATCCGTTGCCCAGTCTTACATCCATATCCGTTCCCAATATGCGTTCCGCCCGGGCAAAATCCTCGGGTCGGGTGATTTTGATATTATCGGCGTCGCCAGCCACGATGGCCACGTTCAATCCTGCGGCTCGCGCGACTTCCACGTCATCTGCCGCTGCACCCGGATGGGCCGTGTGCGCTGCGACAATTGCGTCGTAGTGAAAGCCCTGTGGAGTTTGCGCGGTGAACAGGCCGCTCCGATCCTGCGTTCCCGTCACGACGGCACCGTCACCGGTCCAGAGTGCATCGGTCACAGCCAAACCCGGCGCGGCGGCTGTATGCGTGGTCAAAGCGTTCAGAACATCCTGAATGGTCTGACCGCTGACACAAGGCCGGGCAACGTCGTGTATGAGGACATGTTCAACTTGCAGGCCCTTTAGGGCGCCTAACCCATTCCGCACGGAACCTGCGCGGTCACTGCCGCCTGCAGTCAACAAAAGGTCTGTGCCCGAGAACTCCTCCCACGCGGATGAATCATCTTCAGACAACACAAGTACGATATGGTCGACCTGTCCGCGAAACCGGTCGATGGTCCAGTCCGCCACACGGCGACCAGCAAGTGGCCGCCACTGCTTTGGAACAACCCCTCCGGCGCGCAACCCGCGTCCTGCGGCGACGATGATGGCGGCGGTGGTCATGTGGGCAATCTCTCCGGATGATTTGAGGCATTGTTTAGGGTGCGGTGAATGCAGAGGCAATCACCCACGTAATGCTGCACAAAAAATAGGCAAATGATGATTTTGCAGGCTTGTTTGCTGCCGTTTTGTTGTTCATATGCGGTGAATTCGATATCAAAGCCGCAACTGCCCAAGGATTAAGCACGTTGACTCTGCAACTCGCTGACAAAACCCTCAACCCGCCTGTGATGCTGGCCCCGATGGCCGGTATCACCGACCGGCCGTTCCGCGATCTGGTGATGCGCTTTGGCGCGGGCATGGTCGTAAGCGAAATGGTTGCCAGTCAAGAAATGGTACAGGCCAAGCCAGGTGTGCGCGAGCGCGCGGAGTTATCCGCAGACGTCGAAAACACCGCCGTTCAACTGGCCGGGCGTGAGGCGCACTGGATGGCTGAGGCTGCCCGTCAGGTCGCCGACCGTGGCGCACGGGTGATCGACATCAACATGGGCTGCCCGGCAAAAAAGGTCACGAACGGGTACTCCGGATCAGCCTTGCTGAAAACGCCGGATCACGCGCTGACGTTGATCGAAGCGGTGGTCGAGGCCGTTGATGTCCCGGTGACGCTTAAGACCCGTTTGGGGTGGGATGACAGCTTACTGAACGCGCCGGACGTGGCACGCCGGGCGCAGGATGCGGGTATTCGGATGGTCACGATTCACGGACGTACCCGGTGCCAATTCTACAAGGGTCACGCGGACTGGCTCGCGATCCGGTCGGTGAAAGAGGCGGTTTCGATCCCCGTCATCGCGAACGGAGACATCGTGGACAGTGCCGCCGCGCGCACGGCTTTGCATCATTCCGGCGCGGATGGGGTCATGGTCGGCCGAGGTGCACAGGGCAAGCCATGGCTGCTGGCCCAGATGTGCCACGACCTTTATGGCGCGCAGGCGCCGGTTGTTCCTGCGAACGGCGAGCTTATCGACATGGTGCGTGGTCACTACGAAGCAATGCTCGGCTTCTATGGTACCGATCTGGGCCTGCGCGTGGCGCGCAAGCATCTGGGTTGGTACATGGATGAGGTCGGAACTCCGGCCGCGCTGCGCCGTTCGGTTTTAACGTCTCGCGACACGGCAGAGGTCTTGCGCCTCCTGGGGGACGCGCTCAGCGGCGATGCGGAGGCAGCGGCATGAACTCAGATCAAAGCATCTGGACCTCGCTGCCCGTTCCGGCCTTCATCATTGATGCCGAAGATCGGATCGCAGACGTGAATTCCGCGGGTGAGGGATTTCTGAACGCATCCCGCAAGGCGGTCATCGGACACCCGGTCTGGGATCAGATTGCCGTTGATGCGCCGCTGGAAGAGGCGTTTCTGCGCGCGCGCGAATATGGCACGCCGCTGTTTGTAAATGACGTGGATGTCGGGTCGGGCAATCGCGCGCCGTTGCAATGCGCATTGCAGATCGCGCCGCTGCTGGGACATCCGGGATCGATGATCATGACAATGTCCCCGCGTGAGATGGCGGGGCGGATGACACGGGGCAATACCGTAAAGTCGGCGGCGCAATCCGCGATTGGCATGGCCGAGATGCTGGCGCATGAAATCAAGAACCCATTGGCCGGAATCACCGGCGCAGCCCAACTTTTGAGTATGAATATCAGTCAGCAAGACCTTGAACTGACTGATCTAATTGTGGCTGAAAGCCGCCGTATCGTGAAGCTGCTGGAGCAAGTGGAACAGTTCGGGAACCTGTCGAAACCGGATTTCAAACCCGTCAACGTTCATGACGTTCTTGACCGGGCACGACGCTCGGCGCTGCTGGGGTTCGGCGCGCATATGACAATTGTCGAGGATTACGATCCCTCGCTGCCCCTGGCCTACGGTGATCCGGATCAGCTTTTGCAGGTGGTGCTGAATCTTCTCAAAAACGCCTCCGAAGCGGCTGATCCCAAAGGGGGCACCATTCGTCTGCGGACGTATTTTGAACATTCCTTTCGCCTGCGACGCAGTGATGGGTCGGGATATTCTCTGCCCCTGCAGATCGAAATCATCGACGACGGGCCGGGACTGCCGGACAAAATCCGAAGCGATGTTTTTGATCCGTTCGTATCTGGCAAGGAAAACGGCACCGGCCTTGGGCTGGCGCTGGTCAGCAAGATTATCTCGGACCATGACGGCTGGATTTCCGCCGAGTCGGTTCCCGGCAACACAGTTTTTCGCCTGTCCCTCAGACGGGCGCCTCGTGACACAACGTAAGGCAGCTGGCCGAACGGCCGGAGACTAAGGAGAGCACCCGATGGATGGAACCGTACTCGTCGCAGATGACGACCGCACGATCCGAACCGTACTGACACAAGCCCTGACGCGGGCCGGGTGCAAGGTGCATGCGACATCCTCGCTGACAACTTTGATGCGCTGGGTTGGTGAGGGAAAAGGCGACGTCGTGATCTCGGACGTTGTCATGCCGGACGGGAACGGGTTGGAGATGCTGCCAAAGATCGCTCAGGATCGGCCTGGGTTGCCGGTTATTGTCATCTCGGCTCAGAACACGATCATGACGGCCATTCAGGCGGCTGAGGCTGACGCTTATGACTATTTGCCCAAACCTTTCGATCTGCCGGACCTGATGAAGCGCACCGCGCGCGCGCTAGAACAGAAGCAGCGCGTACAGGCGGATGCGGTTGCGCCTGCGGAAGACCGGCCCGAGGAACTACCGCTGGTCGGACGCACACCGGGGATGCAGGCGCTTTACCGGCTTGTTGCGCGGGTGATGAACACCGATCTTTCCGTGATGATTTCAGGTGAAAGCGGGACTGGTAAGTCATTGATAGCGCGAGCTATTCACGACTTTTCTGATCGGCGCACTCTACCGTTTGTGACCGCGACCGCCGGTGATCTGCGTGATCTGGAGGGACCTGCGCGCGTTATGGCGCGGGTGCGCGGTGGTACGCTTTTAATCGACGAAATCGCTGATATCGAGGATGAGCTTCAGGCCCGAATCGTCCGTATGATGGATACGCCCGGCGACCATGTTCCGCGTTTCATGGCGACCAGCCAATCGGATCTGAACGGGGCGATGGAGAGCGGTCGTGTCCGTCAGGACCTTTATTACCGGCTGTGCGGCGCAACCATCCATGTACCGGCGCTGCGCGAACGTGTGGATGATATCACCTTGCTGGCTGATCACTTCCTCGCCCGTGAAGAACGCGAACAGGGCATAAAACGCTGGCTTAGCCCAGAGGCCGTGGAACTGGTCCGGCGATATTCCTGGCCGGGGAATGTAAGGCAACTGGAAAACGCGATCCGCCGATTGAGCCTGACCAGCCGGGCCGAGGAAATCTCAAGAGCCGAGGTCGAGATGGTATTGGGCAGCCAGCCCGAGGCTGAACCGGTGCTGGGCGATGGAGAACGCGAAAAATTGTCGGCCTCGGTCGCCCGCCACCTGCGCCGCTATTTCGATCTGCATGGCAATTTATTGCCACCGCCGGGCCTGTATCAGCGCATCCTGCGTGAGGTCGAAGCCCCCCTGATAGAACAGGCACTGGACGCAACTGGCGGAAATCAGGCGAAATGTGCGGATTTACTGGGGATCAACAGAAATACGTTGCGCAAAAAAATTACAGATCTCGATATTCAGGTGACACGGCGACGCAAACTGATGTAATATCGCCACACAAAGCGTGGCATCCGGGTACGCACCCGGCAACGACCACGAGATATGGCGGTAAGCCGCGTAAGCGGCACATCAGGATGAGGGCAGACGGTGGCAACCCGGGCACAGAGCGGGCTGATCGTATCGATTGATCGGTGGCGGAAATCCCGAAAACTGCGCAATATTAGCACTTTGGGGCTGGTTCTTTTGGGGCCGGTCTTGGCGCTGGCGACCTATCTGGTCATCGGTCCCTTCGATCTTGGCTCAGCAGCGCCCACGCTGCGTCTGATTCTGTTGGCCGATCTGGTTTACGTGCTGGTCGTTGCTGCGCTGGTGCTGGGACAGGTGGGCAGTCTGATCGCGGCACGACGCGCCAAATCCGCCGGGTCACGTCTGCACCTGCGGCTGATTGGGGCGTTTACCTTACTGGCACTGGTGCCGACGGTAACCGTCGCTATTTTTGCGGGTCTTACGGTGAATATCGGCCTTGAGGGCTGGTTCTCGGACCGGGTGCGGCAGGTGGTCGGATCGTCGCTGTCCGCCGCCGAAGCCTATGAGCTTGAGCACCGCAGAGGTCTGACACAGGATGCCGTCGTTCTTTCTCGGTTCCTCGACAACGCGCGATCGCTGGATTTCTACATCTCGGATGCCGAACTGCGTGAAGTTCTGGCGCAGGGGCAATCGCAGATTCAGCGAGGCCTGCGCGAAGCCTATGTCATTGACGGGAGTGGCGAAATCAAATCGCGTGGTGATCGGTCATATCTGTTCAACTACGAAGCGCCGACACCGGAACAGATCGTTGAGGCCACCGACAATGGCCTGTTGATCATCGCTGATTGGCAAAACAACGAATTCCGCGCACTGGTGCCGCTGCAAGCCTATTTGGACCGCTATCTCTACATCAGCCGCGATGTGGACGGTGAGCTGTTGACGCTGCTGGACGACACCAAGGAAACGGTTCAGTTTTACCAACAGCTTGAAAGTGAACGCGGTCGGGTTCTGTTCGAATTCGGCCTTTTGTATCTGAGCTTTGCCGTCATCCTGATCCTTGCCGCGATGTCGCTGGGGATGTGGTTCGCAGAACGCCTGTCGCGCCCGGTCGGACGCCTGACAACCGCCGCGCAACGGGTTGGGGCCGGGGACCTGAGCGTACAGGTCATCGAAGAGGCCAGCGATGACGAAATCGCCATGTTAGGCCGTTATTTCAATCAGATGACACGACAACTTAAAGGGCAACGCGATACGCTGCTGGAGAACACCCGTCAAATCGAACGCCGTCGCCGCCTGTTTGATTCGGTTCTCAGTTCGGTGACGTCCGGAGTGGTCGGCGTGGATTCGGATGGATGCGTCACGTTCGTGAACCGATCGGCCGAACGTCTGCTGGACTGGTCGCGCGGCGAGGAACATTTGGCCATTGGCATTGCTGTTCCTGAGTTCCTGCCTTTGTTCGAAAGCCTCAAGGCCAGCGGTCAGGAGGCGGTGCAGGGTGAGATCAAGGTGACCCGCAAGGGGCAGCTGGAAAACCTGCTGGTACGCATGGCGATCCGGCGCGGCGAGGATGGTGGTTTGGAAGGCTACGTGGTGGCCTTCGATGACGTGACCGATCTGGTCAGCGCACAGCGTATGGCCGCTTGGGGCGACGTTGCCCGGCGGATCGCGCATGAGATCAAGAACCCTCTGACACCCATCCAGCTCAGCGCTGAACGCATCAAACGTAAATTCTCGCGTAAGCTGGACGAGGAGGATTGCGACAGCCTTGAATCGATGACCGACGTGATCGTGCGGCAGACCAACGACCTGCGGAGGATTGTGGATGAATTCTCAAAATTCGCGCGGATGCCGGAGCCTGATCGACGCGAGGAGAATATCGTCGAGCTGGTACGCGAAGCGATCTTGCTGCAACAGGCGGGACAACCTGATGTTCAGATCGATGCGACCCTGCCGGATCAGCCCATCCTGGCGGATGTGGACGCGACGATGTTGAACCAGGCATTGACGAACCTGATCAAGAACGCGGGTGAGGCCATTGAAACACTTAAGAAAAAAGGCCCACCGGAAAACCTGAAGCCACAGATCAAAGTGGCTCTGACCAATGACGAAGCGGGAACGGTAATAACCATTGCGGACAATGGCATAGGCCTGCCCGAGGACCGGGCGCGCCTGTTTGAACCTTATGTCACGACACGCGACGAGGGCACGGGTCTGGGCCTGCCCATCGTCAAGAAGATCATAGAAGAACATGGCGGCGCGCTGACTTTGGAAGACGCGCCCGTATTTGATGGACAGGACCATTTCGGTGCGATGGCCGTGATCCGTTTGCCGGGGGGCAATACTTCCCAGACTGCAGCGCCACTAAAGCAGGCAATTCATACTAACAAACTGAAAGCAGGCCAAAGATGAGCGACATTCTGATCGTAGATGACGAACGCGATATTCGCGAACTTGTGTCCGACATTCTGGAGGACGAAGGCTATTCAACCCGGTTGGCGGCAAACTCGGACGAGTGCATGTCGTCGATCAATTCCGAGCCGCCGGGTCTTTTGATCCTTGATATCTGGCTCAAGGACAGCCGCATGGACGGGATTGATATCCTGAAGGCGGTCAAGCGCGACAACCCCGACGTGCCTGTGGTGATTATTTCGGGTCACGGCAATATCGAGATTGCTGTCGCAGCCATCAAGCAGGGCGCCTACGACTTTATCGAAAAGCCGTTTAACATCGACCAGCTGATGGTTGTGATTCGCCGCGCAATGGAAACCTCGCGCCTGCGTCGCGAGAATGCCTCGCTCAAACGCCGCGAGGTCACAAACTCGGACATGATCGGCAAATCGGCCTCGTTCCGCGCGATGCAAAGCCATTTGGACAAGGTCACCAAGTCGAATGGCCGCGTGATGCTGAGTGGCCCGGCCGGGTCGGGCAAAGAGATCGCCGCGCGCTATATCCACGCCCATTCCAACCGGGCCAATGCGCCTTTCGTCACCGTCAATTGCGCCGGGATCGAGCCGGAGCGGGTTGAGGAAGTGCTGTTCGGACGCGAGTCCACAGAGCGCGGGATCGAATCCGGACTGCTGGAAGAGGCCCATGGCGGTGTGGTCTACTTTGACGAGGTCGCGGATATGCCACTGGGCACCCAGTCCAAAATTCTGCGAGTTCTGGTCGACCAGCAATTCCAGCGGGTCGGGGGTTCCGACAAGGTTCGCGTCGATCTTAGGGTAATTTCCTCGACAAACCGAGATCTGGAGGCTGAGATCGAAGCCGATCGGTTCCGCGAAGAACTGTACCACCGTCTGAACGTCGTGCCGATTGCCGTTCCGTCGTTGGAAGACCGACGCGAGGATATTCCGGTTCTGGCGCAACATTTTATTGAAATGTGCAATGAATCCCAGGGGTTGCCGATACGGGACATGTCCGAAGAAGCCGTGGCTTTGCTACAGACCATGACATGGCCGGGTAACGTGCGTCAGTTGAAGAACCTGATCGAGCGTGTCCTGATCCTTGGCGACGGGACTGGTCCGATCGAAGCCAAGGAACTGCCTGCGGAAGAGGAAAAAACGGATGAATCCGGTCGCGTAGTCCTGTCCGGTGCGTTGGCAACCCTGCCGTTGCGCGAAGCGCGCGAGGCGTTTGAACGCGAATACCTGCTGACGCAGATCAACCGCTTCGGCGGCAACATCAGCCGGACCGCCAGCTTTGTCGGCATGGAGCGCAGCGCGCTGCACCGCAAGCTGAAATCGCTGGGTGTTGTGACGTCGAACAAATCAGGTGCGCGTGTTGCGCAATTGGATGAACCGGAACCGGCGGAGTAATCCGCCGGGAAACAAGGATGGCAAAGTCAGCAGTCACGCTTCAAATGACGTCAGCCGTTGCGGGGTATCCTGCATTTGGCCCGCGTCTTAAACGGATGCGCAGGTCGGTCGGGTACAAGCAATCCGCGCTTGCCGAATTGTTGCGGGTTGACCAGACAACCATTTCCAGGTGGGAGAACGGTGTTCAGATCCCGGACCCGGCGGTTCAGGCAGCAGTTTTTTCGGCCCTTGGTTCGGCCAGACGAGATGACAGCGCGCTCAAGCGGCTGGTGGCGAACTCGAACGAGTGCGTCCACCTGGTGGAAGAGGCCAGCCACAAGTGCCTAGCGTACTCGACCGGTCGCGCAAAGGACTGGGAAGCCAGTCAGAATTCACTTCTGGGTGTGTCTCTTTGGCAGTTTGCGACCGATGAAATCCGACAGGCAGAGGCGGAGTTGCAGGGGGAAGGCTGATGGGATCTGCAGCACCCTGAACCCAAATCTTTCATAACTTCTGAGGCCCGGCATGATCAGATAAGGATCAGTGCGGGTCAGATCGTTTGGGAACGGTTGTATCTGTCTGATGGTACGCCGGTTCGGTTGGTCAGCGGGTCGCGGGGCAGCTGCGCATAATTTATGCGTGTCCACAGATTAAAGGCACCTGTAGAACAGCCTCATGACACAGCCTGTTCGCGTTTTCATTCAAGTTTTTATCCTTTGGCTGGCCGGGTTGGGCGCAGCCACGCAGTTTGCCAAGATTGCAGTGCCCTTCGTCGATATTGGGTTGCTCTATCCGGAATACGCGGGCTCCATAGGTTGGTTGTTGTCGATCATCAGCCTGATCGGTGCGGTGTTCGGGGCCGTGTCCGGTGCGGTCACGGGGCGGGTAGGGCCCGTCAGGCTTTTGATTTTTGGCCTGCTGCTTGGCGGCGCCATCTCTTTGTTCCAATCTACGATCCCCGGCTTTTACGCGATGCTGGCCAGCCGTGTGCTCGAAGGGTTGTCCCATCTCGCCATTGTCGTCGCCGCCCCGACGCTGATCGCACAGATCACACAGGGCAAAGCCCGGAATGCGGCGATGGTTTTGTGGAGCAGTTTCTTCGGCGTGGCTTTTGCCCTGAACGCCTGGATTGGCTTGCCGTTCATCGATCAGTTCGGCTTGTCCGCCTTTTTCGGGCTGCATGGCGGGCTGATGTTGGCGACAGCCGGGCTGATCGTTCTGATCCGGCTGCAAGTGGACATGGGCCAACCGGAAAAGGCGCATTGGAGCCTGAAGTACATTGCTGAGGTTCACCTGCAGACTTACCGTTCGGCCTTTGTGGCCGCACCGGCGCTGGGTTGGTTCTTTTATACGCTGACCTTTGTTTCGCTGCTGGCGATCCTGCCCGGTCAATTGCCCGAGGCGACGAGGGCCTCGATTGCTGGTCTCATGCCGCTTGCGGGGATCGTGCTGTCCTGGCTGGTTGTTCCGCTGCTGTTGAATTTCGTGTCCAGTGTCGTTGTCATCAACCTTGGATTCGGGTTGGGCATCCTAACGATTTCAGCGCTGTTTTGGGGCGCTTCTCTGCCGGTCGTTTGCATCGCATTGTTCGCAGTCTTGGGGTTGGTTCAGGGCGGCAGTTTCGCGGCAGTTCCTCAGCTAAACGCCTCGGCCGAGGCGCAGGCGCTTGGCTATGGAGCGATGGCGCAGATGGGCAATGGTGGAAACCTGCTGGGCACGCCGCTGTTGCTTGCAATCCTGCTGCGCTCAGATGAGGCTGCAATGTTGGCTGTGGTGATATGTATTTATGCCACCGCAATTGCATTTCACCTGTGGTTTGCGTCACGGCGCAGGCAGGCCGAGCCTGTCTGATTTCGTCATGTTTGACCGGGTGTGATGATCTGAAACGATCCGTCGTCGAATTTCACGTAGCAAGACTCGGTGCCCAACGGCGGCATGGTCGTTGTCCGCGCAGGCGATACCTGTGATTTAACGTTCTGCTTGCAGGGCGGCAGGCTGACCGGACGGAACCCTTTTCTGGCCATACATTGGGCCTCGACCTGATTGCGCAGCCCCGCGTTGACGTCGACAGTATAAACCTGTCCGGGTTGCCACCAACCCGGCGAGCGATAGCAGCGCCCTCGACCATCGCAATAGGTGCGACCGGGCCAATATGTGGGCGGGCTTTGCCGCACCTGATTGGCAACGGGAACCTCATTCACCGCCTTAACCTGGCATTGCGTGGTCTCCGACTGCGCGCGCGTGACGCTTTCACCCTCGCGGTAATACAGCGAAAGTGGGCCGGTACAGGCCGACAGGAACATCACGGGAATGAGCGGACGAAGCACTGATTTCATAGGCTTATCTTGCCCCAGCTTCGCGGGTATGACAATTCAATTGACCGCTATCGGGGCATCTGTCATTCAAAGATTTCAGGCAGAAGGGCCAAAAACATGAAGGTCATCATTTGCGGTGCCGGTCAGGTCGGCTGGCAAATCGCACGTCACTTGTCGGGCGAGTTGAATGACGTAACGGTGGTGGACAACAATCCCGATCTGGTGCGCCGGGCAACGGAGACGCTGGATGTGCAGGGGATTGCCGGGTTCGCCAGCTATCCTGACGTGCTTGAACGCGCAGGCGCGCGGGACGCCGACATGATCATCGCGGCGACACATTCGGACGAGGTGAACATGGTCACCTGCCAAATGGCGCATTCGGTCTTTTCCATTCAACGCAAGATCGCGCGGTTGCGCGCGAAATCCTATCTGCAGGCCATCCACTCGGATCTGTTTCGGCGCGACCACCTGCCCATCGATGTTGTGATCAGCCCTGAACGCGAAGTCGCCGCCGCTGCAATGCGTCGCCTGTCGGCGCCGTCCGCCTTTGATACCGAGATGTTCATGGACGGGCAGGCGCAATTGCTGGGCATTCGCATCGACGAAGAATGTCCGATCGTGAACACGCCTTTGCGGCAGTTGACGGATCTGTTTTCAACGCTCAGCTCGATTGTCGTCGGTGTACGGCGTGAGGGCACTCTGTTTGCTCCCGAATCCGAGGATCAGCTGTTTGTTGGCGATGAATGCTACGTCTTTACCAATGTCAAAGACGTGGACCGGACCATGGAGGTTTTCGGCAAGGCGCAAAAGAAACAGGACCGCGTTGTGATCGTTGGCGGCGGCAATGTCGGGCTGGAAGTAGCGCGGACGCTGGAAGAACGTGAAAGCCGTGTGCGCGCCAAGGTCATAGAACGCGATCGTCAAAGCGCTGAGATTGCGGCCGAAGTATTGGAACGGACAATCGTACTGAACGGCGATGGGCTGGATGCTGCGTTGCTGCGCGAGGCCGGGATTGAACGTGCCGACGCGATGCTGGCGGTTACCGATGATGACCGCGCCAACTTGCTGGCCGCTGTGCGCGCCAAGGCCGAAGGGTGCGCCTTGGCGATTGCGTTGATCAACGACCCCAGCATGGTGGCTCTGATGGGGCCGCTGGGGATTGACGCCTATATCAACCCGCGCGCAACCACGGTCAGCTCGATCCTGCGCCATATCCGCCATGGGCGGGTGCGGCAGGTCTACTCCATCGGGGATGCCGAGGCAGAAGTGATCGAAGCCGAGGTGCTGTCGACCTCTCCGATGGCAGGGCAGAAGCTGCGGGACATTGATTTCCCCGAAGGCGTTTTGGTGGGCGCGGTTCGAAAAGGCGATGAGCTTTTACGCCCGACCGGCAGCCTGCGGATCGATGAAAAGGATGTGGTGGCGATTTTCGCCATGGCCAAGGATGTGCCCGAGGTCGAACGCCTGATGCAGGTTTCAATCGATTTCTTCTGATGGCGCGCGCTCGGACACAACAGATCAGGCTGGTGCAGCGGTTACCGCTGTTTCTGTTGATCTCGGGTATCGTTGCGTTGTCCATGTGGATACCAGCAATTTATGCGCTGGCGCTAGACGATCACGATACGTCCAGATCGTTTTTCTACTCAGGTTTGTTGGGGCTGTTCATTGTGACCAGCATCGCGCTGGCCTCGTCCAACCGGGTTCCGCGTCGCGGGACCTTGGGACAACTGGCCGTGCTGCTGGCGTGTTTCACCGTTTTGCCCCTGTTTCTTGCGATTCCATTGCATGATGCCCTGGGCAACACGACCTACCTGAACGCGTATTTCGATATGGTCAGCGCCGTGACCACTACCGGTGCGGATCTGTTCCCGGACCCGGATCGCCTTACTGCGCCACTGCACCTGTGGCGGGCGCTAGTCGGTTGGATGGGTGGCCTGCTGATGTGGATTGCAGCGGCCGCCATTCTGGCCCCTTTGTCGCTGGGCGGGTTCGAGATTACGGCGCGCGGTCAGCCCGGTCGCCCCGTTTCAGGCGTTGCCCAAAGCGAAGCGGTCGACCCGCGCGGTCGGCTGATCCGGGTAACGCGCACTCTGACACCTGTCTATACCGGGCTGACGGCCGTCATATGGATTCTGCTTCTTGTCGCAGGAGAAGAGGGGCTGACCGCCGTATGTCACGCGATGTCAACCATGGCCACGTCCGGTATTTCGCCGGTTGGGGGTCTGGAAGGGGCACAGGCGGGTATCACAGGCGAGGCGATCCTGTTCCTATTCCTGTTCTTCGCCTTGTCCCGGCTGACGTTTTCCACGGACACGGCAACGTCGGGGTATTCCCGGCTGGACAAGGACCCGGAATTTCGGATTGGTCTGATGATTGTCGGTTTCGTCGCTGCACTGTTGTTTGCCCGCGTCTGGGCTGGTGTCCTTGAAATTGGCAATCAGTTGGAGCCGCTTCAGGCACTCGGCGTGATCTGGGGAATGATCTTCACGGCCTTGTCCTTTTTGACTACGGCCGGATTCGAAAGCGCGAATTGGAATGATGCGCAACAGCTGTCTGGCTTAGGGACTCCGGGGTTGATCCTGATGGGCCTCGCTCTGATCGGAGGAGGCGTGGCCACAACGGCGGGTGGGGTGAAGCTGTTGCGTGTTTTTGCCTTGTACCTGAACGGCGCGCGCGAGATTGATCGCCTGATCTATCCATCGTCCGTCAGCGGTATTGGCGGCGGCAACCGGCGTATTCAAAGCGACGGGGCTTTTATCGCCTGGATCTTCCTGATGATGTTTGCCCTCACTGCGGCGCTGTTCAATCTGTTGCTGGCGGCGATGGGGTCAGGGTTCGAACAAGCCATGGTTCTCAGCGTTGCTGCGCTCAGCACCACGGGGCCGTTGATCGAACTGGCCACGGATGTTCCCATTCGACTGGTTGATTTGCCGTGGGGAGCAAAGCTGACCATGTGCGCGGCGATGGTGATCGGGCGGCTGGAAACATTGGCGATTATCGCGTTGATCACGCCAACCCTCTGGCGAGACTGAGAATCCTCACCTTTGCTGACGCCTTATTTTTCATCTGGAATATCGGCTAACTCCACTCCATACTCGGCCAGAGGGAGCGCGTTGGTCCGCAGCGCGTAGCAAGAACAATGGCGAGATTATAAAAATATGGCTTCGGACAGACAGAATCTGCAGGACGCGTTCCTGAACAATGTACGGAAAGCAAAGGTCCCGGTCACAATATTCCTGATCAACGGCGTGAAATTGCAGGGTGTAATCACCTGGTTCGACAATTTCTGCGTATTGTTGCGCCGCGACGGACAGTCGCAGCTGGTCTACAAACATGCGATTTCGACGATCATGCCGTCGCAGCCGATCAGCCTGTATGAGGGCGAAGACGCCTCTTGATGGAACATGACAGGACGCGCACCCGGGCTTGGGTGCTGCATCCGGAAATCAAATCAGATGAACAGCGCCGTGTCCCTGAACCGGCGCTGGAAGAGGCGGTGGCACTGGCCGCCGCTTTGCCCGATCTGGATGTGATCGGGTCTGAAATCGTGCGCCTTCAGCGCGCCCAGCCAGGTCTTCTGTTCGGCAGTGGCAAGATCGAAGAGCTTGGCGCACGTTTCCACGAGAACGAAATCGAACTGGTGCTGATCGACGGCCCGGTAACACCGGTTCAGCAACGCAATCTGGAAAAGGCGTGGAAGGTTAAGATTCTTGATCGAACCGGGCTGATCTTGGAGATTTTCAGCGACCGCGCTCGCACACGTGAAGGTGTGCTTCAGGTCGAAATGGCCGCGCTTAGCTATCAGCGCACGCGTCTGGTTCGGGCCTGGACCCACTTGGAACGTCAGCGGGGCGGTCTGGGGTTTGTCGGTGGTCCGGGTGAAACCCAGATTGAGGCCGACCGCCGCGCCATCGATGACCAATTGGTGCGCTTGCGCCGTCAGTTGCAGAAGGTGATCAAGACTCGCACGCTGCATCGCGCGGCTCGGGCAAAGGTGCCTTATCCGATTGTGGCGTTAGTAGGGTACACGAACGCGGGTAAGTCCACGTTGTTCAACCGCCTGACCGGGGCGGAAGTGATGGCCAAGGACATGTTGTTCGCCACGCTCGATCCGACCATGCGGCGGGTCGAACTTCCCGACGGCCCCGAGGTGATCCTGTCGGACACGGTGGGCTTTATCTCGAACCTTCCAACCGAACTGGTTGCAGCGTTCCGAGCCACGCTTGAAGAGGTTCTGGGCGCAGACATCGTCGTCCATGTACGCGATATCAGTCACGAGGAAACCGACGAACAGGCACAGGATGTCGAGGCCATTCTGACCTCGCTTGGTGTGGACGATGAACGCCCACGCATTGAAGTTTGGAACAAGATTGACCTGCTGAGCGAGGATGAACGCGAGGCCGCTTTTGCGCGGGCTGATCGCGATCCGTCAATCTTTGCCATTTCGGCCGTTACCGGTGAGGGTATCGAGCCGTTGCTTGCCGAGATAGCGGTCAAGCTGCAAGGCGTTCGGCACCAAGCTGTGCTGACGCTGGGATTTGCCGAAGGCGACAAGCGCGCTTGGTTGTTCCGTCAGGATGTCGTTCGATCCGAAGAACAGACGGAAACCGGGTTTGAGATCACCGTCTTGTGGACCGACAAACAGGCGGCACAATTTAACGCACTTTGATGGGACCGCGAGACGAATATGTCAGAGGCAAAAGTTATTCTGAAAGGCCACATATCCGTACCTGCTGATCGACTCGCGCAGGTCCGGGATGCTCTGCCCGAGCATATCGCGCTGACACGCGCTGAACCCGGCTGCCTTTCGTTCGATGTTGAGGAAGAAGCGGCCGTCCCGGGCCGGTTCAATGTCAGCGAAGTCTTTGCAAGTCAGGTGGCTTTTGACGCGCACCAAGCTCGAACCAAAGCATCCGTATGGTTCGAGGTGACCAAGGGTATCCCCCGAGACTACGCGATCACAACCGAATAACTGGATTTCAGATTACCGCCCGTCAATCTGACGCTGATAGTCTTCGGCGTCGAACCAGCCGAGCGAGGACTGGACCTTGTTGTCGGCCGTCAGTTCCCATTCTTCCCAGCCACGTGTGACTACGTGGTTGCCGGTCTCGGAATGGTGGCCTTCTAGTGTCCAGACAAAGATGGCGTGTGTTCCAGCCCACCGGAGCATGTCGCATCGGACTTCAAGGTCCGGGAAGTCTGCGTAGAACCCGCGAGCCATATCCGCAACAGCGGCGCGACCAACGATCGGTTCACCCCGATTTATGGTGATTTGCCCATCGGGTGCATAAAAACTGGCAACCGCTTCTGGATCGCCTGAGCTCCACGCGATTGCGTAATCGCGCGCGAGATTGTTCATCATATCCCGAATACTGGCCATCTGTACCCCCAAGGTCCCGAATTGTCGGCCAGCAGATCGTAGGCGAAAACACCTGTGCGCGTCCACGGCGCGCTCAAAAAGGGGCAAGGTCCTGCCGAAGCGATGAAATCAACGCGGGATCAGGTTGGTGACACCGACCGCCGCGGCCCGTGCCAGATCCAGATCCAGCGACATCGGGATGTACTCACCCCGCCGCCAAAGCTGCGCCTGATCGTCGTAGTAGCGCGACAGGAAGTGACCGGATTGACCGGTTGCCGTGATAAAGACCGAGCTGTTGGGATCGGCAAAGTCATAAACGCCGCGATACCCTGCGCCATGCACGTTCTGGAACGGGTCGGGGCCTTCGCCTGAAGTGCGTCCGCGCAGCAGGGTGTTGTCGCCGCCGCTGGTGGATTGGCGGATGTTGACGAAGAATCGCAAAACCGGAACTGACCCCAGAACCTGGTGGTCATGCGTGGCCTGATGGGCATCGCCCCATCGCAGGGATTCCAAAGCACCGCCATATTTCTCAGTTATCCAGATCAACGCATCGTCCAGCGCCAGCCGCGCCATATCGGTACAGGTCTCCACGGGCGCGCTCTGGCGGACGTCGCACCAGACTGAGGCGCCGTCGATGTCGCGGTACACCCGTTCGATGAACAGCGGCTCGACATGTTTGTATTCGGCCGCCAGCGGTCCCAATTCGTCCGAGATCAAACGGATCTGCAGCGCGCGCAGCCACGCGGCGTAGATCAGTGGCTCGGGGAGGTGTTCGTTCATTTCACCATTCCACTCGGCCAGCAGAGACAGAGCGACCTGACGCTGGCGTTCCGGGGTGCCTTCGGGGGCCGATGCCTCGGTAAACCACAAGTCCGCGCCAATCAGCGGAAGCAGCGAGCGTGCCGTAAAGCTGACGGTATCAAGCTGTGCCTCGATAAAGCTGTCGCGAGTGTGAACTTCACGCGACTGCATAAGGCGTTCCCAGCGGTTTATGCGTTGGGTATCGCCCCATTCGTATGACACATGCTCGGGAAAGGGGCGGTCGATGATCTTGTTATTGGTGTTGCCCAGTATCCCGCCAGCAGGCGCAACGAATTCCGGATTGTCGGCATAAGGCAGTCGTCCTTGCCAGAGGTTCTCGGCAAGCCAGCCGGGTGTAGGGATGCGACCGCGGCTTTGGTTGCGAATGTCTCGCTTGGGCATCGCGCCGATCAGCTTCATACCGATGGTGTCCTTGTCGACAAGCGACAGGTTTTGCGAGGGCGCGATGAACAGTTCTGCCACATCAATGGCTTCGCGCACATTGTCCGAATTCATCAGCGCCATCGACGCCGTCATGGACGTGTCGCGAGGGCTGAGCGCGGTCCAGGACAGGGAGGCAACGTGTCCGGGTGGGGTGATCGTTTCCAGATCATAATGGCTGCCGGGCAGGACAGGTCCGTTTTCCGTCCAACGAAGGGTTAGGGTAATGGGCGCCTCATCTTTGATCTCGATGATCGACGGGCGGGTGCGGAAGCGCTGGAAGCCGTCTGGCGACAGGTATTCCTCGGGGTTGTTGGGGTTCAACTGCTCGATATGAACATCCTGATCGTCCAGATAGGATGAGGTCAGCCCCCAGCCCAGACGGTCACTGCGGCCCGTCATGATTGCGGGAATACCAGGAATTGTCGCGCCGATGAGGCCGCCTTTTGCCAGTTCCAGACGTGCCAAATACCAAACACCGGGCGCAGTCAGACCCAGATGCGGGTCGTTGGCCAGAAGTGTGCCGCCGATTGCCGAACGTGAAGGTGCGGCGGACCATGCATTCGATGCCCCGGCCAGACCACGCTTGGGGAATGGCGACAACGGAGAGTCCGGCATCGGCGTGCCTTTGGCATAGCGGGGGAGGCCGGGAAACAGCATCGCGTATTCCGGCAGTGCCGCGATGCCCGGGCCTGGTACATCCGGCAGAATATCGGCCAGCCGCTCGGGATCGTTCAGCATCAGGGATGTGCGAGCGCGCAGCACCTCGTCTTTCAAATGGCCAGACAGCTGAAGGCCCATCAGTTTGATGACCGCGATGCTGTCTCCGGGCTGCCACGGCGAAACAGGCGCATTGAATAGGAACATCTCGGGTGCACCGCGTCCCAGCGCGTTTTCGTTGATCTCATCCAGACGCGCATTTACGCCTGCGGAATAGGCCCGAAGCGCAGCCTTGGTGTAATCGTCCTGCACCTCGACCGAGCGATGGGCGAGGCCGTAAAGATCAAAGCGGCGCAACAGCTTGTCGATGGCGACCGTGCGCTTGCCGAATACTTCGGACAAGCGGCCCTGAGCCGTGCGGCGCATCACGGTCATCTGCCACAGGCGATCCTGCGCGTGGGCATAGCCCAGACCAAAAAACACGTCGGGGTCGTTTTCGGCCAGAATGTGAGGGACATTGGCGGTGTCGCGCACAATCTCGACAGGCGCGCTCAGCCCGTTGACTTCGACGGTCTGGTCATAGTCCGGCAGGGACTGGCTGGCGAGGAAATAGACAAGACCCACAGCCGCCACAGCCAACAGGACCAGACCCGTTGCAATCCGAACCAGCCAGCGAAAGACAAGACCCATGAATGCCCCACAGTTTCGTGCGAAAATTTATGTGCTGAACACTACTTGAAGGCCTGACTGACCGAAAGAGGAACGCCGCAGGAACTTGGTGTTAACATGTTGAGATAAAAAACCCCGCCACATCGTCGGAGGATGGGGCGGGGTTTGCCGGAGGGGGGTCGTGGTATCCGGTATCAGGGAATGATGCGTGTGTATTTGGTGCCTTCGACGGTGGCGCCGAATTTCAGACCGGCTTGCCCGAAAACGGCGGCCAGTACGGGTTTGCGCAATTGGTTGGTGTCGGTTGAGATTGACTCGCCGGTGGCATCGACGACATAGCCGATATCCGCCCCCGCGGTCCAACCGCTGGAGCGGCGGAAGTCATCCAATGCGTCCTGCGTCATGAAGAACAGAACATGTGCATATTGCTGCGCGCCGATCTGCAGGCCGGCGCTGCCGGAAACGGCCGAGTAATAGTCGACTGTGGCACCATTGATGCGCAGCGCACCCTGACCGTAGGCACCGCCAAAGATGAACCCGGCCTCGGTGATCAGCGGCATCACCAGCATGCCGGTGGACTTGTTGGCGATTTCGACGGTGTTGGGGTACTTGGTGAACATTTCGTTCAGCGTCACGTTCACGCGGGCGTCGATCTGGGCCGCGTTCGAATTGCCCACGCCATTGCCGCAGGCTGCTGTCACCGTCAGCCCGGCCATGCCAAGCGCAAAGCCGCGACGGTTCAGTCGGGGAGAGTTGGAACTGCTCATGTTTTTTCTCTGTATTAACTGCCTGGAGTGTCGGGTGTTCCCGATCTTGTGTGCAAGAATACGCCGATTGCGCCCGTGTGTCACGGGAAAGCTGGGCAGCCCACCTCCGCAATCGGCGAAAAATCGCGTGTGTCTGGGGTTTTAGCCTTGAAGGATGCGTGCGACCGGAGGTGCAAAGTAGGTCAGGATGCCGTCACAGCCCGCACGCTTGAAGGCCAACAAACTTTCCAGCATTACCTTCTCGCCGTCGATCCAACCGTTTTGAGCTGCGGCCTGAATCATCGCGTATTCCCCGGACACTTGATAGGCGTAGGTCGGCGCTCCGAACGTGTCTTTGACGCGGCGACAGATATCCAGGTAGGGCATGCCCGGCTTGATCATCACCATGTCGGCGCCTTCGGTCAGATCCCTTTCGATCAGGCGCAGGGCTTCGTTCGAATTGGCCGGGTCCATCTGATAGGTTTTTTTGTCGCCGGTCAGCGCGCCCGACGCGCCCACCGCATCGCGGAAGGGGCCGTAGAAGGCGCTGGCATACTTTGCCGCGTAGCTGAGGATCATGACGTTCGTGTGCCCGGCCTTTTCCAGCGCACGGCGCATTGCACCGATACGGCCGTCCATCATGTCGGATGGGCCAATGATGTCGGCTCCGGCGTCGGCCTGCGCCAGCGTCATTTTGACAAGCGCTTCGACTGTCTGGTCGTTCACGATCTCGCCATCCACTACATAGCCGTCGTGGCCGTTGATGTTGTATGGATCCAATGCGACATCAGTCATAATGGCGATATCCGGTGCCGCAGCCTTGATTGCCCGAATGGCGCGGTTCGACAGGTTGTCGGGGTTCCAGGCCTCGGCGCAGTCTTCGGTTTTCAGGGACGGGTCCGTGTACGGAAAAATGCAGATCGCGGGGATACCCAGCGCCTGCGCCTCGACCGCTGCTTTGGCGATCAGGTCAACCGAGCGGCGCACCACACCCGGCATTGAGGGAACGGGTTCTTCAATACCCTCGCCGTCACGCACAAAAACCGGCCAGATCAGGTCGTCCGTGGTCAGGGAAGTCTCGCGCACCAGCCCCCGGATCGCGTCGGATTGGCGCGCTCTGCGAAATCGGGCCAGAGGATAAGGGGCGATGGTCGGTTTCATGTCGCGCTCTCCTTGAATATTCGCGCATTGGGTGGCATGAATTCCCGGTGGTCTCAAGGGTAACAATGGACGCGCCTGTGCGAAGAAGGCCCCAAGGACAGTGAACAAAGGGCTGATGCGTGGATTTGCACTCTTCGATCTTCGAACTCATCGACATGCGCAGCTTTTCGAATCTGTGGTATTGGATCGTTCTGGCGGTTCTGTGGTCGTCGGCAAGCCATTGGGCGATGGGGGTTCCTTACGATCTGGTCGTGCGTGCGCGTCGGGTTGGCGGACAGTCCGAACAGGATCTGCTGGACATCGTGCGGATAAACCGTAACCGGTTGCTGTACATCGTGGATGTGTCCGGACTGGTCATTCTGGCGCTGAGTTGTTTCATTTTTACCGGGCTCGCGACGCTGGGATTTTACTACGGCGTCGAATTTGCGCAGGCGGTGTTTTTACTGCTTTTCCCCGTGTGTCTCGTGACGCTTATCAATATACGTGCCGCGCGTAAGCTACAGCAGAGCGACCAGAGGTTGGAGTTTGTGACGAAGACGCTCACCCGGTGCCGAATTTACACGCAGATTATCGGCATGATCTCAATTTTGGTTACGTCACTTTGGGGTATGTACCAGAACGTTTCGATCGGCGTTCTCGGGGGATGAAAATCGGAAAGGCAAGGCGATGACGGCTCCGAACCATGTGACGGTTGGCGGCGCTCCCGAAGGGTTTGACGCGCAGCTTGTGCTGAACGAGATCGCGCGCTCGGGCGGGCCGGTCTGTCATGTCGCGCGCGACGACAAGCGAATGGAAGCCATGCGGGCGGCGCTGGCCTTTTTTGCGCCAGATATGCCGGTGTTCGTTTTTCCGGGTTGGGACTGTCTGCCTTATGACCGGGTCTCGCCCAACGCAGATATCGCTGCAGCGCGTGTGGCGACTCTGGCGGCGCTGGTTCACCAGATGCCCGATCGGTTTGTCCTGCTGACGACGCTGAATGCCGCGACCCAGCGGGTGCCTGCACGCGATGTCCTGCGCGAAGCCGCCTTTACCGCGCGCGTAAATCAACGCGTGGATGAAACCGCGTTGCGGAACTTCCTTGTGCGGATGGGATTCACACAGAGCCCAACGGTGATGGAGCCGGGCGACTATGCAATCCGCGGCGGGATCATCGATATTTTCCCTCCGGGCGAATCCGGCCCTGTCCGGCTGGACCTGTTCGGCGATGTTCTCGATGGTGCGCGCCGGTTCGATCCGGTTTCGCAGCGCACGACAGAAAAACTGGACGTAGTGGAACTGGCACCGGTCTCGGAGGTCATATTGGACGATGCCGCCATAACCCGGTTTCGTCAAAATTACCGTATTGAGTTTGGCGCGGCCGGTACCGATGATCCGCTGTACGAGGCCGTCAGTGCAGGCCGCAAACATCAGGGTATCGAACACTGGCTGCCGTTCTTTCACGAAAAGCTCGAGACGCTGTTTGACTATCTGCCCGGCGCGACGGTTTCGCTGGACGATCAGGTAACGCCCGCGCGGCTGGCGCGGTGGGACACGATTGCTGATCAATACGAAACGCGGCGGCTTGCGCTGGAAAACCGTTCGCGCATGGACACGGTGTATAAGCCAACACCACCCGGATTGCTGTATCTGGATGACGCCGCCTGGGAACAGGCGGTCGGCGACCGGCGTGTGATGCAGTTCAGCCCTCTGCCACAGGCCAGTGGCCCCGGCGTGATCGACGCGGGCGGGCGCATCGGGCGAAACTTTGCACCCGAGAGACAACAGGAAAGCGTCAGCCTGTTTGGTGCGCTGGCAAGCCATATCACCGACAAGATGGCCAAGCGGCCAGTTCTAATCGCGTCTTACTCTGAGGGCGCGCGTGAACGCCTGACTGGCTTGATCGAGGATGAAGGTCTGGCCGAAGCGATCCCCGTCACCGACGGCACGCGCATCGGCAAACGCGGTCTGCATCTGGCAGTCTGGGCGCTGGAGCATGGGTTCGAAACGCCGGGTCTGGCGGTCATTGCCGAGCAGGACGTTCTGGGCGACCGCCTGATCCGCCAGCCCAAGAAACGCCGCAAGGCCGAGAACTTCCTGACCGAAACCCAATCGCTGTCCCCCGGTGATCTGGTGGTTCATGTCGACCACGGGATCGGGCGCTATATGGGGATGGAGGTCGTCACGGCTGCTGGTGCCGCGCATGAATGCCTGCTGCTGGAATACGCCGAACAGTCCAAGCTGTACCTGCCGGTCGAAAATATCGAGCTTTTGTCGAAATACGGCCATGACGAAGGGCTGCTGGACCGTCTGGGTGGTGGCGCGTGGCAGGCGAAGAAGGCCAAGCTGAAAGAGCGTATCCGCGAGATGGCGGATAAGCTGATCCGCATCGCGGCCGAACGCGCATTGCGCAAGGCGCCTGTCATGGACCCGCCGCCACACGCCTGGGAGGAGTTCAGCGCGCGCTTCCCGTATCAGGAAACCGACGACCAGTTGCGCGCGATCTCCGAGGTGATGGAGGACATGCATTCAGGCGCGCCGATGGATCGCCTGATCTGCGGCGATGTGGGATTTGGCAAAACCGAAGTTGCAATGCGTGCGGCTTTTGTTGCGGCCATGTCCGGAGTTCAAGTCGCCGTAATCGCACCGACCACGCTGTTGGCGCGCCAACACGCAGCTTCGTTCAAGGAACGTTTCCGGGGCTTTCCGCTGGAGGTGCGGCAACTGTCGCGCTTTGTCTCTGCAAAAGAGGCGCAGCAGACCCGTGACGGGTTGGGACGGGGAACGGTGGATATCGTGATCGGCACTCACGCGCTGCTGGCCAAGGGTATTCGGTTCAACAATCTCGGCCTGCTGATCATCGACGAGGAACAGCATTTCGGTGTTGGGCACAAAGAACGCCTGAAGCAACTGCGCAGTGATGTCCACGTCCTGACCCTGACCGCAACTCCGATCCCGCGAACGTTGCAATTGTCTCTGACCGGAGTGCGGGACTTGTCGATCATCGGGACACCGCCCATCGACCGTCTGGCGATCCGGACCTATGTCAGCGAGTTCGATGCGGTGACAATTCGCGAGGCGTTGCTGCGCGAACACTATCGCGGTGGGCAAAGCTTCTACGTGGTGCCGCGCATCTCGGACCTGCCTGAGATCGAAGAGTTCCTGAAAGAACAACTACCTGAGCTGACCTATGTCGTGGCGCATGGACAGATGGCGGCGGGTGAGCTCGACGACCGGATGAACGCCTTTTACGACGGCAAGTACGACGTGTTGCTGGCGACGACGATTGTCGAAAGCGGGTTGGATATTCCAACCGCGAATACGATGGTCGTGCACCGTGCGGATATGTTCGGCCTTGCACAACTCTACCAAATCCGGGGCCGGGTGGGACGGTCCAAAACGCGTGCATATGCCTATCTGACCACCAAGCCGCGTCAGAAACTGACGGCCACGGCCGAGAAACGCCTACGGGTTCTGGGATCGTTGGATACCCTTGGGGCGGGTTTCACGCTGGCCTCGCAGGACCTGGATATTCGCGGCGCGGGCAACCTGCTGGGCGAGGAGCAATCCGGCCAGATGCGCGATGTGGGGTACGAGCTTTACCAATCCATGCTGGAAGAGGCGATTGCCAAGATCAAAGCCGGCGAGATGGAGGGGCTGTCGGACGCGGACGATCAATGGGCACCACAGATCAATCTGGGCGTGCCTGTTCTGATCCCCGAGGATTATGTGCCGGACCTCGATGTGCGTCTGGGTCTGTATCGCCGTCTTTCGTCGCTCTCGACCAAGGTGGAACTCGAAGGGTTTGCCGCCGAACTGATCGACCGGTTCGGCACGCTGCCGAAAGAGGTGAACACTCTGATGCTGGTCGTTCGTATCAAGGCCATGTGCAAACGCGCAGGCATTGCAAAACTGGATGGCGGGCCGAAAGGCGCAACGATCCAATTCCACAATGACAAGTTTGCGTCCCCGCAGGGTCTGGTTGAGTTCATCCAGAACCAGCGTGGGCTGGCGAAGGTCAAAGACAATAAGATCGTCGTGCGTCGTGACTGGAAAAAGGACAGCGACAAAATCAAAGGCGCCTTCGCTATAGCTCGCGATCTGGCCGAGAAGGTCATGGCCGAGAAGAAGAAAAAGGCGAAAGCCTAGTCTCCGCTGACAAAGGTGCACAGTTGCCATTCGCCAGCGTCGGACTTCACGAACGCGGCACGGTGACCAGTCATGGGCCACAGATAGTCGCTGTGCATGTAGCCAGCTGTTCCGTCAGTCAGATAGACGCTTTGATAGTCGTTAACCTCTGAGTAGCTCGGGGCGATGACGATCTCGTGGCTGATAAGGGCCAGTATTGGTGCGCCGCCAACGGCCGCTTTGCGCAGCGCCACGTCCTGACCCGTGACATAGAAAGCCATGTGCGGGTCCAGTGTGGCGGGCAGGGTGATCTGCCATTGATGCGGCATCCAGAACTCGCCTTCTTCGTCGAAATATCCGGGCTGGGTCAGCGTGTGCTCCAGATCGCTCCAATACCCTTCGCGGATCTTGTCCGCGTGGCGGCGATCCTGTTCCGGCAGGGTTTCCGGGTCGGGGTCAAGGTTCGCGCGCAACTCCAAAGGGCCGCCATTGCCGCCATGGCTGAGATAGATATCCGGGCAGGTATCAGCGATGACGCCTTCGATATCCCGCGCCGCAACCTTAGCCAGCAACGCCTCGCGAAAGGCCACAAGTGTTGGATCGCGGTCCGCCTCATCGACGGGCGGAAACGACTGCCGCTCGGCAAGGGCCGGGCCGCAGATCATGGCCAAAAGCACAAGGGTAAATTTCATCAAGTAGCCCTCATAGCGGCTTGGGCGCAGAAACAGGAGGCTCCGACAGCGCGGTCGGCACGGGCCAGTGCCAGATCGAGGCGCTGTTTTATCTGTTGGATCTCGACGGTTTCGCCGCGGGCTTTCAGGCAATCGTATAGACCCTTCAGGCTCCAGACATTGTCCGGGTGAATTGAGGCGCGGCTGAGGTTGCCACCCAAACCCAGATCCTCACGATAGACCGCCTCTGCCTCGGCTGCGTGCCCCTGCTCGAACAGCAACGCCCCAAGCGCATGGCGCGTGGGCTGCATCCAGCCCCACGGCTCGTCGTAGGGCAGCGTGTCGTCCAGCTCGACGGAACGGCGCAGGTGGGTGTAGGCCTGCTCGTAGTTGCCATTTCGGTATTCGATTTCGCCCCGCAGCATTTCACGGGCGATTTCCAGCAGATCAACCACCCGGTTGTTGTGCAGTAGCCGGGTTTCAGGCACCCGGTCCTTGGCGGCGAGGAACAGCTGCTCTTCGGCCTCAGCCTCGGCGACCTGTCCGGTCGCGGCATATGCGACTGCGCGGGCGTAATGGGTGGTCGCCGTGACCGTGCGGTAGAGGTTTTGGTCTTCTGGCAAGGGCAGGGCTTTCGCCTCTTCCCACCGACCAAAGCGGATCAGGATATGAGGCCCCATCGACATGTAGCTTTCGAAGAAATCCGCCATGGGCGGACTTTCCATACGTAGCATTTCTTCGGGCGTGGTGTCCCAGATCCCCTGATTGGCGCGCAGTGCGGGTTCCATCTGTCCCAGAAACAACGCGCCGTAGATGGCAAAGTGATAATTGTGCTGGCGATAGCCGGTGTAGATGTTGAACGCGCCCTCGCGCTCGTAATATTCCAGATCTGCCTCGGTGGCCTTTTCATTCCAATAGACGACGTTGTGATAGTGCCCGCACAATACGTCGATATGCGTCGGCATGTGCACCAGATGGCCAGCATCCGGAACCAGAGTGCGCAGGACATCGCCGGCCTTCAGCGCCTTTTCCGGCGTCGGCGACATCTCCATCAGGTGAACGTAAAGATGCAGCAGGCCCGGGTGTGACATGGCCCCAGGATCGTTGGCCATCGCATCTTCTAGCGCATTCTGTGCCTCCAGCGTCGCAGCGCCTTCTGCGGGCTGCCCGGATTTCAGGTCCCACATCTGCCAGGGGGTCAGGTTCAGCAAGGACTCTACGTAAATGGTGCGCAGATCTAAATGGTCGGGCTGTTCTACAAAGGCTGCGCGCATGGCGTCGGCAAAATCGTGGTCCCATCCGTGCATATCATCAACCGGGTCGCGCTGTGGGTACCTTGCAGGCAGGGCGCGGATCAGCGCTTGCTCAATGGGGGTGCAATACTCGGCCAAGGTCAATGCCTGCTGAGTTGCGTCGTAGGCGAGTGCCAGTGCTTTTTGTTGTCCGCGGTCATCGCGCAGATCCCAGGGGAGGTTGTAGTTCGGGCCCGCCGCGTACGCGACGCCCCAGTGTGCCATTGCACAATCGGGGTCAAACTCTAATGCACGCTGAAAGCACACGACTGCTTCGTCGTGGTTAAAACCGTAGGTCCAGTTCAGCCCGCGGTCGAACCACAGCTGTGCGTCAGAGGAACTGGTTGTGACAGGACAGGAATAGACGCCCAGATCGTAGTAATCGCTCATTGAAAATCTCCCCTCGGATTGAGGGAAGGTTAGACTGATTCATTGGCTCTGCACAGGTCAGGCCGCCAGCCGGTTTTCAACACGGCCCATGTGCAGCATCAGGCTGAAACCAAGCGTGCTCATGGTCAGAATGCCCAGTGCCAGCGGGGCGATTGATCCGTCGAACAAGAGGCCAATCGGAGCCGCGATCGCAGCGGCCAGAACAGTTGAGATCGCCCCGATCACCGAAGCCGCCATACCTGCAATATGGCCCATCGGCTCCATCGCGATGGCGTTCAGGTTGCCCATCGTCATGCCCGCCATGAAGAACACGGCCGTCTGCCAACTGACGAAAACAGCAAAGGACAAGGTGGGCGAAAGCTCTGTCGCATTTAGCGCGATGACGGCTGTTGTGAAGATGACCTGAGCGCCCAATGCCCAAGTCACGATCCGACGCATGCCCAGTTTGATAACAAGCGCCGCGTTCAACAGGCTGGCGGACCCAGACATCAAGGCAACGAAACCGAACCAGAACGGGAAACTGTCGGCGCTGTCGTGGATGATGTCGTAGATCGGCTGTACCATGGTCAGCATGGTGAACAGCATGCCTAGGCAGAGGGTCTGCACCATAATAGACACCCGAACGGTTGGGTGTGCAAACATCTGGCGTGCGGCGTCCAGCATCAGTGGCAGGCGCAAGGGGCGACGGTTTTCCGCAGCAAGCGACTCGGGCAGACGCAGACCCATCCAAACAACGGTGATCAGCGAGAACAGCATGAACGAGGCAAAGATGCCACGCCAGCCTGTCAGGGCGATCACGCCAGCCCCCAGCATCGGCGCAATCGCGGGCACCAGCGTGAAGATCATCATGGCGATGGACACGATGCGGGCCATTTCACGGCCCGAGTACAGGTCACGGATAATCGCCATGGCCACCACACGAGGGGCCGCACACCCGATCCCCTGAAAGATACGGGCAACCAGCAGCATCTCGAGCGAAGAACTGGCCCATGCCGCTGCGGCGGCCACGATATACAGAACAGAACCGACATAGATCACCGGTTTGCGGCCAAAGGCGTCGGACAGCGGGCCGGTGAAAAACGTGCCGATCCCCATGCCCAGAACAAACGAGGTGAGGATCAGCTGCGCCTTGTTGACGTCATCCGGGCTGAGCTGTGCGCCAATATTCGGCAGTGCCGGCAACATCGAGTCGATCGAAAACGCGATCGTTGCAAACATCATTGCGATAAGTGCGATGAACTCGCCGCGAGACATGCGATTGGCCATGGCGCCCTCCTGACCTGATCGCGCTATCACGGCAGATCAGGTGGCGCTAGGTGTCTAAATGCACAGGGGTCTGTGCTAATTTGCAGGGGAAGCCTCAAGTTGAGATATGATCTCGGCAATCACTTTTTCCCACATTTCAGGGGGTTGCGCCCCGGGAACAGCGTGCTGATTGGCGACGATAAAGGTTGGGACCGAGCTGACGCCCATCTGCCGGGAATGGCTGTCGCGGTTGCTGATATCCTCGCGGTCGGCGTCAGATTTCAACAGTTTCAGTACAACGGCCGCGTCCATTCCGGCATTGTCAGCGATATCGGCCAGCACCTCGTGATCACCGATATCGCGGGCCTGTACGAAATAGGCGTCGAACAAGGCGTCCACAATAGCGTTCTGTTTGCCCTCGATCCCGGCCCAGTGGATCAGGCGATGGGCGTCCAGAGTGTTGGGCGTGCGCTTCATGCCTTCGAAGTCGATCTTTAAACCAGCATTTTCGGCGTGCTCGACGACCGGAGCATAGGCGCGCACAGCCCCTTCTTTGCCGCCAAACTTACGCTCAAGGTATTCGCGGCGGTCCATGCCCGCATCCGGCATATCGGGGTTCAATTGGAACGGATGCCATTCAATGACGAACGGGTGGTCGGGGATTGCTGCCAGAGCCTTGTCCAGATGCGTTTTGCCGATATAGCACCACGGGCAGATCGGGTCGGACATGATATCAAGCTTGACGGTCTGGGTCATTCGTTGGTCGCCTTGAAGTAGGCCGGCAGCGCCCGGCGCAGAAGTTTGCCGTTTCCGCCGGTGGGCAGTTCGGGCAGATGGATGAAGGCGCGCGGTTGTTTGTAACGTGCCAGATTTGCCTCGACATAGGTGCGCAGAGCGTTTTCGTCCAGCTTTTCCGGACCGGTATAGAAGGCGGCTATCACAAATGTGTCCTGTTTGACTTCGACAACGGCCGCCCCGACCTGTGCGATGCCGGGGTATCTGGACAGCACGGCCTCGACCTCGACCGGAGACACCCTGTAGCCGCCCGCGTTCATCATGTCGTCGTCGCGGCCCAGATAGGTTATCTGGCCGTCAACGGCCATCGCTCCCTGATCGCCGGTCAGGAACCAATCGCCCTGCATGCGGGCTTTGGCTTCGTCCGGAGCGTTGAGATAGGTCAGCATCAGGCCAGGGTCAGACCGGTGCACGGCAATCGTACCTTCCTGACCCTGCGGCACCGGCCCATCCGACCCCAGTATCGCCACGCGACGGCCGGGCTGAGGTTGCCCCAACGCATCGCCCCGCGCCGGATGTTCCGGGCTGGAGGAAATGAAGGTCGAGCATTCGGACATCCCGTAAGCCTCATAAAGCTCGGTACCCGTCGTCTGCGTCCATCTTTCGTGAAGGTGGCGCGACAGCTTTTCGCCGGCGCACAGCCCGTGTCGCAGGTCTGGCAGGTGGAGGTCATCCGCAGAGCTCAACGCTTTTCGGAATACACCGGGTGCGGCGGCGAATATGGTTGCTTGATGTCGGCGCAATAGGGCGGGCAGGGCGTTTAAATCGGTTCCAGGTTCGGGGATCAAAGCCGTCGCGCCGATAGTCCACGGGTCCATCAACCCGGTGCCCAGGGTATACGTCCAGTTGAACGCGCCCGCATGGCACAAACGGTCGCTCTCGCGCAGACCGTACCAACCGTCGACCATCATCTGGCGTGCCCAGATGGCGCGATGGGCATGGGCCACGGCCCTCGGTTTACCGGACGTACCTGACGTATAGACGACATAAGCCATTCGGTCCGGGTCGCCCATTTGAAACGCGGCCGGGGGCAGGGCGCGCATCCCGGCCAAAGCGCTCAAATCAATCTGAACCGGATGCATGGCGCAGGCGACAGCCGGGTCGCGCAGGATCGCGGCGGGCTTGAGGTCTTCGATCATGCGCGCCGTTTCGGGCTCGGTCAGCTGCGACGAAGTCGGAACGGGCACGATACCGACAGCAATCGCGCCCAGATAGGCAACGGGGAAATCAACTGTGTTCCCCAACCGCATCAACGCGATATCGCCGGGTTTTAACCCGGCATTCAGCAGCCCGGTTCCGGTGCCAAGAATGGCCTGTTTCAGGTCGCGATATGTCCAATGCGTGGCATCCGTCGGGCCCAGAACGGACAGGGCGGTCTTGTCCGCAAGCCTGTCCGCAGAGCGTAGAACATGCGCAGCCAGATTGAATGGTGTCGGGCAGGCCGGCGGCGGCCCCTGATCGAATACAGAAAGCATAGCAACTGGCTAGCGTGACGACAGGTGCGTTGCAAGCACGACAGGCTGCGCCTATAGAATGACTCATGAGCACCCAAGACCAGACATCCCTGATCCGCATCGCGCGTGACTCGGGCGAACATACGGAAGTTGAACCGCTTGACCTCGGCGCGCGTGTGCGCGAGCTGCGAAAAGCGCGACAGTGGACGCTTGAACAGGCGGCAACGCAGGCTGGTCTGGCGCGTTCAACGCTCAGCAAGATTGAAAACGGCCAGATGTCGCCCACCTATGACGCGCTGAAAAAGCTGGCAACCGGTTTGGAGATTTCCGTACCGCAGCTGTTTACCCCGCCGCAGCGAGAGCAGGTGATCGGCCGAATGGCCGTAACGCGGATGGGCGAAGGGTCGGCACACCCCACTGCCACTTACGAACATGAATTGCTGGCTGACACGCTGACGAAAAAGCAGATGCTGCCCTATCGGGCTCGCGTCCGCGCACGTTCAATGGAAGAGTTCGACGGCTGGGTGCGCCACGACGGCGAAGAGTTCCTGTATGTTCTGACGGGGGTTGTTCGCCTGTATACCGAGTTTTATGAACCAGTTGAGATGCGCCGCGGCGACAGCGCCTATTACGACGGTAGCATGGGTCACAATGTAATCTCGGTCAGCGACGAAGACGCAATGATCCTGTGGGTGACATCACTTACTTAACGAGCGGCTAAATTCGCGGTTCAAACCTTCTGTGAACAAAAAGTCCTCAAGCTCTTCGTGGGCTTCGTTCATAGTCAGTTGGTGGCGCTCGGCCAGATACGCTTCGAAACGTTTGCGGTCCTTGCTCAACCGCACCATGTCCTGATCCCGCAGGTTCGGAAAACGCCGTTTGGCGCGCGCATACATTGCGTCCCAGTCTTGCGTTAGATCGGTCCAGTTCAACATCAGCGAGCTTTCCGTATTTTAGGTTTCACAACTGCTCGGCCCGTAGTTCAGCGTACGGACGCAAAGGTAGTGACCGGGCATGACAAAATGTCGCACCTGTGTATGTTGTTTGACAGAAGCGAAATTGCCCGTTGCAGCCTACCCGCAACGGGCAAACGGACCTAAGTTTGGAGTGAGTGGAGGCCGGTCCGTGAATTCGATGTGAATTGCACCGGACGAAGAGTTATGTTTTGAAAATCAAAGCAATAATCAGTTCGCGACGTACGCTGCAATATATGTACAAGCTATATTGCCAATACCCGTTCAGTAAAGCCTTTTGTGTAGGTTTTTTAAAAGGCTACTTGACGTAGGGTCAACGACAACATGTCGGCGCAGGTCGGAAAGAGGTCCGCTATATGCGGTGGCATATGGCATTGTGCCGATTTCCGCCTACGCCTGTAAAGGCCGCGACTGGCTGATTACTCTTCGTACCACCAGACCTGCGGCATGTATTCCGGCCCATCGCCATAAATCGGCAGAGTCTGCGGCTGTTTAAGCTCTTTGGCATGGGCGATCCGTCCCACATCGAAGTTCCAGATCGGAATGACATAGCGTCCCGCGGTCAGAACGCGATCAAGGGCGCGGGTCGCCGCAACAAAATCCTCATGGCTTTCCGAAGCAAGCATCGCGTCAATCAAACCGTCCACAGCGGGTGAGGTGACACCCATCAAATTGCGGGTGCCCGGCGTGTCCGCATTTTCGCTGCCCCAGTACAGGCGTTGTTCGTTGCCTGGTGACAAGGACAGAGCGCGGCGGAAGAATGTCATGTCGAAATCCAGCTCGGATGTTCGTCCGGTGAATTGGGCACTGTCGACCTGTTCTATTGTCACCTGAATACCAAGACGCTCCAACGCGCGCGAGTAAATCTCGATAGCCGTCTGACTCTCGGTGTCGCCTTGTTGTAGCAACACGGTCATCGTGAAGGAATCGCCATTTTCGTTGCGCAGTATACCGTCTTGAATGGTCCATCCCGCGTCAGCCAGCAGTTTGGTCGCGGCCCGGACATTGGACCGGTTCCGGGCAGATCCATCGCCTTCCGGCAGGGTGTATCCCTCTAGCGCTCCGGGCGGCAGATCGTCTTTGAAGGACAGCAGCAGCTCTTCGACGCGCCCGGTAGCTGGGCCAGGCTGCATGGCCAGATCCGAGCCTGAGAAATAGGATGTGATACGCGGTTGTGCGTCACCCGTGATGGTGTCGTTGATAAACTCGAAGTTAAAGGCCAACATTAACGCTTCGCGAACGCGCCAGTCGTCAAACGGAGCCCGACGTGTATTCATCACGAACCCGGTCATGCCCGAGGGCTTGCCGTGCGGGATTTCGATTTTGATGACGTCACCGCTTTGAACGGCCGGGAAGTTGTATTGTGTGGCCCATTTGTCGGCGTTGAATTCGCGCACGGCGGTCAGTTCTCCGGCTTTGAAGGCCTCGAACAGAACGGTGCCATCGCCGTAAAATTCGATCCGCATCTCATCCAGATTCATGGTGCCGCGGCGGAAGGGGATGTCGGTGCCCCAATAATCCGGATTCCGTTTCAGGTTTACGTATCTGCCAGCCTCATAGCTGTCGACGACATAAGGGCCGGTGCCGACCGGAATGTCATGCAGCCCGGCATTGGCGAAGTCTTTTCCTTCCCATTGGGCTTTCTGCAGGATTGGGCGCATCCCCGCAATAAGGGCAAGTTCGCGGTCAGGCTCGTTAAAGGTGATGCGCACGGACCTAGGTCCGGTTTGTTCGATGCTGTCAATTTTGCCCCACAGACCGCGATATCGCAGATGGCCTTCGGTGCCCAACGTCTCATACGACCAGATGACATCGTCGACAGTCACCGGGGTGCCATCCGAGAATCGAGCGTTTTCCCGGAGCGTAAATTCGACCCAGGACCGGTCCGGAGCAGTCTCAACTGATTCGGCTAATAGCCCGTAAAGAGTGAAAGGTTCGTCCCAGGATCGGCCCATCAGGCTTTCGTGGGTCCAAAACCGCAATTGCCACGGAGAGCTGCCTTTTTGCACGAACGGGTTCAAACTGTTATAGCCGCCGGTATTCCCGAAAACGACGTTCCCACCTTTTGGCGCATCCGGATTGGCGTAGGGCAGAGACACAAAATCCGGTGGTAGCGCCGGGTCGCCATACATAGCTATGCCATGGGCCGATTCTGCATGAGCGATGGAAGTGCTCAAAAGGGCAGTGATTCCCGCAATCCAAGGACGTACGGGGCGTAGAAAATCGGGGCTCATTTTGGAAACAATCCTGCTCTGGCCTTATTTTGTTGGGATTCATCGTAGCGATGATTTTTCATATTTTCAAACTTTTAGCTTGGACGAAGGCGCGGAATTGCTTATAAAGGTTCCACTGCTCGATAGGTTTCTTGCCTGTATGAAACCTGCCTCAATAACTTAACGCCCGCTTCGTGCGGGCGTTTTTTTTGTGCGGATTTGGCTCCGGATGTGCCGTCCGAATGTTTCCCCGTTTTCTTTGCAGGTGCAGCATGGCAGTGTGTCGTCAAACTGGATTTTGAAGGAGTTCGGCCATGAGCCTTTCGGGAAAAACAGCCATCATCACCGGATCAAATTCGGGCATCGGATTGGGGGTCGCGCGTGAATTGGCCAAGGCTGGCGCGAACGTCGTGCTGAATTCCTTTACCGACCGCGACGAGGATCACGCCCTGGCCGCCGAGATCTCGCAAGAAACCGGCACCAATGCGCGCTATATCAAAGCCGACATGTCCAAGGGTGATGAATGCCGCGCTCTGATCGAGCAGGCCGGGGCTTGCGACATTCTGGTGAACAACGCGGGAATTCAGCATGTCGCGCCCATCGATCAGTTTCCGACCGACAAGTGGGATGCGATCATCGCGATCAACATGAACTCGACCTATCACACTATGGCTGCTGCTCTGCCAATGATGCGCGCGGCCGGGTGGGGGCGGATCGTGAATATCGCCTCGGCGCATGGTTTGACGGCATCTCCGTTCAAAGCAGCTTATGTCGCGGCCAAGCACGGGGTCGTGGGGATGACCAAGACTGTGGCGTTGGAAACGGCGCAGGAACCGATCACCTGCAATGCGATATGTCCTGGCTACGTGTTGACGCCTCTGGTCGAAGCCCAGATCCCGAACACGATGAAGGAGTATGGCATGAGCCGCGAGGACGTGGTTAAAAACGTCCTGCTGGAGCGTCAGCCATCGAAAGAGTTTGCCACGGTTGAGCAACTCGGCGGCACCACGATCTTCCTGTGCTCAGATGCGGCCGCACAAATCACCGGGACCACGATTTCAGTGGATGGCGGTTGGACGGCTTTGTGAGGTTTCACAGGGGCTCTGCCCCCGTACCCCCGGAGTATTTTGGAAAAGGTGAAGGGGCGGGATGGTGAAACGGATCAATCTGGCATTGCAGGGTGGCGGGGCGCATGGGGCTTTTACCTGGGGCGTTCTGGATCGGCTACTGGACGAAGAGGATGTCGAGGTCGCGGCGATTACCGGAACTTCGGCCGGGGCTCTGAATGGGGCCGCGTTTAAGTCCGGGATGGTTCACAACAGGCGCGACGGGGCGCGGGCGAGTCTGGACGGTTTGTGGACCCGCATGGGCGCAGTTGGCGACATGCGCCTTGCCAACTGGATGCAGTCGCTGGAGCCCGCTCAGATCGCGCAGGCGATGGAATATTCGTTGCCTTTCTCGGTCGGCGATGCCTGGTCGCGTCTGGTGTCGCCTTACGCCTATGGTCCGTTCTATCGCAACCCGTTGGAACCGGTCGTGGACCGGTTCAACTTCGATGAAATCTGTGCCGATGAAGGGCCGCAGCTGTTTGTCTGCGCGACCTGTGTGCGCAGCGGTAAGATCCGCGTATTTACCGGAGATGAGATCTCGACAGATGCCATTCTGGCTTCGGCCTGCCTGCCGAACCTGTTCCAGGCGGTTGAGATCTTTGATCCGAAGTCTGGCCGGACGGAGGCGTATTGGGATGGTGGTTATACCGGCAACCCGGCGCTGTATCCTTTGTTCAACGCGGATTTGCCCGACGACGTGGTGATCGTGAACATCAATCCGCTGGAACGGGACGAGGTGCCGAAAACGCCGCAACAGATACAGAACCGGATCAACGAGATCAGCTTTAACTCGTCCCTGTTTCGTGAACTGCGGGCGATCAGTTTTGTTCAGCGTCTGTTGGCGGAGGGTAAGCTGAAGGCCGGAGAGATGAACCGGGTTCTCGTACATATGATTGCGGATGATGAGTTGATGAACGAGCTTTCGGTTGCGACGAAAACAGTTCCGAACCCGGTAATCCTGCACAAACTAAAAGATGCCGGACGTGCCGCCGCGGATAGGTTCCTGTCGGAAAACAAGGATGATCTCGGCGCGCGCAGCACCGTCAACTTGCCCGAGATGTTTGGCTGATCACTCGGGCGGTTGCGTCGGGTCTTTTTCGTTGGGGTAAACAAGGCCCGCAGAAATCACCAGTTTCGCGGCGTCTTCGATGGACATGTCCAATATGATCACGTCCTCAGCCGGAAAGAACAAAAGGAACCCGGACGTCGGATTGGGTGTGGTCGGAACGAATACACCCAGCAGGCCGCCACTGGTTTCTGCCCGATCGCTGACTTCACCCTTTGCTGTGGTGGAGACAAAGCCAATCGCCCATATGCCCCGGCGCGGGTATTGGATCAGGCAGGCTTTTTCAAAGGACCGCTCGGTCTGTGCAAACACGGTTTCCGAGATTTGCTTGATCCCGGAGTAGACAGACCGGACAACGGGCATCCGGCTCACAAGGCTTTCAGCAAAGTGGATCAGGGACCGACCCAGAATACCCTTTGCAATCCAACCGACTATGACGGTGAAGGTCAGGAAGATGACGACGCCCACGCCACGCAGGTTAATGCCGACATATTCCTGAGGCTGGAACTGCTGAGGTATAAGCGGCAGCACCGCGCTGTCGATCCAGCCGACGACCGACCAGATCAGCCAGATCGTCAGCCACACCGGTGCAATGACCACAATGCCTGTCAGGAAAGACGCACGCAGCCGGGACAGCAGACCCGGGCGGCGATGCGGTTCTTCGTCAAATGGTGTGTTCATTGCGGTCCTGAGCGGTTTTCTGCCGAGTTAGTTAAGCAGTCCGGTGCGTAGGTACAATAGGTTTATCTCAATCGGTTCGGTTGGACAGGGCCCGTGCAATTCCGGCCGCCAGTCGCGCATTGTTACGCACCAAGGCGATGTTAGCCGTCAGCGAACGTCCTTCTGTCTGCTCGTAGATTCGTTGCAGCAGGTAGGGCGTGACACCTTTGCCGCTGATACGGTGTGCGTCAGCGTCAGCCTGGGCCGAGGCGATGATCGGGGCCAGTTCCTCGGCCGGGATTTGATCCTCGGTCGGTATGGGGTTGGCGACCAGTTGACCGCCCGGAAGACCAAGCGCGCGGCGTGTTGCGTGGGCCTTGGCGATATCGTCTGCGCTGTCCATGCGAAGCGGTGCGGCATAGGCCGACTTCGCAGACCAGAAAGCCGGGAATTCGTCCTGTCCGTATGCGATGACCGGAACGCCCAGCGTTTCCAGAACCTCTAGCGTTTTGGCCAGGTCGAGGATGGCTTTGGCACCCGCAGCCACGACCGTTACCGGGGACTGCGCCAGCTCGTGCAGATCGGCCGAGATGTCAAAGGTCGTCTCGGCGCCCTGATGTACACCGCCAATGCCGCCAGTGGCGAAAACCTCGATCCCGGCGTAATGCGCGGCGATCATTGTGGCCGCGACCGTCGTCGCGCCGGTTCCGCCGGTTGCCATACAGGCAGCCATGTCCGCACGGGACAGCTTGGCGACGCCCTGAGCCTGGCCCAGCGATTTCAGCTCATCGGCCTCAAGACCGACGTGCAGCTTTCCTTTGATCACGGCTATAGTAGCCGGGACTGCGCCTGCGTCGCGGATGTCCTGTTCGACCTGTGCCGCCACCTCGATATTCTGAGGGTAGGGCATCCCATGGGTGATGATGGTGCTTTCCAGCGCAACGATGGGTTGGCCTGCGTCTTTGGCGGCGCGGACCTCGGCGGAATATTGAATGTCGATCACAGTGGGGTCTCTCCGGATACGTATGTTGCGGCGGCGTTCAGAGCGCGGGTCAGAGCCTCTGCGCTGGATGCTCCGCCGGATTCTGAGGCGATATGGGCCGCCATGAATGTGTCCCCCGCGCCGGTCACGCGGGTGACCAGAACGGACGGGGGTGTTTGGGTCAAAATCTCGTCAGCATTGCCAACGGTGGCCGAGTTGCCGCCATCCGTGACCAGCACGCGCAACGCGCCGCGATCCAGCAGGCCCTTCGCGGCCGACTCGGAATTCGCGAATTCGCGTTGGCACAGAATGCCGGCCTCTTCGAGATTCACATACAATGTCGCACGCGCATGTTTCAGGAACGGCAGCAGACGTTCGGCCTTGCCGGGCGAGGCCGGGGCCACGCGTAAATCGGCGCGGGCAAAGGCGGGGCTTTGGGCGATTTCCTCAAGCAGGTTCAGTGTCAGGTTACCGTCCAGCGCGATCGGTCCGTTGAAGGGGGCGTTTTCAAACCCCAGCGGCCCGTGCATCAGTGGTCGCAGTATCTTGGCCCCAGCCGCCTCAAGTGAATGGGCATCGGCAATGGCAGCAATCAGGCCATTAGCACCTTCTACGGCCATATAGCGGTCGGTTGGCAGATCCTGCGAGCGGTAGATGTGGTCCGTCACCATCCCCAGCCGGGCGCAGGCATTGACCAGTTCATCGCCCTCGGGGTCGCGGCCGATGGCTGTCAAGAGGGTAGGTGTCATGCCAAAGCGCACAAGCGTCATGGCAATGTTCATGGCCACACCACCGGGCAGCCGGGTAATCCGCCCCGGCACGTCCGAGCCCTGCCGCATGGCGCTGGCAGACCTGCCGATCACGTCCCAAAGGACAGAACCGATGCAAAGAATGTCGCTGTTCTGAGTCATGTCGTCGTCATGCCGCAGCCCCGGCGCGGGTGCAAGGGTTAACGCTCACACGGTTCAGCGCATCGCGTCGGTCAGACCTGTCAGCGCCGCCACAGGGTCATCCTGCGACCAGATTTCTTCGCCGATGCCAAAGAAATCGGTACAGGGTGTCAGACCACGGATCAGGTCTGGCGTCAGGCCGCCTTCGGCGACAACCGGCACCTCGATCATCTCGGACCACCATTGAAACAGGTCACGCTCGGCGGTTGTGCCGTCGCCCAAAGTTGACGATCCGACCGGACCGAAGGCGACGTAATCCACACCCGCTTCTCCAGCGGACATGCCGTCATGGCTGGAGGCCCCGCAAAAGCTGCCGACGATTGCGTCAGCACCCAGTTCTTTCCGCGCAGCTCGAACGGAACGCGCCGCGTCGTCCAGATGCACGCCGTCCAGCCCCAAACGCTGTGCCAGCAATACATGGTTCGAGATCACAAGTGCCACGTCCCGCGCATGAGCTACTTCACGGCAAGCATCGGCGGCGCGGGCGATGGTGTCTTCATCTCCGCCAGCCAGTGCCAGACGGATACAGGCGATTTCGGCACCGTCCAGCACGCCGGCCAAACGGTTGGGAAAGGTGCTCAGCTCGATGGTCGGAGGCGTGATCAGGTAAATCTGTGGCTGCTCGGGGGTGTCCATTGGCGCGTCCTTCGCTTTCAGTCTTTTGCGCGGTTTAGCGGATTGCGGCGGGGAAGCAAACTTTTATGCCCGTTTCGGGGGTAAATGAAGGCGTGGACGGCTTGCCCTGCGTTTGCGCGCGGATTAGAGCAGGCGGAACTTTCGGAGACAGCCATGCCCAGCGACAAATCTCAGCCCTCATTCGTGCTTGTGCGCCCGCAGATGGGTGAAAACATTGGTGCCGCCGCGCGGGCTATGTGGAATTTCGGGCTGGACCGGATGCGGATCGTGGCGCCGCGCGACGGGTGGCCGAACCCCAAGGCTGTTGCGATGTCCAGCGGGGCCGGGCGTTTGCTGGATGAGGCGCAGCTATACGACGATCTGGCGGGTGCGCTGTCTGATAGCACCTTTGTCTTTGCCACCACGGCGCGGCAACGGGGGCTGACCAAACCGGTCTACAGCCCCGAACGTGCAATGCAGTTGGCCGCTGAAAAGGTCGCCTCGGGCGAGAAGGTCTGCGTTTTGTTTGGGCCTGAACGCGCCGGGCTGGAGAATGAAGATATCGCCAAGGCGAACGCCATCATCTCGGTTCCGGTGAACCCGGAATATGCTTCGCTGAACCTTGGGCAATGTGTGTTGCTAACCGCCTATGAGTGGATGCGTCAGACCGGGGACGTGGTGCATGAGGCCACAGATCTGGGCAAGGGCGACTGGGCCACAGGCATCGAGGTCGAGAAGCTGGTCGAACACTATGAAGACCGGCTGGAAGAGGCCGGGTTCTTTTACCCGCCTGAAAAGGCCGAAGGCATGAAGACGAACCTGCGCAATCTTTGGTCACGGATGCGCATGACTCGGGCCGATGTGCAGATGCTGCACGGGATCATGCGGCAGATGGTCCGCTGGAAAGACAAGGGCTGAGGCTGGACCTATGTTCCGCTTCACCCTAGCTTGCGACGAAATCCAAGGCACAAGAGGACAGCATGAGCGGTAAGCGCAGCATCTTCGAAGACGTCTCAGACACAGAAAAACAACAAGCCGTTCAGCCGGGCATGATTGACCGCGGTCGCGGAGGCGCGCGCAAGGCTATTCGCGCCTGGCTTATGATCCTGTTTGCACTTGTGGTCGTGATGATCGCCGTGGGCGGGCTGACCCGCCTGACCGATAGCGGGCTGTCGATCACCGAATGGCGGCCGATCACCGGAGCCATCCCGCCGATGAGCGAGACCGACTGGCAGGCCGAGTTCGACAAATACAAGCAGATCGACCAGTGGCGCATCCAGAACCAGTGGATGGAGCTGGGCGATTTCAAATCCATTTACTGGTGGGAATGGGGTCACCGCCAACTGGGCCGCGTGATCGGACTGGTTTGGGCCATCGGGTTCTTCGGATTTCTCATTGCTCGGAAAATTCCCGTCGGTTGGACCAGCAGGCTTTTGATCCCGGGTGCTCTGGGTGGTGTTCAGGGCGCGGTCGGTTGGTGGATGGTCGCCTCGGGCGTGACTCAGGGCGAGGGGATGATCGCGGTTGCAAGCTATCGTCTGGCAATCCACCTCGGCCTCGCGTTTGTAATCCTTGGGTTCCTCGCCTGGTACATCTTTATGCTGGGCCGCGAAGAGCGTGACCTGATGCAGGCCCGGCGCGCGAAAGAGGCGCGTCTGTTCTCACTATCCACCGGCCTGATGCATTTCGCCTTTTTACAAATACTCATTGGCGCGATGGTGGCCGGGATCGACGCTGGCCGGTCCTATACCGATTGGCCGCTGATCGGCGGACAGGTCTTGCCGCCCGACGCGTCGATACTGGAACCGATGTGGCGGAACTTTTTCGAAAGCCCCGGCCTGGTTCAGTTCATCCACCGTTGCGCGGGCTATCTGTTGTTTGCATTCGGCGTGGTCGTCTGGCGTCGTGGCAGCACCAGCGCCCATCCGCAAACGCGCTTTGCCTTAAACGCGGCCTTTGCAGCGTTGTCGCTACAAGTGGTGATCGGCATCCTGACAGTGGTCTACGGAGCGCCGTGGCAGATCGCCATTTTCCACCAGTTCATGGCCGTTGTCGTCTGGACATTGATCCTGCGCGCCCGCTTCCTGACAGCTTACCCAATCGCAACCTCTCTGCGCGGAGCCTGATACCAATGAGTGCTTACAAAGACCTGATGGCGTTCCAACGCGAAACGTCGGCCCTTGGGCAGATTGCCGGACGGTTGGGCTGGGATCAGGAAACGGTGATGCCGCGCGGTGCGGCCGCGCAGCGCGCCGAAGAGATGGCTGCGATCGAGGCAGTGTTGCACGCGCGTCGTTCCGACCCTCGGGTTGCAGACTGGCTGGAACAGGCCCGTGCCAAGGATGAGGTCGAGCAGGCGCAGCTACGCGAAATTCGCCGCGCCTATGATCGCGCGGTCAAAGTTCCGGCGGATCTGGCCACGGCCATCGCGCGTGTCACGTCGGCCGCACAAGGCACATGGGCGCAGGCCCGCGCCGATGAGGACGTCGCAGCCTTTCTACCCGCGCTCAGCGAAGTCGTCGCTTTGAAGCGAGAAGAGGGCGCAGCGCTCGCGCAGGGCGGAGACATCTACGACGCCATGGTCGAGGATTATGAGCCGTACACGACCGGAACTCAGATCGCAGAGATTTTCGATCAGATGCGCCCGCGTCTGGTGGCATTGCGTGCGGCCGTGCTGGATAAACCCGCACCGCCTGGTCTGACCGGTAGTTTTGACGAGCTGGTCCAGATGAGGTTGTCGCAGAAACTTGCCGTCACCTTCGGGTATGACCTGAACACCGGTCGCATCGACAAGGCCGTGCATCCGTTCAGCTCGGGCAGCGGCCTGGACGTTCGGATCACCACCCGTACCAGCGAGACCGATCCGTTCAACTGTTTCTATTCGACCATTCACGAGGTCGGCCATGCCGCCTATGAACAGGGCATCGACCCTGACTATGCGCTGACACCGCTGGGGCAGGGCGTGTCGATGGGCGTGCATGAAAGCCAAAGCCGGATTTACGAGAACCAGTTGGGCCGCTCTCGCGCCTTCACAGGCTGGCTGTTTGGACAGATGAAAGACGCATTTGGCGATCTCGGAATAGCAGATGAAGATGCATTCTACGCCACGGTAAACGGTGTCCATAACGGCTATGTCCGAACCGAGGCCGATGAGGTGCAGTACAATCTCCACATCATGCTGCGCTTTGATCTGGAGCGCGCGCTGATGGCCGGTGACCTGCAAGTCGCGGATCTTGAGGCGGCGTGGAATGAGCGTTTCAAGGCAGACTTCGGATACGCGATCGACAAGCCATCAAATGGGTGCCTGCAGGATGTTCACTGGTCGGTGGGCTTGTTCGGATACTTCCCGACGTATTCGCTGGGCAACGTCTATGCCGGATGTTTGCATCAAGCGCTGCGCAACGCTGTTCCCGAACTGGATGGTCAATTGGCCGAAGGTGACACTTCTGGGGCGACCGGCTGGTTGCGTGAGAAAGTACAGCAATTTGGCGGACTTTATGCGCCGCGCGATGTGATCGAACGCGCGAGCGGAATGGAGCCCGGACCCGAACCGCTGCTGGAATACCTGGAAAGCAAATTCGGCGATCTCTATCGGTTGTGATGTGAAAGGCCGCTTTTTCCAGCGGCTTTTTCTTTGCCTCGACTGCCCTTTCTTGGGGCATTCACGGAAAGCGAGTTAGAATTCTATGGGAACAAACTGCGCTGTCACCCAAAGCGTTGCAATCAGCAGCGCATACGTGCCGACCACCCATGTCACCATTCGGGCCGACGACAGCGTGTGCATTTCCATCATACTGTGTTCGTTCATCTTCATGTCTTCTTGAGGCATCGCGCCCATTGGTCCCTCAGGGGATCGATGCCCTAATGCAGGCGCCGGTCCATCGGCCCCCGGAAGTGTCATACACCCATGCTTCAAATGGCGGGCGACCAACCACCAGTTCATGGGGAATGCGATTACCGCACCAACAACTGTAGCCAGGCTCATTCTGAACCAAAAGTCCGGGGTAAGCGGGTCTTCGGACCCTGGCCAAAGTGCAGCCAGTATCACCATTGTCGGGATCATCCCGGTCATCACGAAATTCATGGACACGGTTTCCGCGAATATTGTTTTGCGAACGGCCTGAGCATAGCTGCCAAACATGGGCAGCATCATCAGAGCCTGGAATATGAAAAGGCCTGAGATGAAACCGAAACTATATTCCACGAGTATGTCCCAGCCATTTGGCAGCGCAAAGAAATGCAGCAGAATAGCCGCCACAATGATTCCGGTTGCGTCGCCGGCAACGCAGTGCATTTCGCTGTTGATACCCTGCTTCCACGTGGCTTTGGTGAATTGATCATGGCCGCCCGGAAATGGGCGCCGGCAGGCCAACAGGTAAAAGAACAATCCGACTGGCCCGGTATATAGCGTTACAAGAATCCATGCCGCCCGCTGAACCCAACTTGTGACGCCGTTCGAAATCGAATCCCACAACACGAACAACACACTGACACCAGTAAGTAGAAACCAGACAAGCATAGCTCCGTTAAGCATCAGTAGTCTCCCACGATGAGGGGTTCAGGATTTTCATGACGTTAGCATGGTTTTCCCCAGTTCCGAGCAGTTTGGATTCCGCTGCCTACTTAGGACATCCCGGGCGGATTTAGAGATCGGTCGGAGATCAAACAAAAAAAGCCCCACAGCGCATCGCGCTACGGGGCTACTTCTTCGGTAAATTTGGATTTACTCGGCGTCTGTCTCGTCCTCATCGCCCTGATCAGCGATCCAGGCGACGCTAACGACCACTTCGCCTTTGCCGGTGTTGAACACCTTCACGCCGCCCGCCGAGCGGGACCGGAAGGAAATCCCTTCGACCGGCACTCGGATCGACTGTCCTTTGGACGTCGCCAGCATGATCTGGTCCTCAATATCGACCGGGAAAGATGCCACAAGCTCACCACCGCGCATCGCCTTGTCCATGGCGGCCACGCCCATGCCGCCGCGACCCCGCACCGGGTAATCGTGGCTGGAGCTCAGCTTGCCAGCGCCGCCAGCCGTGATCGTCAGGATCAGGTTCTCGGCCGCCGACATTTCAGCGTAGCGCTCTTGCGGCAGTACACTGTCGGCATTGCCTTCGTCCTCATCACTGCCGGTATCATCGGTGACGCCGGCCATCAGACGGCGCATCTTTAGGTAGGCCGCGCGTTCATCCGAAGAAGCTTCGAAATGGCGGATCACCGACATCGACACCACACGGTCGCCGTTGCTCAGCCTGATGCCGCGGACGCCGGTGGACTCGCGCGAGTTGAAAACGCGCACATCTGTGGTACGGAAGCGGATCGCGCGACCCGAGTTAGTGACCAGCATCACGTCTTCATCCTCGGAACAGATGCGCGCGTTAACCAGCTGGACATCCTCGGGCAACTTCATGGCGATCTTGCCGTTGCGTCGGACATTGGTGAAGTCCGACAGACGGTTGCGACGTACGTCGCCTGCACTGGTGGCGAAAACGATTTGAAGGTTTTCCCATTCTTCGTCCGGCACATCCACGGGCATGATCGCCGCGATGGAAACACCGGTCGGGATGGGCAGGATGTTGACAATCGCCTTGCCCTTGCCGGTCCGGCTGGACTGAGGCAAACGCCAGGTCTTGAGCTTGTAGACCATGCCTTCGGTAGTGAAGAACAGCAGTTGCGTGTGGGTGTTGGCCACAAAGAGGTTGGTGACCACATCCTCTTCCTTGGTCTGCATCCCAGACAGGCCCTTGCCGCCGCGTTTTTGCGCCCGGAAATCGGCCAGCGGAGTACGCTTGATGTAACCGCCCGAGGTGACGGTCACGACCATATCTTCACGTTCGATCAGGTCTTCGTCTTCCATGTCGCCGGACCAGTCGACGATCTCGGTACGACGTGGAACAGCGAATTGCTCGCGAACCGCACGCAGCTCATCACCGATGATCGACATGATGCGCTCGCGCGAGGACAGAATATCCAGATATTCCTTGATCTTAGCTGCCAATTGCTCCAGTTCGTCCGTGACCTCCTTGACACCCAGTTGGGTCAAACGCTGCAGGCGCAGGTCGAGGATGGCGCGGGCCTGAACCTCGGTCAGGTTATAGGTGCCGTCGTCGTTCATCTTGGACAGAGGATCGTCGATCAGGCGCAGATAGCCCTCGATCTCGGCCGCTGGCCAGCGGCGGGTCATCAGCTTTTCGCGCGCCTCGGCGGCATCGGCCGACGACCGGATCGTGGCAACGACTTCGTCTACGTTCGAAACCGCAACCGCCAGACCACACAGGATGTGGCTGCGTTCCCGCGCTTTGCGCAGGTCATAGGCAGTGCGGCGGGCAACGACATCTTCGCGGAAGTCGATGAATGAGGTCAGGAACCGGCGTAGTGTCAACTGCTCGGGGCGGCCACCGTTCAGCGCCAGCATGTTGCAACCGAACGAGGTCTGCATAGGTGAAAAGCGGAACAATTGGTTCAGAACCACTTCGGGCGTTGCGTCCCGCTTCAATTCGACCACGACGCGCACGCCGTTGCGGTCGGATTCGTCCTGCACGTGGCTGACGCCCTCAATCCGCTTTTCGCGAACCGCCTCGGCGATTTTTTCAATCATCGACGCCTTGTTCACCTGATAGGGGATCTCGTCCACGACAATTGCGTAGCGGTCCTTGCGGATCTCTTCGACGCGAGTCTTGGACCGGATGATGACGCTTCCGCGACCCTCCAGATACGCTTTACGCGCACCGGATCGGCCCAGCATAACGCCTCCAGTCGGAAAATCGGGACCGGGGACGTATTCGATCAGTTGCTCGGACGTCAGATCCGGATCGTCGATCAGCGCCAGCGTGGCGTCGACAACTTCACCCAGGTTATGCGGCGGGATATTAGTCGCCATACCCACAGCGATACCGCCGGCACCGTTGACCAGCATATTCGGGAAGCGCGCGGGCAGGACGGTCGGCTCTTTGTCCTTGCCGTCGTAGTTGTCCTGAAAATCGACCGTCTCTTTTTCGATATCGGCCAGCAGGGACGCAGCGGGCTTGTCCATGCGCACTTCGGTGTAACGCATAGCCGCCGGGTTATCGCCGTCCATCGAGCCAAAGTTGCCCTGACCATCCAGCAGCGGCAGCGACATCGAGAAATCCTGCGCCATCCGCACCAGAGCGTCATAGATCGCGCTGTCGCCATGTGGGTGGTATTTACCCATCACATCGCCAACCGGACGGGCCGACTTGCGGTACGCCTTGTCGTGCGTGTTACCCGTCTCGTGCATTGCGTAAAGGATGCGGCGGTGTACCGGTTTCAGCCCGTCGCGCAGATCGGGGATCGCGCGGGACACGATGACCGACATCGCGTAATCGAGATACGAGGTCCGCATCTCGGATTCGATTGAGACCGTCGGACCGTCGTAAACAGGGCGCTCCGGTGGGGTTTCATCCATGTTTTCAGGAATTTCTGGCGTATCGCTCACGTAAACTGCCCGTTTATTGTGCTGGGTCTATATCTTGTGGATGCACCTTATCAGACCCGGCACATAAGGTGCAAGCAAGCAACGATTTTGCGTGCGAAAAACCCCGGTAACACCAGAGTAACATATTGTTAACTAAGGATTAGGGGGATTTCGTGCTATGCTGAAGAGACCTTGCAATAAACTGGAGGTCTGCATGGAGCAAAGCGAAACGGAACTGATGCTCAAGGGGTACGGGCTGACGACTGCGGAATTTTTCTATCACATGCCCGACTATATTCACGTCCTCAACACATTCATCTGGCAGGATTACGACCTTGCGCCGGATCATCCCAAACTGTTCGATTTTATTGAATTCTGGCAACGCGAGATTGATGGACCACTGCATTCCGTGCGGTTTACGCACCGCAAGATGATTGCGCCCGGAGAATGGCGCAACGTAGTGGGTGAGTTTCGGGTGAACTAAGCACCTGAGCGGGTTTCTCAACCTGTCTAAGCAAAGACCCTTATACTTTTTTTGCACATTGGGTAACGTGTCTGCCAAGTCATTGGTCACATACGGAATCCCAGGATGCCCAGAGTTTTATTGTTTGCCGCAGCCGTTCTTCTTGGTGGACCTGCTTCTGCCGAAGGCGTTCTCGACAAAATCAAGAAAGGCGCGGAAAACACTGCGGGCGCTATTGGGCGCGGGGCAGAAAGTGTTGGTCAGACGATCGAGAAGGGCGCGACTGCGGTCGACGAAACGCTCACGTCCACGTCCGACCTGCTGTCGAATGAAGCCACGGCCGAAGAAACCCGTGCCAAGCTGGATGTCATGGCCTCAGAGGTGTTGGCGCAATTGTTGGAGGAAAACCCCGAGGCGCAGGCGCTTTATGACGTCAGCGCGGGGTATGCTGTCTTTGATTCCCGAAAGGTAACGGTGTTTCCGGTCTCGGCCGGTTACGGTCGCGGTGTCGCGGTAGACAAGGAAACGGGCCAGCACACTTACATGAATATGGGGACTGGCGGAGTTGGTGCAGCCATCGGGATAGGCGGGTTCGAGACCAGATTCGTGATCCTGTTCGAAACGCAGGCGGATTTGCAGCAATTTATCACTTATGGCTATGACGCCACTGCGGAATCCGGCGCCATGTACGGGGAAGAACGCACCGACGAAACGCTCAGGTTCACGAATGGTCGATCTTTCTTTGTGCTCAGCAAAAAGGGCTGGCGCGTCTCGGCCGGGGCCTCGGGTACCAAGTACTGGAAATCACCCGAACTGAACTGATCAGCCCGAGCAACTTGCCCCGCCCAAAACGCAGAACTTGGCGCAATGGGGGTGGTTCAGGTGAACGTCGGCTTCGGCTTCGGCCAGGGTCGTGCCCAATTCGAATTCCGGCTCATAGGGCAGCAGGGTGCAGGCCAGAACAGCAGGTCGATCCGCGCCTTTGCGTTTGACCACCATGCGCGCATTGGAACACATCACCTCGGCGGGAGATTTGTTCAGAATTCCCCAGCAAGCTGTTGTGATTTCAGGAACTTCGACAGTTTCGTCCATCTCTGGGAACAGAACGGTCTGGCCCGGATTCTGTGCGTCGATGTCAAAGCCGTGCTGTTTGAAAAAGGCATCATACCCTGCGCGGCTTTCTGCGTCGGTATCCCCCCAGACCGTGCGGCCCGCGATGGCTAAATTGAAACCGTTGTCGCGCAACCACTCCATGCCGGTGACTGTCTTGTCAAAGCTGCCTTTGCCGCGCTCTTCGTCGTGCAACTCGGGTCGGTAGTGGTCGACCGAAACTCGCAGGGTCAGTTTATCACCATAGCCGTTCTGCAGGTCCAGAAGTCCTTCGCGCATTTTGCGACGCATCATCGGTTGCATGGCATTGGTCAGAATCAGAACCTCGTATCCCCGCTCCAAAGCCGCGCAGGTCATGTCAATCATTTCGGGGTTCATGAAGGGCTCGCCGCCCGTGAAGCCAATTTCGCGCACAGGCCAGTTGCGCTCTTCGATCTGGTCCAGATAATCGCGGACTTCTTCAGCGGTAATATAGACCAGCGCGTCGTTGGTCGGACTGCTGGCTATGTAGCAGTTGACGCATTCGATGTTGCACAAGGTGCCGGTATTGAACCACAACGTCTCAGGATTGTTCAGCGCAACGGAGGCGCGGGTTTGTCCATCTGCTGTCACCAATTTGTTCTGAAACTTGCCGATATTGGCAGTGTGAGGCGCGTTGTCTTTCATTCCGGTATCCGGTTCCTTGAAGTCATCCTCTGATTTAACTGTTCGACTTGGGATAGTTAAGTAAGGCAGGACCGACCTGACAGAGTTTTGATGATGGGAATTTCGGCGTGATTGGTTGCGCTAACATTGGACATGCCCTTTCGGGCAAGGTAAGGAAAAGTCATGGTTTCTCGCGTCATACCCGTTGATCCGTTCGATCTCGTCATCTTTGGCGGGACCGGGGATTTGGCGCAGCGCAAGATTCTGCCTGCCCTGTTCCGGCGCTTTTGCGCGGGGCAATGGGCCGACGGCGTGCAAATCGTCGGTGCGGCGCGAACCGAGTTTGACCGGGAAGGATTTCGGGGCGTTGTAGCTGAATCATTGCGTGCCCACGCGGCGGCGCAGTGTCAGGACAAAGGCGCGTTGCGCGCGTTTTTGGACCGTGTCGATTATGTGAAGCAGGACGGCTATTCGGATGAAGGGTGGGACCAGCTTGCCAACAAGCTGAACCAGGACCGGGTGCGTGCATTCTACTTTTCGGTCGGGCCGCGCCTGTTCGGTCCTTTGGCCGAGCGGATCAAGGCAAATGATCTGGCGACGCCAGATACGCGCATCGTGGTCGAAAAGCCGTTTGGCCATGATCTGGACAGCGCGAAGGCCTTGAATGCAACGCTGGCCGCGCATTTCAGCGAGAGCCAAATCTACCGGATCGATCACTATCTGGGCAAGGAAACCGTGCAGAACCTGATGGCGGTTCGGTTCGGAAATATGCTGTTCGAACCTCTCTGGAATAGCCAATACGTTGATCACATTCAGATTACTGTGGCGGAATCCGTAGGAATCGACGGGCGGGAAGAGTACTATGAGCGCGCAGGTGCCATGCGCGATATGATGCAGAACCACCTGATGCAGTTGCTCTGCCTGATCGCGATGGAGCCACCGGCGAAGTTTGACCCGGATGCGGTGCGGGACGAAAAGTTGAAGGTCATCCGGGCCTTGGATCAGGTCGAACCGCATCACATTGTACGCGGACAGTTCGATGGCGGTGGCAACGCACCGGGCTATCGTGAGGTCGTGGGTAATCCACGCTCGACCACTGAAAGTTATGTTGCGCTGCGGGCGCATATCAGCAACTGGAGGTGGGCGGGTACGCCGTTCTACCTGCGCACGGGCAAGCGGCTGGTGGCGCGGTCTTCGGTGATCAATGTGATGTTTAAGGACGCGCCGCATTCGATCTTTGGCGAAGAGGCCGGGCGCCACGCCAATGTCCTGTCGATCCGGTTGCAGCCGAACGAAGGCATAACGCTGAAGGTGACGATTAAGGAACCGGGACCGGGTGGGATGCGTCTGGTCGACGTGCCCCTGGACATGAGTTTCGCCGAGGCCCTGGGGCCGGAAAATCAGGACCCGCCAGACGCCTATGAACGGCTGGTCATGGACGTGATACGGGGCAATCAGACCCTGTTCATGCGCGGCGATGAGGTCGAAGCCGCATGGGCGTGGACCGATCCGATCATAGCGGGCTGGCAGGCCCGTGGTGACGTACCTAAACCCTATGAAAGTGGCAGCACAGGTCCGGGCGACGCCGAGCTGCTGATGAAACGAGACGGTCGCCGCTGGCAAGGAATTAACCCATGAAGATTCAGGAATATGCCGACCGCGACATGCTGGCCATCGACGTCGCAAACGCACTGGCCGGAGAGTTGGAGTCCGCCCTGCTGCATCACGACATGGTCTCGTTGGCCGTGCCGGGCGGCACTACTCCGGGGCCTGTGTTTGACGGGCTTTGTGCGGCGGATCTGGAATGGGACCGCGTGCGGGTTCTGCCTACGGATGAACGGTGTGTTCCGGGTGATAGCGAAAGGTCGAATGAGCGTCTGATCCGGGAACGCCTGCTGACGAATCGGGCCTCGGTCGCCGAGTATGTTCCGCTGTATCTTGAAAGTAAGGAACCCGATGACGTGCTGCCAGAGATCGAAAGCCTGATCAATCCGGTGCTGCCGTTGTCGGTTCTGGTGTTGGGGATGGGCGAAGATATGCATACCGCCTCATTGTTTCCGGGGATGGATGGGCTTGAAGCGGCCTTGGACAGCCACGCGCCAACCCTCGCAGTCGCCCGGACCGAGACGCAGCCCGAAGCGCGTATTACGCTGACCGCGCCGGTGCTGGATGGTGCACTGTCCAAGCACCTGATCATCTATGGGGCCGCCAAACGCGACGCGTTGGAAAGGGCCATGTCCCTGCCGCCGGAAGAGGCCCCGATCGCCGCTGTGCTGAGTGGCATTACAGCTCATTGGGCGGAGTAATACAGATGGAACTGAGCCCTCTCAAAACCTTGGCGTCCGACGGTCAAAACCAGACCATTCTGGACCTGTTCGAAAGCGATCCGAACCGCGCGCAGGGCTATTCGGCCTCGACCGGTGATCTTCTGTTTGACTACTCAAAAACGCAGATCAACGGCGATGTCCGCGGCGCATTGATCCGTTTGTGCGACGAGGCCGGACTGGCCGAGCGGCGCGAGGCGATGTTCACCGGGCAAAAAATCAACGAAACCGAAGGGCGCGCAGTGCTGCATACGGCATTGCGCAATCTGGATGGCGGCCCGGTCGAAGTGGATGGGCTGGACGTCATGCCCGATGTGATGGACACGCTGCAACGGATGCGGGTCTTTGCCGAAGAGGTGCGCGGCGGTGCGGTTTCAGGGGCAGAGGGCAGCTTTACCGATGTTGTGAATATCGGCATCGGTGGCTCGGATCTGGGGCCGGTCATGGCAACGCACGCGCTGGCGCCGTATCACGACGGGCCACGGCTGCACTATGTGTCTAACGTGGACGGTGCGCACATCGCGGACACGCTGCGCCAGCTCGATCCGACTCGCACTCTGGTGATTGTCGCGTCGAAGACATTCACGACTATTGAAACCATGACCAACGCCCGGACGGCCCGGGCCTGGATGGAGGATGGCGGCGGCGATCCGACCAAACAGTTCGCTGCCGTATCCAGCGCTCTGGACAAGACGCAGGCTTTTGGCATCCCCGAGGACCGGGTCTTCGGCTTTGCCGATTGGGTTGGCGGTCGATATTCAGTCTGGGGTCCGGTTGGCCTTCCGGTGATGATCGCCGTCGGATCGAACGCATTCGACGCCTTCTTGCGAGGCGGGCAGGCGATGGATGTGCACTTCCGAGCTGCCGATTGGGCCGAGAACATGCCGGTCATGTTGGCTCTGGTCGGCGTCTGGCACCGTCAGGTCTTGGGCCATACCAGCCGGGCCGTTCTGCCTTATGATCAGCGCTTGCTAAGGCTGCCAGCGTATTTCCAGCAGTTGGAGATGGAATCGAACGGCAAATCCGTCGCCATGGACGGCAGTGATTTGGCCATGCCGTCCGGGCCTGTTGTCTGGGGCGAACCGGGTACGAATGGCCAGCATGCGTTCTACCAACTGATCCATCAGGGCACTGATGTGATTCCCTGCGAGTTCATGGTGGCCGCTGAAGGGCACGAACCCGAGCTCAAACACCACCACCGCCTTCTGCTGGCCAATTGCCTCGCCCAGTCCGAGGCGCTGATGCGTGGCCGTTCTTTGGATGAAGCGCGGCAGCGGATGGCTGACAAGGGATTGGAAGGTGCTGAATTGGAACGGCAGGCGCGTCACCGCGTGTTCCCGGGCAACCGTCCATCGACAACGCTGATCTACCCGAAACTCACGCCCTTTGTGCTGGGGCAGATCATTGCCCTTTATGAACATCGCGTTTTCGTAGAAGGGATTTTGCTTGGCATCAACTCATTCGACCAGTGGGGTGTGGAGTTGGGCAAGGAACTTGCCACGTCGCTCGGCCCGATCGTGGACGGAGACGAAAGCGCGTCCGGCAAGGACGGTTCGACTGCGGCTCTTGTTGCTTACGCAATGCGCCATCGGGATTAATAAGGCGTTTTTCGGCAGTCTGTCGCAAGGGCAGGCTGCATTCTCTTATTGTCAGACAATTAAATGATTGGCAGGGTCTGTTCTTAGGGAACCCCTGAACATCCCGTAACGCGAACGCGGGTTAATGTGTTCAGGCTGGCAGACGGCGCTGCCGCACAGACGTGGCGCTGACATAGGGAGGATGCCCATGCTGGGACAGATGATGACGCAGCCTTTGCTGATCTCGTCGCTGATAGATCATGCCGAACGCTATCATGGCCAAACCGAGATCTACTCGGTCGAAACCGATGGTTCGGTCACGAAAACCAACTGGGCAGAAGTGGCGAGAAACGCCCGAAAACTGGGGTCCGCGCTGACAAAGTTGGGTCTGGAGCCGCAGGATCGCGTCGGCACGTTGGCCTGGAACAACCGGCGGCATCTTGAAATCTACTATGCCGCTTCTGGTGCGGGCTTTGTGTGCCACACGGTCAATCCGCGCCTCTTCCCAGAGCAGCTGACCTATATCATCAACCACGCCAAAGACCGGGTTCTGTTCTTTGACGCGACCTTTATCCCTCTGGTTGCCGCCCTGCGCGAGCATTTGACCGAGGTTCGCCATCTTGTTTTGATGGGGCCGCGCAATGAGGACGCCATTGCCAAAATCCCGGGCGTCGAATTCTATGACGAACTGATCGAGACCGGGGACACCGATTTTCAATGGCCCAGCTTCGACGAAAACACCGCGTCGAGCCTTTGCTATACCTCGGGGACGACGGGTAATCCCAAGGGTGTGCTATATTCCCACCGTTCGACCGTTTTGCACAGCTTCGGATCGAATACCCGTGACGTAATCGGGTTTTCGGCTATGGATGTCGTAATGCCTGTGGTTCCGATGTTCCATGTGAACGCGTGGGGATCACCTTATGCATGCGCCATGTCAGGCTCGCGCATGGTGCTACCGGGTCCGGGGTTACATGGCGAAGCGCTGGTGAATCTGGTCGACACCTATGGCGTGACGCTCGCCATGGGCGTTCCGACGATCTGGCAGGGGTTGCTGGCCCACGCCGAGAAGTCTGGCAGTAAACTGGCCAGCCTGAACCGCACAGTTATCGGCGGCGCGGCTTGCCCGCCGTCAATGATCGAAACGTTCCGCGATACCTACGGAGTGGACACTGTCCACGCCTGGGGAATGAGCGAAATGAGCCCGCTGGGGACCACAAACCAGCCTATGGCCAAGCACTTCGATCTCCCGCAAGACGAGCAGCACAAGCTGCGCGAAAATCAGGGCCGCCCGCCATTTGGCGTAGAGCTGAAAATCGTTGATGATGACGGCAATGATCTGCCTCATGACGGTGTTACTCAGGGCGACCTGTTGGTGCGCGGGCACTGGGTGCTGGACAGCTATTTTCAGATGCAGGATGAAGAACTGCTGCAGGATGGCTGGTTTGCCACCGGAGATGTCGCCACTTTGGATCCTGACGGCTACATGACGATCCGCGATCGCTCCAAGGATATCATCAAGTCCGGTGGTGAGTGGATCAGCTCGGTCGAATTAGAAAACATCGCCGTCGCACACCCGAAACTCGCCACAGCGGCCGTCGTGGGCGTGCCGCACCCGAAATGGGACGAGCGTCCGCTACTCGTGGCAGTCAAAGCCGAAGGCGAAGACCCGACCGAGGGCGAATTGCTGGCCTTCTTCGACGGCAAAATCGCCAAGTGGCAGGTGCCCGACAAGGTTGTCTTTGTGGATGCATTGCCGCTTAACGCGACGGGCAAGGTTCTCAAACGAAATCTGCGCGCGGATTTCGAAGATGCCCTGACGGGCTAAGTGCCTGATATTGTTGTGAATGGCTCCGGCGGTAGGGATCGAACCTACGACCAATTGATTAACAGTCAACTGCTCTACCGCTGAGCTACGCCGGAACGGTTCGCGCCGTATAGCAACCTGTTTCTGCGACGTCCAGAGGGTGCGGCACATTTTTTTGGGATGAAAAAACGAACCAAGTTTCGGTGCCGAAACCGCGATAAGTAAGTGTGCGCTGATTCCGCGATTCCGGCGCGAACCAAAGTCGTCGAACTCAAGACCTGGACGTCATCAATTCGCGGCCCCAGGCGCTAAATCAAGGCGTCAAAACAGGGGTTTTCTGCTAGGACGCTCTAGGGGCATCTATACGCATCGCCTGAAACAAAGGTCCCACCATCGCTGGTCGAGCTTTGTGTCAAAACGAACCCATTGCCACCCATCGAGGCAACAGCGTTGCGCATTTTATTCTGCGCGCTTTCTGCATCCATCGGTGTGTCAAAGCCAAAAAGCTCCATTCCGCTTACAGGCCCCAAAAACTGACAGTTTTGAACGGTCTGAGGAGAGAGTTGCCTGACTTGCTGACCTTGTGGCGTTAGGTTTGTGCTACATGCCGCCACCAACGCCACACAAACGAATACCCAAATTCCACGCATCTCTGTCTCCTTCGCTGTCTCTCCCAAGAGAACAAAATTCACTGACGTCTTTGTCTCCAATCGAAATATTAAGAATTGCGAATATCAATTGGGTCGCGGGGCAAACTGCAAGATTTCCGGCTGCATTTGGTCCAGGTTTCACCGCTTTTACAGGGCTCGTAGACTGAGCGTTGACCGTGAGCGAAAATTCAGGGAATCAAGCCGTTACGCGACCGAACTACGCTGCAATCAAGCGCCGCGCACATGAGGTTTATGGCATTGAGGATTTTGGCTCCGGCGGTAGGGATCGAACCTACGACCAATTGATTAACAGTCAACTGCTCTACCGCTGAGCTACGCCGGAACTGAGGGGCGTATAACAATCCTATTTTTTGCCGTCCAGAGGGGAACTGCATCAAACGGAAAAAAGTTTCGTTTGGTCACGCCGACCTTGAAAATTTGGCATCCACCGACAGCGTTCCGGGTGTGGAAACCTGTGATTTCCCATTTAGATCAACGAGATGGGCGAACACGTTGCGTTCGGCCGCTGGCAAAAGTGCTGCAGGTGTATCGGTGTAGATACGCTCGGCAAGTTGGCGGGCTGTTCCGGACTGATCCTCCAGCGCTGCCAGTATCTGAGCCTCGCGCGTCAGCCGGTGATTGATCAACCAGTCCAACCGTCCCGCCGGGTCCGTGATCGGAGCGCCATGCCCGGCGTGAAACAGTGACCAGTTCCGGTCGCGCAACCTGTGGCAAGCCTGCATGAAATCCGTCAGATCCCCGTCTGGGGGAGAAACCAGAGAACTGGCCCAGCCCATGACGTGATCGGCAGTAAAGCAAACCTCGCCCCAGCCCAGGGTGATATGGTTGCCCAGATGGCCGGGCGTGTGAATGACCTCGAGATCCCAGCCATCCCCTTCAATGATCTCGCCATCGACAACTTCGATGTCCGGGCGGAACGCCGCATCGATCCCTTCGCCGCCGCCAGCCAAGCCCTGGAGTGCCAGTTGGGTCATCACTGCGCTGCGCCCGGCCTGGGGTCCACCAAAGGCCAGTATGGGCGCACCTGTGCGGGCTGCCAGCGGTGCGGCAAGGGGCGAGTGATCCAGATGGCTGTGCGTAACCACGATATGGCTGATGCGCTGGCCGGGCAGCAGAGCGTCCAGAATCGCGTCAAGATGCGCGTCGCTCAGGGGACCGGGATCAATGACCGCCAGATCACGCTCACCCAGCAGATAAGTGTTGGTGCCGCGAAAGGTCATGGGCGAGGGGTTTGGGGCCAGAATCCGTCGCAGACCAGGCTGCAATTCAATCGCATTGCCAGGGGGCGGGTTGAAATCGTCGGGCACCTGCATTCTGCACTCTTTCTCTTGCCGGATCAGCCCGTTAGGTTTAGCGCATGTCCAGTCAATGGCTCAAACACTATATGCCGCGCAGCCTCTACGCCCGGGCAGCACTGATTCTGGTTCTCCCGGTGATCGTTCTGTTGCTGGTCGTTGGGATTGCTTTCCTGCAAAAACACCTCGAAGACGTCACGACACAAATGACCAGGACCGCCACGCGAGAGGTGACTCTTGTGCTTGAGACGATGGAAGGGGCGGAAACTCAGCAGGAGGCTCTGGCCGCCATTCGTCTCGATCTGATGGCGCTGGATATGAAAGCGCGCTTCGTTGACATTGACGATGAGCCTATTGTGGATCGGCGCCGGTGGTATGACTTTATCGCGCCGCAGGTCGAGACCAATTTGCGGGCGGGCCTGCCCGATCTGGTCGCCGTCGCCTTGCCGACCGGGGATGAGGCGCGGCTTTATCTTCAAACCGATCTTGGTCTGTTGCAGTTGACGCTGGACCGGCGGCGTCTGTCGCCCACAGCACCGCACCAGTTGATTGTGACCATGATGTTTTTTGCCGTTGTGATGACCTCGATCTCTTTCTTGTACATGCGGAATCAGCTGCGGCCGATCACTCGGCTGGCTGACGCGGCACAGGCCTTTGGCCGCGGCAGAGTCGTGCCCTATTCACCCGGTGGGGCCATCGAAGTGCGCGCGGCCGGAAACGCTTTTTTGGATATGCGGGCTAGAATTGAACGACAAATGGAACAGCGCACGATGATGCTGTCCGGTGTTAGCCACGATCTGAGAACCCCGCTGACACGCCTTAAGCTGGGGCTTTCGATGCTGCCCGAGGACGAAGCCGCCCCGATGCAGCAGGACGTGGATGAGATGCAGCTGCTATTGGATGCCTTCCTGGATTTCTCACGCGGGGCGTCCGAGGGCGCGCCGGAAGAGGTGGAGCCCGAATCGCTATTGCATCAGATTGTCGAAGATGCGCGGCGGGCGGGTTACAAGGCCCAACTGGTCTCGGTCGAAGGGCAGGGCACAGTCATGCTGCGACCAACGTCCATTCGCCGTGCGGTCGAAAATCTGATCGGGAATGCCGTTCGATACGGCAATCGGGCCGAGATCAGCTTGTCCATGACCCCTAAGACGCTGCGCATCCGGGTCGAGGATGATGGGCCGGGCATTCCCGCGGAACAGCGGACTGAGGCGTTAAAGCCGTTTTCGCGCCTGGATCCCGCACGCAACCAGAATCAGGGCACCGGTGTCGGTCTTGGTCTGGCGATCGTATCGGACATCGCCCGCGCGCATGGCGGCGTTCTGCGCCTTGGTAAAAGCGAACGTCTGGGTGGGTTGTGCGCGGATATTATCATCGGACGGTGATTTGGTAGGCCCGGCAGGACTTGAACCCGCAACCAAAGCGTTATGAGCGCTCTGCTCTAACCAATTGAGCTACAGGCCCGCCTGAGCGCTTTGAGTATCACGGTGAACGCCCGCGTCAAGCCTGACCGTTGCAACATGTCCAACAATCGAATAACCCGCGCGGGAACCATTCATAAGGGGTTGGCCATGACGACGGGCAAGAACGGAATCACCTATGCCGATGCGGGCGTTGATATTGATGCGGGGAATGCTCTGATCGACCGGATCAAACCGGCGGCAAAACGGACCAACCGCTCGGGGGTCATGACCGGCCTCGGGGGATTCGGCGCATTATTCGATCTGAAGGATGCCGGATATCAAGACCCGATTCTGGTCGGGGCCACCGATGGTGTCGGCACCAAGCTGCGTATTGCCATCGACACGGGCGTGGTTGATGGCGTTGGCATTGATCTGGTCGCTATGTGCGTCAATGACCTGATCTGTCAGGGCGCTGAGCCTCTGTTTTTCCTCGACTATTTCGCCACCGGCAAATTGGACACCGATACTGCCGCGCGGATCATCGAAGGCATTGCCGAAGGCTGCGTGCAATCCGGATGTGCCCTGATCGGTGGCGAAACTGCCGAAATGCCGGGGATGTATCCGGATGGTGACTTTGATCTGGCCGGTTTCTCGGTCGGTGCGATGGAACGCGGTGCGCATCTGCCTGCCGGGGTTCAGGAGGGCGACGTTCTGTTGGGGCTCGCTTCGAATGGGGTGCATTCGAATGGTTATTCGCTGGTGCGTAAACTGGTCGAGATGTCCGGGTTGGGCTGGGATGCAGCCTCGCCCTTTGGCGAGGGTTCGTTGGGTGAGGCTCTGCTGACGCCAACGCGCCTTTACGTGAAGCCCGCGCTGGAAGCGATCCGGGCAGGGGGCGTGCATGCACTGGCCCACATCACTGGCGGTGGCCTGACGGAAAACTTGCCGCGCGTCCTGTCTGATGACCTGGGCGCCGAGATCGACCTGAACGCTTGGGACCTGCCGCCCGTCTTCCGCTGGATGGCTGAAACCGGTGGAATCGTCGAAGCGGAAATGCTTAAAACATTCAACTGCGGCATCGGCATGATCGTCGTATGTGACGCGGATCGCGCAGATGACCTGGCGGCGTTGCTGTCTGATTCCGGTGAAACGGTCGCGCGTTTGGGTACGGTGACAAACGCGCCGGGAATGGCCTATTCGGGCAACCTGCTGTGAGCCATAAGCGCGTCGCAATCCTGATCTCGGGGGGCGGCTCCAACATGGTGTCGCTGGTCGACAGCATGACGGGCGACCACCCGGCACGTGCTTGCCTGGTCCTGTCCAACGATCCCAACGCGGGCGGGCTGAAAAAGGCGGCAGAACGGGGTATCCCCACGGCGGCCGTGGATCACCGCCCGTTCAAAGGGGATCGCGCCGCGTTTGAAGCGGAGTTGTTGAAACCGCTCGAGGCGGCCCAACCCGACATCGTTTGCCTTGCCGGATTCATGCGGGTCCTGACGGGCGATTTCGTTTCACGTTTTCAGGGGCGGATGCTGAACATCCACCCATCTCTGCTGCCGAAATATAGGGGTCTGAACACCCACGCGCGTGCGATCGACGCCGGGGATGCCGAGCATGGATGCTCGGTCCACGAGGTCACAGCAGCCCTGGATGACGGACCGATATTGGGGCAGGCGCGGGCGAACATTGAACCCGGCGATACGTCCGAGGCTTTGGCCGCACGGGTATTGGTTTGGGAACACAGGCTTTATCCCGCAGTGTTGCGCCGTTACGCCAGTGGGGATCGGACTCCGGTGTTGCTGCCCTGAACGTCTCAGGGTGATTTACACGCGTGTCATATTCAGCCTATGGTCCGCAATACGGCTGGGTACGGTAATGATCGGCCGCACAGAACAAGAGCAAGAACAGCATCGCGCATGAAAACCCTGACAACGACGCAAGAGCTGGCCGACTTCTGCAAGGCCGCGGCGGAATATGACTATGTCACTGTAGATACCGAGTTTCTGCGCGAACGGACCTACTATTCAAAGCTCTGTCTGATTCAGCTTGCGGTTCCATCCGATGACGAGGACAGTGCTGTTCTGGTCGACCCGCTGGTCGACGGCATGTCGTTGGACCCGCTTTATGATCTGTTCCGTGACGAGAGCGTGGTCAAAGTGTTCCACGCCGCGCGGCAGGATCTTGAGATTTTTTGGGTGGAAGCGTCCGTATTCCCCAAACCTCTGTTTGACACGCAGGTCGCCGCGATGGTCTGCGGGTTTGGCGAGCAGGTGGGCTATGAAACGCTGGTGCGCAAGATCTGCAAACAGGGTGTCGACAAGACTTCGCGCTTTACCGATTGGTCACGGCGGCCTCTGTCTGATGCGCAAAAGACCTATGCGTTGGCTGACGTGACGCATTTGCGCCAGATTTACGAACACCTCGCGGCCCAGCTGAAAAAGTCGCAGCGCAGCCATTGGGTGTCTGAGGAGTTGCAGACGCTGACCCAGCCCGCGACCTATGACATTCGTCCCGAGGATGCGTGGAAGCGGGTAAAGACCCGAACAAATTCGGCCAAGTTTCTGGCCGTGGTGCGGGAACTGGCACAGTTTCGCGAGGCGTACGCGCAGGAAAACAACGTTCCGCGCAGCCGGGTCTTCAAAGATGATGCACTGATTGAGCTGGCCTCGACCAAGCCCAAATCTCCGTCCGATCTGGGCGGATCACGCTTGCTGCTGCGCGAGGCGCGCAAGGGCGCGATCGCTGACGGTATTCTGGCGGCCGTGAAGAAGGGGGTGAATTGCCCCGCAGACCGACTGCCACGCGTGGATAACAGCCGCGATAAGCTTAAAGTCAATCCGGCACTGGCGGATTTGCTGCGCGTCTTGCTGAAATCCAAGACCGAAAGCTCTGGCGTGGCGGCCAAACTGATCGCCACAAGTTCGGAACTGGATCAGCTTGCCGCCGGCGAACGCGAATTGCCCTCGATGTCAGGGTGGCGCTTTGAGGTTTTCGGCGAAGATGCCCTCAAACTGTGTGATGGCAAAATCGCCTTGGCCGCAAAGGGGCAGTCCGTAAAGGTCGTGTCGCTTTAGCGGCGATTAACGCCGCCGGGACTCCAATGCGTTTTGTTCACCCCGGACGCGGACAAGGCGGACATTCTGCAGTTCTTTCAAGCCGATATTAGACGCGTCTGTGACCTGCCGAGACCTTTCGGTGCCCAGATTTGTTGCGTATTCCGGGTAACTGACCTCGAACGTGTATTCCAGAATACCATTCTTTTCGTTCTCTGCGTTTTCAACACGAACAAGGCGGGCGTTGTAGGCACCCTGTCTTGAGGCCGTGCCCGTGGCATAGACGATTGCACCGGACGGCGTGGGCTCAATCCGAAGCTCGTCGATCTTTGTGATCGGAAAGCTGATCTCTTCTTCTTCGGGTCTTCCGAACAGTCTGACCCCGTCGCGTTGCTCGGGGACCAAGGCATTGGCATCATTTGTAGATACCTGCACGGGAGCTGGTGTGCTGGACCCGAACCAGTTGGACGGGTTGACCCGCGACTCGCTCCAGCCGCTGCAGGCGGACAGTGCCAGTGCGCTGACCATTAGAACAGGTATTGATTTTTTCATGGTCCCAAAGCCCAGAGAAGTAATTTGAGCAATGGGTTATCTTAAATTCCGAAGTTTGAAAACCCACGCCGGGACTGGACAGGTGCCCAACGGAGGCATAGGTCACAAATGTGATCGCAACAAAAAGGACCGCCCCGAAATGGCAACGCCCGCCTTTGAGGAAATCGTCGAGGATTTCGAATTTCTGGATGACTGGGAAGACCGGTATCGCCATGTGATTGATCAGGGCAAGGCGATGGAGCCGCTGGACGAAGCCTTGAAGGTTCCCGCCACCAAGGTTCACGGCTGCGCCAGTCAGGTCTGGCTGCATCCTGTGATCGAACGTGGCGTGTTCCGGTTCGACGGCGACAGCGATGCGCTGATCGTGCGAGGGCTGATTGCGGTGCTGCGGTCCTTGTACAACGGCCTGCCTGTGAATGAGGTTCCAAAGGTCGATGCCGGGGGGGAATTGGCGCGTCTGGGATTGCACGACCACCTGTCGGCACAACGCTCCAACGGTCTGCGGTCTATGATTGAGCGCATTCGAGAGGTTGCTCAGGAAAACGCCTGACCGCTGTGCCAGTCCGTCAGCTGTGGCGCGCGGCCCATTCGGTAAGTGTCGATTCCAAATCGCCATACCCGGTAAAGCGGCGTTCGAATGCCAGGCCCATCCGCTCGGCGCATTCGCGGGCGCGCGCGGTCAGCTCCGGGTCGTCGGTTTGGGCCTGATAGACCAGCTTGGTGTAGTTGCCGAAATACATGTCGCGCAGCTCGGGGTGGCGGTCCAGCCCCAGCGGTTTCCAGACAAAGGCGTCAAACTGGCGAGCGAGAAAATCCGTCAGATAGAACGCGGTCGTTTCATCGTCGCCATGTTCCTCAAAGGCTTGATTCCCTTCGAAAAAGGAATAGCAATGCGGGCCTTTGATCATCTCGACGCCCATTTCCTCGCAGGCCTTCTGCAACAATCCTCCGGTGCCGCAGTCGGCGTAGACGACATAGACCTGGTCAAAGTTGCCGCGGTGTTTGGCAACGGCTTCCTCGACCGCTTGTGTGATCCGTTCGGGGTGGACGTGCAAAATGGCGGGCAGGCAGGTCAGGGTCATGTGATCCCAGCCGTTGCGCTTTTTCAAATGCAGGATTTCGCGCGCAAGTGCACCGCAGGCCAGCAGCAGAATACCGCCCTGGCGACCGTTTTCGGTGTAGCCCTTTGACGTCAGGCTTGCATCATCCGGTGTGCTGTTCTGCTGCATCGTTTAGTTCCCAAAGGATTGCAGCATCAAAGAATGAATGCCGGATCAAAGCAAGCCCGCTTCCGACATAGTGTGTCAGGCCACCGACGCGCGGGTTTCGAAGGATTGAAGCGACGGACGGGCAGGGGGGCCATAGGCGGTGATCCCGTGATCCGCGAGTTCGGGAAACAACGTCAGGATCTCTTGCCGGGTTGCATCCTCAAGACTGTTCCAGGCCTGGATGCCCGGGTGGAAGCTTTCACTCAGGCAGCCTTCGGCCCAGATCAACTCGTGTTGATCGAACATCAGGTGGTAATAGGTCACAAGTCCGCCGGGCCGCATCACGATATCATGGCCGTTCACCAGTTGCTTGGCCGGAGCGAGAGCCTCGGCATGGCCTGAGTGCAGCTCGACTCTCCAGTCGCTGACCAACATTCTGTGCTGTGGCGAGACCAACAGGTCGCGACTATTCCCAAGCGCGCCTGCCTTTATCAGAACGGGCGTAAACGCCCCCGCAGCGCGCGCGGTTTGCGATCCAATCCAGCGCAGGGTCTGTATTCCGTGGTCCAGTGTCGGAATCTTGTCACCCGCGCGTAAATTTTCGACCGCGACCATACCTTTCTCCGTTTCGATCAGCGTGCCGGTCGTGAAGCATCTGGCGATGTCCCATTCTTGGCGGTCCGCATTCAATCCGGGTGTTGTGGCTACGTTGATACTGTCCAGTGTCAAAGACCGGATGCCCTGTGCCTCCAAGGCGGCTTGATCCGAATTGGCCGAAAACTCGGGGACCAGAAAAGTGTTTCCAAAAACGTCCTGCGCTATGACGGCCGTAATGTTGGCCGTCGTTCCATCAACATAAGTGATCGTGGCATTATACGCGACCGCAGCGTCGAAAAGGGTTGTGGCGCCATCGATTGCGAAAAAATCGAAGTCAACGTTTGCGTCGTTTTCGTATGTCCCGCCGGTATTTCCGACAGGGCTCCAGACAACGGCATCGTTCAGCAGGGGGTCTCCGGGGCTGCCAAAGGTTTGACCTACCAATGCCCCCGCGTTCTCGGCGGTATTGTTGCCCTCGGTCGGGTCGATAATAGCAAGTTGTCCAAGAAAAATTGCGTTGAAGGTCGTCGCCATCGCCTACCTCAAAAACTCGTTAACGGGGTTCGCCAAACACGCGAACGTAATCTTCACAAAGGCACATTGGCAAAATTTAGCAGGTTTTCAAGCCGCTAAATAAAAAAGGCTGCCCCCGATGGGACAGCCTAGATCATTTCTATGTTACTGTGATCAGCCGGCAAGCTGATTGTGCTTGCGAGACACAAAGTCCTTGGCGGTTTCCACTGCTACGGCCGCGTCACGGCAATATGCGTCGGCTCCGATAGCCTTGCCAAATTCTTCGTTCAGAGGCGCACCGCCAACCAGAACGATGTAATCTTCGCGCAGGCCCTGTTCGACCAGCGTGTCGATGACGACCTTCATGTAAGGCATCGTGGTGGTCAGCAGGGCGGACATGCCCAGAATATCGGGCTGCTCGGATTCCAGAGCTTCCAGATAGTTCTCGACCGGGTTGTTGATGCCAATATCCACGACTTCAAAACCGGCACCTTCCATCATCATCGACACGAGGTTCTTGCCGATGTCGTGGATGTCGCCTTTCACGGTACCGATAACCATCTTGCCAACGCGCGGGGCGCCGGTTTCGGCCAGCAATGGCTTCAGAATGGTCATGCCACCCTTCATTGCGTTTGCGGCCAGCAGAACTTCTGGAACGAAAAGGATGCCGTCGCGGAAGTCATGGCCCACGATTGTCATACCACCGACCAAGGCTTTGGTCAGAATGTCATACGGCGTCCATCCGCGTTCCAGCAGGATGTTCACACCTTCTTCGATCTCTTCTTTCAGGCCGTCATAAAGATCGTCGAACATCTGTTCGACAAGCTCGTCGTCGTTCAGTTCGGACAGGACGATGTCTTCTTCATCGGACATGGGGCATTTCCCTGTGCTGGTCGGGCATTACGCCCGTGGTGGCATTTTTTCCGTTTTGGCCATTTCGTCGCAGTTCGACTGTGACGATTGCGACCTCGGCGGTTCCGGGACCGACCTATAGGGCAAATTCTTCGATGCCACGATGGAATTTTCTGCAAGAACATCCTGCAATTCGTTCACATCCGGCGAATTACGACGGAATCCAGCTTGGTGCAGGGCAAGGCAGAGAATCTGCTTTTGCTTGTCGAATGACGAAACAGGGTATATCTGTTGGGAGTGTGAACATAACGGGAACAAAAATGCCTGCACTCAACATTCGGGCCCGAGGAGTGGCGACCAATGACACAGGCAGATTCGAACGGTTTGAAACTGTGCCCTGCGAGGATGGGTGGGACCCGGGCGATGACCTTCCTCCGCTGAGGACGGAGGTCCGCGAAGAAGTCGCGCGCAGCGTTATCACGTATAACCGCTCGCCCGACCTGCCTTTCGACCGTTCGATCAACCCGTATCGGGGCTGTGAACACGGGTGCGTGTATTGTTTTGCCCGTCCAACGCACGCCTACCTTGGACTGTCTCCGGGGTTGGATTTCGAAACCCGGCTGATTGCCCGGCCAAATGCCGCGGACGTTCTTAGAAAAGAGCTGTCGTCGACGCGGTACAAAGTGGCCACCATCGCGATGGGAACGAATACAGATCCGTATCAACCGGTAGAGAAAAGCCAATTGATTACGAGGTCATGCCTGTCGATCCTGCAGGAATTCCGACACCCGGTGGCCATCGTAACCAAAGGGGCGATGATCGAAAGGGATCTGGATATCCTGGCCCCGATGGCACAGCTTGGTCTGGTCCGGGTTGGTATCTCTTTGACCACTTTGGACCCGGACCTGTCGCGCCGAATGGAGCCGCGTGCGCCGTCCCCCTTGCGTCGTTTGGCGACGATCCGGCGGTTGATCGAAGCAGGGGTGCCGGTGCGCGTCATGACATCGCCGTTGATCCCAGGGCTGACCGATCACGAGCTGGAAAACCTGCTTGAGGCGGGCCGGGACGCCGGCGCTGATTCCGCGAGCTGGATCATGCTGCGCCTTCCCCGAGAGGTCTCGGACCTCTGGCAGGCTTGGTTGCAGGACCACGAACCGGCTCGGGCCGAGAAAATCATGTCCAAGCTGAGGGAAATGCACGGCGGTCGCGACTACGATCCGCGCTGGGGTCACCGCATGCGGGGCGAGGGGGAGTATGCCGGGCTCGTCGCCAAGCGGTTCAAACTGGCTGTCAAACGCCTTGGGCTTGCAACGAAAACGCCGTCATTAAGATGTGACCTGTTTTCCAAACCTGCTCAGGCCGGCGATCAGTTGAACCTGTTCTAAAAAAAGGAGGTGTCCGCAAATCGTGTTGGTAAATTTCGCCGTGCAGTAAAAAAAGCCTATATCACTTCACCTTTTGAGTGGAGGATACCCTTGCTACAATGCGACTTTCGCCGTTTTCTCGATGCTCTCGACGAGTTGAACCCTGCACAGATCGAGGACGCCCAAACGAAGATTCAGGATCTTCGACGACAGACTGAAGCGATTTCGGAAATCGAAGCAAGGACTAACCGAGAACACGGGTGTCCATTCTGCGGAGACGATAGGCGTCAAAAATGGGGACGCACCCGAACTAAGGTTCAGCGAGATCGGTGCCGCAGCTGTCAAAAGACGTATTCAGGTCCGATTGGCTCCACCATTGGTCGCCTCCATCGACCTGACATGTTCATGGTGGTCCTTCGCGACATGCTGGGCAGCTCTGCCCCTCAGTCGGTGCGCAAACTCACGCGCCGACTTGGGCTCAACAAACACACCATTTGGCGCCGGCGGATGCTGGTTTTCTCGATCATCGAAAGCGGCTCGATCCCGAGTTTTGCTGGAATCGTAGAGGCCGACGAAACCTACCAAAGGGAATCCCGCAAGGGTTCACGTGAGTGGGTTCGGCAGTTAACCGATCCACGGAATGTCGCGCAGCTGCCGCGTCCAAGGTGGGGGGACTTCACGACGAAGGGAATGAAGATGATGCGCGGTCTATCGAAGTGGTAACTCCCCATTTTGACTGTTGCTGATCGTGGCGGCGCTCGTCTTTTCCAGCGGTTTCCGGACCGGAAGGGCGTGACACTGGAGCGGGCGATGCAGCCACTCGTGCCAAGTGACGCTGTGCTCTGTTCGGACGGTGCCAGTGGCTATGCTTCTCTGGCGAGGAAAGGCGGGATTGAGCATTTTGTCGTCGGGTCTAAGCCGGGGACTCGTGTAACCGCCGGCTGCTACCACATCCAGAATGTTAACTCGCTCCACGCCCGCTATGGCGGGTTTATCCGACCGTTTCGCGGGCCTGCCATAAAGAACCTCAATGGCTACATTCGTTGGCTGGAGGTGCGGCTTTCAGGGCTTCGACCTGCGGAGATTATTCAGGCATTATAGACCCAGCATAGCACTTGGCAGAAATGTCAGCTCAAGGCGCGTGTTCGGTGACTAAATGCGCTGTCAGACGACACCCCAAAGGCTTTCTACTTCAAAGCCTTCAATGCCTTCAGCTTCCATGTCCGCTAACAGAGCGTCAGAGATAAAATTGAAATCACCTCGAAACCGGAAATCCCGCCACGCGGTTAAACCTTCGATTTCGGACTCCATCAACTTCAGGCCTTTGGCGGTCCTGCCGCCACCGCTTCGGTATGTCCACATGTGATTTCCATCCACCGGACCTGCAACCGTCGCAACGCCCAAGCAGGTTGGGTCCACTGCATCCACTTTGCGGTAGACGTTCCATGCAAAAAAATCTGCAGAGTAAAGCGTCCCGTCTTTGCGATAAATCTCAAGTGGAAAGAAGGTCATCCCATCGCGATCACTCAGGTGAAGCTCAATGATCCCTTTCAGCTTCGCACTCACAACATAGCCCGTTCCAGAACTTTCAATAAAGTCAGGAAGCTCAGCTCCTTCGGCCAGTTTAAGCTTACGGGCCACATGTTCCGGGGCGCGGGCGCGCTCCGCACGCAAAAATTCGATCATATATGGATCGTCGAAATGATGCGTCAAAATGTATTTCGTTTCAGCTTCCTTTTCTAAATCAACCCCTGTGGTCACCCGTGCCTTTTCGGCTTCATCAAAGGCAATCAAACGAAACTTGTCGTAAAACCGACCACCGAACTGCTTTTGGATCAATGCTGGCATCAAGCTTTCTCCTTCGGAGTGGTTATATTCGCCGTCTCTTAGTTTCGGCTATCGCGTTTTCTTTTGTGTTTCCAGAAGAATACGCGGTGCATCAATTACTTAGTCGATACAGCAGCGAACATCGAAGGAGCCTCGGTCAAAATACACTTTGTCGCGCACAGCTGGCCAACACGATTTGCGGTCACCTCAAAAAAAAACGCCCCGGACAGTGGTCCGGGACGTTCCAAATCTTGAACCAGCGATTAGCGGTTTTCGATATCCACGTAATCGCGCATGGTCTCGCCCAGATACAGCTGACGCGGACGGCCAATCTTGTTCTGCGGATCTGCGATCATTTCTTTCCACTGGCTGACCCAGCCAACGGTACGCGACAGCGCGAAGATCGGGGTAAACATGGATGTCGGGAACCCCATCGCCTCGAGAATGATGCCCGAATAGAAGTCTACGTTCGGGAAAAGTTTCTTCTCGGCGAAATACGGATCTTCCAGAGCCTGTTTCTCGAGTGCCTTGGCAACCTGCAGTTTCGGGTTGTTTTCGACGCCCAGCAGATCCAAAACCTCGTCCGCCGACTGCTTCATCACTTTCGCACGTGGGTCAAAGTTTTTGTAGACGCGGTGGCCGAAGCCCATCAGGCGGAACGGATCGTTCTTGTCCTTCGCGCGCTCGATGTACTCAGGGATGCGGTCGACCGACCCGATCTCTTCCAGCATTTCCAGGCACGCCTGGTTTGCACCACCATGGGCAGGACCCCAAAGGCAGGCAACACCGGCAGCGATACACGCAAACGGGTTTGCGCCCGAGGACGAGGCGAGACGCACGGTCGAAGTCGAGGCGTTCTGTTCGTGATCCGCGTGCAGCGTCAGAATCCGGTCCATTGCACGGCTGAGGATCGGGTTCACCTCATATTCTTCTGCGGGAACGGCAAAGCACATGCGCAGGAAGTTCGACGCATAGTCCAGATCGTTGCGCGGATAAACGAAAGGCTGGCCGATGTGGTACTTGTAAGCCCAGGCTGCAATGGTCGGCATCTTGGCGATCAGACGGTGCGAAGCGACCTCGCGTTGATGCGGGTCAGAAATGTCGGTCGAATCGTGGTAGAAGGCCGACATCGCGCCAACCACACCCACCATGATTGCCATTGGGTGCGCGTCGCGGCGGAAACCGCGATAGAAGTACTGCATCTGTTCGTGCAGCATGGTGTGGCGAGTGATGGTGGTCTCGAACTGCTCAAGATCCTTGGCGACCGGCAGCTCTCCGTACAGCAACAGATAGCACACTTCGAGGAAGTGCGATTTGCCGGCCAGTTGGTCGATCGGATAGCCGCGGTGCAGCAGCTCGCCTTTTTCGCCGTCGATATACGTGATCGTGCTGTCACAGCTTGCGGTCGACGTAAAACCGGGGTCGTAGGTAAAGACGCCCGCATCCCCATAAAGTTTGCGGATGTCGATTACATCAGGACCCGCAGTCGGAGAATAAACCGGCAACTCGTACGTTTCACCATGGACTGTCAGAGTGGCTGTTTTATTGCTGTCGGTCATAGTGTCCCTTCCTCATTCTTGCGCAAGTCGGATCGCTGTCCGACGCTGCGGGCAACGGCTGCGCGCGCGGGCGCGCAGTCCGGGTGTTAGCGGAGCAGCGTTACCCAAATATGAAGGTTGGGTTTAAGTTGCTGCGTCAGAAAGCCGTGCAAGGGTTTCTTCTTTCCCCAACACAAGCATCATATCAAAAACTGAAGGCGTCACTGCCCGACCTGCCAACACGGCCCGCAACGGACCTGCCAGTTTGCCGAACTTTACCCCTTTCGCTTCTGCAAACGAATTAAGGGCATGCTCCAGCTCGTCTCGCGTCCAGCTAGCATTTTGCACGTGCGGCGTCAATTCTTTCAGTATACCATCGGATACTGAGGCCAGTGCCTTGGCAGCCTTTTCGTCGGGCTCGATTGGTCGGTCGGTGAGAGCAAAATGAGCCTTTTCAAGGAGTTCCGGGAACGTGCGCGCGCGATCCTTGAGGCAATACATCGCACGTTCCAGATCACCGGATTGTGTTTCCGTGAGGTCAGGCAATTTGGCCGCTGCCAGATAGGCCTCGATCTCTTGCCGCAGTGCAGCATCGTCAGCAACCGCGATGTGCTGTCCGCACAGGTTTTCCAGCTTTTTCAGGTCGAAACGGGCAGGGCTTTTGCCGATTCCATCCAGGTCGAACCACTCTTTGGCCTGCGCGTCGGTAAAGAACTCATCGTCGCCGTGGCTCCAACCCAAACGCGCCAGATAGTTGCGCATTCCGGCGGCGGGATAGCCCATGGCCTGGTATTCCTGCGCACCCAAAGCGCCGTGGCGCTTGGACAGCTTTTTACCATCAGGTCCGTGAATCAGCGGGATATGTGCCCAGACGGGCACGTCCCAACCCATGGCCTCATAGATCATCATCTGGCGCGCGGCGTTGTTCAGGTGATCGTCGCCCCGGATCACGTGGGTCACGCCCATGTCGTGATCATCTACCACAACCGCCAGCATGTAGACCGGCGTCCCATCCGAACGCAGCAGGATCATGTCGTCCAGTTGCTCGTTGCGGATGGTGACGTCACCCTGAACCTGATCGCGGATGACCGTGTTGCCATCCTGCGGTGCTTTGATACGGATCGCGAATGGGGCGTCCGGGTGCGTTGACGGATCTGCATCCCGCCAGGGGCTGCGAAACAGCGTCGACTTCCCTTCGGCGCGGGCCTGTTCACGGAATTCGGCGATCTCTTCCTGCGTCGAAAAGCACTTGTACGCTTTGCCCTCGGCCAGCAGTTGATGTGCAACCTCGGCATGGCGTTCCGCGCCTTCGAACTGGCTGATGACGTCACCGTCGTGATCCAGCCCAAGCCACTCCATACCTTGCAGGATCGCTGCAGTCGCTTCGGGTGTCGAACGCTCGCGGTCAGTGTCCTCAATCCGCAGCAGGAACTTTCCACCACGTCCACGAGCATAAAGCCAGTTGAACAGCGCAGTACGGGCCCCGCCGATATGCAGAAAACCGGTAGGGGACGGGGCGAAACGAGTGACGACCTGATCGGACATTGTATGGATTAACCTTTTGGTAACCGTGTCGGGCATAGATTGGCGCCTGTCTAACGAGCCCGAAGGACGGGGGCAACCATGCGTGTTCTGGCACGGGTCGAGGCCGCAGTGCTGAACCAGACAGGTTATTTGTTTCAGTGGTCTCCGGTGTGTCTGGGTGTCGGCATTGGTCTGTATTTCAGCCTCCGGTTCGAACCGGATTGGATGGTGCATGCAAGCCTTGCGGTTGCGATTGCCATTTGCCTGGGGGTGGCGCGCAAACTGTCGTCTGGCTGGGCTGCGTTGGCAACAGGGGGGGCGCTGATCGCTGCCGGGTTCATCCTGGCGGGTGTACGCGCCCATACGGTGGCAGAGCCGGTCCTGTCATGGCGTTACTACGGCCCGGTCGAGGGGCGGGTCGTGGCCATGGATCGCTCTGCGTCGGATGCGCTGCGGGTCACGCTGGATCGGGTACGAATAGGGGATGTACCTGGCGACCGGCGACCGCAGCGCGTCCGGCTTTCTTTGCACGGCGACGCGGTTCCACTTGCGCCGGGGCAGAGGATCATGACCACAGCCCATCTGTCGCCACCGCAGGGCCCGGTCGAACCCGGTGGGTTCGATTTTCGGCGGCACGCGTGGTTTCAGAGGCTGGGGGCAGTCGGGTATACCCGTGTACCCGTGCTGATCGCCGGACCCTCACAACCCAAAGGCATCCGGGTTACAGAATGGCGGATGGCTATTTCCCACCACGTCCGAACGATCCTGCCGGGCGAGATCGGCGGGTTCGCCGCCGCGGTCACAACAGGAGATCGCAGCGGTATGGGGCAAGAAACTCTGAAGTCACTGCGGGCGTCCAACTTGGCGCATTTGCTGGCAATCTCTGGCCTGCATATGGGGTTGCTGACAGGGTTTGTATACCTGATGTGCAGGCTGTTGTTTTCGTCTATTCCTGCGATGGCGCTCAGGCTGCCCGTGCGCAAACTGGCGGCTGTCTGCGCGATGGTCGCGGCCACGATCTATCTTTTTCTATCCGGCGGAAACGTAGCCACCGAAAGAGCCTTTGTCATGGCCAGTGTCATGCTGATGGCCATACTGATCGACAGGCGCGCGATTTCCCTGCGAGCCGTGGCCTTAGCCGCGCTGATTGTCCTGACCCTGCGCCCGGAATCCCTGCTAAGTCCCGGTTTCCAAATGTCTTTCGCAGCGACGACAGCGCTTGTGGCAGTGTTTGGAGCGTTTCGTGATTTCGGGCCAATGCCCGGCCCAAAATGGCTGAAGCCGGTCGCGGGTTTGCTGATGTCTTCGGCCATCGCTGGGCTTGCAACTGCGCCGATTGGTGCGGCGCATTTCAATACAATGTCTCACTATGGCCTTTTGGCCAACATGCTTTCCGTTCCGGTCATGGGCACGATTGTTGTCCCATCTGCCGTGGTCGCCGCGCTGCTGGCTCCGTTCGGGTTTGAAGTCGTGCCGCTGGCGGTCATGGGGCTGGGGCTGGAGTGGATCCTAGCGGTTTCGGAATGGGTGTCCGGGCTGGACGGCGCGCAAGGGTATGTTGTGAGCCCACCGAATTATGTCCTGCCTATGATTGCGCTTGGCGGGCTCTGGCTTGCGTTGTGGCAAGGGCGCGGGAAATGGGTTGGGGCGACACCGGTTGCTGCGGCGCTGCTGTTGTGGGGGCAGGGAAACCGCCCTGATGTTTTGGTTGCGGACAGCGGCGGGCTGGTTGGTGTGATGACCGAGCAGGGGCGGGCGTTGAGTAAGGAACAGGGAAGCGGCTTTGTCGCAACCGTCTGGTTGGAAAACGACGGGGATGGTGTGGACCAGCTGCAGGCGGCAAGCAGATGGCCGCAAGGATCAGGGGGTGTTCAGCGCTTTGATTGGCTGGGAAAAGAGGTGCTGCACATCACCGGAAAACGCGCGGCGCGTGGATTCACTGAGTGTGATGGGACTCAGATCGTCATCTCTGCCGTGGCGCTGCAATTGATCGGAGAGTGTGAATTGTTTGATCCGAAACGGCTGTTAGAAACGGGAAGCTTATCCCTGTCTGGCAACAAGATCACAACCAGCAAAGAGGCGATTGGTACCAGGCTGTGGTCCCCGAAATCAACCGGAGACCTCAAAGATAGGCGGTATTAGTAACTGCGGATTAGTCCGACCAGCCGACCCTGAACCTTGACCTTTTCCTCTGGCAGAACGCGGGTTTCGTAAGCTGGGTTGGCGGCCTCAAGGGCGATGGCCTGACCCCGGCGGAAGAACCGCTTCAGAGTGGCTTCCTGATCCTCGACCAGCGCGACAACGATGTCGCCGTTGTCGGCGACCGAGGTTTCGCGGATTACCACGACATCCCCATCGTTGATGCCCGCGTCGATCATCGAATCTCCGCGCACTTCCAAAGCATAGTGCTCGCCCTTTCCGGACACCATCGTTCCGGGCACGGCGACACGATGCGAAACATGGCTGATCGCTTCGATCGGTACACCAGCAGCGATGCGACCCATCACGGGCAGCTCCATTGCATTCACGGTAACGGGTTCAAAGTTCGCTGGCCGCGGGCCATCCGGTTTGTCCCCCTCAATTACGCGAGGCTTGAACGCAGCCGTGGGCTCTCCGCCCAAACTTTCAGGGAGTTTGACGATTTCGATAGCGCGGGCGCGATGGGCTAGGCGCCGGATAAACCCGCGTTCTTCCAGTGCGGTGATCAGCCGGTGGATACCGGATTTGGACCTGAGGTCTAACGCAGCTTTCATTTCATCAAAACTGGGCGGAACACCGTCCGCCTGAACGCGTTTGTGGATGAATTCCAACAAATCCAACTGCTTCTTGGTCAGCATTGCTCACACCTCGTCGGTCATGCGTTTTCTTTTGTTCTACGCATGTTCACGTTTTGTGTCAACGGATTTGAGCAAAACCTATATCGGCAGATACTGAACTTCTTCCCCAACAGAACGGTCGGGATCATGCGGTGCGCGTACCAAAAGCGCGTTTGCCTCAGCCAAAACGCTCAGCAGAGAACTGTCCTGATCGCCACAGGCGCGGATACCGGATTCGTCCCGCACCGCACGCATATAATGTTCTCGTGGTCCGTTCTTGCCCAGCGGTTCAGTAAGACGTGCGGTTTGCAGCGGGGGCAGAACCTGTTCAATGCCCAGCATGCGCCGCACCATCGGCAACAGAAAGAGATAGCCGCAAACCATTGCGCTCACAGGATTTCCCGGCAGTCCAACCATTGCGGAACGGCCCAGCCGACCAGCCATCAGGGGCTTACCGGGACGCATCCGTATCTTGTAGAAAGACTGCTCCATCCCGAGGCCGGTTGAGACATCGGATACTAGGTCATAATCACCGACCGAGGCACCGCCGATCGTGACGACCAGATCAGCACCCTCGGCCAGCCCAAAGGCGGTTTCGAGCGAGGAAACGGTGTCGCGTGCGATGGGGAGTATGCGAACTTGTGCACCAGCGTCTTCCAGCAGTGCCTTCAGACCAAAAGTGTTGGAGGCGATGATCTGGTCTGGGCCGGGTGTTTCGCCGGGCATTACCAGCTCGTCGCCCGTCGAAATCAATGCGACCACCGGCTTTCGCGCCACTGGTATCCTGGCCACGTTCATTGCCGCCATCAGTGCGATGTCTTCTGCGCGCAAGCGGCGGGGCGCGTGGATTTTCGTGCCAGTGCTGAAATCGACGCCGGCCGGACGAATGTTGGTTTTTACGCCGGGCAGGTCCGAGATTGTGATCAGATCGCCTCGCCGTTCGGTATCTTCCTGAATGACGACGAAATCGGCCCCCTCAGGAATGGGGGCGCCGGTAAAAATACGAACGGCTTGGCCGGGACCAACGCTGCCTTCGAAACGTTTACCTGCAACCGACTCGCCGATGACTTTGAACATCGCGTGCAGTTCAACCTCGGTCGATTTCAGGGCATACCCGTCCATCGAGGACGCGGCAAAAGGCGGCTGATCGCGTGTGGCGACGACGTCCTGTGCAAGGACGCGTCCGGCGGCATCTGCCAGTTTTACGGTTTCGGCCGGCAGGGGCGAGACCAGATCATACAGCAGCGCGCGGGCCTCTTCGACAGTAATCATTTCGCCTCGTAACGTCCTGACTTTCCACCGTCTTTCAGCGATACACGAATACCGCCGATCTCCATGGCCTTATCGACGGCCTTGGTCATATCGTACACGGTCAGGGCGGCAGTCGACACGGCGGTCAGAGCCTCCATTTCAACCCCTGTCTGACCTGATGTCTTGACGGTAGCTTGGACCTGAACGCCGGGCAGGTCCGGGTCCAGTGTCAGTTCGACGGATACCTTTGTGACCGGTAGCGGATGGCACAGCGGGATCAGATCGGGCGTTTTTTTGGCACCCATGATGCCCGCAAGACGCGCAACACCCAGCACGTCACCCTTTTTGGCGCGGCCTTCGGAAATCAGATCGTAGGTGTCTTGCGCCATTTTGATATGCCCAGCCGCCACAGCGACGCGGTCGGTGACCTCTTTTTCCGAGACATCGACCATATGGGCCTGTCCCTGCGCATCAAAATGGGTCAGTGGCATCACATAACTCCGGGGATCAGCGGGCTCGCCAGCAGGTGGCGGGTTGCCGCTGCAACGTCGTCCTGACGCATCAGGCTTTCGCCGATCAGGAAGCAGCGTGCGCCATAACGCGCGATATCTGCAAGGTCTTCGGGCGTGCTCAGTCCACTTTCGCAGACGATCGTCCGGTCTGCAGGGACAAGTTTCGACAGGTGCCGCGTGGTATCAAGAGATGTCTCGAAGGTCTTGAGATTGCGGTTATTTATTCCGATCAGAGAGCTTTTCAACTGCGAGGCACGTTCCAGCTCTTCTGCGTCGTGGACCTCGATCAAAACGTCCATGCCCCAATCGAAAGCCGTCTGTTCCAGCTCAGCCGCCTGAGCGTCATCAACCGATGCCATGATGATCAGAATGCAGTCCGCGCCCAAAGCGCGTGCCTCAACGACCTGGTAGGGGTCGTACATGAAATCCTTGCGCAATGCTGGCAGCGAAGTGGCTGCACGGGCTGCGGTCAAGTACTCCTTTGCGCCCTGAAAGCTGGGTGTGTCGGTTAGCACCGACAAACATGCAGCACCGCCTTCCTCATAGGCTTTGGCCAAAGCCGGCGGGTCGAAATCCGCGCGGATCAGGCCTTTGGACGGGCTTGCTTTCTTGACTTCTGCGATCAAGCCGTAACCCCGACGCGCCGCTGTCCGAAGCGCATCGGCGAACCCACGGACCTCAGGGGCATTGCGGGCTTCATTTTCCAGCGTTTCCAGCGACTTCTGCGTCTTATCTGCCGCAACTTCTTCGAGTTTATAGGCTTTGATCTTGTCCAGAACCGTCTCGGTCATGCGGCCTCCTGCGTAATTCGGGCCAGGGCCGCGATTTTGTCTTTAGCTTTCCCGCTGTCGATACTTTCAGACGCCTTGGCGACGCCGTCCTTCAGGTCATCGGCAGCATTCGCAACCACCAAGGCTGCGGCGGAGTTCAGCAATACCGCGTCCCGGTATGCCGAGGGAGCGCCGTCCAGCAAGGCGCGGAAGGCGACAGCGTTTTCCTCGGGCGTTCCGCCTATAATATCCTCGAACGGATGAACGGGCAGCCCTGCGTCTTCGGGGTGCAGCTCAACCTCTTTGACAATGCCGTCTTCCAACGCAGCAACCCAGCTGATCCCGGTTATCGTCAACTCATCCGTGCCGTCCGACCCGTGGACCAACCAGGCATGCTCAGCACCCAGTAAGCCCAGCGTTTCCGCCATCGGGCGGATCAGGTCGCGACTGAACGCGCCCGTCAGCTGTCGCCGAACACCTGCGGGGTTGGTCAGCGGGCCGAGGATATTGAAAATCGTGCGCGTCCCAAGCTCTTGCCGGCTGGGCATGACATGCGCAATAGCGGGATGGTGCATGGGCGCCATCATGAAGCCGATGCCAACCTCTTGTAAAGCTTTTTCAACGGTTTGCGGGCCGACCATCACGTTGATTCCCAACTGACCCAAGGCATCCGCGGCACCGGATTTCGAACTGAGGTTGCGATTGCCGTGCTTTGCGACGGTGACACCAGCGCCCGCCACCACAAACGCAGTTGCCGTTGAGATGTTCAGAGTGCCTTTGCCGTCGCCGCCCGTGCCAACGATATCCATCGCACCCGCCGGTGCTTTGACCGCGTTGCACTTTGCGCGCATCACGGCGGCAGCGGCGGCATATTCGTCGACCGTTTCGCCGCGTGTGCGCATAGCCATCAGCAGCCCGCCGATCTGGCTGGGTGTGGCTTCACCGTCGAACAGGATACCAAAGGCCTGTTCTGCCTCGGCACGGGTCAGGGGCCGGTCGGCTGCGGCACCGATCAGTGGTTTCAGAGCGTCGCTCATGCAGGAACTTTCATCTCGGACAGGAAATTCTTGAGCAGGGCGTGGCCATGCTCGGAGGCGATGGATTCCGGGTGGAACTGGACGCCGTGAATGGGCAGCTCTTTGTGCTGCAGACCCATGATTATCCCGTCTTCCAGTTCCGCCGTGATTTCGAGGCAGTCGGGCAAGGTGTTCGGGTCAACCACCAACGAGTGATAGCGGGTCGCGTCAAATGGCGACGGCAGTCCGGCGAACACGCCTTTGCCGGTGTGGTGCATTGTCCCCATCTTGCCGTGAACGATCTCATGGCAGCGAATGACGTCTCCACCAAATGCCTGACCGATGGTCTGATGCCCCAGACAGACGCCCATAAGCGGCGTCTTCGTCTCGGCCGCAGCTTCGGTCAGAGCCAGACAAATCCCCGCCTGATCCGGGTCACACGGACCGGGGCTGAGCAGGATCCCTGCCGGGTTCATGGCCATCGCTTCCTGGACATCCAAGGCATCATTCCGCCGAATGACCATTTCGGCGCCAAGTTCGCCTAAATAATGTACCAGATTGTAAGTAAACGAGTCGTAGTTGTCGATCAGCAGCAGCATTTGGGCACTTGTCTCGGCTTGGGCATTTCGGACTGGCGATACAGCCCTTGGCCACGGTATAATGTCGGGACATACATGCTCAGGCTTGTGGGGCAGCGTCAAGGGGACATCCTGTTCCGGGCGCAGTCACAGGCTACAAGCGCGGCGAACGGCGTTGAGGCGATCGAAGCACGATGAAGGCGAGAGGCAGTTAAGATGGGCGGATTTTTAGGCGGAATGATCGCAGGGGCGGTCGTTGTAGTGCTGCTTGGCGCGGCGCTGTCCCTGAACACCCCTTTGACCCGAAAACCGATAGTATCCGCAGAGGCTCCGGAACCCGCGCCAGCCGAGGTTCCTGAAGTCAGCACGGACGCCGCCGAGTCCATTGCAGATGCCGATCTGGTAACCCTGCCTCCGGTTTCGGCAGATGCCTCTGCAGAACAGACGGACAACCTGGCCGGGCTGGCCGAGGTGGAAATCGCTCCGGACACCGAACCCAAGGTTAGCGAGACCGTCGCACAGGTCGAAGCCTCGGAAACAACCGAAACGGCGGAAGTGACCATTTCGACCGAAGCTCCGGTCGTGCCTCAGGCCCCCGCGCCCTTGCAGCTCTCGCCGAATTCCGAGGATGAGCCGGTTTTGGCAGACGCCGCGCCAGAGCCACCGGCCCCCGTCGTGGAAAAGGAAATCGTTGTCGTGGTCGAGCCGCAGCCTGAAGTTGCTGAGACGCCGTCGGAACAGGAGCCTGAAGTTGCTGCACTGCAGCCGGAACCTGAATCGCAACCTGTCGCGGCGGAACCTCAGGAGGCGGAGGTAAATCCGCCGGAGGACAATCCAATTGCGGTGGAAGGTGAAGAAGACCCGCAACTGCGGAAATTGCCCCGGATTGCGGCTGTTCCGCAGATTGGCGGAGAAGAGACAGAAAACACCGGCCTCACCATTGGCAAACGCGTGGTTCCTTTGACGGAGCGCGAAGACGTCTCGGTAGCGGAATCTGGCACAATCGAGGTCATCCAGCCCGGAAAACCGATCGACGCCTACGCCGCCAAGTTCGACAACCCCGAAGCCAAACCCCTTATGTCGATCATTTTGATCGATGACGAGGGCGCGTACGGGGCCGAAGCGCTGCAAGACTTTCCGTATCCGCTCAGCTTTGCGGTCAGCCCGTCCGACCCGGAGGCGGCTGAAAAGATGGCCAGACACCGCGCAGCCGGTTTCGAAGTCCTGGCGCTTGCAGACCTGCCACGTGCCGCCAGTGCTCAGGACGCCGAAGTATCGTTGGCGGTCTGGCTGGAAACCCTGCCGGAAACCGTTGGCATTCTGGAAGGCGTGGACACCGGGATACAGGGCAATCGCAAACTGGCTGATCAGGTCGCCGCCATTGCCGGTGATACCGGCCGCGGTCTGATCACGCAGGATAACGGTTTGAACACCGTCCAAAAGCTGGCAGCACGCAATGGCGTCCCCTCGGGTGTCATCTTCCGCGACATCGACGGGGCGCGTCAGGACCCCAAGGTCATGCGGCGTTTTCTGGACCAGGCCGCGTTCCGCGCCGGCCAGCAGGGAACGGTGGTCATGCTAGGACGTCTGCGCCCCGACACCATATCAGCCCTGTTGCTGTGGGGGTTGGAGGACCGGGGCAGCCGCGTTGCGATGGCTCCGATCTCTGCGGTCATGATGAAAGAAGGTCAGTAAGGCCTGAAAAAGAAAACGGCTGACCGTTGGGGTCAGCCGTACATCTTAAGAATTGCCAGAACCAGTGAACCGGGCAGCATCCCCTGCGGCGCGACGGATCGCGCTCGATTTGTGCACCGTTTCCATGAATTCAGCTTCGGGGTCGCTGTCATAAACAACACCGCCACCGGCCTGAATGTACAGCTTTTGATCCTTCACGATCGCCGTACGCAGGGCGATACACATGTCCATGTCACCGCCTGCACTGAAGTACCCCACGCCGCCGCCATAGATCCCGCGCTTTTCCGGCTCCAGCTCGTCGATGATCTCCATCGCGCGGACTTTGGGCGCGCCCGATACCGTACCGGCGGGCATTCCGGCAAAGAAAGCGTCCAGCGCGTCTTTGTCCTCGGCCAATTCACCGACCACGTTGGACACGATGTGCATTACGTGGCTATAGCGTTCGATGATGAATTCTTCGGTCGGTCGTACGGTGCCGATCTTGGAAACCCGACCCGTGTCGTTGCGACCCAGATCCAGCAGCATAAGGTGTTCTGCCAGCTCTTTTTTGTCGGCCAGCAGGTCGACCTCGTTAGCTTTGTCTTCTTCGGGGGTGGCTCCACGCGGGCGCGTACCCGCGATCGGGCGGATCGTGACTTCGTCTCCGAATACGCGCACCAGGATTTCGGGGCTGGCCCCAACGACCTGAAAGCCGCCGAAATTAAAGTAGAACATGAAGGGCGATGGGTTCGTGCGCCGCAAAGAGCGATAGAGTGCGAAGGGCGGCTGCGGAAAATCTTGCGTCCAGCGCTGCGCCGGGACCACCTGAAAGATGTCGCCGGCGCGGATGTATTCCTTGGCCTTTTCGACCGCTTCCATATAGCCGGATTTGGTGAAGTTTGACACCGGCGGAGCCACCTCGGACGCGTCCCCCAGATCGCGCGTCTCGGCAGGCATGGCGCGTTCCAGATCCCGCACAGCATCCATTACGCGTTCTGCGGCCTGAGCATAGGCCGCCTTGGCGGATTGTCCGTCACTGACCCATGCCGGAGATACTACCGTGACTTCGCCCTTCACACCGTCGAGCACCGCGATGACCGACGGCCGCAGCATGATCGCATCGGGCAGGCCAAGCGGGTCTGGGTTCACGTCGGGCAGGTATTCGACCAGGCGAACCATGTCATAGCCGAGATAGCCAAACAGACCCGCAGCTGCCTGTGGCAGGTCGTCTGGCAGGTCAATTTTGCTTTCGGCCAGCAGCGCCCGAAGGTTGCCCATCGGGTTACCGTCTTGCGACGAGAACGCCTCGGGATCGAACCGGGCTGAGCGGTTCAGTTCAGAGGTCTCACCTCGGCAGCGCCAGATCAGGTCCGGTTTCATGCCGATGATCGAGTACCGGCCGCGAACCTCACCACCGGTGACCGATTCCAGCATGAACGCGTCTTTCTGCGCGCCCGTCAGCTTGAGCATCAGGGAAACCGGCGTGTCCAGATCAGCGGCAAGGCGGGTGTAGACGACCTGATTCTCGCCCGCTTCATAAGCGCGCGCGAAATCGTCAAAATCGGGTGTCAGGGCCATATCCGGTCTCTTTTAATAGCTGGCCTGAACGGCATTCAGGGCCTGCTGATCCACGACGGGACGGGCGCGGACCTGCGCATCACGGACGTAGGCGTCAAAGATGTTCTGCGCCAGCGCCTGATCCAATTGTGCTGCCAGCGCCTCTTGCACCTGACGCAGCTCATCCGTTTCGGCAGGCGGCAGCAGTTCATCCACGCGAACGATGAACGCGGTGCCGGCACCGGGAATGACGCGCAGGTCACCTTGTTCCATTTCAAAGACCTGCGTCATGAAATCCGCGGGCACGTCTTCCAGAAAAGCAGTGCGGGTCAGGGCGTTTTCCACCCGGAAAGGCAAGCCAGTCGCGGTGAAATCACCATCGGCTTTCACTTGCTCGAGAACAGTATTTGCCTGTTCTTCCAGCGCCTTGTTGGTTTCTGCCAGCGTCCATGCAGCAACAACGCGTTCGCGCGCAGTTTCCAGAGGTTCTGGCCGCGGCTCAAGCACCTCGTTCAGACGCAGGGCAAAGATCGATCCGTCGTCAAGGAACGCAACCTCGGGGAAGTCGCCGTCCTGTACAGCCTCGGCTGCGCTGCGGAAATCTTCATAGGCTGCGACGCCATCTTCGCTCTGGTTGGTCCAGTCAATCTGGCCCAGCTCCATTTCAGTTTCGGCGTCCAGCTCTTCCAGCGTTGCACCACCCGCCAGCAGGTCGTTGATATCCTCGGCCTGAGCTTCGATCAGACGACGCGCGCGATCTGCGGCCAGTTCTTCACGCAGGGCAGGTGCAGCGTCTTCGAACGGGGTGTTGTTTTCAGCAAGCGAACCGTTGATCCGGAACAGCGCAGGGCCAAAGGTCGAAGGCAGCGGACCGACCACGGTGTCCAGTTCGGCGGCAAACACGCCATCGGCGGCGTCGCCCAGGTCTTCACGGGTAACATCGCCAAGATCGATATCGCTCAGTTCCAACTGACGATCCCGGACCAATTGTTCGAAAGTTGTGCCGCCAACCTCAAGCTGCGCCATCGCGCTTTCGGCCTCATCTTCATTGGGGAAAGTCAGACGCTCGACCAGTCGACGCTCAGGCTGTTGGAATTCAGCCGAACGCTGGTCGTAGAGGCGCTGTACCGCGTCCTCGTCGATTTCCACTTCGTCCAGCAGCATTTCGGGCGACAGGATCGCATATGTAAGCTTTTTGGTCCGGGGCAGGGTGAACAGGTCGGTGTTCTCGTCGTAATAGGCCTGAACCTGTTCGTCGGTCGGTTCGGCAACGGGCGCAGGCAGCGCATCAGGCGCCACGGTCGCAACGGTAAAGCTGCGGCGCGCGCCGACATAGTCCGTCAGCACCTGCGTCAGGGTTTCCGGCATCTTCACACCGCTGACCACGGCATTCTGAACAATAGTGCGGGATGTTTCCTTGCGCAGGTCCGATTCGAAATCGGTATCCGACATGCCAGCCTGTTCCAGCTGGAACTGATACGCGTCACGATCAAATGTGCCGTTGACCCCTTGGAAGGCAGGGATCGCAACGATTTCCTTTTGCAGGTTTTCGTCGCCAATCGAGATGCCCAGCAATCCGACTTCGTTATCCAGCGCGGCCAGAGCGGTCAGGCGCGACAATGCCAGCCGGTCCAGACCGAATTCCATCGCTTGCGATATCTGCATGGGCTGACCCGTCTGTTGCTCAACAGCGCGGATTTCGCGTTGGAGCTCACGCACATAGTCATCGACCGAGATATCCTCGTTCCCGACCTGGGCTACGGTGCGAACCGTACCGGTCAGGCTGGTCGCGCCGAACCCTGCAAGGCCAAGCATCAAAAGGCCCATGAGAATCCAGACAAAGGTCTTCGATAGGTTTTTCATGCCTGCGGCCATAGTGCCCTCTTCGTGCTTTTTCGGCAGGTAACTGCCCTGTCGGTTGCGGCCCTGAATACGACGCGCACCGTCGGGGGGCAAGCTCAGAAGGACAGTGCCTGCAGCCGTTCGAACAATTGCCCCAATCCGGCACGGTCAAGATTGGCAAATGCGATGCGAACCTGACGTTTCCCGGCCGGATCGTTTTCCGGCATGAACATGGTTCCGGGCAACAGCAGAATGCCGGCCTCGGGGACCAGACGTCTGGCAAGTTCGTCCGAAGGGATATCGAACGGATGTTCGAAATAGGCGAAGTAAGCGCCCAGTCCCAACAACCGCCAGCCCTTGTCGGTCAGGCTAGGCAATAGCTCGGTAATGGCCGCGCGACGGTCGAGAATTTCATCCCGTTCGCCCGCAAGCCACTGGGACAGGTTCTGCATCCCCCAGAGGGCTGCGTACTGGCCGATTTGGCCGGGGCAGATGGCGACGGTATCCAGAAACTTCTCGATCTCGGACAGCAGCGCCGCGTTGGTCGCGATCGCGCCAACGCGGTGGCCGGTCAGCCTGTAGGCTTTGGAAAAGGAATACAGGTGGATCAGGGTTTCGTCCCAGCGGGGCTGAGAAAACAGATCATGCGGCGGGCCGCTTCGGCTGTCGAAATCCCGATAGGTCTCGTCCACGATCAACCGAATACCGGCCTCTTTTGCGAGATCAAAGAAGGCCCGCACCAGCGGGGCAGGGTACTCCACTCCGCCGGGGTTGTTCGGTGTCACAAGCACGATGGCGCGGGTCTTGTCAGTGATCAGAGTCCGGGCTGTGTCCGGATCTGGCAGCAGAGTGTCATCGGTTGGCAGGTCCACGGTTCGGACCCCGGCCATGTCCAGCCACATCTTGTGATTAAAATACCAAGGCGTTGGAACAATCACCTCGTCATCCTGATCGGTGATCGCAGTGATCGCAGCGGCAAAAGCCTGATTGCAGCCCGAAGTGATCGCCACCTGATTGCCGGAAACCTGCGCATCATAGTGCGCGCTGATTTGCCGGGCGAGCTCGCCCCGCAGGTTAGGATTGCCCAGAACCGGCCCGTAAAGGTGGGCGGTGTCTTCTGTCACGGCAAAACTGGCAATCGCCTCGCGTAGCGCCAGCGGAGGAGGATCAACAGGGGCCGCTTGACTGACATTGATCAGGGGTCGGTCGTCGGAAAACTCCACCCCCTGCAACCAGCGCCGCGCCTCCATGACCGGAGGCGCAAATGTCGCGGTAGTGCGGGACTGGGTCATGACATGCCTGTCCTTTTGTGAGGCTCAGCCTCGCGCTTGGGGGATGGATTCAGTCGGTGCCGCGATAGGGCTCGACATATTGCAGGGCCATATCCCAGGGGAAGAAAATCCAGGTGTCCTGGCTGACTTCGGTGATGAACGTGTCGACCATCGGGCGGCCCTTGGGCTTGGCATACACCGTCGCGAAATGCGCCTTGGGATACAAGTCACGCACCAGTTCCAGCGTTTTGCCGCTGTCGACCAGATCGTCGATGATCAGAACGCCCTCGCCATCCCCCATCAGCTCGGCATCGGGGGCTTTCAGAACTTCTGCTTCGCCCTGTTCCTGATGGTGGTAGGACCGGACGCTGATCGTGTCGACGGTCCGAATGTCCAACTCACGGCTGACAATCATTGCCGGTGCCATGCCACCACGGGTAATAGCAACGACCGCGCGCCATGCACCGTCATCCGGACCTTGGCCATCCAACCGCCAGGCCAAGGCGCGGGAATCACGGTGAATCTGGTCCCAACTGATGTGAAACCCTTTTTCGTGGGGCAGACGATCCTTGGCGCTCATGTCATTACCCCTTTTCAACGTCCGGTGCGTCGACGGCTTTCATGCCGACGATGTGATAGCCCGAATCTACGTGCAGATTCTCTCCGGTGACACCGCTGCTGAGATCGGACAGTAGATAGAGTGCCGATTTGCCAACATCGTCGATGGTCACATTGCGGCGCAACGGCGAGTTATACTCGTTCCACTTCATGATATAGCGGAAGTCGCCGATGCCACTGGCAGCCAGCGTCTTGATCGGACCGGCCGAGATTGAGTTCACGCGGATACCATCCTTGCCCAGATCCTCGGCCAGATATTTGACAGAAGCTTCAAGCGCGGCCTTGGCGACACCCATTACGTTATAATGCGGCATAACCTGCTCGGCACCGTAATAAGTGAGGGTGATTGCGCTGCTGCCTTCGGACATCATCTTTTCAGCGCGCTGCATCACGGCTGTAAAGGAGTAAACCGATACATCCATTGTCAGCTTGAAATTCGCGCGCGAGGTGTCGACGTAGCGGCCACGAAGTTCGTTCTTGTCCGAGAACCCGATGGCGTGAACGACAAAGTCCAGTTTGCCCCATTTCTCTTCAAGTGACGTGAACAGCGCATCAATCGATTCTTCGTCGCTGACGTCGCAGGGCAGGACGATTTCGCTGCCAAGTTGCGCCGCCAAAGGGTCGACGCGTTTCTTAAGTGCGTCCCCTTGATAGGAAAAAGCCAGCTCTGCTCCGGCTTCGGACAAGGCGCGGGCAATCCCCCACGCGATTGATTTATCATTGGCCAGTCCCATGATGAGGCCGCGTTTGCCGGCCATCAACTGATTTGACATGTTCGGTTCTCCGCCTGTCTTCGCGTCATGTTGGGATGGTTTATGCCATTGGGTGCGCTGCATCAAGGCCGTGCGCTCTTGCCCGTGGCGGGTTCTCGCCCTAGGGTGGGCCACAATAGTTTCCAGGGGATGGGAATGAGCGAACGTGACGGCATTTTCGCCGGCGCCGATCCGTTTGTGATAGCGGAGCGGTGGCTGGCCGAGGCCAAAGAAAAAGAACCGAACGATCCAAACGCGATTGCGCTGGCAACCGTGGACCCGGACGGTATGCCGAACGTGCGTATGGTTCTGTTGAAAGAGATCGAACCGGCGGCTTTTGTCTTTTACACCAATTACGAAAGCGCCAAGGCGGCCGAGCTGGACAGTGCGGGCAAAGCCGCTTTTGTGATGCATTGGAAATCTCTGCGGCGACAAATCCGAGTTCGTGGTACAATCACCAAAGAAAGCGGACCGCAGGCGGATGAGTATTATGCGTCCCGTTCGATGAAAAGCCGATTGGGGGCATGGGCATCTAAGCAATCCCAGCCTCTTAGCAGTCGGTCCGCTCTGATGGCCGAGGTGGCCAAGGTGACGGCCAAACTTGGGCCAAATCCACCACGTCCGCCGTTTTGGGGTGGTTACAGGCTGGTGCCAACCGAGATCGAATTTTGGGCCGATGGGGCGTTTCGGTTGCACGACAGGTTTAGGTGGCAGCGGGATCAAGAGGGTTCCGACTGGCAAATACAAAGGTTGAATCCATGACGTTCGCGTATCGTGAAATGCAAGAGGCTGATACAAAGGGATTTTTTCAGCTTGAATTTGCGGGCCATTCCCATACACATCGGACCCTTAACGAAATGACAATTTTCGCGATGGGAACGCCGTGCCAGAAGATCTGAACAACATGTACCGCGTCCGTGGACACGTGAAATGGTTCGACCCTGCAAAGGGTTACGGATTTGTTGTGTCTGACGAGGGCGGTCCGGATATTTTGTTGCACGTCAACGTATTGCGCAACTTCGGTCAGAGTTCGGTTGCGGATGGTGCTGGTATCGAGATTATGACTCACCGCACCGACCGTGGCGTTCAGGCGGTCGAAGTCATCAGTGTTGACCCTCCTGCGCGCACCGACACGATGATGCTGGCTGACTTTGCCGAGCTTGATCCGGTCGAGATCGCCGCAGCCCCTCTGGAGGCTGCGCGCGTCAAATGGTTCGACAAGGGCAAAGGCTTTGGTTTCGCCAATGTTTTTGGCCGGGGCGAAGACGTTTTTCTGCATATCGAAGTACTGCGCCGATCAGGGCTTTCGGATCTGCAACCTGGCGAAGCCCTTGCGATGCGAGTCATTGACGGCAAGCGCGGACGTATGGCGGCACAGGTTCTGGCCTGGGAAGCCGCATTGGACGACTGAGTAACTGATGCATAAACTGATTCCGGGTCTTGTCGCGTTTTTGGTGCTTTGGTCCGGAATGGCTGAGGCCGCGTGTCGGTCGGATCAAATCGACATCAGGAACGCCTCGGCGCAAATACGTTTCAATATCGAGGTGGCCGTTACGCCGCAGGAAAGATCGCGCGGCCTGATGTTCCGTGAGAATCTTCCGAACCGTTCCGGCATGTTATTTGTTTTTGATCCGCCGCAGCGGGTAGTGTTCTGGATGAAGAACACGCTGATTCCCCTGGATATCATTTTCCTCGACCGATCAGGAACTGTGACGCGTGTCCATCAGGGGGCGATTCCCGGAGATCTGACGCCAATTGAAGGCGGCGATTCTGTGTTTGCGGTACTCGAAATCAACGCCGGACTGGCGGCGCGCTACTCGATTAAACCCGGAACCGAGATGCGGCACGAAATTTTTTCGCAAGGTCCTGCAATTTGGTCCTGTTAGGGCTTTTCAAATCAGATCGGCATCGTTAGGAAGGCGCACGGTCCGGGGCGTGGCGCAGTCTGGTAGCGCACCTGTTTTGGGTACAGGGGGTCGTAGGTTCGAATCCTGCCGCCCCGACCACTTCTTCCACTTACGTTAGTGAACCACCCATCGCTTGGTAAAGCGCGCCAAGCGCCTTATCGAGTGTTTCGCTTTCCACCGGAACGCGGACCGATGGGCCCGTTCTTTGCGGTATATTGAAGAACAGTTCGGCATCTACGCGGTAGCCCAGGTTGTTCTTGGTCGACGTCAGGCGCATCACGCTTTTTGGCAGGTCCTGAGGGTAACCATCATAGTTGAGAATCAGAAAGGCTGTGGTTTCCGGCGGTAGAAGCTCGGTACATTCAAAAACCCGATTCCCAACGTTTTCAAAACGCTCTCCGGGGCCGTCGCAGCTGATTTCGAACGTATCGAACAGTCTTTCAGGGTAATTCTCGAATTGGGCGCTGCGCGTAGGCGGGGGCACATCATGTGGTGTGCAGGCCACGATCAGGGCCAGAACCGGAAGTATGCGTAACGACAACATCTGTTCTGATTCCTTTTATTGATCGCGCTCTAAGCTTTAGTTGGCGCCTGGCTTCGGAATGGTCGTGCTCTGATTCTCAAACAGCCTAGCCATCTTAGCGTTGGTTTATCAAATGCCGATAACCATGCCGGGAAACACGGTTAATTCGCCTGGGGCTTTTCAAAGATGCGGTGGATGAACCTGTGGAGGAATCGGGCCTTAGCGCCGCGCAGGTGGGTGTCAGATTTCGGTCAACACAAAAGATATCAAAAATGACTTAAAAATGACGTTGACGATCTATGGGTGGATACGTCAAGTTGTATGGGCCGGAAGCGATGCCACAAAATCTGGTAGAAAAGCCAGAGTAGGGCACAGGGCGAGGGTCGGAAAGCACATCATAGTAACGTGCAACCGTTGGGTCGGTTTTGCGCTGTGAAACGCAGCGACCGGTCTATTGCGCCTGAATTATTACGGCAAGGTGATCGGTCCGTGTCTCCGGACCTGACGCTAACGGAAAAGTTGATTGAATCTAGGGCGGCGGACATGAAGATTGACAGGAAATTTACGGAATCGGGGCAGGATGCTTACGCAGATTTGGACTTTGTCTCTGCGACCTCCGAGATTCGAAACCCGGACGGCACAATCGTCTTCCGCCTGGATAACATCGAAGTGCCCGCGCGCTGGAGCCAGGTCGCAAGCGACGTTATTGCCCAGAAGTACTTCCGCAAGGCCGGCGTTCCTTCCAAGCTGAAGAAGGTCAAGGAAAAGGACGTTCCTGAGTTCCTGTGGCGCTCGGTGCCAGCCGAAGGCGCGGAATTTGGCGGTGAGACATCTTCGAAGCAGGTGTTCGACCGCTTGGCAGGCGCATGGGCGTACTGGGGCTGGAAAGGCGGCTACTTCTCGACCGAAGAAGACGCGCGCGCCTATTTTGATGAGATGCGGTATATGTTGGCGACCCAGCGCGCCGCACCGAACAGCCCGCAGTGGTTTAACACCGGCTTGCATTGGGCATACGGAATCGATGGCCCGGCGCAGGGGCACCATTATGTCGACTACAAAACCGGCAAGCTGACCAAATCGAAATCCGCTTACGAACATCCGCAGCCGCATGCGTGCTTCATCCAGTCCGTTGATGATGATCTGGTGAACGAAGGCGGCATCATGGATTTGTGGGTGCGCGAGGCGCGCCTGTTCAAGTATGGCTCGGGTACCGGAACCAACTTCAGCCATCTGCGTGCAGAGGGCGAAGCGCTGTCGGGCGGCGGCAAGTCCTCGGGCCTTATGGGCTTTCTCAAGATCGGCGACCGCGCCGCTGGCGCGATCAAATCAGGCGGGACAACCCGTCGAGCAGCAAAGATGGTAATCGTCGATGCAGATCACCCCGATATCGAGCAATTCATCGAATGGAAGGTGATCGAAGAGCAGAAGGTGGCCTCGATCGTTGCCGGATCGAAGATGCACGAGAAGATGCTGAACGGTATTTTCGAGGCCATCCGCAGCTGGGACGGCGCGCAGGACGACGCGTATGATCCCAACAAAAATGACAGCCTGAAGAAAGCGGTTCGCGAAGCCAAAAAGGTTGCGATCCCAGAGACTTATATCAAGCGTGTGCTGGACTACGCCAAACAGGGCCACGACAGCATCGAATTCCCGACCTACGACACGGACTGGGATTCGGAAGCGTACAGCTCGGTCTCGGGCCAGAATTCGAACAACTCGATCCGAGTTACCAACGCGTTCCTGACGGCGGTTGAGAAAGACGCGGATTGGGAACTGATCAACCGGACTGATGGCAAGGTTGCTCGCACGGTTAAGGCGCGCGATCTTTGGGAAAAGGTCGGTCACGCCGCGTGGGCTTGTGCTGACCCGGGTATTCAATTCCACGACACGGTCAACGAATGGCACACGTGCCCTGAAGACGGTGAGATTCGCGGCTCGAACCCGTGCTCGGAATATATGTTCCTCGATGACACGGCCTGTAACCTGGCGTCGATGAACCTGCTGACCTTCCTCAAGGATGGTGAGTTCCAGGCGGCGGACTACATGCACGCTTCGCGCCTTTGGACCCTGACGCTGGAAATTTCGGTCACTATGGCGCAGTTCCCGTCCAAGGAAATCGCGCAACTGTCCTACGATTTCCGTACGTTGGGTCTGGGCTATGCGAACATCGGCGGTCTGCTGATGAACATGGGCTACAGCTATGACTCGGATGAAGGTCGGGCGATATGTGGTGCTCTCACCGCGATTATGACCGGTGTGGCCTATGCAACCTCGGCTGAGATCGCTGGAGAGCTTGGCCCGTTCAAGGGCTACAAGCGCAACGCAGACCACATGTTGCGCGTCATCCGCAACCACCGCCGCGCGTCGCAGGGTGTGACCGAGGGCTATGAGAAGCTGGCCGTGAAGCCGGTGCCTCTGGATCACGGCAACTGCCCGGACAAGCGTCTGATCGATCTGGCCATGTCGGCTTGGGATGAAGCGCTGAGCCTCGGCGAAAAGAACGGCTACCGCAACGCGCAGGCCACCGTGATCGCGCCGACCGGCACCATCGGTCTGGTGATGGATTGCGACACCACCGGGATCGAGCCTGACTTTGCGCTGGTCAAATTCAAGAAGCTGGCCGGTGGCGGTTACTTCAAGATCATCAACCGCTCGGTGCCTTCGGCGCTCGAAAAGCTGGGGTATTCTTCGTCTCAGATCGAAGAGATCGTAGGCTATGCCGTCGGTCACGGCACCATCGGAAACGCTCCGGGGATCAACCACACCTCGCTGACCGGCCACGGCTTTGGCCCCAATGAACTGGCCAAGGTGGATGCCGCGCTGGAAAGCGCCTTCGACATCCGCTTCGTCTTCAACCAGTGGACATTGGGCGAGGATTTCTGCACCGGTGTTCTGGGTATCCCGGCGACCAAGCTGAATGACCCGACCTTCGACCTGCTGCGCCATCTGGGCTTTACCAAGGCAGATATTGACGCGGCGAACGACCACGTCTGCGGGACGATGACGCTGGAAGGTGCGCCGCACCTGAAGGAAGAGCACTATTCGATCTTCGACTGTGCCAACCCGTGCGGTAAAAAAGGCAAGCGTTTCCTTGGGGTTGATAGCCACATCACCATGATGGCCGCAGCGCAAAGCTTTATCTCGGGCGCGATCTCGAAGACGATCAACATGCCGAATGACGCGACCATCGAGGACTGCCAGAAGGCCTACGAACTGTCGTGGTCGCTGGGTGTGAAGGCGAACGCGCTGTACCGCGATGGCTCGAAACTGTCGCAGCCTCTGGCGGCGGCGCTGGTCGAGGATGACGATGAGGCGGCGGAAGTGCTGGAAAGCGGTTCTACGCAGGAAAAAGCCGTCGTTCTGGCCGAGAAGGTGATCGAGAAGGTTGTGGTCAAGGAAATGATCCGCAGCCATCGCGAGAAACTGCCGCATCGCCGCAAGGGTTACACCCAGAAAGCGATTGTTGGTGGCCACAAGGTCTATCTGCGGACCGGTGAGTTCGAAGACGGCAAGCTGGGCGAGATCTTCATCGACATGCACAAGGAAGGTGCTGGCTTCCGGGCGATGATGAACAACTTTGCCATCGCGGTGTCGGTCGGCCTGCAATACGGCGTACCGCTGGAAGAGTTCGTGGATGCCTTCACCTTCACCAAGTTCGAACCAGCGGGGATGGTGCAGGGCAATGACTCGATCAAGAACGCAACGTCGATCCTGGATTACATCTTCCGCGAACTGGCCGTGTCCTATCTGGATCGAACCGATCTGGCTCATGTGAAACCCGAAGGCGCGACCTTCGACGATCTGGGCCGGGGCGAAGAAGATGGTCTGTCCAACGTGTCCGAGATCAGCGATAGTGCGGCGTCCAAGTCCTTGGAAGTGCTGAAACAAATCAGCTCGACCGGTTATCTGCGCAAACGTCTGCCTCAAGATCTGGTGGTGTTTAACGGCGGTCAGGCCGAGGCGAACGGCATGGCGGAAGCCGCGGCAACATTCGAAGCCCCAGTAGCAGAGACCGCAGTGGCGACCGGGATGGACGCGCGGACCAAAGCCAAGATGCAGGGCTATGAGGGAGATCCCTGCGGAGAATGCGGAAACTACACGCTGGTTCGGAACGGTACCTGCATGAAATGCAACACCTGCGGCGCGACCAGCGGATGTAGCTAAGAAATGAGGGGTTGGGGCGCGAAAGTACCAGTTTCGCGCCCCGGCTTTCCCCCGCTTCACCAGTGCGGGCGAGGGATAAACCGACTCGGTTCAATTGACCGATAGAAAGGAGAAAACACGTTCGAGTTCGGCGATCAATGACGCGCTGCCAACCCACAGGAAATACATGAGTTGTCCTCAAGTAGCCTGTGGATAAGGAGGGACGAACTATGTCTCGTCGAAAGAATTCGGAAGTTACTAGTGCCAAAGCTGCATCTGCCGCAGCTAAGGTTCTCAGGAATCCGAAGTCATCGAAAGCTGCCAAGACGGCAGCAGCGTCGGCGCTAACTCAGCGTCCGAACAAGAAGAAGTAATTCTTCTGAAATAGCACCGTGGCAACCCAGGGTGCAGGGATCAGGACTTCCCCTCGGATGTCCGATCCCGACGAACACGGAGCAAGGCGCCAAGACTTACCAAGGATGCCTTGTTCCACTCGGTCGACATGCCCGTGTCGGTCGGGAACAGGGTGGGGCGGAATATTTGCTCCCTCCCACTCTTTCACGGGGCGGGTGCGCTCGTCCCATGCGCAGTCCAGGCCGCAGGCAAAAAAACACCGGGCGGTCAACGAAATGAGCCTGGGAGGCGAAACTGACAGGGGGCTTCGGCCCCCTTTCTTTTTGGGCTGCCGACTCGCTGATTTAGGCAGGGCTTTGCCGGATAGGACAAGGCGCGTCGGGCAAGATTCGCCGAAACGCGTCTGGTGCATTTCTTCCAGCGGTTGATTGCGGACGCGACTCAGACAAACACGCGGAGAATGGCGCGAATTTGGTCGCCTTGACCGCTTGGGGTGACGGCGCACGGCCAATGGGTGTTTCTGGTGCCTGTCCGGACGCAAAACACACACAAATCTAATCAGGAGGCATCACAATGAAACCGCAAAACCTCGCACTCATTTCCGCAATCGCAATTGGTCTGCCGGCATTGGCTTCGGCGCAAGCATCAGCAGATACAAATGGAGACGGAGTTCTGACCATCGAAGAGGTTCAGGCCGTTCTGCCTGAGGTCGACGCTGACGGTTTCTCGGCGATGGACGCCAATGGCGACGGTTCGCTGGACGCAGACGAAATTGCCATCGCACAGGAAGCTGGATTGCTACCGCCCAGCAACGGCTGATCCTGCGAAGGCATCGGCGGCCCGAACCCCATCGGGCCGCCTTATTTCAATTAGTTACGACGGTAAGTGAATGTTGAATCTGCCGCGAAGCTCGGCATCCAGAAGCGGATCGAACCGGGCGGCAGACGGGCTGGACAGGATTTCTTCCTTCCGCTTGATCGCCTTTTCGATCAGGCCCGGTTTGCCCAATTCCACCCATTCCTTAGGTGAAGACCGGTCGCCAAAGGTCGGATAGACATAGTCCGCCTGCATGCGGCTGAGCGTGGCATCCGTCCCAAGATAGTGGCCCGGACCGCCCATGCAGACCTCGGCAATCTGATCCAGCGCCAATGTCTCATCCGTGACCTCGATCCCGCGCACGCAGCGCTGCGCCTGACCGATCAGATCGTCGCTGAGGATGAGGCTTTCAAAGCAGAAACCCAGCAATGAGGCGTGCATACCCGCAGCCTCATACACCATGTTCAGGCCGGAAAGCCCAGCCATGACGTTCGAGCACATCTGCTCCCATCCTGCTTGCATGTCCGGCAGTTTCGCGTCCGACGCGCCTGCAGCGGCACCACCGGGTAAGTCGTAGAAATGGTGCATCTGGGCGCATCCAGCGGTCAGCAAAGCCTGCTCGCCTGACCCGATGGACATGGCGCCGGTGCGCAGATCCAGACCGAAGGGCCAGGTGCCAAAAACTGCAGGCGCACCGGGCTTTACGGCGTTTACATAAACCAGACCGGCCAGGCACTCGGCTGTGGCTTGCGTGATCGCACCAGCGACGGTTGAAGGTGCGGTTGCACCGGCCATGCCAGCGGACAGCAGCAGGACTGGCATACCGGCCTTGATGCACTCTTCCATCACTTCGCAGCTTTCCGTTGCGAATTTCATGGGTGGCACGACAAAGCAGTTTGAGTTGGACATGAACGGCCGTTCGCGCCACTTGTCCTCGCCACCGGCAATCACGTGGAGCATTTCGATGGCCGGTGCGACATGGCTCGGTTCGGTAAACGATGTGCCGATGTGTTTGAACGTGCCGGATGTCGTAGCGTAGACGGTGTTCAGGTCCATCTCGAGGTTGTCCGCGATGTCGCGGCATACCATTGGACGTTGAACAAAGTGAATGTTGTCAAGTTGTTCGCAGATCCGAGAGGCGTCGTGCAGGTCCTGAACGGTTGAATCACGGTATTCCTGCCCGTGAACGTCGACCATGCTGACGGCTGCGCCAGCGGTCCCATAGTGTACCCGGTTACCCGACAGCTCCAGATCGGTTTTGCCGTCCCGGCTGTGCAAAGTGACCGAGCGATTGGCCTTGACGATGGTGTCTTCGACCAATGCGCGTGGGAATCGGATGCGGCCGTCATCACCCAGAATGCACCCGGCGCCGACAAGGTAGTCGATCCCGCTTTGGGGGGCGTCGGCCAGGCCGATGGTCTCCAACGCGGTCAGCGCAGCTTCGTGGATTTTTTCGACTTGTGCCTGTGTCAGCACTTTCAGAGTTCCGCCCTCCATTCCAGGGCGAATGGGGCGCAGATGTTCCGGCAGTGCGGATGCACGGGCTGCACGGCGCGCGGCGCGTCCGCCGCTGCGTGATGAGTTACGGGTTTGTTCGTTCATAGTTCCAGAGTCCGGTCGATAAAGTACGTTCAGGGTGAGTGTACTCAGACCGCTTCCGGCCGCCCCCGCGCGGCACGCCCGCGATCCGCACCAATGGTACGGCTGATCAGGCGAATTTTCCAAATGTCACTTTGCATGCGGGTCCTCAACTGGTGAGGCGCAGTGTTTCAAGGCAGGGGACAACAATCTGTCCTGTTTGCGACCTGAGGGGCTAAAAGCGAAGTGTTGTGCTTTGTTAGCACCACGTTCTTGTCGTTAGGTAAAGTTTTTTTCCGAAGTTGGAAAAATCTGTTATGCTTCTACTACTTATTTAAGATCGGTTTGTGATCTCAACTTATTGTTAAAGATTGCCGACCAAGTTTGATGTGACGGTTCCCAGTTACGACCTAGGCTTTGTTGCAAGGTTATTTGGAGAGGTTGATGAAAGCCCTGACGGCCCTCATTCTCGCTTGGACGGCGATCGGCGCTGCACCTGCTCTGGCCGAGGATTGGACCGGTGCATATGCGGGTTTCAGCTTTGGCTATGTGGATGCAGATGGCCCCGGCGGGTCCAGCGGAAACGAGACGGTCTTCGGGCCCCACGTCGGCTATGATTATGACTTCGGCAACTTTGTTTTGGGCGGCGAGCTTGAGTACAACCGGCTTTCTCTGGATTTGGGGCAGGGTGAAGGTAGCCTGGACAGTATGACCCGCCTGAAACTGCGGGGCGGTTATGATTTTGGCTCTGCCATGGGCTATGTTGTCGTCGGCGCAGCCCGCTTGGACGCGTCGGAAGATAACGATACGGCGGCTGTCTATGGCATCGGCCTTGCCTATCCGATCGGAGACAGCTTTGTAATCAGCGGCGAAGCCCTGCGTCAGAACTTTGACGATGTAACCCGAACCGAGGGCGGAGTTGATACCAATGTATTCAACCTACGGACGACTTTCCGGTTCTGATTCTCTCTATTCCGCCGCGTGGCTTTCCGCCAATCCGGTTGCGAAATCGCAGATCGTCTTGAGGGCTGCGGCGAAGCGGTCGTCTTCAATGGTCATTGCAACCCGGACATGTCCGGCAGCCGCTTGACCAAAGCTTTCACCCGGCATGACGGCAATCGCATGTGTGTCCAGCAAAGTGTTGGCAAAGCCCTCACCGCTCATCCCGGTGGAGCGGATGTCCAGCATCAGATACATCGCACCCTGCGCAGGGACCAGACCGATGGTGTTTTGTGAGGCCAGAATGTCAACGGCCAGCGCACGGCGACGGCGGAACGGAGCCGCGATTTCTTCTTCAAAGTCAGAACCCGCATTGAGCGCAAAGCTGGCCGCGTCCTGAATGAACCCGGGCACCCCATAGGTCGTATGCGTGGCGAGGTTGATCAGATGAGAGATGACCTCTTCGGGCCCAACTACCCAACCACAGCGCGAACCGGTCATGGCATGTGACTTGGACATGGACCCGACGACCAGCGTACGCTCGGCCATATCGAGCAGGGTGCGCGGGGAAATATGCGTGCCTTCCCAGACTTGTGTGTCGTAAACCTCATCTGAAATCAGCCAGAGATCGCGTTTGCGGCAGACTTCGGCGATTCCCTCAAGGGTCTGCTGGGAATAGACGACTCCGGTTGGGTTGTTGGGTGTATTGATCAAGAGGGAAACCGCGCCGTCGGCGGCCGTGTCGATATCTTCGGCCCGTGGTTGAAAGGCGTCTGCGGCAGATGTCTGTATCGCCTGCGCCGTTGCGCCCGCGCCTCGGATGGTTCCGGGATAGGTGGCATAGTAAGGGTCGAGATACAGACCGATATCCCCGGGATCGCAGACAGCGACATGTGCGGCGAAAAGGGCCGACTGCCCACCCGGTGTAATGAGCACATTATGGCGGGTCGTCTTCACCCCGGTGCGCGCCTGAATGCGCGCAGCCACGGTGTCGCGCAGCAAATCGGTGCCCGGGACCATGGCGTAGCCCGTATTTCCTTGCCGGGCCGAGATATCCATAGCGTTTAAAATCGTTTCGTCTGTGCGGATATCATGCTCACCAATTGTCAGTTCGGTGATCGGATGGCCTTCGCTGATCAGCCGTCGCGCGCGGTAGAAAACATCCCACCCGTCGCTGCCGCCCCCGGTCATATGAGTGATACGCTGCGACAATTTCATGGCACGCTCCGTTCATGTCTTCAGCGCCGACAGGGCCAGAGGCGTTGGGAAAAGTCAATCAGCTTCGCGGGGGAAGCGTGGCCTGCACCTTTTTGGTCAGTGATGACCGGACCAGATCGTAGGATGAGGTCAATCGGTGGCGCAGTTCATCCTCGTCGCAATCGAAGGGCAGCCGAATCCAACTGCGGTGAAAATAGGGGGCTTTTGTGCCAATTCCAGCGTCGATCAGCATCCGCGCCGTTTCAATATCCAGAGTTTTGACGGACACGCCGTCGTTGGCGGTGCCGATACATGCGAACATCTTTTCGCCGACTTTCCAGGCGTCGTGGCCTCCGCCCCACGGGTCGGACACGTCAGCGCCGGGCAATGCACGGCAGATCGAATTGACAAGATCTCGGCTCATATCAACAAGGTGCGCGATCCGACGGTCGAACTCAAGCCTTGGCTCAGCGTCATGTCCGTGTTAGGGGAAGGGTATGAACCGGATGACCTGCATCATTATCTGCTGCATTACCTGCTGATTAATCAAGCGGGCCGGTTTCTTTCGTTTTCATCCCTGAGACAAGTTGCTAAGCCCGCGCCAACGCGACACGCTTTGTTGTTCTTAGGAGCCAACCGATGACACCGATCAAACTGCACAACACCCGGACGCGGACGAAAGAGGAATTCGTTCCGATCGATCCTGAAAATGTGCGGATGTATGTCTGTGGACCAACGGTTTACGATCGCGCCCATCTGGGGAACGCGCGGCCCGTGGTCGTGTTCGATGTGCTGTATCGGTTGCTGCGCCATGTCTATGGTGCGGACCACGTGACCTATGTGCGCAACTTCACCGATGTCGATGACAAGATCAACGCAACTGCGCTGTCGCGGCAGCAAGCTGGTGCCCAAGGGACGCTGGAACAGTTGGTGCAAGAGCGTTCGGACGAGACGATTGGCTGGTATCTGCACGACATGGGGGCCTTGGGCGCGCTGGAGCCGAACGAGATGCCGCGTGCGACTGAGTACATCGCGCAAATGGTTGAGATGATTGAGGATTTGATCGCCAAGGGTCACGCTTATGCGGCCGAGGGGCACGTTCTTTTTGCTGTGGACAGCTGGAAAAACAAATATGGTGCGCTGTCCGGCCGTTCGGGCGATGACATGATCGCCGGGGCTCGGGTCGAGGTTGCACCTTATAAAAAGAACCCGATGGATTTTGTGTTGTGGAAGCCCTCGACCGATGACCTGCCGGGCTGGGACAGCCCCTGGGGCCGCGGTCGTCCGGGCTGGCACATCGAATGCTCGGCCATGAGCTATGAGCTGTTGGGCGCGAGCTTTGATATCCACGGCGGCGGCAACGACCTGATGTTCCCGCACCATGAGAACGAGATCGCGCAGAGCTGCTGCGCCCACCCCGAAGGCGAGTTCGCCCGGTACTGGCTACACAACGAAATGTTGCAGGTCGAAGGCAAGAAGATGTCCAAATCTCTGGGCAACTTCTTCACTGTGCATGACTTGTTGGAACAAGGCGTGCCGGGAGAGGTGATCCGCTTTGTCTTCCTGCAGACGCATTATCGCAAGCCGATGGACTGGACCAAATCGAAGGCCGATCATGCATATCATGTGCTCGACGGTTGGCATCGCTTAACGGTTGATTTGGAGCCGACGCCACTAAGTGATTTCGTACCTGACTCCAGAATAGTGGAAGCTTTATCGAGCGATCTAAACACGCATCTGGCTTTGATGAGGCTTGCGGCTCTGGAGTCTCAGAGCCCTCAAGAGCTTCTGGACAATGCGCGTTGGCTTGGTTTTCTATCGGATGCGACTAAAGAGGCTTGGAAAAGAGACTTTTTACACAATTCGTCAGGAATTGGTGTTTCTGGTCACCCAGACCTAGCAACTTTGGGCGCAGAGTTGGATTCACTTCGAACACGCGCGAAAATCACGAAAGACTTCAGTGAAGTAGATCAACTTAAGGATAAGCTATTCCAAGCAGGCGTTGAGGTTCGCATGAGCAAAGCCGGTGTCGAATTGCTCCCCGGTCCAGACTTTGATCCGTCAAAACTGGAGAATATTTAACATAATGTCCTGCCCGGGTTTGCCCGGGCAGCGCCCGACCGCCCCCATGGGCGGGCGCTTCGCACCCACCCGCGGTCGGGCACTGCCCGGTCAAGCAGATGAGCCAAAACGATGACCAAAGAACGCCTCTATCTCTATGACACCACTCTGCGCGATGGGCAGCAAACGCAGGGCGTCCAGTTCTCGACAGCTGAGAAGGTGCAGATCGCGCAGGCTCTGGACGAGTTGGGTGTTGACTATATCGAAGGTGGCTGGCCCGGGGCAAATCCGACAGACAGCGCGTTCTTTGACGCAGCGCCCAAGACCACGGCCTGTCTGACTGCCTTCGGGATGACCAAGCGGTCAGGCCGGTCGGCCGAAAATGACGATGTGCTGGCGGCGGTGATGAACGCGGGCACTCAGGCGGTGTGTCTGGTGGGCAAATCGCATGATTATCACGTCACCCACGCGCTCGGCATCTCGTTAGAAGAGAATGTCGAGAACGTGCGCGCCTCGGTAGCGCATATCGTGGCGCAGGGGCGCGAGGCTTTGTTCGATGCCGAGCATTTTTTTGACGGCTACAAGGACAATGCCGCATATGCGGTCGAGGTGTGCCAAGCCGCGTTAGATGCCGGTGCGCGCTGGGTCGTGCTGTGTGATACCAATGGCGGGGCCTTGCCAGCAGAAGTGTCGCGGATTGTGTCCGAATTGATCGCCGCAGGGCTTCCGGGGGATCGGCTGGGCATCCACACGCATAACGACACCGAAAACGCGGTGGCTTGTTCGTTGGCTGCTGTTGATGCGGGCGCGCGGCAGGTTCAGGGCACTTTGAACGGGTTAGGAGAACGCTGCGGAAATGCGAATCTGACCGCTTTGATCCCCACATTGCTGCTGAAAGAACCCTATGCGTCAGCGTTCGACGTCGGCGTCAGCGTCGATGCTTTGGCGGGTCTGACCCGCGTCAGCCGGATGCTGGATGAAATACTGAACCGCGTGCCCAGCAAGCAGTCGGCCTATGTCGGTGCTTCGGCCTTTGCGCATAAGGCGGGGCTGCATGCGAGTGCGATCCTGAAAGATCCCTCGACTTATGAACATGTCGATCCGGCGTCCGTCGGGAACACACGGGTCATCCCGATGTCCAACCAGGCGGGGCAGTCGAACCTGCGTAAGCGCCTGACCGAGGCCGGGTTGTCGGTTGAGACCGGCGATCCAGCCCTTGGACGCATTCTTGAACGGATCAAGCTGCGCGAAGCGGATGGTTATTCATACGATACCGCGCAGGCCAGCTTCGAATTGCTGGCGCGGGACGAATTGGGGCAATTGCCTGAGTTCTTTGAGGTAAAGCGCTATAAGGTCACTGTTGAGCGGCGCAAGAACAAGTACAACAAGATGGTCAGCCTGTCCGAGGCGGTTGTTGTTGTTAAGGTCGATGGGGAAAAGAAACTGTCGGTCAGCGAGTCTCTGGATGGCGATGGCAGCGACCGTGGCCCGGTTAACGCGCTGTCCAAGGCGTTGGCCAAGGATCTGGGGCAATATTCGCCCATTCTGGACGACATGCATCTGGTAGATTTCAAGGTGCGTATCACACAAGGCGGCACCGAGGCTGTGACCCGCGTCATAATCGACAGCGAAGACGGGCAAGGGCGGCGGTGGTCCACCGTGGGCGTCAGTGCAAACATAGTCGATGCCTCGTTCGAAGCGCTGCTGGATGCGATCCAGTGGAAACTGGTGCGGGATTGCGGTCCACAGACAGCGGTGGCCGAGTGAGCGTGCAGTTTGACGATGACGTCAAAGCATGCGCTGCTTTGCTGCATCGGGCTGATCCTGACCGATTTATGGCGGCCATGGCCGCGCCGGTTGCGGCGCGGGCGGTTTTGTTCCCGATCTATGCTCTGAATGTCGAGGTGGCCCGCGCGCCATGGGTCACGCAAGAGCCGATGATCGCAGAGATGCGCCTGCAATGGTGGCGCGACGCCTTGCAGGAGATTTCCGAGGGTCCGAGTGTGCGCCGGCACGAAGTCGTCACGCCGTTGTCGCGCGTTTTGTCCCCGCATCTGGCGGCGATGTTGGATGAATATGTCGCTGTAAGGCGTTGGGATATCTACCGCGATCCGTTTGAGGATGACGCGCATTTCGACGCCTATATCAACCACAGTGCTGGCACACTCATGGTTGTATCTGCACAGGCATTGGGTCCGGCGGATGAGGATGTCGTGCGGGATTTCGGTTATGCCATGGGAGTCGCTAATTGGTTTCGCGCTATTCCTGACCTTGAGGCCCGTGGCCGAATACCGCTGCTGGATGGGACGCCTGAAGGAGTTCAGCGTCTGGCCGAGAAGGCGGTCGAACGATTGAACCGGGCGCGGTCAAATCGACGGTCGGTTTCAGGGAAAGCCTCGGCTGCGCTTCACGCTGGGTGGCAGACCGAATTGGTTTTGAAGCAGGTCATAAAGCGCCCGGAACGGGTGGCCGCAGGCTCGCTTGGTCCGGGCGAAATTCGCCGCCGCCTGTCCTTGATGACCCAGGCGGCGACGGGGCGCTGGTAGTTACTCCCAGCCGCCGGCACGCATTTCAGCCGAGATTTTCAGGTCGACCATGTCCGATGTGCCCGGCGCGAACATCCCAACGCCGTAATCGCTACGCAAGAGTTGGCTGGAGGCTTCGACACCGACCCATTCGCCTTTGTAGTAGTCAAAAAAGCTGGCCAGAGGGTGCGCCCCCATAAAGGTCAGATCGATCTCAAGCGCTGCGGGTTTTGTCTGATCTTTGATCGTCAGATCGCCGATCATCCGCAGGGTGCTTGAACCGGTTTGCACTGCCGAGGTCGAGACGAAACGGATCTCGGGGAATGTTTCGATATCGAAGAAATCACTGCTTTTGAGGTGATCGTTGAGAGGCCCCCAACCGGTTTCTACGCTGGAGGCGTCAATTGTAATGTCAGCGCTGGTTGCGGTGACATTTTCGGGATCAAACTCGACCGTACCGGCGACAGCGGTCCATTCCCCGGATTGCTCGGTCAGTCCGGCGTGGTTGTAGTAGAACCTGATTTCCGTGTGTCCCTGATCGAAATGATACGTTTCGGCAACGGCAGGTGTCGCCAGTGCAATTGCAAGTGCGGTTGCGTGGAGTGGTTTCATAGTGTTTCTCTGATTTGCTGGGTTGATAAAAAAAACATGTAAATGCATCTAAATAGATCGGCAAAGAAAAAACACTATCCTCGCGGAGGCGTGATGAGCGGATTTGACGAAAGAGAAGCGGCCTGGATTGCGCTGAACCAAACGCGCACCCGGATCTTTTCCCGGGCCGAGCGTGCGTTGGTCGCAGCCGGATTTCCAAGACTGCATTGGTACGATGTGCTGTGGGAGCTTGAGAGAGCGCCAGACGGCCTAAGACCCAAGCAGTTAGAGCAGCAATTGCTGTTCGACCAATCCAGCTTTTCGCGTCAGGTCGCGAGAATGGCAGAGGACGGTTTGCTGACGCGTCACGCGGCAACAGGCGATGCGCGGGGGAAGATCCTGCGTATCACCGACAAGGGCCGCGCTCTGAGGCTGCAGATGTGGGACATTTACCGCGTGCACATTGATGAGGGCATCGCCGAGGCGCAGAAAACCGGTGCATTCGCCGCGTTGAAACGGCTTGACGATTAAGCGGTCCGGGGACGCATCGTCAGCCACAGCAGCGCGCCACCAGCCAAGGTGAGCAGCGGTACCATTGCGACATTCACCGCGGTCCAACCTTCAATCGCCGAGCCACCCGAACAGTTCATCAATCCGCCCGAGGCCAGCGAGGCAAAGGTCACGCCGCCAAACACCAACAAGTCGTTCAGGCCCTGCATCCGTCCGCGCTCGCTCACGTCATGCGATTCAGCCAGCATCGTGGTGGCGCCGATAAAGCCAAAGTTCCAACCGATCCCGAGCAGGATCAGCGCGACAAAGAAGTTGCCCAGTTCAACCCCTTGCAAGGCAACGGCTCCGGCGGCGGCGAGAATGAACAGGCCCACAGCCACGATCCGATCGACGCCAAACCGCGCGATCAGTTGGCCGGTGAAAAAGCTGGGGATGTACATGGCCAGAACGTGGCTGGTGACGACATCTGCCGCATCATTGGCGCTGAACCCGCAACCCACAACCGCCAGCGGCGTTGAGGTCATAACAAGGTTCATCAGCGCGTAAGATACCATCGCACAAATGATTGCGACTGCGATGCGGGGCGTCTTGAGCAACTCGATCCGCGACCGACCTTTAGGCGCGTCAGCCGCAGGTTTGGGCGGAGTCGGGATATCGAGGAAAAAGAACAGGGCCGAGCCAATGACGTTCACTGCGATGACGGCGATATAGGTGCCGAGGAACGGAATGACATAGGCGGTCGAAGTCAGCTTGACGATTTGCGGGCCAATAATGGCCGCCGCCAGACCTCCGGCCATGACATAGGAAATTGCCTTTGGGCGGAATTCGTCCGATGCCGTGTCGGCGGCTGCAAATCGGTAGAAACCGTGCGCGCTCATGTAGATGCCAGTTAACAGGCTGCCCAATAGAAACACGGGGAACGATCCCAGAAAGAGGCCGTATGCTCCGACCAGACCACCGCAGGCTCCCGCTGTTGCGCCGACCAGAAACCCGGCTCGGCGTCCCCAGCGTTGCATGATTGCAGAGATGGGTGTTGCGGCGAGCATGGACCCAAGAACAATCAGAGAAATTGGCAACGTCGCAAGGCATGCATTTGTTGCCAGCGACTGACCGGCCAGCCCTCCGACGATGAAAATCATCGGCATCTGCGCGCCAAGCAACGCCTGTGCGGCGACCAGAACTGCGACGTTGCGCTTGGCCTGGCTGTTGTCCGGGGTGATGGATGTCATCGTCATGGGCACATGCGTATCGGCGAAAACGATTGCGCACAAGCGGGTTGCATCTGCGGCAAAGCAGCCTAACGTGCATCCGAAACCCGAGGCCGGAGGGCACATGTCCGTAGGACGGATCATCGAAACATCCGACTGTGTCGAGGAAGGGGCGGAATGGCTGGCCGACAGCTGTCCGCGTATGGCCTATGCGATGGAGCAGACCGGACCGTTACCCTTGCGCCGTCGTCCCGACGGGTTCGCTCAGTTGCTTAGCGCAATCGTCAGCCAACAGGTCAGCGTCGCCTCGGCCAACGCAATCTGGAAACGGCTGCAAGATGCGAAACTGACCGGCCCGCGCAAGATCATGTGGGCCACGGATGATGACCTGCGCGCGGTTGGGCTTAGCCGTCAGAAGATCAGATACGCGCGCGCGCTGGCCGAGGCACGTATTGATTACAAAGCCTTACGAGACGCTTCTAATGAAGAAGTTGTGTCTATCCTGACCGAAGTACCCGGTATCGGTGTCTGGACTGCCGAGATCTACGCCATGTTTTCGCTCGGCCGCGCCGACGTGATCGCACCCGGCGATCTGGCTCTGCAAGAGGCCGCACGCATCCTCTACGATTTGCCCGAAAGGCCGACCGACAAACAGTTGCGCCAAATGGCCGTGGCATGGTCGCCTTGGCGTTCAGTTGCAGCGCGGGTTTTGTGGGCCTATTACCGGGTTGCAAAAGAACGAGAAGGGATCAGATGACACGGGTTTTGAATGCGCTCCGAAAAGAGCCGGTTTCGGGCGACACGCGCTCGGTCGTGGTGTTCGTGCATGGATATGGCGCTAACGGGGCTGACTTGCTGGGTCTGGCTGATCCGTTGGGCGAGCATCTGCCCGATACATTGTTCGTGGCGCCGGATGCCCCGGAACAAATCCCCGGTATGCCCAATGGGTTCCAGTGGTTTCCGATCCCGTGGATCGATGGCTCTTCCGAGGAAGAAGCGCGTCGTGGCATGGAAATGGCGGTCGAGGATTTCAACGCTTTTCTCGATGCCCTGATGGTGGACGAAGATGTGCTGCCCGAGCAGGTGGTTCTGTTCGGCTTTAGCCAGGGCACAATGATGAGCCTGCACGTCGCCCCGCGCCGTGAAGATCCGGTGGCCGGGATCGTCGCATTCTCAGGCCGGTTGCTGGAGCCGGATCTGTTGCCGGATGAAACCGTAAGCCGGATGCCTGTTTTGCTGGTGCATGGTGACGCCGATGACGTGGTTCCGCCGCAGTCGCTGCCTGAAGCGGCCGAAGCGCTGCAGGCGGCGGGTTTCAAAGAAGTTTATGCGCATGTGATGAAGGGCACTGGTCATGGGATTGCTCCGGACGGGCTTAGCGTGGCGCTGGCTTTCATGCGCGACAAGCTGAGCCTGTAGCGATGATCGCGGTCCGCCCCATGATGCAAGAGGATGTGGCATCTGCGTGTCGCATTCTCAACGAGATCATTGCGATTGGTGGCACGACCGCGTTTGAATCTCCGTTCTCTGAAACGCAGTTTGCTGCGGTTTATCTGACCGGAGACGACAAGATCTGTTGCCACGTCGCGCTGGATGAACAGGGTGAAGTGGCCGGTTTCCAATGGCTGGGCGTCAATGACGAACTTCCGGTTGATTGCGTGGATATCGCGACCTTCACCCGGCGCGAGCCTGTGCTGAAAGGGGCAGGGCGCGCCTTGTTTGCTGAAACTTCGACCCATGCTGCGGCGCTTGGGTTCAACGCGATCAACGCAACCGTCCGGGCCGACAATCGGCTGGGGCTCAGCTACTATGACAAGATGGGGTTTCGGGATTATTCGGTCGCGTATGGTGTTGCCCTGCAGGACGGTACGCCGGTTGACAGAATCTCGAAGCGATTTGAGCTGACGAGAGGGGTGGCATGCTGATTGTTACAGGAACAGTCGAGGTTTCACCGGATGGTGTGGAAAAAGCCGCGGCAGCGGCGCAGCGTATGGTGGCGGCAACCGTCAAAGAACCCGGCTGCATCGTCTACGAATTCAGTCAGATTCTTGGATATGCCAACCGGTTTCGCGTCTATGAAGAGTGGCAGGATCAGGCCGCGCTCGAATCGCATTTTTCGGCCCCTCACATGGCAGAGTTTCAGGCTATGCTGGGCGAGGTCGGAGTTGTTTCCAGCGACATCTACCGCGTCGTTGGTGGAGAGAAACAGCCGTTGCGCTAAGGGATCAGGTCCACAGGTGACCTTCTGCAAATTCGACTGAGTTGCCCGCCGGGTCTCGGATATATAGCGATCGCGCTCCGTTCGGCCAATCAAACTCGGCATCCACGGGGATGTTCCATTCCAGCAGATGCTTGCGCATTTCGTCGATCTGTTCGCGCGACAGCGTCATGCAGACATGTCCGGGCCCGCGCGCGCCATGCGGCGGTACAGGCAGATCGGGGTTGCCCGGAAGTTTTTCCGTCTCATCCGCGTTGAACAACAACAGTACCGAACCGCCAACCCGAAAAAACACATGCCGGTTGGCGACGCGTTGAATTTGCTCCAACGCCAGGATTTCCCCATAGAATCGTTCGGCTGCGTCCAGATCGTCGACATAGAGCGCGGCTTCAAGGATGCCCTCAGGGGGCGGTGTGTTTCGGGTGACTTTCATGCCCTAAGCCTATCACGAAAGGGCGTTTTCGTCACCTGCGCGGCCGGCGGTCCCGTTTGCGCTGAGGCGGCGCGGTCAGTGCAGGTGCCGGCAGACTGTCCCATTGGCCGGGTTCCAACCCCTCCAGCGTCCAGTCTCCGATGCGCGCCCGGATCAGGCGCAGGGTCGGATGGCCGACAGCGGCTGTCATGCGCCGAACCTGCCGGTTTCGACCTTCGCGCAGCGTCAATTCGATCCAGCAATCCGGAATGGTCTGGCGGACACGGATCGGAGGATTGCGCGGCCACAGCCCTTCGGGCTCATCCATCATGCGGGCTTTGGCGGGGCGAGTCGGCCCGTCCTTCAGGTCGACCCCATCACGCAACGCTTTCAAGGCGGCCGCATCCGGCACACCTTCGACCTGAACCCAATACGTTTTGGACATCTTGTGCTTGGGGTCCGATATCTGCGCTTGCAGCTTGCCATTGTCGGTCAGCAGCATCAGGCCCTCGCTATCACGATCCAGCCGCCCGGCCGGGTAAACACCGGGCAGGTTGATGAAATCCGACAGCGTACTGCGCGGAGACTCCGGGTTTGCGCGGTCCGTGAACTGCGGCAACACGTCGAAAGGTTTGTTGAATCGGATGAACCAGCTCATGATCTCGCCATAGCCTGCCGGGCACAGCGAACGCAACCTGTGGATAACTGTCACGATGTTGTTACGGATTCGGCTTAACCAATCCCCGAGATATTGTGGAAACTCAGGGCTTGTCAGAGTTTTAACACGATATATAGTTAAGTTAAGGCCGGGGCGGGTGTTCCCCGCTCTGATGTCAAAAACGGGCAGAGCAGAGCGAGGAGCGATTCCGATATGGATGGAGACTTCAGAACCGAATTTGTCAGGGAACCGGGTGCCCTAAAGCACCATCCGGCATTGGTTTTGAACGCCGATTATCGCCCCTTGTCTTATTACCCACTGTCCCTGTGGCCCTGGCAAGAAGCGATAAAGGCGGCCTGGCTGGACAGGGTGGACATCGTGGCCGAATACGACGAAGTCGTCCGAAGCCCGAGTACCGAGATACGAATACCGTCGGTCGTTGTACTCAAAGACTATGTAAAACCCAGAAAGCGCGTGGCCTTCACGCGCTTTAATTTATTTTTGAGGGATGAATTTTGCTGCCAATACTGCGGCAGTCGCGGTGACCTGACCTTTGACCATGTCGTACCCCGTGCTGCGGGCGGTGTCACAAGCTGGCAAAACGTAGTGGCGGCCTGCAGCCCCTGCAACCTGAAGAAGGGTTCGAAATCGCTGCGCCAGGCGGGTATGACGCTGCGCAAGCCTCCGCGCCAGCCCGATGCCGAGGCTCTGCGGAATATCGGCCGCAAATTCCCGCCGAACCACCTGCACGACAGTTGGATCGACTTTCTGTATTGGGATGCAGAACTGGACGAGATGTAACGTTTACTTTGCGCGGAACGCAGCCAGCCAGATCAGGACCAGACCAGCTGAAAGCAGAGCGTTCCACCCGGCCATAGACAGGCCGAACATTTCCCACGGTATGTCATCGCAGCGCACCAGTGGCGCGGACATGATCTGATCCATCAACTCTTGTGTCGACAATCCGCCAATATCGCCAGAGCTGCAGCTGGTTGGGCCTTCCCACCATTTCTGCTCGACGCCTGCGTGAAACACACCGATGCCCGCTGTTGTCATTGCCGCAGCAGCACCCAGCAGGGGCAACAGCCGAACGCCGGGGAAGGCAAACGCCAACACGCCGATCACGACAGCCGCGCCATGCGGATAGCGTTGCCAGATGCACATTTTGCACGGGGCCATTCCGCCCAGATATTGGAATCCCCATGCGCCAAGTAACAGTGCCGCAGACCCGCCAGCGGCAATCAGGATCAGAAAGTTTCTACGCGTCATAGGTATCTCACAACAAGGAAACCGCCGAACAGCAGGATGATGAACAGAGTGAACATAAGGCCCAGACGTTTCTCGATGAAGTTACGAATGGGCTCGCCAAAGCCCCAGAGCAGTCCGGCAACGACAAAGAACCTGAGTGCGCGCGCCAGAATCGACGTGGCAATGAACGTTCCCAAGGGCATTCCGGTCCAGCCGGACATGATGGTGATCACCTTGTACGGGAAGGGGGTTACGCCCGCGCCCAACACGGCCCAGAAGCCGAAGTCATTGAACTTGGTGTTGAACTCTTCCATGGCGTGCGCTTTGCCCATGGATTCAAGGATGGGCTGGCCGATACTCTCATAGAAGAATGCACCGATCGCATAACCCAGCATCCCCCCCAATACCGAGGCAACCAGCGCCACGGTGGCGATCAGCCAGGCGCGCGAGGGGCGCGCAAGGATCATGGGAATCATCAGGACATCCGGCGGAATCGGAAAGAACGAGCTTTCGATGAATGCCACGATAGCCAGCGCCCACAGGGCATGCGGATGTTCGGCCAGACGGATGGTCCAGTCATAGAGCGATCGCAACATAAGGTGCCAAAATCCCGTTCTCGTGTCGGGCAAGCCAAACCACGCGTCTGAGGGGGCGTCAACCGTGCCCGGGGAAAACAAACTGAATATCGGTTGTTTTTTGCCTCTGGACCTTCCCGGTCATGAACGCTAATCCAGTGTTCGTGGCCCAAGTGGCGGAATGGTAGACGCAGGGGATTCAAAATCCCCCGGTAGTGATACCGTGCCGGTTCGAGTCCGGCCTTGGGTACCAAAGTAAAAACAGAGGGTTAGGGGAACCTGCTCTCTGTTTTTTCTTTCCGGGTTTTTCGTTTACTCACACACCTTACTCACACATTCTTGTTCAGGTCTTGTTCTGTTCTCGTGTCAGATTCGACGCGTCTGCGCGGCCTTTGACAGACGCCGGCGATCCGCCTTGCGGCGATAGTACGCAACCATTTCCCGCCGCCGCATCCACTTGAAGATACCCTCGTTATCCCCAGAAAACATACAATTTGGCTCGTACCCGAGAACGGTGGATAACAAATGCATGGTGAATTATTCGCCTAACCTCTTCGAAGTAGTAACCTTAATTGGTTCGTTGGCTTCGATTGCAGGACTGGTCATCACACTGCGAAAAGCTGCTAACAAGCAACAGTACGATGACCCGAACCGTGCCATGTAACGGTACAGGAATCTATCCAGCAGACGGGCACTGGCAACGGTGTCCGTCATGATCTTTCCTAACTTAGTTGATAAAGCGTCGGCAAGAATTATGAGGTTAGGTTTTTCCTGCGTGCTATCTGCGTAGTACCCTTACTCACATGTTCGCCATAGATTTCGCCATGATTCTGTGAATAGAAACAGCGAACGTGCTGAAATAGTTGAAAGTCGACGTATTTTTAGACCCCCCGATGGTAACATCGTGAGAGTTCGAGTCTTTCCTTGGGCACCACACCGCATTTGAAAACCCAAAAATACTGCCGCTGAACGTATAAGTGCACCGCGGGTTTACGTGTTTAGTGCCGGCCGCTTCGCAAGATCAGCCAGGCCAGGAATCCTATATAGGTAAACACGCTCAGGTTCAGTGCCGTGTCGATCAATTGGCCGCTCATGATTGGTCCTCCCGCGCGAGACACTTGAACAGACAGATAACCAGAACCGGCACGATAAACACGAAGGCAATGGCCGACAGTGCGATGATGGATCTGACCAAAGAGATGTCGCCGACCAGAATCATCGCCAACCCCAAAGCCCCCAGGATTATGCCCCAGATCGTGCGAATCCTGGGGGAGGGGTTGTCATCCCCTCCGGTCCCGATCATCGCGAGGGTAAAGCCAGCGCTGACGACGCTGGTGACCACGAACAGGAACGCCGCCAGTATGGTTGCCGTTCTGGTAATCCCGTCCAGTGGGAACCGTTCGAGTAAGGCGAATGTGGTTGCGTCGAGGTTTTCGGCATTCACGGCCGACAAGGCTCCGTCCTGACGCAGAGCGTCAAAAAAGCCCAGGCCGCCGAATACCCCGAACCACAGGATTGAGAACAGGGTGGGGGTGACGACGACTCCGATCAGAAACTCGCGGATCGTTCGCCCGCGTGAGATTCTGGCGATGAAAATCCCTACAAATGGCGACCAGGCCAGCCACCAGATCATGTAGTTCAGTGTCCACCCCTGAAACCAGTCGGTTACGAGGTCGTCGAAAAACTCTGCCGTTGAAAACCCTGCCGGTAGGACGCCGAAAAGATACCGTCCGAAACCTGAAACGATGCCATCCATCAAAAAGGACGTAGGGCCCAGGACCAAAAGATAGACCATCATCCCGACAGCAATCAGCATTGCCGCGTTTGAAAGTCGCGCCATCCCGTCGCCCAAATCACGCCGCAGGGGGATGATGAACGCGACGCACAGGGCTGCAAAAACGGGCAGGGTCAGCACGCCCGGAGACTCGACGCCGAGCAATCCGGCCAAGCCGGTCTGAATCTGAAAAACCCCCATTGCCATTGAACCTGCCAGTCCCACGGCAATGGCAACGATCGAGAGCAGGTCGAAAACCCAGGCCAGTGCTTTTGTCCATCCTGCCTCTCCCAGAGCATCCGTGACCGGCGCGCTCAACAGCAGGCTGCGATGGCGGCGATACGCGAAATAGGCGATGACCAATCCGACGATTCCGTAGATTGCCCAAGCGTGAAAGCCCCAGTTCAGATAGGTCACGAACATCGCATAGCTGGCGGCTTCGGGATCGCTATTGAACTGTCGCAGCACTTCGTAGTGCGTCAGGGGTTCGGCCGCCCCATAGAACAAAAGCCCCACGCCCATGCCCGCCGCGAACAGCATTGCGATCCATGCGGAGGTCGAAAACTCCGGTTCTGCCGAGTCGGGGCCCAAGCGGATATCTCCGAACCGCGACAGGGCCAGATACAATGCCACAAACAAAAGACCGCTGACCTCAAGCATGATGAACCAGCCACGGCTGTCGAACTGCGTTGCCACAGCGGACGCAGCAATGCGACCAAGGCCCTGAGGGTCGGCTATGCCCCAGGCAGCAATTGCCGCGCTCAGGGCAAGAGCGATCATAAGCATCGGGCTAGGAGATTTTCGGTCCACTGTCCGGAGCCCTTTCTACCAGTTCGTTGAAACACTTGGTCGTTTGTCCGAGCGTAGATTGCGACATTCCTACTTTCAAAGTGTTTATACGCATTTAGCAAGCCGCTACACGTATGCTAACGGCGGCAGCGTCGATCTGTCCGAAAATACCGAATTAAAGGGGGAAACTTGCGGAATTTCCCTCACATCTGCTGATCTGGTCGATCTGTCCTGGTGCAGGGGTTGACAAGCGGAGTGTCTGAATGAAACGTCGAAGATGTTGGGAGACTTTGAAATTTCAGATGCTTGACCCGTTGCAAGACGGGTTCGCTTGCCATACCGGCAAGGTCCCTGGATGGGATCGCTGATCGGTTTCCCATCCACAATAAGAGTTGGGAGTTCTCAAAAATGAAAAACAGCAGCAAGCTTAGCCTGGGTGCGGTCGTTACCGCTGCTCTTATGGCTCCGGCCGCTTATGCAGAAGAATTCATCACCATCGGAACCGGTGGCGTGACCGGCGTTTACTATCCGACCGGTGGTGCGATCTGCCGTCTGGTGAACAAGGGCCGTAAAGAGCACGGCGTTCGTTGCTCGGTCGAATCGACTGGTGGTTCGGTTTACAACATCAACACCATTCGCGAAGGCGAGCTGGAGTTCGGTGTTGCGCAGTCTGACTGGCAGTACCACGCGTATAACGGCAGCTCGAAATTTGAAGAGGCTGGCCCCTTTGAAAACCTGCGCGCCGTATTCTCGGTCCACCCCGAACCGTTCACTGTTGTGGCCCGTGCCGATTCCGGTATCACCAACTTCGAGGACCTGAAAGGCAAGCGCGTCAACATCGGTAACCCCGGTTCCGGTCAGCGCGGCACCATGGAAGTCCTGCTGGGTGAAATGGGCTGGACCACCGGTGATTTCGAACTGGCGACCGAGCTGAAGGCGGCTGAACAGTCCGCAGCCCTGTGCGACAACCAGATCGACGCGATGGTCTACACCGTTGGTCACCCGTCGGGTTCGATCCAGGAAGCCACTACCGCATGCGACTCGGTTCTGGTGAACGTGAGCGGCGATGCGGTTGACAAGCTGGTCAACGACAATTCGTTCTACCGTACCGCAACCATCCCCGGTGGCATGTACCGTGGTTCGGACGGCGACACCGCGACCTTTGGTGTTGGCGCGACATTCGTGACCTCGGCAGACGTGTCGGAAGATGCGGTTTACGCGGTTGTCAGCTCGGTCTTCGAGAACTTCGATGACTTCAAAAAGCTGCACCCGGCATTCGCCAACCTCAAGCCCGAAGAAATGATCGCAGACGGCCTGTCGGCTCCGCTGCATCCGGGTGCTGAGAAATACTACAAAGAAAAAGGCTGGATTCAGTAATCCAGACCTGACGCAGGGTGCCTAACGGCGCCCTGCCACCCAAACCCGAACAAATCGGGTGGTTCAGAAGGCCAAAAGGCCGCGACGGGGAGACATTTCATGAGTTCCGACACACAATCCAACCAACCGTTATCCGAAGAGGAACTGCAGGACCTTGTAGCCTCATCCGATGCGGGAGGGCGCAATCCGGTCGGCAATGTCGGGGTTTTTCTGGCCATCGTGGCGGCCATCTGGTCGATCTTTCAGGTCGTTCTGGCCTCGCCGCTGGCGAATTACGTCCTGCCGGGTAGCGTTGTGAACAATGCGCGGCAGTTTCACTTGGCCTTTGCGATGTTCCTGGCTTTTGCGGCCTATCCGGCGCTGAAATCCAGCCCGCGTGACTATATCCCGGTTCAGGACTGGATTATGGGCCTGCTGGGCACGTTTGTCGCGCTGTACGGGTATTTCTTCTACAACAAGATCGTCGACGCAGGTGGTCTTGCTGATGACACTGATAAATGGGTCGCTCTGGTCGGTCTGCTGTTGCTGTTTGAGGCCGCGCGACGCGCGCTTGGCCCGGCAATGGCGATTATCGCGACGATCTTCCTTGCTTACGTCTTCTTTGGGTCCTCAGAATGGGTACCCGAGGTTATCCGCTGGAAAGGTGCCAGCCTGAAAAAGGCGATGAGCCACATGTGGATCACCTCCGAAGGCGTGTTTGGCATCGCCTTGGGTGTTTCCACCAAATTCGTGTTCCTGTTCGTGCTGTTCGGGGCGTTGCTCGATAAGGCCGGGGCAGGGAACTACTTTATCAAGATGGCCTTTGGCGCTCTTGGGCACCTGCGTGGTGGTCCCGCCAAAGCGGCCGTCGTGGGTTCGGCGGCGACCGGTCTGATCTCAGGCTCATCCATCGCCAACGTTGTCACCACCGGTACTTTCACCATTCCACTGATGAAGCGTGTTGGGTTCAGCAGCGAACAGGCGGGCTCGGTCGAGGTTGCCTCATCCGTAAACGGCCAGATCATGCCGCCTGTGATGGGTGCCGCGGCCTTCCTGATGGTAGAATACGTCGGCATTTCCTATGTCGAGGTGATCACGCACGCCTTCCTGCCAGCCGCGATTTCGTACATCGCACTGGTATATATTGTGCACCTTGAGGCCGTGAAACGAAACATGCCCACCTTGGGTGATCGCGACGTGCATCTGGCGCGGACCGTTGTTGGCATGCTGGCCTTCTTCCTGGTCTTTGCTGGCCTCTGCTATGGCTCGCAATTTCCGGTCGAGGCAGTGACCAACTGGGTGCCGTCCATGGCAGGTCTGGTTCTTAGCCTGATCGTCTGCGCGGTTTATGTGGTGCTGCTTAAACTGGCGGCCACTGTGCCGGATCTGGAGCCGGATGACCCCAACGCCAAAGAAGTGACACTGCCGGTCATCGCGGACATCTACAAAGCCGGTCTGCACTACCTGCTGCCGATCATCGTGTTGGTGTACTTCCTGATGATCGAACAGAAATCGCCTGGTCTTTCCGCCTTCTGGGCCACGTCGTTGCTGTTCGTGATCCTGCTGACGCAGAAGCCGCTCAAAGCGATCTTCCGGGGCCAAAGCAACGTGTACAACACGTTCATTGATGGTGTCGCAGACCTGTGGCAAGGCCTGATCGACGGTGCGCGCAACATGATCGGTATCGCTCTGGCGACTGCCACCGCGGGCGTGATCGTGGGTACCGTGACCCTGACCGGTGTCGGGCAGGTGATGGCTGATCTGGTTGAATTCCTTTCAGGCGGTAACCTGATCCTGATGCTTGTTATGGTCGGACTGCTCAGCCTGATCCTTGGTATGGGTCTGCCGACCACGGCGAACTATATCGTTGTCAGCTCGCTGATGGCAGGCGTGGTCGTTGAACTGGGTGCCCAAAGCGGACTGATCGTGCCGCTGATTGCGGTGCACCTGTTCGTGTTCTACTTCGGCATTATGGCGGATGTGACGCCACCGGTTGGTCTGGCCAGCTTTGCGGCTGCTGCCGTGTCGGGTGGCGACGCGATCAAAACCGGGTTCACGGCGTTCTTCTACAGCCTGCGGACCGTGGCTTTGCCGTTCGTGTTCATCTTCAATACGGATCTGCTGCTGATTGACGTGACATGGGTCGAGGGGATCATAGTGGCGATTTTCGCCACAATCGCGATCCTCGTCTTCACGGCCGGCACCATGGGCTACTTCCTGACCCATAGCCGGATCTACGAAAGCATCGCGCTGATCTTTGTTGCCTTTGCGCTGTTCAGGCCGGATTTCTTCATGGACCGTATCGCGCCTCCGTTCACGTCGGTTGAACCGTCGGCGTTCGTGGAAACCATTGGAAACACGCCTCCGGGTACCGAAGTCCGCATGGTCATCAGCGGACCGGACTTTGACACGCTCAAGATGACGGATACGACCGTGGTTGTGGCCGTTGGAAGCGAAGAGGGTGGTCAGGCACGTGTCGACGCGATGGGCCTTTTGCTGATCGAAGAAGACGGTCTGATGAAACTGGAAGAGCCGATGTTCGGGTCACCGGTCGCGGATGATTTGGATAACTTCGACTATTATGGGGATGAGGCCGTGCGCCTGACCTCGGTCAGCTTGCCGTCCAGCCAGCCGCCGAAACAACTGATCTATATTCCGGCGCTGCTTCTGCTGGGCCTGATCGCTTTCCTTCAGCGCGGCCGTGCCGCCAGACAAGAGGTGCCCGCATGACAAACGCAGTTCTTTGTGCCGTCGATATCAGTAACGGCGATCTTGATACGCATGTCCTGAAGAAAGCCGCGAAGCTGGCCGATCAGGAAAACGCGCAACTGGATGTTGTGACCGTCCTGCCGGACTTCGGAGAAAGCTGGGTCTCCGGTTTTTTCGAAAGTGACTTCCACGACAAGGCGATGGAAGAGGCCCATTCCAAGCTGGCCGAGATGTGTGTGACTGCGGTGGGGGCAGAGCGGAACGAAAAGATCCGTCACGTGGTCGCTACCGGTACTGCATATCAGGAAATTCTAAAAACAGCGGAAAGCGCAGGCAGCGATCTGATCGTGATCGGCGCGCATAAACCTGATTTCAAAGACTATCTTCTGGGTCCGAACGCTGCGCGTGTCGTACGGCATTCGAACGTTTCGGTTTACGTCGTTCGATAGCGGCGTTCCACCAAGGCAGGCGCATTGGGTTGTCGCCTCTGTGGCGGCATCGATTTGACCACAGGTCACAGCCACGGGCAGTTCTGATCCAAGGACAGGTGCCGGGGACAACGTTGCGACTAAGTGTTCTTGTTTCGGTACGAAGAAATGGAGATGGACACTCCGCTTCCCGTGATTCTGCCTTCAACCCCGACAGAACTTGTCCATCTGATCTCCGTTGACGAAGGTGACCCGAAAATCTCGAGAGAATACACGATGCCGATGTGTTCAAAGTCAAAATCTGACAGTTCGATTTTGTCGACTTTTTCGAAAGCTATTTTCACAAGTGCGTGCTTGTCAGTTAGAAAACAACCGTTGTCGTCTATGGCATCTGTTGTGTTCTACAAGTGTAGACCGATTGAACTGGTCTTAAACTGCCTGAGGTCAAGGTTAACAATTTCTGCATCATGAAAGTTCGGGGTGCGACCAAACCACTCAATTACAGAATTGCCACCGGGTAACTGGGACAAGAGTCTGTTTTTGGTCATTCAAATTCTTCTACGATTGCAAAACTATGAGCAATCTATGGCCTTGTCTGGTGAAAGGCCATGGTTTCATTGGGTGCAAGGCAGGCTTCGCTGGTATGCCCATCTTTGCACACAGGATATGTTGGCGAAGGGTCGGCTTTGTCATGTGACGGCTTACAAAGCGGGGCCTAGTACCCGGTCATCTCTAGATACCCGTGCCCGGAATGGCTGCCGATGATTTGAACGGGACCCTCCCAGTATTCGAACCGTGTGGCCATCCATGCGTCGGGCGTCAGAGCCGAAACTTCGACATCCAGATCACGATCCGGCAGCGTGACCCGCCATCGAATGGGAACATCGCGTCCGGCGACCCGGGCGGTTGCCAGCGGCTCAAACGCGACAGAGCCATCAGGTATTGCCGTCGCCTTGCCGTCTTCGGCGATCCATGTGGCAGCGGTGAAGTCGCCACGGTCCCCACGCAAGCGAAAGGCCATCATCTTGTCGCCATCGTCGAGACTGAGAGAGAACCAATCCCATCCGCTTTGATCCTCGGCCAAAGGTTGTGACGACCATTCCCGGTCCAGCCAACCTTTTCCAGTGACTGCGACTTCTCCACCCGGCAGGTGCAAGGTTCCTTCTACGTCGTAAAACGGCTGAGAATAATAATAGCTGGCCTGTCCATCGGCAGATTTGACCGAGTATCCGTTCTCGCCGTGGAAAACGAGCGGTCCCTTGGCTTCGAGCGTCAGATCGTACCCAAAGTCCGCCCCATTTGCCAACAGGTGTAGGGCTTCGAGGTCCGGGCCGCGCATATGCCATTCGTCGATCCAAGCTTCAAACGGGTCGGCCGTGACACCCGCCTGACCAATTCCGCCACGTGAAAGGCGTTCGGCGAAGTAGTGCGTTTCGGGTGTAGTCACCGCGGCATGACCCAGCCAGAGTTGCGGGCTTTGCCAACCCTCTTTCTCAGTTGGCTTCAGCGCCGACCGGAATAACGTCCACTGAATTCCATAGTCGCGCCCGTCCTCGCCCAGCAGGTTCGCGGTCAGATACCACCATTCAATCCGATAGGACGGATGGGGGCCATGATCCTGCGGGAAATGAAACTGATAACCGGGCTTAGGCACCGAGAACCCTTCAGCGGAACCGCCAAGCCCTGCGTAACCTTGCGCGCGGCCAAAGCCGGGCAGAGCCAACATTAGCAGAATAAGGCATATCCTAACGCTCATTGGCAAACACCCTCAGTAGGTCCGCAGGAGGCAGACGTAACAACCGGATTGCCGGCAAGGCGGCTGCGATAACGGCCGCGCACAGCGTCAGCAGCAGAAGGTACACCCAGTCGGCCGGGAAAAGGTACATTGGCAATCGCCAGCCAAACGCCTCGACGTTGATGACGGCCAACAAAGCCCAGGCCAGCGCCAACCCCAAAGGCAGAGCGAAAATGGCCGTCAGTGCGGCAAGCAACACACTGCGCAACAGCTCCAGCCGGGCTAGTTTTGCCCGTGTCAGCCCCAGCGCCCAGACCGGAGCAATCTGCGGTAGGCGCTGCGTCCACAGAGTTAGCAAGCTGGTCAGAATAGCGAACCCCGCAACCCCCAGCGTGAGGATGTTCAGCGCTGACGTCACCACAAATGTCTTTTCGAAAACGTCCATGGATTGCGCCTTCATCGCGGCCTGTTGCACGACCGCGCGGCGCGGCAGGTCGAACTGGTCTCGCAAAGCTTGCGCCAGATCCGTGGCCCGCTCGGGCGCGAGGCGAACCCCGAACCGGCGCGCTTCGGCCCTCGGCGCGATCTGGTCGAATTGCGCCATTGAAACGATGGCCTGACCGGTCGGGTTGCCATAGTCGGAATAGACACCTGCAATGGTCATAGAGGTGGTTGGAGTAATCGCAAGAACGTCTTCGGGCCAAAGGTTTTCGCGGCGGGCAAGCTGTTCATTGATCAACACGGCGGCCCCGTCCATAACGCGATCCCAAACACCGGGTGATGAAGAAATCAGCGGCCATTTCTGCCGGTAGGTCTGATCGTCTATAACGCCATACAAGAACAGTGGCCCAGTGGGGTGCGCGAGTTCAACGCTACGGATCGGCAGCACAGCGTCGACCTGAGGGGTCAGCCACTCCGAGATTTGTTGACCCTGCTGATCGTCGGCGGCGGTCACATACAGCTCGGATGTCAGACGCTGATCCAGCCAACCGACAAAGGTAAGCCGAAAGCTGGACACCATTGTTCCCACGCCGATATTCGCGGCCAACGCGAGCAAAAGCGCCATCAGCGCCAGAGACAGACCCGGCAGTTGCGTGCGCATGTCCGACCATACCCATTGGGCAACCGGCCCCCTAGCAGCGCGCTGGAGCACAATGAGAACGCGCGCAAGAAGGTAGGGCAACACAAGCGCCGATCCGATCAACAGCCCGGCCACCATTGCGAAGCCTGCAATCAATCCTCCAAAGACAAGCAGGGCGGCCACTCCGCCAGCAATCGCAGCCAATCCCGCGAGGGCTGTCACCCAATTGCCAGAGGCAGCGCTGCGCCAGGCCTGCAAACCCGCTCCGCTGAGAATCGGCATACGTGACAGTCGAAACAATGCGTGTCCGCTGGCAAGAAAAGTGCCCCCTAAAGCCATCGCGAGACCGGTCAGAACCCATTGCGGTTGCAAGGTTATCTGCCCGCTGACCGGCGCGCCGTACAGACCCCGCAGGGTCGCTGCGACGTCAGGCAGCAATGCGCCAGCAAGGAAAAATCCCAGTAACAGACCAAGTATGCCGCCGATGATCGCCAACACCGACAACTCGACCATGATGAGCCAGACAAGGCGTCGCATCGAAACGCCCAAGGCCCGCAACGTCCGGATCATTGCGCGCCGCTGGGCAAAGGCCAGTCCCACGGTGCCATGCACAATGAACAATCCAACTGCAAAAGACAGAAGGCCAAAGGCTGACAAGTTCAGGTGAAAGCTGTCCGTCAACTGCGCAGTTTCCAGTTGCGACGCGGCCGCTGTCCGCTCCAGCTCGGGAGCAATTTCGGTGAGCGACGCGACAGCGCTCGGCTGGTCATGCAGAACGATAAGCCGGGAGATTTCACCGCGCCTGTCCAGCAGAGTTTCCGCCACGCCGATATCTGTCAGAATCAGGTCCGGCGGCAGAGCGTCGCTTGTCATCACCGGCGGTAACGATGCCCGACCGGCAAGCAACATTTCCAACTCTGGCCGTGCTAACAAGCGACCGGGCGCAGTCAGAATGTCGGCAGGGTCGGGGGGCGTTCCGCTTTGCTCCAACTGCGTGACAGCGGGCAGGGCGGGGTAGGCGACCATGTCCACCCCAAGTACGCGCAGAGCTCGGCCGTCAATGCGAAGATGTCCGTCCAGTACGGCTGCGACCTGCCATCCGGCGCGCCTCAGGTCGACGTAACGCGAGAGAGGGATCGGGCCGGTCGGGTCATGCAACTCATCATACTGCCCCAAGGCAAGCTGATCGGCCGCGCGGTCATAGCTCGCGCGCGCCTCAGCGTTGATGGCCTGAACGGCGGACCATAAGCCAGTTGCCAAAGCTAGACCAATGAGCAACGTCGCCAATTGCAGGCGGTGCGCGCGCCAATGCGAGGCCAGCGCCTGTATGACGGTCAGCGTCATTCGATGTGTCCGCCCGTCAGGTGCGCCCGCCGATCCAGCCGCGCCGCGATCTCTTGCGAATGGGTGACCAAAAGCAACGCAGCGCCCGTATCGGCAACCAAAGACAGCATCAGATCAAGCACGGTCGCACTTGCGGTTTCGTCGAGGTTTCCCGTCGGCTCATCCGCCAGTAGCAGTTTGGGCTTCGCGGCCATGGCGCGACCAATGGCAACGCGCTGCTGCTGCCCGCCCGACAGGTTCTCCGGATATCGATCCAGAAGATCCGTTAAACCCAACCGATCGGCTAAATGTGCGCACCAGTCGGGATCGTGACACCCCGCCAGCCGCGCGTGAAACGACAGGTTCTGGCCGGTCGTGAGTGAAGGGATCAGGTTAAACTGCTGAAACACCAACGACAAAGAAGTACGGCGCAGAGCCGCCCGGCCTGAGTCATCCAGATTTGACAGATTCGTCCAATCCAGCGTGATCTCTCCGCCATCTGCTGTGTCGAGCGCAGCTGCAAGGTTCAACAGCGTGCTCTTGCCGCTGCCGCTTTCGCCGGTCAGTGCAAGCGTCTGACCGCGATCCAGAGACAGCGACACATCCCGCAGGACCGGGCGTCCGCCGGGATAGGATTTCTGAACCTGATCGAATTTCAGAAGCATATGCGTCCCCATTTTCACAAGGATTTGCAACAGTTTCACCAACTGTCCAGAGGTGACGCACCATCGGTTCCTTTCGCCGCACTTCGGATTGGAGCAGAGCGGGTTGTTTCGCTCGTCCTCGCAGGTCATTGTGGACCGGTTGGCCGTCGGCACAAATCAGGATGTAAAAACATGACCTTGTCGCAGCAGATTTTATGGGGAAGCACGTTTCTCGGGCTTTGCTTTCTGGTCGAAATCATCCTGCTGACAATGTGCACTGTGGCTATCAACAAGTTGATCGAACGATGGGAAAACAAAGGCGATATTCTGGCGACGGCCGGTCCGATCGCCATGGCGCTGGCCTTTATTGTTGCGACCCATACCATTCAGGTTTGGATCTGGGCGATTGTCTGGGTGTTCGGCGGTGTCCTGCCCGATTGGAACACGGCGCTGTATTTCTCACTCGTGTCGTTCACCACACTTGGTTACGGCGATATCGTTTTGGGTGAAGACCTGCGTATTTTCGGGACGTTTGCCGCGGTCACGGGTCTGCTGGCGTTTGGCCTGTCGACCGCCTACATGGTCGCCCTGATGACGCGCGTGTTTCAGGAAAGATTCATGGCCTAAAGGATCGGCGCGAACAATCGGGCAATCGGAGCGCCAAGGCGAATTGGGGCAGGTTGCTGACCCAAAGTGCGCGTCAGCTGATAACATTTTTCGAAATCCTTTTGCAGCATTGCCTCTACGGCCTCGGCTGCGCGGGGATCGAAGAACAGGGCCATTGCCTCAAAGTTCAGTCTAAATGATCGATTGTCCAGGTTGGTCGTTCCCACGGCTGCCAAGGCGTCATCGACCACAAACACCTTTTGGTGCATGAAACCATCTTTGTACCGAAATACTTTGGCACCGCATTCGCGGATTTCATCGAAATAGGCAAAGGCCGCCAGCCAGGGCAGGCGATGATCAATGGAATCCGGTATAAGGATGCGTACATCGACACCCCGCAAAGCCGCGTGCTTCAGGGCGGTCATGATGTCGATGTCTGGAACGAAATACGGCGACGCAATCCAGATCCGGTTTTGCGCCTCGGTGATTGCGGCGAAGAACATCAGCGCCCCGGTTTCGTTTTCATCTCCTGGCCCGGTCGCAACCAGCAGGGCGTTCATGTCCTGATCTGCCTCGGACCCGGCCCAGTCCAGTTGATCGATCAGATCTTCTTCATGGGCCCAATGCCAGTCTTCGATGAAGATCAGCTGCAATTGTCGGACGATATGGCCGGTCATCTTGATATGCGTGTCGCGCCAGTGGCCAAAATGCGGATCCTGCCCAAGATATTCGACACCGACGTTATGCCCGCCAATAAACCCATTTTCGCCATCGATAATGACCGACTTGCGATGGTTGCGATAATTCAATTGAAAACGAAACTTTGGCCCGCGTTGTTCGCGTGGGTCGGCAATTGTAACGCCGGCCTGGCGCATTTCTTCGATGTAGTCCGAGGGCAGAGAATAGCTTCCGACCCCGTCCATCATGAACCGGACGCTGACACCGCGTTTTGCTGCTGCGATCAGCTTTCTTTTGAGTTTCTGACCGAGCTCGTCAGCGCGCACGATGTAGAACTGGATCAAAACATAAGATTTCGCCCCATCGATGGCTTCGAATATCGAGTCAAAGGTCGCCTGCCCGTCAATCAGCAGTTCCGCACCATTGCCACGCGACGCGGGCAAATGCGCCAGAGCCTCAAAGGGCCGGGGGTTGATGAGCATCTTCTCGGGGTCCGGTCTGGAGTAATCGGCAAAGGTTTTGATCCCCTCGACAACGCGCTGGCTTTCTTTGCGCGCGATACGGTAACCGCTAAACCGATGGTGCCCCAGAAACAGGTAGAGCGGTACGCCCAACATCGGGGCAGACACCAGAAAGACCACCCAACCGACCGCACCCTGAGGCGTGCGCGCGGTCTGGGCCGCACGCACCGCGAAGACAACTGCCGTGGCATAAAGCGCAAACAAAAAGACAGAAACAAGCAGTGTCCACATAGGGTTATCGGGCTCCGTGACGGTTCAGTTCGCCCCAGTGTAGATGCGCGACCAGTCCTGCGCCATATCTACGATGACCCAGCCCAATTCCGGTCCTTTGTCCAACCCATCGACCAGTTTGCCAATCGGGCTTTCGCGGTCATAAGCCCATTCACGCTCCCCGTCTGTATGGTGAACAAGAATTCCCAATCGTGGCCCATCGCCCGCTGTTGTCCACTCCAACATGGCAAAATCGCCGTCCGAGTTTCCGCCGGCCAATATCGGACGTCTGCCGATTGTACGCTCAATGTTGATTGGCTTGCCTTCCTTGTCATCGACAAATGCGATGCTGGGGGCCTTGGTGATGACCGGATCACCTTCGGCGCTGTCGTAGGTTGTGTCGGTATAGGTGCCCAATACTTGTTCGGGCGGGATGCCATAGGCTTCTTCGGCAAAAACGCGCATGAAATGCAAGCCGCCGCCGGAAACGATGTAGGTCTTAAACCCTTCGTCGCGCAGATACCGCAGCAGCTCGACCATCGGTTGATAGGTCATCTGATCATAGGGCAGGTCGGTGTCTGAGTGCCGTGCGGTATCCAACCATTCGGCAACCGCGTTCTGAAACTCGTCCACTGAGACGCCGGCGTGCGAGGCGTTTATGACCTCGATCAAGCCATCATGGCCATCTTCCAGAACGGTTTTCAGATCGCCCTTTGCAGCGGCTTGCAACGTGGGCGTGGATAGGATTGACGGGTCCGCTTCAGCCAACTGGGCAAGACGGTCCATGGCAAAGAACAGCTGGAAATAGACTGGCTGCTCGGCCCAAAGGGTTCCGTCATTGTCGAACACGGCAATCCGCTCAGCAGGTGTCACGTATTCCGGCCTTTCCGGGTCGGTAACTGCGGCGACAAAATCGATGATCCGATCCTTGCTTTCGGTTGCATTCCAGCTGGGCAGCGGGTCTGCCAGCGCGATCATCGGGGCGCAGGAGAGTACGGCGCTTAGAATGAAGTGACGCATGAATTTCTCATTTAATTTCAAGATGAAAAGGGCCGCCATTTATGTGGCGGCCCCGGGTTTTGTTTTACTCGACTTAGTTGTTGGTCGGCGTTGCCAGTTTGTCCATCACCTGATCCAGATTGAAGCTTGCAGCTTTCTGGCGCGGCGGGAATTCCTGGAAAGTCGCCAGGAAGTTGCCCACATATTGCTGGGCTGGTACCAGGAAATAAGCCCGATCAAGCAACCAGTCGTAGTAAGTGTTGGACGTGCGGTAAGCGCGCTCATACGGGTCACGACGCAGGTTGATGATCAGCGGGATACGCAGCTCGGTCCACGGCTCCATCCAGGCGCGCAGCGTTGCCCATGCCTTCTGCTCCAGGAAAATCAGTTTCCAATCGTCAAAGCGCAGGGCAGTCAGGTCACCATCATCCGAGAAATAGAAGATCTCCCTCCGCGGGCTTTCGGTTGCCTCACCGGTCAGCAGCGGCAGGATGTTATAGCCATCCAGATGGACCTTGTAGTCGCGGCCCATGCCAGAGGATGAGTACCCTTGCTTCAGCTTTTCCTTGATCTCAGGATCGCCTGCAACCGCCAGATATGTCGGCAGCCAGTCCATATGGTGCACGATCTCATTTGTGACCGAGCCGGCTTCGATCTGACCGGGCCAGCGAACCATTGACGGGACGCGCCAGCCGCCTTCCCAGTTGGTGTTCTTCTCACCCCAGAACGGCGTTGCAGCGGCATCCGGCCAGGTGTTGTAATGCGGGCCGTTGTCGGTCGAATAATGCACGATCGTGTTGTCAGCGATGCCAAGCTCATCCAGCAGGTCCAACAGCTGCCCGACATGCATGTCATGCTCAATCATACCAGCGGTGTATTCGTCCGCTACGCCACCGACGATTTCATTCGCCTGCGTCCGCATCTCGTCTTTGACGTGGGTGCGGAAATGCATGCGCGTGCCATTCCACCAGACATAGAAGGGCTGGCCTTGCTCATGCGCGCGCTTGATGAAGTCGATCGCGGCTGCGACGGTTTCTTCGTCGACCGTTTCCATACGCTTTTTCGTCAGCGGGCCGGTATCTTCGATTGTGCCGTCCGCCTTGGACTTGATTACGCCACGCGGACCATAAGCTTCGCGGAACGTGCGGCCATCGGCCAGCACCGTATCGCCGGGGTAGTCCTCGTTCTCGGGTTCTTCTTCCGCGTTCAGGTGGTAGAGGTTGCCGAAAAACTCATCAAAACCGTGGTTTGTCGGAAGATGCTCATCCTTGTCGCCAAGGTGGTTCTTGCCGAACTGGCCGGTGACATAGCCGTGGTCTTTCAACAGGCCGGCAATTGTCGGGTCTTCAACCTGCATACCCAGATCCGCGCCCGGAAGGCCGACCTTGGACAGGCCCGTGCGGAATACTGACTGGCCCATGATATAAGAGGACCGACCGGCGGTGCAGGACTGTTCGCCGTAATAGTCGGTGAAGATCATGCCTTCTTTCGCAACCCGGTCGATGTTCGGAGTTTGATACCCCATCAGGCCCATCGTGTAGGCCGAGATGTTGGATTGCCCGATATCGTCGCCCCAAATTACCAGGATGTTTGGCTTTTGATCCTGTGCCCATGCGGGCATGGCCAGCACAACAGCAACGGAAGCTACAGCGAACTTGCGCAGCTTACTGCGCCAATTATCTGCAATCGATCGAGGTGGTGACATAGTATGCTCCTGAACTGACCGAGTCTTAATGACCCGTTGATTGAAAAGTAATTGAAGGCGCCCAAGTTCATAAATGATCCGCCAACAAGGTCTTGATTCTCGACCAGAAAATCTAGGATTAGGTCGAGAATCGAATAGCCATACCTTAAGCTATGATAATGTGCGGAAACCTATCATATGATGAGATTGATGAATACTAATGTTTGATAATCCCAATGACCGGAAACAGCTGCTGGGCTCGGGGTGGTTCGGAACGCGCGGCTCTCGTTTTCAATCGGATCTGCTCGCCTGCGGGATTGCAAAAACGTTTGAAGCTGGCGAGCCCCTCTATCACATCGGTGACCCGGCCAACGGGGTCTATGCGGTTTTGGAGGGCGCTGTTCAGATTATGGCGCCAGCGGATGATGGTCAGGAATTCGTGGTTCACCGTCAGGGCGGCGGGTTCTGGATCGGCGATCTGGCGCTGTTTGCTGAGGCGCTAAGGCTGGTGAGCGTCTTCGCGACGCAGCACACGCGCGCTTTGTTCTTTCCGTCTTCGCGCTTGGACAGATTGGTGCGCGACAATCCGGATTACGTCCGCGACTTTTACGCGTTGTCGCATGAGAACATGCAGACCGCATTGCGTATCATGGCCAACTTGGCCGTTACTGGCACAGAAAAGCGTTTGGTGTTGCGCTTATTGCATCTCGATGAGGGGGCAACAAAATCCGATGGGTGGATCGTTGTTTCTCAGGACGAACTGGCAGCTATGGTCGCCGTTTCTCAGCCGACGCTACACCGGAATCTACACCGCCTTGCGGACCTGGGATTGATCGAACTTGGTTACGGCCGCGTTCGCCTGATAGACAGACGGAAATTGATCTCCAGCTGTCAGTGCTAAGGTTACGGGTTAAGCGGCGGAAGCGGGTCCGACAGGTGGCGCTGTGTTTGCCCCAGAGCCTTGAGTTCCGAAATCGCTGCTGCCCAGTCCGCACCTGAATCCTCTTTGTGGGTTGAGTATTTTGCAGCCCCGATCTTAGCCAGCCGTCTTTCGAGACCGATAGCCATTTCGGGGAAGTCACTTCGTGCTTTCCACATTTCCAATGCCGAGTATGTCTTTGAAAAATCGCGCTCCTGTAGCGCGGTCGTTAACACATTCAGCGCGAACTCGGGGGATTCCTGGTACTTTTTCTGTCGCATTTGGTTCCACGTTTTGATGCGTGGACCAAAGAAGCGCAACACACCCCAAAATGCCAACCCCAGCACTGCGAACCAAATGAGTGCGGTCAGAATGGATTCCGCGCCTGGCGGCTGCCATTTGGGTGGCGCTAGGGTCAGCTCGACTGACTCGATGTCGATGGTTTCGACCTGATCGGTTTCCAGATTGTACCAGCGAACCGAAATTGGCGGCAGTTCGGTTTGGCCGCCGTCCTGCGCGAGATAGGTGATTTCGTCCACGCGTTGCCCGGACAATATTCCGCGGTCTTCGCTTTCCGTGAAACGCGGTTCTTTTGGATAGGCGCGCAGCAGAGGGTTTTGGATTTCTGGGATCAACTCAGGGACCAGGAAAGGCGTCGTCCCGGTGATTTTGGACGTCAAACGGCGCGTGATGGCCCCGCCGTTTTCCATCTCGGTCGAACCTTCGATCTGCTGATCCACCTCGAAACCCGTTGCGATGATCAGCGGGTCCAGGTCGCGCGCGCCCTTAGGAACGACAGCGTTCAATGTCAATTCGGGCAGGGAGACGGACACCTGCGTCGGCGCATTCGTGTCGGGATCTGCGAAGGTAACGATGACATCCTGAGCGCCGAACACAACTTGTCCGGCTTGAAGCGGATACAGGCGATAGCTGCGCTGAACCCCTGACCAGGTCTCGCCGTTCACCGTTTCACTAACGGGGCCCGAGGCGCGTTCGGGCAGGCGCACAAGCAGGTTCTCTTGCTCAAGTGAAGGAAATACTGGAGGAGACGGCATGAAGGTCGGGACAAGAACCTTTATCCGAACAATTGCAGGCTGCCCGACGGTAACCGGCTCGGTCGGTACTTCGGCGGAGACCTGAGGTTGAAGCTCTGTTTGTGCCATTAGTGGCACCGGCAGTATCAGCATGAGAAAAAGGAGGTATCTCATTGCTGTTGCTCCTGATTTTCCAAAAGGAACCGGTTGCGAAGAAAGTCCTGCATGTCGGTGTCAATTGTACTGATCCACTGATCCGCCGACATGGCTTGCGCGCCTTCGGTCGGTGCCTGAACGGTTGTGTTCTCTCCTCGACCGGCCTCATTGTCAAAGACCGTATCGTCCGCTCCGATCCCTGCTTCTTCGCCTGTGTCCGACTGCTCGCGGGTCGTTTCAACGTATTCGAGGATTGCCTTGGACACTTCCAGATTGTGCTGCGCTTCGGGCCAGTCCGGTCTGCGTTCCAGCGCTGTTTCAAAGGCCGCTACGGCGGGGCGGTACTCCCGATTTCGAATTCTGGCCATTCCCTCTGAAAAGGCGGCCTCTGGCGTATCAAGCTCTGCAAAAATGGCTGCTGCTTCCGGATACTGTCCCGCCTTCAGCCTTGCATACCCCTCGTGATATGGGTCCTGGAACAGGTCAGCCGCCTCAGCATAGCGTTTCTGGTTCATCGCGATTTGTCCCTGCTGATCGGGGGTCAGGAACCAATCCCGCCATCCATCGGCAAACGCGGGGCCCGAAGGGGTCGTGAAGAACAGCGCAAGAAATGCCCATCGGATGACCCAACCCCGTCGGAACCAAAGCAGCGACAACAGTGCGGCTGGCCACGCCAGAATCCAGCCTCGATCCTGCCAATCCAGGCGGTCGCCATCATCCAGTGCCGCTGTATAAGCAGACTGAATTTGACGTTGTAACCGATTGATATCCCTATCATCACCCGAAAATGGCACGACGGTCGCATTCCTCAGGCCGTCCAGTTGGGCGATACGCTGATCACCGGGTAGCATTGTGAGGAAGAACACGGGCGTGGTCGCTTCCTCGAAACCGGCCAGCTGCGATGGGTCGAGGTCGTCCAAGACGAACAAGACCGCCCCGGGCGTTTCGCTGTCGGCCAAAATAGATTCAGCCAGCGCCAACGCGTCCGCAGCGGCGTCACCCTGTTTTGGCATGACGGCTGGCGAAAGACCTTCCAGAAGAGGGCGGAGGATATTGGCGTCCTCGGTCAAGGGCGCAACGCGGTGAGGGGTTCCAGCATAAGCAATCAAAGCGGTGCGTGCGCCCGCGCGGGCATTTATCAGGTCAGTTACCTTGAACTTGGCCCGCTCGAGGCGTGACGGAGGAAGGTCGGGTTCTTCCATACTGTCCGTAACCTTCAGCGCGATCACCAAAGGTGCGGTATCTGCGACCAGCGGATTGGGTGCACGGGACCATGTCGGTCCTGCCGCGGCTAACGTGGTTAGAATAGCCGCAATCATCGCGACATCGATCGGGTAGACACGCCGCCTATCTTCGGACCCCAACCTAAGTGCGGCCGCGAGATGCGGGGCGATACCTTCGGGTTGTTGGTATTGCGATTGAGGTTTAGGGCGCGCCAGCCACCACAAGCCAGCGATTGGAATGAAGAAAAGCAGCCAATATACTCGAATAAAATGAAATTCTGCCAATACCCCCATCATGCCACACCTCTGCGCCGCGTCAGGTGTAATCCGGCAATGCTGCCAAGCATAAGCATCAAAGCCAGAACAAGGGGGTAATGCGCAAGACTTTCGCGCGGGCGGTAGCTTTGGGTTTCCACGACCCGGGGATTGAGCTGATCGATGCGTTCATACGTTGCCGCCAACGCGTCTTCGTCGTCTGCAAAGAAGTACTCGCCCCCAGTCCGGTCCGCGATTTCTTTCAAAGCGCCCAGATCGACCCGATCTTCGCCCGAGGCATTCGGGTCCCCGACACCCACCGTGTAGATGACGACGCCTTTATCCGCTGCAATAGCGGAGGCGTTTATCGGCGTCATTCGGCTGGACGTATCCGCACCATCGCTGAGCACGATCATCAGGCGCTGGTCGAGCTCGCTCGAATCGAATGTACGAATTCCCAGCCCGATGGCGTCTCCCAGGGCGGTGTTCGGCCCAGCCATTCCTACTGCAGTTTGATCCAGGAACCCATTCAAACTGTTCAGATCTTCCGTGAACGGAGCCTGCACAAACGCACGGGTACCAAAGATGATCAGAGCCATGCGATCCCCCTGACGCTCGGCGATGAAACTCCGCAGCACGTCTTTGACGGCGGCCAACCTCTGTTTGGGTGTTCCGTCTGACGAGGTGAAATCGCGTTGATCCATCGAGCCGGATATATCCAGCGCAAGCACGACGTCGCGGGCCGATTTCTCGATGACCACGGGCTCTCCCAGTTTTTCTGGGCGAGCCATTGCTGTCACCAAGAGAAGCCAAATCAATACAACGATTCCGGTCTGCAGCTTTGCGCGGTTCAGGATGACGGAGCCGGACTTCGGCTCAACGCCTGCAGCCTGCGCGACGTGGCGAAAGAACGGGATGCGGATTGAGCTGCTTTTCTCTCGGTGCGGAGGGGCGAACCAGTACACCAGCAAGGGCAACGGCATCAGGAGAAAGGCCCAAGGCGCAGCGAAGGAAAACATCACGTTGCCCTTTCCCGCTTGTGGGTCTTGATCCAGTCCCGTGCAAGTTTAGTCAGGTTTGGATCAGTCGAGTCCGTTCTGTATGGTGCCTCAATAAGGGCGCGGCACGCGTTTTCCTGAAATGATGCTTTTTCAGACGTTTGCTTCAGGAAGTTCACCCATTTGTCACCGTGCAATGACGCAACCTGCTTGCGGGGAAACGCGACCAACGCGGTGCGGCGTAGAATCTCGGCCGTTTTTGCTGCGCTGTCGCCCGAGGCCGCCAGTTCAACCAGCGCCTCGCGCCTGTAGGCATTTGTCCGGCGGTGGCGCAGAACAGCGTATAGACAAAGCGCGATCAAACCCACGACGATCAGCGCCAGAGCAACCCAACCCCATGTCTGCGGCATCATCGAAATCGGGTCCGGCGCCGGAGCGGGTTCAAGCATGTCCAGCAGTCCAACCAGCGATTTGCCTTCGACATCGACGCTCATTATCGGCCTCCACGATGGCCGAACAGCCTGAGGAGTTGGTCGAGTGTTGGTTCCGCGGTGGTCAAAGGCACGATTGGAAAGCCATAGCGGCGCGACCAAATTTGCAGCTGTGCCAAACGGCCCTCCAACGCCGCGCGTATGCGAGGCGACAATTCGTGGTCCGAACTGTCGATTTCGATCTGGCGGTCGCCGTCGGACACGGTCATTTTGAGATTTGGAGCTAATTCGCGCGAGCTCGGGTCGGAAGTATTGAACAAAATCAGATCGTTGGGCGCCGAAAGTCTACGTAGCAGTATTTCCGAAGTCTCGTTCAGCCCGTCAAAATCCGAAAACACACATACTAGCGAATTGGTATGCGCGATCCGTGTTGCCTGTTTCAGCACGTCATTGAGAGTTACCGTCGGTTCAGGACGCAGTGACGCGTGAAGGTTTGAATTCAATGACCCCACGGAGGTCAGAAAGCGCGTCAAGGCGGCTGGTCGCCGTTGCGGGCGGTGTTCGGCCAGATCGGTGTCGCCGAAGACGATCCCGCCGACCCGGTCGCCCTGCCCAAGAACACGATGCGCCGCGATGGCCGCTGCCTCGGCCGCGATAACCGATTTCATGTAAACTTGCGTTCCGAAGAACATCGAAACCCGTTGATCGACCAGCAACAGGGCCGGGCGATCGCGCTCCTCGGTATAGACCCTAACATGGGGCTCTCCGGTACGAGCGGTCACTTTCCAGTCGATTGTGCGGATGTCATCGCCGGGCTGATAGTTGCGCAGTTCCTCGAAATTTAATCCACGCCCACGCAGGCGGGATGCGTGCCGACCGTTTAGGATCGAACGGGCTGGCTGACGCGGCAAAAGGCTGAGCGCACGCGACTTGGGTCCCAACCGCAACAGGTGGTCCGCATTAACGTGAATGCGCGGGTCGTCGGGATATGCGGCGGTCTGGGACACGCGGCGTTCCTCAGGGATCAGGGCAGCGCGACAAGCTGCAGGATTTCCGAAATCACGTCATCCGCCGATTTGGCACTACCTTGCGCCTCAAAGCTGAGCGTTATGCGGTGGCGGAAAACGTCGTGCGCGATCGCGCGAATATCGGCCGGGTCGACATAGTCGCGCTGGTTCATCCAGGCATGTGCGCGGCCGCACTTGTCCAGAGCCAGCGAGGCGCGGGGGCTGGCCCCGATGTCGATCCAACTGGCCAGTTCTTCACTTAGCGCGCCTGGGGTCCGCGTCGCCTGCACGAGGTCGGCCATGTACCGGTCCATCGCGTCAGAAACGTGAATCTGGCCGATCTCAGCACGCGCGGCGAAAACGGCGTCCTGTGGGATGGTCGGAGGGACATCGTTGGAGGCGCTTTTTCCGGCCGCGATCTCTTCGTTACGCACCAGACGGATTACCTCAACCTCGTCCTCGACCGGCGGGTAGGTGATCTGCACATGCATCAGGAACCGGTCCATCTGCGCTTCGGGCAAAGGGTACGTGCCTTCCTGTTCGATCGGGTTTTGCGTCGCCATCACGATGAACAGGGGGTCCATCTTATGCGTTGTGCCCGAAACAGTTACCTGCCGTTCCTCCATCGCCTCAAGCAAAGCAGCCTGGACTTTGGCTGGGGCGCGGTTGATCTCATCCGCCAGAACGATGTTGGCGAAGATGGGACCCGGCTCAAAGCGAAAGGTGCCGCCGTCGTCTGTTTGCTGAAAAACCTCGGTTCCGGTGACGTCTGAGGGCAGCAAATCGGGTGTAAACTGAATCCGGCTGAAACTTGCGTCCAAGTTTTTGGCCATGGCCTTGACCGCGCGGGTTTTTGCCAGACCGGGCAGCCCCTCGATCAGCAAATTTCCGTTCGCCAGTATCCCGATCAGAAGGCGGTCGATCACTTCGGTTTGCCCGATGATGGTCTGTCCCATGCGGGCTTTAAGATCATTTATCTGATTAAGTGCATTCATTTCGTGGATCCAATCGGCGCCAATTTTCGGTTTTGACGTTGAGACTATTCAGGATGCTGGGTGGTTAAAAAAGTTTTGCAACGACGGTATGTTAGCAGGATTTTGGTGGGCATTCTACCGGGAAATTCGAGCGGTCAGTTGACGCAGATCCTCCTTCAATTCAGGGCGGATTGGACCGTGATTTGGTGCGTCGCGCAAGGTCTGCACCAAATGGGGCGAAGGTTGCCGACCTGCCGCTCGGCTCCATGTCAGGGCCTCAAGGATTTCCCGAGCCTCGGCATCCAGAGCGTCGGGAATATCGAACCCGTTCAGGGTGGCCCAAACGCCGCTCCAAAGCCGCCCGACGGACCATGGGTTGTAGCCTCCGCCGCCGAGAACAAGAATCCGTGGGGCGAGGTATTTCAACGCGGCGACCGTCTGCCAATGCGAGTTGTTGGACAGCGCCAGGCGCGACAGCGGGTCTTCGGCGACGGCGTCCGCCCCGCATTGCAGAACGATTGCCTGGGGCTGAAAGGCTTCGGTTGCGGGCAGGATCAGCTGGTCCAGAATGGCCGAAAACTCGTCGTCATTCAGGTTTCTGGGCACCGGCAAGTTCAGCGCCGCGCCACCTGCATCATCCATGAGCGTGCCGGAAAAGGGCCAACGCCGGGTTTCGTGAACCGAAATCATTCGGACCTTGTCTGAACCGTGAAAGGCGACCTCGACCCCGTCACAATGATGCGCGTCGATATCGATATAGACGACGCGATCCAGACCCATTTGCAAAAGCGCAAGGATCGCCAGAACCGGATCGTTCAAGTAGCAAAACCCGTTGGCGCGGTCAGGCAGGCCATGGTGCGTGCCACCGGCCGGGTTGAAGACGATGCCGCCATCCCGGATCAGTTCGGCGCCCAGCATGGACCCTCCGGCCGCTGTGGCCGGGCGTCGGTACATTTCCGGAAACACCGGGTTTGACAGCGTGCCCAGCGCGTGTTTGACGCGGACTTCATCCGAAACGCTCTGAGCGTGCTCAGCCGCTTTCAAGGCAGCTATATAGTCCGGTGTGTGAAACCTTTGTAAGGCACTTGGTTTCGCGCAGGGGCTGACCCGGTAGTTTTCTATCGTCAGCCAACCCAGCGCGCGGCATAGGTCGATGACGGTTGAAACACGCGGAATGGCCAGCGGATGTTTGGAGCCGTAAGTCGAATGTCGATAGATTTCGGACCCTATGAAAACAGGGGCCTGCATCGGTTACCGCTGGCGTGCGGGCGTGTTGTCGTCGCCAAGCCGGCCATCCAGAGACATCAAAATCGCAACGGGTCTGAGCGCGGGAATATGGCTGAAGATGATCAGGATGCAGACCGTCAGCGGAACGCTGAGGAACGCGCCGATCAGCCCCCAGACGGTTGTCCAGAAGGTCAGCGCCAGGATCACCAGAAACGTGGACATGTTCAGCGACCGGCCCAGCATGGCAGGGTCCAGAAAGTTGCCAATCAGAAACTGAATGGTGCCGCAGCCGAATACGATGATCAGGAACGGCCCGATCGTTTCAAACTGAACCAGAGCGATCATGGCCGGAAAGATCACGGCGATAATCGAACCGATCGACGGGATGAAATTCAGCGCAAAGGTCAGAACCGCCCAGGTTTCCGCGTATTCAAGCCCAAGCACCTTGAAGACGGTATAACTGATGCCTGCGGTGACCAGGCTGATGAATGTTTTTACGCCGACATATCGCTGCAGGCTAAAGGTGATCGCATCCAGAATTGATGTAAATTCGGCCCCGGTTTCAGGATTGCCCGCTGCCAGTTGGATCTTTTTGCGAAAGGCCAGACGCTCGGCCATCAGGAATGCAACGTAAAGGCTGATCAGAAAGAACTGGTTCAACAGCGATGTCGCACTGCTGAGCAGAACCCGTGCGACATAGGACATGTCGATGCTGACGAGGTTGTCGCGGATGAACTTGGTGACGTCATTACCCACCAGCCCGGTGATGCGGTGAACGGCGCCGTCGAATTGGTTTTCATAGGTGCTGATCGACCGCGCGAACTGGGTCGCCTGACTGCCGAGAATGTACATGATCACGAACAAACCAGCCAACACGACTGTGACACCCGCCAAATTGGCCAGCCAGACCGGCACCCGCGTCAGCGCGATAACCCGGTCGCTGAGCGCGATGATCAGAACGTTGATCAGCAGCGCCATCGTCAGCGGGATCAAAAAGGCAGAGCCCGCATACAAACCCAGCACGATCAGCGTGGCGACAATCGTGGTGTCCCGAACAACCGACAGCTTCAGTCGCGGTGCCTCAGTGTTCTGGTCTGGTTCCAAGGTCATTGATTAGCCCGCCTGTCGTGCCGTTTGGCACATTACACCGATTGGTGATCGCTCTGGAAGGTGATCCTGCACGCGCGGGCAGGATTCTGCAATGTGCCCAAATATTTGAGCTAGATAATTTACACTTACGCGGGATTTGCCGTTTCAGAGGAATGGCGAGGCGGGTTAGGGTCTGGGAATGAGCGCACGTGTGATTCCCTCTCTTGGCCGGCCTGTTCAGGCGCTTTGGCTGGCCATCGTTCGGTTCAACAACAAAAACGGGTTCGTGATGAGCAGTCACGTCGCCATGTCGTTGATGCTGGCCCTGTTTCCGTTCGTGTTGTTCACTGTGGCCTTGGCCGGGTCTTTGTCCCAAGGGTATGTCACCGATGAATTGATCGAGTTGATCTTTGGCGCTTGGCCGAAAGATGTCGCAGGCCCCATCGTGGCCGAGCTGCGCGCCGTGCTTCAAGAATCCGGTTCCGGCGTCATCACCCTGGGCGCTCTTTTGGCGATCTTCTTTGCGTCGAACGGAGTTATGGCGGTACGGGCGGCAATGAACCAGGCCTATCATGACAAGGATGTCTGGCCGTTCTGGAAAACGCGGCTGTTGTGCCTTGGTCTCGTGATTGTTGGCGGCGTGGTTATTCTGGCCATCGCAGCGGTCGAGGTCGTTTTACCGTTTTACACTCAGTTGGTTACGGAGAAGACAGATTTGAACGTTTCCGACTGGTTGTCTGTGGACCGTTTGCGCTGGACGTTTACCGTTGCCGTTCCGGCAGGCATCGTGGTGCTGGCACATATGATCCTGCCAACCCGCCGACACAGGTTGATGCAGATCCTGCCGGGGGTGGTTTTGACTCTGGGTCTCTGGGCTGCAGGCGGTTGGGGATTTTCAATCTACATCGCCCAGTTCGCCACCTACAGCGCCACATACGCCGGTTTGGCCGGTGTCATGGCTGCCTTGATCTTTCTCTACCTGTGCGCTGCGATTTTGATCCTTGGCGCCGAATACAACGGTGCTTTGATGGATCTGGAAAAAGAACAAGATCGGGGTTCTCAGTGAAATTTCTGGCGTTTGGCGTCTGTTTGTTCTTCCCGGTTGCCGCCTTTGGTCAATCGCCCGTTTATGTCGGGTCGGACCAATGCGTCGAATGCCACGAAGACGAAGCTGCGGCATGGTCCGCGTCCCACCATGCGCTGGCCTGGACCGAGGTCGGGGAGGGCGCCGTCGTCGCGGATTTTGATGGAACGCGCTTCGATCATGATGGCATGTCGGTCGAGTTCACCGATGAAAACGGAGCTTTGCAAGCGAAGGTCACTGAAAAGGACGGGGTGGCCACCACATACGGAGTTCACTCCGTTGTGGGCATTGAACCTTTGCAGCAATACCTGTTCGAAACCGAACCCGGTCGATTGCAGAGCTTTGATGCCGTCTGGGATACCGAGAACAAGCGGTGGTTCCACCTTTATCCCGATCAGGACTTACCGCCAGACGATGGGTTGCACTGGAGCGGACCTTACAAAAACTGGAACGCGCGATGCGCGGAATGCCACGCGACGGGTTTCGAAAAGAACTATGAGCCCGAGAAACGTACATACAGCTCGGTTCAGGTTGAGATTGGCGTCGGATGCGAAGCCTGTCATGGTCCCGGTTCGGCACATATTGACTGGGTCGGGGGCCAAAGCCTCGCCGCAGGTCTCGGTGAAACGGGTTTCAGCATGGATTGGGGCAGGGGCCAGACCGAAGCAGAGATCCAGCAATGTGCGAGTTGTCATTCCCGCCGTGAGGCGCACGGAGACGGCAATCCTGTTCCTGGAACACCTTACCATGATGCGTATAACCTCGCCGTGCTCAGACCGGGGCTGTACCACCCCGACGGCCAGATTCTGGATGAGGTTTATGTCTATGGCTCGTTCCTGCAGTCCAAGATGTATGATCGCGGTGTCGGTTGCATGGACTGCCACGAACCACACAGCGTAACGCTGAAAGCGGACGGAAACGGGATCTGTACTCAGTGTCATTCACCGGCGGGAAACCCAGAGTTTCCAACATTGACGGCCAAAGAGTACGACACGACCGAACATCATAACCACCCAGAGGGCAGCGATGGCGCGCAGTGCAAGTCCTGCCATATGATCGAGCGTGTTTATATGGGCGTGGACGGCAGGCGCGATCACAGCTTCCGTATTCCGCGTCCTGATCTGGGGCTGGGACAGGATGCCTGCACCGATTGCCATCAGGATCAGGATCAGACATGGGCTGCGCAGCAGATCGAAAAATGGTTCCCGGCCAGCGTGCGCCGAGGGCCGCATTTCGGTTCGGCCTTCGAGGCGGCTACGCTCGGGCGCGCGGATGGTCCCGAGGATTTGCTGGAGATTGCGACCGACCCGGAGCAGCCGGGGATTGTACGCGCAACAGCAGCGTTCCTTCTTCAACCATATGGGTCGGTGGATGTGGCGGCCAGAACGGCCTCGTTGCTGTTCGATGAAGACCCGGTGGTTCGCGCCAACGCGGCACCTCTGCAGCGTCAGGCCAGCTTGCCAGATCAGATTCAACGCCTTGAGCCGCTGCTTTCCGATCCTCTGAAGAACGTGCGTATCTCTGCCGCGAAAGAGTTCCTGACCATTCCGACACAAGCCTTGACTGCGGAACAGCGGCAATTGTCAGGGCAGGGCATGTCGGAATGGCAGGGCGCAATTTCCAACCGATTGGATTTCCCCGAAACGCATCTTGTGCTGGGCGGGATGGCCCTGACGTTCCGCAACTCTCAGGCGGCAGAACAGGCGTTTCAGGAGGTCGTCGCACTTGACCCGCAACGCGCCGAGGCGTGGCCGATGCTGGTACAACTGGCGCAGATCAATCGCGGACCTCAGGCGGCGCTGGACGTTTTGGAACAAGGGTTGGAGATTGTTCCTGACGATCCGAACCTGCGGCAACTCAAGGAACAGATGGGCCGCTGATACGGCATGGCTTGGCCCGGTTTCCGCCACGATACCGGCAAATTTCAGGGTTACAGATAGAGCTGAGGCAAGATTTGCGCCAGCTTACAGGTGACTCATGTTTCTTAAACCGGTCCATACGTCTCAGTTGAAACGGCCGCTGGCCCTTTCACAGAGGGTCGAGGAGTTGCGGGCAAAGCCGCCCGAATACATCAACCATGGCGAGGCGTTGTTGCTGCAAGGCATCGCTGCGGCTTCGCTGCGCGAGCAGGTGCTGGCCGGCGATCGAAGCTGGCTGGACGATTAAAACTAGCCGCGAAATCCCGTTGCTACCACAAACTTCTCGGAACTGTCCGAGCGTGATGCGGGGGGTTTCACATTCGCAACCTTGTCGAATTTCTGTTTCAACAGCTTCTGCAGATCGCCCTCGGCACCGCCCGCAAGAACCTTGGCGACAAACGTTCCACCTTCATCCAGAACATCAAAGGCGAAGTAGGCGGCTGTTTCACACAAGGCCATGATGCGCAGGTGGTCTGTTTGCTTATGGCCGGATGAGGCCGCCGCCATATCCGACATCACCACGTCGGCCTTGCCGCCCAGCCAATCTTTGACCTTCACGTCGGCGTCGTCTTCCATGAAATCCAGTACATGGGCTTCGGCGCCCGCCACGGGTTCGACCTCTTGCAGGTCCACTCCAAGAACGGTGCCTATGCGTTTGCCCGACTTCTCACCCAGAGCATTGACGCGCTTCACGGCCACCTGCAGCCAGCCACCCGGTGCACAACCCAGATCAACCACGCGCGCGCCGGGAACAAGGAAGCGGAATTTGTCGTCCAGTTCCAAAATCTTATAAGCCGCGCGCCCCCGGTATCCTTCGGCCTGCGCGCGTTTCACATAGGGGTCGTTCAGTTGCCGCTCGAGCCATCGGGTCGAGCTGAGCTTGCGCCCGCGTGCAGTCTTAACCTTGACCTTCAGGTCGCGCTGTCCGCGACCCGAGGAGTTTTTGCCACTTGGTGTCTTCGCCATCAGAACGGTCCGTCTTCCAATACGCCGTCCGCGCTCATCTGCGCATAAAGCAGGCCTTCGCGCAGCCCCCGGTCCGCCACAGAGAGGCGGTCAGTGGGCCAGCATCTTAACAGCGCCTGCAAAATGGCCGAGCCGGACATGATCAGCGCCTGCCGGTCATCCCCAATCCGGGGATCACGTCGGCGACCCTGAGGGCCGAGTTCTAGATACCCTCGTATGACTTTGTCAATCTGATCGCTGGTCATTCGCAGACCGTCCACCTTGGTCCGATCATAGCGCTTGAGACCCAGATGAGAGGCAGCCACTGTCGTAACCGTGCCGCTGGTGCCAACGATCTGAAACCCGGCACGGGCCTGTTCGTCCTTGTAGGGGGCAAAGTCGGCCAGGTTTTCTTCAAAGAACCAACTCATCAGAGCAAAGCGCGCCGAGTCGTTTTCGACGTCGTGAAATTGGTCCCGCAGCGTGGCCACACCCAGCGGTACGCTGATCCAATCCACGACCTTTGCGGCGGGAAAGGGGCTTTCAGCGGGATGGAACCCATTGTGCAACCGCATGATGGCAGCAGGGCGATCCCGGCGCGGTACCGAAGAAATGTCGATCCAGACCAGTTCGGTCGACCCACCGCCGATGTCGACGACCAGCAACTGTTCGGTTTTGGTCGAGACGAGCGGCGCGCAGGAGATCACGGCCAGGCGTGCCTCTTCCTCGGGTTGGATGATTTCCAGCGTCAGGCCAGTCTCGCGTTTGACCTGCCGGATGAACTCGCGCGCGTTTTTCGCACGTCGGCATGCCTCAGTCGCAACCAGACGCATCCGCCTGACCTTGTTGCGTTTCAGCTTTTGCTGGCAGATGCGCAGCGCCTGAATGGTGCGCGCCATCGAGGACCGAGACAACCGCCCGGTCCGTTCCAGTCCCGCGCCCAATTGCACGGACTTGGAGAAGCTGTCTACCACATGGAACCCGCTGCCCTTGGGCTGGGCTATCAACATGCGGCAGCTATTTGTCCCCAAATCCAGCGCCGCATACAACGCATCTGGATCGGGTCTTGCCGGCGCGGGGCTTTCGACCGCCTTCGGGAACGCGCCCGCACCTCTGGGACGCTTGGGCGCCATCTTCAACGCCCTCCGATTTTCGAGTTACCCCGACCATAGGTCGCGGAAATGCGTCGTGCAAGACGCTCATTAAAGTGATGAGAATTTTGATGTGCGCGTTTGATGAAGAGTTCGTTACAAGCCCTGTATCCCATCGTGGGCAAAAACGTCGCTGGAAATGCGCCGTGTGTCGAAATTCGACCGACTTGCCCCCACATAGACGTTTAGAACCGGTCCATCTGGTTAGGAGGAATCAAAGTCAATGCCTGACGTCACCATCGTATACTGGCGCGACATTCCCGCCCAAGTCATCGTCGGCAAAGGCCGTCGTGGCGCAAAACGGCAGTTGGAGGAGCGGTTTGAGCAAGCCATCGACCGTGCGGCCATGAAGGTGAACGCCAAGGACAGCGATGCCTATCTGGCCGAATGGCGCAAGGCCGAACCCTTTGCAGTCGAAGGCGACCCGTCTGAAATTGCCGAGGCCGAAGCCACACGTCTGGAAGCTGAATACGATCAGGAACGCATCAAGACCCTGATCGCCAATGACGGTTGGGCATAAGCCCGAGATAGCTATGGGAGGCCGTAAATGGCTTTGCTGAACTTCAAAAAACGTGATGCGGTCGAAAGCGGCCCTGTAAACCCGACCGTCGAAGCCTTTTTGCAAGGCTATTCGATCGAGGTGATGCCGCGCACCGCTGAAAAGGTCGAGGATTTCCGCGCGCTGCTGCCCGAGGGCACGCGCGTCTACATCGCCCACATCGAAGGCACGCCCATCGAGGACATGGTCAAGACCGCCAAACGGATTGCCGACGAAGGTTATCCGGTCATGCCGCACTTCCCGGCGCGGATCATCAAGGATGCGGCGACGCTGGAAAACTGGATCTCCATGTATCAGGGCGAAGCCGGCGTTGATCAGGCGCTGCTGCTGGCCGGAGGTGTTGCCAACCCGCACGGCGATTTTGACAGCTCGATGCAGCTGCTGGAATCCGGTCTGTTTGACAAGGCGGGTTTCAAGCGCTTGCACGTGGCGGGTCATCCTGAGGGCAACAAGGACATTGACCCCGACGGTTCGACCAAAAACGTTGATGACGCGCTGCGCTGGAAACAGAAGTTTTCGGAAACCACGGATGCCGAAATGGCATTGGCCACTCAGTTCGCGTTTGATGCCAAGCCGATCATCGCATGGGCCGACAGCCTGAAAGAAGCTGGGATCGACATTCCGGTCCACATCGGCATCGCAGGTCCGGCCAAACTGCAGACGCTGATCAAATTCGCCATTGCCTGCGGTGTTGGCCCGTCGCTGAAGGTTCTGCAAAAGCGAGCAATGGATGTCTCCAAACTGCTGCTGCCGTATGAGCCGACCGATGTAATCACTGAGCTGGCCAACCACAAAGCGGCCAACCCGGATTTCAACATCACCAACGTGCATTTCTTCCCGCTTGGTGGCATAAAGACCAACGCCAACTGGGCTATTAACAACGGCGGCGCTGCTGCAAAGCCTGTAAACTCCTAAGGATCGGACATGACCCGTACAGTCGTAGAATCAAAAACAAAAACCGCCGTCCTGGGCTTTGACGAACCGTTTTGCGTGATCGGTGAGCGGATCAACCCAACAGGGCGCAAGAAACTGGCCGCCGAACTGGAAGCAGGCGATTTCTCGACCGTCGAGAAAGACGCGCTGGCACAGGTTCTGGCCGGCGCAACCGTTCTGGATATCAACGCGGGCGTTGTCTACAACTCGAACCCCAACCCGAACGAGACCGAACCGCCGCTGATGCGCAAGATCGTCGAGCTGGTGCAGGGTCTGGTTGATGTGCCGTTGTGCGTCGACTCGTCGGTTCCGGGTGCGCTGGAAGCTGGTCTTGAAGCTGCAGAAGGTCGTCCGTTGCTGAACTCGGTCACAGGCGAAGAAGAGCGTCTGGAGATGGTTCTGCCGCTGGTCAAGAAATACAACGTACCGGTTGTGGCGATCTCGAACGACGATACCGGTATTTCGGAAGACCCCGATGTCCGTTTCGATGTGGCCAAGAAAATCGTTGAGCGTGCCGCCGATTTCGGCATCCCCGCGCATGACATCGTGGTTGACCCGTTGGTTATGCCGATCGGTGCGATGGCGACCGCTGGCCAGCAAGTGTTTGCGCTGGTCCGTCGTCTGCGCGAGGAACTGGGCGTGAACACCACCTGTGGCGCTTCGAATGTGTCCTTTGGCCTGCCGAACCGCCACGGCATCAACAATGCCTTCCTGCCGATGGCAATGGGCGCTGGTATGACCTCAGCGATCATGAACCCGGTGGCTCTGCCGATCACGCAGAAGAAGATTGCCGAGAAGAAAGAGGCCGTTGCAGCCGCCGGCATCATCCTGCCCGAAGGCATGGATGACGAAGCGTTCGTGCAGATGTTCGGTCTGGGCTCGACCAAGCCGCGCGCTGGTAAGGAAATGGAAGCCATCCGCGCCGCCAACCTGCTGACCAACAACGACCCGCATGGCGGTGAGTGGATCAAGTTCAACAAAGCCCCAGACGAAGCGGGTGCTGCAGGTGCTGCCGGTGGTCGTCGCGGAGGTGGCCGTCGCCGTCGCGCCTGATCCATTAGCTGATCCTAACGACAAAGGTCGGGCATTTTGCCCGGCCTTTTTCATATTGATGCTGATCAACGCCAGAGCCTGATATGTTTGCGACCCTGATTGCATGTCGCAATAACGGTCAGGAGCGAAGATGAGCAAACATCATCCACCAAAGCTGGCAGATGCTGATCTGGATAAACGTTTAGGTAAAAACGAGTATTTCGAGAATCTGGTCGAATTGCAGGCCCAACTTGCGCTGATCCAGCAGGCGTTCCTGTTCCATGGTGTAAAAGGTGTCATCGTGTTCGAAGGCTGGGACGCGGCTGGAAAAGGCGGGACGATCCGCAGGATCAGTCAGGCTCTGGACCCCCGCAGCTTTAAGGTTTGGCCGATTGGTGCGCCGCGCAATTACTATCTGAACCGCCACTACCTGCTGCGCTTTTGGGAACGACTGCCGCCGGATGGCGCGATATCGGCGTTTGACCGCAGTTGGTATGGGCGGGTCCTTGTTGAGCGCCTCGAGAATCTGATCCCGGAAAAACGCTGGCGTGCCGCCTATCAGGAAATCAATGATTTCGAGCGCATGGTGGTGGATGACGGAACCCGTATCGTTAAGCTGTTCTTTCACATCTCACCAGACGAGCAAATGGCTCGGTTCACCGAGCGCCTGCACAACCCACTGAAACGGTGGAAACTGACCTACGAAGATTTTCGGAACCGCAAAAAATGGGATGAGACAGAGGTGGCCGTCGATGAAATGCTGGCGCGCACATCGACGGAAATTGCGCCCTGGCACGTGGTTCCAGCTAACAACAAGAAATACGCTCGAATCAAAGCAATGCGGGCAATTGTCGATGCATTCTCAAAGGACATTGATCTGAACCCTCAGCATTTGGACAATCGAACGTTGGAGGCCGCGCGCCAGGTGCTGGAAGTTGACCAGGACCTGATCGATAGCCTGCGTGCACGGACCGAATAACCCGATAGTTCAGGGCGCTTTTCCTTGGATCGACGCTTGAAGTCAGCAACCGTGGGATGTTATTCGTCCCCGGCGCGGCGGGTATGATGTAATGGTAGCCTGTCAGCTTCCCAAGCTGAACGCGCGGGTTCGATTCCCGCTACCCGCTCCAATCACTCGGATCGACGGGCCTGAAACAGATTGATTTCGGCTGGGATATGCACGGCTTTCTCGGTGGCATACGGGCGGAACGCGTTGGCAACAGAATGCTGAATCGCGGCTACATCCTCAGGCTGGCCGTCGAAATGGGCGATGACGCGGGCTGCAGGACCAACGCTGGTGCACAGCTCTGCACAACCCTGCAGTGTTCCTTGAAAGTGGAGTGAAAGCGGCGCAGCGTCGACGTGAATGTCCGTCAGCCCTGCCTGCGCCAGCAACCCGCAGACGCGTTCCCGATCATGAAACGCCAGAGGGCCAGGGACATTGCGGTCCACCTTTGGTGGAGTGCCAAGGCGTTCGGTGGCCGCAACGTGAGGCAGTTTGAACCACGGGTTCCCCTGCAAAGGACCCCAGGCGGCAAAGGTCATCTGGCCACCGGGTTTCAAAGCACGGGCCATGTTTGCGAAGGCCGATACGGTGTCTTCAAAAAACATGACGCCGAACCGCGAGATCATGGCATCCCGTTCGCCTTCGGCGAAGGTATGCGTTTGGGCGTCGGCGTACTGAAAAGCAATGTTCTCTGCACAGGCATCGGATGCACGGAGTGCCGCGCGGTCCAGAAACTGCTGAGACAAATCTGCGGCCAGAATGTGCCCTTCCGCACCGACAGCCCGGGACGCTGCGATTGAACTAGCGCCAGTACCACAACCGATGTCCAATACGCGCATTCCCGGCTGAATTTGTGCGCGTTCCAGCACGAGATCCAGAACCGGGGCCATCAATTCGTCCAGCTGATCTTCATAGGTCAGCCACTTGGCCCCGGACGGAGATTTGCCCCAGTATTCGGCCTGTTCTTCGTTTGCAGTCTGCATGTCGCCCCCTGTTTTCAGGGGCGACTATGACCTCCTGCGTCGCCGACGGCCAGATTTTTCTTCGCCGCCACCAGAGTTGAAGGATGGGGAGGGAAGGGTGACCACCTGAGCCAGCTCCGGGAAGGGGTCCGTTTTGTGGGGTATGGCGTTCGCTGCGACGAAATGGTCCTGGAACTTTGGCTCGATTGCCGTTTCGATCTTGGTGATTTCACGCACAACGCGTTCTATTTCGGACCGTGCACCGATATTGCACAGCGCGATCCGAGCGCCGGTGCCGGCGGCGTTGCCAGCGCTTGAGACCTTGTCCAAGGGCGCGTCTGGGATCATGCCCAAAACCATCGCGTGTTTGGTTGAGATATGCGCACCAAAGGCCCCGGCCAGAACAACGCGGTCCACTGTGTCGACTTTCATTTCGTCCATCAGCAAGCGCGCACCGGCATAGAGCGCCGATTTGGCCAACTGGATCGCGCGGATATCGCCTTGAGTAACTGTGATGCGCGGGCCACCCTCGGCGCTGGCATCGTGGATCAGATAGGCGTGCGTGCGCCCCTCGGGTACACAGCGGATCGTGCCGGTTTGTTCGGCCGACCCGATCAGGCCGCCTTCGTCCAACAAGCCCGCGATCCGCATTTCGGCCACCGCTTCGATAATGCCCGAGCCGCAAATGCCTGTGATGCCGGTGGTGGCGACGTCCTGATCGAAGCCTTCTTCGTCGGACCATTTGTCCGAGCCGATGATGCGGAACCTGGGCTCCTTGGTGACAGGATCGATTTCGATCCGTTCAATGGCTCCGGGCGCGGCGCGCTGCCCTGAACTGATCTGCGCGCCTTCAAAGGCCGGACCGGTGGGCGAAGAACAAGCCAACACCCGGCTGGTGTCGCCCAGCAGGATTTCTGCGTTCGTTCCAACATCCACAATCAGCACGAGGTCCTCGGATTTGCCCGGTTCTTCGGACAAAGCCACCGCTGCGCAGTCCGCGCCCACATGGCCTGCGATACAGGGCAGGATGTAAACCTGCGCGCGGGCGTTCATTTTGGTCAGGTTCATTTCACGCGCGGGCAGGGACATGCTTTCTGATGTTGCCAAGGCAAAGGGTGCCTGGCCCAGTTCGACCGGATCAAGACCCAGCAGCAGGTGGTGCATGACCGGGTTACAGACGAATACTGTTTCCACGATCAGTTCCACGTCGATCCCGGCCTCATCAGCGATCGAGGTCGTCAGGTCGTTGATCGCCTCACGGACGGCCTTGGTCATTTCCTGATCGCCACCGGGGTTCATCATAGAATAGGATACGCGACTCATGAGGTCTTCGCCAAAGCGGATCTGCGGGTTCATCAGACCGGATGAGGCTTTGACCTCACCAGTCTCCAGATCGGTCAGGTGGGCCGCGATCGTGGTCGATCCGAGGTCGATGGCTAGACCATAAAGTCCATGCTCATGCAGGCCGGGCCAGATTTCGACAATCCGTGCAACCGTGTCTTTGTGGCCTTTGTGAACTGCGACTGTGACCTCCCATTTCCCTTTGCGCAGAACAGGCTGCAGTTTTGACATCAGCGACAGATCGGCGGTCACGGCCTCGATCTTCCACTGCTCGCGCAGAGCGCGCTCCAGCCGCTCCAGATCACCGGTGGGCGAGTGCATGTCGGGTTCTTCGACCACCACAAAATACAGGCGAGTCGCCGGATCCATGGTGATAGCGCGCGCAGCGGCGGCCTTGCGGACGACTTGGCGGTGCACCTGGCTTTCGGGCGGCACGTCAATCACGATGTCACCCTGAACGGTGGCCTGACAGCCCAGGCGACGGCCAGGCTTCAGACCGCGCTTGTCGTCGTAACGCTGCTCGACCGCGTTCCATTCGCTCAGCGCATCCTCGGAAACAGTCACGCCGTGCTTGGGGAACTCGCCATAGCTGGGCGTGATCTGGCATTTCGAGCAGATCCCGCGGCCGCCACAGACGGAATCCAGATCGACGCCCAGCTGCCGTGCAGCGGTCAAAACCGGAGTACCCACGGGGAAGTGCCCGCGTTTGCCCGACGGGGTAAAGACGACAAGGGGGTCGGTGGTCATTTTTGGCCTGCCTTTTGTATTCGCGCGTATGCCGGGCAAGATATGGGTTTACGCGCAAAGGGAAAGGCCATTCAGCGGCACGTTTTGCTCGTCTTGCGTCGTTTTTTATCGAGGTATAGGCCCGCAGAGGCAAACTAGTTTAGGTCAGGGGCTTTTCCTTGGCTCAAATCCATGTAATAGGGTCACCGCCAAACGGGCTTTTGCATGGGGTTAGTAGATGCAGATTCGTGAGGCACTTACCTTTGACGACGTACTCTTGGTTCCGGGGGCATCGACGGTGCTGCCTGCGACGGCAGATACGACGACGCGCGTGACGCGTGAGATCACCATGAACATCCCACTACTCAGCTCGGCCATGGACACGGTGACCGAAGCGCGTATGGCCATTGCGATGGCACAGGCGGGTGGTATCGGGGTCATCCACAAGAACCTGACAGTCGAAGAGCAAGCCCGCGAAGTGCGTCGGGTCAAACGGTTCGAATCCGGGATTGTTTACAACCCCGTGACCCTGCGCGCGGATCAGACGCTGGCGGATGCTCAGGCGCTGGTTCAGCGGTATAACTTTACCGGCTTCCCTGTTGTCGATGATGAAGGCCGCGTGGTTGGCATCGTGACGAACCGCGATATGCGCTTTGCCACTTCGGACGATACCCCGATCAAGGCGATGATGACGGCAGACAATCTGGCCATGCTGCAAGAGCCTGCGGATCTGGAAGAGGCCAAGAGCCTTATGCGTGCCCGCCGGATCGAGAAGCTGTTGGTCGTTGATGGAAACGGTAAGCTAACCGGCCTTCTGACCTTGAAAGACACCGAGCAAGCTGTGCTGAACCCAACCGCTTGCAAAGACCGATTGGGTCGCCTGCGTGTGGCTGCGGCAACGTCCGTTGGCGATGCAGGGTTCGAGCGGTCCGAGCAGTTGGTGGATTCCGGTGCGGATATCATCGTGGTGGACACCGCTCATGGCCATTCGCAAGGCGTTCTGGACGCAGTGAAGCGGGTCAAGACACTATCGAACGAGGTTCAGATCATCGCGGGCAACGTAGCAACCGGTGAAGCGACCAAGGCTCTGATCGATGCTGGCGCGGATGCAATCAAGGTCGGTATCGGGCCTGGCTCGATCTGTACCACGCGGATGGTTGCCGGCGTCGGTGTGCCTCAGCTAACAGCGATCATGGACTGCGCGTCGGCCGCCGGAGATGTTCCGGTCATCGCGGATGGTGGCATCAAATTCTCGGGCGATTTCGCCAAAGCCATTGCGGCGGGTGCGTCCTGCGCGATGGTCGGTTCAATGATCGCTGGCACCGATGAAAGCCCGGGTGAGGTAATCCTGTACCAGGGCCGGTCGTTCAAATCCTATCGCGGAATGGGCAGCCTCGGTGCCATGGCGCGCGGTTCGGCGGATCGCTATTTCCAAAAGGACGCAGCAAACGACAAGCTGGTGCCTGAAGGGATCGAGGGGCAGGTGCCTTATAAAGGCTCGGCCAGCGCAGTGGTTCACCAGTTGGTTGGCGGTCTGCGCGCGGCGATGGGCTATACCGGCTGCGCCACGGTCGAAGAGATGCGGAAGAACTGCAATTTCGTGAAAATCACCGGCGCAGGGCTGAAAGAAAGCCACGTTCATGACGTTCAGATCACCCGCGAAAGCCCGAACTACCGGGTGATGTGACGCAACTAAGTTTGCGGCGCGGCGCCCCAGCCCGGGCGCCGTTTTGCGTTTAAGCCCTCGCGGGCCATCCAGTGAAATCGGAAAACTCCATGACCCCAGCAGCGCGTGTTCAGGCTTCGATTGAAATCATCGACGATATTCTCGCTGGCGCACCGGTTGAGAAAGCCCTGACCGGATGGGCGCGTCGAAGCCGATTTGCGGGGTCCAAGGATCGCGCGGCCGTTCGCGATCATGTGTTCGAAGCGCTGCGTTGCAAGCGATCCTTTGCAGCATTGGGCGGGTCTTCGACCGGGCGCGGGATCATGATTGGCTCAATCCGCGCAAGCGGCGGCGACCCTGACGTTTTGTTTTCCGGAGATCGACACGCACCGGCCCCAGTCAGCGACCTGGAAACTGGGCGCGATTTCACGTCCGAGGCCGAGCGGTACGATATCCCTGACTGGCTCTGGCCGCGCTTTCAGGCCGCGCTTGGTGATCAGGCGGTTGCGGCGGCCAAGGCTCTGCAAGGTCGGGCACCCGTACATTTGCGAGCCAACCTCGTTAAAACCGACCGTGCTGGCGCGATTGCCGCGTTGGCCGAGGAAGGAATAAGTGCCCGGGCGCATCCGGTTTGTGAAACTGCGTTGGAAGTCACTGAAGGCGCTCGAAAAATCTCTCAGGGACGCGCGTACAATGCGGGTTTGGTCGAACTGCAGGACGCGGCAAGTCAGGCTGTCGTCGAGGCGTTAGATTTAAGGCCGGGCCTGCGTGTGCTGGACTATTGCGCAGGCGGCGGCGGAAAGTCCCTGGCGCTTGCGGCCCATCCAGGCATTGAGGTCTATGCTCATGATGTGAATACGGGGCGCATGCGCGATCTCCCTGCCAGGGCCAAGCGCGCCGGTGTTGCAATCCGATGCCTGCAGCCTGAGGAGGTCGCGAAACAAGCACCCTTTGACGTGGTTCTGGTCGACGCGCCCTGTTCCGGCAGCGGATCATGGCGGCGTGCTCCGGCGGGAAAGTGGGCGCTGACCGAAGAAAAGCTGGGCGCGCTGAATACCGTTCAGTCAGACATTCTGAAATCCGCGTCCAGGCTGATAACCCCGGATGGAGTGCTAGCCTATGCCACCTGTTCAATGCTGGATGGGGAAAACGGCGAAATCGTGGATGATTTTCTTAAGAAAAATCCGGAATGGACTGGGGCATTTCGGAAATCGTGGCTTGTGACACACGGCGCAGACGGCTTTTTCTCGGCACACTTGACGCGATAACGCGTCAACCGATAACAACTTTAGGTAGAAAGCGTCACTGACTTTAAGGGGGCGTTAACCATATTTGGGCTGAGTGTGACAAAGCCTTCCGCACCGAGTTGTTAATGTCTGAGACCGCAGAGATTTTTCCCGAACCGACATTCCGCAAGACACCGGCGCTCGGCCGACTTTTACCATTGGTTGTCCTGGGTGCGCTGCTGAGCTTGACGCCGCTGACAGGGATGTTGCCGTCAGTCTGGACCACAGGATTTGTTGTCGCTGGGGTATCTTTGTTGTGCGCCGGTTTACTGGTTGTACTTCGGGGCCAGATCTCGGATTGGTCGGCACGCAGATCTGCCAGGGTGATGGCGGTTTTTGCCGAACAGGATTTGTCTCCCACCGTGATCGCAACTGCAAACGGGGACATTCTGACCGCAAACTCTCGGGCAAGGGCACAGTTTCACGCGTCTCCCGGCGTGCGTCTGGAGCAATGCCTGAAATCGATGTTCGCGAATCCCGCTGCAATTTTGTTGCGTCTGCAATCCACCGCCGAGATTCATGAAAGAGCCCGCGAGGACATCGTAACCGTCGGTTCGACAGTTCCGATATCAGTGTTCAGCGTCGGAAATGAACTGTTCTGTTGGCGGTTTCATCTCGACGAGGAAGGGCAATGGGATGACGTCGCAATTCCCGTTCTGACACACGGTCGAAACGGTACTGTTTTGCGCGTGAATGGCGTGGCTGAGCACCTGTTGGGGTTCAGGCCGGACAATGTGACTCAGGTGTTTCCCGGTGACGCGCCCATGGCCGGAGAGATTGTGCTGGCCGAAACTTCTGACGGGCAGGTTCCTGTGACCGTTTCAGAACTGTCGAATTCCGGAACCGTGCGCGATCTGCTTATCCTTCCGCTGAATTCCGCGGGATCGCACCAAGGGGATGCACCCGTCGCCGAATTGCCCGTGCCGGTAGTGTGCCTGTCGCCCAACGGAGAGATTCTTGAAGCCAATCGTATGGCAACCAAGCTGATTGGAGAGATTCAGCCGGGCAAATCGAACGTGGTGCAAATCATGCACGGGCTTGGTTATTCTATTTTGGATTGGTTGGAGAGTACGGCTGCCGAGGAAGGGGCAGTCCCACGCTCAGAATTTCTGCGGCTGACGCGGCAGGATAAAGAGGTTTTTGTCCAGGTCACGCTGAACCGGGTGACGAACAACGGGCGGGTCTGTCTGATGGCCGTGCTGAATGACGCGACCGAACTCAAGACGCTTGAGGCCCAGTTTGTGCAGGGGCAAAAGATGCAGGCTGTCGGGCAACTGGCGGGCGGCGTGGCGCATGACTTCAACAATCTTCTGACGGCAATTTCAGGACATTGCGACCTGTTGCTGTTGCGGCATGATCAAAACGATCCAAACTACGGTGATCTGGTTCAGATCAATCAAAACGCCAACCGGGCCGCAGCGCTGGTCAGTCAGTTGCTGGCCTTCTCGCGCAAGCAGACTTTGCAGCCCGAAGTTTTGGATCTGCGCGACACGATCTCGGACCTGATACATCTGTTGAACCGTCTGGTAGGCGAGAAAGTCCGCCTGACCTTGAGCCATGATCCGGTACTCAAACCCGTGCGGGCCGACAAAAGGCAGCTTGAGCAGGTCTTTATGAACCTGGTCGTGAACGCTCGGGATGCGATGCCCGAAGGTGGCGAAGTGCGTATCGAGACCGAGGTTGTGTCGCTGACCGAACCGCTCAGGCGCGATCGCGCAACAGTTCAGCCCGGCGAATACGTCACCGTGAAAGTGATCGACAGTGGCACGGGTATCCCGGTGGATAAGCTGCAAAAGGTGTTCGAACCATTCTATACGACCAAACGAACCGGCGAAGGCACAGGTCTTGGTCTGTCGACAGTCTATGGAATCGTGAAGCAGACCGGAGGGTTTATCTTCGTCGACAGCGTTCAGGGGCGGGGAACTGAATTTACGGTGTATCTGCCGGTTTCGGCGGCACCGCAAAAGGAGGATCAGGACCACTCAAGTGTTCCGGAAAACCCGAGCGCGCGGCAGGGAGAGGGTGTGGTCTTGCTGGTCGAAGACGAAGCACCGGTCCGCGCGTTCGCCACGCGGGCATTGCGTTTGAAGGGATACACCGTACTGGAAGCAGGCTCAGCTGAAGAGGCGCTGCATCTGCTGGAAGACGGCTCCCTGAACGTGGACGCCTTCGTCACGGACGTTGTCATGCCGGGAATGGACGGACCGACCTGGGTGCGCAAAGCGATGGAGACACGTCCGGATGTTCGCGTGATCTTCATGTCGGGCTATACAGAGGGCGCATTCGGAGATTCTGGCCCTGAGATTGCGAATTCGACCTTCTTGCCCAAACCGTTTTCGCTGACACAGCTGACCGAAGCGGTTTTCCAGCAATTGAACTAACGTGTTAAAGCGCCGCGTCGTGGCAGGAGAACTCGGCCGCGTGGTGTTTGCGGAACTTCCTTTCCGTTTCCGGCTGCAAAGAAAGCTCGCGAACGGGCGAAACATTTTCTCGTTCAAGCTTTATTTCCATGTTCAACCGATCCTGCAGGAAGCTCAGAATCTTGTCCTGGTTTTCGTATTTGAAGACATGTGTCGCGCCGAATCCGTTGTTTCGTGTGCGAAAAAACTGGCTCTGACTACCGACATCCGCAAATTCAGGTCGGGGATTTCGCATATAGGCCTGCACGAAGTCGTCAAAGCTAAGATCGCGGGTTGAGTGCGGATGATCGATGCGGTCGTCGCGGCTGCGATATTTATACCAACTGCCTAGCCAGTCGATTGGTTCGCGCACTACGGCCATGATTTCCATTTCGGTGTCGTACATTTTTTGAAAAATGTTCTGGAAAAACCTGTCATAACGGCGCACCGGGGCATGTTTCAGCTCAGGCGGACCGGTGACGACAAAGTCCGCGCGATCGCTCAGGGCGGAGTGGTAAGCTGTGCTGCCTGTTTTGGGAACAGCCAGAAACGCAAGGCGTTCCTTATAAAAAACAAGCATTTAATCGCCCTTTGCCAAGGAATCTTACAAGCGCAGATTGGCGTAAACGACTCTTTAACACAATTGCCCAACAGTAAGTATTGTAAGTTTTAGTTGAAATGTTCTCTTTTTGGTCCCATAAGGAACAAGAGGCGAACAAAGCAGCGATTGCCGCCCGATCAAGGGTGTGACAAAAGAGAAGGCGACAGGACAATGGCGGATCTTCTGACAATGAGCGACAAGAAAAACGCAGACAAGCAAAAGGCGCTCGACAGCGCGCTGGCACAGATCGAACGGCAGTTCGGCAAGGGCTCGATCATGAAGCTGGGTGAAGATGCCAAGCAGGATATCGATGCAAGCTCGACCGGGTCTTTGGGCTTGGATATCGCGCTGGGAATTGGTGGCCTGCCAATGGGCCGGATCGTTGAGATTTATGGCCCGGAAAGCTCGGGTAAGACGACGCTGACGCTGCACTGTATTGCAGAACAGCAGAAACGCGGCGGTGTCTGTGCCTTTGTGGACGCGGAACACGCACTGGACCCGCAATACGCTCGCAAACTGGGTGTTGATCTGGACGAGTTGCTGATCTCGCAGCCGGATACCGGTGAGCAGGCGCTTGAGATTACCGATACGCTGGTGCGGTCGGGCGCGGTCAACATGGTTGTCGTGGACTCGGTGGCGGCGCTGACGCCGAAATCGGAACTCGAAGGCGACATGGGTGACAGCAATGTTGGCGTCCAAGCCCGCCTGATGAGCCAGGCGATGCGCAAGCTGACCGGCTCGATCAGCCGCTCGAACTGCATGGTGATCTTCATCAACCAGATTCGGATGAAGATCGGCGTCATGTTTGGCAGCCCGGAAACCACGACCGGTGGTAACGCTCTGAAGTTCTACAGTTCTGTCCGTCTGGATATCCGCCGGATTGGTGCGATCAAGGACCGGGATGAGGTCGTGGGCAACCAAACCCGTGTCAAAGTGGTCAAGAACAAGGTGGCGCCGCCCTTCAAGCAGGTGGAATTCGACATCATGTATGGCGAAGGTATCTCGAAAATGGGCGAGCTTCTGGACCTCGGCGTCAAGGCTGGTGTGGTCGAGAAGTCGGGTTCTTGGTTCAGCTATGGCGACGAGCGGATCGGGCAGGGGCGTGAGAATGCCAAGCAATACCTGCGCGACAACAGCCGCGCCGCGCTGGAGATCGAAGACAAGATTCGCGCCGCCCACGGTCTGGAATTTGACATGCCGCCCGGCGCGGCTGAGGAAGATGACATCCTTGAAGCATAATTGACGCCGAGGGGGCTGAGTACGCCCTGAGAAGCGAAACTAGTCAAAACAAGGCGGTCCATCAGGGCCGCCTTGTTTCATCTCGGCTCGCCAACGCTGTGGACACCACCGAGGCACGGGGATAAACCCAATTCGGAACAAAATGATTGCGCGCCGAGAGAGCCTTATGCCCACGCTGAATGATATCCGCTCAACTTTTCTGAATTATTTTGCCAAACAGGGGCATGAAGTGGTCGCGTCCAGCCCGCTGGTCCCGCGCAATGACCCGACCCTGATGTTCGTCAACTCGGGTATGGTTCAGTTCAAGAACCTGTTTACCGGCGTTGAAACCCGCGACTATCAGCGGGCGACGACATCGCAGAAATGTGTAAGGGCAGGTGGTAAGCACAATGATCTGGACAACGTGGGCTACACCGCGCGCCACCATACGTTCTTTGAAATGCTGGGTAACTTTTCGTTCGGTGACTACTTCAAGCACGAGGCGATTCCGTTTGCCTGGGAATTGATCACCAAAGAGTTCGGTATCGACAAGAACCGTCTTCTGACCACGGTGTATCACACCGATGACGAGGCGTTTGAAATCTGGAAAAAGGTCGGTGTGCCCGAAGACCGGATCATCCGCATCGCCACCAGCGACAACTTCTGGCAGATGGGCCCGACCGGTCCGTGCGGTCCTTGCACCGAGATTTTCTATGACCACGGCGATCACATCTGGGGCGGCCCTCCGGGTTCGGCCGAGGAAGATGGTGACCGGTTCATCGAGATATGGAACATCGTTTTCATGCAGAACGAGCAGTTCGAAGATGGCTCGATGGTCGAGCTGGACATGCAGTCGATCGATACCGGTATGGGGCTGGAACGCATTGGCGCTCTGCTGCAGGGCAGCCATGACAACTATGACACCGATCTGTTCAAAACCCTGATCGAGGCATCGGCGGATGCAACAGGAGTCGATCCTTACGGTGATCAGAACGTGCACCACCGGGTGATCGCGGATCACCTGCGCTCGACTTCATTCCTGATTGCTGACGGTGTGATGCCGTCGAATGATGGGCGCGGTTATGTGTTGCGTCGGATCATGCGCCGCGCCATGCGCCACGCGCATCTTTTGGGTGCGAAAGATCCGGTGATGCACCGCCTGGTGCCCAGCCTGGTGCAACTGATGGGTGCGCAATACACCGAACTGGGGCAGGCCCAGCCGTTGATTGAAGAGACGCTGCTGCTGGAAGAGACGCGGTTCAAGCAGACTTTGGACCGTGGTCTGAAGCTGCTGGATGATGAAGTCGCTGGTTTGGCCGAGGGTGCTGCGCTGCCCGGCGATGCTGCGTTCAAACTATATGACACTTATGGTTTCCCGCTGGACCTGACGCAGGACGCCCTGCGCGAAAGGGGCCGCACCGTAGACACCGATGGGTTTGACGCGGCTATGGCCGAGCAAAAAGCCAAAGCACGTGCAGCTTGGGCCGGATCGGGCGAGGCTGCGGATCAGGCCGTTTGGTTTGATGTCCTGGATAGCGCCGGTGCCACAGATTTTCTTGGCTATGACACGGAAATGGCGGAAGGGCAGATCGCGGCTCTGGTCGTCGATGGCGCATTGGTCGACAAGATCGAAAAAGGCGGTTCCGGCTGGGTCGTTGTGAACCAGACCCCATTCTATGGCGAGGCGGGTGGTCAGGTCGGCGACACCGGCGAAATCCGACGTCTGGAAGAACGTGATGATGTGGCGCGCGTCGAGGACACCAAGAAGTTCGCGGATGGCAAGGTCTATGCCCATAAGGTCACCGTCGATCATGGCGCTCTGTCAAAGGGTGACGCGGTAGAGCTGGAGGTTGATCATGCCCGACGCACCGGTATTCGCGCCAACCACTCGGCCACGCACCTGCTGCATGAGGCGCTGCGCGAAACTCTGGGCGATCATGTCGCGCAGCGTGGATCGCTGAATGCCGCTGATCGGTTGCGGTTCGACTTTAGCCACTCCAAGGCGCTGAACCGTGATGAGATCCAGAAGGTCGAACGCGATGTAAACGAATTCATCCGCCAGAACTCGACCGTTGAGACGCGGATCATGACCCCTGATGATGCGCGAGAGCTGGGCGCACAGGCATTGTTCGGCGAGAAGTACGGCGACGAAGTTCGCGTCGTGTCCATGGGGAAAGCGCCTACAGGAAAAGGGCAGGATGGTGAAACCTGGTCCATCGAGCTGTGCGGCGGCACGCATGTTCGGCAAACAGGCGACATCGGCACCTTTGTGGTTCTGGGCGACAGCGCCAGCAGTGCTGGTGTGCGCCGGATCGAAGCCCTGACGGGTGACGAAGCCCTGCGCCATCTGTCCGAGCAGGATCAACGACTGGGTCAAATCGCGTCGGAACTGAAGGCGCAGCCGGATGATGTGGTCAGCCGTGTGAAGGCGCTGTTGGACGAACGTAAATCGCTGCAAAACGAAGTTGCACAACTGCGCCGTGATCTGGCGATGGCCGGAGGCGCCGGGCAGGGTGGTGGCGAAGCGCGGGATGTAAACGGAGTCTCTTTCCTGGCACAAGCGCTCAATGGTGTTTCGGGCAAGGACCTGCCGGCGCTGATTGATGAGCACAAAAGCCGGTTGGGTTCGGGCGCTGTTCTACTGATCGCGGATGCGGGCGGCAAGGCGGCGGTCGCGGCTGGTGTGACGGCCGACCTGACGGATAAGGTTTCTGCGGTTGATCTGGTTCGCGCAGCCGTCGCCGAACTTGGCGGCAAGGGCGGCGGCGGACGCCCGGATATGGCGCAAGGTGGCGGCAAGGACGCCTCGAACGCGGATGCGGCGATCAAGGCCGCTGAACAGGTATTGGGAGGATAAAATGGCAGCACTCTGGATTGCACATGTTACGGTGACAGATGCCGACGCATACGCGAAATACGCTGAATTGGCCGGACCTGCGATCGCCAAACACGGCGGCGCATTTATCGCGCGTGCTGCACGTTACGTTCAATTGGAAGGCAAAGAGCGTCCACGTAATGTGATTGCCCGCTTTCCCTCGGTCGAGGCTGCGGTGGAGTGTTACAACTCGCCCGAGTACCAGCAAGCGCTTGACCACGCGCGGGGGGCAAGTGAACGTGAACTGGTGGTTGTAGAAATCGCCGAATAGAATCAATAATGGCTCTGACCGGTTCACAATCAGCCGGTCGACCTCTCGGATGCGCGGATTTCAGCCGAACTGTCCGCACTTGATGGGGACTGAATCGTGGCGCTTTTGCCGCGTCTGGATTTTTTTTTGATTCCAGCGCATTATTGGAACATCCAGCGAATTTTTGGAAAATTTCGCGCCTGGATTGTGGCGGTTTTCCCCTAATTCTTGCGCGAAATGGTCATACTAAGTTACGAAATTCCGCCTTTTTTCACCTGCAGGTTCGCCTCAGATTGTACAAGCGCTACCGTTTACCAGTAGGTGATAGTAAGTGAACGCGGTCCCGTTTGTCGGCAATCGGTTGAACAAACTGGGATCGAGGTACAGGCATGAAATCGGTGAATATCGGACTCAAAACTGCTCTCGGGCGGTTTGTAACAAATTCAGGTCGGGCAGTGGGGATTGCTGCTTTTGTGTTCGGAGCAGCGTTTGCTGGTTCTCGAGTCGATGCGAGCGAGGGTAACTTCATTCGAGCCGTAGCCGCGTCTCCTCCGCCATCCGGGGCTCAGCAATTGTGCCGCCAATATGCCTGGGCGTGTTCAAGCAAGGCCTCCGTGCAAATGACGTCCCAGCAAGAAATGCAGATCATTCAGCGCGTCAACCGACATGTCAACGCGACCACGCAGGCGATTACGGATCAGTCCCAATATCGCACGCGTGAGCGGTGGGCTTTGCCGACCTCACGGGGCGGAGACTGCGAGGATTTTGCTCTTTTGAAGAAAAGAGACCTCATCAGAGCTGGAGTCGATCCAAGTAAGCTGCTGATTGCAACCGTACTGGACACGCGGCGGAATGCGCATGCTGTTTTGGTCTATCGGTCTGCGGGCGGAGATCTGGTACTGGACAACCTGACCAACAGGATCAAACCTTGGTCGGCGACCCGATACTTGTTCCTTCGGATGCAGGATCCAAAGAAACCCAGCAATTGGGTTGGTGTGTACGGCAAAAGCTAAGCTTCTTCGTTAGTCTAATCCGGCACCCAAGACATGCCAAAAGGGGCGACGCTTGGCTCGCCCCTTTGTTTTGAAAGCGCCGCACTAGATATTTTGCGCTTTCAATAGTTTAGCTCGCGGTATTGCGATCAGAGCGTGCCACCGCTGCCGTCGGCTCCGCCGCCGCTGGCACCACCGGCGCTACCGCCGCCGCCATCGCTGCCGCCGCCGCTGGCACCACCGGCGCTGCCGCCGCCGCCATCGCTGCCGCCGCCGCTGGCTCCACCCGCGTCGCCACCGCTACCATCGCTGCCGCCGCCGCCGGAATCGCTGTTGCTGCCGCCGTTGCCGTCGCCGCTGTTCGAATTTCCGCCGTCATTGCTGCCGCCATTGCCGCTGCCGCTGTCGGAGTTACCGCCGCCATTGCTGCCGCCGTTTCCGTCGCCGCTGCTGGAGTTGCCGCCGCCGTTGCTGCCGCCGTTACCTCTTCCGCTGCCGGAATCCGCGCCGCCATTGCTGCCGCCGCTGCCGTTGCTACCGCCGCCGTTACTTCCACCGGCACTACCGCCGCTGCCAGCTCCGCCGCCGCCGTTACCACCGCCGCCGCCGCCGTTACCACCGCCGCTGCCGCCGTTACCACCGCCGCCGTTACCACCGCCGCTGCCATCGTTACCGTTTCCGTCTTCACCACGGGTGCCAGACACTCCTGCGCCACTACTGCTTCCACCCGAAGCGCCGCTGCCACTGGCAGAGCTACTGTCGTCGTCTTCACTGTTCCGGTTCCGTGTCACGGTCGCCGTCGGGATGTCAGTCAAGATAGCTGCAAAAAGGGGACAAGACTCTGACGTCCGCGCAAGGATATCCTCGAAATCGGCGCGGCGCTGGATGTAACGCAGCATCCTCTTGTCGACGACTTTGCAACTACAAAGCGTTTCGGTCGAAACAGATTGCCGGGCTGTTTTGACGTTACAAACCTCAGCTGCCTGAGCCGCGCTGGACGCCATAAATGGGAATGTCGCGGATACAAATACAATCGAATATAAACGGGACCTTACGCGCATAGCGCTACTCCTTCAAACTCATTACCTACAAACTAGAACGAAGCAATTGTGCCATAGTTTGGACAAAAATACATCCGTATATTGCCGCATTTTGTCGCCGACTGTCAGCAACAAAGATTGAGCAAATTGCAACTTATTGGTGAAACTATATGAAAAACAAAAAGAAAAGCCCGCCAGCGTGACGGGCTTTGTCGCTTTGGAAATAGGCTATCTGGAAGCAAATGTGTCACATTTGAGGCATTGTTTTCCATTCGCAAACAATGCCTCAAGCCGGATCAGGCGGATTTTGCCATCCGTTTCCGCTCGTGAGGATCAAGGTAGCGCTTGCGCAACCGAACGGCGTTTGGCGTGACTTCAACCAGTTCGTCATCGTCGATGTAAGCGATTGCCTCTTCCAGCGAGAACTGAACTGGCGGCGTCAGACGGACCGCGTCATCAGACCCGCTGGCGCGAACGTTGGTCAGCTTTTTGCCCTTGAGCGGGTTCACTTCAAGGTCGTTGTCTCTTGAGTGTTCGCCAATGACCATACCCTGATAAACGTCCGTCTGTGGGTTCACGAACATTCGGCCACGCTCTTCCAGGTTCCACAGGGCGTAAGCGACGGCCTGTCCGTTTTCCATAGAGATCAGAACGCCTGCACGACGGCCCGGGATCGGGCCTTTATGCGCAGCCCAGCCGTGGAACACACGGTTCAGAACGCCGGTTCCGCGCGTGTCAGTCAGGAACTCACCGTGATAGCCGATCAATCCACGCGACGGCACATGCGCGATGATACGCGTCTTGCCCGCGCCAGCTGGGCGCATTTCGGCGAGTTCGCCCTTGCGCGCACCGGTGATCTTTTCGATCACAGCGCCCGAGTACTCGTCGTCCACATCGATGGTTACTTCTTCGATCGGTTCCAGCCGCTGGCCGTCTTCTTCGCGGAACAGAACCTGCGGGCGTGAGATGCTGAGCTCGAACCCTTCGCGGCGCATGTTCTCGATCAGAACACCCATCTGCAATTCACCCCGTCCGGCAACCTCAAAGGCTTCGCCGCCTGGGGTATCGGTGATGCGGATGGCCACGTTGGATTCCGCTTCTTTCATCAGACGGTCACGAATGACACGCGACTGAACCTTTTTGCCGTCACGACCGGCCAAAGGAGAGTCGTTGATACCGAAGGTCACGGTGATGGTCGGTGGATCAATTGGCTGGGCGGGCAGGGCTTCTTCGACCTGCGGAGAAACCAGCGAGTCGGCCACGGTTGCCTTGCTCATCCCGGCAATGGTGACGATGTCACCGGCTTCGGCAACGTCGATGGGCTGTTGCGCCAGGCCACGGAAGGCAAGGATTTTCGACGCGCGGAAGTTCTCGATCAGAGTACCATCCCGGCTCAGCGCCTTGAGGCTGTCGCCTGCTTTCAGGGTGCCGCTTTCCACGCGGCCGGTCAGGATGCGGCCGATGAAGGGGTCGCTGCCCAGCGTAGTCGCCAGCATGCGGAAGGGTTCGTCTTTCTTGTCGGCCTGTTTCGGTGCCGGGACGTGATCGACGATCAGATCAAACAGAGCGGTCAGGTCCTTGCGCGGCCCGTCCAGCTCCATATCTGCCCAGCCCGAGCGGCCCGAGGCATACATTGCCGGAAAGTCCAGCTGATCATCGTCTGCGCCGAGGTTGGCGAACAGGTCAAAGCATTCGTCCAGCGCGCGGTCGGGTTCGGCGTCGGGTTTGTCGACCTTGTTCAGAACGACGATGGGACGCAGCCCCAGGGCCAGCGCCTTGGAGGTCACGAACTTGGTCTGCGGCATCGGGCCCTCTGCGGCGTCGACCAGCAGGACAACGCCGTCGACCATGCTGAGAATCCGCTCGACCTCGCCACCGAAATCGGCGTGGCCGGGCGTGTCGACGATGTTGATGCGCGTGCCTTTCCACTCGACCGAGGTTGCCTTGGCCAGAATGGTGATGCCGCGTTCGCGTTCCAGATCGTTGCTGTCCATGGCGCGTTCGGCCACGGCCTGATTTTCCCGGAACGCGCCGGATTGTTTGAGCAGCTCATCCACCAGGGTCGTCTTGCCGTGGTCCACGTGAGCGATGATTGCGATGTTGCGCAGGTCCATGAGAGGTCAGCCTTTGAACGGGAAGTTGCCGCGCGCATAACGCGGCGCGACAAAATATACCAGCCCTAACCGGCCGTCAGTGGCCCGCAGTCTTGGAAAACAGGTGAATAATCAGAATTCCTGCCAATATCATTGCAAGCCCGATCACTGCTGGCCAGTCCAGTCGTTGCCCGAATACGATAAAGCCGATGACCGCGATCAACACGATCCCCAATCCGGACCATATCGCGTAAACGATGCCAACCGGCATGTATTTCAGGGTCAGACCCAACAGGTAGAAGGCAATGCCATACCCGATCACAACCAGCACAGAGGGCCAAAACCGGCTGAATTGCTGGCTGGCCTGCAAAGCCGTTGTGCCAATCGTTTCGGCGAAAACCGCCAGCAGAAGAATGAAGTAAGCTTTGGGCACCGCAGGTCTCGATCAAATTGCAATGTGCGTGGTTGAGCACGAAATCTCATTTGTCGGCAAGGGGATTCGGAGCAATCGCCGTGAAAATCTGGAGTGGCCATCAAACGTTCCAATTGCCGCCAAAGTCAGGATAACCATACTATTTCAAACAAAAAAATTTTGGTATTGATGAAGTGTTTTTAGTTGCATTTTTACGAGTTTGTTATGACGAAATTTGCAAAATCCGTCATCGTTGCTTCGGTATTGATCGTGGCGCTTGGGTGGCTTGCAGGCGGGGGGTCCGTCGACAATAATGCAGCCAAAATTGTTGAGCGGTTTAATAGTATTCAAGTTTAGGCGCCTGCCGAAACGATGGAAAAAGGGGCATTCGTGCCCCTTTTTTTGTTTGGATCAATCGGTAACGCTTTCGCAGAAAAATGCGCTCAATTGCGGCTGCAACCATGACCACAGTTCAGGTGCACCCCGTTTGATCGGCGTTCCAACGCGTTGTTCGATCTGCGCGAAAGTCACATTGAAATCCACCCAGGATCCGCCTCCGGTTGCCAGATTGCCGATTGGCGTTTGAAATCGGTCAATTGCCTTGGCGAAACGGGCATCCGCAGTCTCGGCGGCTTCGAACTCTTGCCACAGCCCCATAAAATCCGCCTGAGGTTTCTTTGGGAGCAGCCCGAACAGTCTGTGTGCCGCGGCCAGTTCTTCGGCCTCTTGGGCGGCGTGGTCAACCTGTCCGTGAATGGGGTGATCGCCCGCGTCGATTTCGACGATGTCGTGCAGCAAAAGCATCTTCAGGACTCGGGTTAATGAGACCCCGGGTTGCGCATACTCCGACAAAACCCAGGCAAACAACATGATGTGCCAGGAGTGTTCGGCCGAGTTTTCGAACCGCTCGCCAGACAGTAAGAGTGACGCGCGGTAAACGGATTTCAGGCGATCCGCTTCGGCCAGGAACGGTAGCCGTTCGGAAAACGCCGTTTCGGGCACCGGGTCGCCCTGCAGCATGGCGCTGGCCAATGCGTGCGCCTCTGGAAACTCGGAGGCCAGATAGGCGGCACGCCCGCCGCTGAGATTGTCGCGTACAACGTCGATATGTTCGGGGTTGGGATTCGGCGCGCACAGGACCTGAAACATGGGTTGGCATCGGTCCAGATACTTGGCGAACTTGGCGTCGGGGGTGGAGTCGGCCTCGAACTCTTCCCACAGGTCACGAAATTCTGATGTCTGATCATTCGGCAAAAGCCCGAACAATGTGCTAGCGGCAGCGCGCTCGGCGCGCTCCACAGCTTGCCAGTCCGTTTCCAGATGGATCGGATGGTCGCCGACGATGATTTCCACCAGATCGTGCAAAAGCAGCATCCGGATAACGCGATCTATACTGACGTCATCGCCCGCCAGCGGCTCCATCATCAGCGCCCATAGCGCCAGGTGCCAGCTATGCTCGGCCGAATTCTCAAAGCGGGACTGATCCAGAAGGGTGTTGGCGCGATCAACTGACTTCAAGCTGTCCGCGCGTTTCAGAAATTCGATTTGCGCGGACAGTCTTTCGGTCATTTCTTTTCAATCGCTTTCATTTTCGATCGGTGTTTGGTCAGCGTCTCGATGACAAACTTGCGCGCTTTGCGTTCTGCAAGGCGCACACGGATTTCGGTCAGGAATGCTTCTTCCAGCGTCTGCGACGAGGCACCCAATTGCTCGCCCACTTCGACAAAGAAACGGTCGTTGCCTGTCTCATCCATCACTTTCATCGTATCCTCGGCCAGTTTGGCCGCGAGGGTTGTGATGGTATCCGACATCAGCGCGTGTTCTCGGTCAGGCGGCGTTTCACATAGTCGCTGACATCGGTGATCAGCGTATCCATGTGACGTTCCTGGAAGAAATGATCGGCACCTTCGACCTCATTATGTGTGATGGTGATGCCTTTCTGCTCGTGCAGCTTGTTGACCAGTGCCGTTGTATCCGCGGGCGGAGCCACGCGATCGGACGAGCCGTTGATGATCAGACCAGAGGACGGGCAGGGTGCCAGGAATGAGAAGTCATACATGTTGGCCGGAGGCGACACGCTGATAAAGCCTGTAATCTCTGGGCGGCGCATCAGCAACTGCATCCCGATCCATGCACCAAACGAGAAACCGGCAACCCAGCAGTGCTTGGAGTTGTTGTTCATCGATTGCAGATAATCCAGCGCCGACGCGGCATCGCTCAGTTCACCCACGCCCTGATCGTATTCGCCCTGACTGCGGCCAACACCGCGGAAGTTAAAGCGCAACACGGTGAAGCCCATGTTGTAGAACGCATAGTGCAGATTATAGACCACCTTGTTGTTCATGGTCCCGCCAAATTGTGGATGCGGGTGCAGCACGATGGCGATCGGTGCGTCTTTTTCCTTTTGCGGGTGGTAGCGGCCTTCCAGGCGGCCTTCGGGTCCGGGAAAAATCACCTCGGGCATGTGTGCTTTGGTCCTGTCTTTTTCTTCTTGGAGCCACGATATACTTGACGATAATCGTAAGGCACCTTAGAACGGTTCTAATTGTGATGCATTGCGCAGGGCGCTGCCCGTCGGAGATACGCACTGGCGGCGGCGGCGTCAATGTTTTCGCGTATAACCTGCCATGAGGGAAAGACAATGAAGCTTTCGACAAAGGGTCGTTACGCGATGGTCGCATTGGCCGATATCGCTCTGCAGCCGACAGACGGGCTGGTAACGCTCAGCGAAATTTCCGAACGTCAGGATATCTCATTGCCTTACCTCGAGCAGTTGTTCGTCAAATTGCGCAGGGCGGATCTGGTTGCCTCAGTGCGCGGGCCGGGTGGTGGGTACCGTCTGGCGCGCCCAGCATCAGAGATTCGGGTTGTCGAAATCCTGGCCGCAGTAGACGAAACCGTAGATGCATTGCAAAAGGGCGCTGGTGCTTCAGGGGCGTCTTCGGGCAGCAGGGCGCAGTCCTTGACTAACCGTCTTTGGGAAGGTCTCAGCGCGCATGTCTATGTGTTTCTGCATCAGACCCGACTGTCTGACGTGATCAAGAACGATTTGGCCCCGTGCCCCGCTGTACCCAGCCTGTTTGCCGTGGTTGATGAGTAATCCGATGCCGATCGCTGTTTACTCGTTTTGCGTCAGGGAAAAGATGTATCTATGAAACGTGTTTACCTGGATCACAACGCGACGACCCCGCTGCGACCCGAGGCGCGCGACGCCATGGTGGCCGCAATGGAGTTGTGCGGTAATCCATCTTCGGTCCATGCCGAAGGCCGCGCGGCCAAAGCTTTGGTCGAACGCGCCAGGGCGCAGATAGCCGCAGCGTTCGGGGCGGATGGGGCGGATATCGTGTTCACGTCTGGTTCGACCGAAGGTGCCGCATTGGCTTTGGCAGGCCGCGATCTCCATGGTTCAGCCGTTGAACATGACGCGATCAGATCTTGGATCATCGAAGATTTACCGGCCTCTCAATCCGGCCTTGTGGACGTGGCCAACCCCGCTCAATCGGCACTGCAACTGGCAAACTCTGAAACCGGAATTGTCCAGACGTTGCCTCCCGGCTTGGCCGTCACGGATGCGACTCAGGCGTTTGGCAAATTGCCGGTTGCCTTTAACTGGATGGGTGCGCAAATGGCGCTGATTTCGGCGCATAAGCTGGGTGGACCGAAAGGTATTGGTGCCGTCGTGATGAAACGTGGCACGGATCTGCCTGCATTGATCAAGGGTGGAGGCCAGGAGATGGGCCGTCGCTCGGGCACGGAAAATGTCATTGGAATCGCGGGTTTCGGGGCCGCAGCCGAAGCAGCTGCTCAGGATCTTGCCAACGGTGTCTGGGAACAGGTTCGTGAGTTTAGAAATATTCTAGAAAATGCCCTTGAGGCTGGTTCTAAATCTACTATTTTTGTCGGGAAAGGTCGGGACCGCCTACCGAATACCTCGTGTTTCGCAACCCCCGGCTGGAAAGGCGAAACACAGGTCATGCAGATGGATTTGGCGGGTTTCGCTGTCAGTGCAGGCTCTGCGTGTTCCAGCGGGAAGGTCCGGGCCAGTGCGGTATTGACCGCCATGGGATATGATGAGGTGACGGCAGCCAGCGCGATCCGCGTGTCTCTGGGTCCTCAGACGATCGAAGAAGATGTGCTGCGTTTCGCCGAAACGTGGCTTGAGAAAGAAAAGAAGCATCGCGCGCGCGCCGCGTGATCTGACGGAGGGTGTCATATGGCCGCTTTGGACCAGACCCAGGTAAAAGAGGGTGTCGATCAGGAAACCGTGGATGCGGTACGCGAGGTCGGAACCTACAAATACGGATGGGATACCGATATCGAGATGGAGTACGCCCCCAAGGGCGTGAACCCGGATATCGTTCGATTGATCTCGGAAAAGAATGAAGAGCCCGAGTGGATGACCGAATGGCGTCTGGCCGCGTTTGAACGCTGGACCAAGATGGATGAGCCGAACTGGGCCATGGTCCATTATCCTAAGATCGATTTTCAGGACCAGTATTACTATGCCCGTCCCAAATCGATGGAAGAGAAGCCGAAATCTCTGGACGAGGTCGACCCCAAGCTGCTGGCGACCTACGAAAAGCTGGGTATCCCGCTGAAAGAACAGATGATTCTGGCTGGCGTTGAAGGCGCTGAGGATATGCCGGCTGAAGGCCGCAAGGTCGCGGTCGACGCGGTGTTTGACTCGGTTTCTGTTGGTACGACATTCCAGGACGAACTGGCAAAACACGGCGTGATCTTCTGTTCTATTTCAGAGGCGATCAAAGAGCATCCCGAACTGGTCAAGAAGTATCTTGGCTCCGTGGTTCCGGTTTCGGACAACTTCTACGCCACGCTGAACTCGGCCGTGTTCTCGGACGGCTCGTTCGTCTACATCCCACCGGGCGTTCGCTGCCCGATGGAGCTGAGCACCTATTTCCGCATAAACGCGGAAAACACGGGTCAGTTCGAACGCACGCTGATAATTGCGGACAAGGGCTCCTACGTCTCGTATCTTGAGGGCTGCACCGCGCCGCAACGCGACACCGCCCAGCTGCACGCGGCGGTTGTCGAGATCATCATCGAAGAAGATGCTGAGGTGAAGTACTCGACCGTTCAGAACTGGTTCCCGGGAGATGAGAACGGCAAGGGCGGTATCTACAATTTCGTGACCAAACGTGCCGATTGCCGGGGCGACCGGTCCAAGGTGATGTGGACGCAGGTTGAAACCGGTTCGGCCGTGACCTGGAAATACCCGTCCTGCATCCTGCGCGGTGATGAAAGCCAGGGTGAGTTTTATTCGATCGCGATTACCAACAACTATCAGCAGGCCGATACCGGGACCAAGATGGTTCACCTTGGCAAGAACACCAAGTCGCGTATCGTGTCCAAGGGGATCAGTGCAGGCAAGGCTCAGAACACCTATCGCGGGCTGGTGTCGATGCACCCCAAGGCCAAGGACAGCCGCAACTATACCCAGTGCGACAGCTTGCTGATCGGCGACAAATGCGGGGCCCACACGGTGCCGTATATCGAAGTTCGCAACAACTCGTCGCGCGTGGAACACGAAGCGACGACGTCCAAAGTGGATGACGATCAGCTGTTCTACTGCCGCCAGCGCGGCATGGACGAGGAAGAAGCCGTGGCACTGGTTGTCAACGGGTTCTGCAAGGACGTCCTGCAGGCACTGCCAATGGAATTCGCGATGGAAGCGCAGCAGCTGGTTGCAATCTCACTGGAAGGCTCGGTTGGCTGATGGCGCGTAAGCCTGGCAAGTCCTTCCGTAAGGATGATGTGTTGACCCTTGTGGGATACGCGCTCCCGGTTCTGGGCGGACTGCTGGGCGTTGCCTACGTAAACATCAACCATATGGAATTCATAAACCCGGTCTGGGCTGTGGGTGGTGGAGCGATCCTTGGATGGGTCGCTGCACGCATCATGCGCCGGATGCTGGGATAGACATAGACCGGGGCTGTCGAACGCCCCTTGCGTTACGCAAAAGGACAAAAAATGCTGGAAATCAAAAACCTGCACGTGAAGCTTGAGGAAGAAGAAAAGCAAATCCTCAAAGGCGTCGACCTTACCGTCGAGGCAGGCAAAGTGCATGCGATCATGGGACCCAACGGTTCGGGCAAGTCAACACTCAGCTATGTGCTGTCGGGCCGCGATGGTTATGAAGTGACTGAAGGCTCCGCCACTCTGGACGGCGAGGACCTGTTGGAAATGGAACCGGAAGAGCGCGCTGCTGCTGGCGTCTTCCTGGCGTTCCAGTACCCGGTTGAGATCCCGGGTGTTGGCAACATGACCTTCCTGCGCACTGCCGTGAACGCCCAGCGCAAGGCGCGCGGCGAAGAAGAGCTGTCGGCCGCTGATTTCCTTAAGCTGGTTCGCGCGAAGGCGAAATCGCTGAAGATCGACGCGGATATGCTCAAACGTCCGGTGAACGTTGGCTTCTCGGGCGGTGAGAAGAAGCGCAACGAAATCCTGCAGATGGCGATGCTGGAACCCAAGATGTGCATCCTAGACGAAACGGACTCGGGTCTGGACGTCGATGCGATGAAGCTGGTGGCCGAAGGTGTGAACGCGTTGCGAGACGAAGGCCGTGGCTTCCTGGTGATCACCCACTATCAGCGCCTGCTGGACCACATCAAACCCGATGTTGTGCACATCATGGCAGATGGTCGGATCGTGAAAACCGGTGGTCCTGATCTGGCGCTGGAAGTTGAAAACAACGGTTATGCCGACATTCTGGCCGAGGTGAACTGATGGCGTTGCCCGAAGTTAAACAAACCGCGACTGAGGCGCGGCTGGCCACGTTGACCATGCCCGACGCCGGATGTACCCGCGCCGCGCGCGAAGACGCGCTGGCCCGAGTGCTGGAGATGGGTCTGCCGGGTCGGCGCGACGAGTACTGGAAGTACACGCGCCCCGACACGCTGATTTCGCCCGAAGCGCCACGTGCCGCGCTGTTCCATTCGGATGAGCCGCTGCTGTTCGGCAATCTCGACCGCCTGAAAATCGTTTTTATCGATGGCGTGTTCAGCCCCGAGGAATCGGACGATCTGGAGCTGGAAGGCGTAAAAGTCGAACGTATCGAAGATATCTGCTGCAAGGATATCCATTGGGCCAAAGAGTTGTATGGCGTTCTTGAAGCGCGCGGACAATCTCCGGTTCAACGGCCACTGGCGGCCTTGAACACGGCGTTTGCGGCGGACGGGGTTGCGATCCATGTCACCGGCAAACCGTCCAAGCCGATCAGTCTGATCTATCGCCATGCGTCGGAGACCTCTGACGCCATGCTGCACCACATCGTTCGTGTAGAAAGCGGCGCCGAGGTGACAATCCTCGAAAACGGTCCGGCAGCATCGCGTTTCAACAAGTGCATGGAAATCGACATCGCTGACCGTGGTACGTTGCATCACGTGCGCGCGCAGGGCAGGGATCACGAGCGTCGTGCGGCTACGCACATGTTCACGCGTCTGGGTCAGGAATCGGTCTACAAATCCTTCACTTTGACAGTGAATGGCATTCTGACTCGCAATGAGCAGGTGATTGAACTGACCGGCGACGATGCGGTTGCCCATGTGGCGGGCGCTTGCGTCGGCGACGGTGAATTCCACCACGACGATACTGTTTTCATCACCCATGATGCAGTGAATTGCGAAAGCCGTCAGGTCTTTAAGAAGGTTCTGCGCAATGGCGCAACCGGCGTGTTCCAGGGCAAGATTTTGGTCAAGGAAGGCGCGCAGAAGACCGACGGTTACCAGATCAGCCAGTCTTTGCTGCTGGATGATGACAGCCAGTTCCTCGCCAAGCCTGAACTTGAGATTTATGCCGACGATGTCGCCTGTTCTCATGGTTCGACCTCGGGTGCGATTGATGAGACGGCTCTGTTCTACCTGCGGTCGCGCGGTGTTCCGGTAAAGGACGCCACCAACATGCTGACGCTGGCGTTCCTGGCCGAAGCGGTTGAAGAGATCGAGGACGCAGCGCTGGCCGAGGCCATCGTAAACCGCCTTGAAGGCTGGTTGTCGCGGCACATCTGATGCCGTTGACGTCAGATATCGTGGCCACCTATCGGGGGCCGGGGCGGGTTGTGCGCCGCTTGCTTGACCTTGGCCCGCGCGAGGACAGGGCGTTGGTGTTTGTCATGGCATTCTGCGTGGTGTTGTTCATCGCGCAACTGCCCAGTCTGGCACGACGTGCGCACTTTGAAGGAGTGGAGTTGAATGCTTTGATGGGCGCAAGCTTGTTCGGAGTAGTCTTTATTCTTCCGTTGCTCCTATATCTTCTGGCTTTCTTGTCTCATGGATTGGTTCGGCTGTTTGGAGGGAATGGAACGTCGTACGGAGCGCGCCTTACTTTATTCTGGGCCCTCCTCTCATCGACACCAGTAGTGTTGCTGCATGGTCTTGTTGCCGGTTTTCTAGGCCCAGGCCCCGCATTGCAAATAGTTGGAGCAATCTGGTTTTTTTTAGTCCTGTGGTTCTGGCTGTCAGGCCTCATCGAAGCACAAAGGTTGCAAGAATGAACCCTGCTAGCATTGTCGAACTTGGTGTACTGACCCTGACCAATCCATCCCAGGCAGCGCGGCGTTTGCTGGATTTACGTCCGGGGCGGGAGGTTTTGTGGCTGGCGTTCTTCCTTGCCGTTGTGCTGAACGGTCTTGTGCAGCTTGGCATCGACCAACTTATCCCGGTGCCCGAGGGCGAGCCTGTTCCGCCCACGCAGCCTATCGCTTTGAACCTGCTCAGGTCTGCTGGTGCAATGATGTTGAGTGTCGCAGCGTTTCTGTTTGTCGGGCGGATGTTGGGTGGTCGCGCGACATTTGACGATATTCTGACTTTGACGGTCTGGCTGCAGTTCCTGCAGATCGCTGCGCTGTTGATCACGTTAATCATTACGATCGCGCTTCCGTTCCTTATGCTGATGTTTTTGCTCGCCACCGCGCTGATCAGCCTTTACGTCACGCTCCATTTCCTCAATGAAGCGCACCAATTCGGTTCGCTTGCAAAGTCCTTCGGGGTCATAGTGTTATCTGCCTTGATTGCAGTGCCATTTGTCCTCGCTCTAACGCCCGGCGGCCCCGTATAGGGAAAGAAGACCATGTATGATGTTCAGAAAATTCGCTCTGACTTTCCGATCCTTTCACGGGAGGTGAACGGCAAACCGCTGACCTATCTGGACAATGGCGCATCGGCGCAAAAGCCGCAGGTCGTGATCGATGCGGTGACGCGGGCATATGCCGAGGAATACTCGAATGTTCACCGCGGTCTGCATTTCCTGTCGAATCTGGCGACCGAGAAGTACGAGGCGGTTCGCGGCACCATCGCGCGTTTTCTGGGGGCTGCAAACGAGAACGAGATTGTCCTGAACTCTGGCACGACCGAAGGAATCAATCTTGTCGCTTACGGCTGGGCCATGCCGCGCCTGCAGGCCGGGGATGAGATCGTGCTGAGCGTGATGGAGCACCACGCCAATATCGTTCCGTGGCACTTCCTGCGCGAACGTCAGGGCGTGGTCCTGAAATGGGTTGATGTGGACGCGGATGGCGGTCTGGATCCGCAGGCCGTAATCGACGCGATCGGTCCTAAGACCAAACTGGTCGCCGTGACACAGTGCTCGAATGTTCTGGGAACCGTGGTCGATGTAAAAGCCATCACCGAAGGCGCCCACGCCAAAGGCGTTCCGGTGCTGGTAGATGGCAGCCAGGGTGCGGTGCATATGCCTGTGAACGTGCAGGATATCGGATGCGATTTCTACGCAATCACCGGTCACAAGCTTTACGGTCCGTCCGGTTCGGGCGCGATCTACATCAAGTCAGAACGCATGGCCGAGATGCGCCCCTTTATAGGCGGCGGAGACATGATCAAAGAGGTCAGCAAGGATCAGGTGATCTACAACGACCCGCCAATGAAGTTCGAGGCCGGTACACCTGGCATCGTTCAAACCATCGGTCTTGGGGTCGCCCTGGATTACATGATGGATTTGGGGATGGAGAATATTGCCACGCATGAGGCGGGCCTGCGCGACTATGCGATGCAGAAACTGACGGGGTTAAACTGGTTGCAGGTTCAGGGCACGCGCCCGAACAAGGCCGCCATCTTCAGCTTTACGCTGGATGGGGCAGGGCATGCACATGATGTCTCGACGATTCTCGACAAAAAAGGCGTGGCGGTCCGGGCCGGCCACCACTGCGCCGGTCCGTTGATGGATTTCTACGGCGTCACCGCGACTTGCCGCGCAAGCTTTGGTCTGTATAACACCACGGATGAGGTGGATACCCTGATCGATGCGCTGGAACTGGCACACGACTTGTTCGCATAAAGCAGTTTGGCAGCTGTCGATTTCCAGTTGCACCCGGATCGGAACAAGGTTAGCTAACGGCCAAGGCACCTGTAGCTCAGCTGGATAGAGCGCTGCCCTCCGAAGGCAGAGGCCAGAGGTTCGAATCCTCTCAGGTGCGCCACAATATTATTATATATCATAATGGTATAGGCGACACGATGGTGAGCGCGAATTTCTCAATTCAGCTCAGATACCGTTGGTTTCAATTCAGTTTCGTACAATTCCCGAACAATCAGTTCGGTCGCAGCCACTTACGGGGTTCTTAAACTGTTGTTTTAGGCCGTCAGCTGAAGCGTTTTGCTCCGGCCACACAAATCACCACAAATATCGTAATCGCGATCATGGATGGTGCAATGGGTTCCGCCAGTAATGCAGCTGCAAGGATAAGACCGAAGAACGGTTGAAGGAGTTGAAGTTGTCCGACACCTGCGGTGCCGCCCAGTGCCAAGCCGCGATACCAGAAGACAAACCCCACCAGCATCGAAAAGACCGAAACGTAACCCAAACTGAGCCAGACCGGGAGGCTTAGTCCGCTCAATGTGACCGGCCATGTCGAAACCGCCAAAGCCACCATCAGAGGTAGCGACAAGACGAGGGCCCAGGAAATTACCTGCCATCCGCCCAATCGGCGGGACAACTGCGCTCCTTCTGCATAGCCCAGTCCGCACAAAAGGATGGCGGCGACCATAAACAGATCTCCTACAAGCGATGCCTCGGCACTTTGGCTGAGCGCGAAACAGACGACAGCCGCACTTCCCAAAACCGAGAACACCCAGAACATGGCGGCCGGGCGCTCACCGCCACGCAACACGCCGAATGAGGCGGTGGCCAAGGGCAAGAGCCCGATAAAGACAATCGAATGAGCGGCCGTGATGTGCTGTAAGGCCAGTGCTGTCAAAAGCGGAAAGCCGATCACCACGCCCAGGGCCACGATCACAAGCGATTTCAGATCTGATCGCGACGGTTGCTTTTCATTGAACAGGGCAAGCAGGCATAGCGCGAGTAGCCCAGCCAGGACGGCGCGGGCAGATGTCAGAAAGAACGGGTCGAGACCGCCAACGGCCACCCGTGTGGCAGGCAGTGATCCGCTGAAAATCAACACACCGAGCAATCCGCTGCCCCAACCCGAAAACGAAGAGGTCATCATTAAATGGTCCTTTTTAGGACCTTGTAGCTGGCGCGATGTGGCAAATGCAGATACAAAACAGTACAATAAAAGCAAACTGTACTGCCCATGGGTGGCACACAGAGAAAGCGGATATGACCAGAGCAACCCGCCGAACCCTTGTGATGGAACATGTAACGCGCCGTATCCGGTCTCGTGCTCTTAGTGCCGGCGATAAACTTCCATCGGTTCGCGGCCTTGCCACTCAATTGAGCGTGTCTCCGTCGACGGTAGTGGAGGCGTATGATGTTTTGGCTGCAGAAGGTGTCATATTTGCCCGGCGCGGCTCTGGGTTCTTTGTGGCTGACCGCGTGTTGCCCTTCGATGTATCGCAGACCGGGCCGCAGCTCGAGCGGGAGATTGATCCGCTTTGGGTTGCCCGACAATCGATTGATGCCGGGGAGGAGATGGAGAAGCCGGGATGTGGCTGGATGCCGGCTGACTGGATGCCGGTCGAGTCGCTGCGGCGGGCCATGCGCCAAGTATCGCGCCGCGCAGAAAATGTGCTGACAGACTATGGCAGCGCGCAGGGGCATTCTGGTCTGCGGCGGTATGTGGCACGGATGTTGAGCGATCAGCAGATAGATGTGAATCCCGATAGCGTTCTGCTTACCAACTCGGGATCGCAGGCGTTGGACTTGATTTGTAGGTTCCTTCTCAAGCCAGGCGACAAGGTGTTGGTGGATGATCCGTGTTATTTCAATTTCCAGGCGCTTCTGAGAGCGCATCAGATTACCATCGTAAGTGTCCCTTACACACTCAGTGGTCCGGACCTTTCTGCATTCGAAAACGTGCTCAGAAACGAGCGCCCGCGGCTCTACCTGACCAACTCTGCGCTGCATAATCCAACAGGTGCGACGATCACGGCTGCGACCGCACACCGTGTCTTATCGCTGGCTGAGGCCTATGACTTACGAATTGTAGAAGACGCTATCTTTTCCGAGTTCGAACCGGATCTGTCGCCGCGTCTGGCGTCTCTGGATGGTTTGGATCGTGTTCTGACAGTCGGCAGTTTTTCCAAAACCCTGTCTGCATCGCTGCGCTGCGGTTACATAGCGGCGCGACCGGATTGGATCGAGACCCTGACCGACCTGCAAGTCGCGATCAGTTTCGGCGGCCCCAGCCCAATGGTGACGGAACTACTGCACGCCGCCCTCATCGATGGCAGCTATCGCAAACATATGGAGGCGCTCCGAACCAAATTGGATCGAGCCCGCGCGCGTTCGATAGCGGACCTGGAAGCGTTGGCTGTTAGGCCCTTTGTGAAACCCAGGGGCGGATTTTACCTTTGGTGCGAGCTTCCCGATGGCGCGGATGCCGCGATGGTCGCGCGGGCAGGTCTGCAAAAGGGTGTTGTCCTTGCACCCGGGAATGTTTTCAGCCCAACTCAATCCAAAGGTTCGTTTCTACGTTTCAACGTAAGCCAGATGGCCGGAAAGGCTCATGTGAACCTGCTCCACGAATTGATGTATTCGGTGAAATAGAAATCTCCGCTTTCAAAACGAAGAGGAACAAAAACACTCCCACGCTAAAGCCTTCAATGAGCAGCAATGGAAGTGACGGCATCGCGAGGCAATAGCACAGCGGAACAACTTGGGCGAAGGCGCAGGTTCCCCCCCCTGTACTCCGGGTCAGAAAAGGTAACATACATTGAGCCGGCCATCTTTTCTGTTGAGCAGACGATGGTGCGTGGTTAACGGATGTGGTCCCGCCTAAATACTCAAGTTTTCAATTGATTTGGGTCACTGGTCGACTCTAACCTGTGCTGCTCTTCAGCAATGCCCTCCGCGCTGTCACGGCACCAGACAGCAGATCTAATGGCTTTTTTTGCAGCAATTCTTCGTCTGCTTGGTTTTGCCCATTCAACCCGACGCGCCGATTTACATGGGGGTATACCCCAAATGCGGTAAGATAAGCATTGAACTGCACACGGTTGGGCAATGTCGAGCCAAGTGTTAATATATTCTTATCAAATTGGCGTTTCGACGTGATGATGGCAGAGATTTGGGAAAAGTTACTGTTGAGCAGGTTTACCGGTTTCCTGATGAGGTATCACCGACCCAATTGGCCGCAACTCTGGCAGACAAGCCCGGGTTGTTCCGTTTAGTTGTGGACACCGACGGCTTGACCGCTATCATCCTTCCGGATGGGTTTGTCGCGGATCGCTATGCTGTGATTGACGGTGATCTGTTCCTGATCGCGCCGTACTTTTTCTCCCTTTTTTGCCTTTGAAGGTCAAGAATTTGACGTCCATCTGGATATGATGTCCTGGGACCTGCTTTTGATATCGTTTCGTTTGAACCTTGCGCATGCGGGTGCCGCGTGGAAGACGGTTCATACCATGGCGACGAAGAATCCGAGAAACAGTCGCATCAGATATCTTAATCCCGTGATAGCGCTCAAGGTACCAAACAATTCGCATTGGCCCCAGATGATACTTGCGACGAAGATGCAGCACCTTCTCTTCACGCTCGAGCGGCGTTCTATTGGCGTGCCACCGTGGGATCGGGGGCGCATTAACCAGGCCAGCCTCGCCGCGTTCCGCATAAGCCTGGCGCCATCGATAGAATGCCGATCTTGCTATTCCAAAATACCGACATGTCTTCACAACACGACCGGTTTCTTCAGCGTGGCGGAGTATCCGTAATTTGCGCCGAACCTCGCGCTTGTCCTGATTCATCGTCATCTCCTTCTTCCCAACGTTGGGAGGTCAAAGGAAATGTCCCGCGAGTAACGGCATATCTACAGGTAGGCACATGGGTAATCTAGTGATTGGAGTTCCCCGATGGCGCAGGTAAGAGCGTTCGCTAGAATTGCGACATCGGGAGATTTTCTGACAGGGTTTGGTGCGGCTTATTCTCCACGCGAAGAAGCCATGCCAATAATAAGTGCGGCTTCTCGTTGGGGTAGATCACGTAAAAACCAGCAGCAGATAGGCGGCCAGTGCAGCGACGATTGGGAATACAACAACCGGCGGCGTGTCGTCGCTATCCTTGATTTGATGCCGGAACTCTCCGGCTTGGTACGCAAGGTACAGCGCTGCGGCCAGCAGGAAAAAGGCTATGACGTTGATGATTGTCGTGATCATGTGCCTACTCCGTAAATGTCCATTTTGAACATAACCTTAACAGATTGGACGTCGCACGGCTCGAGTGGCAAGTTTTTTGTTTATGGTTGTCTGCCATGTGGGAAAAAAGACTTGGGATTCGCCGTTGTTTCCGCAGATCATCCGCTTGACTGCCCTTGATATTAAGGTGGGCGTTACCGGCATAGGTGCCCCCCAGCAGCGCGTTAGCGGATCAACCGAGCGGGGAAGTGTTGAGGCGGCATTTGTGAATGTTTGCTGCTCGTCCAGGTTTGTTTCGTTTCAATGGCGGAAGCCTGAGGTCAATGCTCTCCGAGGTCTGCGCTGATCCCACAAACAAGTTCGAAAACCTGGTTTTTCTCCAAAAAGTCGGGAAAGTGCCGGCTAAACGCAAAAGAGCGCCTGGCGGCGCTCGATAACGGTCAGAAACGAAACGTGATTTGGCGGGGTTTAGCCGCCCCAGGACCGGACTTCACCGCAATCCATATGGACGAAGTTCGAACGGTAGTACTTGCCGACGCCGCCGGCGCGGCAGGACATGGCCGCCTTGGCCATCTGAGAAACCGAACGCGAGGACAGCCGCAGGTCAGCTGCCTGGCCCTTCATGTGCAACGAGTTTTTGGCCACTCGGCGTGACCGCGATCGGAGCATCGCGTTTGTTTGCGGAGAGCGGTAGCCGGACAGGAGCATATAGGGTTCATTGACATCCAGCAGATTGTGAGAAGCGGCCATGATGTCGATGGTGCGCAGGTCCATGGACTTGACCTGGTCGGTCCGCCAGTCGCGCATGAAGTGGTTCACTTCCTTTACGGCGTCCTTGATGTACTTGCCGTCGACCCAATAGATCATATCGATCCGCTCACCGGTGCGGCCCGAGTACATGCGGATACGACGGATATCGCCGCCGCCACGCAAAAAACCTGCTGCATTGGAATAGGTCGGTGCTGCTACAATTGCTGTTGCCGCGAATGCGCCCAATAGGGCACGCCGGGTCAAGCCCGATGTACTGCTCGTGGTCATTTAGTTTCGTCCCGTACTGTTCCTGCCTGCACACGATGTTACGCGCGCGATCTTAATTTTTTCCCATCCCAGATGCGGGATTTATGACACAGTCGCAAAAGGCAGCCAAGAAATCTTTCACATTCATCTTTTCAAGGGGGAATTTTCGGCAGTTTTTTGCGCAGGTGATGCAATTTGGTATAATATTGAGGCAATTAGGCTTTGGCGCAACATGGCCGATGCAAACGCGCATCAGGAAAAAACTGATGCGGCAAATTGATGTATTTGTGAATGGACAAAATGTCCCGCTGAAAACCATATTTGTTCGGCACGCGCCTCAGAATGCGCAAGTTATTGAATAATCAGGGTCATCCCATGCGAGCATTTTTTCGGTTGCCAACGAGTCTCATTTTCGCCGCTTGCATCTCGGCGTCAGCCTCTGTGGCATCTGCACAGACATCCACTGAGACGGCCTTTCAGATGGCCGTGGCCGAGTTTGCCTCGGCAGGGTCTGGCATTGCCGATTTTTATCGTACTAGTGGCTTTTCGCCGATCTGGGTTGGTAATACGGCGGCGCACGAGGCGCGGCGGGCTCGATTGATCAAAGAGCTGTCTTCGACGCATCTGCACGGTCTTCCCGATGGGCCGTATGACGTGCAATCGCTTTTGACCCAAATGCAGGAAGCCAATTCTCTCCGCGATTTGGGAGCGGTTGAAGTTGCGCTCAGCAAGGCATTCGTAAATTACGCAGGTGATCTGTATTCGGGTGCTCTGCGTCCGTCCAGCATTGATGACGGGCTGGTCCGCAAGGTTGTGCGGCGATCTGCTTCGGAGCATCTGCAGGAATTGCTTGATGCGGATGGCGATGCTTATTTTGATCAGCTCGCACCGCAATCGACCCAGTACCGGGCGTTGATGAAGCAAAAAATTGCGCTTGAGGCGCTGGTCAGCCAGGGTGGCTGGGGTGTTGGCGTTCCTGAGGATAAGCTTGAGCACGGTGACACCGGCCCTAATGTAATTAAGCTGCGTAACCGATTGATTGCGATGGGATATCTGCGGTCAACGGCAAGCCCGGTCTTCGACGATGCCATGCTGGCTGCGGTTCAGGAGTTCCAGCAGACGCACGGTCTGGCGCCGGATGGTGTGGCCGGACAAGGTACCATCACCGAGCTTAACCGCAGCGCTTCCGAAAGGCTTAAGGCTGTCTATGTCGCGCTGGAACGCGAGCGCTGGTTGCCACGCGAACGGGGTGAGCGTCACATTCTGGTGAATCAGGCCGATTTTTCGGCCAAGATCGTCGACGATGGTCTGGTCACCTTTGAAACCCGTGCGGTGATCGGCAAAAACGTGCATGACCGTCGCAGCCCGGAATTCTCGGACGAGATGGAGCATATGGTCATCAACCCCAGTTGGTATGTGCCACGCTCGATCATAACGAAGGAATATCTGCCAAAGTTGAAGTCGAATCCCAACGCCGTGGGCCATATCCAGATTACGGACCGTAGTGGGCGAGTGGTGAATCGGGGCGCTGTGGATTTCACCAAGTTCAACACCCGGAACTTCCCGTTTGCGATGCGTCAGCCCCCCAGCAAAAGCAACGCTCTGGGGCTGGTAAAGTTCATGTTCCCCAACAAGTACAACATCTATCTACATGATACGCCTCAGAAATCCCTGTTCGCGCGTGAGGTGAGGGCGTTCTCGCACGGTTGTATCCGACTGGCGCAACCGTTTGAGTTCGCCTATGCGCTGCTGGCCAAGCAAGAGGAAGACCCCAAGGCTTTCTTCCACCGTGTGTTGGCGACTGGCAAGGAAACGACTGTCCAGCTTGAAAAGCACGTGCCGGTCCACCTGATCTATCGCACGGCCTATATCGGTCCGAAGGGCGAAGTGCAGTATCGTCGCGATGTCTATGACCGCGATCGCAAAATCTGGGAGGCTCTGCAGAAAGCAGGGGTAGCCCTGCCGGACGTTCAGGGGTAAGCACCGAGGGCAGGTCCTCAATCCGGGAAGCCCGTCATGCAGTATACCATTGAGCAAATTGCAGAAGCCTTGGGCGCAGACAGCCAGGGCGATCTGAGCGTCGTTATAGAGCGCGCCGCAGAACCGGCCGATGCCGGGCCGACAGATCTGGCCATGGCGATGTCACCGAAATACGCCGACGCGCTGAGCGCGGGCTCTGCTCGCGCTGCTGTCTTGTGGGAAGGCGCGGACTGGAAGGCAATGGGGCTGGAGGCCGCGGTTTTTGTGCCGCGTCCCCGCATGGCGATGGCTGGGATCACCGCGATGCTGGATCGCGGGCAGGGGGTTGAGCCCGGTATTCATCCCTCGGCCGTGATCGACCCGACTGCGGAAATTGGCGAGGGAGCCTCAATCGGCCCTTTGGCGGTCATCGGCGCGCGGGTACGCATCGGCAAAGGCTCCGTCATCGGCCCCCACTGCGTGATCGGAATGGACGCAGTTCTGGGCGACAAGATTGTTTTGCGTGAGATGGTGAGCATTGGCGCGCGAGCCCAAATTGGCGACCGTTTCATCGCACAACCAGGTGCGCGGATCGGTGGCGATGGGTTCAGCTTTGTAACGCCAGAAGTCTCAGGTGCCGAGAACGCGCGCAAGACCATGGGCGATCAGGGCGAAGCACGCGCGCAAAGCTGGCTGCGTATCCACTCTCTTGGCGCTGTTGAAATTGGCAATGATGTCGAGGTTGGATCGAATTGCACCATCGACAATGGGACCATCCGGAACACATGTATCGGAGACGGTTCAAAACTCGATAATCTGGTTCATGTCGGGCACAACACGCGCGTCGGTCGGGATTGTCTTTTGTGCGGGCAAACAGGCGTGTCAGGGTCCGTGGAAATCGGCAATAATGTCGTTCTGGGTGGGCAGACCGGAGTGGTGGACAACATTTTCATAGGGGATGGAGTCATCGCGGGCGGCGGTACGAAAATCCTGTCCAACGTGCCCAAGGGACGTGTGATTATGGGCTACCCGGGCGTCAAAATGGAAACCCATACAGAGATTTACAAAGCGCAACGTCGCCTGCCGCGGCTGGCCCGTGACGTAGAGGCGCTGAAAAAGGCTGTTTCCAAACAGGCTCCGAGCGATTAAATCAACCACAACATGATAATCAGAGGATCGACATGAGCATCAGCGACCGCGTCATCGCAATCATTGCAGAGCAGGCCGTGCTGGAGCCATCGGATGTGACCCCAGAGAGTACGCTCGAAGATCTGGGTATCGACAGCCTCGGACTGGTCGAAAGCATCTTTGCCATCGAGGAAGAGTTCGATATCTCGGTTCCATTCAATGCCAATGAACCGAGCGCCAGCGACTTTGATATTTCGAACGTGGCGAAGATTATCGCCGGTATCGAAAAGCTGGTGTCGGAAAAGGTCTGACATAATCCCATGAAACGCGTCGTCATTACCGGGGCCGGTACAATCAATTCGCTGGGCCATTCGGTGCCCGATACCTTAGAGGCGATGCGCGAAGGGCGCTGCGGTATTTCCGAGCTTGAGTTTCGTGATGTCGACCGGCTGGCCATCAAGATCGGCGGTCAGGTCCGGGGTTTCGAGGCCGAGGGCCGCTTTAACCGGCAGCAGATGAGCCTTTACGACCGGTTCACGCAATTCACTCTGACCGCTGCGAAAGAAGCGATAGATCAATCCGGGATTGAGTTTCACGGCGAACTTGCCGCCCGTTCCGGCGTGGTTTTAGGCACCGCCGGTGGAGGTGTTTCGACCTGGGATGACAATTACCGCTCGGTTTACGAAGACGGTAAGAACCGAGTGCACCCCTTTGTAGTGCCCAAGCTGATGAACAATGCGGCCGCCAGCCACGTGTCGATGGAGCACAACCTCAAAGGCCCTAGTTTCACCGTTTCGACGGCCTGCGCGTCTTCAAACCACGCAATGGCGCAGGCGTTCCAGATGGTCCGCAGTGGCGCGGCGCCGACGATGCTGACCGGTGGGTCGGAATCCATGCTGTGCTTTGGCGGCGTTAAAGCCTGGGAAGGGCTGCGCGTGATGTCCAAAGACGCATGCCGTCCGTTCAGCGCCAACCGAAACGGTATGGTTCAGGGCGAAGGCGCCGGTGTTTTTGTGTTCGAAGAATACGAACATGCTCGCGCCCGTGGTGCCGATATCCTGTGCGAAGTTGTTGGGTTCGCAATGTCCTCGGATGCGTCGGACATCGTGATGCCCAGCAAGCAGGGCGCGGCCCGTGCCATGTCGGGGGCGCTGTCGGATGCGCGCCTGAGTGCTGACAAAGTTGGGTACATCAACGCGCACGGCACGGGCACTGCGGCCAATGACAAGACAGAGTGCGCGGCTGTCGCGGATGTATTTGGCCCACACGCCGATGAATTGATGATTTCGTCGACCAAATCAATGCATGGACACCTGATCGGGGGCACCGGTGCGGTGGAATTGCTGGCCTGTATCATGGCGCTTCGGGATGGCGTTATCGCCCCAACCATTGGCTATGAAGAGCCGGATCCGGAATGTGCGCTGGACGTGGTGCCGAACGAAGCGCGTGAGGCAAAGGTGGACGTGGCGCTCAGCAACGCGTTTGCGTTTGGCGGGCTCAACGCAGTGCTGGCCCTTAAGCGGGTGTAGATCGAGTGATCCAACGCAAAAGCGCCGCCGAGGCAGTTCGGCGGCGCTTTGTCGTTTTGGGAAAGCTTAGTTTTGCAGGACTTTCAGGCCGTCGAAACCGGCTGTGAAGCCCGCCAGTGACACTTCCATTTCCAACAGTTGACTGGGTGCGAGGACGGAAACCAGCGACAGGGTTGCCTTGGTGCCCGCTTTCATCGCGTCAACATCTCCTTGAGTAAAGCCCAGTTGCGCGAGGCAACCGACGGGGTTGCAGTGATGATAGTCATAGCGCTTGCCCGGTGCGCCATCCACGGACAGAGCGAGCTGCGCTTGCAGCATCGTTTCAAGAGGTACGACCACCGTAGCACCCGCGACGGCAGCAGCGCCCTCAGGCAGCCTTTCAATGGTGATTTCCGCAATCGGTTGGCCTTGCTCACCAGTCAAAATCTGACGCATCGCACAAGGGTCTTCGTCTTCATTGGTTTTGATGCACAGGATCGACCAATCGCCTTTTTCTTCCTTGATATATTGCTCGCCAACGCGCGGTCCGGACTCACCCAGATCCAGCCCGTTTCCGGCCTCGGTCTGCGAAGTTTCGGGCTGTTGTTCGGCTTCTTGCGTCGCTTCCTGAGCGTAAGCTGCCCCGCACCACAGGGCGGCAGTCATCAGGCTGACGGATAGAGTGTTCTTGATCATGAATGCCTCGGCAATGTGTTTATTTTGCTTTGGTCTATCACCGTTGGTTCATGCTGTCAGGGGCTAAGGTGGGCCATTTCAGGATGTGAACGAATTTTTGCCGCCCAGACAGGCGCGGCCTGCGTTTCAGCCAAAGAAAAAGGGAGCCGGTGGAGCGGCTCCCTTCGATAGAATGTTCTCCCCGTCGGACTGGCCGACTTAGTTATGCGCAGACGTTACGAAAGGCAGGCGCAGCGGTCAACTGCTAACCTGAATTTTTAATGCCTTGCCCATGATTTGTGAAAAAAACCGCGCCCGAAGGCGCGGTCAGTCGACAGGGAGGAAAACTGCCGCCCCGCAACCTGAACCACGAGGGCAGCAATTAGACTTTCGCAGGTAAAGGTTAACTTTGTATGCTGGCTGCAGATCGGTGGAAATAAGGCCTTACATTCATGGACGAAAACATCTTTTTGGGCGGCTCTGGCAACGATTACAGCCAACCGCAGTCGCTGACGCTGAAATACGCCAACCGTCACGGCATGATTGCGGGGGCAACGGGGACAGGCAAAACCGTGACATTGCAGATTTTGGCGGAGGGGTTTTCCCAAGCGGGCGTCCCGGTTTTTCTTTCCGATGTCAAAGGCGACCTGTCCGGTTTGGCCAAGGCAGGCAGTCAGAGCCACAAGCTGCATGAGGCGTTTCATGACAGGGCGCAACGGATTGGCTTCACCGATTACACGTATGCGGCTTGCCCGGTCGCATTCTGGGATCTGTTCGGTCAACAGGGGCATCCCGTCCGGACAACGGTGACCGAGATGGGGCCTCTGTTGCTCTCGCGCCTGATGGATCTGAGCGAGGCGCAGGAAGGTATTCTGAACATCGCGTTCCGGGTGGCTGACGAGGAAGGATTGCCGTTGCTGGACCTCAAGGACCTTCAGTCCCTGCTGGTCTGGATCGGAGAAAACCGCGCACAGCTGTCGTTGCGGTACGGGAATGTCTCAACCGCATCGATCGGAGCCATCCAGCGCCGTCTGTTGGTGCTGGAAAACCAAGGGGGCACTAAGCTGTTTGGTGAACCCGCGCTGGAACTGGCCGATTTGATGCGGGTGGACGAAAACGAGCAGGGCGTCGTAAATATCCTGGCCGCCGATATACTGATGGGATCACCCCGCCTCTATGCGACCTTTCTGCTCTGGTTGCTCAGCGAGCTTTTTGAGGAATTGCCCGAAGTTGGTGATCCGGACAAACCCAAACTGGTCTTCTTTTTTGACGAGGCGCACCTCCTGTTCGACGACGCACCCAAGGTTCTGGTCGACAAGGTCGAACAGGTCGCGCGCCTGATCCGCTCCAAGGGCGTCGGCGTCTACTTCATCTCACAAAACCCCGCTGACATTCCCGAGGACATTCTCGGCCAACTCGGAAACCGGGTTCAGCACGCCTTGCGCGCTTTCACGGCACGGGATCGCAAGAACCTGCGCCTTGCCGCGGAAACTTATCGCGAAAACCCCGCCTTCGACACCGAAGAGGCCATCCGAGAGGTCGGTGTGGGTGAGGCCGTGACCTCGATGCTGCAAAAGAAAGGCGTGCCGGGGATCGTAGAACGCACCCTGATCCGCCCGCCCAGCTCGCAATTGGGGCCGATCACCAAGGCCGAACGGAAGGCACTGATTGATGCCTCGGCGATGAACGCAAAATACGGGAAACTGAGGGACCGGAAGTCAGCCTTTGAAATTCTGCAAGCCCGCGCCGATGCAGCAGCTCAGGCCGCCGCTAAGGCCGAAGAGCAGTTGGAATCCCAATCGACCGCAGAACGGGAATTCGCGACCGCAAGGCGTTATTCCGGCAATCGGGTCGGGCGGTCATCCTCGCGCGTGATGCGCAAGAAAGACACGTTTGCAACCGCGATGAGCGAGGCCGTGATCAAAGAGCTGAAAGGAACAACCGGCCGTCGCATCGTGCGCGGTATTCTGGGGGGATTGTTCAAGGCCAGATAGAAGTTTGGGTGCCGGGCAGGGTAGTACGTTGCCCGGCTCCAACTGATTTACTTCAGGCGACGCTGACCTTCTTGCCGGCAATAGGCATCCGCCTCGGGAACCGACATCTTGGTGGCCGGGAAGTCGATCGCCCGATCCCAGGTCACGCGGTCCTGACGGTACAGCTGACAAGTGACTACGCCTTTCGGCGTTTGTACTTTGACCGGCGTCGTTTCCAGATCTTCCGGCGAGGGTATACACCCTGCTACAGCTAACAGCAGCGGGACAATAAGGATCGTTTTGGTGAGGGAAGTATTCATGTGCACTCTTCTCATACTCGTAGAATTCCCGAATGATCGCGGGCCAAGGGTCAAATTAGCGTAAATACTGGCTAAAAAGAGGGCTGGATCATGGCGGTACTGGGGGTCGTCTATTCTGAAAGCCCCTTGAAATCAAGAAACCGCGCCAAAGGTTTAGCGCGGTTTCGTAAATTGATGGCCTGTGATCTTACTTTTCGGGGATCAGGCCGCGTGGACTGAATCTGAGTACGATCAGCAGAATAAGACCCATCGTGAACAGGCGCATATGCGCAGCACTGTCAATCAGGTGCGACTTGAGCGCGCTGCTATCCGGCATGCTTGCGGTGATCAGGTTCATGAACCACAAGCCCATCGGCTCGACCTGAACCCACAGGAACCAGATCAGAAACGCGCCCAGAACGGCACCGAAGTTGTTGCCCGACCCGCCTACGATCACCATGACCCAGACCAGGAAGGTAAAGCGCAGCGGGTTATAAGTGCCGGGGGTAAGTTGCCCGTCCAGCGTGGTCATCATCGCGCCAGCGATTCCGCAAATGGCCGAGCCGAGCACGAAAATCTGCAGGTGGCGGCGAGTGACGTCCTTGCCCATCGCTTCGGCTGCGACTTCGTTGTCGCGGATGGCGCGCATCATACGGCCCCATGGGCTTTTGAGGGCCATCTGCGCCATCCACAGCAGAACAAGCAGAACGATCATGAACAGCAGCGAATAGCCTAGTTTCACCGAAAGGGTCGATGCAGTAACCGGGTCCAGCCCGAACCAGTCCGCACGGGCGATAAAGCTGGGGTCGTTCTGCAGTTCGACTTCGTATCCAACGACAGGCGAGGGGCGCGGGATGCCGTAGACGTTCTTGACGCCGCGAGCCAGCCAGTCCTCGTTCTTCATGATCGCAATGATGATCTCGGCAATACCAAGCGTCGCAATCGCCAGATAGTCCGAACGTAAGCCAAGGGCCGTCTTGCCGATCAGCCACGCGGCACCTGCGGCCAGCAGGCCGCCCGCAGGCCAGGCCAGCAACACCGGCATGTTCAGGCCGCCAAGGTTGCCTTCCACGGCGGGATTGATGGCCTCGACAGCCGCCGCGCTAGGGTCGAAGACCGCGCGATAGATGAAAAAGCCGACGATCAGAATGGCGATGATCGACACCGTCCGAACGCGGCCTTTCGGCATCTTCTGAGCAACCAGCACGGCCGCAACAACAGTCGCAGCACCCAACAACAACGCCAGAACAATTCCGTATCCGCCCGAGGACCACGCTCCGGTTGTCGGAGGGGTCGAAACCAATACAACCGCCAGACCGCCCAGCGCAACAAAGCCCATGACACCAACGTTAAACAGGCCGGCGAAACCCCATTGCAGGTTGACCCCGATCGCCATGATGGCCGAGATGAGCCCCATGTTCAGGATCAGGATCGCCGAGTTCCAGCTTTGCGTGAAACCGGTCAGCAGTATCAGGCCGCCAACGACTATGAAAAGCAGTGTGTTTTTGACGGATTCGGTCATACTGCTTTCCCCTTAAACAGACCCGTGGGTTTGAACAGAAGCACGATCAGCAGGATGACAAAACTGACGGCGAATTTGTAGTCGGTGGACAGGAATTGCACCAATCCCGACGGGGCGAGGTTTTCCGGCGCGACATAAGTCAGCACCTTTTTCCAGGCATAGGTGATTGTCACTTCGGAGAAAGCGATGATGAACCCACCGGCGATCGCGCCCAGCGGGTTGCCGAGACCACCAACGATGGCCGACGCAAAGATTGGCAGCAGAAGTTGGAAATAGACGAACGGCTTAAAGCTCTTGTCCAGCCCGTACAACACACCAGCCGTGGTCGCCAGAGCAGCCACGATGATCCATGTGATCATCACGACGCGTTCCGGGTTGATGCCGGACAGCAGCGCCAGGTCCTCGTTGTCGGAATAGGCGCGCATCGATTTGCCGGTGCGTGTCTTGTTCAGGAACCAGAACAGCAGCGCCACAGCTACAACGGCGACGACCACGGTGATGCCTTGCGAGGTCTTGATCGCCAGCCCTTCGCGCAACCCTGTCATCGCTTTGAAATCACGGGCAGAGACAATGAATCGCGCGCCGTCCGAAAACCGCTGATCGTCCGGTCCGATGACAAACCGCACAAGACCGTTCATGATGAACATGACACCCATTGAGACGATCACCAGAATAACTGGTTTGGCTTTCTGCTCCCGATAGAACCGATACACCAGCCGGTCGGTGATCAGCACCAGAACGATGCAGCCCAGTATCGCGAAGGGCAGGGCCAGCAGGGCAGTTGGCAGCGGGCCAAAACTGACGCCGGCGGCTTGCAGGCCCCAGGTGACCAGCACGGCAATCATCGCGCCAAAGGCCATCGTGTCGCCATGGGCAAAATTCGAAAACCGGAGGATGCCGTAGATGAGGGTGACCCCCAGCGCCCCAAGAGCCAACTGGCTGCCGTAAGCAACCGCAGGCACGATGACAAAATTTGCCAGCGCGACTAACGCATTCAATAAGTCCATTTGATCGTCTCGTTCTTTCGGGTGCGGCTTTATGGCATGCGTTTCGCCATATGCACAATCATTCCCGTGCTTTTTCTGACCGTTATTTGGGAAATTTTTGACCCGATACACACATTGGCAACAGGCGCCAGTGTGTAGACGTCAGCAGGGTTGATTTTGAGTGGTTTCAGGCGGGGGAAAGCCCCGCCTGAACAGGAGTAGTCCGGCGGTTTACAAGGCCGGATCGGAACAACGGTTTTCAGTTGACGGCGCAGGTTCCGCGTTCGTGGTGGGCGTTGGCCCCCGTTGCGCGGATCGCGAGCGAGCCGCTTTTGCTGTTGACGGTGTAGCCAACACTGCCACCGCTGGTGATTTGTAGGAATTCGTGGGCTCCGAGGCCTTTGAAAACGTGCACCTCAACCACTTCGCCATCCACGCTTACGGTTCCCTTGGACTCACCTTCGATGCGTTTCAATGAGATCTTTTTCGGCGTGCCGGTAGGGGTACACTTGGTGGATTTGCAAATCTCTTCAATCTGACACTCGTAAACAAACTCAGCTCCAGGCGTTTTCTGCGTTGTGGCCTGCGCGGCAGCGGGCAGGATCAAGGCAGCAAGAGCGGCCAGATATTTCATAAAAGCTCTCCTAAAAGATATTGGCCGATGGATCGGTCCGGTCGTAGACAAAAACGGACCTTCGCAGATCCGGTTTCCGCGCCTGACTAGGTTGCGAAAATGGCGATAATTGATCTTTCCGGGGTCAGAATTCTGAAGGGCGAATTTTACTGTGACTGGTGTCTGGCGAAATTATGTATTGAAAAAACAGGATTATATTTCTTTGCGGGGTGCCCAACACCCGTCGTCCACGGCTGACACTGCCATGATTTCGCCACATTAAGGCGCGGCGGTTGTAACGATGGCAAAATTTTTCTGTCACCAACCTGAAACAACCAGAATCGTCTGAAGCGCTATTTCCTGTGAAACAAGGGGTTTCAGACAGCAGCCGGTCTCACGCAACCTCAAGATGAAGTGATCCACCCGGAACTTGGCTTTGATCTCAACAGGATATCCCTAGCTTTCCAAAACGGCTTGCACGGACATGCGAAGCCCAACGTAAGGAATACGGATCACGTTGCGACGTAAACCCAACGGGTCCGGGGAACAGAAAGGCAAGAAATGAAAAACGTTGCGATTTTGCTTTTGGGTCTTGCAGTGCCCGGGATTGTGGCAGCTCAGAACGATCCTCTGAACGGGGAGGATTTCGTGGTGAACTGTATCTCGGACAGCACGGGCGGCGCAGTGACACTGGCGCGATCTGGGGCAACGGATAAAGGCTTCATCGTGACGGATGAGGTCAAAGGCGAAGCCACGATCATCGGCGGGCTGAACTCGCTGACGTTCCTGCATATCAAGGACAAGGACGTGATTACTTTCGTCGTCGATTTTGAGAGCCTGAACTATGACATGTCTATCAAAGGCCCCCATGCCGCGCAGGACTTTGGTTCTTGTGGTGATCCGATAAGCTGAGCTCGGTCTAACCGGGAAGGCATTCAATGGGTGCCTTCTCAAGCTTTGTCACTTTGGTTGGCGGCAAGTATCCCGTTCCAATGGTTAGTTGAGTTTTCCACAAAAAAGGGTGATTTCTATTGTGGTACCGCACACACCAGTGTGTCGCGAGCGATCAGTCCTTTCTCCTTATCTTTTTTGTAAACGGTGTAAGTAAATGTGCTTTCCTTGCCTAGGTATTCACCGTCCTCACTGATGTGGATAGCTGTGTCACCATCCCCAAATATGGACGTTCTGTAACCCTTTTCCCATTGTTCCAATGGAAAGACGTCTACTTCAAACATATCAGCGGGGAGAAAATCGTGGTGGTCTTCGGAAACTTGAAGCCAGATCACAGACCAAGCGTTGGTATCCGTGCTGTTTATTAACTTGGTCAGCAGAACGGCCCGCTTCAATAAAACCGCAGAACACCTGTTTTGAGCGTCGCAACGTTCCACAACATTGCAGTTTAGCAATTGGGCGTGAGAATATGCGTCGCCAGCCATTGCCTGTGATGCAGTGAAAAGTGGAGCAACGAAAGCAATGAGGCGAAGCATTCTCAGCCCCCCAAGAAACTCTTACGAACCTCCGGGTCAGCCAAAAGCTCCTTGCCTGTACCGGTATAGGCATTCCGCCCCTGAACCAGCACATAGCCCTTGTCCGCGATTTCCAGCGCTTGGCGGGCGTTCTGTTCGACCATCAGGATCGGCAGGCCGGTGCGTGAGACCTCGATGATCCGGTCAAACAGCTCATCCATCACGATGGGTGAGACACCCGCAGTCGGTTCGTCCAGCATCAGCACCTTGGGCTGGGTCATCAGCGCGCGGCCGACGGCGACTTGCTGGCGTTGGCCGCCCGACAGTTCTCCCGCCGGTTGGTTGCGTTTGTCGCGCAGGATTGGGAACAGGTCATAGACCTGCTCCATCGTCTGGCTGATGTCGTCGCGGCGGATGAAGGCACCCATCTCAAGGTTTTCTTCAACCGTCATCGACGTGAAGATGTTCGAGGTCTGCGGCACAAAGCCCATGCCACGGATCACGCGATCCTGTGGGGTGAGGTTGGTGATATCCTCTCCGTCCAGCCGAACCGCGCCCGAGCGCACGTCCAGCATGCCAAAAACAGCTTTCATAGCCGTCGATTTGCCCGCACCGTTGGGACCCACGATGACTGCGATCTCACCCTTGTCAACGGCGATGGTGCAATCGTGCAGGATGTCCGGCCCTTTGCCATAGCCACCCGTCATGGTGTCGCCGATCAGGAAGGGGCCGCCTTCGACTTTGTGCGTTTCGCCGCTTTTTGTATGTGCCGGCGTCATGGTGCCAACCCCATGCGTATTGGTGATCGAGGCGTCCTTGTTGCCCTTGTCATCCTGATAGGGATTGTCGCTCATGCCCCGGCCTCCAGCTTGTCTTTGTTCTTCAGGCCGGTGCCCAGATAGGCTTCGATCACGTGCTCATTGGCCTTGATCTCATCCAGAGTTCCCTCGGCCAGCACCTTTCCCTCTGCCATACAGATGACCGGGTCGCAGATCTTGCCGATGAAATCCATGTCGTGCTCAATGACGACGAAGGTATAGCCGCGTTCCTTATTGAGGCGCAGGATTGTGTCGGCGATGGTCATCAGCAAGGTGCGGTTAACACCTGCGCCGACCTCATCCAGAAACACAATCTTGGCGTCGACCATCATGGTGCGGCCCAGTTCCAGTAGTTTCTTCTGACCGCCCGAGACCTGACCCGCCTTGTGATCTGCCAGATGTTCGATGGTCAGGAACTCCAGAACTTCATCCGCCTTGGCCTTCAACGCGCGTTCTTCGTCGGCAATCCGCTTGCGGCCAAACCATGTGTTCCACAGCGACTCGCCGGATTGTGCGCCGGGCACCATCATCAGATTCTCACGGCAGGACATCGAAGAGAATTCGTGCGCGATCTGGAATGTCCGCAGCAGGCCCTTGTGGAACAGATCATGCGGGGGCAGGCCGGTGATTTCCTCACCATCCATGAACACCTTGCCACTGGTCGGCGGCAGAACGCCCGCGATCACGTTGAACAGCGTTGTTTTGCCAGCCCCGTTTGGACCGATCAGGCCCGTGATCGAACCTTTTTGGATCTCCAGCGACGCCCCATCCACCGCGTGAAATCCGCCGAAATGCTTGTGCACGTCCTCGACGACGATCATCTTTTCCCCTAGCCACCGTTATCGGTGTTTCTGCTTCCTCATCCCCAAAAGGCGAGGTGCGGCCTTTTTTCATTGAAACAGCCCGGACACAAGGCCCGGGCTGTTTGATTTTATGACGTTTAGCGCCGGATCAACGGAAGTTGACGGTTTCGTTTTTGCCGTCGGTCACTTCGATCTCGCGATACGAACCCGCGCTTTCACCGGGGCCGATCAGTTCAACGCCCGATGCGCCGACGTAGTCGATGTCCTGACCAGCGGCCAGCAGTTCCAGACCTTTGGCCAGTTCACCCGGATATATTTTCTCACCCGGTTCGTTGGCGACGTCCATGATCTTGGCGCCGTACTCAGCCGGGTTGGTCGAACCTGCGGCCTGCATGGCCAGCATGAACAGCGCGGCGGCGTCATAAGATTCAGGCGAGTAGGGCGACGAGCCGTCAAAGCCTGCGGCCTCGGCCATGGCGAAATACTTCTCAGCACCTTCACCGCCCGAACCGGCGATCTGACCGAACGAGCCGTTCAGGTCGGGACCGACATTGGACGGCAGCGAGTCTCCGATCATGCCGCCCGGCAGACCAAAGGTGTCGAACGCACCGCTGTCTAGCGAGGACTGGATGATGCCCAGACCGCCCTGGTCCAGGTAGCCCGCAACGACCAGAATATCGCCACCGGCAGATGCCAGTGCGCCTACTTCGGCCGAGTAGTCGGCTTTGCCGTCTTCGTGCGCGGCAACGATTGTCACTTCACCACCGGCGGCTTCGAACGAGGACTGGATCGCATCGGCCAGACCTTTGCCGTAGTCGTTGTTGGTGTAGGTCAGGGCGATCGAGTTGATGCCGCGGTCCTTCAGGATGTCGGCCATCACTTCGCCTTCACGCGCATCCGACGGAGCGGTGCGGAAGAACAGCCCGTTGTCTTCCATGGTCGACAGGCCGGGCGAGGTCGCCGACGGCGAGATCATGACCATGCCGTTCGGAATTGCAACGTTCTGCAGGATCGCGCCGGTCACGCCCGAGCAATCGCCGCCGATGATGCCAGCAACGCCGTCAGCGATCATGCGTTCGCCGTTCGAGGTTGCCAGACCGTTGTCGATGCAGCCGGTGTCGGCGCGCGATGCGGTGACGGTCGAACCATCCAGCAGTTTGCCGGACTCGGTGACTTCGGCCATCGCCAGTTCTGCGCCCGAACCCATGGCAGGTGCCAGCGATTCAATCGGGCCGGTGAAGCCAAACAGAACGCCCAAGGTTACGTCTTCGGCCAGCGCCGGACCGGCCAGCAGAGCGGATGCTGCAGTTGCTGTAAGCAGCTTTTTCATATGGTTACTCCCTAATTGGAACGTATTCGTTCTGCGCACGACCCTAGGCAAGCTGTCTGAAAAAGAAAAGTCCTAACGCAAATGTGTTTTTGCCTGACATAATCCTATTTGTTTTGATGTGTTTGTCGCAGAATTCCGGAATTGGAGATTTATCATGATTAGGGCTGTTGCGATTCTGGTCCTGTCGGTTTTGGCCGGTCCCATCAATGCTGATGTCCTGCAAACCTCAGCCGGTGCGGTGCGTGTCACCTCGATGGTCGAGGGGTTGGACACGCCTTGGGCCATCGGCCTTTTGCCTGACGGCGGTGTCCTTGTGACCGAGCGGGACGGAGAGCTTTTGCTTGTGTCGCAGGGAAAGGCCAAACGCGTCGGCGGCGTGCCCAAAGTGGCGGCGAACGGGCAGGGAGGACTGCTGGACATCACTGTCGCGCGGGATTTCGCGCAAACCCGCGAGGTGTTTCTGACTTTTTCAAAACCGCAAAGAGGCGGGGCTGGTACGGCCGTTGCCGTGGCGCGCCTGTCGGAAAACGGGGACCGGCTGAACAACGTACGCGTCATTTTCGAGGCCGTTCCGGGCGGCTCTACCGGCCGGCACTTTGGTTCGCGGGTTGTGGAAGCGCAGGACGGTACGCTTTTTGTCACGATTGGCGATCGGGGCGACCGTCCGAGCGCGCAGGACAGGTCCAGCCATATGGGGACCGTCATACGTATCAACCGGGACGGAACGGTGCCTGCCGACAATCCTTTCGTCGGGCAGGCGGGAATTCGGCCCGAAATCTGGTCCTATGGACATCGGAACGCACAGGGCGCAGGGCTGGATCGTCAGGGACGCCTGTGGATCTCGGAGCATGGTGCTCAGGGTGGTGACGAAGTGAACCTGATCCGTCCGGGCCGGAATTACGGCTGGCCGGTGATTTCCTACGGCGTGCACTATTCCGGCCAAAAGATCGGCGAGGGCACATCGAAGCCGGGAATGGAGCAGCCAGAGCATTACTGGGACCCGTCCATCGCTCCGTCCGGGCTGATGGTTTACTCCGGCAAGCTGTGGCCGGAATGGAGAGGTGACATCTTCGTCGGTTCGCTCAAATTCGACTATATCGCGCGGCTCGAAGGGTCGCCCCTGCGCGAGGTCGAACAGATCAAAGGTCCCGAAACCGAGCGTGTGCGCGACATCGTTGAAGCCGCTGACGGTTCGATCTGGTTTATTTCCGTGGGACTGGGGGCGGTTTACAGAATGACACCTCAAGTCTAAGTAATTTAAAATTTACAATACGCTGAGGCAAAGATGCTCCGAATTCTCATCTCGCTTTTTCTGTCATTTTGCGCTTTACCCGCGTTTGCTCAGGACGGATTTAAAACCTATGAAGAATACTCTTCATTCGTAGATTCAAAGATCAAAAACCGAGAGTTTTCTAACGTATTCACACAGATGAATCTTCACGGAAGTGACCCGGATCAGCTACAACAGATCCACAATCAACTTCTCGATGTAGTGCCTTTTTATCTTACCGATGTTGATGTCATAAAGTCTGTAGATCTCGGAAACGGGTATAGGCAAGAAATGCGTTCCTACTGGAATGATAAAAACAGTTATGTCTATGCATATGCATTTCTTCACGAACGTAGCGACAGGATCGTGGTGCTGCAATTCGTGTTGCACACCAACTCTTCCGTTATATTTGACATGTTCTAGAGATCTAAACTGACAATCGCCCACTTTGCGCACCGCGCTCACGGTAGGGCGTGGTGTTGTAATGAGCACGGTAGCATTTCGAGAAATGGCTGGGCGAGGCAAAACCGCAGGCCAGCGCCACATTGATGACGCTCATATCCGTTTGCATCAGCAGGTTGCGCGCTTTGTGCAAGCGCAATTCCATGTAGTAGCGCTTAGGCGAACGGCTGAGATATCGGCGGAACAGGCGTTCCAGCTGTCGCGTGGACATGCCCACGTCCTTGGCCAGAATCGAAGGCGAGATCGGCTCTTCGATGTTCTTTTCCATCATCAGGATGACCTGGCTCAGCTTGGGGTGGCGCACACCGATCCGGGTCGGGGTGGACAGGCGCTGCGTATCCTGATCGGTGCGGATCGACGAATAGATCATCTGATCTGCCACGGCGTTCGCGAGATCCTCACCATAATCGTCGGCAATGATCTTGAGCATCAGGTCAATGGACGACGTGCCGCCCGCAGTGGTCATGCGGTTTCCATCGATCTGGAAGACGGATTTAGTCAGTTCCACCTCATCGAATTCCTCGATGAAGCTGTCCGAGTTTTCCCAGTGGATCGTGGCGCGCTTGCCGTCCAGCAAACCTGCTTTGGCCAATGTATAAGCCGCCGTACACAATCCGCCGATGCGCAGACCCCGGCGCGCCTCGCGGCGCACCCAGTTCAGGACTTTTTTCGTCGTCGCCAACTGAACGTCTACACCGCCGCAGATCAGTACCACGTCGTCTCGCTGCAATTCAGTCAGATCGGAATCAAGGCTAAACGTGGTCCCGGCTGAGCAACTGACCGTTTCACCACCCTCACCGGAAAGCGTCCAGGTATAGAGCTCTTTGTCCGCCATGCGGTTGGCGATACGAAGACTGTCCAGTGCAGATGCAAAAGACAGCAAAGAGAACTTGTCCAGCAGGACAAACACGAAATGGCGAGGATTGGCCTCAGTGCCTTCCACTGTGACAACTTGGCGTTGCTCTTGCATGGCTTGGTGTCCTTGATTCGGCGCTATGTTACGTGGCGTCCGGCGTCGTTGTTGCCAGCCACCATGATCAAAGCTTGTTTCCCCCGTCAAGAGGCGCAAATCGTATATGGTCAGTCTTCAATGCATTTTGTATAGAGACGACCTGACTACTTCAGCGGAGATCAAAGCTATGACCGAATGGCAAAAAACGAACTGGCGCAACAAGCCCCGGGTTCAGATGCCAGAGTATACCGACGCGGCCGCCTTGGCCAAAGTCGAGGCTCAGCTTTCGCAGTATCCCCCGCTGGTCTTTGCTGGCGAAGCGCGGCGTCTCAAGCAACATCTTGGTGCCGCCGGTCGCGGCGAGGCCTTCCTGTTGCAGGGCGGGGATTGTGCTGAAAGCTTTGAACAATTCAGCGCGGACGCAATCCGTGACACCTTCAAGGTGATGCTGCAGATGGCGATGGTTCTGACCTATGGCGCGAAGGTGCCGGTGGTCAAAGTGGGCCGCATGGCCGGCCAGTTTGCCAAACCGCGCAGCGCCCCGACCGAGGTTGTGGATGGCGTGGAACTGCCCAGCTACCGCGGTGACATCATTAATGAACTGGCCTTCACGCCCGAAGCGCGCATTCCGAATCCGGGTAAGATGCTGCAGGCCTACACTCAGGCAGCGGCCACTCTGAACCTGCTTCGTGCTTTCTCGACCGGTGGTTTCGCCGATATGAGCATGGTGCATTCGTGGACCCTGGGTTTCACGGATGAGCAGGACGTTCAGAAATACTCGGAAATCGCCGACCGGATTCAGGACACCATCGACTTCATGAACGCGGCCGGAATCACGGCTGACACCACTCATGAATTCTCGACCGTGGAGTTCTACACCAGCCACGAGAGCCTGCTGCTGGAATACGAAGAGGCGCTGACCCGTCTTGATTCGACCTCCGGCAACTGGTTGGCCGGCTCGGGTCACATGATCTGGATCGGTGACCGTACACGTCAGCCCGACGGCGCACATGTCGAATTCTGCAGCGGCGTGCTGAACCCGATTGGTCTGAAATGTGGCCCGACCACGACGGCCGAGGACCTCAAAGTCCTGATGGCCAAACTGAACCCTGAAAACGAAGAGGGTCGTCTGACCCTGATCGCGCGGTTCGGTGCAGGCAAAGCAGGCGAGCATCTGCCGCGTCTGGTCAAGGCCGTCAAAGAAGAGGGTGCCAAGGTCACTTGGGTCTGCGATCCGATGCACGGCAACACGATCAAGTCGGCGACCGGGTACAAAACCCGCCCGTTCGACTCGGTCCTGCGCGAGGTGCGCGACTTCTTTGGCGTACATCAGGCTGAGGGCACCGTTCCCGGTGGTGTGCATTTCGAAATGACCGGTCTGGACGTCACCGAGTGCACAGGCGGTGTACGCGCTGTGACCGAAGAGGACCTGTCGGATCGCTACCACACGGCATGCGACCCACGTCTGAATGCCTCGCAGTCGCTGGAACTGGCCTTCCTGGTTGCAGAAGAGCTGACCAACCTGCGCCGCGACCGCAACAAGCGCGCGGCCAGCTGAGATCGGTTGAAAGAACTGACGGGTTGCGTCGGTGGCGCAACCCATTTGGTGAGAGACTAAAACTAAAAGACCTGTCACGACAAACGCGGCAGGTCTTTGTATTTGGGGTTGTACCGTGACCAACTCAATAACGTTGCCATCACATCCGGGCGGATATTGGCGTTGAAGTGTACGCCGCCAGCAACGGGCAAGGCGCGTTCGTCCTGCTGATCGGGCGACGCAGGGCCACGCGTTAGTCAGGCAAGAACCTGTTAGTGCATACAGCAGAATGCGCCGTGCTTGACGTCTTTCATCATCGTGTCAAAGTCCTCGCCGCGCATCTCGATCAGAGTTTTGTGATCGCCCGCCTCAAACCAGATTTTATCGAGCCCGGTTAGGCTGTTATCAACGACTGTTGGAACATCATACGCGTCGCCTACTGGTGGGACTGCACCGAGGGCGCAATCATCAAACAGATCGCGCATTTCAGATTCCGGTGCCAAACCAAGGCGGCGGTCCATCATTGATTGCAAGGCGGTCAGGTCTACCTGATGATTGCTGGGCAGTACAGCAAGCATTGGTCCTTCTTCCATATGAATCAGAACGGATTTGGCCAGGTGATCGCCGGGAACATGCGCCGCTTCGGCGCATTCGCTGGCGGTAGCAGCATAGGGATGCGTGACAGTGTCAAACGGAAGCCCTTGGGCGTCCAGATGGTGTTTCAAGCGAGTTGCAATAGTCATGGTGCCCTCCGTGTCATCGAAGGCGTCCCGGCCGCGAACCCTGCCACGGTGCGCGCCCAGGGCGCGATTTGGTGTGTGAGTTTACATTGTGCGCCCGTTGAGCGGGTCGGGCAAGGGGGTAGGGTATTCGGCGCGACGAAAAGCGTTTGAACGGGCTAACCCTCGGAAAGGGCGGTGCTTGAGGCTTTCAGTCCTTGCGGGACACGACCAGCCGCAAATGCGATCCGGGTCGTTTGTATTGTTTTTGCTCTTCCGCAAAACCGGATTCAACGGGCTGAGGTTGCGGTTGCGCAAACTGCACGTCCGACACGGGTTGTACGTTGACATCCGGAATTGTGAACCGTCTGGGTGTTGCGCCAATTGAACCATCGCTGACCATGACGCCCAGGACACGGCTGACATCGCCCAGATCGCTTTTTAACGGCAACAGGATCATTCGGGCCTGCAGTTGAACGCGGCCAAGCTTGCCTGACGATTCAAGGGTCAGGTTCGCGATCGCGGGTTGGGCAAAAACCTGCTCCAGAACGTCCTTGATCTGATCGCGTGCAGCGGGTTCGAAAAAGGCGGTCAGGGGCATGCCGCGGACTTCCATCCCGGCAAGTTTGTTCAAATGGCTGCCTGCCAGACGAAACCTTGCCAGCCCGGGGGCGATGCGTTCCAGAACAAACGTGTATTCCAGAATGTTCTCAAGCCCGCGCGGGTCGATCTGCGACCGCATGGGAACTCCGTCACCCGACAAGAGCGCCGTCCAGTACGCCTCGGCCTGCCGGATGGGTGAGAGGCTGCGCCCGCTGTCAAATCGATCCATAGCGACGATCTTTCCAAAACTTGACCCGGAACCGTTCCCGAAAAAGGTTTTCATTTTCATCACCCTGGCGTCTATCGACCATCATTTTCATAAAATGCGAAATACCGGGGACTTCTTTAACAGACCGGCCTTCGCAGGGGTAAGATTGACGCGGGTTGATTCAATTTTGGAGCAAATCTTTAACGAATGGTTAATGATCCGCGTACAAAGGCAGAATCAGCAAACACTTGCTCTGTGTGCATTGTTGGCATTAGGTGCGCTCAGCAAACAGGATCGGGCAGCTATTGGAAGGGCAGGCATGATAAAATCCATGACCGGATTTGCCTCGGGCAAAGGGGCGTTTGGACCTCATAGTTGGACGTGGGAACTGCGCAGTGTGAACGGCAAAGGGCTGGACGTGCGCCTGCGCGTGCCTGATTGGCTGACAGGGCTGGAGGCCGCATTGCGTGCCGACATGTCGAAACAGCTGAGCCGGGGCAATGTCACGCTGTCCCTACGTCTGAGCCGCGATGAATCCCAACCTGACATGGCGCTGAATGAGGTGGCGATGGGCGCGGTTCTGGACGCCGTGGCGCGGACGCAAGAGATGGCGGCTGCGCGGGAGATGCCTCTTGCCCCATCCACAGCCGCTGATCTGATTTCCCTAAAGGGGATGATGGACGCAGGCAGCGACGTGGATGATCCGGCACCGGTGGTCGCACAGATGACCTCAGAATTTGCCGGATTGTTGGCCGATTTCATTGAGATGCGTCAAACCGAAGGACAGGCGCTTGCCGCCGTTCTGGACGAGCAGCTTGGTCAAGTGGCGACGCTGACCGCTCAGGCTGCAGAGTTGGCAGAACAGCGCAAAGACAAGATGGCCGAAGCGCTACGGGACAATCTGGCGCGTGTGCTGGACAACGCCCAAGGGGCCGACCCCGATCGCGTCGCGCAGGAACTGGCGCTGATTGCTGTCAAAGCGGATATCACTGAAGAGATCGACCGCTTGAGAGCGCATGTTGTGGCTGCGCGCGATTTGCTGGCGCAGGACGCACCGGTTGGACGCAAGCTGGATTTCTTGATGCAAGAGTTCAACCGTGAGGCCAACACATTGTGTTCGAAAGCACAAAGTGCCGAGCTGACAGCGGTTGGTCTTGAGTTGAAGGCCGTAATAGATCAGATGCGCGAGCAAGTGCAGAACGTGGAATAACGACAGGAGCGCCCAAATGGCGGATCGACGCGGCCTACTAATCATTCTGTCCTCGCCTTCGGGGGCGGGTAAATCGACCTTGGCCAAGCGGCTGATGCAGTGGGATTCGGAACTTGAATTCTCGGTCTCGGCCACCACGCGAGCACCACGTCCGGGCGAGGAGCATGGGCGCGAATATTACTTCCTGAGCGAAGATGCGTTCCGGCAGCAGGTGTCAGAAGGCCAGATGCTGGAGCACGCGCATGTGTTCGGCAATTTCTACGGCTCTCCTGCGGGTCCGGTGCGAGACTCGATCAACTCGGGCAAGGACGTTCTGTTTGACGTGGATTGGCAGGGTGAGGTGCAGATCCGCAACTCTGACCTTGGTAAGCACGCTCTGTCGATCTTTATCCTTCCGCCGTCCATCCCCGAACTGCGTCGCCGGCTGGAGAGCAGAGGGCAGGACAGCGAAGATGTGATCGCCAAGCGGATGCTGAAAAGCTGGGATGAGATCAGCCATTGGGGCTATTATGACTACGTTTTGATCAATGACGATCTGGACGCCACCGAGGAAAAGCTGAAAACCATTGTCAGTGCCGAGCGGATGCGCCGAATCCAGCAACCTAATCTGCAGAACCACGTCCGCACGCTGCAAAACGAATTCGAAGGTTTGTCATGACAATTTACGCTCTGGGCAATCACACACCGCAAATCCACGAAGACACGTGGGTTGCGCCCGATGCCAACCTGATCGGGAAAGTCGTGCTGGAGCAGGGGGCCTCGGTCTGGTTCGGCTGCACCATTCGCGCGGACCATGAAGAGATCCGCGTGGGCGAGGGCAGCAATGTTCAGGAAAACTGCGTCATGCATATCGACGCCGGGTACCCTCTGACCATTGGCAAGAATTGCACCATTGGTCACAAAGTCATGCTGCACGGCTGCACGATCGGAGAGAATACACTGATCGGGATGGGGGCTATTGTTCTGAACGGTGCAAAGATCGGGAAGAATTGCCTGATCGGTGCTGGCGCACTGGTTACGGAAGGCAAAGAGATCCCCGATAATTCTCTGGTCATGGGCTCTCCGGGTAAGATCGTGCGGGAATTGGACGAGGCGGCGGCGAAAAAGATCACGCTCAGCGCATTGCACTATCAACAAAACATGCGCGCGTTCAGGGATATGCTGAAACCCGTGCCGTAGTGCGATCCCAACTGCATCAAGAGATTCAGACATGCCAAACGACCTGCTTGCTGAAATCGTGTCGGCCATTCCGATGCCTGCCCTCATGGTGGATCAGACCGAGCGTATCATTGCAGCCAATACAGACGCCCGGACCATGCTGGGACAGAATATCGTGGGTCGGCATTTTGCAACGATCCTCCGGCAGCCTCAGTTCATCGACGCGATGGAGCAAAGCCTGCGCAGCAAAGGGCCGGCCACAACGCGCCACCTCGCCAATGATGGGGCTCAGGATACCACGTTCGAAGTTCAGTGCCGTTATATGAACGGTGTGGGCGCTGTGGATGGCGGCGCTGTCATGGCTGTGTTTCAGGACATAACGCATCTGGAACAGGCCGGGCAGATGAGGCGCGATTTCGTGGCGAATGTCAGTCACGAGTTGCGCACGCCGTTGACCGCTCTCATGGGGTTCATCGAAACCCTGCGCGGGCCCGCGCGGGATGATGTGGCCGCCCGAGAGCGGTTTCTTCAGATCATGACCGACGAGGCCAACCGCATGAACCGGCTCGTGGGTGATTTGCTGTCGCTGAACCGAGTTGAAAGCGAAGAGCGTGTCCGACCCAAAGAGCAACTGGAACTGATCGGGTTGTTGCAATCGACTTTGACTTCGCTTCGACCGCTGGCAGAGAAGGCAGGTGTGGACCTCACGCTCGATGCGTCATCCGGGCCAATCTCGTTGACCGGAGATAGCGATCAGATGCGTCAGGTCTTCACCAATCTGATCGAAAACGCGATAAAGTACGGCGGCAGTGGCGGAGTCGTAGATGTGCGCGTGATGTCATCCGAACGGGACACGGCCATGCGCGGCCCCGCGGTTCGGGTTCAGATTGCTGACAAAGGGCCGGGAATTGACGCCGTTCATCTGCCACGCCTGACCGAACGATTCTATCGGGCCGATAGTCACCGGTCACGGGAGCTGGGTGGGACCGGGCTGGGCCTTGCAATCGTAAAGCACATTGTAAACCGCCACAGGGGCCGCCTGCGTGTCGAAAGTGATCTGGGTAAAGGCTCTGTTTTTACGGTGATATTGCCGCGGTGAATGCAGGCTTTTCGCTTGGCAATCACCTTCGGCGCTGACTGTGTTACGCCTCGTCAAGTTAAGAAATTCTAAGTAATTTGTGACTTGTCATAAAACCGTTACACACTTGTCACAAAAGGCTTACGCACGGCCCCTAGGGGTGCCCGCAGGATCATCATGGGGGTGATCACAATCTATCTTTTCAGGGAGACTGAAATGTCCTTTGTAAAACTGTCGGCTTCGGCACTTGCCATCGCTGCTGTCTCGGCCACTGCGGCCGCCGCTCGTGATCAGGTGCAGGTTGCCGGTTCGTCGACCGTGCTGCCTTACGCTTCAATCGTTGCAGAAGCCTTCGGTGAAAACTTTGACTTCCCGACACCGGTTGTTGAATCGGGCGGTTCGTCGGCTGGCCTGAAGCGTTTCTGTGAAGGTGTTGGCGAAAACACCATCGACGTTGCAAACGCATCGCGCGCCATCCGCGAAAAAGAAATCAAAGCCTGTGCAGAAAACGGCGTGACCGACATCATCGAAGTTCAGATCGGTTATGACGGCATCGTTTTCGCATCCGACATCAACGGCAACTCGTTCGAGTTCACGCCGGAAGACTGGTACAAAGCTCTGTCCGCACAGATCGTTGTTGACGGCCAGCTGGTCGACAACCCGAACAAAACCTGGGCCGACGTGAACCCCGCGTTCCCGGCGCAGCCGATCGCTGCCTTCGTACCGGGCACCAAGCACGGCACCCGCGAAGTTTTTGAAGACAAGGTGATCCTCGCCGGCTGTGAGCACCTGGGCGATTTTGACGTGTACAAAGCTGCCAACGGCGACGACAAGAAAGCCGCTGAAAAAGCCTGTATCGCTCTGCGCACCGATGGCGTGTCGGTCGACATCGACGGCGACTACACCGAAACCTTGGCGCGTATCGACAGCAACAAGGACGGCATCGGCGTCTTTGGTCTGGCGTTCTACGAGAACAACACCGACAAGCTGCAGGTTGCGACCATGTCCGGCATCGTTCCTTCGACCGAGTCGATCGCATCCGGCGAGTACCCGGTTTCGCGCCCGCTGTTCTTCTACGTCAAGAAAGCCCACATCGGCGTGATCCCCGGCCTGAAAGAATATGCTGAGTTCTTCGTCGCTGACGAGATCGCAGGCCCCGATGGTCCTCTGGCAGAATACGGCCTGGTATCTGACCCCGAGCTGGTCAAGGTACAGGAAGCTGTTGCCAACGAAACCGTTCTGGGCGGCGGTTCCTAATCACCCTTGCGAACGGAGCCGGGGCGTTTTTGCGCGCCCCGGTTCTTTTTGACTCCATCTCTGCCATCCCCACGGAGTTCTCATGGCGTTATCCTGGCTATTGCTTATCCTGCTTGCGCTGGCAGTGATCGGATATTTTGCGGGCCGGTCCCGTGCACTGGCAAGCGCGGGAGGAGACACCCGCGATTTGCATTCTCTGCCATCCTACTATGGCTACAACGTTGCATTGTCGGCACTGGTTCCGGCTTTGGTCGTATTGATTATCTGGCTTCTTGTTCAGCCGATGATCGTGAACAGCACAGTCTCCGGGATCATTCCCGACCAGGCGATTCCCGAAGGGTCTAATCGCGGCCTGATCATGAGCGAGGTGCGACGCGTGGCCAATGGTCTGGAAGGTGCCGTTGCCAGTGGTGCAATGACCGAAGCACAAGCCCAGGATGGCAGCGCTGATATCGAGACCCTGACCAAAACGCTGAAAGATGCAGGGCAGGTTCTGACGCAGGATATTACGCAACCCATTTTGGTGGCGGCGCAGAAGTTCCGCAGCATGACATCAACCGGGACGGTCGCGATGCAGGTCGTCGTACTGGCTCTGGCGTTGCTTGGCGCAGCTTTTGCCTATGTGCGTACGCATAAGGAATTCCGCGCGCGCAATGTAGTTGAGCAGGGCGTTCTGGCGCTGTTGCTGCTGGCCGCGTCAATCGCGATCCTGACCACAGTCGGCATCGTTCTGTCCATGCTGTTTGAGACTATGAACTTCTTCCAGTTGCATTCGTGGAAGGACTTCTTCTTCGGCAGCACCTGGGCCCCGAACTTCCGCGGAGGCAGCGAGTTGTCGATCCTGCCACTGTTGTGGGGAACGTTGTACATTTCGCTGATCGCACTGCTTGTCGCTGTTCCGATTGGCCTCTTTGCCGCGATTTACCTGTCCGAATACGCGTCGGGCGCGACACGGGCCATCGCCAAGCCTCTGCTGGAAATTCTCGCCGGTATTCCGACCATCGTCTATGGTCTGTTCGCGTTGCTGACCGTTGGGCCTGCACTTGTGTCGATGTTTGGCCAAGGCGGCACGCTGGGTGTGGGCTGGATGGCCAGTTCCAACGCGGTTTTGACCGCCGGGCTGGTGATGGGGATCATGCTGATCCCGTTTGTATCGTCGCTGTCGGATGACATCATCAACGCAGTACCGCAATCCATGCGGGACGGCTCTCTGGGACTGGGTGCGACCCATTCGGAAACCGTGCGCAGTGTGATCCTTCCTGCAGCGCTGCCGGGTATCGTCGGGGCCGTTCTGTTGGCCGCCAGCCGCGCCATCGGTGAAACGATGATCGTTGTGATGGCCGCCGGCGCGATTGCCAAATTCTCGGGCAACCCGTTCGAGGCGATGACCACAATCACGACGCGGATCGTCAGCCAGCTGACCGGCGACACCGACTTTGCCAGCCCCGAAACGCTGGTCGCGTTTGCGCTGGGTCTGACCCTGTTCATCATCACGCTGGGGCTGAACATCTTCGCCCTCTACATCGTACGCAAATACCGGGAGCAGTACGAATGACCGATATTTCCCAAACACCTGGCGCTGCTCCGACCGAAAAGCCCAAGGGCGGTTCGCTGTTCGAAAAAGATGCGCGCACCAAACGGCGCAATGCGGCTGAAAGCCGGTTCAAGATGTACGGCATCGCCGCCATCGGCATCGGGCTGCTGATGCTGGTCGTGCTGGTGACAAATATTGTGACCGCTGGCACCGGCGCTTTTCAGCAAACCTATCTTGAGTTGGATGTCGACCTGAAGGCCGACAAGCTGGACAAGAAGGGCAATCGCAACATCGAGGACATCAAGAAGGTTTCGACCTTCGGTTATGCGCCGCTCATCGCGTCTGCGTTGGAAAGCGAAGTTGCCAAGCTTGGTATCCCAACCGAACTGACTCCTAAGGAAATGGGCAAAATCCTGTCCAAGGCGGCTCAGGCCGAGCTGCGGAACTATGTTATCTCGAACCCTGATGAGATTGGCAAAACCGTCAGCTTCCGGTTTTTGGTCAACAGCCGCGTTGATGGCTACATGAAAGGTCGCGTAACCCGCGAGTCGATCGCCAACGACAAGAGCATCACAGTCGCGCAGCTTGATTTTGTGGATCAGTTGCGGGACGCCGGAGTTCTTTATAAGGCTTTCAACCCTGACTTCATTTTCGGTGCCGATGCATCTGACCAACGGCCCGAGGCGGCGGGGATCGGCGTGTCCATGCTGGGTTCTCTGTTCATGATGTTCGTGGTGCTGGCGCTGGCGTTGCCGATTGGTGTGGCCGCCTCTATCTATCTTGAGGAATTCGCACCGCAGAACAGGCTGACGGATATCATCGAGGTCAACATCTCAAACCTGGCCGCCGTTCCTTCCATCGTGTTCGGTATTCTGGGTCTGGCCGTGTTCATCAACTATATGCACCTGCCAACCTCGGCACCGCTGGTGGGCGGTCTCGTGCTGACGCTGATGACCTTGCCGACGATCATCATCTCGACACGCGCGTCGCTGAAGGCTGTTCCGCCGTCGATCCGGGATGCGGCATTGGGGGTAGGGGCCTCGAAAATGCAGGCCGTTTTCCACCACGTTCTGCCGCTGGCCGCGCCCGGTATCCTGACCGGTACCATCATTGGTCTGGCGCAGGCGCTTGGTGAAACCGCTCCGCTGCTGTTGATCGGGATGGTGGGCTTTATCGCCTCGAACCCGCCAGATGGCATCGTCGCGGGCTTCCTGTCCCCGAACTCGGCCATGCCGGCGCAGATCTATGAATGGTCCAAGCGCGCCGACCCGGCCTTTTATGAACGCGCATGGGGGGGCATCATCATTCTGTTGATCTTCCTCGTCACAATGAACACGATTGCGGTCATCCTGCGCCGCCGCTTCGAACGCCGCTGGTAAGTGGAGGCTATAATGAACGATATGACACGAGTGGAGAGAACCGTGGACTCCAAAGCTATCAAGATCGCCGCAAAAAAGGTTCAGGTCTATTACGGTGAGACGCACGCCATCAAAGACGTGGACGTTGAGATTGAAGATAAGACTGTGACGGCCTTTATCGGCCCGTCGGGCTGCGGTAAGTCCACTTTCCTGCGCTGCCTGAACCGGATGAACGACACGATCGACATCTGCCGCGTCAAGGGCGATATCCTGCTGGACGGCGAAGATATCTATGACAAACGCGTCGACCCGGTTCAGTTGCGCGCCAAGGTTGGAATGGTGTTCCAGAAGCCGAACCCGTTCCCCAAATCGATCTATGACAATGTCGCATACGGCCCGCGCATCCACGGCCTTGCCAAGAACAAGGCGGAACTGGATGAGATCGTTGAGAAATCCCTGCGCCGTGGCGCGATCTGGGATGAGGTCAAAGACCGCCTGGACGCCCCAGGAACCGGCCTGTCAGGTGGTCAACAACAGCGTCTGTGCATTGCGCGGGCGATTGCGACCGCACCTGAAGTTCTGCTGATGGACGAGCCGTGCTCGGCCCTGGACCCGATTGCGACGGCTCAGGTCGAGGAGCTGATTGACGAGTTGCGCTCGCGCTATTCGGTGGTGATCGTGACCCACTCGATGCAGCAGGCCGCACGGGTCAGCCAGAAGACGGCATTTTTTCACTTGGGCAATCTGGTTGAATTTGGCGAAACGGGGCAGATCTTTACCAACCCCGAAGATCCCCGCACGGAAAGCTACATCACCGGCCGTATTGGTTGAGGACAGGTATTTGAACATGACCGAACAACATATTGCATCCGCATTCGACCGCGACCTGGAAGCGGTTCAGGCCCATATTATGAAGATGGGTGGACTGGTCGAAGCCGCGATCATGAATGCCGCGCGCTCGCTTGAGACCCGCGACGAGGAATTGGCCCAAGAAGTGCGTCAGGGTGACAAGGCCATCGACGCGCTTGAGGACCTGATCAACGAAGAAACAGCGCGCCTGATCGCGCTGCGTGCGCCTACGGCGAGTGACCTTCGTCTGGTGCTGTCGGTTCTGAAAGTGTCGGCCAACCTGGAACGCATTGGCGACTACTCCAAAAACATCGCCAAGCGCACCACGGTTCTGGTCAATGCAGGCGAGATCAACGGCAGCGCCGCCGCCTTGCGCCGCATGGCGCGTGAGGTTGAGAGGATGCTGCGCGACGCTCTGGACGCTTATATCCAGCGTGATGCCGAGCTGGCCGCCGACGTGATCGAACGGGATGAGGAAGTAGACCAGATGTACAACGGTCTGTTCCGCGAGTTTCTGACCTTCATGGCCGAAGATCCGCGCAACATCTCGTCCTGTATGCACCTGCATTTCATCGCCAAAAACATCGAGCGTATGGGTGACCACGTGACCGCCATCGCCGAGCAGGTGGTATATCTGGTCACGGGCGAACGCCCGACCGAGGCGCGGCCCAAGGCCGATATCACATCGCAATCCGTATAGGAGTATTGGGATATGTCGGCTGATCAACCAACCGTTCTTGTGGTCGAGGACGAACTGGCTCAGCGCGAGGTGCTGGCTTACAACCTCGAAGCAGAAGGCTTTCGGGTTTCCAAAGCCGCCAGCGGCGACGAAGCATTGTTACTGGTGGATGAAGATAATCCCGACATCATCGTGCTGGACTGGATGATGCCAAACCTCAGCGGGATTGAGGTCTGCCGCCGCCTGAAAACACGGCCTGACACACGGGCAATCCCGATCATCATGCTGTCTGCGCGGTCCGAAGAGGTCGACAAGGTGCGTGGCCTGGAAACCGGAGCGGATGACTACGTGGTCAAACCATACTCGGTCGTCGAGTTGATGGCGCGAGTACGTACGCAGCTACGCCGGGTTCGTCCGGCAACAGTTGGCATCCGATTGGAATTCGGCGACATCATTCTGGACTCGGAAACCCACAAGGTCAGCCGCAACAGCAAGCCGCTGAAACTGGGTCCGACAGAGTTTCGGCTGCTGAGCACGTTCATGGAAAAGCCGGGACGCGTCTGGAGCCGCGAGCAATTGCTGGATCGTGTCTGGGGCCGTGATATCTATGTCGATACCAGAACGGTTGACGTTCACATTGGCCGTCTTCGCAAGGCTCTGACACAGCACGGCGGAGAAGATCCGGTTCGGACAGTTCGTGGTGCCGGTTACGCGCTGGGATAAGCTGGCGGGGCAGGGCGCGCGTCCTGTTCTATGCGGTTTACTCATGGATCGATGCGAAACTCTGACTGTTTTTTGCCGTACTGGCGAGTTATTTTGCGGCAAAGCTGACTAAGCGGAGAAGCAAGATGAACGCCCCTGACACAAAACCGACTTTGCGCGCCAAAGATGCACCTGATATGGGCTCGTTCACATGGGACGATCCGTTTCGCCTTGCGGATCAGCTGACCGAAGATGAGCGTATGATTGCGGCAAGCGCGAATGCATACGCGCAGGAAAAGCTTCAGCCACGGGTTTTGGAAGCCTTTCAGAAAGAAGAGACCGACCCGGAAATCTTCCGCGAAATGGGTGAAATGGGCCTGTTGGGCACCACGATCCCCGAGGAATATGGCGGTTTGGGCGCAGGTTATGTGTCCTACGGTCTGGTCGCGCGCGAGGTTGAGCGTGTCGACTCCGGCTATCGCTCGATGATGTCGGTGCAAAGCTCGCTGGTGATGTACCCGATCTATGCTTATGGCAGCGAAGAACAGCGCCGGAAATACCTGCCGAAACTGGCCAGCGGTGAATGGATTGGCTGTTTTGGCCTGACAGAACCAGATGCAGGGTCTGATCCGGCCGGTATGAAAACCCGCGCCGAGAAAATCGACGGTGGCTATCGTCTGACCGGTAGCAAGATGTGGATTTCGAACTCGCCAATTGCGGATGTATTCATTGTCTGGGCCAAGTCCGATGCCCATGACGGTAAGATCCGTGGCTTTGTTCTGGATAAAGGCCTCAAAGGTCTGAGCGCGCCCAAAATTCAAAACAAGATGAGCCTGCGTGCGTCGATCACTGGTGAGATCGTGCTGGACGGCGTCGAAGTGGATGAGGGCGCTTTGCTGCCGCACGTTCAGGGCCTCAAAGGTCCGTTCGGATGCCTGAACCGTGCGCGCTATGGCATCAGCTGGGGCGTCATGGGCGCCGCAGAGTCCTGCTGGCATGGCGCACGCCAGTACGGTCTGGATCGAAAGCAGTTCAACAAGCCCTTGGCGCAGACGCAGCTGTTCCAGCGCAAACTGGCAGACATGCAGACTGAGATTGCTTTGGGCCTTCAGGCAAGCCTTCGCGTTGGTCGTCTGATGGATGAAGCCGAAGCCGCGCCCGAGATGATCTCGATCGTCAAGCGCAACAACTGCGGCAAAGCTTTGGACATCGCACGGATGGCGCGTGACATGCACGGCGGCAACGGGATCTCGCTGGAATTCCAGGTGATCCGCCACATGGTCAATCTGGAAACCGTGAACACGTATGAAGGTACACACGACGTTCACGCGCTGATCCTGGGGCGGGCGCAGACCGGGCTGCAGACGTTCTACTAGGATATTTCAAATATCGTGTAATCGGTATTATGTAAAAAGAAGACTGTGCGATTGGGGCTTTTCTCCAATCGCCAGTGCCTTACGATGCATTCCTAAACGCCCTGTCTGGAGTTTTGGATGAAGTTGAATGGTAAGACTGTGATCGTAACCGGCGCTGCTAACGGCATTGGCAAAGGTCTCGCGACCCGGTTCGCGCATGAAGGTGCAACCGTCGTATGCGCGGATATCGACACGGACGCTGTGCGCTCTGTGGCGAAGGAAATCGGCGGTCACGCTGTTCCTTGCGACGTTTCTGACGAAGACAGCATCAAGGCGCTGATTGAATGCGTCGAAGATGAGATCGGCCCGATTGATCTGTTTTGTGCAAATGCTGGTATTCTAACACTTGGCGGTCTCGACGTTCCGGATGAAGATTGGGACCGTATTTGGAAGATCAACGTCATGTCCCATGTCTGGACAGCGCGGCATCTGGTTCAACGAATGATCGCACGCGGTGGCGGCTACATTATGACGACGGCCTCGGCCGCTGGATTGCTCAACCAACCTGGCGCTGCACCATATGGGGTTTCAAAGCACGCTGCCGTTGGTTTCGCTGAATGGCTTTCGCTGACGTATGGGCACAAAGGCCTGCGCGTGTCCATTCTGTGTCCACAAGCGGTCCGATCTGAAATGACGCGAGGCTTTGAGGACTCGGTCGCGTCGATAGACGGAATGCTGGAACCTGAGGACGTCGCACAAGCCTGTGTCGAAGCCATTGAGGCAGAACAGTTCCTGGTGCTGCCACATCCACAGGTGTTGGATTATATGAGGCACAAAGCTGGTGATTATGACCGTTGGTTGGGCGGAATGAGGAAGTTAAATCAACAGTTTGTCGAAGGTGACTAAGGCTTTTTCTGCGCCTTGCGCATCAGACCTTCCTGTGTGACCGATGCCACCAGAGTGCCGTCTTGTGAGTAAATGGACCCTCGGTTGAAGTTGCGCCCTCGCCCGGTCCATGGTGAATCCATCGAATACAGATGCCAGTTCTCGAAGTGGATCGGAGCATGAAACCACATCGCGTGATCCAGGCTGGCGGCATTAACTTCGCCGGTAAACCAGCTCAGCCCGTGCGGGCGCATACCGGAACCCATGAGATACAAATCCGAAGCGTAAGTCAGCAGTAGTTGCTGAGTGGCTGCATCAGCGCCTGCAGCGCCGGGCATACGGAACCAGACCTGGTTTCGGTCATCCGATTTTTCTGGAGTAAACGGGTCCAGGTGGCTGGCTTCGCGAACCTCGATTGGACGCTCGCGAGCCAACTCACCGCGTAGTTTCTCGGGCACCAGATGCAGGTATTTCTGGCGCAGTTCCGTGCGCGACGGATAGCTTTCGGGCGGCTCTGTTTGAGGCATCTTGTGGTGATGTTCCCATCCCTCATCGAGAATATGAAACGAGGCCGACATGTTTAGGATTTGCTTGCCATGCTGAATCGCAACCACGCGCCGCGTGGTGAAAGAACCTCCATCCCGAGCTCTATCAACTTGATAAATCACAGGAATAGACGGGTCACCGGGGCGAATAAAGTAAGCGTGCAGAGAATGACACAGCCGATCGTCGACGGTTCGGTACGCCGCAGCGAGCGCCTGAGAGACGACTTGTCCGCCAAAAATCCGGGTTGGCGTTTCTCCACCTGACCCTGTGCCCCGGAACAAATCAACTTCAAGCCTTTCGAGATTCAAAAGGTCAAGAAGGACACGTTCAGCTTCGGTCATGATTGTTGCTCCGATTATTCAGGCTAGGCGTATCAGTGCCGCGCAGGTCATTCAATCAAGGCACCCAGGACAAGCGCCTTTAATTCGGCACGTGACGGGTAAGAACTGGACGGAGACAATTGAGTGAAAAACACAGCGCTCAGATCGTTGCTGCGGTCAATCCAGAAGAACGTCGACGCCATGCCGCCCCAGCTGAAATCGCCCAGCGAACCGGGTGTTCGGGTTCGGCCAGGGTTCACGACCACCGAGCCAGCCAGACCAAAGCCCATGCCTTCCATCGGCTGTTCCGCAAAGCTTTGCGAGCCCATTGAGGCAATGTCGCCGGGCAAATGATTGTGCATCATGAAGTCTATCGTCTTGGGGCCTAACAACCGATTTCCGTTCCCCTGCCCCCGGTTCCGCATCATTTCGACAAACTTCGAATAGTCGTCAATCGTACTGACCAAGCCTCCGCCACCAGAGAATGTTGTGGTGTTTTCAAACGGAGACTCGCCCGCTTGATCCGTTAACCGCAGGGTATCCGCGCCCCTTTCGGCCGAGTTCAGCGCCATGGCATCGCCGGCAAGCGGCGTATACAGGGATGCAAACCGATCCCCTGCCCCTTTGGGTACCGAGAACCCGGTTTCGAGCATCCCTAGCGGCTCAAATATCTCCTGAGTAAAAAACTGATCAAGTGGACGACCCGAAACCACCTCGACCACACGACCCAGCACATCCGTGGAAACTGAATATTCCCAACGAGTTCCCGGTTGAAACGCCAGTGGTAATTTCGCGAGCACGCTGATCCGGTCTTTCAGAAGGCCCTGATCCGGACCAAAGATCAGGTTCTGCGCATCCATTGCCGACGGCAGAATGCCCGGATTGAACGGATAGCTGAAGCCGCCCGTATGCGTCAGCAATTGATGCAATGTCGGCGTCGGAGCATCCTCGGTCTGATCCAGACGTTCCGCGCCGGGGATCAGGGACTTCATCGACGCGAACTCGGGAATGAAGTCCGATATTGGGGCGTCGAGGTGAAACAGACCACGCTCGGCCAACATCATCACCGCAACCGAGGTGATGGGTTTGGTCATCGAATAGATGCGCGCAATCGTGTCCCTTTGAAATGGCAGCCCTTTCTCGACACTTCTGAGGCCACACGCATGAAAAAACGCCTCGGATCCGCGATTTCTTAGCAATAGCGAACTGCCAGCGTATTTCCGTTGGTCGACATATCGCTGCATCCAGCCGCTGATGCGGTTCAGTCGAGCGGGATCAAGGGCCATTTGGCTGCACATGGATATCAGGTCTCCTTGGGGCGTGACACTGATCTTGACGGGTGACACACTGAATTGACAGGGGAATTCGCGTTTTTTTGCCTTTGGGTTCACTGCAACGCTGCGTCTCTCTAGTTCCACCTGTTACACTGAATGGGTTACAGATTCGCCTTGTGTCGCAGAGTGCATTTCATTGATCGCCGCATCGGAGTTAGACCATGACGCAGTCCATAGATTTCGTTTTCGATTTCTGCAGCCCTAATGCCTTTCTGGCTCATAAGGTATTGCCCCAGTTGGCCGAGCGTGATGGTGCTCAGTTGAACTATATGCCTGTATTACTGTCCACGGTGTTCAAGGCGACGAACAATCAAAGCCCGTTTCAGGCGTTCTCGGAAAACCGCCAGAAAACAGCGTATCTGACTCATGACCTTCATCGATTTGCCCGTAGACGCGGGTTGAGTTTTCACATGAGCCCGCATTTCCCGATCAACACGAAATTCGCAATGCGGGGCGCAATATTTGCGTCAGGAAAATCATGGGAGACCAAATATATAGACGCTGTTTTTGATGCAATTTGGGTGCATGGTCAAAAAGTGGATGAGCTAAGCGTTTTGATGGACATTTTACAGGAACACGGACTTCCGGCACGAAAACTGCGTGAGGCAATGACCGGGGCGGATGTAAAGCAGCGGCTTAAGGAGCAATCCAAAGCCGCTGTGAAACGCGGGGTATTCGGGGTGCCCACAATGTTTGCCGGGGCCGAGATGTTCTTTGGCAAAAACAGCCTCGGCAACTTGGAGCTGGAGCTTGCTCAGTCTGTGGAATGATAGCCGCCTGACCTATTGCTCAAGCGCAGCAAGGCCATGCTTTGCGAATACCGGGACGTAGGCTCCGAACACCTGCGCGCGCTTGGGATCTGACGCATTTCCGTCCAGCGCGCGTTTATAAACGCCTTGGAGGATGCCTGCCATTCGGAAAAAGTTGAAGGCCAGGTAAAAGCCGAAATCCTGGATCCCCGGCAGCCCCCGGCGCTGACAGTAATGTTCGATAAACTCCTGATCTGATGGCAATCCGAGCGCCTTGCGGTCGACACCGGCCAGTCCGCGCCCCTCTTTGCCGGGTGGTAGCTGCCATTGCATGATGACCGCGGCCAGATCCGCATAGGGGTGTCCGATGGTCGACAACTCCCAGTCCAGAACGCCGATGCAACGTGTGCCGTCATTCTGGAACATCAAATTGTCGATGCGATAGTCACCATGCACCAGCGTCCGTTGCCCGTCGTCCTTCGGGATCGACGTTTCTAGCGCCGAAATCAGAGTGTCCATTTCGGCAATCGTCGTGGTTTCTGAGGCTCGGTACTGCTTGGTCCACCGTGCAATCTGACGTTCAAAGTAGTTACCTGGCGGGCCGTAATCAGACAACCCGACCGCATCGACGTCGACCTCATGCAGATCGGCCAGCACTCGGTTCATTTCGTCGAACACGCCCGAGCGGGTTTCGTTATTGATCCCATCCATTGTGGGTTCCAAAAACACGCGCCCCTGTAAGCGTTCCATGATATAAAACGCGGACCCAATGACGTTGTCGTCCTCGCACAACAGCATCATGCGAGGAACCGGTACCGCGCTTTCGGCCAGTGCCTTTTGGACCCGAAACTCCCGCTCTACCGCATGGGCCGATTTCAGCAGAATGCCAGGAGGCTTGCGACGCAGCACATATGTATTGGGCGGAGTGCGCAGTTCGAACGTTGGGTTGGATTGACCAATGGCGAACTTCGTCGCCTCTGGCGGTCCTTGGTAGCCGTCGAGATTTGCGCTCAGATAGGTATCGAGACTTGTCAGATCGAGTTTTGATTTATCCTTCATTGCAGATACTTAAGCCCCGCCTTTTACAGTGCTTCGGCAAAGATGTTGCCGGCCGTTACAATGTTGATGCCACCAGAGACCGGGATGACGGCCCCGGTTACGTAGCTGCCGCCACGGCCACACAGAAACAGCATGCATCCGGCGATATCTTCGTCGCGCCCGACGCGCCCCAGCGGCACCGATTTACCAACTTTGTCACGGGTGCCTTCGTCGGCCGTTGCGAAGGCCGTCATGCGCGACACAAAAGGTCCCGGTGCCAATGCATTGACAGTGACGTGATATGGGGAAAGCTCCTTGGCCAGAATTTTGGTCAGGTGCAGCACGGCGGCTTTCGATGCGGAATAGCTGTAGGCGCCATCACCCATGGGAACTTCGCCCATAACCGAACCCACATTGACCACGCGTGCCGGGTCATCGGAGGTGCCGGACTTCATCAGCATCGGCAACAGTCTCTGCGTCAGTTCAAACAACCCGGCGACATTGACAGACATGATCTTGTCCCACGCGTGATAGGGAAACTGCCCCATCGGCGCGCCCCAGGATATCCCGGCGTTGTTCATTAATATATCAAGCTGTTCGGTGCGCTTTTTGATCTCGTCAACCATTGCCTGAACACCGTCTTCGGTGCCGACATCGCCGCTGAAGCCCTCTGCGCTGCCGGGTGCGTCAAGGGCATTCAACTCGGCCGCCACGGCCTCACAGGCATCACCCTTGCGCGATGCGATCAATACGCGCGCCCCTGCCCTTACCAGCGCCTCGGCTGCCATCCGGCCAATTCCGGTTGCACCGCCGGTCACTAGTGCGGTTTTGCCCTGCAGAGAAAAAAGCGATTCAGGGGTCATGGTCTGCTCCTCGGTTTTGTGTTTTGACACGTGCGACGATCTTGGGCGAGGCTTACACCCCGCTGAATTCTTGACAACATCCGCCACTGCGCCAAAGTTCCTCCTAACCAAATAACAAGGACAACAGGGCCAATATGCAAGCTTTACTCAGCGTCGCTCCGGGCGGGCCGGAAACTTTGGAACTTACGACTCTGCCCGATCCGATGCCGGGAAAGGGAGAATTGCTGGTCGGGGTCAAAGCGGCTGGCGTCAATTTTCCGGACACGCTGATGATCCAAGACCTGTATCAGATCAAACCGCCCCGGCCATTCGCCCCCGGAGGTGAAATCGCGGGTGAGGTACTGGCAATTGGAGAAGGCGTTAGCGGGTTCGACGTTGGCGACCGGGTGTTGGCGCTGACCGGTCACGGCGGGTTTGCAACCCATTTGACCGTTAAGGCGGCAACGGCCGTTAAATTCCCCGATACGATGCCTTTCGAAGATGCGGCCTGTTTCATTTTCACCTACGGCACCTCGTATCACGCGCTGAAGGATCGCGCGACGTTGAAACCCGGGGAAACCCTTTTGATCCTTGGTGCGGCGGGTGGTGTCGGAAGCGCTGCCATCGAGTTGGGCAAGGCCATGGGCGCCCGGGTGATCGCTGCGGTATCTTCGTCAGAAAAGGCGGATTTTTGCCGTCAGATCGGAGCGGATGAAACCATCGTGTATTCACGGCAGATGGATCGAGGTGCGCAAAAGGCATTCTCTGCGGAAATTAAAACGTCAGCTGGCGCAAATGGGGTTGATGTCGTGTATGACGGTGTCGGCGGCGACTATGCAGAGCCCGCGCTGCGCTGCATGGCGTGGAATGGCAGGTTCCTTGTTGTTGGTTTCCCGGCTGGCATTCCCAAAATTCCACTCAATCTGCCGTTGTTGAAAGGCTGCCAAATTGTTGGCGTGTTCTGGGGGGCTTCGGTGTTCCGCGATCCTAAAGGCCATGCGGAAAATGTCAGCGAGTTGTTCGACCTATATCAAAAATCTGAGATAAAACCGCAGATCAGCGCCCGGTTTCCGTTGGCAGATGCGAGCCAAGCTCTGGCGCTGCTGAACGAAAGATCGGTTCTCGGGAAGATTGTGGTCACGATGCCTGAAGCCTGAATGCACGCGAGTTTCTGTATCAAGGGATGATGGTGTTCGATTGGTGACACTCGCCTGATGAGTGCGCAGGCTGGTGGACATCCATGCCTTTTCACGTTTATGAACCAGTAAATGGGGATTGTGAAATAATGCATAAAGTTCTGATTTTGAACGGTCCAAATCTAAACCTGCTCGGCACTCGGCAACCCGAGGTTTACGGTCGTACGACTCTGAAAATGGTCGAAGAATCCTGCGTAAACCATGGCGCGTCCATTGGGTTGGACGTTTCACACCTGCAGTCCAATCATGAAGGCGCATTGATTGATGCCATCCATGCGGCCAAAGGCACGCAGGACGGGATCGTTCTGAACGCGGGCGCCTATACCCACACGTCGATTGCCCTGATGGATGCGATTTCCTCGGTCGAATTGCCTGTGGTGGAAGTTCATTTGTCCAACATTCATGCCCGCGAGCCCTTTCGGCACACATCCTACATCGCGCGGGTTGCGCTGGGTCAGATCTGTGGTTTTGGGTTGCAAAGCTACGTTATGGCGCTGGATGCGTTGTCGGCTCATCTCAAGAATGAGGGGGCCGTATGAAGCTGGGCGAATATCTGAATTTTCTCAGCTACGTCAAAACGCTGGAAGAGCTTTGGGACGCTCATTGCCGCCAGATGGCAGAGTTCGGTTTCGAACGCCTGCTGTATGGCTACACGCGCTACAGAACCGAAACCTCGCTGGGTGATCCCGAAGACTTCACCATCCTGACCAACCACGCCACAGACTACATTGATGGTTTCGTGCGGGACGGCCTGTATTTCCACGCCCCGATGTTGAAATGGGCGTTGAAAAACGAAGGTGCGGCCAGTTGGAAGATGATCCAGGACATGAGTTCTGACGGTAGGATGACTGCCGAAGAACGACAGGTCTATGAGTTCAACCGGTCAAAAGGTGTGGTGGCCGGATACACCATCAGCTTTACGTCCGTGTCGATGCGGTCCAAGGGGGCAATTTCACTTTCCGCTGGTGGGTCGGTTGGTCAGAGTGACGTTGACGCGATCTGGGCGGAACATGGCGATGACATCCTGTTGATGAACAATGTCGCGCACCTCAAGATCCTCACCCTTCCCTACAACGCCCCAAACCGAGCCCTGACCAAGCGCCAACGTGAGGCGTTGGAATGGGTCGGTGACGGAAAGACAACGCAGGATATCGCCCTGCTCATGGGGCTGACGGCGGCGACGGTAGAAAAGCATCTCAGGCTCGCGCGCGAATCTCTGTCGGTCGAGACAACGGCACAAGCTGTACTGAAGGCTTCGTTGCAAAATCAGATGTTCAAAATGGAAGCTTGATGTGCCTTTTTTGACGCTAATTTGCGTCAATTTACGTAGGGTAAGGAAAACATGACTTCCCGAATCTGAGACCTAGTTGCAAAGTGATATTGTTCCGTGAGTGGTGGCTTTGGCCTGGGAACGTTTTGGTCGGATCTTTGCAATAACAAAGCTCTCCGATCGCTCTGACACAAGGGCGCCTATTTGTCCGCGTCTCTTAGTTGGAATTTTGGGGGGCCTCGACCATCCCCATCTGCGGGGCCCCTCAATCCTTCACTGATCGTGTGAGTTCAGTGCGCAAGCGAGCGCAAAAAAAACCGGCTACGCGTGGCGTAACCGGTTAATTTCTTTTTTAGGTTGAGGCCTCTTTCGAGGCCCCCTCCATTCTTAGCCCTGCGCGGCTTTGGCAACTTCGGCTGCGAAGTCTTCTTTTTCGACGACGATGCCTTCGCCAACTTCCAGACGAACGAAACCGGTGATGGTTGCGCCCGCTTCTTTGGCCGCTGCTTCAACGGTCAGGTCAGGGTTCACAACAAACGCCTGATTCAGCAGGGTCGATTCCGCAACGAATTTCTTCATACGGCCTTCGATCATCTTTTCGATCACCTGCTCCGGTTTGCCGGATTCGCGGGCGATGTCCATCTGAACCTGCTTTTCCTTCTCGACAACAGCCGGGTCCATGTCCGCCTCGGACAGAGCTGCCGGGTTCACAGCGGCGATGTGCATCGCAACCTGCTTGCCGATGGTTTCATCGCCACCCGACAGAGCAACCAGAACACCGATTTTGCCCATGCCGTTGGTGGCTGCGTTGTGAACGTAGGACACAACGGTGTCACCCGACAGTTTGGCCATGCGGCGCACCGACATGTTCTCACCAATGGTGGCGATCTTGTCGGTCAGGGTGTCCGCAACGGACTTGCCGCCCAGGTCAGCCGCCAGCAGAGCTTCGACATTGTCGACGCCTTCGGCCGCGTAAGCGATCTTGCCAACCATTTCCTGGAACTCGGCGTTTTTCGCAACGAAGTCGGTTTCCGAGTTCACCTCGACCGCAACACCGTTGCCACCGTCGACGTGCACTGCAACCAGACCTTCAGCTGCGGTACGGCCGGATTTCTTGGCCGCTTTGGCCAGACCTTTGGTACGCAGCCAGTCGACGGCCTCGTCCATGTTGCCGCCAGTTTCGGTCAGCGCTTTTTTCGCGTCCATCATGCCTGCGCCGGTCGAGTCGCGCAGTTCTTTAACCATTGCTGCTGTGATTGCCATCTTTTGGCTCTCCTCAATTCAAACGGAATTGGGGCAGGTCTACCCTGCCCCATATGTCATTTACGTGACGGGCAGCTTACGCTTCGGCAGGTGCTTCTGCTTCCGCTTCTTCTGCAACGGCTTCTTCAACCGGCGCTTCTTCGAATGCGCCCAGGTCAACGCCTGCTGCACCCAGTTGAGCGGTCATGCCGTCCAGAGCGGCGCGAGCGGCCAGATCGCAGTACAGAGCGATCGCGCGCGCTGCGTCGTCGTTGCCGGGGATGATGTAGTCAACGCCGTCAGGCGAACAGTTGGTGTCGACAACAGCCACAACCGGGATACCCAGCTTGTTGGCTTCAGCGATGGCCAGTGCTTCTTTCTTAACGTCGATGACGAACAGCAGGTCCGGAACGCCGCCCATCTCGCGGATACCGCCCAGCGAAGCTTGCAGTTTGCCCTGGTCACGCTCCATGCCCAGACGCTCTTTCTTGGTCAGCCCTTCTGCGCCCGATTCCATGGCTTCGTCGATCTGGTTCAGACGGTTGATCGACTGGGAAACGGTTTTCCAGTTGGTCAGAGTACCGCCCAGCCAGCGGTGGTTCATGTAGTACTGAGCCGACTTTTCAGCGGCGTCTGCGATCGGCTGAGCTGCCTGACGCTTGGTACCAACGAACAGAACGCGGCCACCTTTTGCAACGGTGTCACGAACAGCCTGCAGAGCCTGATCCAGCATCGGAACGGTCTGGGTCAGGTCCATGATGTGGATGCCATTGCGCGAGCCGTAGATGAACGGGCCCATGCGGGGATTCCAACGCTGCGTCTGGTGACCAAAGTGAACGCCAGCTTCCAGCAGCTGACGCATGGTGAACTCGGGAAGAGCCATGCTATTTTCCTTTTCCGGTTTACGCCTGGGCGGGGGTGAAAGAAGCGGATGCTCCAACCGGCGGTCTTGATGAGGATGTCTCCCTCAAAAAGGCCAAACCCCGCCTGCGGGTTTGAATGGCGCGCGTATACGGCAGGTTTCGATATAGCGCAAGGGTCAATCGCCCTTATTTTTCGAGCCGCGCCAAAGCATGTGCATGGCGCACGGCCTCTTCGCAATGAGCGGCCAGCGTTTTGCGGTCGGCGAAGTCGCTGACCTTGGCGGGGGCATGATAGATCAGCTCGACACTGCCTTGTCTGCGTGCACTCAACGTTTTGAGAAGATGCGGAGCGAAATCCATGTCGCCCCACCAACCATAGAACCGATCCGGTTGTCCGGCTGGCGCGTGAAAAACCACGGAAACAGGTTGTACGTACATGAAATCGCGCAGTTCCTCTGAAAAGAACGCAGCGAAGAGCGTTGTTTTAAATGGTAAAACCCGTAGTCCATCGGTCGAGGTTCCCTCGGGGAAAAACAGCAGCTTGTGGCCAGCTTTCAGGCGCTCTTCGAAGATCAGAGTTTGCTCGCGGGCCTTCTTGCGGTCGCGCTCGATAAATACGGTGCCCGTTGAACGTGCCAGCCAGCCAATGCCAGGCCATTTGGCAACTTCGGCCTTGGAAACGAAGTACACGCGTTTGCGGGCGTTCAACGCAAAAATGTCCAGCCACGAGGTATGGTTTGCGACCACAGCTCCGCGCTCGCGCATCAGTTCTCCGGAACTGCGAAATCCTATGCCAAGAAGCCGCAGTGCATTGCGACAGACGAATTGAGCGATAAACGGTGTGATCGGGCGGTGCACTCCGAACAGCGGGCGTTCGATCAGACGCACGGTTAACAATACGATCAGCCCGCCAAAGACCAGCAGTGCCAGCGGTACGCCCCGCAGGACCACCAGTAGCCAATCCACGAGGCCCAATTCGATTGGGTCAGGCGCGTCTTCACTGTTCCAAAGCGGATCGGACACCGTCTCAGGCTCCGCCGTAGATACGCCGCTGGCGTTCATTCATACGCGCCGTATCCAGGATCAGGCAGACGTCGGTGGTGTTGAAGGCGTGGTCGATGAAGGCCCCCTCGCCCACAAAGCCGCCGAGGCGCAGGTATGCCTTGATCAACGCAGGCACCTGTACCATCGCAGCGCGCCGATCCAGAGCGTCTGGCGCGACGAGGTCCATGGATTGGAACACATCTGGTTGCGCTCTGACCCGCAAGTCCGGTGGAGCCAAATGATTGTGGTGCAACATCGACAAAGGCTGCGCCAGTTTTTGAATGTTGATGCCGTGAAAACTGGCGACACCGAACAGCACTTCGATTTCGCGCTCGGTCACATATCCGGCGAGGCCGTTCCACAGATGATACATCGCCGTGCCGCCCCGGTAGTCGGGATGCAGGCAGGACCGGCCAAGCTCCAGCAGCTTGCGCCCGCTTTGTTTCAACACAGTCAGGTCGTATTCGTCCTCGGAATAAAACTGCCCCAATTTCAGTGCACGTTCGCCCGGTAACAGTCTGTAAACGCCGATAACTTCGCCGGTGGCATCGTCATAGGCCAGCATATGATCGAAGTATGGATCGAACCGGTCCTGCTCGAGGCCCGCTTCGTGGTCCACCATCTCACCGCCGCCGCCCAATTCGCGGACGAATACGTCATAACGCAACCTTTGCGCCGCGCGCAGTTCCGCCTCGGATTCGGCAAGTTTGACGGTGAAAGAAGGACCTGCATCCGGCATCGGGGCTTCCGTTATTGTTTGGGCGCTGATACCGCAGTTTTTGGTTGAATGGCAACCAGCGCGGCGGGTGCCGGACGTTAACCATTCCTAAACCAGTTTCACTGATCAAAGACCGGCATCAGGGCGATGCGAGTCCCGTCAATCACCACTTTCCCCTGCTCGCGGAAATTCACGGTGACTTTGCCCCCGATGTTGGACTGTACCTGTCCAACACCCCAATCGGGGAAATCGGGGTGGCGGACATACATGCCCGGTGCAAGAATGGCATTGAGGTCTGTCATAAACGGGCTCCGGTTCGGCGGCAGGTACAGCAGGAGAAGTATGCATGGGCGACACCAACGTCAATCTGGCCGAATTGATCGGTTCCCGAATTTGCCACGATCTGATCAGCCCAATCGGAGCGATCACCAATGGTCTCGAACTGCTCGAGATGGTTGGCACCGTGCAAGGGCCTGAGATGGAGCTGATTACGGGTAGTGTCGGCAGTGCCGGGGCAAGGATTCGCTTCTTTCGCGTCGCCTTTGGGTCTGCAAGTGATCAGCCGCTGGGACGCGCCGAGGTTACAGAATTGCTGCGCGATGTTGAACGTGCCGGTCGTGTCCGCGTCAACTGGCACCTGACAGAGGCTGTTCCGCGCAATCAGGTGAAACTCGCCTTTTTGGCCTTGATGTGCTGCGAAAGCGCGATGCCTATGGGCGGCGAGGTAACGTTGGAAAGTGTCGGCAGCGGTTGGACAGTGACCGGCGTTGCCGACAAGCTGAATCTGGATACGGATCTTTGGAAGAACTTACCCAGGGGACAGTTCCCCAACAAGGTCACTCCGGCTCAGGTCCAATTTGCCTTGCTGCCTCAAACGGCTGCGTCGATGGGGCGGCGGGTCGCGGCGGAAACCGCCTCAACCCGCGTTGTCATCCGTTTCTAGGAACGAACAGTCCCATTACCACGGACCAGATATTTGAAGCTGGTCAACTGGGCGGCCCCTACCGGGCCGCGCGCGTGCATCTTGCCTGTTGCGATGCCGATTTCGGCACCCATACCAAACTCTCCGCCATCAGCGAACTGGGTTGAGGCGTTGTGCATCAGGATTGCGCTGTCCAGCCGTTCAAAGAAATACGCAGCCGCCTGGGCATCCTCAGTCATGATGCAATCTGTGTGGTTCGAGCCGTACTGGCGGATATGCGCGATGGCTGCGTCGATGTCAGCCACGGGTTTGGCCGCAATGATACTGTCGAGGAATTCCTTGCCCCAATCCTCTTCGGTTGCATCAACGCTGCCTTCAATAGCCAACGAACCTTCGGCATGTACCTCGACGCCAGCAGCTTGCAGGGCCGTAATGACGTCTCGGCCTAAGGTTTCGGCGACGTCCTGATGAATCAGAAGGCATTCAGCAGCACCACAAATTCCGGTGCGCCGAGTTTTGGCGTTCAGTACGACATCCAGAGTCTTCTGTGGGTCCGCCGCCTTGTCGACATAGATGTGCACGATGCCCTCAAGATGCGCAAAGACCGGTACGCGCGCCTCACGTTGAACCAGACCGACCAGCCCTTTACCGCCACGCGGAACGATAACGTCCACGTAATCGGTCATGGTCAGCAGTTCCTGTACTGCGGCACGATCCCGCGTTGGGATGAGTTGGATAGCGTCTTCGGGCAGATTTGCGGCCTTGAGTCCTTCGACCAGACAGGCGTGGATGGCGGTCGAGGAATGGAAGCTTTCCGAACCGCCACGCAGGATCACCGCATTGCCCGATTTCAGGCACAAGGCACCCGCATCGGCAGTTACGTTCGGACGGCTTTCGTAAATCACTCCGATGACGCCCAGCGGCGTACGCACGCGCTGGATATTCAGACCCGAAGCCATGTCCCATTCGGTCAGCACTTCGCCCACCGGATCGGTCTGGTCTGCAACGGTGCGCAGACCGTCGACCATGCCCTGAATACGCGCTTCATCCAGCATCAGCCGATCCATCATCGCCGGGCTCAGACCCTTTTCGCGACCGAACTCCAGATCTTTCTTGTTCGCCTCAATGATCTGGGCGCGATTGGCCCAAACCGCGTCCGCCGCAGCGATCAGTGCGGCGTGTTTACGCTCGGCGCTGGCAAAGGCCAAATCGGCCGAAGCCGCCTTGGCGCGTTTTCCAAGATCGGCCATCAGGGCGGGAATATTGTCGAAATCCTTCATCTCAGGTGCCTTTCGGTCGGTCTTTTGGTTCTATCATCGCGCCGTTACAGCGCCAAATCATCGCGGTGGATCAGGACGGCGCGCCCGGGGTAACCCAGCGTCGCCTCGATTTCCGAGGATTTCCGCCCCTTTATCGCGTCGGCCTCTTGCGCGGTGTAGCGGCTGAGCCCCTGAGCCAGCCGTCGCGCCTGTGGGTCCATAATGGCGACTGGATCGCCGCGCCCGAAATCGCCAGTGACCTCAACTATGCCGGCGGGCAGCAGACTTTTGCCATTGCCCAATGCCTTGGCCGCGCCAGCATCCACTACGATTTCTCCCCGAGGCTTCATCGCCGAGATCCAGCGTTTGCGCGCCGCATGCGGGTCCAGGGTTGCAGTGAACCAAGTGCTGTTCGCGCCTTCTTCAAGCATTTTCAAAGGGTTCAACGTTGACCCTTCGGTAATCGCCATATCGCAACCAGCCGCAGTCGCCATCTTGGCGGCCAACAGCTTGGTCTTCATCCCGCCCTTGGACAGGCCAGAACCGGCGTCGCCGGCCATTTCTTCGATTTCGGGCGTGATGGTTTCGATCACGTCGAAACGCCTGGCGGTGCTGTCTTCGTTGGGGTTGCCTGTATAGAAACCGTCGACGTCGGACAACAGAATCAACTGGTCGGCACCGACAGTCACCGCGATCTGTGCCGCCAGGCGGTCATTGTCGCCGTACCGTATCTCATCCGTGGCCACTGTATCGTTTTCGTTGACGATCGGAACCACGCCCAAACTGAGCAGAGTTTCCAGCGTCGCACGGGAATTCAGGTAACGCCTCCGGTCTTCGCTGTCTTCCAGCGTGACAAGTACCTGAGCTGTCGTGATCTCGTGGGGCGTCAGCGCCTCTTCATACGCGCGGGCCAGCCGGATTTGCCCGACAGCAGCCGCAGCTTGCGATTTCTCCAGCGCCAATGCTTCCATCGGCAGGCCCAAAACGCCACGTCCCAACGCAATCGAACCGGATGAGACCAGGATGACATCCGTCCCCTGCCCTTTGAGCCACACGACGTCCTGTGCCAGCGAGTGCAACCAGTCCGACCTCAGCAAACCCGTATCGCGATCTACCAGCAAGGCAGACCCGATTTTGACGACCAATCGGCGCGCTGCAGTCAGGGTTGCCAAGATTGCTTCTCCTCAACGGGTTTCTGCCGCAGGCGGTTTTCATCGATCTTAGCGCGCAAGGCCCGCAGAACCTCGGTCACGCCCAGATGCGCAACGCCGGACATGGTCATCACGGGGCCGCCAACAGCCTCTTCCAACTCGGCCTTTTGCAGCGCCAGTTCCTCTTCATCCAGCGCATCGACCTTGTTGAGAACCGTGATCCGCGGTTTTTCGGCGAGTTCACCGCCATAGGCTTCAAGCTCGTGAATGATGGTGCGGTAATCCTCGGCCACAGTCTCTGAAGTGCCATCCACAAGATGCAGCAGAACCGCACAACGTTCGACATGGCCGAGGAACCGGTCTCCGATTCCACGCCCTTCGTGGGCACCTTCGATCAGGCCGGGAATGTCGGCGACGACGAATTCCACGCTGTCGACACCCACAACACCCAGATTGGGGTGCAGGGTCGTGAAAGGATAATCGGCAATCTTGGGACGCGCGTTCGAAGTGGCGGCCAGAAAGGTGGACTTACCCGCATTGGGCATGCCCAGAAGACCCACATCCGCAATCAGCTTCAACCGCAACCAAATGGTGCGGTCAATCCCTCCTTGCCCCGGATTGGCACGGCGTGGAGCCTGGTTTGTGGCCGATTTGAAATGCAGGTTGCCAAAGCCGCCATTGCCGCCCTTGGCCAGCAGAAACCGCTGCCCGACTTCGGTGAGGTCGCAGATGACGGTCTCTTCGTCTTCGTCCAAAATCTCGGTGCCAACGGGCACGCGAAGGATGATATCGTCGCCATCCTTACCTGTGCGCTGCTGACCACGACCGGGCTGGCCGTTCTTGGCGAAGAAATGCTGCTGATAGCGGAAGTCGATCAGGGTGTTCAGCCCATCGACAACCTCGGCCCAGACAGACCCGCCTTTACCGCCATCGCCGCCATCGGGACCGCCGTATTCAATGTATTTTTCGCGCCGAAAGCTGACGCACCCGCCACCGCCGGCCCCGGACCGGATGTAGACCTTTGCAAGATCGAGAAATTTCATGACTGTCCCCTAATGCAAAGGCCCCATCGGCCACAAGTCAGAGTTTTTTGCTGTATGTCCAAGTGGGCACATTTGCATCGCGCGCCACCGAATAGCTTTCGGCATCACCAAGGTATTCGAACCCGCAATGGGTCAGAACCCGGGCCGAGGCCGGATTGTCCTGAAACACGCTGGCAAACATGGTGGCGTTTTCCAGCGGGTTGGCATTGACCAATGCCTCGACTGCTTCCGAAGCGATGCCGGTGTTCCAGTAAATCGGCGCGACCCAATAGCCGACTTCGGACTGGTTCCGATCCAGCCGTTTCAGCGAGATCAGGCCGATCAGCTCTGGGCCGTCATCCTTGGTGGCATCCATGACCCAGACGTCCTCGTCCCGGTCATCGGCCATCGAACGCGTGATAAACGCCTCGGTCGAACCCGGCACCAGCGGATGCGCGATACTGGTAGTCATGCGCGCCACGCGCTCATCACCTGCATAATGTTCAATGAGACCCAAATCCGAACGGCGCAACGGGCGCAGATCGAACCGCTCGGTTTCGATGACCGGCTGGTTTATTATTGTCTCAAGTTTCATGAGTGCGTTCCTCCTCCGAACAACACAAAAAGTACGGACGCGACAGTGAGACTGGCTAACGTCCACATCAGATATTTTTCCACGGGCCGACCTTCAACCACGTGGGCAATTCTATCTCCGGCAAAAGTCCAGATTGGATGTAAAACCGCCTGGCAAAACAATAAACAGAGAGCGATCGTGAACGTTGCGTTAAAGGTGGGCGTGCCAGCTGCAACGAACCCGGTAAACCCGGCAATGATCATGGCCCAAGCCTTTGGATTAAGGGGATGAACAATCAATCCCGCCCAAAAACCGGGCACTTCTCCGGTTGCCTCACTGCGCGAAAGGCGCAGATTGGCGATTTTCCATGCCAGCCAACAGATATACGCCGCCGAAGCGTATTTCAGGACCGTAAAGACCATCGGTGCCTGATCCGCGAGTTGTAGCAGACCAAATCCCACCGGCCAGATGATCAACTGTTTGCCCAAGATCACGCCAGCTACAAACGGCAATGCCGCTTGGAACCCATAACGCGCACCTGTGCCCAACAGAACCATATTGGCAGGACCCGGCGTACCGACCTGACTGGCGGCGAAGATAAGAAAACTGGTGGTGGCAACCGTCATTTGATCGCCTCCCACGTGATCCGGTCCAGTTCCATCCACTGAAGCATCACAATTTCGCCAGTCGAACGCACAACGGTTTCGGATTGCGAGGTTGGAACGAAGCCAAGCTTGGACAGCACGGAACGAGAGCGTTCGTTGCCAAGATGGTAAGAAGCCTTCAGGCTGTTGCTGTCACCATTAAAGTGACGGTGAACAACAGCGCCTGCGCTCTCGGTCGCAAGGCCTTGACCCCAATAGGACTGTCCCAGCCAATACCCGAGCTCTTCACCTGCAGAAACCGTGCCGATCAGTTGGCCGTCTTTTTCAATCGCAAACGCATCATAAACTTGTGAAGCCAGATTGGTGACGAAGTTTTCCGCGTCTTCAATGGTAAAGGGAAACGGAATGCTGTTCACCCAGCGCACAACATCCAGATCGTTCAGGAGCGCAACCATACGCGAAGAGTCTTCACGCCGGAACCGACGCAGGACAAGACGCTCTGTTTTAATCACTTCGGTCATGGGACCGCTCCTGAAAACGAGAAAGGGGACCGGCACTTTGTGCCGGTCCCCCATGAAATTTTCTTAAACCTTCTGGGTTTCGGCTTACTCTGCGGCCTCCGCCACTGGCAGGACCGAAATAAAGGTGCGGTTTTTGAGTCCCTTGTGGAACTTCACGGCGCCATCGACAGTTGCAAAGATGGTGTGGTCTTTGCCAATGCCTACGCCTTCGCCCGGCCAGAACTTGGTGCCGCGCTGACGTACGATGATGTTGCCTGCGATGGCTGCTTGGCCACCGTACAGTTTCACGCCAAGGCGGCGACCAGCTGAGTCGCGACCGTTACGGGAGGAACCGCCAGCTTTTTTATGTGCCATTCTCTCTCTCCTTAGCCTTTGGCCAGATCTTTGGCCTGCTCAACCCATTCGGGCTTCACTTTGACCGTTTCGATAGCAGCAATCTGCTCGTCCGACAAGGCGGCCAGAGCGGCAAAGCTCTCGATACCGGCTTCTGCCAGCTTTTTGGCAGCGGCGGGGCCGACACCGTTCAGTGCTGTCAGATCGTCAGCGGCAGCAGCAGGTGCCTCTGCTTTGGCTTCAGCTTTCTTGGCAGGCTTTTTCGCCGCCGGAGCAGCTTCGCCAGCCGGAGCCGAACCGGTTGCAGCTTTGATGCCAGACTTGTCAGCGCCCGACGCCAGGATGTCGGTGATCTTGACCAGAGTCAGTTTCTGACGGTGGCCAACGGTACGCTTCGAGCTGTGCTTACGACGGCGTTTGACGAACTTGATGACCTTGTCACCTTTGATCTGTTCGATCACTTCGGCCTGAACGCCTGCGCCTTCAACGAAAGGTGCACCAACAACCGGAGCGTCGCCGCCCAGCATCAGAACATCGTTGAATTGAACTGTTTCACCTGCGTCGGCAGCCAGCTTTTCAACACGGAGCACATCGCCCGCCTGAACCTTGTACTGCTTGCCGCCAGTCTTGAGGACCGCAAACATGCGTCTTTCCTTTTCTAACCCGCGTTCTGTGGTCCCCGGTTGGGTGTTTCGGCCTAAGCCACCTCGAACAGCGCGCCCTTTTCGGGCTGTGTGACGACCCTTGGGATCAGCCCCTTGGGTCAATAATAACGAGACCCGGCGCGGAAAATCCGGCCGGGATGCGCGCTTATCCATAGAATACCGGTGAAAGTCAACATCAAATGCAGGTCAAAGATCCGACGCGCTCAGAACCCTCGAGACCGCCTGCCCCAGTTGATAATAGATCTGGTCGTACATCAGATCGAAACCATCGAAAAACGCCTCATTCACCGCCTGTCCGGTTTCGGTTCGGGAAAAGGCGATGTTCTCGCGCATCTGGGCTTCGTTCAGTGGCTGATAGGCAATCAGAAGAAAAGAGTACATCCAGATTCTGGTTTCTTCCGTAACGCTGTCCTTGTCCGACAAGAGCTGCGCCAGAATGTCTTCTGAACTTGAACCGATATCGGCGCTCAGGCCGCGGAAGAAATTGTAGTCCGAACTGAGCGAGCTGTGAACGTTCTTTTCGATCAGATCATTGACTTCGATGTATTCGTCAACAAGCCGATAGAACTGGCCGTCGCGCGAACCGTTGACGTAGTTTTCACGCGCCATGTCCTTGATTGTGTCATCTGCAAAAGCCTGCCGGGCTGAATTTTCCAGCGAGACAATGGTTTGCCCAAGATCGCTTTCAAAGAACACGATCGCGCGGTCCATTTCGCTGTCTGTCAGACTGGTTCCAAAGGTCTGAGAGATCTGCTCGCGCATCCAAATCGGATCATAAATTTCATCCACCTGCGCTTCGAACAAAGGGCCGCCTTTACTCGCCAGAAACGTATCGTTCAGGTCCTGGCCGTGCACCATGCCCTCTTCCCGCAGGATGTCGATGACATGCTCTAAATGGAGTGCCTGCATCAGGCGCTCGACCCTTTCTTCCGCTGCCAGAGGCGAAGCGCAGAACACAAGGGATAAGCAGAAGGCAAATAGGCGCATCAGATATCCTGAGCCGGGTGTAGATCAGCCATCCGAGCCGCGAGAACTTCGAACTTCATCGCCATGATTTCGTACTGAATGGCATTCAGTAACTCATAGACTTCCTGCATCAAAGGCTGCTCCAGCGCCTCCGCATATGCGATCACCTCGGAATCTGAGAAGTCCTGATAGGTATAGGCTGCGCCGGCAAGCGCGGACAGCTGCAGCGCCTGACGCATGCCAGCTTCATTCCGCTTCATCATCTGGCGCAGTTCATCCGCCCCAAGTTGCAGATCGATCACGCCCGACGCGCTGGCGGCCAGAAGGAAACGCACCTGAATTTCCTGCAGCGCGCGCAAAGCCGTGCCGCTGGAATCAATCGCATTGTTCATGCGCTTCAGGTTTTCGACGCGCATGGAGCCATTCTTGATCAGTTCGGAAACGATCTCCTGACCTTCCAGTTGCTTTGCCTCGTCATCCTCGATCATATGGGACGCATTTTCAGCTTCGACCAGACGTTGACCAAGGTCTGAGGCATAGAATTCCACCGCATGGTTCAACGCGTCGTCGCTCAGCGTCTGTTCAAGAATCGACACTGCGGTTTCGTGCATGTCCTTGGTGTCAAAAACTTCTTCGGTCAGTCGTGCCCAATCGGACCCGAAACCCTCGGGGTCGATTCCCAGCATTTGTGGAGCGGAGGCGGACGCAAGCGCGATACTCTCCAACGCAACGTCAAACCCCGTAGTGGTCAGAAAGGCCTCGATCCGGTCCCTTCCGGCAGCCGCAGCATGTTGAGACGCAACCGTAAGGGTCAGAAGCAGCAGAAAAAGCGGGAAAACGATGTGTCGTGCAAGATATGTCATAGGGTTAAGCCTAGGCGAAATACGGCGTCAGGCAATGGAAAATCCCAGCTTTGTAAATTTTGGGAATTTTCTGCTTGCACCCTCTCGCGTTCATCACTAAATCCCCCCCTCACAGACCCCCGCGGAGAGGTGCCGGAGTGGTCGAACGGGGCGGTCTCGAAAACCGTTGTGGGTGCAAGCCCACCCAGGGTTCGAATCCCTGTCTCTCCGCCACTATGCTCCTGATAAGTAAGAATAGTTATCGCCGATGCGGCGATTCATCAGGTTCCCATACCAGACCTCACAACCCCGAAATTTGACATACTATGTCACATTTCGAGTTCCGATTGCGCCGACTATGTCATCGGTCCGGTCCAATTTTCACGGCAAATGCGTCGTTCAGGCAGCCATTGCTGATCGCAGATCGACAATGGGAAACGGGCCCCGCAGAGCTGTTTGAGAAGTAGCAAGAGTCAAACCAGCAAAATACTTTTTCAGAGACTCTCTCAGTAGACAGGTTCGGTTTTTTCCGAATTTCCGGAGCGAGATTTCGTGTGTGCGAATTGCTCCACAGGCTCGACGTTGAAATACTTGCAATATTTCAGTATGTTACCCATTGCTTGCAGATCGGACGATGCTTAGCAGGCGACCTTCGCAGGGCCAGCACGTCACCACACATCTCGCATTTTACGGTAAAAAATCCTGTCCAAGTGGCGTCACCAACTTTTTTAATTTTTTTTTACGGATGCTCATCTTGCAGCAGACCCCCTGCCCTTTGCTGCACATAAATAGTTGCTCTTGAGGCGATTGATGGCTTGTTCAGCTTTCATTCGATCAATGACCTGCTGACGAAGAGGGCGAAACGCGAGACCTGCCGCGACCTGGCCAGAAATCTGTTGAACTGACGCGTAGCAGTGGCTGGCGGTGCGGGACGGTCAAATAAATCGCCAGCAATGATAAACAGGTCGGGCTGATGTTGCTCCAGCGCAGCTACGATCTGCTCCAGAACAACATCGTGATCCTCTGCCAGAGAAAAGCCATGCAATTGACGGCCAAGATGAAGGTCGGCGGTGTGAAGTATGCGCACGATTCTATACCATATATTTTTTATACGTATATTTTTTATATGGACGATACGCGCACGTCAAGGTATTCTACCTCCATGGCTTTCGACGACCTCAAACACGCCCAGCGAGAACGGCTTGAATATTTGGACCAATGCCTGACTTGGCGCGGCATGGCCAACAGGCGTGATCTTGTTGTGCGGTTTGAAATCTCGATCGCTCAGGCAGCATTGGATTTTCGGCTGTATCTGGAGCGCTCAGGCAAAGGTGCGCCAGTCTACGATACCGGGCGCAAAACCTATCTAACTGGGCCGGAATTCATTCCACTCACTACAGCCAATCCTAATATGATGGCCGAATTTTTGCTGGATCAGCCCTCGCCGCACCCCGCTGGAAGCCTGCCACGGCTTGAGCGCCGCAACACCCCGGAAGTAATAGCCCAGCTCTACCGTGCCATGCACTCAAAAATGGCGATTAAAGTCTGCTATATCTCGATGACGACCGGCGACAGCGAAGCTCAGTGGATCGTGCCGACACGGTTTGCATCGGATGGCGAACGCCTTCACCTACGAGCCTACAGTTGCAGACGTGACGCCTATCGCGACTACCTGCCGATCCGAATAGAACCGGAAAGCGATTTTTCCTGCCGGAAGCTGACTTCACCTCTGCCCAACGATGAAGATTGGCATACCCTTACCCGCATCCACCTACGCCCACACACGAATTTGTCCGCTGCGCAAGCCGCAGTTGTTCGCCGGGAATATGGTTTTGCGGATGAAACCCTATGCATTGAAACCCGAAAGGCATTGGAATTTTACGCGGCGCGCCGTTGGGGGTTGGATCAGAGCGGAGCACGGCTGGAAATCGCAAAGGTCGAATACGAGGCTATTACAGATGGTTTCAATTGAATTCTGGCTAAACACATTTTTCGCATATGAGCCACACTATTGAGTTTAAGGCCTTGGAGATTTTGCATTGTTCCAACTTCCTGAATGGCTAACCGCCAAATCCCGAAAACTTTCATCGCCGTCGCCGGAAAACGGCTCTGAAGAATCCGTTTCGCAGAATCCTGACGGCAGTTCCAACGTTACCACAATTGTAACCTCCAGGTTCTCCGCGGCAAGTAACACAACGCGGCCTGTTATCGAACTTGTGCGACCACACTTGGCGACCCGGGTTTGCCTGATTGTAACCGGCTACCAGGATTTTTTCTCTTCACTTTCGATCGTTATGCGGGAAATCCCGGACCTCAAGGACCGGGACGATGTGAAGATCCGCATCGCCTAGGGGCGATAGTTGATTAAGATGCCATGATTACGCTACGCCCCTCGGCTGAGACACAACTACCAGGGTAGAGAATTTGAAATTTCGAATCCTAACATACTGAAAATACTATGTGTTACAGACGATTTGTTCAGATTCATCTGTAATTGACTGATCAGCCTATGCGGGCCTTTTGTTTACATTAGATACATTAAACGCGATCCGTCATTGCTTCGTCGAGCAGGCAACATGGAGCTGATTTTCGTAGTTTTCGATCAGTTCCTGAAAAGCCAACAATGCGAAAACTGGAACACATGGTGTTGAACGTGTTTTCAACACCGTTCATTTTCGAAGACTCTCTTCATAATATCAGAGACATCATGGTCGCCCTTCGGCAGTCGAGATTTCCGCCACATATAAGCACTGGCCGCAAAGCCGGCGAGGCCGACACTAATGATGGCGCAAATAACGATCGCTTCATTTGTCATTCATGTCCCTCAGCCGTCTCAGCATCTCCATTTTTTCATGTGCTGAAGCTGGTTCGTCGCGCAACCTGACACGAAAAATATCTCCAAAATACCACTTTATGAGAGACACACCGATTTTGGGCAGCGCGTCATCCACAAAATTCACAACTTGAACCCGCACTTCTTTATCTAAGTGTAGAACAACGAATGACGAAATAGCGCTGCAGTCTGGTGAGACACGCGTCTCGAAAACGACTTCTGTGTCATCAAACTGGTCAAGCACTATGTCATGCAAAATACGGAGTTTTTTCGCTCGCTCTTGTTCTGCTCGCTGGCGCTCTTCTTCAGGGATGAACCGTGCTGCTCTGCGCCGCGGTGACACCCTATCGATAAACTCAGCTTCTTCCTCTTCTGTCAGCTCGGCCGCCGCCAGTTTTCCAGCTATGACAGCAGCGATTTTGTCTTCATCGATCATTTTCAACTCTTCGGCAGCCCTGCTCGATATGCATATTGGCGTCAAACCTCAGCAGCCTCTTCAACATAAAAGTCCACCGCGCTTGAAAGGCATTGGAACTATGCCGTCTTTCTATGCCAACCAAGCTGCCAGCTATGCCGATTTTACCCAAAGCCGGCTCCCCTGACCCCTTATTTTATTGGATTCAAACTTACCGAACCACTTCTGTAAACGGTCTCGAAAACCGTTGTGGGTGCAAGCCCACCCAGGGTTCGAATCCCTGTCTCTCCGCCACTATCCCATTGATATAAAATAAATTCGGTGAACTCGCCGCGCCGTGTCGCGTGATTGCGAAATGTCTCGCGGCGTTGAAACATAGTCATACCATGACAACATTTCGTGTTCCGACTGCGACAACAATGCCATCTCCTGGGTTCAAATCTGCCCCGTTACGATGCAGTTTATCAGACAACACTAAGCGGATTCATCGGGGCCAACTTGACTAGGGCCTCGATAACCTTGAGTGCCTTTTCTTGAGCCTGAATTGTTGCCACCAACGCCCGTTTGCGGATCTCTTGCCCCCGGCAGCGTTTCGATCTTGGAATGTGTCTTATCGAGATCGTCTTGGACAGATGCCAACACACTATCACGGTCCAAGATTCACATAGTTGTTTACTGATCTGTAGTGATCTGATGGAGGTATTTCCCGACTATCACCGCAGTTAATATTACCAGATAGAATTGTCCGGCAAGTCCGACCAGCATGGCGGCTTTCTGGGCAAGCGGTACGGCGGGCACAATTTCCCCATATCCAACGGTCATCAAGGTTATGAAGGCAAAATACAGGATAGACCCCTCTTTATGGTATTCGTCCACTGTCTCGGGAAGGCCGTGCAATGATCCGGGTTGATAAAACTCGATTGCTAGAAACAGGAAGAATGCGACCAGGCCCAATGATAGATATCCTGACATAAGGCCAACAATGGTTTGCCGGTCGACAATTTCAGCTTTCCACTCATCCATCATGACCTTTGCCGTGATCGTTGCGTAGAAGGCAAGATAAACTGTCGTGTGCCCAAGAAACGCTCCATCCTGCCACGCATTCAGAGTGGATACGATTTGAAACCCAATGGACAACGTAATCAGGAAAACGAGAAATCCTGCAACTTTGGGATTGTCCCAAGTAAGCGATAACCCAGCCAAAAAATTGATCAGAAACATAGCTGAGAACAGGCCATGCTGGAAGGATACTTCGCCCAGAACCAACGATCCAAATAGAATCAATAGTTGCGAAGTAAAGTAAATTTCTATGCGGAAATTGTACACAGAAGACACAATCATAGCCTCAATGAGAACCGGCGAATTTGCTTCGCTCTGCTTCGACCATGCCAGGAGAAAAACCTGGCATGGTCGAGTTGGAGAGTTTCACGGAATGAAAACAGGATGCCGGACGCGCCTATTGTCCAGCGATCGTGCGCGCAATGTGATCCGCAAGATCGCGGATGATCTCGGAATGCGCTTTGGCCACCGCATCCAGTGATTCATCAGGAATTGGGACCGTCAGTGAAAAGCGACGCAACCTTTCTCGGTGGCTATAATTTCCGGACGGGGACGTCAGATTGTATTGCCCGTTTAGCGTCAAGGATTTGCCGGGTGAGCTGACAAGGTTTCTGACTTTGACATTCACCTGTACGTCCGCCGGGGTTTCCAGCGGCCACGGTTCTGTTGCGACACTCGCCGATGGCAGCGCCTGGTCCAGCCCAAGCGCAAGCTGTTCGGTCAATGCCCGATCAGGCTCATCTGCCCAAAAGCCACTTTTGGTGGCGCGCAGAACGCCGTCTTCTCCCAGCACTGAAATCTCAGTGTCTTCCGCATGAAGCGGAAGATCGACACTGGTGACCTCGACCGACCGAACATTTGACCGATAAGTCTGACCGGGGGCAACGTCCGGTAACAAATACCGGTCCTGTGCCCCGCCACAAGCCGCCAGAGTCATGAGGAGCAGAAGCGCAGGAATTTTGCGGAAAACGTTACTCATTGTCATCGTCCTATCAGGAGTGAGTTGGGTTTGCGGCGGATAGCCTGAACAAGTGCTTCAATGGATTTCACCGCATCTCGAAGATCGCCGATCGCTGCCTGAACCTCGCGGTTGACCGGAGAATTTGGCCCGTATGCACCGATCGTGGATTCCGCAGTATCGGCCAGCTTGTCCAAACGCTTGGCGAGTTCCGGCAATTGCGTCGCAGCTGCTGCAATACTGTCCGCAGCATTACTGGCCGAATTCAGCGTATTGTTCAGGCTGTCTACGGCACCACCTTTGCGCAGTTCTTCAAGCGTGAGATTGGCTTGTTCCAGCGCACCGGAAAGCGCGCCCGGTACGCTTTCCATATCCGGGTTTGACAGGAACTCGTTGACGGACTGCAACACCGCATCGGCAGACTCGACCGCGTTGGCCAACGGCAGGTCATTTGCATTTTCGACAAAGGCGTCGATGTCACCAAGCAAGTCGGGAAGTCCGTTGCTTGCGGTTGAAATGTTGGCCGCGGCCGCGCGCACATCTTCCAATGCGCCCACGATGCTTTCAACACCATCGCTTTCGTCAAACCGACGCAAGATATCGTTGACCGAGTGCATAGCCCCTTGCAGATCCGCGGGAAGGTTCTGAATGCCATCAGACGCGGCAACCGTGTTCACACTTTCCAGTAGCTCGCGAACATCTTTCGGAATCGCCTTAGTGTTTTGGTCCGCAACAATCGCATCTATGCCGGTCAGCAGTTTGATTGTGCGGTCCATGATCTCTTCAATCGGAAGCGCTGAAACGCGCTCCAACACACCTTCGGCTGCAACGGCCAGGGTTTCCGGCGGGGTCGGCGTTGTTGGCAGCACAGGATAGGGCTCGACATCCCGTTGCAGAACTGCAGGTTCGGCTTCGGAATCTTCGTAAAGCTCGATATGCAAACCGCCCGAGAACAACGAGTTTGCGGCAAGGCGCGCCCGCAGACCGGTTCGGGCAACCATACCTTCCAGCAGGTCCAGCGTTTCGTCAGAGGTTGCGACATCTTCCAGCCCCAGCCGGGTCGGCTGAACAGTGTAGGACGCCAACATGCGAATATCAGGATCACCCTGATCGTTCACAATCGTCACGGCGGAAAGGGTCTGAACCTGCCCGACCTTCAGTCCGCGGAACAGAACATCCGATCCTTCCTTCAGCCCTTTTAGTGAGCCTTCAAAGGCAGAAGACAGATGAACGGTCGCGCGCAGGTTTTCGTCCAACAGGCTTTCCTTGGCGTGCGCCTCAGATGGGTACAGGTCGAAGACGGCAAGGTTTTCAATTGGCTCTCCGCCGGAAATCGTAGTGTCGAATTGAATGCCACCCTGCAGCAGCGACGCAAGGCTGCCGACATGCAGCGCAATACCTTCGTCATTGAGTTCGAGGCTAACGCCCGACGCGTTCCAAAACCGTGTCCCGGTATTGATCAGCTTACCATACGGATCGTCTATGAACGCGGTTATGAGGACCGTATCGCTGCCTGGATTGTAGTCCACAGCTTCAACCGATCCCATTTTGACGCCTTTGTGCAAAATGGGCGCTCCGACCGAGACCGATCCGGTGTTCGGGGTGCTGAGCCTGATTTCGATACCCTGTGCGCCTGGAAGGATAACCGGCGGATCCTGCAATGCGGTAAACTCGCGGGCTCGTTCACCTTGTTCGGCGTCCCATTCAACATTGATGTAGGCACCAGACAGCAACGTGCTCAGTCCGGAGATACCGCTGGTCGAGACTTTGGCCGTAACCAGCCAAAACTCCGTCTCGGCATCCAGATATTTTGACATATCCTTGTGGATATTGGCTTTTACGACAACGGTCTTGAGATCGTCGGTGTAATCCAGTTCCGTAACGACGCCGACCGGCAGCTCACGAAACTTGATCTCGGTTTTCCCTGGCTCGATTCCGGTTGCTTCGGTGAACCGGATTTCGATTGGAACATCCCTGTTGGAATAGCTGTCCAGCGCCAGTCCAAGCGCGCCCAAAAGGGCGACAACCGGAACCAGCCAGACAATCGAAAGATTGCTTAGCAGCCCTTTTTTCTTCGTCTTTATTTCGGGCGTGCGCATACCACCAGACTCACTCATGGCTGTCTTCTACTCCCCTATCCCAGATAAGTTTGGTATCGATGCACTGTGCGGAGATCATGGTGCAAACCACGGACAGCGCGAAACAAATGGCGCCCAGACCGGGCACGATTGCAACGATTGCGCCAAGGTTCACCAACCCGGCAAGCAATGCCACAACGAACACGTCGATCATTGACCAGCGGCCTATGAATTCAACGAACTCATACAACAGCAATCGAGAATGATTGCTCAGGTTCCACCCCAGCTGAATGCTCACTATCAGAAACGCAATGATGGCAATCTTGGCCAGCGGGATCACAAGGCTCGCCACCAGAATGACGATGGCGACGAAATAGTTTCCGGCTTCGAGAAAGATGATGATCCCCTCGATGATCGTGTGTCCTTCTTCGCTACCCAGAATCCGATTGCTGAGAAGCGGGTAAAGGTTTGCCGGTATCAAGAACAGAATACCGGTGATCAGCCAGGCCCATGTTTTTTGCAAACTGCCGGGAGTGCGTGCATGCAAGACCGCGCTGCAATTCCTGCACTCATGCGCCTGTTCATCGTGGACGGCACCGCAGATGTGGCAACCGACCCAGCCCATATCACATGCTCTGGTCATGCTCACCCTTTCGGATCAGAGACCAGACGGTCCAGCGGCAGATGGCGCTGTTTTTCAGGCCGATAACAACGACAAGCGCGCAGAAAAGCCAAAAGGCAATTCCAAATGAAATTGAGGCCAATCCAGCCACTTTGATCAAGGCTACCCCGGTCCCGATGATGAAGATCTCGGTCATGGCCCAGGGCGAGAGTTTTTCTGCGAAAAGAAAAACACGGCGGGCTTTTGAGGGCACTTTGTCCTGTTTCAACGCCCACATCACATAGAAAAGGGCCCCTGCCCGGATCATGGGTACAGCAACCACAAACAAAGCGACGGCCGCCGCCAGAATTACATACCAGCCATGGGCCAGCCCGGTGATGATCTGGACGATTGTCGCTTCATGAGACAGCCCGGATTTCGACATCTTCAGAAACGGGAAGTTCAGCATCGTGATCATCAGCACAACCGACGTCAACGCCAGTGCCAAAGATCGGTTCAGCGAGTCCTTCTTGGGGGCAACCAGTTTGAAATGACATCGCGTGCACCGTGCCACCTGCCCCGGTTCAACTGGTTGCAACACGTGTAACGTATCGCACGCCGGACATGCGATCAGCATGTCCGGGTCGTGTCGGAAAACGTCCTGATAATCTTCAAAACGACGGCTCGCCTCATCCTTCTGCATGCAAACCCTCATGCGTAAATATCCGATAGAGGCAGGGAACAATCAGTAGGGCCAACACGGTCGAGAATATCAGCCCGGAGATGATCGTGACGCCAAGCGGCATCCACAACGGGCTGCTGAAGGTTAACGGAATCATCCCAACAATTGTTGTAAGCGAAGTTGTAATGATCGGCCGCAAACGATCCGAGCCACCGCGCGCCGCAGCTGCACGAACAGACAGGCCCGAACGCGCGTGTTTGTTCATCGTGTCGATCATCACGATCGAGTCGTTCACGACAATACCAATCAACGCGATTACCCCGACCATTGCCATGAATGAAAACGGCAGTTGCAGGATGTAGAACCCAAGAAACGTCCCGGTCAGTGCCAGCGGAATTGTTGCCATGATAATGAGCGGCTGAATGAAGTTGTCGAACTGAAGCACAAGCAGCGCGGCAACAAGGAACAGAGCCACCAACAGCATGACACCAGCCGATCCGAAGACTTCGGCGCTGTCAGCGGCTTCGCCTGCAATGGTGTACCCGTAATCCTGACCCCACTGAGCGCTCAGTTTATCCAATTCAGGTAGCAGATCATCCAGAACTTGACTTGCGGTCTTTCCGGACACGTCTGACAGAACGGTAATCGCGCGTTCGCCGTTCCAATGCAGAATATTCAGCGCACTTTCTTTAAGCTCGACATCCACAAGCTCGGCAAGCGGTACCGAATTTCCGTTGCTGGTAATGACGTTCAGCAACTGCGGCTCACCAGGAATTGTCGGGCCACCCAGCTGGCCTTCCCGGCTGGGCCAGGCATACCCCATGCGAATATCAATATCTTCGCGAATCCCGCCCAGAACGTATTTTCCAACATCGTCAGTGTTCAGCATAAAGCGCACTTGCTTTGCCAATTCCTCTGCCGGCAAACCATAGAAGTTCAGAACTTCCATCTTTGGCTTCGCTTCGATGTCTAGCGCGACCAGTCCCAGATTGTCCCTGACATTTCGCGTGCCCTGAATTTCTTTGAGCTTGCTTTGCACATCCATCGACATATCCCGAAGACGATCGATATCAGGGCCGGACAGGACAATCTGCACAGGCGATTCAGGCGATGCATCACCCGCTGGCATGGTCAGGTTCAGTCGCCCACCGGGGCAACTTGTCATGGCGGAACCCAGTGCCGAACGGATGTCGTCTTCGTATTCGTAGGCGATCTTTTCACGGTCTTTGCGAGGCAAGAAAGTCCCGGTGAAGCCCACGTAGCTCAGGTCTTTTGTGCTCGAAAGCTGATCCGAAAGCGCCGGTGTGGAAAATGGGCTTTTTTCACCGACGTATTTGGTGACGCTTTTGAAAAAGGGCTGAGCCGCCAGAACGTCTCCGGCTGCGTCGGCACACATCTGCGCGGTTTCAAGAGACGTATCCGGCTCAAGCTCGATCAACACACCCATGTCCTGACCGTCGGAACGGCCCAACAATTCGCTGGGCAAAGTTGAAAAAGCCATCAGCGACGCTGTGAACACAGCGCCAGCGACAGCGGTCCATGCGATAGCTGTCAAACGATTGCGGACGAAAAACCTTTCAAGCAGGCTATCCAGGGATTCCGACAGTTTTTCAGAGATTCTGTCGATGGCGGTCTTTTTGACCACCGTCCCGGGCTTGGGCAGAACATAGCGCGACAGGGGAACCGCCAGAACAAGCGCAACCAGCAAGGCCATTAGCAGGGCAACAATCGCAGTGGATGGGAGAATGCGGATAAACTTGCCCGCCGTCCCCTCAATACCAAGCAGGGGTGCCATGGCAAACACCGTCGTCAGGGTGCCGGTCAGAGCAGGAATGGCGTAGGTTCTGATGGTTTCCAATGCGGCATCAGAGAACTTCTTACCCTTGACGAACATAGCATCATGCATGCCCTCCATCATCAGGATGAAAACGTCCACCAGCAGACCTAGGGCGATGACCATACCAATGATAACCATCTGGTTCAGAGTGAATCCAAACAGCGCCAAAACGATCAATGTTCCGGCAAAGGTGATCGGAATTGCCAGACCGGCGACCAGTGCCTCGCGCCAAGTCAAACTGAAAAACAGGATGACAAAGACAGCAAGCATCGCCTGCCAACCGTTGTTGAATACGTTGGTGAGGTTGGTGTTAATCGTGACCGAGTTGTCAGTCACCACATAGTATTCAATGCCCTCTGGCCAGGTTTCACGCGCGCGACGATCCGCCAGCAGTTCTTTGGCCTGAGTGATTACATTGATGGCGTCTGCACCGGGCTGTTTGGTCAGCGAAAGCTCGATCGCGGTTTTGAATGGTCCGTCGTCGATGCTGAAAGACGTTCTCGTGCGCTCTTCGGCCAGCGTTCGACGTACTTCGGCAACTTCGGACAGGCGGATCACACGCCCACTGTCGGCGCGGGTGATCGGCAGGTCGCGGATCTGATCCAGTGAATCAAAACGGCCCTGGAACCGGAAAATCGAGCCCAACTGTTCGCCGTCGAACTTACCCCAGGGCATGTTCAGATTGTTCTGCTCAAGCGCGTGTGCGACCTGAGTTGCGGAAATGCCTAATGATTGCAGGCGCGCGCCAATCAGGCGAATGGCGACGATGTCGTCTCGCTTGCCGATAACCTTTGCTTCGTTGACACCCTGAATGCGACCCAATTCTTTTTTCAGGTCTTCCGCGGTTTTGGACAGCTCCTCAAGACCAGCATCGCCAGTCAGGCGAATAGAAAAGATGGGCGAATCCGAAACGCGGGTCTGCTTCAGCTTGGGTTCTTTCGCGGCGGCAGGCAGCTCCGATTTGGCCTCAGCCAGCTTGGCGCGAAGATTGGTCATCGCTTCTTCCGGCGAGACGTTGGCGCGAAACTCGACGGAGATCACCGAAAACCCCTGAAACGAACCGCTGAGCAGTTTCTTGACGCCGGGAATATCTTTCAGGTGCTTTTCAAGCTTGAGCGTTACCTGCTGCTCGATGGTTTGTCCGTCAGCTTCGCCCCATTCGGTTGTAACAATCGCCGATGCGATGTTCAGGTCGGGCTGTGCCTCTTTCACCATACCGATGGCGGACATTACCCCGCCGACGACCAAAATGATCAGCAAAAGGCGCGCAAATGTTGTTTTGAGAATGAATACCCGGCTCAAAAATCCGGGAGCTTGGGACGTATCGCTCACTTGTCTGCCCCTTTTGCTTTGACCGAATTAACTTTCATTCCGTCCAGCAAGCGGCTCTTTCCGATTGTGACAACGGTGTCCCCTGCTCTCAGTCCCGAAGTGACTTCAACGCCTTCAAAATCGAACAGACCCAGTTCGACCTTGTGCTTCGTGACCGTGTTGTCATCCGAGAGTGTAAAGGCATACCTATCATCCCCTTCAGCCTTGATCGCTGACAGCGGCACAACAATCGCATCTTCCTTGTGCCCAACCTCGATCCAGACAGTGACAAAAGCGCCGTCGCGCAGTTTTTGCGTGCTGTTATCCAGATCTAGTCGGACGCGAATGGACCGGTCTGACGGGTCAACAGCAGGGCTGACCGAGGTCACCTGGGTCAATTGCCTGCCCGCTGCCCATGCGTCGACTGCGGACTGGTTTTGTTGTGTCGCGGTATCCGCGCCGAACTCTTGCGCCTTGGCGAGAAAGTCCTCGCTGATCACAACGGCGGGCTGACCAACCTTGACGCGCTCTGCAATGAACACGGGCAGGTTCACCGAAATCTCAAATTCATTCGGGTCGATCACGGCAATCGGGGCCGTGCGCGAGGCTGTGCCCAGGTTCGTTGCGTCAAATTGCTGTGGTGTAACATACTGATCTTCACGGATGTTGATAAACGAGACCACGCCATCAAACGGTGCGCGCAACTGACCGAGACGCAGTTGTGTTTTTGTCTGGTCGACACGGGCTGCTGCTGCGTCTTGCGCGGCCACTGCACCATCATATGCCGCCTGGGCAGTCTCCAGCTGCGCCGTGGTCGAAACGCCACGGTCGACCAGTGTTTTTGTGCGTTCAAGCTTCTGTCGGGCTGAAGTTACCTGAACTTGGGTATTTGCAAGCTCGGCTTGCGCAACCTTTAACGCAGCTTCCGCCTGAGAGTTGTCCAACTCTGCCAGCAATTCGCCTTCGGGATATTGCTCCGACGGTCCTGCGACTGCATTGCCCTCGTGCAAGAGGTTTCCGTTCTCAACCTTCTTAATGAAAACAACGCGCCCGGCTTTTTCGAACGAAAGAAAATCCCGGCGCACCGCTTGAACGGTCCCCTGCGCAACCTGAAAGTCGCTTATGTCCTTGCGGATGACGGGCGCAACCAGAACCGTCACAAGGTTCTCAGATTCCACCTGAGCGACCGCCGCAATTGGGCTTGCGGCCCCGATTGACAAACCAAGAGTGAAGATCAGGGGGGAAATACACTTTGAGAGAGGGAGCAAGGCTCTTCCTTCCTTTTTTCATTTGTCAATGCTTTGTGATCGCGATGCGTCCAAGCAAACCGGTCGGTTGTTGCAGTAACTTCTCCCCTGAACACTTGCTCTCTGCCTTCGGTGCGTGAGTTGAGGCATGCCAAAGCGGGTCAGGGCAAAAAACATCAGGCCCACTACACAAACTTGAAACCATGGTCAATGGTCCATAGTTCAACTTATTGTAGGTCGCTCGGAACTGGGATATCCGATCCACATGAGAATAGGTGAACTTGCGAACAGGACTGGTCTGACCCGGGACGCCATAAGGTTTTATGAGCGTGCTGGATTGATTCAGTCACTGCCCGGAGATGAGGCGACGAATACGTATCGGGACTATCCCGAGCATCTGGTTGAGGATCTGGTGTTTATTGCACAAGCGCGCGAAGCCGGGTTGTCGGTAAGCGAGCTCAAAGAAATGAACGATACGCTCGATGGAGATGAAGCACCTGCTCTCGAGGCTGGGATTAAGGTAATTGAGGACAGGATCCAAAAAACCGAACGCACTTTGGCTTTCCTTTTGGATACGCAAAAGAGGCTTCAGGCTGTAGCTAAGGGCGATAAATCCGAACCCTGGACCGAGCAATGGATTAACAGAAACTCTCAATAGCTCTAAATTGAGTAGAGAAAATTGAGAAAACGAATCTTTTGCATAGTTGCATCGCTCATCCCAATTCCAATCTTCCTGTTTTAATAATTAAATCCAAAACTTATTCGATTTTGATGCCTCTTTCTGTCCGTCATCAGAGGCAAATAGTAGTTTTTGAGCAGGATGCGGGTCTTCAGGGTTTGGTGCCAACGCTCAATCTTGCTCTGGGTCTTAGGGTGGTATGGTGTTCCTCGGACATGATCGATGTCCTGATCTTCCGGCCATTCAGCAAGTTCACCAGACATACAACTGGATCCGTTATCGCTGAGCAGCCATGGCTTGAGGAAGACGGTCGCCTGGCCGCAGCCCGAAGCCTGCAAAGCCAGGTCCGGCGTATCGGTGACATCACCCCGGCACATGCCAGCAAATTGGAAAACGCGTGTGCTATGGTGCCAGTCACACTCGAGATGTCCGGATCTTGCGCTGCCCTGTGGCCGGATAGCACCATGCGACTTCTTCAGGAGGCATATTGGTCGAGTTCATTGAGTTCTTAGCCAGGATCAACTTGCCCCCGCAGCAGGTCAAATTGCTAAGACCATTCTCAGATCGCTGCCGACCGTTCTGCAACTGTAGAAAGGTATTTTGCCCTTTTGGAAGCTTTGCGAGTAGAGCTTTGAGTTCTGGATGTAGAAGAATGTCAATTAGAGCGACTCAGTTGTTTCGGGTCGTCTGCCGTCGATGTTTCAGTCGACCACGAACCACATTTGGGGGTCCAAATCTGACCGCGTCGACGCAAGCAACACCGGTAAAAAGCGTTAGATGCATCGCTGTGTTTTCTCAGGTGCCGGATTCGTGGGTTTGACCGAAGTTCTCAATGTCTACCTCGGACCATGTGCGCAAGATTTCGGTTACCTCTGGGAATAGTTTGAGATCGTTGAGGGGATTGTCATGACGCCACTCCAAGTCCATGGCCAAGTCCATCATTTTCCTCAACAGGTTGCGACGATGGTTTGCCGCTGATGGTGTGGAGGTTTTCTCTTGCAGGATCTATTTGAAGTGAGGGCGCCGGATTTTCTTTGCCGATTTTTGACCATGCGCTTCGAGAATACTCTCAATCACCCTTCGGTATTTTCATTTCGTGCTGGCGCCACGAGAAAATGAAATCCGACGAGCTGAAACACTCTTCAGCCAACCGGCTAAAGCTGTGCCGGGACTGTTGATACTGTCCTTTGGCTGCTTTTTGACCAGCTACTGCCAATCCATACCGGTGCCGAAAACTAACCGACCCATAGACAGTGCCAAGTTCAACAGACATCCCGTTCTTTCGATAGCGCCAGCGTATTTTCCCATGTCGGTCAACGTATGACGACGTATTGGGAAACTGCATTCTAACTTTCTTACTCACTGGGGGAGCACCCCCCAGTGGTGCGAAGATCAGAAAGTTGGAAGAAGATGCAACCGCAATGAATTAAAGGTTCGTCAAACCACAAAATTTACTTTGTGGGTTATTGTGCGGCAAATGAAGGGTTCACCATTCTAAGCCATTGTTTTCTTGGGAATGTGACAATACCTGTTTCTCCGCCACAATTCTTTGGATTTGGGCATCATATCGTTTTCGACAACCGTGCTGTCCGTATACAGTCACGCGTGACGGCGTGTTATTGCCATCTGTGCCCTTCGGATCGGCGCAGGCTGGCTCAATACCCCGTATTGAAAAGAACTTCGGGGAATTCCCCTTTGATTACTATTAGTTTTGAACCATCTCAGCGGCACTTATTTCAAGGAGAGACACATGTCGCGTACTATCTTGTTAGCTGTATTCGTCGCCGCCATTGGCGCGGGCATTTATTACTATCTCAACCAACCAGAACCGACCCCGGCCGAGCAACTGCAGTCAGCTGCCCAAGACGCGGGCGATGCGGTCAACGAAGCCGTGGATGCGGCAACCGAGCAGGTGAACGAAGCTGCCTCGTCCGTCGCCGACCAGGCCTCGCAAGCTGCCGAGCAAGCCGGACAGGCGGCCACCGATCTGGCCAACCAGGCCGGAGATCAAGTTGCATCTTTGGCCGGCCAGGGTCAGGATCTGGTCAATACGTGGATCGAGCAAGGTTCTCTGAACGTCCAGAATTTCGACTATGATGCCATGGTCGCTTCGGTTCAAAACAGCGATCTGGCGCAAGACTTGAAGGATCAAGCCATCAAGATCCTGGACGAGATCAAGGCATCTCCGCAGTTGATCGGCGAAAAGATAGAAGAGCTCCGGACCCTTCTGTCGGGACAACAATAAGCCAAGGGGCCGTTCGATTTCGAGCGGCCCTTTTCTTTCGCGCGCCCCGGACCTCCAGCTACGTCAGTCGCCCCTCAGATTGACGCGCCTGCTACGGTTTGATTGGCTGCCCCTAAATCCAAAGCTACATCATTTGCGACAGACCCAGTCTGTGCAGTGTCCGTACAGGAAATAGGAGAAACTATGACCGCCCTGCCCGCAAACATGTTTGCCGTCATTCAGACCCATGACGGGTACTCCGGATCGGCCTCTGGACCGTTTATTGAGGACGCCGCCCATTGGCTGGCCGAAGCGGAGATTCCGGTTCCTGAGCCCGGCCCCGGACAGGTTCTGATCAAACTGCGGGCGTCTTCGGTAAACCCGTCCGATATCCACTTTATCAAGGGGGAATACGGTCAACCGCGTGTTAAAGGAATGCCAGCCGGCTTCGAGGGGTGCGGCGATGTGGTCGCCACCGGCACCGGTGCCGAAGCGCTGCAAGGACAGCGGGTTGCGTTTGTTGCCGCCGGTTCTGGTGCTTGGGCGGAATATATTGTGACGCAAGCCATGATGTGCATTCCGCTGCGGCCCGATATCTCGGACGAGGACGGGTCGGCACAGATCGTCAATCCAATGACCGCGATGGCGATGGTCGACATTGCTCGAAGCACCGGAGACGCCTTTATCGTCTCGGCCGCGACAAGTCAGTTGGGTAAGCTGATGTGCTCGCTGGGTCGCGATCTGGGACTGAAACCAATCGCAATCGTCCGCCGGGCCGGGGCGGTAGACGCTTTGAAAGAGCTCGGCGCGCATGATGTTCTGGTCACTTCTGATCCGGATATGATGCAGAAATTCGCGGCACTAAGTGCCGAACTCAAACCCCGCGTGTTTTTGGATGCCGTCGCTGATCAAACATCCGAGCAGATCTTTTGCGCGATGCCAAACGGCGCGCGTTGGGTTGTCTACGGCAAGCTGAGTCCGGAGCTTCCGAAGCTGACGCAGACAGGTCAGTTGATCTTTATGAGTAAGCGGATCGAAGGGTTTTGGCTGACGCAATGGATGACCTCAACACCGCCAGCAGACCAGATGCGCGTTGTCGGTGAGGTTCAGGCCCGATTTGCCGATGGCCGTTGGAAAACCGATGTTTCTGAACGGCTTGCGCTGCGTGACGTGGTGTCAAATCTGGCCGATGCGCTGAAAAAGAGTGACGGAAAGGTAATAATCACGCCATAGTAGAACCAAGCCCCGGACCATGGAGGATGTCCGGGGCACCAAAAACGCCGGGCATACCGGCATGGGAGGGTGAATTTGGATAACGCGCAGCTGCTGATCAGCGGGCTGGCGAATGGCTGTGTCTACGGCCTCATCGCGCTTGGCTTTGTGTTGATCTACAAGGCCACAGAAGCGGTGAATTTCGCACAGGGCGACTTCATGATGCTGGGCGCCTTTGTGACAATCGGACTTACGAATACCGAGTATATGGGGCTGCCGTTCTGGCTTGCCCTGCCGATCTCGCTGGGGATCATGGGAGCTTTGGGCTACCTTCTTGATCGGCTCATCATCCGGCGATTGTTCGGTGAAAGTCAGACGGCGGTTGTGATCCTCACCATTGCACTTGGATTCGTGATCCGCTTTGTGGCCGGCCTGATTTGGGGGCACGAGCCGCAGACGCTACAAAATCCATTGGCCGGAAAAGAAGTGCGGTTTGGCGGGCTGGTCCTTGGGATGGAGGATGTCGCAGTCATAGTGGTCACCATCCTGTTGACCTGGGGTCTGTACGTCTTTTTCAGCCGGACCAAGCTGGGATTGGCCATGCAAGGCGCGTCGCAGAACCAACTCGCGGCTTATTACATGGGCATCCCCGTCAAGCGTGTGCAGGGGTTCATCTGGGCCTTGGCCGGGGTTGTCGCCGGGATTGCGGGCATTCTGTTTGCTGCAAAAGGGTCTGTCGATCCGAACACAGGTCTACTTGGGATCAAGGCTTTTGCAGCGGCTGTGATTGGTGGTTTCGGTAGCCTGCCCGGGGCCTTGGCCGGAGGTTTGGTCGTCGGTGTGATCGAACCTTTCGCCAGCCGATATATCGCCGCCGGGTACAGCCAGATTGCCCCTTACGCGTTGCTGCTGTTGGTGTTGATCTTCCGCCCCAACGGGCTGTTCAGTCAGGTTCGGGTCAAGAAGGTCTAAACTATGCGGATTGTTTTCAAAACCAACTACATGCAGGATATCCGGCCCTGGAAAGACACCTATCAACTGAGCCTGTACTTGATCCTGCTGGCCGTCACCGCAACTGCCCCTTGGTGGCTGGACGACTTTTATCTGGGTGAGCTTACAAACGTCCTGATCTGGGCTATCGCCGGACTTGGACTGATGGTTCTGACCGGCCATACCGGGCAGGTCAGTCTGGGTCACGCGGCGTTTCTGGCCTTTGGCTGTTATGCCAATGTCATCCTGTTGGAAGCCGGTGTGCCGTTCCTGATCGCATTCCCTCTGGCGGGCATATTGACCGGGATCGCTGGAGTAACTGTCGCCATCCCTGCACTGCGCTTGCACGGCATCTATTTGGCAATCTTTACCATGGCCCTGTCCATTCTGATGGACGACGTGATCGTTCTAGCCGAACCTATCACGGGCGGCGTTGCAGGTAAGTATCTGGGCGGCGTAGAAATCTTTGGATTTCTGATCGACCGCTGGGGTACACCCGTACAGTTCTTCTGGCTGGTTCTTGGCGTGGCGATTCTGGTGACGCTTGGCTACATCAACCTGCTACGCGCGCCCTTGGGGCGCAGCTTCATCGCCGTGCGGGATTCCGAAGTTTCCGCGCAGGCCATGGGCGTGGATATTGCCCGCGCCAAGATGATCTCGTTTGCGTTGTCCTGCGCTGTCACTGGTTGGGCCGGCGCGCTGATGGGAATGTATGCCGGGGCGTTCAACAACGAGACGTTCAGCGTCGTAATCTCCATCCAACTCCTGATGATGATCGTCATCGGCGGGCTGGGCTCAATCCACGGCGCCTTCCTGGGCGCTATCGTTATCGGGTTTCTGCCGCAGTTTCTGTCGATCTCGAAGGAATATGTCGGTGCCATTTTCGGCGGCAATACCGTCGCCATTCCGGGGTTGGAGTTCGGTATCTTTGGGATGATCCTGATCGCCTTCATCCTGTTCGAACCGATGGGCATGTATGGGCGCTGGCTCAAGATCCGGACGTGGTTCGAGTTGTTTCCCTTCTACCGCAAGGACATGTTCAAGCGCCAGAAATCCTACCTCAAGACGGAGCGCCTGAGATGAGCCTGCTTGAGTTCGAAAACGTCACCCTGAAATTCGGCGGCCTTACGGCAGTGAACGACTTGTCTTTCGAGGTGGAAGAAGGTGAGGTTTTCGCCATTGTCGGACCCAACGGCGCGGGTAAATCTACCGTCTTCAACCTTATCTCGCGTTTCTACGATCCATATGCCGGTTCGATCCACTATGACGGGCACGATTTGCTACAGGTGAAACCCTCGGGCGTGGCGTCCTATGGGGTTGCACGGACATTCCAGAACATTGAGTTGTTTGAACACGCAACGGTTTTGCAAAACCTTCTTGTCGGGCGGCATCGTCATCGCAAAACAAACTTTCTATCGGAAGTTCTGTTTCTCCCGTCAGCGCGACGGCAGGAGCTTGAGAACCGGGAAAGAGTTGAAGAAATCATCGACTTTCTGGATCTGCAGGCATTCCGAGACAAAATGATCTCGGGCCTGCCCTATGGCGTGCGCAAAGTGGTCGAGGTCGCTCGCGCTTTGGCCACCGATCCCAAACTGTTGCTGTTGGACGAACCGGCATCTGGGCTGTCTGTTGAAGAGACCACGGACATGCGCTGGTGGATCGACGATATCCGGCGGCAAATGGGTATCACGGTACTGATGGTCGAGCACGATATGGGGCTGGTCTCAGGTGTGTCCGACCGCGTTCTGGCGATGGCGGACGGCGCGAAACTGGCGCTGGGAACCCCGGCCGAGGTGCAGTCGCATCCTGCGGTAGTCGAAGCTTATCTGGGGAAAGCCTCATGAGTGAGCCAATCCTGACAATCCGCAATATCGAAAGCTTTTACGGCCCCATAATGGCCATCCGCGGCGTTTCGCTGGACGTTCATCAGGGGAAGATCGTCTCGATCCTTGGCGCGAATGGCGCAGGAAAGACTACGCTGATGAAAACAGTGTCGGGCGTTATGGACCCGGAAAAGGGCAAGATCATCTTTGCTGGCGACGAAATTCAAGGATCCGAGCCGCACAAGGTCGTGCAGAAAGGCATTGTTCATGTGCCAGAGGGGCGCGAGGTGTTCCCCCTTCTGACAGTTGACGAAAACCTTAGTCTCGGCGCCTATACCCTTTCGGACAAAGGGCAAATCGATCACGACCGCGATCTGGTGTTTTCGTATTTCCCCATCCTCAAGGAGCGGCGGGGCCAGGAGGCCGGTACTCTGTCAGGCGGCCAACAGCAGATGCTGGCGATTGGTCGAGGCCTGATGGCGAACCCGAAGATCATGCTGCTGGATGAACCGTCTCTGGGCCTGTCGCCGCTGCTGGTGCAGGAAATCTTCGGTATCCTCAAGCGCCTGAATGACGAACAGAACATGACGATGATGCTGGTCGAACAGAATGCCAATGCGGCTCTGGAACTGGCCCACCATGGCTATGTGATGGAGGTCGGTCGCATCGTCATGGACGGCGCGGCGGATGTTTTGATGCAGTCTGAGGACATCCAGAATTTCTATCTGGGCGTTCAGGAAGAAGGCGCGCGAGAGAACCGCCGGTGGAAGCGGAAAAAGACGTGGAGGTGAGCCAGATGAATATCAGCACCCTGCCCCCTCAGATCACGGTCAATGGTGTTCGCCTGAACGCAACGCCGGGCCAGCGTCCGGTGCGTGTCGATGAATGTATCACGATTTGCGAGTTGTTTCAGAGCCGCTGCGCCGAACTTGGCAATCGCACTGCGCATCGTGAAAAAGACTTTGGTATCTGGAAATCCTATTCCTGGGCCGATTACTGGCAGCACGCCAAATGGATCGGGCTCGCGCTGCGCAAATTGGGATTACAGCGTGGTGAAGTCGTCTCGATTCTGTCCGAAGACCGCAAGGAATGGGCGTGGTTCGACATGGGCATTCAAGGCGTCGGCGGTATTGCCTCGGGCGTTTACACCACGGATTCCGCTAACCAGTTGCAATACCTTATCAATGACAGCGACAGCCGATTTCTGATCGTTGAAAACGAAGAACAGTTGGACAAGTTTTTTCAGGTTGAAAGCGAGTTACCCGGGCTTCTGAACGTCATAATTCTGGACGATGAAGGTCTGCACGACCTGAGACACCCGCGCTGCATGATGATCGACGAACTCTACGCGGTGGGCAAACAGGCCGAAGCGGAACAGCCCGGCAGTTTTGAGGCTGAGATCGCGCTGGCATCCCCGCAGGATACGGCCCTGTTGGTTTACACGTCAGGCACAACGGGTATGCCGAAGGGCGCGATGCTCAGCCATGAAAACGTTCTGGCCGCCATCGAATGCGGCGCGCATTCCTTGCCCACGTTCATGACCGACGAACAACTGTGCTTTCTGCCTCTGTGCCATATTCTTGAACGTGACGTCTCGGTCTATTTCCCGCTGGCCGCCAAATGCATCGTCAACTTCGCTGAAAGCCCGGAAACCGTCTTTGCGAACCTGCAGGAGGTGTCTCCGTCGACCTTCACCGCAGTGCCTCGGGTTTGGGAAAAGATTTACTCTCACGTGCAGATTATGGCGCAGGATGCGACGCCAACGGGACGTGCTGCCTTTGGTTTGGCGCTAAAAGCGGGTTTGGCGCGGGCCGAGTATATTCTGGCTGGCAAGCCGGTGCCTGCAGGTGTCGCGGCAAGGTTTTGGCTGTGGGATCGTCTGGTGCTGCGCAACTTGCGGCGGATGCTGGGCATGGACAAAATGCGCCGTGGCGGGACGGGTGCGGCCCCAATCTCAACCGATCTGCTGAAGTGGTACTGGGCCATTGGCGTGCCCCTGATCGAAGGTTTTGGGATGACCGAAACCTCGGGGCTGGCGACGCTTAACACGATTGAGCACAATAAAATTGGCACCATCGGACGTGCTGTTCCCGGCAATGACATCCGCATTTCGGAAGAAGGCGAAATCCAGCTGAAAGGCCTGAACATCTTTCAGGGCTATTGGCGCAATAATACCAAAACGGCTGAGACCTTTACCGCTGACGGTTGGTTGCGCACCGGTGATTTGGGGGCTGTCGACGATGACGGTTACGTCACCATTTCCGGCCGAATGAAGGACATCATCATTACAGCCGGAGGCAAGAACATCACTCCGGCCGAGATCGAAAGCAGATTGAAGTTCAGTCACTACATCTCGGACGCGGTGATCATAGGCGACAAACGCAAGTATCTGACCGCACTCATCATGATCGATCAGGAAAACGTCGAGAAATTTGCTCAGGACCGGAAAATCCCGTTCTCGAACTTTGCCTCGCTGTGTGCGGCACCTGAGATCAATGATCAGATCCAGGCAGAGATCGATGCAGTCAACAAGGACTTTGCCCGGGTCGAGCAGATCAAGGACTTCCGGCTGATCGACGTCTTGCTGACGGCCGATGACGACGAACTGACCGCGACAATGAAACTGAAGCGGAGTTTTGTTGAAAAGAAACACAGCCATCTCATTGAGGACATGTACAAATAGAAAAAGGGAAAACCCAAAGGGAGGAGAAAGATGAAGAAATTGATCATGCGGTTGGCGGCGGCCACCGCTTTGACGGCTTCGGCAACCCTTGCAAACGCGCAGACCCAGGGCGTTACCGACGACGAGATCATCATTGGTTCGGTCAATGATCTGAGTGGTATTTTCGCGGCCGTCGGTGTTCCGGCGATTAAGGGTGCCAATGTTGTGTTTGACCGTGTGAACGCTGACGGCGGCGTGCATGGGCGCACGATCCGCTATGTGGTCGAAGACAACGGGTACCAGATGCCGCGCGCGATGCAGGGCTATAACAAGCTGCTGAACCGCGACAAGGTCTTTGCCATGCTGCAGTCACTGGGAACACCAATGAACCTTGCCGGATTTAAGCTGTTGGATCCCAAGGGGATTCCGAACGTCGCGCCCCTAACCGCAGCCCGGCAAATGCTACAAGATCCGATGGACAACAAGTTCACGTCATTCTCGACCTATTTTGATCAGAGCCGCGTCGGAGTGAAGTATCTCGCCGAACAGTTCGGATCGCAAAACGTCTGCACCATGTACCTGCCCACCGACTTTGGCGAAGAGATTCTGGAAGGCAGCAAGGCAGGTGCCGAAGAAGCAGGCATCAACTTTGCCGCCGAGACGACGCATAAACCGGATGAGACGGATTTCGTTGGCTCGCTCAGCAAGCTCAAGGAAGAAGGCTGCGATATCGTCACGATTGCTCTGGGTGTGCGACAGGCGATTACGGTGGTCGGTACCGCCAAGAAGATGGGCCTGAGCGACATGAAGTTCATGGGAACCTCGGCCAGCTTCCTGACCGTTGTTGCCCAAGTGCCCGGTGGTGTGACGGACGGTTTCTATGCCGCGGCCTCATGGCAAGACCTCTGGGCGCGTGCAGACGACCCTGCCCCCGCTGCGTTCATTGAAGAGTATAAATCAACCACAGGCGAAGACCCGGTAGGTTTTGCCATGCTTGGCTATGCGGCGGCCGAGATGATGGTCAAGGCGCTTGAGGCAGCAGGTCCCGACCTGACCCATGAAAGCTTTATCGCTGCGATGGAAACGCTGAACTATCAGGACGATCTAGTTGGCAACCATATGACCTTTGGGCCGGACGATCACCAAGGTGCCGATTCAGTCTATGTGAACGTCGTGGAAAACGGAGCCTGGAAGATGGTGTATGAAGAGTAAGACATGCACATCTGCATAACGAAAAAGGGCTCGCAAACGCGAGCCCTTTGAATTTGTGCATTCCGCAGCGAATTAACGCTTCGAGAACTGGAACGAACGACGCGCTTTGCGCTTACCGTATTTCTTACGTTCCACAACACGGCTGTCGCGGGTCAGGAAGCCAGCGGCTTTCAGTGCGCCACGCAGGCTGGGATCGTACAGCTGCAGGGCCTTCGAGATGCCGTGCTTAACCGCACCGGCCTGACCGGTCAGGCCACCGCCTTTGACGGTTGCGACAACGTCGAATTCACCTTCGACACCGGCAACCTGAAACGGCTGGCGCAGGATCAGCTGCAGAACGGGACGCGCAAAGTACTTGTCCTGGTCTTTGCCGTTTACGGTGACCTTGCCGGAACCCGGCTTGATCCAAACGCGGGCAACAGCGTCTTTACGCTTGCCGGTGGCGTACGAGCGGCCCAGCTCGTCACGTACGGGTTCACGCACGATGACTTCTTCGGCCACGGTTTCAACGCCTGCAACGGCGCTCAGCTCTTCGAGAGTATTGATCTGATCAGCCATCGGTCATTAGCTCCGGGTGTTTTTCTTGTTCATGGACTTAACGTCCAGAACTTCGGGGGCCTGGGCTTCGTGCGGGTGCTCGGCACCGGCATAAACACGCAGGTTGGTCATCTGCTGGCGCGCCAAACGGTTGCCCGGCAGCATGCGCTTGACCGCCTGGGTCACGACGCGCTCGGGGTGTGCACCCTCGAGGATCTGCTGTTTGGTGCGCGACTTGATGCCGCCCGGGTGGCCAGTGTGCCAGTAGAAGTTCTCTTCGCGCTTCTTGCCGGTCATCTGGATTTTGTCAGCGTTGATCACGATGACGTTGTCGCCCATGTCCATGTTCGGGGTGAACGACGCTTTGTGCTTGCCACGCAGGCGCATGGCGACGATCGAGGCAAGACGGCCCAGAACAACGCCCTCGGCGTCGATCAGGATCCATTTCTTGTCGATGTCTGCAGGTGTTGCAGAAAAGGTTTTCATGGCAGGATAGTCCTGTTTGATGTGAAAGACCGCCCCAGCGGAGCGGCCCGAATTCGATGTTGGGTATTTAGAGGCAGGCGAAATGCGCGTCAAGAACGTCTAACTTAATTTTGTATAGTAAATACAAAAGGTTATAAAATAGGTATTATTTTACCCCACAATCACACCGCCAATCCGCAATACAGAAGTGATCGTTAACTAACAAGTCAAGCTCCAGAAAGGGAGAGATCACTCAATGAACTGGCAACAGACCGTAAATGACTATGGGGCAGCATGGCACGAGCCCGACACAGGCAAGCGGCTTGAAATACTCAGTGGCTGCTTTGCCGAAGATGGCATCTATGTTGACCCTTCGGCGATGGTTAAGGGCCGTTCAAATCTGTGCGGTCACATTGCAGAGGTGGTTCACAGCACTGGCGGCAAGCTTGAGCTGACCAGCAAGGCCAATGGCCACAACGATGTCATTCATTTCACATGGCGTTTGGTCGGCGCGGACGGAAGCGTTCTTATTGCCGGGCACGACTTTGCACATTTGGATGCTGAGGGAAAGATCTCATACTTGGCTGGGTTCTTCGGCGATCCTGAGCCTTTGGGTTGAGGCGTCAGACGCTGATCTGTTCCGGCGGATTGTCCAGCAGCGCCCGCAGGCGCTGCATCGCAACCTCGAACCGTTCCAGTGACACATGCCCGTTCATTGCAATGCGCACGGCATTGGGTGCGCGTCCGTCTCGCAGGGCGAATTCGTCGGCTGACCTTAGTTGAATCCCCTCACGCTCGGCCGCGCGGCTGAATGCGGCGGCGCGCCAGCCAGATGGCAGGTTCAGCCAGACAAAAGGCACGTCGGGCGCCCAGTTCAGATCAAAACCCCCAAGCGCATTGACGGTCACCCTGACATATTCTCCCATCCGGGCGCGGACGTCTTTGGCGATTTGCCGTGTCCGTGGGTCGGACAGCAGCAACCGGGTCAGCTCGGCAAGCGGCTGCGCCAAACCAAAATACCCATATTCCGCCGAGCGACGCAGGTCGACGCTGCGTTCACGCGGGGCGACGGCAAAGCCGACACGTAAGGCCGGCGTCAGAATCTTTGAGATCGATGAGACATGCCACCCCCGCTCGGGGGCCAGGGCGCGATAGCTTGGCTCGCGCGCGTCGCCCATCCGATAGCAATCGTCTTCGATGATCTGCAAATCAAAGCGCCGGGCGACTTCGACAACCTCTTTGCGGCGCTCTAACGGAGTGTGCGTGCCGGTCGGATTTTGCACCTCGGGTGAGACGCATACCGCTTGCGCCTGGGTTTGCCGCAAGACATGCTCCATGGCCAGAGGGTCAACGCCCCATTTGTCCATCTTCACACCAACGACCTCGGCCCGCATCAACTCGGCCGCCCGTCGGAAACCGGCGTATGACAGGTCTTCGACCAAAACCACCGGCTTGGGGTCACGCAAAATCGTTTGAAACACAAGGCAAAGGCCATTTTGGCCGCCATGGGTCAGGACGATATCGTCCTGGGTCAGCGCGCCCAAAGGCAAATCTGAAAGCCATTCAACGACCGCTTGCCGCATGGGTTGGTAGGCGTCGCGCGTGGGATAGTTCATCAGCAATCGCGGATCGGCTTGGGAAACCTTTTTGAGACATTCCCTGATCAGCGCCACCTGCCCGACATCGGGCAGTCGCGGGCTGAACAGGCTGACATTGGCGTTGTATTTGTCCTCGCGCAGGTAAAGTTGCCGCGCCCAGACGTCATCCAGCAAGGGCGATTTTGGAGGGGCGACAAATGTACCACGTCCGACTTCGGCTTGTAGCAATCCCTCGTCGGTCAGAATCGTATAGGCCCGGGCAACCGTACCAGGTGTAATTTGTAATCGATAAGCAAGTTCACGGACCGGAGGCAGTTTCGCCCCGACTTCCAGCGCCTTGTTCTCAATCGCTTTTCGTATTGTGTCGGCAACCAGGGTGTACTTTGGACCTTTGGATTTCGGGAGCGCCTCTGGCCAAATTGTATCCATTACAATTCTTCCTTTGCTTTTGACACAATGCTGAATGTATCAAGCACATGTACCGAACATATTAGCTTTGTGTCAATACAATTTGAAAGGACACCCAAGATGACACGCTCAATGCACAACCCCGCCCTCATGCTGCTGAACGATAGCCCCCGGCTGCCGATGATCGCCGCGCTGGCCGTGCGGTTTGCGGCGACTGTCACAAAGTGGGAACGACAGCGCCGCAGCAGGATTAACCTGTCACAGTTGGATGATCGTATGTTGAAAGACGTCGGGCTTACCCGTGGTCAAGCCGACCGAGAGATCAAACGCTATTTCTGGCAGTATTAACCATTCCCCAGTCCCTATCGGGACCTCTTCCTTGGCCGGGTATTTACCCGGCCATTTTTTATCCAAATGCCGCGGCGGCAGACCCCTCGGGTGGCAGAGAATACGTCATCGTGGCACGCGCAACAGGTTTGTCCGAGCCTTCCGTGAACATCAGGACATCGCCTACTGCCAGAGATTTTCCAAGTTTCAGCAATGTGCATCGGGCGATCATGTCCACTGTGCCTTCTGGCTTGCGCATAAAGTCCATCGAGCAGCCCGTTGTCACGGCCAGCGACTGACGCCCTTTACGGGCAAGGATCATTGCGTAAACGCTGACATCGGCGAGGCTGAACATCGACGGGCCGGACACCGTTCCCCCAGGTCGCAGGTGTCTATCCTCGACCAGCAACCGCATTACGATTGAGTTTTCGTCCAAACTGTCCACCGCAAAGTCCCGCTCGACCTGCGGAAATACTTGATGCAGATACTCTGACAGCTGTTCGCGGTTCAAAACCAACGACATACTTCCCCTCCTCGATTTGCCGCCCTAGAGTTGGCCCGACATCAGATCGGAGGGCAAGATGAGAATTCTGGAACGTAACGACACAGGGGGTGTCGCACGGCTGAAAATGAACGCGCCAGACCGCCTGAACGCCCTGAGCGACGAAATGCTGACGGCGCTGCAGTCTGAATTTGACGCTCTCGGTGATGACCCGAGTATCCGTGCCGTGATTTTGTCTGGCGAAGGCAAGGCATTTTGTGCGGGGCACGATCTGAAACAGATGACTGCCGGGCGGCAGAGCGAGGACGGCGGCAAAGCCTATTTTCAGGATCTGTTTGCACGTTGCGCCAAGATGATGTTGTCGATCCAGTCTCTGCCCCAACCGGTGATTGCTCAGGTGCACGGGATTGCCACGGCCGCGGGGTGTCAGCTGGTCGCGACCTGCGATCTGGCCATCGCCACTGAGGGTACGCGGTTCGGCGTGAACGGGGTCAATATCGGATTGTTCTGTTCGACCCCTATGGTTGCGCTCAGCCGGAACATCCCACGGAAGCAAGCGTTCGAGATGTTGACCACCGGCGACTTCGTTTCTGCGGACCGTGCCGCCGAACTGGGACTGATCAATCGCGTGGTACCGGAAAATCTGTTAGAGCAAGAAGCAACGGCGCTTGCGGAACAATTGGCAGATAAGCTTGGATCAGCGGTCAAAATCGGCAAACAAGCATTCTACAAACAGCTCGATATGCCAGTCGAACAGGCTTACGCCTATACCGGAGAGGTAATGGCACAGAATATGATGCATCGGGATACCGAGGAAGGGATTTCCGCATTTATCGAAAAAAGACCTCCGAATTGGGAGCAATAACGCGATTGTCTCGGGAAATTTTAACCACTGTTCGCATTTTTGGACTTTTCAAAAGGGCGACACTGTGGCAAAGCTGGGACAAGGCTTAGGCCCCAGATACGCTTTTGGGTCGCTGTAGGCGGAAGGTCCCTCCAAGCTGGTTTCTCTCACCAGCGCTGACATTCCCGCTGCGGCGACCCCAAGTTCCCCTTAAATTGTTGACGATTTGATACGGTGCGCAGCTTGTGTTGCGTTGCGCCCTGCTCTGCCCTATGTGGCACCTCATGACACAGAAATTGCATATCGTGGGCGGCGGCATGGCAGGGTCCGAGGCGGCCTGGCAAGCAGCTGAAATGGGCGTGGATGTAGTGATCCACGAAATGCGGCCCAAAGTTGGAACCTTTGCGCACCAGACCGCCAACTTGGCCGAGATGGTGTGCTCGAACTCATTCCGCTCGGATGATGACGAACAGAACGCGGTTGGATTGCTGCATTGGGAAATGCGCGCGGCTAACGGATTGATCATGACGACGGCCGATGCGCATCGTCTGCCCGCCGGGGGCGCGCTGGCTGTGGATCGTGATCCCTTTGCCGAAGCGGTCACCGCGAAACTACACGCCCATCCACGGGTCGAGGTGACCGGCGAGGAAGTCACCGCCCTGCCCGATGACGGCAATTGGATCATCGCGACCGGTCCGTTGACCTCGGCGTCGCTGGGAGAGTCGATCCGAGCCGAAACCGGTGCCGAGTCTCTGGCCTTTTTTGATGCGATTGCCCCCATCGTCTATGCCGACAGCATCGACATGAGCAAAGCGTGGATGCAGTCGCGTTATGACAAGGGCGAAACAGAAGAAGAGCGCACCGCCTACCTGAACTGCCCGATGGATCGAAACCAATACGAGGCGTTCGTCGATGCCCTTCTGGCCGCCGACAAGACCGAGTTCCATGAAGGCGAGACCGCTGGATATTTTGACGGATGCCTTCCCATTGAGGTGATGTCCGAACGCGGGCGGGAAACGCTGCGCCACGGGCCGATGAAGCCGGTTGGCCTGACCAACCCGCATCAGCCAGACGTGAAACCTCATGCGGTTGTGCAGCTGCGCCGCGACAATGCGCTTGGAACCCTATTCAACATCGTGGGTTTCCAGACCAAGATGAAGTACGGCGCGCAAACCGAAGTGTTCCGAATGATCCCCGGTCTCGAAAATGCGAGCTTTGCGCGACTGGGCGGTATTCATCGTAACACGTTTATTAACTCTCCGACATTGCTTGACGCGCAGATGCGGTTGAAATCAAAACCGAATATCCGGTTCGCCGGTCAGATCACGGGTGTTGAGGGCTATGTCGAAAGTGCTGCCATGGGGCTGCTGGCCGGACGTCTGGCCGCAGCTGAGATCCTCGGTCAGACGCTCCCTGAAGTACCGCAAGACAGTGCCATGGGCGCGTTGATCCATCACATCACCGGTGGCGCCGAGGCCAAGACGTTTCAGCCGATGAACGTGAACTTTGGCCTTTTCCGTCCTGTCGAAGGGTTGAAAGGCGGTCGGCGCGGCCGAAAAGACCGCTACAAGGCCTATACTGATCGCGCCAAGGCGGAATGGTCTGATTGGCTCGCGCATTGCTGACTGGACGCACCGCGTCCAACCAGCCTAACATGCGTATATGAGCGACAAATATCTCAAGGATGTCTACGGGTTGGAAACGCCCGAGGCCACCCGAGCGCACTATCAGAAATGGGCATCATCCTATGACGCCGAAGTCGGGTCGCATGGCTATGCCACGCCTGGCCGCGTCGCCGAAGCGCTATGGTCAAAGATGCCTGAACCTCAGACTCCTGTTCTGGACTACGGCTGTGGCACTGGATTGTCAGGAATGGCGCTGCACGCGGCTGGATTTCAGGTGATCGACGGGATCGACCCCACATTGAAGATGCTTGAAGAGGCTAAGGCCAAAGGTATCTACAGAAATCTGACCACGTTTGAGATCACCAATCCGGATCCATTGGAGCAAGGCGCATATAAGGCGATCACCGCGATTGGCGTGATCGGAACCGGTGCGGCGCCGCCAGAGACCTTCGACCTGTTGATGAATGCGTTGCCCAAGGATGGGTTGCTGGCGTTTTCGTTCAATGATCATACGCTCAACGATCCGTCTTATACGAGCCGCCTGAACGATTGGCTGGACATGGGGGCCGCTAGGCTGTTGTTTAAGGAATATGGTCCTCACTTACCAGGGATGGACCTTAAATCAGACGTATATGTTGTTGAGAAAACGTGACATTTACTACCAGGTTTGCCCCTTCTCCAACGGGCCCTCTTCATCTTGGCCATGCATATTCCGCACTTCTAGCCAGTGATATGGCTGCTGAAGAAGGTGGCCAATTCCTGTTGCGGATTGAGGACATAGATCGCTCCAGATGCCGAGAACATTGGGAGGATCAGATCTACGGTGACTTGGGATGGTTGGGCTTGGAATGGCCTGTACCGGTAATGCGCCAGTCATTGCGCCTTTCCACGTACGAAGAGGTGTTGAGAGACCTGTGGTTGCGTGGCCTGTTGTATCCATGCACGTGCAATCGCCGGGATATCGCCGCCGCAGCCGGTGCGCCGCAGGAAGGTGTGCCCTTGCATGGGCCGGACGGAATTATCTATCCGGGTACGTGCCGGGAGGTTTCAGACAGAACCGGACCCATGCCAACTGACACGCCCCTTCGATTGGACATTGCTAAGGCCGCAAGCGCAGTTCCCGAATTGTTCAAGATGACCTCTCAACAACTTGCAAACGCAGCTTTTTTCGAGGAAACCGGCACCGGCCCAGAAGGCGAAAGCGGACATATTGCCTTCACAGCCAAAGAGCTTAGAGAAACCATCGGCGACGTAGTACTGGCACGGCGCGATATGGGGACATCCTACCACCTATCCGTCGTTCTGGACGATGCGGCGCAGAGCGTGACTCATGTTGTGCGCGGTCAGGACTTGTTTGAGGCAACCCGTATTCATGTGCTGCTTCAAGCGCTTCTTGGCTTGCCGACCCCTATGTACCACCACCACCGGCTAATACGCGACGACACAGGAAAACGGCTGGCCAAGCGCGACGACGCGCGGGCTATTGCCAAGTACCGGGCCGAAGGAGTTTCCGCAGGTCAAATCCGCACCATGGTCGGGCTTTGAGCCCTACTCCATCGGTGACATCAACTCGACTTCCTCACCGTCACGAACGGCAGTGTAGAAACAGGTACGGCGGTTTGTGTGGCATGCTGCGCCTGTCTGCCGCACCAGGACCAACAAGCAATCCCGGTCACAATCCACACGAAAATCCACCAGCTCCTGAACATGGCCTGACGTTTCACCCTTGATCCAAAACGACTGCCGCGAGCGCGACCAATAGGTCACCCGGCGGGTTTCCAGCGTTTTTTCAACCGCTTCGGCGTTCATCCAGGCCATCATCAGAACTTCGCCAGAGGCGTCATCCTGTGCAATGGCGGGAACCAAGCCAGCCTGGTTATACTTCAAGCTCGACGGATCGAATGTGATGGTCTCGGACATCATAAAAACCTTTTGCATCCCGGTGGATGCTCACTATGTATGGGGAACACGCAACGAGGGAAAGCCATGTCCGGCGAGAACGACCTGATAAAGCTCTATTCCGGCCGCATACTAGCGCTTGCCGCTGATATTCCGCATCTGGAGCGGCTGGAAAACCCTGACGCAACCGTGAAAAAGCGGTCGCCATTGTGTGGGTCGACCGTGACGGTGGACGTCAAGGTTCTGGACGGTCGGGTTGCCGAGTTTGGACAGGATGTAAAAGCCTGCGCGCTGGGTCAGGCGTCCGCTTCGGTTGTTGGTTCTGCCGTGATTGGTACCACACGCGCGCAAATCGAAACGGCACGGGATCAATTGGCGACCATGCTGAAGAAAGATGGCCCTCCCCCCGATGCCCCGTTCGACGGTCTGGAAGTCCTCATGCCAGCGCGCGACTACAAAAACCGCCACGCCTCGATTCTACTAGCGCTGGATGCGACTGCCGAGGCGATGGAGCAGGCCGAACAGGCCAATTGCGCCTGAACATGGTAATTCAGTTCAAACCCATCTAACCTCCTGTCCAATCAGGGGGAGTCATTGGTTTGAATAATTTACTGGAACACTTCGTCACCCTTTGGGTAGTCATTGATCCGATTGGCACCATCCCTGTGTTCATCGCAGTGACGGCTGGGCTTGAAGCCGCGGCGCGTCGGAAAACGGCTTTGCTGGCTGCTGCTATCAGCGCCGGGGTTTTGTTGTTTTTCCTGGTTTGCGGACAATGGCTGATCGAGGCGCTGGATATCGGACTCAACTCGTTTCAGGTCGCCGGCGGGATCATTCTGTTCCTGTTTGCTCTGACGATGATCTTTGGTGAAAGCAAACAAGACATCGAACGTCGTGAAGCCGAAGACGATCAGGAGGACAAGTTTCACCAGCATAACCCGGCGATTTTCCCCTTGGCCGTGCCGTCACTTGCCTCTCCCGGTGCGATGCTGGCAGTGGTTATTCTGACGGATAACAGCCGCTACAGCGCCACTGATCAGAGCATCACCGCGTTGGTCATGCTATCCGTGATCGCCATTGCCTTTGTTTTGATGCTGCTGGCCGAACCAATCATCCGTCTGATCGGACATTCCGGCGCGGCGATTATCAGCCGGATCATGGGCATGATCCTTGCTTCAGTCGCAGTGAACTCCGTACTTTCCGCGATGCTGGAAATATTCAAAACCGGTCAATTGTAAAAAAAACCGCCGCACCTTCCGGGCGGAAAGGGCGGCGGCAGGCATTGCGTTTCTCGCGTGGGACCCGGATATCCGCGCAGGGCCGAGGCATGGCCCCTTCAAGGGAATTGGGACAGGCAGGTCACCCTTGACTGAAATGGGGATGACAGCGCGGTTTGATCGGCACGAGATCGCAGGCAGAAAGGGTCAGAACGCTCCGGGAAGGTGAAGGGCTACCACCAGCATGACCACCAACGACACAGCACCGGCAGCGTCTTGCAACAGCGTTGCTTGCGAGCGGCTAATGGCAGTCTTGATTTGGGTCAGCATGGTCTCACCTCCGGTCAGGGTTTTAATCCTTTGTTGACCTTTTGTTCTCATATTTCGCCGAGTCGGTAAAGAACTTTTTGAGAACATTTGTGAACTTACGGGAACACTTTTGCTAACCTACTGAAATCAAACGGATTGCTTGATCCTGTTTCATAAGCCACAAAAGAACACGCACTGCCTGCCCCCGTTCGGTGCCAAGTTTCGGGTCTTTGCTCAGCATATTGCGTGCATCTGCTTGTGCAATTGCCATCAACCCAGCCTGTCGTTCCAAATCCGCAATCCGGAACTTAGGCAGCCCTGATTGCGCCGTTCCGATCAGGTCTCCTGCGCCGCGCATCTGCAAGTCAGTCTCGGAAATCCGAAACCCGTCTTCGGTCTCACGCAGGACTTCCAGTCGTTTGCGTCCGCCCTCGCTCAGAGGGGGTTGATACATCAGCAGACAGGTCGAGTCCGCCTCACCCCGTCCGACCCGCCCGCGCAATTGGTGCAGCTGGGCCAGCCCGAAAATCTCGGCTCGTTCGATCACCATGATCGAGGCATTGGGAACGTTAACGCCAACTTCGATGACTGTTGTGGCAACCAATACCTTTGTCTCGCCTTTCTGAAAGGCTGCCATAGCGGCGTCTTTATCGGCGGCAGGCATCTGGCCATGAACCAGACCGACCATGCCTTCTCCCATCACAGTGCGCAGGCGTTTGAACCGTTCCTCCGCGGCCGTCAGGTCCGACACTTCGGATTCATCGACCAGCGGGCAAACCCAATAACACTGGCGGCCTTCGTTGATCGCCCGACGCAAGTGCGCCACGACGTCTTCCATGCGTTCGGTGCTGATGATGGCCGTCTTGATCGGCTTTCGCCCCGGAGGTTTTTCGTCCAGAACAGAGACATCCATGTCTCCGTACTGTGCCAAAGCCAGGCTGCGCGGGATTGGCGTGGCGGTCATGACCAGAACATCCGCGCCCTGCCCTTTTTCGGAAAGCTCCATCCGCTGGCGGACGCCGAACCGGTGTTGTTCATCAACGATGGCCAAACGCAATGCGCGGAACTCAACATCGCTTTGAAAAACCGCGTGAGTGCCGACGAGGATGTGAATGTCGCCCTGTTTCAACGCTGCGAGTTTGGCGCGCCGCTCGGCCCCCTTATCCCGGCCTGTGAGGATTTCCAGAACGACCCCGGCCTCTTCGGCTAGCGGCCGCAGGCCCTCAAGGTGTTGGCGAGCCAGAATTTCCGTGGGCGCCATCATCACGCCCTGACCGCCGGCCTCAACAGCAACCAGCAGCGCCATGAAGGCTACCAGTGTCTTTCCTGCGCCGACATCGCCTTGCAGCAACCGGTTCATGCGCGCGTCCGAGGCCATATCAGCGGTGATTTCCTCGATCGCCCGTATCTGGGCGCCGGTTGGTTTGTATGGAAGACTGCGCAAAACTTTGGCCTGCAGGGAACCGGTGCCAACGCTCATGATCCCCCGCGCCTTACGTTCGCGCTGCCGGGCCAATGCCAGCGTCACCTGATGGGCAAACAGCTCATCATAGGCCAACCGTTCGCGGGCCGGAGCGTGCGCAGCAACATCATCTGCCCCTTGCGGATTGTGAGCTGCCGAAATGGCCGTCGCCCAATCCGACCAATTCTGCTGCCCAACCTGAGCGGGATCAATCCACTCAGCCAGTTGCGGTGCGCGTGCTAGCGCGCTGCGGGCGGCTTTGTATGCTGTTTTCTGGGTGATGCCCTGGGTCAAATGATAGACGGGCTCAAACTCAGGGATGTCACCTGCATTTTCCAACGGCAGCATGTGATCGGGGTGGACCATCTGAGCCATTCCGTCGAACAGTTCGAGCTTTCCAGAAATCACTCTGCGGCTTCCCTGCGGCAGAACCTTCTTCAGATAGTCACCGCGCGCATGGAAAAACACCAATTGGAAGTCGGTTTGCGAGTTCTCGACATGAACCCTATAGGCCCCGCCCTTATTGCGTGGTGGCCTGTGCGTTCCGACCGTAACTTCGACGGTTAACGTCGTCGGCAGGTCGGCCCCCTTGATCGATTCACGCCGACGCCGGTCCACGACCGCATATGGCAGGCCGAATAACACGTCGCGCGGAGACTCGATGCCCGACTGCACCATGACCTGAGCGGTCTTGGGACCAACGCCGTCAAGGGTCTCGAGCCCTGCAAACAGCGGAAAAAGAACTTCGGGACGGCCACTCATGCGGTGCCGATCAGTTGCAGCCATTCGTCCTCGTCCAGGGTCTTGATGCCAAGATCTGAGGCTTTCTTGGCTTTGGACCCGGCTCCTGGGCCCGCAACCAGAATGTCAGTCTTCTTGCTGACCGAACCCGAAACCTTGGCCCCCAGGGACTCGGCCCGTGCTTTGGCTTCGGCGCGGGTCATCTTTTCCAGCGTGCCGGTGAAAACAACCGTTTTTCCTGCCACCGGACTGCCCGAAGTGTCCGGGCGTTTCGCGTCCTGCACATCCAGTTGTTCGACAAGGGCGTCAATGCTGGACCGCTCTGCCTCCTGAGCGAAAGAGGACACCAGTGCACGGGCCATAACCTCTCCGACGCCGTCGATCCCCAGCAGTTCGTCCCATTCAGGGCCTTCGAAATTCGCAGCCGCGGTGACAGCCCGTTCAAAGTCGGACCAGGCACCATAATGGTTGGCGATCAGATTTGAGGCCGCCTCACCAACGTGTCGAATGCCCAACGCGAACAAAAGCCGTCCGAAGGGTATTTTGCGTTTCTCGTCGATAGCGTCCCAGAGATTGCCCGCGCTTTGTGCGCCCCAGCCCTTGCGGTTGGCCAGCTTGTTCAGGTTGGTCGCGTCCCGGCCTTGCAACGTGAAAATATCAACGGGCGCTCTGACCGGCAGATCGGGGTCGTCGTAGAACATTTCGATCTGTTTCGCGCCTAAACCTTCAATGTCGAACGCCTTGCGAGACACAAAATGTTTCAGCTTTTCAACGGCCTGAGCAGGGCAAATAATACCACCTGTGCACCGCCGAACGGCGTCGCCTTCTTCGCGAACTGCATCACTGCCGCATTCCGGGCAGGACATAGGAAAGACATAAGGTTCCGCATCTTCAGGGCGTTTCGAAATGTCGACATCAGCAACTTTTGGGATCACGTCACCTGCACGATAGACCTGTACCCAGTCACCGACACGAATGTCCTTGCCATCCCGGATCGTCCCCCCCTTTGCATCGCGACCCGCAATATAGTCTTCATTGTGCAGAGTGGCATTTGACACGACAACACCGCCTACGGTTACAGGGTGCAGCCGCGCAACGGGGCTAAGCGCGCCAGTACGGCCTACCTGAATGTCGATCGCTTCCAACCGTGTCCAGGCCAGCTCGGCCGGAAACTTGTGAGCAATCGCCCATCTGGGGGTCGTGGACCTGAACCCCAGCCGGGCCTGAAGCGCCAGATCGTTCACCTTGTAGACGACACCGTCGATGTCATATCCAAGCGTGGCCCGTTGTTCTTCGATGCTACGGTAGTGACTTAGCATCTCACTGGTCGTCTCACACACAGCCGTTAAAGGATTGGTCGAGAAACCTAACTTGGCCAGCCGTTCTATCGCTTCCGATTGCGTATCCGCCAGAGGTTCAGACAGTTCGCCCCACGCATAGGCAAAGAACCTGAGAGGACGTGAATGGGTGATTTTGGGATCCAGTTGTCGAAGCGACCCCGCCGCCGCGTTTCTTGGGTTTGCAAACGTCTTTTCGCCCAGTTCTGCCTGTCGCTCGTTCAGCTTTTTGAAGTCTTCATGCGACATATAAACTTCGCCGCGTACCTCCAGAACATCCGGGGCGTTTTCGACATTGTGCGGGATATCCGAGATCGTCAGGGCATTTGCGGTGACGTTTTCACCAACTTCACCATCGCCACGGGTGGATGCCTGAACAAGCTTTCCCTGTTCGTACCGCAAAGAAAGAGAAAGGCCGTCGATCTTAGGCTCAGCGGTGAACTCCAGTGGGGTCGAGGTCTCCAGCCCGAGGTATTTCCGGATCGAACGGTCAAAATCTGCAACGTCTTCATCATTGAACGCGTTGCCCAACGACATCATACGAACCGCATGAACGACCTTTGAAAACCCCTCGGCTGGGCGCGCACCAACTTGATCCGAGGGGCTGTCGGACCGCTTCAACTGAGGGAATTGCGCCTCAATGTCGGCGTTCCGGCGTTTTAGCGCATCGTATTCCGCGTCGGAGATATCAGGAGCGTCGTCGACGTGGTAAAGCGTGTTCGCACGCGAAATAAGATCAGCAAGCCGCGCGAGTTCCGCACGCGCTGCATTTTCGGTCAGATCATTTACCGGAATCAAATCGCTCATGGCCTCGCCCTGTCACGTAGTCTTGGACCTCAGTGATAGGGCGAGGTCATGGTCAGGTCCAGCCGTGCTGTTCAGTGAGTGAGGTGGTCGCCCCGGACCTCCGGCGACCAAGTCTCATCCTGGATCAGGCGCCAACCGCAATACGGCGTTCGTCCATGTTGTTGCTTTGAGGTTCACGCAGGACGTAGCCCCTGCCCCAAACGGTCTCGATATAATTATCGCCGCCTGTCGCATTGCTGAGTTTCTTGCGCAGTTTACAAATAAACACATCAATGATTTTCAGTTCCGGCTCATCCATGCCGCCATAAAGATGGTTTAGGAACATTTCCTTGGTCAGAGTTGTCCCTTTCCGCAGACTTAGCAATTCCAGCATCTGGTATTCCTTGCCGGTCAGGTGAACAGGCTTGCCTTCAACCTCAACAGTTTTGGCATCCAGGTTCACTGCGACCCGCCCCGTGTGGATCACTGATTGCGAGTGACCTTTGGAACGGCGGATAATCGCGTGAATACGGGCGACGAGTTCTTCCCGATGGAAAGGTTTTGTCATGTAGTCGTCAGCGCCAAAACCGAATCCCTTGATCTTGCTTTCGGTATCATCCGCGCCCGACAAGATCAGGATCGGTGTCTCGACCCGTGCAATACGCAACTGGCGCAGCACTTCATGCCCGTTCATGTCCGGCAGGTTCAGGTCCAGGAGGATCAGGTCATAATCGTACAGTTTCGCTAGATCGATGCCTTCCTCGCCAAGATCCGTCGCGTAGACGTTGAGGTTGGCGTGCGTCAGCATCAGTTCGATGCTTTTGGACGTGGTGGGATCATCCTCGACAAGAAGTATACGCATTTACTGCTCCAATTCGGGTCAATTACCAATTGAAATTGAACCTGATCAAAAATGGTTAACTTGATGTTACCGTTGAATCATTTATTCACTTTCTCCTTTAGGTTGTCGATATTTTTTTAAGGCCGTGACCTTCAAAGCGTCCATTCCGTGTTCTGCGACCGCGGAAACCCAGGAATTGAACTCTTCATCACTCAGCCCATAGCGCTTTTTGGCGTCCGACAGGGAAATCAGCCCATAAACAACGCCACGCACCACGATGGCCTTGCGCGAGGCGACCCATCTGCTTGTCTCGGCAGGTGGCAGGTCAGCACGCGATAAAACCGTTCCATCCGGCAGGGTTACGGACCTTGGCCCTTCGACTTTGTGCAAATACATCTCTCGACCCTTTTTCTGCTGCGACAAAGCTGACAACAGCCTACTTAATGCTGAGTGAAACCGCCCCTTGAGAGTGTGTAGAATTTTCCTATATTCTGCCGGTCTTTCTTAACCCGGACTGGAATCGTCATGGCCCTCGATACCGAGACACCGCTGAACTCGCTTGGCTTTGCCAAACCCCCGTCGGAAACGCGGGTGGTTGTTGCCATGTCCGGCGGCGTGGACAGTTCCGTTGTCGCCGCCTATCTGGCCGATCAGGGCTATGACGTCGTTGGCGTGACGCTGCAGCTTTATGACCACGGTGCCGCCTTGGCCAAGAAAGGTGCCTGCTGCGCAGGGATCGACATCCACGACGCACGCCGTGTTGCTGAAGAGCGTGGCTTTCCGCACTATGTGCTGGATTACGAAAATATCTTCAAAGACGCCGTGATCGACGAATTTGCGGACAGCTATCTGGCCGGCGCGACTCCGGTGCCCTGTATTCGCTGTAATGAACGCGTAAAATTCAAGGACCTGCTGGAAACGGCTCAGGACCTAGAGGCCGACTGCATGGCCACCGGCCATTACATTCAGCGCAAGATGGGCGCCAATGGCCCGGAACTGCACAGCGCCGAGGATGCGAACCGGGATCAGTCCTATTTCCTGTTCTCGACAACGCCCGAGCAGTTGGACTATCTGCGCTTCCCGCTGGGCCACCTGCCCTCCAAGGATGCAACCCGTGAGATGGCGGCGCAATATGGTCTGTCGGTTGCGGATAAGCCTGATAGCCAGGACATCTGCTTTGTCCCGAACGGCAACTACGCCAGCGTGATCGAAAAACTCCGCCCCGGCGCTGCCGAACCGGGTGAAATTGTCCATTCCGACGGTCGGGTACTGGCCCAGCACAACGGCGTCATTCACTACACCATAGGCCAACGCCGCGGTCTGGGCATCGGTGGGCTGAGCGAGCCCTTGTATGTTGTGAAGCTCGACGTGGATAAAAAGCAGGTCGTGGTTGGCCCCAAGGAATTGCTGGCGACGCGGACCGTACCCGTGCGTGAGATCAACTGGCTGGGAGATGAGCCCTTCACCTCGCAGAAAGAATGGCATTTGTCGGTCAAGGTTCGTTCGACCCGTCCCCCGCGCGAGGCGATTGTTCGTCCTTTGTCTGAAACCACGGCCGAGGTGGAATTGCTGACGCCCGAGGAAGGCATCTCACCGGGTCAGGCCTGCGTGTTCTATGCCAACGAAGGCTCCCGCATCTTTGGTGGCGGCTGGATATGGCGCGGCTACTGAGGCCCTAGCCTTCAGATCACAAAACGTCTGTCGGGCTGTTGACCAGAATATACAGTCCGACGGAGACCATGATGTAAGGCGCGATCCGATCGAGCCTTGCGAAGCGTGGTCCCAGCACCTGCGCTCGCGGCGCACCCCAGCTTGCAACACTGATCAAACCAGCAAGCGCGCAGGCCGCCCCGATCAACGCCGTCATCCGGAACGCCGGGGTGGAATCCGCAAATAAAGGTGTCATTGCTACCATCGTATCAATCGAAAGGCTCAGAAACAGAGCAACGACCGAAGTGATGGCCCCCGTATCGGGCATCTTGCGGCTGTCAGTGCCCCTGATTTGTTGCCAGATCCCATAAAGCCCCAGACACAAGGGAATAATCCCGAGGTAGCCAACCCAGTTCAGAAATCCGCTTTGGTCCAGGCCGCTGGCAATCACCAGTGCCAGCGAAAGCACAATAGTCTGAGCAACAGCAAACCCAATCACCACACGGCGTGTTTCCATCACCATGATCAATCCGAACATAACAACCAGATTGTCGAGATTGGTCGAGACGGTCACGATCGCGGCCGAGAGTCCGAACAGGATGTGTTCAATCATGGCGTTCGGGCAGTCTTTTTAGTACGGCACGGGCTGCGCGCAGGCCCGGTGCTTCTCCGCCCCGCCCCAACCGATCCATCGTCAGATCCATGGCCTTGTGCTGCGCCTCAGGTTCGGCGGACACGGCCGCCAAAGCCGCGGCAACCTTGCCCGGTTCGCAATCGTCCAGCAAGCACTCGGGAACTGCGCGGGTCTCTGAGACCAAGTTGACAAGGGTCACCGTGTCCAGGTCCACCATGCGCTTTGCGATCAGCGTGGTCAGCCAGTTTAGATTATAGGCGATCACCATTGGCGTTGCCTGCGCAGCCAGTTCCAACGAGACTGTTCCGGACGCCGCCAGTGCCAGTTCAGCCGCAGCAAACGCTGCCCTTTTCTGTGACTGAGCCTCGTCCGAAGGCAATTGGCGAGGGTCCACCACGACCGGCGAACCGGGCCAGTTTTGGACATGCTCGGTAACTGCTTCGACAATATGGGCGACAGCCGGTACGACAACGCGGGTTTCGGGGTGCTCTTTCAGATACAGGCTTAACGATTCACCGAACACGGGCGCCAGACGATCCACCTCGCCCCGACGCGATCCTGGCAAGGCCAGCAGGATTGGAGCTTGCCCAAGATCGTGGGCTTCCCGAAACTTCTGAATGTCCTCGTCTGACGCCACCGGTTCGCTGACGACCGGATGACCGACAAAGTCGCACTCCATCCCCGCACGTTCCATGTAGGGTGGCTCAAATGGCAGCAGGGCCAGAACGTGGTCGATGACCTTTGCCATTTTGTCCGCACGACCCGGACGCCAGGCCCAGACACTGGGGGCAACATAGTGAACGGTTCGAATATCGCTTTGCGCCTTCACCAGCTTGGCGACGCGCAACGAAAAATCGGGGCTGTCGATGGTGATCAGAACGTCAGGCTGGGTATCCAGAACAGCCTGTGCCGTCTCGGCAATCCGGCGTTTGAGATGAAAGAACTTGGGCAGGACCTCGACCAGACCCATGACCGAAAGCTCGGACATGGGGAAACGGCTTTCCAAGCCCTGCGCCTGCATCAACGGGCCGCCGACACCGTCGAATTCGACATCCGGCACAAGGGTTCGTAGCCCTTCCATCAATGCGCCGCCAAGCCGATCCCCCGAGGGTTCACCGGCGACAATGAAAACGCGCATCAGTTCGTCCGCTCGCGGACGTACAGGAACAACCCGAGCCGGTCGCATTCGGCGATGACGCGGTCTTTCTCAAGAACAAGAACGCCGCCCTTTTCGATCACAATCCCGGACAGTCCGGCCGCTACGGCTCCAGACACGGTGTCCGGCCCGATGGCGGGTAGATCAGCACGGCGATCCTGATCCGGCTTTGGTGCCTTGAACAACACGCCGCCGCCCGCATCCGGTCTTTGCGTCAGGGACTGCAACATCCACGCGGTGCCGAATATCCCTTCGATAACCAGAGCCTGTCGTTTGCACACGACGCAAGCCTGCCCCACATCTGCGGCCCCCATTGCACGCACGATTGCGGATCCGCGATCCGCATCGGCCAGATCAGCCTCGGACGGTTGCGATTGCGTCAAGCACCCAAGTTGCGGCAGCAGGTTCGGTGCGATTTCGTGCGCCGCCCGCACTTTAAAACCAGCTTCTTCAAATATGTTAATTACGGCCCGCAGCGCAGCATCGTCTCCGGACATGATCGCTTGTTGCAGGATCGGCACCAGCGGCATCGTTGCCGCGTCGATCCGCCTAGGATCAATAGGCGGACGCCCAACGGCCCCTGCCATGCAGATCTCAGTAACGCCCCGCGCCTTGATGTCAGCGATGAAGCTGCCTAGCTGTTCCAGTGGAAACTCGACATCCGGCGTCAGAGTATCCGGGCTGAACCCTTCCATGGCGCAGATCACTGGACGCTCGGCCAACTGCCCTACGACTTCGCCCGGCAATACGCCCGTTCCCGCAATCAGCGCCAGCATGGGTCTACTTCCCCGGTGTCAAGAAGGATCGGTCCGAATGTCCGGTTACGAAATCCACGATCCGCTGAACGTATTCGCTTTCGTTATCCACTCCGACCCGATGTGCCCGTTCCATGAAGGTTCCATCGCCGGTCGAAAGTTCGCGGAAGGCGGCGCGTAAGGCTGCGATATCCTCTCGAGATACACCACGCCGCTTAAGTCCAACAAGGTTCAGACCATCAAGCTCACCGCGCGGGGCCTGCACCAGACCATAGGGGATCACGTCATTCGGAACCATCGTCAGAGCGCCGATGATCGCGCCGCGTCCGACACGTACCCATTGGTGTAGACCTGAGATGCCGCCCACGATCACGTCATCTTCGATGATGCAGTGTCCTGCCGCACCGGCATGATTTACCATAATCACCCGATTGCCGATCTGGACGTCATGCGCGACATGAACACCTGCCATCAGCAGGCAATCATCACCGATCCGGGTGACGCCACCGCCACCATCGGTTCCGGTGTTCACCGTGACGTGTTCCCGAATTCGATTGCGTTTACCGATTTCAAGCCGGGTGTTTTCACCGCCGAACTTCAGGTCCTGCGGGATTTCCCCGATGACCGAAAAGTTGAAAATTACGGTGTCTTCACCAACAGCGGTGTCACCCGTAACCACGACATGCGATTTTAACTCGACGCGGTCATCTAGCTTTACCTGGCTGCCCACATAGCAAAACGGGCCGATGATGCAGTCCTCACCAATCTGCGCACCGTCTTCGATAATTGCGCTTGGGTGGATACCGCTCATGTCGTTTTTTCCATGTCCCAATCGACATAGGCCGAGAATTCGGCCTCGGCCGCGACTTCACCTTCTACTGTGGCGCGACCGCTGAATTTGAAGATCTTTCCACCTTTTTTGCCACGGACGGTCTCGACATGCATTTCAAGCACATCACCCGGGATCACCTTGCGGCGGAACTTACATTTGTCGATGTTCATGAAATAGATCAGCAGTTCGCTGTCGATTACATCCATTCCAACGCCCAGCATCACGCCCGCGGTCTGGGCCATTGCCTCAACGATAGTCACACCCGGCATGATCGGAGTACCCGGGAAATGCCCCTGGAAATGCGGCTCGTTCATGGTGACATTCTTGATGCCGACCGCCGATTGATAGCCCGAGATGTCCACCACCTTGTCAACCAGCAGAAACGGATAGCGGTGCGGCAATATCCGCTGGATCAGCTGAATGTCTGCGCTTTTGGTTTCCGTGCTCATCTTGCAGTCGTCCCGTTATGGATTTCTCTTTGACGCGTGGTTAGCAACACCACGCCCCAAGGGCAAGCGACCCTATTCGTCGCCCCTGTTTTCTAGCTGGCTTCCGTCGCCAATCAATTCATTGATCCGTGCGATTGCCGCGTCGGTCACATCGGTCCGGTCAGAGCTGAGAAACACGCTAGAGCGTTCAATGACCACCGAGGCACCGGATTCGCGCAACAGATCAATCAGAACCGGTTGTACCAGCTCATAAAATGTCTGTCGGGCTTCCTCGCTTTGGCGGGACAGCGCGTCCAGCTTCGCCCGCTGCCCATCGCGATGAGACTGAACCTTCCTGTCAAACGCTTCGGCAAGCGGCCGGAATTCATCCGGCTGCATCTCGGTGCGTTTTTCCGTCAAATCTTTTTCTTCCCGACTCAGCTCGGCAACGATCCGTTCGTTTTCCTCGGCCAGCAGAACGCCTTCGGCCTCAATCTCTTGCATAACGCGCTGACCAAATTCGGACTCGGCAAACAACCGTTCGCTGGACAACGTCAGGACGCTGGATTGCGGCACACCCAACTGCTGGGCCTGAGCGGGGCCCACGCAGGCCACCGCCAAAAAAACGCACAGGGCCCGCAATGGGCCCTGCACTCTTGAGTATATCGAATTCAACATCTGGGGATCAGAACCGTGCCTGAATGGTCAGGTCAAAATTCTGCTCCTTGTCGAAGTCCTCTTTCTTCAGAGCTTGCGAGAAGTTGAAGCGCAGCGGACCAAAAGGTGTGGTCCACAGAACCGAAAGACCGATGACGTGACGGATGGAGCCGTCGGCACCAACAATATCAGCACCGGCAGTGTTCACGTTGTTGATGTTGTACAGGTTACCGAAGTCATAGAACACGCCGCCGCGCAGGCCTAGCTCTTCTGGCAAGCCCAGAGGGAAGTCTGATTCCAGACGTGCAACCCAGTAGTAGTTACCACCAATCGCATCGTCCTGACCGTTGGACAGGTCGCGCGGACCCAGACCTGCGGGCTCGAAGCCCCGGAACGTGTTCGGCCCGAGAACAAAGCGGTCGATGGTTCGGCTGAAATCGTCGCCTCTCCAATGCAGCGCGCCCAGTTCCAGCGACGCGCGCAGGACGACTTCTTCGCTCAGAACGCGGGTCTGTGCGATACCACGGGCAGTGGTTTTGTAGTATTCGTTATCGCCGCCAAGCCCGGCTGCATCAACACCAACTTCAAATAGAACACCTGCATTCGGGTTCAGACCACCGCGACGGCTGTCATAGACGTAGGACACACCCAGCGAGCTGGTAGTACGTTTGCCCTGTTCGATCTCGGACGCAATGACCGCACCATTGGTTTCATTGTCCTGCTGCGTCATCTCGCTACGGTCCCAGCCGTACCGCAACCGGAGAGACGACAGCTCGCCAATCGCATAGCTCAGCTGAGGATTGAAGAAGACCCGCTGCGTGTCGTAGCTGGCAAAGCTTGAGTTGGTCGAGGCAAGCCCCAGCCCCAGGTCAAATTGCAACCGGCGGCCCAGCAGATACGGTTCGGTGAAGTTCAGAGTGTATTGCTCCGAGTCTTGTGCGGTCGACAGCGTAACACCGAGGTTTTGGCCACGGCCCAGGAAGTTCGATTCGTTCAGACCGATCGCAATCCCGAAACCGTCGGAAACCGAGTAGCTACCACCCAGGCTCAGCGAACCGGTCGGCTGTTCTTCGACGTCCACGTCGACAATCACCTGGCTGGGGGTCGAACCTTCGCGCGGCTCAACGTCTGCCACCGCAAAGAACCCAAGGGCGCGGATGCGCTCGGCACTTTGACGAATCTCACGTGGGTTGAACGGGTCGCCTTCGACAGTGTCGAACTGGCGCCGGATCACGCGGTCCAGAGTCGTCGTGTTGCCTTCGATGTCGATGCGCTCAACAAAAATCCGAGGACCACGTGTCAGAACGAACTGTACATCCAGCGTCAGATCGCGCGGATTGCGCGTAACCCGAGGTTCAACCCGCAGAAAGTCTACACCCTGTCTCAGGCCTAGTCGTTCCTGACGTGCAATCGAGTTTTCGATCAGCGACGGAGAGTAAGTTACTCCCGGTTTGATCTTCAGAGCCGCCTGATACGGGGCCGGATCGACCCCCGGAATTTCGCTGACGGTCGAGATTTTGCCGAACGAGAACTTCTGACCTTCGGTGATGTTCATCACAAGGAAGAACGCATCGCGCTCGCGTGTGAATTCCACATTCGCGCTGTTGACGCGGAAATCCACGTAGCCACGGGACAGGTAAAAGTCCCGAATGACCTGTTTGTCGAATTCGATCCGATCCGCGATGAACGTGTCGCCGCGCAGGAATGTGCGCAGGATGTTCGCCTGCTTAGTCTCAAGCACGCGCCGCAGGCGACGATCCGAGAACGCCCGGTTGCCAACGAAGCTTACGCGTTCAACTTCGATAGTGGTGCCTTCGGCAATCTCAAACACAAGATCGACGCGGTTATCGCTGCGGCGGATAATGCGGGGAATGACCGTCGCCGATACACGGCCCTGTGCCGAGTAGATTTCCGCAATCTGATCTGCGTCGGCTTCGGCAACCTGGGGCGTGAAAACCCGGCGAGGCTGAGAGTTGATGGCCTCCAGCAGGACATCATCCTTCACCCGGCGATTGCCTTCGATGCTGATCTGGTTGATCGTCGGGTACTCAGCGACTTCGATCACAAGAGTACTGCCACGTGGTGTCAACTCGACTGTTTCAAAAACACCACTGTCAAGCAAACGCTGATAGGCGTCATTCAATTCCCCGGCAGTCACTGTCTGCCCCGGTTGAATCCCTGTTCGGGCTATAACTGTCGACCTTTCAATCCGCCGGTTCCCCTCAACATCGAACGAATTGAAGGTGTAGCTTTGCGCGTGTGCTACCCCCGGCAGAGACGCAAATCCAGCTATAAAAACAAAGGAAAAAATACGTAGCGTCTGCCACAAAATCTTGTTTGTTGGCTTCTGCCCCCCGCAGGATGTGCCCGCGCCTCGCCTATCTGTCATTTTTTTCTCTACCCAGAATTTCAGGACTTTATTGTTGAGTAGCGAGATTAATTACCCTTGTCAAAAGACCAAAATACAAAGCGGCCCAGTGGGCCGCTGCATGTCCTTTTCAGAAAGGGAGCAAGAATCACATGTTGATCACATAGGCCCAACCGCCCATGGCCAACGCGGTTGCACCGAAAAACAGCAGAGTGTCCCAGTTCAGCATGAACAGGAAGCTGAAGCTTTGGTAAGATTTCCGCAGCGCCTTTGTCATTTGAGCCTCTGACACAAGAATTCACAGTGCGGAAACTTACGCACGGATTGGGGCGAAATTACGGCTTTTGTACGCTTGCTTAGCCACAATCAGCAGAACAAGTCGTTTGAGACCGAAAAGATCATCAAGCCCAGAATCAACGACACCCCTACCCCCATCAACACCTTCAGCACACCATCGCTGGGCGGTTTGCCTGCGACAGCTTCATAGGCGTAGAAAACCAGATGCCCTCCGTCCAGTGCCGGGATCGGAAAGAGGTTCAGCAGACCTACGGCCGTAGACAATACAGCGATAAAGAAGATGAAGTTTTGCGCGCCCTGACTGGCCATGGCTCCCGAGGTTTCGGCGATTCCAATCGGTCCGGACATGTTGCACGTGCTGATTGCGCCCGTAACCATGTGCCAGATCCCGGACAGAGAGCCCTCGATGATACGCATGGTTTGTCGCGCACCGCCGGACAACGACTCCAGAATGCCGGCCGGTTCGGTCGCAGGTTCCAGCATCATGCCGCCAACGATTCCGATGCGCCAATGCGTGACAAAGCCGCCATCCGGTTGCGGTTCATCTGTGCGACGCGGTGCCAGCGCAAACTCCAGTTCAGCACCGTCGCGCCACACATCCACCAGCAGAACTTTCCCGTCTGATCCTTCAACGTGGTCTTTCAACTGATCGAAGGCAAAGATGGGATCACCGTTCACGGCTGTGATGACGTCACCCTGTTTCAGGTCGATATCCATCGCAGCACTTCGCGGGGCGACCTGCTGAATCAGCGGCGGAAACAACCATGGGGCGGATACATCTACCGTCAGATCGTCCCGAATGACTGTGTAATCCAGAACCGGCTCAACCGGCAAAGCGTCGGTGAAATCACTCCAGGCACCGTCCTGATCGAAATCCGGAACCGGGATACCTTCGATAGCGACGATCTCGTCCCCTTCCTGCAGCTCCTGCACGGTGCCCGGCAAAGGATGCAATGTGCCGACCGTCAAAGGTTCTTTGGTGACGCCTTGGGTCAGGAAGATCAGACCAAAAACCACAATGGACATCGCGAAATTGAACACCGGCCCCGCAGCAACTGTAGCTGCGCGCGCCCACAAAGGTGCCCCATGCATGGTGCGGCGTAACTCTTCAGGGTTTTGTTCTGAAATCTCGCTCATGGCGGTTTCGTCTTTTCCCGATGCGGCGTTCGCGTCACCAAGGAATTTCACATAACCACCAAAGGGTAACGCCGCGATCTGCCAGCGTGTGCCGCGCTTGTCCACACGACTCCAGAGAACAGGTCCGAACCCGATCGAAAACACCTCGGCATGAATGCCCGACCAGCGCCCAACGATGTAATGACCGTATTCATGCACCGCAACGATCACCGAAAGCGCGATGACAAAGGCAATGATCGTGTACAGCAAATTGCCAAACTGAGGGATCAGAGAAAGTACGTCCAAAATTCTATCCTGCTCGTTGGATGACAGCATCATCAACCCACGTACGTGCCAGATGGTCCGTTTGCAGCACGTTATCAAGGGTCAAAGGGGCGTCAATAAGGCCGTCCGCGGCCTCAAACCTGTCCAGAACGGACTCGACAATGTCGGCCATCTGAAGAAATCCGATTTCGCGGGCGATAAACCGATCCAGCGCCCGTTCTTTTGCTGCGTTGAAAACGGCGCCAGACAGACCGCCCCGCTTCATCACATTTCTGGCAAGGCGCAGGGCCGGATAGCGGGCCTCATCCGGTTCATTGAACCTCAACTGGCCCAGTTTTGCCAGATTCAAACGGTCAACCGGCAGGCCGCGACGGTCCGGCCAATGAAGCGCATAGCCGATAGCGTGCCGCATATCCGGGGCGCCCATATGTGCCATGACCCCACCGTCCGCGAAGCCGACCATGGCGTGGACGATGGATTCCGGGTGCACCAGAACCTCGATCTGATCCGGAGCAACGCCAAAGAACTCTTTAGTTTCAATCAATTCCAGCGCCTTGTTGAACATAGATGCGCTGTCGATGGTTATCCGCTGCCCCATATTCCAGTTCGGATGGCTTGAGGCTTGTTCCACGGTAGCCCGTGCCAGATCGCAAAGCGGCCAGTCCCGGAAGGCACCGCCGCTTGCGGTGATGATTATTCGCTCAACCGCGTTCATATCTTCACCGACAAGCGCCTGAAACACGGCCGAATGCTCACTGTCGACCGGTAGCAGCCGCGCGCCATTGGCTTTAGCTGTTTCCAAAACCAATGCGCCCGCGCAAACAAGAGTTTCCTTGTTGGCCAAAGCCAGCGTCGAACCTTGTTTCAACGCCTCCAGACCTGGCTCAAGGCCAGCTGCGCCAACGATGGCGGACATGACCCAATCGGCTGGCCGCGCCGCAGCTTCGGTCAGTGCGGTTTGACCCGCTGCGGCTTCGACTCCGGAACCGGCCAAGGCTGCGCGCAGATCATCCAGCCGGTCCTCATAGGCCGTTACGGCCACTTCCGCCTGTAGGCGCACGGCGTCATGGGCCAGTTTTTCGATGTTGGCCCCGCCTGTCAGCGCCACCACATCATAAGCTGCCGCATCGCGGTCGATCAGATCAATTGTGTTCTGCCCGATTGATCCGGTCGCGCCGAAAATTGAGATTTTGCGCATCACATGGCTCCGGGGGAATAGAGAATCCCGGCTATCAAAATGAACAGGGCCGCGCCCATCATGCCGTCAAAGCGATCCAGAAAGCCGCCATGGCCCGGTATCAGGTTCGAACTGTCCTTGACCCCGAACTTTCGTTTGGTCGCGCTTTCGACAATGTCACCAAGCTGGCTGGCCATGGACGCAAGTACTGAGATCAGCACGAACAATACCCCGAACCCGGCATGAGCGGCAAAAATGGCTCCAACAATGGCTGCTGCAATCCATCCTCCGGCTGTGCCGGACCATGTCTTCTTTGGGCTGACCTTTGGCCAGAACTTAGGGCCACCGAAGGTTTTGCCAACAAAGTAGCCGGCGACATCGGTGGCTACGACCACCGATATCAGCCAGACCATCCAGCCGAATCCCATGTTCTCGCGGATTGAAATGAAACCCAGACCTGCAGCCGCAATCCAGATGGCAAACAGCGCGTAAGTCCCCTTTGACTTACTGATCTGCCCCGCCCCAACCAATGCCGGAGCCAGCAGGAACGGCAACTTGTACAGCGGTGGCAGATGATAGCTCAGAATAACCGCGACGCCGGTCAAAATCCCCAATTGGATTGCAACGCCGTTTCGTTCGGGATCGATCATCCGAACCAGTTCCCAGGTCATCAGACCGCAGGCGACTGCTATAAAGGATTCAAACCACAGGCCACCCAGCCACACCTCGACTGAACCTATGCAAACCAGTACCGCGGCCGACAGGACACGTGCGCTCAGGTCAGACCATCGGCCTTCGCTCATGCCGGGACCGCCCCAAAGCGTCTGTCACGGGTTCCAAAGTTACGGCACAGCCGCTCAAGCTCGGCGGCGGTAAAGTCGGGCCAGAGCGTGTCGATGAATTCGTATTCCGAATAAGCCGACTGCCACAAAAGAAAGTTGGAAATGCGCGCCTCGCCGCTTGTCCGGATCACAAGATCCGGGTCGGGAAGAACATGCGTATCCAGATATTTGGGCAGGGTTTCCTCACCCACGTCTTCGGGACGCAGGCGGCCCTCGAACACGTCGCGCGCCAGACGTTTGGTCGCCCGCGCGACCTCGTCCCGCCCGCCGTAATTAATGGCGATGGTCAGATGGACGAGGTCGTTGTCTTTCGTCGCATCTTCAAGCATGTCCATCAGATCGGTCAGTTTCGAGTCCAGCCGAACCCTATCGCCGATAAAGCGAACCCGGACGCCGGCTTTGGTCAGGTTGCGCGCCTCTTTGATGATATAACGACGAAACAGGCTCATCAGCCCGGCGACCTCGACCTGGGTTCGTTTCCAGTTCTCGGTCGAGAAGGCGAATACAGTCAGATACTTGATACCCAACGCTGGGCAGGCTTCGACCACGTCGCGCACCCGCCGGGCACCGGCCTGGTGTCCAAAAAGCCTCGGCCGGTTTCGCGCCTGTGCCCATCGACCATTGCCATCCATGATGATGGCAACGTGGCGAGGTCCGGTCACGGTCGAAGTATGAGCGGTGTCGGGCATATTCCGGGCTCAGACCTGCATGATCTCTGCCTGCTTGGTCTCAAGCGCGGCATCCACGTTTTTGATCATCTCGTCGGTCAGATCCTGAACTTCGCTCTCCCAGAACTTCTGATCGTCCTCCGACATTCCGTCGGCTTTGGCCTTCTTGATCTGATCCATACCGTCACGACGGACGTTGCGGATAGAAACGCGGGCGTGCTCGGCATATTGTCCTGCAACTTTACCCAGTTCCCGGCGGCGTTCTTCGTTCAACTCGGGAATCGGCAGCATGATGATGGTGCCGTTCAGCTGCGGGTTGATGCCCAGACCGCTTTCGCGGATCGCTTTTTCAACCTTGCCGACCAAACCCTTGTCCCAGACATTCACCGTCACCATGCGGGGTTCCGGAACATTGACGGTTCCGACCTGATTGATCGGAGTCATCGATCCATAGGCATCAACCATGATCGGTTCCAGCATCGATGCCGATGCGCGGCCCGTCCGCAAGGACGCAAACTCGGTTCTCAGGTTGCCCATCGCGCCTTCCATACGGCGCTTCAGATCGTCGGTGTCCAGTTCAAAATCGTCAGACATGCTGCTCACTCCCCGTCTTCAGGTGCTGTTTGCTTGGCTCATAGTCCATCGCAATTGGGATGTATAGCAATGATGATGTGGAATTGCGCCAATGGCCAGAGGTGTTTCTGACAATTTCGGGTTCTTTCAGGGGCAATTGAACCGACCGACATTAAGATCGGCCGGATCAACTCATTTACTCGGGAATCAGGCGTTTACGTCGACGACCACGCGGCCTTTCACCTGTCCCTTGAGAATATCTGCCCCCAATTGTGGCAGATCACCCAGGGTCGCGGGATGGACCATCGCCTCAAGCTTATCCATCGGCAGATCAGTCGCCACGCGCTGCCACGCACGGACCCGGTTGTCATATGGCTGCATCACGCTGTCGATGCCCAGCAAGTTCACGCCGCGCAACAGGAAGGGGATGACGCTTGCGGGCAGCCCTGCCCCTCCGGCCAGACCGACCGCGGCGACCGAAGCACCGTATTTCATTTGCCCCAGTACGCGCGCCAGCATCTCGCCGCCAACCGCGTCAACACATCCCGCCCAAGTTTCACTTTCCAGCGGACGTTTTACGGTTTCATTGAGGTCTTCGCGCGGAACAATGGTCGTCGCACCCAATGATTTAAGGTATTCGCCCGCCTCTGGTCGACCGGTCACTGCAGCCACTTCATAGCCCAGATTGGCCAGAATGGCCGTCGCAACCGACCCAACGCCACCGGCGGCGCCTGTGACCAAAACCGGCCCATGGTCCTTCTGCATGCCCTGATCCTCAAGCGCCATGACCGCCAGCATCGCAGTGAAACCAGCGGTGCCCACTGCCATGGCCTGTCGCGTGTCCAGACCTTCGGGCAAAGGGACCAGCCAATCGGCCAAAGCGCTGGCCTTTTGCGAGTATCCGCCCCAATGCGCCTCGCCAACACGCCAACCGGTCAGCACCACCTTGTCGCCGGGCTTGTAGCGTTCGTCCGAGGACGCCTCGACGGTTCCACTATAGTCGACACCGGGAACATGCGGGTAGTTCCGCACCAGACCACCGCCCTTTGGTGACATGCACAGACCATCCTTGTAGTTCACAGTCGAATACTCAACCGCAACCGTGACTTCACCGTTGGGCAAGTCCCCTTCGGAAAGTTGTTTGACCGAAGCGCTCGCCAGACCGCTTTCTTCGTCCTTATCCATCACCAATGCACTGAACATTCCAGCTTTCCTTTCATTTTCAATCGCCCATCAACTGTTGCTGATGTGAATTCCCACAGTTCAAATCCAGAATTTTTCCTGAACCGTTGCGCTGCGCATTCCGTCTGGTGTTTCAACTTCGATTTGTGTTCCCGGGTCCCAGTGGCTGAGCTTGACCATCCCGATTGAGACATTTGTCTGGAAATCGGGCGACCAAACTGCCGAAGTCACCTGCCCGACCTGTTTGCCGCCCGCGACCACCGGCCAGGGGCGATCGCATGGAGGTACAGAGTCTCCATCAATTGCTATTGGACGGATCTGCTGCACCGGTCCCTCCTTTGCGACCCGCAAAAGCGCATCCCGCCCAATACAGCCGATCGCCGTGTGCGTATTGCAGAACTTGCCCAAACCGCATTCATGCGGGGTGTTGTCGTCGGTCATGTCGTTACCATAGGACAGCAACCCGCCCTCGATCCGCTCGATCAGGTTCGGACAGCCCGCGCGGACCTGCAGGTCTTCTCCTGCTGCAAACAAGGCGTTCCACAAAGGCATGCCTATGTCCGACCCTTCAACGTAGATTTCGAACCCGCCCTGTTTGGAATAGCCCGACCTGGCAACCGCCAGTTCACGCCCTTCGAACGCGAACTTGTCGAACCTGAAGAACCGGATATCACGGACTCGGTCGCCAAAAACCCGAGCCATCAACTCGTCTGCTTTAGGTCCCTGAACTGCCAGAGGGGACACATCGGGCTCATCCACCAGCACATCCAGCCGATAGCCGTTGGCGATCCCTTTGACCCAAAGCAGAAGGTCGCTGTCGGCGATCGAGATCCACCACCGGTCCTCCGAGAGCTTTACGGCCACAGGATCGTTCAGCATGCCGCCTGTTTCGTTGACGATGGGCACATAAAAGCACTGACCAGGAAGCATGCCCCGAAGGTCCCTCGGCGTCAGCATCTGCATCAGCCGCGCAGCGTCCGGCCCGCGCAGTTCGACCTGTCGTTCGCATGAGACATCCCAAACCTGCACATGGGTTTTCAAATGCCGGTAATCCGCTTCGACGGATTCGAAAACAGTCGGCAATAACATGCGGTTGTAAACCGTATATCCCTTGACACCAGCCGCTTCGACACCGTCAGAAAAAGGCGTTCGGCGCAGGCGACGTGACAGCGAAATCTGAACCACTTAGGCCTCCTCAGGCAGAAAAACCAGATCGCTCACCGGGGCGGTTGAACCTGTTTCGGTCAGCATTTGGTGCAACTGACCCCGGTGATGTGTTTGGTGATTGAAGAAATGGATGACGCACTGTGCATAGGGTTTTGTGACATCCGCTTCTTTGGCGGCAGAATACCATGTAAACGGGCCGGTCAGATCCCCGTCTTTCAGAGTAGTAACCCAGTTGAAAATCCGTTCATCGATCTGATCGCGCAGCGGCAACCATTCGGCCAGATCCGCGCACAAGGTCGGGCTTTCCGGGATACCGCCACCCGGCCCCTGGCCTTTGTCGAAACGTGACATCCATATCCAGTCGCCCCAAAGCAGATGATTTGCCGTACCAAGAATCGACCCGAAGAATGCTCCGCGTTCTCGGGTCAGTTCCTGACTTGGCAGGGCTGCAAGAAACCCCTTCAACTGGCTGTTCTGCCAGTGATTATATCGGGCCATCTCCTGAGCGTAGGCGGCGCTGATCATCACTTTGGCCCGCGCCAGTCGATTGGGCAGATTTCAGCGGATTTTCCACCAAAGTCCCAAACACGCCCGTAATCACGCACCTTGGACTTCGTCCCGCGCGCAACGATGATGTCTGGCCCCATCCAATACTTCGAGTTCGACACCATGACCGGGTGTTCCGGATCTTTGCCGCCCAGCATCTCGATCTCACCCTGAATTTTGCGGCCGATCGCGATGCGGCGCTTGTTGCCGTCGCGTTGGATCTGCACCGGAGCACGCTCGGCCCCTATGATCTCACTGACCAGCATGGTGAACAGACCCGTGGTGCCGCCTGCCTGTCCGCTGAAAATCTGCAGCAGACCGTTATACGCCTTGCCGCTGGCCCGCTCATCAACATAGGCGGCCACGTTCCACTGGCCCTCGCCCATGCGGCCCGGAATATCGACGAGCAACCCAACGTTCAGACCGGACAAATCCTCGCCCTCGTAATGGCCCTCATCAATTATGACACCCATCCACGCGTGGCAGTGACCTTCAGTCGGAGGATGCGCACCCAACGAGACAACGCAGGGGCAGAACACGTCGCAAGAACAGTTCAGGATCAGTTCGCCTTTGATTGCCCAATCCGTCGGGCTCATCTCGCGCCGCTTGGGATTTGGCATACGACTATCAATGCGCTGGCTGATCGGCAGCCTGTCGGCCTCGGGTTTTCTGTTCTTAGCCATAGGCTTATCCTCCGTAGCTTATTGGATAGACGAGCAGAACGAGACCGCCCGCAATCAATGCAAATCCCATCGGTCGGGTCACAGCATGCCCGATCTGGGGAAGTTTTTCCAAAACCATGAAAAAGGTCGCAAGACCCATCCACAGCAGGCTCATCACTCCGCCCACAAAACCAAGCGCCATGAAGCCCCAGCAGCAGCCCACGCAGAATGCGCCCAGTCCCAGACCCATGCGCATACCTCCGGTGAACCCGGTTTTCCAATGCCCCAGAAAATAGGTCATGGGCGCATGGCAGACGCCATGGCAGACTTCTTTCGCGCGGGTGAACTGAAACGCGCCAACAGCCATCATCAGCCCCCCGGCAAGCCAGCCGGATTTCGAGATGCCCAACATGTCCACCGCGCCGCCAAACAACAAAGCCAGTTGCACGCCTGCAATCAAAGCCGCAAAGCCGACCCATACGATGAGATACCCGCCAAGAACCCCCAACCAACCCGCGCGCGAGCCATTGGCGCTGCGGATCAGGTCATCATAGCTGCGCAAGGTCGGAACAAGCGTTGGCAGCATCATGGCGGCCATCATAATGGCCCACATCGAAAACAAGGGGCCAAACTCTGCCATGGGCATATACATGTCCATGCGCGGATCCATCGCCGCCATTGCCTGCCCCATCGGACCGGGGCGGCCGATCCAGTCCAGGTCCATGTCGCCGCTCATGGTGAACATCATCCACCATGCCCACAGGATCAGGACGTAAAACCCCAGCCAAAATGCGTTGCGTAGAACTGTGCGACTCACGCGTTCCTCCCGACTCAGTCCTTGCTTTTCAAATGTCAGACTTTTAAATGTCAGACAAATAAAAATTCACCAACGGTCCCCGGAATATGAAAATTGACCCCAAGAAGCCTGCTGATCTGTCTGCCCAGATTGCTCAGGCCATTCGCGATGCTATTATCTCGGGTGAGTTGATCGTCGACGAACGATTGCCGTCCGAGGCGGAGCTGTCTGAACAGTTTCAAGTATCGCGCCCAACCGTGCGTGAGGCGCTGAAAAGACTGGCAGCTCAGTCACTTATCCGCACTCAGCGCGGTGCAAGCGGGGGCGCTTTCGTGAACCGGCTGAGCTTTGAAGGCGCATATTCCCAACAAATCACAACCTCGACCCTGCTGTTGTCGATGAATGCGGTCAGCTTTGACACGGCCTGCGAAGCCCGCTTTGCACTGGAGCGCGCCTGCGCCCCCTTATCGGCTGAGCGCAGGACGGCGGATCAACTGGCCACAATGCGAGCCGAGGTCCACCGGCAATCACAACCGGGCCTCACGGATGAGGCCTTCTGCGCCTCGGACGTTGCCTTTCACCGTGCCCTCGTCGACGGTGCCGGCAATCCCGTGTTGTCCTATCAATTGGCCGGAGCGGTCGAGGCCATGCAGCCTTTGATGAACATGATCACCTTCACGGCGCGGTCGCGCGAGGCAATCATTGCGCTGCACAATCAGGTTGCCGACGCGCTGGAAAATCGCGACTCGACCAAAGTGGACGCGACGCTCGTTGAGCTTGAGAACTATACAAGACAGCTGGCGCAGGACGTTGCGCAGCAGCGACGAAAACCTGCGTGAGGAGAATGGGATGACAACCGCATTGAACGTGATTGCCGCTCTCCTGACCGTTGGGTTTGGCCTGTTCGGGTTTTTGGCACCCAGTTTTACCTTGGGAGCGTTGGATTTAACCCCAACCGAAAGTAATATGGGGTTGAGCGAGATGCGTGCCTCGGTCGGCGGATTGTTTGTCGTCACCGGATTCGCCGTACTGTGGCTGAACAATCCGATGGCCTATGCCATGCTGGGTGTCGTCTACGCAGGCGCGGCGTTGGGACGGTTCGTGTCCGTCATTCTGGACAACCCGCCCGTGGTCAAAGCTGTGACTTTTGGTGGAATCGAGCTGGCCTTGGCGCTTTGGCTGATTCTGGCCAACATCAACAAGACCGCCTAACCCCCTGTTTTTGTTTTGGACACCCAAGTGAATTCCCGGTTTGCATCCGGAGTTCAGCTCACCTATATAGGTAATGTCCTTCGGGACTATGGACATAAACGCGCTCGTAATAAGCGGATCGGACCCGGGGGCGGTACCCGGCGGCTCCACCATATACCTTCTGGAGGTATCCTTCGTTTGAGGAACTCTTTCAGAATCGGGGGGCCGAAATAGGATCGACGAACGTCTAAAGGGGTTAGCTTTGTCTCGGCTGTCTGCCACCGTTACCGGCGAAAATAGTACAATTGCAAACGACAATCGTGCTCCGGTTGCAGTTGCTGCGTAAGCAGTAACAAGACCGAAACTTAAGCCCTTGCGCCTAGCCGCGTAAGGCGGGGTTCGCAGGTACCTGGCAACAGAAACCTGCATTTTCCGCCTAATGTCTGTGGTTTTCCGCTGAGCGTGTACATGTTCAGAGATTTTTCACTCTTTCATTCCATGCTGATCCCAACAGAAGAAGGAGAGCTGGGATGTCTCACGCAGATTTACTCAGAGAATGGTATTCCGAAGTTTGGGAAAACGGGAATACCGACGCGATTGACCAGTATTTTGCCCCGGAAACCACTGCCGAGGGGCTAATCCCGGAAATGCAGGTCGGTGCCGATGACTTCCGCGATCTCGTCATGGCGTTTCGCCACATTCTGGGGGACATACAGGTCGACATGCCGAAAATTATCGAAAACGGAGACTGGGTTTCCGCCATCATTCACCTGCGGACAACACGTGCGGACAATGGTGCCCCGCTGCAGGCCACAGGAAGTGTCATTGGGCGGATCAAAGACGGGCGCATGGTCGAGGCATACAACCAGTTCGATTTCATCTCACTATTCGAACAATTGGGGCAGTTTCCTGAGGACACTCTTCCGGTTTGCATGACCGGCCAAAGGCTGGATTGGGCCTGAACCCGACCGAAGCAATCTTGACCCTTTTGGCGCTTACGCGGTAGCTAGGGCCATGGGGTAAGATTGCGAACACCCCGTGAGGCGTCAGCCCAAGTTTCGCATGTATCCGACAAAACCAGGAGACATGCTGTGCCCGCGCCAAACTCTATCACCCCCAAGCAATTGTTACGGCTGATCGGAACGCCTCAGGCCCCCATGCTGATCGATATTTGCATGGATGCCGATTTTGAGGCTGACCCCTACCTGATCCCCGGTTCCATTCGCCACCCGGCGCAAGACGCTGAGGGGCTTGAGAAACTGATCGCCGACCGCCCGGTCATCGTGATTTGCCAAAAAGGCAAAAAGCTGAGCCAAGCGGTTGTCTCGTGGCTTCGAGGGGACGGCATTCAAGCCGAATATCTTGAGGGCGGGATGATCGCCTGGCGCGAGATGGCCGGAGCACCGCGTGTGCCCGCGTCGGCCTTGTCAATGGTAGGACCTGAAGGTTCGCTGTGGGTGACACGGCATCGCCCCAAGATCGACCGCATCGCCTGCCCCTGGCTCATCCGGCGGTTTGTGGATCCGAATGCCAGATTTCTGTTCGTTGCACCGGCTGAAGTCGAAGCGGCCGCCGAGATGTTCGGCGCGACACCTTTTGACATGGAAAACACCCATTTCAGCCACCGGCAAGACCGGTGCACCTTTGACACCATGCTGGATGAGTTTGCGCTCCACTCTCCCGCGCTGGATCGGCTTGCAACGGTGGTTCGGGCCGCGGATACAAACCGGCATGACCTTGCGCCAGAGGCTGCCGGGTTACTTGCGGTGTCTGTCGGTTTGTCCCGGCAATATCGCGATGATCATGAAAACCTCGCTGCGGGATTGCATCTGTATGACGCGCTGTATCGGTGGGCGCGCGACGGGTTCGAGGAACGCCACGACTGGCCGGCGGATCGCAAATCATGACACCAACGATTTCGGATCTGGTCAGGGTCTTTGGGCACATCGGCCTTTTGTCCTTTGGGGGACCCGCGGCGCAGATCTCCCTGATGCATCAAGAACTGGTGGAAAAGCGGCCGTGGCTGGACGAACAGAGCTATCTGCGAGCGCTTTCACTTTGCATGTTGCTGCCCGGCCCCGAGGCGATGCAACTGGCCACCTATGCTGGTTGGCGTTTGCGCGGCGTGATCGGAGGGCTAATCGCCGGCGGTCTCTTTGTTCTGCCCGGCGCGCTGATCATTGCTCTGCTGGTCGGGTTGTACGCGGCTTTTGGTGACTTACCACTGGTACAGGCCGGTTTTCTTGGGGTCAAAGCTACCGTCATCATCATTGTGCTTCAGGCACTAAAAAACCTGTCCCGCAAAGCCTTGACGGATATCGAGCATCGCGCCATCGCCGGGCTTGGCTTTGTCGCGATCTTTGCGTTCAACCTGCCTTTCCCATTAATCATTCTCGCTGCCGCCATTTGGGGTTACGTCAGCTTCAAGGGCGAAACGCGGTCTGCAGAAGCGCCCCCTGCCCCTAGCGCTGTGCGACCATTTCGCACCTGTGCCATTTGGCTGACGCTGTGGCTGGGTCCGCTGGTCTTGCTGAGCGTAACGGGCCAAAAACTGCTTAGCGACCTCGGATGGTTCTTCGCCCGTCTTGCCGTTGTCACATTCGGAGGGGCCTATGCCGTTCTGGCCTATATGACCCAGACCGTCGTGGACAAATATCAGTGGGTGTCAACGGATCAGATGATTGACGCCTTGGGATTGGCTGAAACCACGCCGGGACCCTTAATCTTGGTGACTCAGTTCGTCGCCATGCTGACGGGCCAGATCTCTGGTGGGTTTTCCCTGGCCCTTGCCGCAGGCGCCGTTGCGCTGTGGGCGACCTTCGTGCCGTGTTTCCTTTGGATCTTTCTCGCCGCCCCCTATCTGGACCAATTGGCAGCCCGCCCCAGGCTGTCCGCAGCCTTGCACGGGATCACTGCAGCAGTCGTTGGCGTGATTCTCAACCTTTCCGTGTGGTTCGCTTTGAACGTTCTTTTTGCGGACATTCCCGAAAAAACATGGGGCACAGTCACGCTTCCTTGGCCAGATCTGGCTGCGTTGAACCTGCCTGCTCTGCTTTTAACTCTGATCGCAGGGGTGTTGATATTTAAACTAAAATTCGGCATGGGAGTGACCTTGGCCATAATGGCCGCGGCCGGAGTCGGGTTTCATTTTCTTTAAACAATCCGGCCACTCCCGGTCTTTCGTTTCCGAAGGAATCCCCTATGCTTGGGATAACCACTTTTGAGGATGACACATGTCGCAGGACATCGACTATGGAACCCTGATGCACACCGCGATGCGCGGTCTCATCCAAAAGGTTCTGACCAGCGTTTCCGAAAACGGTTTGCCTGGGGCGCATCATTTCTTCATCACCTTCGACACCCGGCAAGACGGGGTCGAACTGGCTGATTGGCTGCGCGAGCGCTACCCCGAAGAAATGACAATCGTCATGCAGCACTGGTTCGAAAACCTTGAGGTTGGCGACGACGGCTTTGCGATCACGCTGAATTTCGGTGACGCGCCCGAGCCGCTGTATATCCCTTACTCCTCGATCAAGACCTTTGTCGATCCTTCCGTCGAATTCGGGCTGCGCTTTGAAAGCCCGGATGAAGAAGAAGAGGTCGCAACGCACATCGTTGAGGAAACGATCGAAGTTGAGGAACCGACAGTCCAGCAGGACGCCGACGTCGTCTCGCTGGACAGTTTCAGAAAGTAAGTTCCGGCCAGCAAGCCCCGCCTCGCGCGGGGTTTATTGTTTTTCGAGGAACGTTTCCACGGATCGGGATTTTATCCCGTTGCGGAACCTTGAAAATGATAGGTTCAGCCCCCCATCCGCCAGCGTGCGGTCAAATTGTTGCAGCTCGTAACCACCGCTTTCATCGATAAACAAGGAAAAGACCGTCAACGTCTTACCTTCGATCCGACCCCAGACGAATGGCTCCCCCTGCATCGGGTCCAGCGGAACCTCATGCCCGAAAACGTTTCGCCTCATCGCCGCAGAATAGACGTCGGACCGGTCCGATTGCTTGAAGTCGATTGAGAAGGACTGCTCTTTGACGCGGCCGTCCTCCTTGTAAGTCGTTGTCTTCCAACTGACGTTGAAACCGTCCGATATTTCGTGGATGGACACGCTCATGTCTCGCGGCGTTTCGCGGCCGTCATCGTCGACGACATTTGCAGACCCGACATAATCGCCGACAAAGGGTTTGATGTCCCCCGCATGGGCCTGAAGGTTGGCAAAAGCGACCCAAAACAACGCGCCCAATGAAAACGCGAGTAGTTTCAGCGGATGAAACCGGAAAAATAGGAGCACTTTAACCTCCATCACTGTGGTTTTTGCATTCTAGCTGAGCGGCGGGCACGCACAATGGTCCTAATGGCAGCGCAACCAAGAAAAATGACGCACCCCCGCGCCTATACCTTTGGCAGCCTTGAGTTTATGGTGCGCGCAACTGGCCGATTGCGCGATGGCGTCGTCACGGGTAAACGGCATACGACTGCATACCAGACGGAGTGACCGATGTCTCAGACCCGCACCGAATCCGACAGCTTTGGCCCGTTGGAAGTTCCCGCCGACAAGTATTGGGGGGCACAGACCCAACGTTCGATCATGAACTTTCCGATCGGCTGGGAAAAGCAACCCGTTGCCATCGTGCGTGCGCTGGGCGTGATCAAAAAGGCCTGTGCGATGGAAAACAAGGCCACCGGAAAACTGGACGCAAAAATCGCCGATGCCATCATTCAGGCTGCCGGTGAAGTCATCGAGGGAAAGTTCGACGACAATTTCCCTTTGGTCGTGTGGCAAACCGGTTCGGGCACACAGTCAAACATGAACTCAAACGAGGTCATCGCAAACCGCGCCATCGAGATTCTGGGCGGCGTGATCGGTTCGAAAGAACCGGTGCACCCAAACGATCACTGCAATATGGGGCAGTCCTCTAACGACACTTTCCCAACCGCAATGCACATCGCGACTGCGATGAGCGTTCGTGACGTCCTGCTTCCGGGCCTCGAGAAGTTCGCATCGGCCTTAGAGGCAAAAGCAAAGGAATTTGCAGGGATCATCAAAATCGGCCGTACGCACACACAAGACGCGACACCGCTGACGCTGGAGCAGGAATTCGGTGGCTATGCGCACCAGATCCGTCAGGGAATCACCAGGGTCGAAGCCGCGATGCCCGGCATCTATGAGCTGGCGCAAGGCGGAACCGCTGTCGGCACCGGCCTGAACACGCATGACGGCTGGGACGAGGCTGTTGCCAAGAACATGGCCGAAATCACCGGCCTGCCCTTCGTCACTGCCCCTAACAAGTTCGAAGCTCTTGCCGCCCACGATGCCATGGTATTCCTATCGGGTGCGCTGGCGACTGTTGCGGGCTCTTGCTACAAGATTGCGAACGACATCCGGTTCCTTGGCTCGGGCCCGCGCTCGGGTCTGGGTGAATTGATCCTGCCGGAAAATGAGCCAGGATCATCGATCATGCCGGGCAAAGTGAACCCGACGCAGGCCGAAGCGCTGACTCAGGTGGCTGCGCATGTGATCGGCAATGACGCCGCGATCAAGTTCGCCGGTTCGCAGGGCCATTTCCAGCTGAACGTCTACAACCCGATGATGTCGTATAACCTGCTGCAGTCTATTCAGCTGCTGGGCGACGCTACCGACAGCTTTACCGAGCGTATGCTATTAGGAATCAAGGCCAATGAGCCTCGGATCGACAAGCTGATGAAAGAGTCTCTGATGCTGGTCACGGCGCTGGCGCCGACAATCGGTTATGACAACGCCACCACTGTCGCCAAAACGGCGCACAAGAACGGCACGACCCTCAAGGAAGAGGCGATCGCGCTGGGCTTTGTCGATGAAGAGACGTTCGACGCAGTTGTCCGGCCTGAGCACATGATCGGGCCTAAATGATCGCTTGGGGTAAACCCGTCTGTCTGTGCCTGCTGATCGCGGGCACAGCAACACCCGCACAGGCGGAATTGTTCGATCTGATCGACTCGAGACTGGAATGGATGCAAGACGTTGCAGCGTTCAAACACGCCAACGACCGCCCGGTCGAAGACCTTGAGCGCGAGAAAGTCGTGATTCAAAAAACGCTGGAACAGGCTGCCTTGGCTGGCGTTGACCCAGATACGGCACAACTGTTCTTTAAGGCGCAAATTGACGCCGCGAAAGACATCCAATCCTGTTGGATCGAGCGGTGGACACAGGATCAAACGCCCGTTCCAGAAAACTTTGCCGATCTTACGACGGAAGTGCGCCCAGCCCTTTTGGAACTTGGTGGACAAATCCTAGAAGCGCTGTCGGCTCAACTTCCCGTTTCGCCTTCGTCACAGGCTGAGTTTTCGGAGGACGTGCGCGTCGACTGCCTTTCAGATGACAGCCGCGCGGAATTGTTCGATAGTCTGACAAAGGTGAGGCTCGCGCAATGACGACTCCGGTCAATCTGAACAAATACCGAAAAGAAAAAGCCCGGGCCGAAAACAAGGCCCGCGCGGACCAGAACGCCGTTGCGTTTGGCCGAACCAAGGCTGAAAAAGACCTGGCAAAAAAGCAGCGGCGGAAACTGGATCAAGACCTTGATGGCCGTAAGCTAGACAAATGAGTGGTCGCCCGGTCAAACGTTCCCTGACCCTAAAAGGCCATCGAACATCCGTATCGCTTGAGGATGAATTTTGGCAGGCATTCCGCGCGATCGCTAAAGAAAAAGATCAACCAATCAACGCTTTGGCGGCTGAAATTGATGTTACCCGCGATCCAGAAGTCGGGCTTGCGTCTGCCATACGGGTTTTCATTCTAAATTGGTATCGCTCCTGAGAAATCAGGCTTGCTCTTCCGCTACGAAACCGCATAAAGTAATCGGGAACAAAAGGAGTACATCGTGGTGACGAAAACGGTTGAAGGCCCGGATGGAAAACCGCGCTGCGCATGGTGTCAGGCCGCACCTGAGTTCTTTGATTACCACGATCAGGAATGGGGCTATCCGGTTGGCGACGATCAACGTCTGTTTGAGAAATTATGCCTCGAGAGCTTTCAGTCTGGCCTCAGTTGGCGAACTATTCTGTCCAAACGCGAGAACTTTCGCAAAGCATTCAAAGGCTTTGATATCAACGCGGTCGCTGCGTTTGATAATGCCGATACCCAGCGCTTGTTGCACGACGCGGGTATCGTCCGACACCGTGGAAAGATCGAAGCCGTCATCAACAACGCGCGACGCGCGCAAGAGTTGATCGCAACCGAGGGATCTCTGGCTGCATATGTTTGGAAGTACGAAGCGGATACGCCACCCGATCCTCAGACCGCATCGACATCGCCGGAATCCGTGGCCATGTCAAAAGACCTGAAAAAGCGGGGATGGAAATTTGTTGGACCGACCACCGTTTTTGCCTTCATGCAGGCAATGGGTCTGGTGAACGATCACGCCGAGGACTGTGTGATGCGTGAAAAAGCGGCGCAATTGCGCCGCGATTTCATCAAACCCGTATAGCGCTTAGACTGATGCGCGGAAGATCTTGTCGATATTGCCGCCCAGAGCCGAATTGAATTCAGCATCGGATTGTTGTTTCGACAGCCCTTCGGTCAACGCGCGCGAGAAAGACGCGATCATCTTGCCGTTCTGATCCAGCAGATCACATGCTTGCTCGGTCGAATAGCCACCCGACAGGGCGACAACACGCAGAACACGCGGGTGATCGGCCAGTTCATCATAAAGGTTGGCCTGGCTTGGAATGGTCAGTTTGAGCATGATGTCCTGCCCATCGTCCAGCTGGTCGAGGTTTTTCAGGATTTCAGCCTTCAGGATGTCTTCGGCTTCGATTTTGGTGGCCGAGTTGATGTTCACTTCGGGCTCAACAATCGGAACCATGCCGGCCGCGACAACTTCACGCGCGACATCGAACTGCTGTGCGACAACCGCTGCAATGCCTTCGGCGTTTGCTTCGTGAATAACCGAACGTTCTTTGGTGCCGAAAACGCCTTCGGCCTTGGCAAGTGTTTCGGCCAGACCCGGGATCGGCTTCATCATCTGAACGCCATTCGCTTCGACTTCCAAACCTTTGTCGATTTTAAGGAAAGGCACGATGCCTTTGACCGACCAAAGATAATCGGCGACCTTACGGCCATCAATCTGCTCGCCCAGAGTTCGTTCAAACAGGATCGCGCCGATCACTTTGTCCTTGGTGAAGTCATCCGCCAGAATGATCCGTGCGCGCATCTTCTGAATTTCACCGAACATTTCTTCGTCCGAGTTGTATTCCGATGCTTCCACCCCATAAAGCGCCAGCGCTTTGGGCGTCGAGCCACCACTTTGATCCAGTGCGGCGATAAAACCTGCACCGTTGGACATTTGCGCGCGCTGTTCTGCTAAGGACATAAGACTTTCCCGTTAATATGATTCCGCATTTTCCAATCGCATACAGCAAGGCGTAAAGCGATGGTAGTTTGTTAGCGCTCAACCACGCGCAACCAAATTCCGTCTTTAGAACGGACTGTGAGGTGGGCAACCGGAACTGGCGTTCGGCCCTCGACTAGCTCAAACCGGAAGTTTCGCAGCAGCATCGATAAAAGCAGTGGGCCTTCGATCATCGCAAAACCAGCCCCCGTGCATACGCGCGGCCCGGCTGAGAACGGGATATAGGCATTGCGCTGACAGGACTTACCGTTTTCGGTGCTCCAGCGCGTCGGGTCAAACTCGTCCGGCTTGTCCCAAATCCGCTCTTGTCGGTGCAAATGCCAGGGGCTGATCACCACTTGGGAACCTTCCGGGATATCCCTGTCACGAAATCGCTCGGGGCATGTGGCCTCGCGCACCATCATAGGGACAGGCGGGTAAAGGCGAAGGGCTTCGCGAAACACATCTCTGCTGAGTTTGAGTTGCGACATCTTGGCAAAACTTGGGGCGTTCAGCGCGGACGCTTCGTCCGCCAGCCTCTCTTGCCATTCCGGGTACAACGCCATCAGGTAGAGCGTCCAGGCCAAAGCAGATGCGCTGGTTTCGTGCCCGGCGAGGAAGAAGATCGCCACCTGATCGACCATTTCCCGGGTGTCAAACCCTCGCCCGGTTTCGGGGTCCCGCGTTGTCATGATTTTGGTTGCAAGATCATTGGGTGCCTGACCTTTGGCAATCAGGTCCGAACGATCGGCTGTAAGCCGTTCGATCAACCGTCTGATCTCTTTTGCATTCTTCCGTGTTTTCCGAGAATGAAGCCGTGGCACCCACCTGGGCAACGGAACGAACGCCGCCACGTTCAATATTGGTTGTTCACGCTGGTAACTGCGAAACTTATCAAAAACCTTCGCGGCAATCTCATGCTCGATTGGAACCGAGAATAGGGTTCGGAAGATGACATCAGCCGCGATATGACTGGTCACCTCTTCGCACTCCAGAACCTCTCCGACCTGCGGGCGCAAACGATCCACTGCAGCTTGACCGGCTGCATGCATAGCCGAGAACGTATCCTTCAGCCGACCGCCCTCAAAAGCGGGGTCAATGATCCTGCGCTGCCGCTTCCAGGTCTCGCCATTCGTCAGGAACACCGAGTTTCCTAGTAAAGGGCGCAACCCCTCACTGATACGATTGGACTTCGGGAAGTCATCAGGGCGTTTTTTTAAAACTGTTTCAATGAGTTCCGGTTGATTTATCAGGTACGACCGAAAGAACGGCGTACGGAACTCGGCCATCCACGCACGGTACAGGCGTTGCGGCTGGGCGGATAGGATGTCTTTGCGAAACAGCTTCGTATATCGCCAAAGCGATACTTTGTCCGGGCGCGGCCTGGGCTTGGGGGGCGTCATGCCCTCACCGATTGATACTTGGAAACGGGTTTTTCCACCCGCGATTTGGACGGTGCCCTGTCCTGAAACCGTTGCCCAAGGGTCTGAGGACCCGCCGTGATGCGGAAATAGTCGTAACCACCGGGGTTATCAAACGCGCAAAGGTACTGGAAATGCAGCCGAAAAAAGCGCCAGCGTAAGCTTTGCCAACGCTCTGGTGACAGGGTTTGAGTAAAAGCGGCTGAAAGAATCAGAGGCCACTTTTTTTCATCGGTCGCAACACCGCTGACCGCAACCGGATCACACAAAGCAAAGGCACACCCATCGCCGGGGGCCGACACGTCCACCCATGTCAGGCAATTCTGCGTGGAAAGGAATTGCAGATCCGCGCGTAGTTCTTGTGCCTCGGGCAGAAAGGAAACCATGGGAACAACCTGCCCCAACGTGAGAAACGAGAATTGCGGGCCATTGGCATTCGGTTCGTTCTCTCGGATTAGGTCGGCCAATACGCTGACGCCCAGATGGGCACCTGAACTGTGCCCAACGACCAGAACCTCGTCGACATCAGAGTGCAATGCATCCCGGATCAGCGCGCTGAACGTTTTCAGGCGTTGGCGCAGCTCCTGTGACATCGCCCCCCGCAGTTCAGCGGAATAGGCGTAGTCGTGCATCAGATAGTAGGCGAACAACCGGTTATCGATCTTCCGAAACCAGCGCATCAGCCCATATGCCAACGCGACGGCAGGGATTACCGCGAGCCACCCGAGAACCGGAAGAAAAAGCAATGTCACAATCCATGCCAGCCCTATCGCCAGCATAAGCTGGGCCAATAACATGCCAACCGGGTACAGCGCTGCGATTACTGGCCCTTTTCGCAATCGCATCAGCCGCCACAGAGTACCAGTAGAGATGTAAATCCACGCGGTTCGAAGCAGTTGCAGATAGGTCGCGGGGATCGAGTTTGACATGCTCTCGCGGACGATATCGGACCAGACGAGGACTTCGACATCGGCCAGAATGTCCACTCCGTCCTGATGCGATCGGACGTGCCAGCCGTAAGGACCATCGCCGGACTTTGCCGAAACTGCGATTTGATAACCGGAAACATCGGCCTGAACACTGCTTTCGGTTCTATAAAGCTCACGATAGCGCCGAGGGTGAATCGGATCATAGCCGGGAATATAGAACACCCGGCGTTTCCGCACCCGTGGTTGATTATTCTGACTGCTCATGGCCTTACCTTCTGCGGCTCAGGTTAACGCAGCCTGAGCGTCAAGGTAAGTCAGATCAGTAGATCATCCGAAATTCGCAAGCGCCGGGAATGTTTCCAGCAGCCACCAGCTGAACTCGGTGAACAGGCCCGTGATCAACATGATGCCGACGAACAAAAGCAGGCCGCCCATCACTTTTTCGATCGTGCCCATATAAGGTTTGATCCGGTTCATCACTGTCATCGATCGGTTCAGGAACATCGCAGCCAGAAGGAACGGAATGCCCAGGCCCGCCGCGTAAACACCCAGCAGCAGCGTTCCGCGCGCCACCGATGCCTCGGACGCTGCCAACGACAGGATGGCTCCCAATTGGGGTCCGATACACGGGGTCCAACCAAATGCGAAAGCGAGGCCCAGAATATAGGCCCCAAACACAGATCCGCCGGAGTCACCGGTTTCGATCCGCGCTTCGCGATCAAGAAAGGGAATTCGGATGACGTTCAGGAAGTGCAGACCAAAGACGATCACCACCGCGCCGGAAATCTTCGCAAACAGAACCTGATTCTGCAGAACAAAGGCCCCGAATGCCGATGCGGTGAAGCCCAGCAGCAGAAACACCGTAGAAAGACCCAGAACAAAGAACAGCGCAGCCAGTGTTGCCTTGCGCCGCGCTTGGGCCTGATCCTGCATCTCATTGATCGTCACACCGCTCATATACGCCAGATACGGCGGAACGATGGGCAGAACACAAGGCGACAGAAAGCTGATGAGCCCGCCTAGCATGGCGACCAACATGGCAGGCAGCAGGCCTGCGTCTATGATTTCAATTCCGAACATGTCTCAGCACATATGTCATGTGGCCGGCAACGTCACGGGGCCATTCGGTCACATCCTCGTGGTTGCACGCTGGACACCGCATCAAAGTGGAAATATCTGAACCTTATGTCAAATCCGTCAGAAACACTTGATGCGTTGGGTCTGCTGTGCCCTCTGCCCGTCCTCAAAGCGCGCAAGCGCCTGAAATCCATGCCTGCCGGGGCCGTTCTACGAGTGCTGGCGGATGACCCGGCCGCTATCATTGATGTACCACATTTCTGTTCTGAAAGCGGACACCAATTGTTGTCCCAGGAAGACGCAGACGGGCATCAAATCTATCTGATCCAAAAATCCGACTGATATAGATCCAAAAGAAAAAGGCGGGCACTTGGCCCGCCTTTTCTTTTTACTGACCTAACGACCACCAGCCACGCCGTTTAGGCTTTGCAGGTTGTTCCGGTTCTTCGGCGACAACCTCGAGAACCGGCTCGGAAACTTCCTCAGCAGCGATTTCCGCAGGCTCTTGCGATTCGTCTGCGGACACTGCAGCCACGGGCTCGGGCTGTTCTTCCTGCGCGGGCTCAGCCTCGGCGGTATTATCTGCTTCAGGTTCAGGCAGTTCAGCCGTGGCTTCGACCTGCTCCACCTCTGCAGCGGTTTCATCAACCACCTCCAAGGGGGCTTCCTCGGTCACAGCGACGTCGACAGGCTCGGCCGCCACTTCCACTACCACGGTTTCCTCAACCGCTACGGTCGCCTCATCAGTCGCAGCTTCTTCCGGAGTGGCCTCAGCGGGGGTTTCTCCCTCTGACTCAACGGGTTCCGCGTCTTTCTTCTTGCGACGCGGCGCACGGCGGCGTTTGGGCTTGGCGGCTTTTTCCTCTTCAGCGGTTTCGACAGCGTCACCCTCAGGTTCAGCCTCTTCCGTCGTTACGGTCTTAGCCTCTTCCGATGCCTCGGCTGCAACAGCCTCACCCTCTTCGGCATTCACCTCAGGGGTATCGCCAGAGCCGTTGCTCTTCTTCCGACGACGGCGACGACGCTTGCGCTTGGGCTTGGTTTCTTCTTCGGCCTGAACGGATTCTTCCTCGACCTGCTCTTCTTCGTTGGCGTCGACAAGATCCATCAAAGACGCATCGACTGAGACCACCGGAGCGCTGGCTTCGGGGACAAACCGGCTGGCGGTCTTGAACTTCTCCATCGAGAAATCGGGGCTGACCAGATGCACGTCGCCTTCGACACGCACGGAGAGACCGTAACGTGCCTCGATCTGGGCGATATGTTCGCGTTTCTGGTTCATCAGGAAGTTGGCGATGCTGACCGGGCAGCGCACCAGCACTTCGCGTGACCGGCGCCGCGTTCCTTCCTCTTCGATCTGGCGCAGAATGGTCAGCGCCATGTTGTCATCCGAGCGGATCAGACCGGTACCGTGGCAGGCCGGACAAGGCTGCGTAGTTGCCTCCAGCATACCGGGGCGCAGACGCTGACGGCTCATCTCCAGCAGGCCAAAGCCCGAAATCCGGCCGACCTGAATGCGCGCGCGGTCGGTTTTCAGCTTTTCCTTCAGCCGCTTTTCGACGGCCGAGTTGTTCTTGCGCTCGTCCATATCGATAAAGTCGATGACTATCAGACCGGCCAGGTCGCGCAGGCGCAGCTGGCGGGCAACTTCTTCGGCGGCTTCAAGGTTGGTCTTGAGCGCGGTTTCTTCAATCGAACCCTCTTTGGTCGCCCGCCCCGAGTTCACATCGATTGCGACCAGCGCTTCGGTCACGCCAATCACGATGTAGCCACCGGATTTCAGCTGAACGGTCGGATTGAACATTCCCGCCAGATAGCTTTCGACCTGATAGCGTGCAAATAGCGGCAGCGCGTCCTCATACCTTTTCACGTTCTTGGCGTGCGACGGCATGATCATCTTCATGAAGTCTTTGGCAATGCGATATCCGCCCTCGCCCTCAACCAGAACCTCATCGATTTCGCGATTATACAAATCACGGATCGACCGTTTGATCAGGTCGCCCTCTTCATAAATCTTCGCGGGCGCTATGGATTTCAGCGTCAGTTCGCGGATCTGCTCCCACATGCGTTGCAGATACTCGTAGTCGCGCTTGATCTCGGATTTTGTGCGCTTGGCACCCGCTGTGCGGATAATCAGGCCAGCACCTGTAGGTACGTCGATCTCTGCCGCGATTTCCTTGAGCTTTTTACGGTCAGGTGCGTTGGTGATCTTGCGGCTGATTCCGCCACCGCGCGCGGTATTCGGCATCAGTACGCAGTACCGACCCGCCAGTGACAGGTACGTTGTCAGGGCGGCACCCTTGTTGCCGCGCTCTTCCTTGACGACCTGTACCAGCAGAACCTGGCGAACCTTGATGACCTCCTGAATCTTGTACCGGCGCGGACGCGGCTTGCGAACAGGACGAATGTCTTCGCTGTCATCTTCGTCTGCGACGGATTCAATCGAGTCGTCCTTGGACGTCGCATCAGCCCGGGCCTCAACCTCGGACTTTTCGTCATCCTCGGACGATGCCTCTTCAGCGGCTTCACCCTCTTCTGCCGGAGCCTCAACTTCGCTTACCGTATCTTCGGATTCGTCCGCTGCACTTTCAGGTGCCGGTTCTGCTTCGACGTCCTGCTCTTCCTCAGCGGTTTCCGCCGGGGTTTCATCAGTATTTTCGGAAGCCTCGGCTTCCACCTCAGACGTCGCGATTGCATCCTCTGCGCCGGCCTCAGCTTCGGCGTCTACAACCGCTTCAGCCTCAACCTGCGGCTCCGTGGTTTCCCCTTCATCGACAGGTTCTTCAACCGGGGTTTCAGCAACATGATCTGCCGGAGATGTGCCTTCCGGCACTGCAACGTCAGCACCTTCTTCGCTTTCATCCAGATCTATGGTTTCCATGCCGGTGGGTTCCGAAGAAACCTCGATCGATTCCACAGCATCGTCAGACTTTACATCAGCAGCCTTGGTCCGCGAGCGAGACCGGCGTTTTTTCGGTTTCGCCTCATCAGCTTCATCGCGCGCCTTCATCGCCTCGGCATAAGCGCGCTCTTCTTCCATCAGCGCTTCGCGGTCGGCGACCGGGATCTGATAGTAATCCGGATGAATCTCCGAAAAAGCCAGGAACCCGTGACGGTTCCCGCCATAATCCACAAAGGCCGCCTGCAGGGACGGTTCGACCCGCGTTACCTTTGCTAGATAGATATTGCCAGCAAGCTGACGTTTGTTTTCGGATTCAAAATCGAACTCCTCGACCTTGTTTCCGTCAACCACCACAACCCGAGTCTCCTCGGTGTGGGTGGCATCGATAAGCATTTTCTTAGCCATGTGTCCTTGGTGCACCGCGCCAAACGCGTTGTCCTTACCCGTCCGGGGGGACAGGCGCTTTTGGGGTGGTGTCTTGTCAGGGCGATATCGGACGGCGCGCGGCAGGGTCTGGCGCTGTGGCCCCCTGCCCGTATACTCAGTCGTTGCGCGCGCGTCATCGCGGTTCTTCTCCGACAGGCGCGGTCAATGCCTCCGCCTGCCCACTTATTCCTTTCGCCCGCTCTTGCGGGCTCAGGCGTTCTACCGCCCCGTTCGGGGCACAATCGGCCTGCTTTGCCATGCGGGATTGATCACCATCAGCGGCAGAGCAGCGAAACTCAAAGATTCGGGACTTTTGGGCGCAAAGAAGCCCTGCCCGTTCAGACACAATAAAAGCAGTCCTGTGGAAAACACAATGGGCAAACTGCGAGAAGATCGACACAAGGCCCCGGGATCACTTCATCTGGCCAGAAATACCTCGGGGGTGAATTGAGCCAAAGGCTCAAGAGGGGGCTGGCCCCCTCTCAGCTTTTACAGGTAGTCTGAGCGCTGCAGCCCGTACTTCGCCATCTTCTCGTTCAATGTCCGGCGTGGCAGGCACAATTCGTCCATCACTGAGGCAATCGAGCCTTTATGGCGCCGCATGGTATTGTCGATCAGCATCCGTTCGAACGCCTCGACATATTCTTTGAGTGGCTTACCCTCGGTTGTCATGACAGGTTGCATTTCCTCGTGATCAGACATCAGCAGCGACGCAATCGTCCCTGATCCGCGGCGTGACTGAAGGACGGCACGTTCGGCGATATTGATCAGTTGGCGCACGTTCCCAGGCCACGGTGCCTGCAACAGCTGAGCCGCTTCCTGAGCACTCACCTGAGGGGCGTCGCAGCCGTATTCCTCAGAGAATTGTTCACTCAGCCGGGTGAACAGCGTCAGGATATCCTCACCGCGCTGGCGCAGAGGGGGCATCGTGATCCGCAGCGCGGCCAGACGGTAGAACAAATCGGGGCGCAGAACGTCTTCGCTGGTCTTGCCAGCCTCCTGCAGGTTGGAAATCGCGATGATCCGCGTTTCGGCCGGGGTCCCCTGATCATTCATCACGCTCAGCAACCGGGCCTGCAGAGTGTCGCTCAGCGCCTCGACGTCCTCAAGCACAAGAGTACCACCGCGCGCCTCTTCGATCGCAGGCAGTTGCGCATCTTCCGGCATCATCGGGCCAAACAGGCGTTTCGACAGCGCTTCTTCCTCGAGCGCGGCGCAGGAGACCAGAACAAATTTCTTGCCCGCCCGGCTGCCTACCGCGTGCAGGGCGTGCGCAACCAACGTCTTACCTGTGCCGGTTTCGCCATCGATCAGCACATGACCATCCGCCTGCCCCAGATCCAAAATATCCTCACGCAGGCGTTCCATCACCGGGCTGGCGCCGATCAGCTTGTTCATGATCTGCGTGCCGCCGGACAATTCACGCCGAAGCGCGCGGTTGTCTAAAGTCAGCCGGCGCGCGTTGCTGGCGCGTTTGGCCAATTCTGACATCCGGTCGGGATTGAACGGTTTTTCGAGGAAATCGAACGCGCCTACACGCATCGCCTCGACCGCCATGGGGACATCCCCGTGGCCCGTAATCATGATGACGGGCAGCGTGCTGTCCGCCCCCATCAGCTTTTTCAGCAACTGAATGCCGTCCATGCCCGGCATTTTGATATCAGAAATCACGATGCCCGGATAATCCGGACCCAACACTTTCAGGGCGTCCTCTGCGCTGGCAAAGGTTTCGGTGTCATAGCCTGACAACGCCAGCCATTGGCTGATCGACTGGCGCATGTCCTGTTCGTCATCCACAATGGCTATCTTCATGGCCTGTGCCATAATCATTCCTCGTTATTCCGCGGCCTCAAGGCCGTCGCTTCCAAGTCTCGGCAACTGCATTTCAAACACCGCCCCGCCTTGCGGGCTGTTGCGTGCTGTCAGCCGTCCGCCATGGTCGTTCACGATCCCCGATGAGATGGCAAGCCCCAGACCAACTCCGTCACCGGGCTGTTTGGTAGTATAGAACGGTTCGAACAGGTTTTCGATGTTTTCAATCCCGTACCCGTTATCGCGCACGGTAAGCACCGCCATATCGCCTGCGGCCAGGATAATCTCAACGTCCGGCTCTGATACAGATTTGGTGGCGTCCAGCGCATTACGCAAGAGGTTGACCATAACCTGTTCGATCCGCATCTGGTCGCCCATGACCAGGACCGGTTCATCCGGCAGGATCTGGGTGATCTTGACATGCCGCTGGCGCAACTGCGGCTCCATCATGGACAGGGACGTGGCCAGCGCTTCGCCAAGATTTACAGGGGAAAACGTATCCGCGCCCTTCCGCGCATAAGATTTGAGCTGGCGGGTAATCGCCCCCATCCGCTCGATCAGACCGTCGATCCGACCGAAGCTGGCCAGCGCCTCTTCTGCCCGGTTTCGGCGCAACAACAGACGCGCCCCGGCCAGATAGGTTTTCATTGCAGCCAGAGGTTGATTGAGCTCATGACTGACCGCCGCTGACATCTCACCCAACGCCGCCAATTTTGAGCTTTGGGCAAGCGTCTGCTCGGCAACTTCCAGTGTCTTTTCAACCCGTTCCCGCTCAGCGATTTCCCGCTTTAGCCTTGTGTTCAATGCGCGAAGCTCTGCCGACTCGCGCTGAAACAGGGCCATTCGGAACGTGGCCCGGCGGCTCAGCGCGTAGAAGGCCAGCGCCAGAAGAATCGCAAAGCCCATGATCTCGAGCGCGAGGACGCTGTTCACCTTCTCGCGAATCGACGCGTAAGTGGTGAACGAGGTCATTTTCCAACCCCTAAACGGGATGCGCGTTTCCATACGCATGACCGCCTCGCCTTGCAGATAGCCGTCTGGCGGCAGTGCGGTCCAGTCGGTCGTGGCGCGAATGGCGCGCTGAATGGCCCCTTGTGGCGGCTGGCGACGCAGCGCAGCGTTTTCCTCGAGCCCGCGCCACTGCGGTTCGGTCGAAAGGATGATTGTGCCCGTGCTGTCCGTGACCATCACCGCATCGGAAATTCCGGCCCAGGCCCGTTCGAACTTCTGCAGGTCAACCTCGACAACGATGACGCCTAGAATCTCGGCATTGGCTTCTATGCGTCGCGAATAGACGAAACTGTAGCCGCCGGATTCCTTTTCGATGACCGTAAAGATCGTTGAGTTCGATCGGACGGCATCAATAAAATACGGGGAACTTCGGTGCCCTTCGCCTAATCGGTTTCTGTCCGTAGCCGCCCTGGTAAGACCATCGCTGTCCAACAACATCAGGGACGCCGCGCCGATCTCTTCGACAAAGGAGATCAGCCGTAGACTGGACAGCGAATAGTCGCTGGATTGCAGCGCCGAAATCAATGTGGGGTCGCGCGCCAAAAGCTGGGGAACAATCGCGTTTCTGCGCAATTCGCTCAGCAGGTTCCCGGAATACAGCGTCAGGCGTACTTCGGCCCGGTTGCGAGTGGATTCGGTAAAACGGTCTGTCAACAGCCGGTTAGTGACATAGACAGTTGTGACCGTTGCGATCAACAGGAACAATACCGCCACACGCAGCCGCCAACCCAATGGCGCGCCGCGAAATGGTTTTGTCAGAAAGGACCAGACTGAGCGAACTTCGGAACTCATCCCGGAAATTTACGCGGGCTGGGTCGTAAGCTCAAGTCACGCCGGTGCGAGGACGCCCGACAATGCGCGGAACAATGCCGTCCCGTCGGTTCCGCCGTGACCTTCATCAGCCGCACGTTCGGGGTGCGGCATCATTCCCAGCACCCGGCGGTTTTCGGACAGGATACCGGCGATATCGCCGACCGAGCCATTCGGATTCTCGGTATAGGTGAATGCAATCCGGTCCTGATCCTGCAGTTTGGCCAGTGTGGCGTCGTCGGCAAAATAGTTGCCGTCGTGATGCGCGATCGGGATACCGATGACATCGCCCGCGTTATAGCCTTCGGTGAACGCGCTATCGCTGGTTTCCACTTTCAGGCCGACCGTGCGGCAGATGTATTTCAGACCGGCATTGCGCAGCAGAGCACCCGGCAAGATACCGGTTTCGGTCAGAATCTGAAAACCGTTGCAGATACCGACGGCATAGCCGCCGCGTTCGGTGTGATCGACCACGGCCTTACAAATCGGAGATTGCGCGGCGATGGCACCGCAACGCAGGTAGTCTCCGTAGGAAAAACCACCCGGAACGCCCACGATATCCACGCCCTCGGGCAGCGCGGCGTCCTTGTGCCAGACCATATCGACCTCAAAACCTGCCTGTTCGAAAGCGACGGCAAGATCCCGGTCACAGTTTGAGCCTGGGAATACGATGACAGCTGCGCGCATGGCGGGCCCTCCGGAGTTGGGTTCAGACCAGTTCGATTTCGTAGCGTTCGATGACCGTATTGGCCAACAGTTTTTCGCACATCTCGGTGATGTCCGCCTCGGTCGCGCCCTCGGCCAGTTCAAGATCAATCACCTTGCCCTGACGCACACCTTCGACCTGATCAAAGCCCATGGCACCCAATGCGTGACGCACTGCCTCACCCTGCGGGTCCAGAACCCCGTTCTTGAGCATCACATGCACACGTGCTTTCATTCTCGCAACTCCAACTGAGGGCCCTGCTTTCAGGCCCGTTCCGTTGCGCGGGGGATAGCGTGCTTGGTGGCGTTGGACAAGCCTTCTTGAAACGGACACATGACCGCATGGGGCCGGGTTACCCGCTTCCGCCCGAAATCAGCCCCGGATAATGCGTATCAATCGAGTTGAACACTCCGGTCAAAACCATCTCAATCGCAACCGCCACAAGTATCAGAGCCATGACGCGCGTGATGACGTTGATCATCGTCATCCCCAAGAGACGTGCAATTGGATCAGCAAACAACAAACCCACACCGACGATCAGACAGGCAATCACGATTGCGCTGCCAAGGGTCACCACTTCGGCGCCATCGGAAAGTGTATGGGCATACACGATAGTGATCGCAATGGTGCCGGGTCCAATGGTCAAGGGGATGGCAAGCGGGACCACGGCTATATTCTCTTTCTTCTTATGCCCTTCTTCCGCAGCCATTTGATCCCCTTTGGGCCGGTCCGATGCGTTCAGCATCGACATCCCGATGCCAAAGATGATTAGCCCTCCGGCAATACGGAATGAGGGTATGTCTATACCAAACACAGCCAGAATTTCTTCTCCGATCACAACGGAAATCAATCCAACGATGATCACTGTACCGGTCACGATAAACGCCACCCTGCGGCGCTCGGGTGCCGAGTAACCGTCGGTCATGCTGAGGAAAATCGGGATTCCGTACAAGGGATTGAAGATCGCCAGCAACGCCGCGAGAAACTTAAGAAAAACCGCCTGGTCGAATAATTCAGCCATTGCTTTGGTCACCGTCCGATTATCTAACCCGACAATGTGAGACATTTGGATGGGCTGTCAATTTCGCAGCGCAAAGAAAAAGCGCTGCGGATACACCGGCAGCGCTTTTGCAAATTTATGGACCCGGAGGGTGATCAGTTGATCAGCGTCGGTTTGGTCACGTTGCTTTTGGGCAAAACGCCCAGACGGCGCGCGACCTCGGAATAGGCGTCGGTCAGGTTGCCCAGATCCCGACGGAATACGTCCTTGTCCAGCTTCTGACCAGTTTCGATATCCCACAGACGGCAGCTGTCGGGGCTGATCTCGTCGGCGATAATCAAACGCTGAAAGTCACCGTCGAACACACGGCCAATTTCGATCTTGAAATCGACCAGACGAATACCGACGGCCAGCATCATGCCGCTCATGAAATCATTCACCCGCAGTGCCAGGCTGAGGATATCGTCCATGTCCTGCTGGCTGGCCCAGCCGAAGGCGGCGATATGTTCCTCGGTCACCAACGGATCACCCAACGCATCGTCTTTGTAGCAATATTCGACAATCGGACGCGGCAGCTGCGTGCCTTCGGCAATCCCAAGACGCTTGGAGATCGACCCGGCCGCATAGTTGCGAACGATCACCTCAAGAGGAATGATCTCGCAGTTGCGCACCAATTGCTCACGCATGTTCAGGCGGCGAATGAAATGGGTGGGCACGCCAATCTGGTTGAGGCCGGTCATGAAGAACTCGCTCAGGCGGTTGTTCAGGACCCCTTTGCCGTCGATGACATCCTTTTTCTCCGCATTGAATGCGGTGGCATCATCCTTGAAGTACTGCACGATGGTTCCCGGTTCCGGGCCTTCGTACAGAATCTTGGCCTTACCTTCGTAGATTTTCTTGCGACGCGCCATGTGCGACCTTTCCAGTCCGGGGCGAGGGAATGAGTCCCTTCGCGTTGGCGCCCTCATAGTCTAAGCCCCCCTTTCCCGCAAGTTCAGTGGGCCGAGAGGCTTTGACGCAGCGCAAATCCCTTGCACCGGAGCGCACCTATAGTCATATCATCAGTAAAGAAGATGTAATCCATGAGGTCCCCAACCAATGACCACTTTTGACGAACGCGAACAAGCTTTTGAGGCCAAATTCGCCCATGACGAAGAAATGCGGTTCAAAGTCGAAGCCCGCTGCAACAAATTGCTGGGCCTTTGGGCCGCTGAAAAGCTGGGCAAATCCGGCGATGAAGCAGAAGCATACGCCAAAACCGTGGTAATCGCCGATTTTGAAGAAGCCGGGCACGAGGATGTCGTGCGCAAAGTCTCGGGTGATCTGGGTTCGTTGTCTTCCGACGACGAAGTCCGCGCCAAACTGGCTGAACTACTGCCCGAAGCCAAAGCGCAAGTAATGACCGAAACCGAGTAAGGTAAGTTACTCTACTCATGATCTTCATGAGTTTTATGAATTTGATTTGATGCCCCGGTCGTGAGACACGGGGCGTCTATATTTTTAACGGCCAAAACCGGCCTTTTGGGAATGCCCCATGACAAACGCGCTCAATAAACTTCTGGAATCAAAAGATGCTTTGCTGGCCGACGGCGCCACGGGCACGAATCTGTTCAACATGGGTTTGCAATCTGGCGACGCTCCTGAGCTTTGGAACGTCGATGCCCCGGACAAGATCCGGGCGCTTTACCAAGGTTCAGTTGACGCAGGCAGCGACCTGTTTCTGACAAACACCTTTGGTGGGACATCGGCGCGCCTGAAACTGCATGACGCTCAAAATCGTGTTGGAGAACTGAACCGGATCGGGGCTGAACTCGGCCGCGAAGTGGCCGACAAGGCAGGACGCACCGTGGTTGTTGCAGGTTCCGTTGGCCCAACGGGCGAGATCATGGAGCCGGTTGGCAGCCTGTCCCATGCCGGTGCTGTCGAAATGTTCCATGAGCAAGCCGAAGCACTCAAGGATGGTGGCGTAGACGTTCTGTGGGTAGAAACGATCAGCGCACCCGAGGAATTCAAGGCAGCGGCTGAGGCCTTTGCACTGGCCGGTATGCCCTGGTGTGGCACCATGAGCTTTGACACCGCCGGACGCACCATGATGGGGGTTACCTCAGCGGACCTGGCGCAACTGGTCGAAACCCTGCCCAACCCGCCCATTGCCTTTGGTGCGAACTGCGGAACCGGCGCTTCGGACATTCTGCGCACGGTGTTGGGCTTTGCGGCGCAGGGAACGGAACGTCCGGTGATTTCGAAGGGCAATGCCGGGATTCCAAAATACGTGGATGGCCACATCCACTATGACGGCACGCCCGAACTGATGGGCCAGTATGCGGCCATGGCGCGGGATGCCGGTGCCACAATCATCGGCGGCTGTTGCGGCACCATGCCGGATCACCTGCGCAAAATGCGCGAGGCATTGGACACGACCAGCCGCGGGACACGGCCGACATTGGATCAGATCACAGATGCTCTGGGTCCGTTCTCGTCCGCCTCGGATGGCACCGAAGATGACGCGGCAGTGCCTGAGCGGCGCGCACGACGCCGCCGCCGCGCTTAAATCTCTCAGCGCCCCTCGAATTTCGCGGGGCGTTTTTCCATGAAGGCCACCACACCTTCGGCAAAGTCGCGTGACCGACCGCAATCGCCCTGCAGATGCGCCTCGATCGCTAGTTGTTGCGGTAACGTATTGTCGTAAGTCCCTCGGATCGCTTGCTTAATAGCGCCGAAAGCGGTTGTTGGGCCATTGGCCAGATAATCAGCCCTCTTACGCCAGTGTGCGTCGAACTCATCGTCCGCAACGGCTTCCCAGATCATACCCCATTCGTCGGCTTGCCGGGCGCTGATCTTTTCGGCAAACAACGCCGCGCCCATTGCTTTGGCAAAACCCATCTGTCGCGGCAAAAACCAAGTTCCGCCAGCGTCAGGCAGCAGGCCAATGCGTGAGAATGCCTGCAGGAAATACGCACTTTCGGTGGCGATCACCACATCCGCGCTGAGCGCGATATTCGCCCCTGCCCCAGCAGCCGGTCCGTTTACGGCGGCGATGGTTGGAACCGGGCAATTATAGATCGCTTCAAGCATCGGATCGTATTCGTCGCGCAGGGTCCGTTCCAGATCGATCTTGCCGGTGCTGGAAGAATCCCCCAGATCCTGTCCCGAGCAAAACGCATTTCCTGCTCCGGTCAAAACGATTGCACGGACATGGCGGGCCGCGTGCGTCATCGCATGAGTGACCTCGGCGCGCATTTGTGCCGTCAATGCGTTCATCTTGTCGGGCCGGTTCAGAGTTACCACTGCCAAATTGTCAGTGGTATCCAGCATTATAGCCTCATAGTCCATGCAGTCCTCTCCCCATGCTCACGACATGGGGAACCCTGACTCAATTAAAGGCGAAGGGAAAGACGGACGGTAGGTCAGTCGTCAAGAATCTGGCGCAGACGCTCTTTTTCGTCCTCGCTCAGTCCGTCTTTGGCTTCTTTTCCAACGGCCTGAGACCGTTTGCGCAAGAAGTTCCAGCCCATTGCTGCGGCGATCAGCAGCATGATCGGACCAGCCAGCCATAGCATCAGATTTGAACCTGTAGTGGTGGGTTTCAAAAGCACGTACTCGCCATAGCGGTCCACGATATAGGCAATGGCCTCTTGATCTGTATCACCGGCGACCAAACGCTCACGCAGCAGCAAACGTAGGTCGCGGGCAAGTTCGGCGTTGCTTTCGTCGATACTCTCGTTCCGGCAGACGAGACAGCGCAGCCCCGTGCTCAAATCGCGCGCGCGCTGTTCCAGAACCGGATCATCCAGAACTTCATCCGGTTGCACCGCAAACAGCGGCGATGCGATCAATGCGAATATCAGGATCAGACGCTTCATTCCGCCGGTACTCCGCCAGTCGGCGCCTTGCGTGCGCCTGCCGCGACCCGGAACCTGCGGTCAGACAAGCTCAGGAACCCTCCCAGAGCCATTAAGATACACCCGCCCCAGATCCAGTTTGCAAGCGGCTTGATGTAGGTCCGCATGACCCAACCGCCGTCAGCCTGCTGGTCACCAATCACGACGTAGAGATCACCGAAAAAGCGATAGTCGATCGCGGCCTCTGTCGTGGGCATCCGGGCAACCGGGTAGTTGCGTTTCTCTGGATGCAGCGTTTTCATCGGGCGACCGTTCTTTTCGACCCGCACATCGGCCATCGTCGAGAAATAGTTCGGTCCCTCAACTTCGCGGACGCCTTCCAGCGTCAGTGTAAACTCACCCACGTCGAATGGCTGCCCTTTTTGCGCAACCCGAATGTCTTCGACTTCCCACGCAGTCAGGCCGGCGATCGCAAAGATGGTTACGCCAAGGCCGGTATGAGCAACGGCCTTGCCCCAATCAGCTCCGGGCAGACGGAACAAGCGCTGCAAGTTGCCCTTGCGGCCCGTCCTGCTCCACAAATCCACCGCGGCGCCAAAGGTGATCCATGCCCCAAGGAACAGGCCAACCGGACCCAACGCGCTGCGGCCCGTCTGCATAACCCAGACCAACAGGGCCAAAGCAACAGCCAGAGCGAACACATAGCGCAGTGAATACGCCGTCTTACCCAGCTTACCCCGTTTCCACGGCAGCATGGACCCGACCGGCAACACGATACCCAGCGCCACCATAAAGGGCGTGAAGGCTGCGTTGAAAAATGGTGCACCGACCGAGAGTTTTCGGTCGAACGCCATTTCAGCCACCATCGGCCAAAGTGTGCCGAAGAACACGACAAAACAACTGACGGCCAGCAGGATGTTGTTCAGCACCAACGCACTTTCGCGACTGACCATGCTGAACACGCCTTTCGCCTCCATCGCTTGCGCACGGGCCGCAAACAAGGTCAGCGCGCCTCCAATGAAGATCACCAGAATGAACAGGATGAATACGCCGCGCTCCGGGTCATTGGCAAAGGCGTGAACCGAAGTCAGCAGCCCTGAACGGACGATGAAGGTTCCGATCAGCGAAAAGCCAAATGCGATGATCGCCAGAAGGATTGTCCAGCTTTTCAATGCTTCGCGCTTCTCGACCACAATGGCAGAATGCAGCAAAGCAGCGGCCAGAAGCCATGGCATGAACGAGGCGTTCTCGACCGGATCCCAGAACCAGAAGCCACCCCAACCAAGCTCGTAATAAGCCCACCACGATCCCAGAGCGATACCGATGGTCAGAAAGACCCACGCCGCCAGTGTCCAAGGACGCACCCATCGACCCCAAGCCGCATCAACGCGCCCTTCGATCAGGGCTGCCACGGCGAAACTGAAGGCCATGCTAAGGCCCACATAACCCAGATACAGGAACGGTGGGTGGAAGGCCAAACCCGGGTCCTGCAGCAGAGGGTTGAGGTCACGCCCATCGAACGGCGCCACGATAAGCCGGTCAAACGGGTTCGACGTGAACAGGATGAACGCGAAGAAGGCTACCGCAATCGCCGACTGAACGGCCAGCACGCGGGCTTTTAGGGTCGGCGGCAGGCCCCCACCAAAGAACGCAGCCATCGCGCCGAACAATGACACGATCAGGACCCACAACAGCATCGAGCCTTCGTGATTCCCCCATGTTCCGCTGATCTTGTAGAGCATTGGTTTTGCTGAATGGCTGTTCTCAACAACTATCCGTAGAGAAAAGTCCGACGTAATGAAGGCCCAGACCAGTGCGCCAAATGAGAACGAGACCAAGAGGAACTGAACGATTGCGGCAGGCTCCGCAAACGTCATCCACCCGGTCCATCGTTTAGCTGCGCCGATCAAAGGCACGATTGACTGCACAATGGCGACAAGAAAGGCGAGGATCAGGGCAAAGTGGCCAAGTTCTGTAATCATGGCCCCGGATATAATCCTGTTGCCGGGTAAGCACCAATCACTTTCGCCCCTAATCGGCGAGCATAGTGTCGCGGGTCAGCCTGATCTTCTGCGCCGCCAATCCTCCAGCGCCGGATTCGCGTCAGGCTGCGTGGCGTCTTCGGCCAATTCCACGTCCAAACCTGGGCTGGCAGAGCCGAATGGTTTAGCCCGCATCGCCTCCAATGCCTGCAAATTTCTGAGAACTTGCGGGGTACGGGCCATCGTTGACGAAATTTCCCTCTGCAATTCCTGTACTTTGGCTTGATGCCGGGCGCCGAAATAGAAAGACACGATCACGCCCAGCAGCCACCACAATGGCTCTGGCACCAAAGCGATTCCCTGCATCCGGGCCGAAAACCAAATCGGATCCACCATTGCCGCAACAAAAAGCCCAAGCGTTCCAAGCGCCATTGCAGGCCGGGGCAGACGATTGAGACCGTCGATAAACCGGTCGAACGCGCTTTTTGCCGCTCCCTGAAATTCGGCCCCGAATTGGCTGACCGCCTGCTGGCGCACCATCAGATTCCGCTCGGCCCCATTTTCGGAATTTTCTCGAAACATTTCAGCGGTTTCACGGATGACATTCCTGTCACCACCAAACAAGAACGCCAGCACACCCGAGATCAATCCCACCCCGAAACCCTCCTTTTGAACTCCGCTTCGCTGAGATGATAGGACGGCGACACGAATTCCTCGGCCCGCCGTATCCAGCCACCTTTCCCGCCTGCCCTACTGCGCGCATACTTCCGGGAAGACGGCCTGCGATCCGCGAGGCGAAAATAGTAATTGCGCCGCGCGATCCCATAGGCGTCCCGAAACGTAACCGGGTCCGGCCTCGCAGCGCGTTCACACGCTTGAGCCGTCTGAGGGCCGACCACCCCATCAACAGCCACGTCGCAACCCATTTCCCGTAAAAGCAGCTGCAGAATACGGACGGCCTGAGCACCGGCATTGACATACATGTCGAAAACCGACGGCTGGATCGTCGAGGGCAGCAATCCCAGGCGCGGAAGCTCAAAGTAGTGGCGCACAAAGATATCGACTGCCTGGGTTTTGCTTAGATGTCGCACGTCCGTCTGATCAATTGAACCGTCACTTGACAGATCCAAACCCAGTCGCCGCATCGTGTGAACGGTCACGCCGTACTTGGTCGCGCCGCCCGGATCGTCCGGGTCATCAACAAACCCGCCTTCGCGCCCCACGATTTCAGTCGCAATTTGCCGAACCGTTTGCATCGCACCCTCCGCATGTGGTGTGCAAAGGCTCAGGCAAAATTCCTAATTTCGGGGAATCGAAAAGGGCGCTACATGCCTTTTGCACGCAACGCCCTGTTTCGATGTCGGATTTATTACTAGCTCAGCCTTCGTCGGCCTCTTGGTAAACGCCTTGCTCTTTCAGGGCGTCCACCACCTCTTTCGGCATATAGGTTTCATCGTGTTTCGCAAGAATTTCAGTGGCTTCAAAGACACCATTCACGTAAGAACCGGTGCCGACCATGCCCTGACTTTCTGAGAACAGGTCCGGCAATACACCGGTAAATGCGACAGGCACGCTTTCACCGCCATCGGTTACAACAAAATGCACAGTTTCACCTTGACCCCGAATGATCGAGCCCTCTTCGACAAGCCCGCCAATTCGGAACACCTCGGTCGGTTTGGGCGGCTCAGCGATCACCTGGCTGGGCGAGCGGAAAAAGTTGATGCCATCCCGCATCGCGTACCCAATCAACGTCGTGGACAACGCCAGAGCGACCGCTGCCAGCACAATGACCTGAATTCGACGACGTTTCTTGAGCGTTTTCATACCGTCCTCACGGGAATAGAGGGGCCATCATCAGCCCCTGGGTTTCATCTTCACCTAACATCAGGTTGGCGTTCTGCAAGGCTTGCCCGCTGCTACCTTTTGTCAGGTTATCCAGCGCGCCGATCACGATGGCGCGACCTTCGATCCGGTCGCCTACGACGCCAATATGACAGAAGTTCGACCCCCGCACATGATGGGTCGAGGGCGCTTCGCCGAACGGCAGCATCTGGATAAAAGGTTCGTTTTCATAGGCCTTGGCCAACGTTTCATACACGCTTGCCGGATCGCCCTTGACGTAAGTTGTCGCGAGGATACCCCGATTGGCGGGGATCAGGTGCGGCGTGAATTGCACGTGAACGGTCCGCCCGGCCAGTGCCGAAAATTCCTGATCGAATTCTCCCAGATGCCTATGGGTTCCGCCGATCGCATAGGCGTTGTAACCCTCGCTGAGTTCCGCGTGTAGCAGGTTTTCCTTTAGTGACCGCCCTGCTCCGGATACTGCGCATTTCAGGTCCAACACGATGTCGTCCAGGTCAATGACACCAGCCGAAATCAATGGGCGCAGCACGTACTGCCCAGTCGCCGCGTTGCAGCCCGTTCCGGCGACAAGCCGGGCAGTCCGGATTTCGTCACGGTAGAACTCGGTCAGGCCATAGACGGCCTCTTCCTGCTGCTCCAGTGCGGCATGCGGGTTGCCGTACCATTTCTCGTATTCTTCCGGGTCGCGCAGACGAAAGTCAGCAGATAGATCAATGATCTTCAGCGTCTTGGGAAGGTCCCGAATGACCTCCTGACTGGTCTTGTGCGGCAGGGCACAAAAACACAGATCGATCTGCGAGAAATCGATCTCGGAGATTTTGCACAGGTCCGGCAGGTCCATATGGCGCAGATGCGGAAAGACCTGTGCCATGGATTGGCCTGCTTTACGCTCGGCCGACAGCGCGACAATGTCCATGTTCGGGTGCTCGGCGATCAGCCGCACCAGTTCGGCGCCGGTGTAACCGGATGCGCCCAGAATTGCGATTTTGTGGGTCATGTCAGACCTCTTGCTTCAGTGTGTCACAGAGTACGACCGCCGATGTGACGGTCGTTGATTTACGGAATCAGATAGGCACGGTCCTTGACCTAAGTCAGGCCGCTTCGAACGAGATTTGTCGTCGGAGAAACTGGGTCGCGCGGTCGCTGACGAAATCCGGCTTTCCTGTGGTCAGAAAGCCCCCTAGCCCGTTGCCCTGCATATTCGGGTGCCGCTGCAGGTAATCGGCAAGACTTTCGGCCACCAGATCGCCCTGGCTGAACACCTGAACATCCGGGCCAAGCGCCTTTTGGAAGGTTTCGGCCATCAGCGGGTAATGCGTACAGCCAAGAATGGCCGCCTGCGGTTCCGGCATCTTGCGTTTCAGCGCGTCCACATGGGAACGCACCAACGCCTCGGCCAGAATCATGTCACCATCTTCGATGGCATCAACCACACCACCGCAGGCCTGCGCTTCAACATCCACGCCAATAGCCCGGAATGCGAGTTCACGCTGGAACGCCCTGCTGGAAACCGTCGCCGGCGTGGCGAAAAGGGCCACGTGCTTGACCGCAACCTCGCGCGGCGGGCTGTTGTCGCCCCATTGCCGTTCGGTCAGCGCCTCGATCAATGGCACGAATACACCGAGAACACGCTTGCCTTCAGGCACACCTTCTTCCTGCATACGCCGCAGAGCGGCCGCGCTGGCCGTGTTGCAGGCCAGAATCACCAGATCACAGCCCCGGTTCCAAAGGTCGTTCACTGCCTTACGCGTCAGGTCATAGATGTTCTCGGCGTCCCGCACCCCGTAAGGCGCGTGTGCGCTGTCCGCAAAGTACAGAAAATCCACGTCCGGCAGACGTTTCTGCGCGGCGTTCAGGACGGTCAGACCGCCCAATCCAGAATCAAAGATGCCTACTGCCATTTGCCCCTTCAGGCGCGATGCCGTTCCTCAAATTCATAGCCGTAGTCATAGGACTTCAACGGCTTTGGGGACAGCTCATACGTGGCTTTGCGCAGGAAATCCATCATCTTGCGCGTATCCTTGCCCAACGGGTCCAATACGTCGCGCCCGATCGGTTCGCCGATCACGACTTTCACCGGCGTATCGACCCGCTTTTTGAACTCTTTGATCAAAAGCCCCATGCGCAAAGTGTTGTGCATATGGCTGGCGATCTGGAACAGGCGCGACGTGTGGCCATCAAAGAAGACGGGCACGACCGTGGCATCCGACTTGGCCACCATACGAGCTGTGAAACCGCGCCAACCCGGGTCCATCGGATGCGAAAACGGCTTCAGCCCAGTGCTGACTGTGCCACCCGGGAAAATCCCGATGGCACCGCCCTCATCCAGATAGTTCAGCGCCGTCTTGCGCGTCTCTAGGTTCAGCTTCATCGCTTCCTTCGTCTCGTCAAACGAGATCGGCAGGATGATGCGGTTGATGTCCTCGGCCTTGCGAAACACCCGGTGCGCCAGAATACGAAAATCGCAGCGCGTTTCCGACAGCATGTGACCCATCATCAACCCGTCCAGAATTCCGTACGGGTGGTTCGCGATCAGAATCAGAGGGCCGGTTCGCGGGATGTTCGACAGCGACCCGCTAACGACATCCAGTGACAAACCATAGCGATCCACCATAACCGACCAGAAATCGCGGCCGTTAGCGACCTCTTTCTCGTACCCGTCCGCGCGCTTGATCAGGCGCATCCGACCCGTTGTGTTCTCCATCAGCTTTATGACCATGCGTCCGCTCTTGGTTTCGGCGGAATGAGCATAAGAGATGTCACGAGCGACATGGCGGCGCGAGGGCATTGAAGACTCCGGCTGTTGGCTACTGCTAGATAAGTGTACGTAACAATTTTGCCTAGTTATCGTGACAGCGTTGTGACGAATTATTCCGCCGCAGCCCGCATTTCCGGTCCGCCTTTACGGATGATTTCCAGCAATTCCTCTCGCTTTTTTGCGGCCTTAGCCTCGTTTTCGCGCAAAACCGGGCCAAATCCCCTGATTTCCAACGGCAAACTGGCCAATGCGACAACTGCATCGCGAGTTTCAGGTGCAATCAAAGGTGTTATCTCCTTGAGATCACGTTCATATTGCCGGATCAGAGCCCGTTCCATCCGTCGTTCTGCGCTGTATCCAAAGATGTCCAGAGGTGTTCCGCGCAGACCTTTCAATCTCGACAGAAGTTTCAGCGGGCCCAACATCCATTCGCCAAATGTGCGTTTGCGCGGACGACCATCGGCACCTTTGCCGCCCAGAATCGGCGGCGCGAGGTGGAAGGTCATCTTGAAATCGCCGTCAAACTCAGCCTCGGCCTTGTCACGGCTGCTCAGCAACAGACGCGCAACTTCGTACTCGTCCTTGTAGGACAGCAATTTGTGATACCCCTTGGCCACGGTTTCGCGGATTGAGGAATCTTCAAAGCTGTCGACAAGCTTGCGGTACCGTTTCGCCAACCGGGCACTTTGATAATCCGTCAGATGCTGCGCACGGAAGTTGATCAGTTGATCCAGTGTCTTGGGCAGTGCGGCCACTTTAGGGTTCAAGATATCACTGACATCACTGGGATGCAGAACCGCCCAGCGGCCAATGTCAAACGCGCGCTTATTGCGCTCAACGGCGGTTCCGTTCAGCTCAATCGCCTTAACTACGGCCTCATGGCTGATCGGAAGCAGGCCGCGTTGCCACGCCGCGCCAAAGACCATCATGTTTGAGTAGATCGAGTCGCCCATCACGGCGCGCGCAAGATCTGTGGCATCAAACAGAGACAGATCCTCTTTCAACCTCGCTTGCAGAGCCAGTTCCAGGCGATCGCCGGGAATTTGGAAGTTGGTGTCCCGCGTGAAATCACCTGTCACCGTTTCATGGCTGTTTACGACCGCGCCGGTCTGACCGGTGCGGGTTAGGCCAAGGGTCTTCGCCCCGGCCGACACGACAAGATCACCACCGATCAGCGCATGCGCTTCTCCGGTCGCGACGCGAATGGCGCTGATGTCTTCGGGTTTGTTCGCCAAACGACAGTGGATGTGAACCGCACCGCCCTTTTGAGCCAGCCCTGCCATCTCCATCATCCCGGCACCTTTGCCGTCGATCTGAGCGGCCTGCGCCAAGACAGCGCCCAGGGTCACAACTCCGGTTCCGCCTATGCCGGTGATTACCACGTTATGCGTGCCCGTGATCGTCGGCAGCGTTGGCATCGGCAGGTCCGGCAAATCAATCTCGGTGGTTGCCTCTTTCCGAATTTTGGCACCTTCCAACGTCACGAACGACGGGCAAAACCCATTCAGACAAGAGAAATCCTTGTTGCAGCTCGATTGGTCGATCGCGCGCTTTCGTCCCAGTTCCGTCTCCTTCGGCACAATCGAGACACAGTTCGACTGAACACCGCAATCCCCGCAGCCTTCGCAAATGTCCGAGTTGATAAATACCCGTTTGTCCGGATCCGGGAACGCACCGCGCTTGCGGCGACGACGCTTTTCCGCCGCGCAGGTCTGCACGTAAACGATGACCGAGACGCCCTCGATCTCGCGGAACTTCTTCTGTACGTTCATAAGCTCAGCGCGCTCAAAAGTCTCCACACCCATTGGCAAGGCCTTGAAGTTCAAGTCTTCCTTTTCGTCATAAACTAAAGCCACGTGCTGAACGCCCATGGCCCTGACCTCAGCCACGATCCGCTCCGCAGTCAAGTCGCCATCGTTGCCCTGCCCGCCGGTCATCGCCACTGCGTCGTTAAACAGGATCTTGTAAGTGACGTTGGTCCCCGCAGACAAAGCCGCCCGGATCGCTTGAACGCCCGAATGGTTATACGTACCGTCGCCAATGTTCTGGAACACGTGATTGGTCGTTGAAAACGGCGCTTCGCCGATCCAATTTGCTCCCTCACCGCCCATTTGAGTGGACCCGGTGGTCTCGCGGTCCATCCACTGCACCATGTAGTGACAGCCAATTCCCGCGTATGCACGGCTGCCTTCGGGTAGTTTAGTCGAGCTGTTATGGGGACACCCCGAGCAGAAGTAGGGCAACCGTGTTGCGATTTCTTCGGCATTGTCAGCCCGGCGGGCCTCGGACAGCTTGGCCATCCCGGCGCGGACACCGTCGGTATCGCGCCCTTCTTCGATCAGGATACCGCCCAGTTTTTCGGCGATCATGATTGGGTCAAGCGCACCCCGTGTCGGGAACAACTCTTCGCGGTGCAACGCTCCTGCACCGCCTTTGTACCATCCATAAACACGGCGACCGCGCCGATCGTCAAAGATGGTCTCTTTGACCTGAACCTCGATTAGTTTGCGCTTTTCCTCAATGATTACAATCAGGTCCAACCCCTCGGCCCAGTCGCGAAACCCCGCCATGTCCAGTGGGAACGTCTGTCCGATCTTGTAGGTGGTAATGCCCAGACGCTCAGCCTCGGCCTCGTCGATATTCAACAAAGACATGGCGTGGACCAGATCCAGCCAGTTCTTTCCCGCTGCCACGAACCCGATCTTGGCACCGGGCTTGCCCCAAACGCGCTGGTCCATCTTGTTGGCGCGCGAGAACGTCTCGGCTGCAAAGCGTTTGTAATCAATCACCCGCGCCTCTTGCAGGTGCGGCGTGTCGACCAACCGAATGTTCAGCCCGCCTTCGGGCATATCGAATTCTGGCATCACCAGATTCATACGGTCAGGGCGACCATCCACGACTGATGTGACCTCAATCGTGTCCTTCATCGTCTTCAGACCGACCCAGACCCCGGCAAACCGGCTGAGTGCGAAGCCGTAGATGCCGTAGTCCAATACCTCCTGAACACCTGCGGGGCTTACCACGGGCATGTACATATCGACCAAGGACCATTCGGACTGATGCAATACGGTCGAGCTTTCGCCCGTATGATCGTCACCCATAGCCATCAAGACGCCGCCATGCTTGGCCGTGCCCGCCATATTCGCGTGGCGCATCACGTCGCCGGAACGGTCAACGCCCGGGCCTTTGCCGTACCACAAACCGAATACGCCATCGAACTTTCCGTCCCCGCGCAGTCCTGCCTGCTGGCTGCCCCAAAGCGCCGTTGCGGCGAGGTCTTCGTTCAAGCCGAACTGAAAGGTGACATCGCTTTCGGCCAGTTGTTTTTGGGCGCGCATCATCTGCTGATCTACGGCACCAAGTGGTGAGCCGCGGTAACCGGTGACCAGCCCCGCAGTGTTCAGTCCCGCTTGTCTGTCGCGGGCCTTTTGCATCAGCATCAAACGCACCAGCGCCTGCGTCCCGTTCAGAAGAACGGGGTTCTTTTCCAGATCAAACCGGTCGTTTAGCGATATCTGTGGCTGACTCATCAGACGCCTCCCCTCGTCAGATCAGTGTGCTTCATTATTTCACATTTTAGGTCAAATAAGCTGACCTGTATAGCGCTTACCGCGCTGTTATCGTAACGTTTCAACAGCTTGATTGTAGAACTTGTTACCTATTTCATATAGGTCTTCGAAAGGATCACGAAAGTTGCGGCGATGGATTGGGACAAGCTAAGGATATTTCACGCGGTTGCCGACGCAGGCAGCCTGACACATGCGGGAGACAAGCTAAACCTGTCTCAATCGGCTGTCAGCCGACAGATACGAGCGCTTGAAGAATCGCTCGATTCTACCTTGTTCCACCGGCATGCACGCGGATTGATTCTTACGGAACAGGGGGAGCTTCTGTTCGATGCCACCTCGGCCATGTCCAAACGGCTGGACGCCGCTGCAGCGCGCATTCGGGACAGCGAAGAGGAAGTATTTGGTGTTCTGCGCGTCACAACGACCTTTGGCTTTGGCACCCTCTGGCTCGCCCCGCGCTTGCCGAAACTGTACGAGCAATACCCCGACCTCAACATCGACCTGATGCTGGAGGAACGTGTTCTGGACCTGCCCATGCGTGAGGCTGACGTCGCCATCCGCATGAAAGAGCCCAGCCAGGCCGATCTTGTGCGCAAACGCCTGATGACCGTGCAGATGCAGCTATACGCAACGCAGGGATACATTGAAGAACACGGCACTCCCGCCACGCCCGAAGAAATTTCAAAACACAGGTTGATCTGTCAGACTCCATCCGCTCCGCAGGTGGGTGCCAGCGCGATGATGGTCCGGCACCTGATGACCTTCAATCCCACCTCTTTGTTGACGGTCAACAACTACTTTGGCGTTTTGCAAGGCGTGCTGCACAATCTGGGTATCGGAGTGTTGCCGGATTACGTGACGCAAGACTTTCCGCATCTGGTTCCGATCCTGTCGGATATCGAAACGGCGGATGTCCCCGTCTACCTCGCCTACCCCGAGGAATTACGCCATTCAAAACGGGTCGCGGCGTTCAGGGACTTTGTTCAGGACGAGATCATTGCTCAGCGCAAGCAGTTGAAGCAGATGGGAAAACTATAGCTATGCGCAAATAGCATAGCGGGAATGATCTGCGATCAGTCTTAAAACCCTTGATAGTTCACAAACCGCCACCTAAATCGACATTCGAAGGCGGTGATGCTGAAACGCTCATCATCTTCATACCTCCCTGTTGGACTACGGCCGAGCTTAGTGCTCGGCCTTTTTTTTGCCTACTGCGCGGATTTATCGGCTCAGCGGGCGAAACATCTGGGAAAATCCGACACTTAAGCCTATGATCGCGAAAAAATGATCAAGACTAAAGGTCGAGGACAGATTCGATGTTTCACCCCATTCGCCTTTTTTTGGCGTTGATTTCCGCTGTTCTGCTATCAGGGCCCGTGCTTGCGCAGGTAACCAGCACCAGCAGTGCGCCTGCCCCTGTCAGTATTCCCGAGGATCTGACTCCCGAGCAAGTCGATGATCTGGTCGCGCGCATGTCCGACGACCAGGTCCGTGCAATCCTGCTGGAGCGTTTAGATGCCGTCGCGGAAAAACACGCCGCCGAGGCAGCGGATCGTGAGGATCCGATCACGGAACTCAACGAAATTTGGGCTGAAATGGTGGCGTCGTGGACCCACGTCGCGGTCACCGTACCGAACCTTTTCACAGCACAGGTCAAAGCGGTCGATAACTTTGTCGGCACATTTGGCTCAGTCGGCGCGCTTACGCTCCTGGGTTTGATCCTGAGTGTTCTGGTTGCGGGTTTCATCGCAGAAAAACTGTTCGGATTCCTCACGCGCAATTGGCTTAGCGGGGTTGAGGCCGCGGACGAAAATGATCTGTGGGGCGCGGTCAGGTACCTGTTCCGCCGCTTCTGTCGCGAAATCGCTGGGTTGGTCGTGTTTTACGTCGTCATCCGGGCGCTCGGACGCGGTCTTCTGACGCCAGAACAGCTCATCTATGCTGCGCCCTTCGTTTTCTATCTGATCTGGATTCCTCGATTGGGCGCAGCCGCATCGCGGTTCGTTCTGGCTCCGAACAAACCTCACTATCGGTTGGTGAATATTGACGATCATTGGGCGAAATACCTGCACCGAAATCTGATCGGTCTTCTGATCCTGATCGGCTTCACGCTGTTCATTATTCATTTCAACGAGCTGAACGGAATTACCCCCGGCGAAACGCGCATCGGCTTCTGGCTGAACGCAGCGACCCACATCTATATTGGCGTAATCGCCTGGAAAGCCCGTGAGGGACTTTCGCAGATGATGCTGGGCACAGACCCCGATCACACCAAATTCGACGAAGAAATCGCCCACTATTATCCCTATTTCGCCATCGGCGTATCGGCGGTTACCTGGTTGCTGGTCGAATTCCTTGTTGCGCAACGCAACCCGATTTACTTGCACATGCTGGTTCAGGGCGCTCATTTCAAAACCATGTTCTGGCTGCTGATCGCGCCTGCGCTGGACACACTGATACGCGGATTGGTTCGCCATCTGCAGCCGCCGATGCTTGGCGAAGGCCCCGTGGCTGAGCAAGCGTACAAATCGACCAAACGCAGCTATATCCGCATTGGCAGGGTTTTGGCGGGTATTCTGGTCATCCTGATGGTTGCCAGAGCCTGGGACCTTGATCTGAGGGAAATTGCCGGCGGCCGTGAAGAATCCGGCAGTCAGCTTATCCAGTTCTTCATCATCATCGCAGTCGGCTATATCCTGAACGAGGTCGTGTCGCTCTGGATCAACCGTCGTCTGGCGAAAGAACAGACAGCTGCCGAGCAAAGCCCGGATGAAGAAGCCGGAGAAGGCGGCGGGTCTGGCGGATCTCGTCTGGCGACAGTCTTGCCACTGTTGCGCGTCACAGCTCAGGTCGCGATTGCCGTCATCTTTATCCTTTTGGGTTTGGGCGCACTGGGCCTCGACATCACGCCGCTGCTGGCTGGTGCCGGTATTCTTGGTCTGGCCATCGGTTTTGGTGCTCAGAAGCTGGTCTCGGATATCGTTGGCGGTATTTTCTTCCTGATCGACGACGCGTTCCGCGTTGGCGAATACGTGGATGTCGGCGGCACCACCGGCACGGTCGAGAAAATCTCGATCCGCTCCATGCAGCTGCGTCACCACCGGGGTCCGGTTCACACCATTCCTTATGGTGAAATCCAGAAACTGACCAACTACAGCCGCGACTGGGTCATCATGAAGCTGAAGTTCACCGTGCCTTTCGACACCGATCCCAACAAGGTGAAGAAGATCTTCAAGAAGATTGGTGCCGAGATGATGGCCGACGAAACCCACAAAGACGGCTTCCTGCAGCCCTTCAAATCTCAGGGTGTGTTCGACTTCGACGATGTCGGCATGATCATCCGCGGCAAGTTCATGGCCAAGCCGGGCAAGCAGTTCACACTGCGCAAGGAAATCTTCAACCGCGTCAAGGCCGCCTTCAAGGAAAACGGCATCGACTTTGCCCGCCGCGAAGTACGTGTCGCCATCCCCGGGCTGGATGATGCAGAGCACGTGAGTGAAGAACAGAAAGCTGCAATAGGTGCAGCGGCAGGAGATGCCGTTGCGCAGCAAGCGCAGCAACAACAGGAAGTAAAGAAGTAACTTCCTTAAGCGAGCGGCCCCAATCGGGTCGCTCGCTTCGGTTTTGGAGTGACCATTGAAGAGGCCGATATGCTTCGCCCGGCAATCCGGACAGCCCTTTTGGCGTCGCTTGGGCTTTACCCGTGCAACGCTGATGCACAAGAGCCAAGCGGTGTCGTCGATGTGCAGACAGGTGGCCTAGGCGGGACAACCGACGACAACAATATCGGGTTCCGGAGCGGCTCTGTCATTGTGGCCCCAATTCCCTTTTCGAATCCCACCATCGGATCCGGTCTCATTCTGGGGGCCGGTTACCTGTTCACGATTGACCCAGAATCCGATCCTTCGGTCATTGGGATTGCCGGGTTGAAATCGGACAACGGAAGCACCGCCGGCGGCGCGTCCATCAACCTTGCCTTCGGTGGCAACAAGTGGATTATCAAAAGCCTGTACGCCCGGGCAGACGTCCGGTACGACCTGTTTACAGACGTCGGCGTTCTGCCAATCCAACAGGACGGCGACCTTGCAAGGTTAAGCGTGTCCTATGGCGTAACACCTGACCTGTCCTTTGGACTATCGCTTCGCTACTTCGACACGATGATCTCGCCAGAGTTTCCCGGCCTTCCGCCCATTCCTCCGCCATTCGATCAGTTTCTCGAAACAACATACGGCAATGTCGGCCTTGTGGCCGATTGGGACACGCGCGACGATACGATCTACCCGACCACAGGGTTCGACCTGCATATCGAAGCGTTTAATGGCTATTCTCTGAAGGGATTGCTTGACGATTATTCAAAGGCGTACTCGAATTACACGCATTATCTGAACCCAACAGAAAAAACGGTCGTAGCGGCGCGGCTATCCGTCTGCGGATCGTCATCCGGAACTCCGTTCTTCGAACAGTGCGGTCTGGGCACGGTGGACGCGTTCCGGGGATTCTCGGCGACCCAATTCCTTGATTTCTATTCCACGTCGCTCCAGATCGAAGCCCGCCAGCGTCTGACGAAACGTATCGGCATGGTAGCCTTTGCGGGCACCGGTCTGGTCGGATCAAGCTTTGGCGACCTTGGTGATGAGGGTACTCACTCCGCCTATGGCCTCGGTGCGCGCTATCGGGTGTCGAAGAAGTTCCCGCTGGATTTCTCGGTCGATGTCAGCCGCAACGACGAACAGGAAAACAACTTGTATATTTACGTCGGTCAGAGGTTCTGATCTCCCTGCGCCCTCTTGACCCTTCCCACCGGCGCGACCTTGCCGTAAAAGGCCCGCAATCTCGGCCACCCTGGACAAGGACAGACGATGCAAGAGCCCGCCATCACACCGGATCTGATTGCCGCACACGGGCTTAAGCCCGACGAATACGATATGATCCTCGAGATCATCGGGCGCGAGCCGACATTCACTGAACTCGGCATCTTCTCGGCCATGTGGAACGAGCACTGTTCCTACAAGTCTTCTAAGAAATGGCTGCGCACTCTACCCACTTCCGGCCCTCAGGTCATCTGCGGACCAGGCGAGAACGCCGGTGTTGTTGATATCGGAGATGGTCAGGCCGTGGTTTTCAAAATGGAAAGCCACAACCACCCGTCATACATCGAACCCTATCAGGGCGCGGCGACCGGCGTCGGCGGCATCCTACGCGACGTTTTCACCATGGGTGCGCGTCCTATCGCTTCCATGAACGCGCTGTCCTTCGGTGAACCTGGCCACCACAAGACCCGGCAATTGGTCAACGGTGTGGTCGAAGGCATCGGCGGCTACGGCAACTGTTTCGGTGTGCCTTGCGTCGGCGGCGAGGTACGGTTCCACCCAGCCTATAACGGCAACTGCCTTGTAAACGCATTCGCCGCAGGTTTGGCCGACAGCGACAAGATTTTCTATTCTGCAGCCTCGGGTGTCGGCATGCCCGTCGTCTACTTGGGCGCGAAAACCGGTCGTGACGGTGTTGGTGGCGCGACCATGGCTTCGGCCGAGTTCGATGACACCATCGAAGAAAAACGACCCACCGTTCAGGTTGGCGACCCCTTCACCGAGAAGCGCCTTATGGAAGCCACGCTGGAGTTGATGCAGACCGGCGCTGTAATCTCGATCCAGGATATGGGCGCGGCTGGCCTGACCTGTTCCGCCGTTGAGATGGGCGACAAAGGCGGTCTGGGCGTGCGTCTGGACCTGGAGAATGTTCCGCAACGCGAAGAGGACATGACCGCCTACGAGATGATGCTGTCCGAATCTCAGGAACGCATGCTCATGGTTCTCAAGCCTGAGCTTGAGGCCGAAGCCCGCGCTGTGTTCGAGAAATGGGATCTGGATTTCGCCATCGTCGGCGAAACTATTGCCGAGGACCGGTTCCTGATCGTCCACAATGGCGAGGTCAAAGCGGATCTGGTTCTGTCGAAACTGTCGTCGACCGCCCCCGAATACGACCGCCCATGGGTCGCGACGCCCGAGGCCGAAGAACTGGCCGAGGTCCCGCAGATCGACCCGATTGACGGCCTGCGCGCCCTACTCGCCTCGCCCAACTATGCAGGCAAGCAGTGGGTCTATGAGCAATATGACACCATGGTCATGGCCGACACCGCCCGCACACCCGGTCTTGGCGCCGGTATGGTGCGCGTGCACGGCACCGACAAGGCGCTGGCCTTCACCAGCGACGTGACACCGCGCTATGTCCGCGCAAACCCTGTTGAGGGCGGTAAGCAGGCAGTGGCCGAGGCTTATCGCAACCTGACCGCCGTCGGCGCCAAGCCGCTGGCTACCACCGACAACCTGAACTTCGGGAACCCTGAAAAGCCTGAGATCATGGGTCAGTTTGTCGGCGCAATTCAGGGCATTGGCGAGGCTGTCGCCGCACTGGATATGCCGATCGTGTCGGGCAACGTGTCGCTGTACAACGAGACCGACGGTCAGGCGATACTGCCCACACCGACCATTGGTGCCGTTGGTCTGCTGACGCACACAGACGAAATCATCGGCAATGAGGTCCGCGAAGGCCACGTTGCATTGGTAATCGGCGAGACCAATGGGCATCTGGGCCAGTCTGCCCTTCTGGCAGAGGTGTTCAACCGCGAAGACGGTGATGCACCGCATGTGGATCTGGACGCCGAAAAACGCAATGGCGACTTCATCCTTGCCAACCGTGAGATGATCAAGGCCTGCACCGATTTGGGTGATGGTGGCCTTGCGCTGGCAGCGTTCGAACTGGCGGAATCCGCAGGCGTCGGTGTTCACCTCGATGAAGCCTCGACAGAGTTCCTGTTCGGCGAGGATCAGGCCCGCTATCTGGTCGCCTGTAATTTTGATCAGGCCGAGGCCCTGATGATCGCTGCCGGTCAGGCTGGCGTTCCCCTTGTTTCAGTCGGCCGCTTCACCGGCGACAGTGTTCGGGTCGGAAGCTCCGAAGCCTCGCTTGAGGATCTGGCAGCCACATTCCGCACCAGCTTTGCTGAGGCCGTCGCCTAAGCATTGAGGTAGCTCTCAAACACGAGACCTGTGCCTGTTACGGCGCAGGTTTTGTCGTTTCTGGGCTGCGATCACACCCTTGCGCGCCCAGCCCGGGCGCTCTACATCTTGATAAAGACCTTCAGGAGTTACCTACATGCCGATGAGCGCCCACGAAATCGAACACCTGCTGCGCGAAGCCTTTCCGGATGCGGAAATTCAGGTCGGCGGGCATGACGGCGTACATATGTCCGCCATGGTCGTGGACGAGAGCTTTCGGGGGAAAAACCGGGTCCAGCAACAGCGCGCTGTCTACGCCGCGTTGAAGGGCAAGATGGACGGCCCGGATGGTGATCTGCACGCGCTGGCCTTGACGACGAAAGCTCCGGAGTAGTGGATGAGCCGATCGGATGGGTTCTGCTGCGTCTAATCTTTCTGATCTTTGATATTGGAAACTTCATAGCCACCTTGTTTTGTGATTTGCCAAAGCTGCTAAAATTCGGCCCCGGGTTTTGGCGCATCACAACGAAAATGAGGCGGCGCGAATACGAACGACGCCGAGGTTGAGTGACCCAAAATGAGCGGTTTACTATTCTGGATAGGTGTAATCGCAACATTGATAGTTGCCGCTGCTCTGATCGAAGCCTATGTGAAACGGAACAGAAAACGTATCCTTGCCGACATGCGTCCGGACCCGGACAAAATAAGCAAGGTTGGTGGCATAGAAAGATACGGGCTGGATCCGCTGGCCCTGGCGCAAGCCGAACACAGGCGGCTGGAGGAAGACGGATGGACCTCCACCCCGTCACAGAAGGAAACGACCACCGCGGATGCGGGTGAAGAGGACAAGCAAGATGAGCGACGTTAAAACTCAGATCGACGAAACCGTCAAAGCCAACGATGTGGTGCTGTATATGAAAGGCACCAAAGAGATGCCGCAATGTGGGTTCTCGTCCCGCGTCGCCGGTGTGTTGAACTATATGGGTGTAAACTATGCCGACGTGAATGTTCTCGCTGACGAAGAAGTCCGCCAGGGCATCAAGGACTACTCCGATTGGCCGACAGTGCCGCAGCTTTACGTAAAGGGTGAGTTCGTCGGTGGTTGTGACATCATCACCGAGATGACCCTGTCGGGTGAGTTGGACACGTTGTTTGACGAAAACGGCGTTGAGTACAGCAAAGAAGCCGCTGACAAGATCCGCGAAGCAAACGCCTGATCAGCGACTGGTACAGTTTTCCAGAACAACCTGCTCACTGGCGGCCCCTCCGGTCGCCAGAAAGCTGACCGTGGCGTCCCATCCTTTGGAACGTAAGATGTAAGACCCGGCGGTCCCTTGGGATTCATAACGGATGCCGGACCCGCTTGGCACCTGTTGCAGGGCAACCAGCTGGTTGTCCACCATCATGGCCGCTGCACCGGACCCGTCAGGGGCGTTGAAATACGCAACCTGCAAAGGAACGCCATTTTCGCAAGTGAATGTGACCGGCAGGATGTCCATTTCGGCCCACGCCAAGCCGCCCTGCAGAGTGATCAGTCCGGCAATGGCGCCCGTTTTCAACGCATTCATTTTGTAGATTTCTCCTCGATCACCGTCGCCAACGCCTCGGCACGTGCGGCCAGTTCGGCCAACGTATCGGTCACGGACGGTGGGACAACGGCAACTTCAATCCGCTCGGGTTCTGGTTCCGGCCTGTTGCGCAGGCTTTGCAGCTCTGCCTCAACCTCTGCCAGCTTGGCTTCGGCCACCTTGAGCCTGTCATCTGTTGCGGCGGTTTTGTCGGCCAGCATAAGCCCTGCCATCAACAACATCCGCGATTCCGGCATCCGGCCTATCTGATCAGACAAGACCTGCGCCTCATCATCCAGCATCTTCGCGGCAGTTGTCAGAAACTGCTCTTCGCCTTCCTGGCACGAGACATCAAAGCCGCGCCCACCGATATTAATGGTCAATTCGGGCATTACTCTACCTCTCCCTCAGCCAGCTTTGCCTTCGACAGCAACGGCTCCAGACGGGCCAGCACGGCCTGAGCTTCGGCGGCATCCGTCGCCTGCGCGGCCTTCGTCGCCTCAAGCTCGGCCACCGTGGCGCGGTTCAACAGCTCGGCATCCGGCAAGCCGTTTTCGCTGGCGGCTCGCAATTCGTCGACAGATTTGCGCAGCTGCTCGTTTGCCTTGCGCATACGTTGCAGGTCATCGTCCAACCGCGACATCGCGGCACCATGGCTGGCGCGTTCGGCGCGCAACATCTCAAGCTCGGCATTCAGATCGGCCACACGTTCGCTGTCGGCCAGTTCCGAGCGCAATTGCGCATTCTCAGTCTCAAGCGCCTGCGCCTTGCTTGCGACAGCTTTTAGTTCTTCGTTTTCCGATTTTAAAACAGCAAGTTCGCCCTGGTTTTCCAAGGCGGCTTTGGCCTCGGCCAACTCTGACCTGGCTGCTTCGACGGCCGCAAGTTTCGCGGTAGCCTCGGACAATTGCTGCCGCAACGCCCCGTTTTCCGGGTCTTCTACAGGCGCTGTTTTGAGGCTTTCCATGTCGGCGCGCATCGCGTCGACCTCTTGCTCGTGCCGTTCCTTAAGAGATATCAACCGTTCTTCGAGCTGTGCGTTGGCAACACGCTCATCATCCAGAGCCGCGCGAAGTGCGGTGTCTTCACCGCCACCAGCGGGTGCCGTGTCGCCCAAGGCGTCGACTCCGGTTCCGATCCTCTCCATCGCGGCAACGATACGGCGCTGTAATTCTTCGATCTGGCTCATGCCCCTGCCACCTCTTTACCAAGGTTCACTTTTTCGCGGGCCGTCCGAATCAACACAGCCCACGTCTTGGCCTAGTCTAACCGAATGGGACGGAAAATACCCACTGTTTGCTTTCAACCACTTGGAAAGCATTCTTGAACCACAAACGCAACGCAACCCCCGGTTCTGCTTGCACTTTGGGGGGCGGATGGTATTGAGCGCCTCATCTGCCTGTAATCCAAAGGAACAACGCCCGTGGACCTGACTGCGCTGCGCAATGCCAATCCTGAACACTGGGACAAAGCTGCGGCTATCCGCACCCTTACCCTTGACGCCGTTGCGGCCGCCAATTCCGGCCATTCCGGCATGCCGATGGGCATGGCCGATGTCGCGACCGTACTGTTCGAAAAGCACCTGAAATTCGACGCTTCGGCCCCGAACTGGCCCGACCGCGACCGCTTTATCCTGTCTGCCGGCCACGGCTCGATGCTCGTCTACTCGCTGTTGTATCTGACTGGACATGCGGATGTGACACTGGAAGAGATCAAGAACTTCCGTCAGTTGGGTGCGAAGACTGCCGGCCATCCCGAAAACTTCCTGGTCAACGGGATCGAGACCACAACCGGCCCGCTGGGCCAGGGCATCTCGAACGCTGTGGGCTTTGCCATGGCCGAGGAAATCCAACGCGCGCATTACGGCAAAAAGGTCGTGGATCACTATACCTATGTGATCGCGGGCGACGGTTGCCTGATGGAAGGCGTCAGCCAGGAGGCCATCACTCTGGCCGGCCGCCATGAGCTGAGCAAGCTGATCGTCTTCTGGGACAACAACAAAATCACCATCGACGGCACCGTAGACATTTCTGATCGCACCGACCAAGTGCGCCGTTTTGCGGCTTCGGGCTGGCATGTGATCGAAATCGATGGCCATGACCCCAAAGCCATCGACGCAGCAATCGTACAGGCGAAAGCGTCGAACAAACCGACCATGATCGCCTGCGACAGCCACATCGCGCTTGGTCACGCCGCACAGGATACCTCCAAGGGTCACGGCGCGCTGACCGATCAGGATCAACTGAAAGCCGCGAAAGAAGGTTATGGCTGGCCTCATGATGCGTTCGAAATCCCTGCCAACATCAAATCCGCATGGGAGGCCATCGGTACCCGTGGTGCCGCCGAACGTGCCGCGTGGGATGAGCGTTTCGCACAGCTGTCCGAGCGCAAGCAGGCCGAGTTCAACCGCGCTTACGCATTCGAAGCCCCAAAAAAGCTGGCCGGTGCGATCCGCGCGTTCAAAAAGCAGATTTCGGAAGATCAACCCAAGCTTGCTACGCGGGCGTCGTCCGAGAAGGTTCTGAACGTCGTGAACCCGATCATGACCGAAACCGTGGGCGGTTCGGCGGACCTGACCGGATCGAACAACACCAAATCGGCTGATATGGGCGTGTTCCTGCCGGAAAACCGCAAGGGCCGTTATATCCATTACGGAATCCGTGAACATGGTATGGCCGCCGCGATGAACGGCATGGCATTGCATGGCGGTATCCGCCCTTACGGCGGTACGTTCATGGCCTTTACAGACTACGCCCGCCCGTCCATGCGTCTGGCCGCGCTGATGAAGGTTCCCAGCGTGTTCGTGATGACCCACGACTCGATCGGTCTGGGCGAAGACGGTCCGACCCACCAGCCGGTGGAACATCTGGCGATCTCGCGCGCGACGCCGAACACCTATGTGTTCCGCCCCGCAGATTCCGTTGAGACGGCCGAGGCCTGGGAACTGGCGCTGACCTTCAAGGACAGCCCCTCGGTTCTGTCGCTGACCCGTCAGGGTGTTCCGACCGTTCGGACTCAGCACAAAACCAAAAACCTGACGGCCCAAGGCGCCTACGTTCTGGCCGAAGCTGAAAGCAAGCGTCAGGCCATCCTGATCGCCACCGGCTCTGAGGTTTCGCTGGCGATGGAAGCCAAGGCGATGCTCGAAGCCGAAGGCATCGGCACCCGTGTTGTCTCCATGCCTTGTATGGAGCTGTTCGCAGAACAGGACGAAGCCTATCGCAAGCGTGTTCTGCCTGCTGGTGCCGTGCGTGTCGGCATCGAGGCCGCCGTCCGCGCCGGAGGTTGGGACCGCTGGCTGCTGGGCGAACGCGGTCGTGAGGCAAAAGCAGGCTTCATCGGTATGTCCAGCTTTGGTGCGTCTGCTCCGGCAGGAGAGCTGTACAAGCACTTCGGCATCACCGCCGAAGCGACCGTTGCCAAAGTTAAGGACCTGCTGGGCTAAACCCGCAAATCACACACGACATCAATAACAAAAGCCCCGGTCCTAACCGGGGCTTTTTCGTCGGATGCAGCGGTTTCAGCCGAAAATGATCACCGATTGCATTCCGTCGATCACAAGTTCACCGTCCGTGTTCCAGATACGCATCACCTGCGAGCTGTAGCCATCGCGGCCCGCTGTCAGCTGGTTTTCCATCAACCACCATCCGTCACGGGTCTGAACGGACTCGGACAGCAGATTTATCATCCAGTTCATCGATGAATTGATTGTCGGCGCCTTCAACAGAGGGAAAACCATAGGCGGCAATACATCGGCCAGAGCGATTAAGCCCTCAAGCCTGTTCCACATCTTTGGATCCCGATGCCGAGCCCAGACACGGTTGTAGCCCTTGTCCGAACCGGCGAAGGGCAGCTGACCTTCGATCAACTGCAGTTCAAAGTTATCAAGAAACGGGATCGGTGCTTTGGTCAGACCCTGCGGCAGGTAGCTTGGCGTATCTTCCGGCGCTGGCGCGGTTTTCGCAGGGCATTCAACCGCAATTTTGCTCTGCTGCGGCGCACCAAAGGTAAACGTCCCGACGGCCCCTGTAGTTCCCCCCACCCGCGCGCGTGACAATAGCGTTGTGACATTGCGGCCCCGCCTTAGAACCTCAGCACTGACACTTGGGCCCTCGGTCACCGGGGCCGTAAAGTTGATCATGGCGGACCGCAGCGGCGGCAAATCTGGCTGCTGCGCGCGGGCCGCGTGCAGCAAAAGCGCGGCGGTAAACCCGCCAAAGCCCGTCCGACCCTGCATCCAGTTTGGCGGCAATGGATAATTCAGGTCGCCATCGACACGGTCAATTGAATCAAGCGTCTGGGACAGCGTAAGTTCGGACATGGCTTTCATATTCCTTCTGGTCACGCCGACCATAGAAAACAGGCGCGCACGGAACATCCGTGACCTGACGTCAGTGGTCAGTTGCTTTGCCCGATACAGACTTAATCAGCGGAGAAATAACCTTTGTCGCCAACGGAATCAGCACCATCCCCCAGGCCAACCCAAACACGCCGTCCATTGTGGCCTTGGACACCCATTCAACGACTCCGGTCCATTGTTCTGACACTGAATGGCCAATGGCATAGGCCCAGTCATGAATGTGATGGCCCAGCCAGCCGAATCCCAGCACCTCCATCCCGTGGATGATGATCGATCCTCCGACCCAAAGCATCGCAGCGGTCCCAACGATTGACAGGGTCTTCATTACGCCCGGCATCGCCTTGACAAGTCCTCGACCCAGCCCTCGTCCAACCGGCGTCGGCGCGTTCTGGGCCAGGTACAACCCGACATCATCCATTTTCACGATCAGGGCCACCGATCCGTAAACCGCAACCGTCACCCCTATCCCGACAACCGCAAGGGTCGCGGCTTGCATCCACAGGTTTGGCGCTTCGATCGCAGCCAGTGCGATTGTCATGATTTCAGCGGACAGGATAAAGTCGGTCTTGATCGCGCCCTTGACCTTTTGCTCTTCCAGATGACCGGGATCGCGTATCGCCATATCTTCCTCGATGGCATGGCTGCCATGCGGGAAAAGGACATGAAAAATCTTTTCGGCGCCCTCAAAACACAGGTAAGATCCGCCTATCATCAATAGTGGCGTTATCAGCCATGGCGCGAAGTTCGCCAGCAGCAGGGCAACCGGAAGCAACAGGATAATCTTGTTGAAAATGGACCCGCGCGCGATGCGCCAGATGATCGGAAGTTCCCGTGCAGGCGCGAATCCCTGAACGTATTTCGGGGTCACAGCCGCATCGTCGATGATCACGCCTGCGGTCTTTGCCCCCGCTTTGCCCGCAGCTGCGACCACATCATCCACGGAAGACGCCGCAACCTTTGCAATGCCCGCAACGTCATCCAATAGGGCCAATAGACCGCTCATGGTGCTTCCTTTCTTTTCACCTGCCGCAACAGGACCCTACCCGATCTCTGAGCTAGCGCAAGCGTTAGCGCAATCGCGTGAGGTTTGCGCTAACACCTTAAAAATATGCTGCTTTTGGTCTTTTGAGATTCAGAAATCGCGGCTATATGGCCTGCAAAGCAAGCGCATTTGGAGACGTCATATGACCATCAAGGTCGGTATCAATGGTTTTGGCCGCATTGGCCGCTGCACGTTGTCGCATATCGCGGCATCCGCCCGTAACGACATCGAAGTGATCAAGGTCAACGCAACCGGCCCGCTGGAAACCACGGCGCATCTGCTGAAATACGACAGCGTCCACGGCCGCTTTCCGCGCGACGTTGCCATCAACGGCAACACCATGGATCTGGGCCGCGGCCCGATGGAGATGTTCTCGACCTACGACATGAACGAACTGGACTGGGACGGCTGTGACGTCGTTCTGGAATGCACAGGCAAGTTCAATGATGGCCTGAAAGCCAACACGCATCTGGAGCGCGGCGCGCAAAAAGTTCTGCTGTCGGCGCCCGGTAAAAACGTCGACAAGACCATCGTTTATGGCGTGAACCACAACAGCCTCGTTGCCGAAGACAAAATGGTCTCGAACGGCTCGTGCACCACGAACTGCCTTGCTCCGCTTGCCAAGGTACTCGACGAAGGTATCGGCATCGAGCACGGCATCATGACCACGATCCACGCCTATACCGGAGATCAGCCGACTCTGGACCGCCGCCACAGCGATCTGTACCGCGCACGCGCGGCAGCCATGTCGATGATCCCGACCTCCACCGGCGCTGCAAAAGCTCTGGGAGAGGTCCTGCCCAACCTGAAGGGCCGTCTGGATGGCTCGGCCATCCGCGTGCCTACGCCGAACGTTTCGGCCGTGGATCTGACATTCCGCGCCGCGCGCGATGTGACAACTGAAGAAGTGAACGCCATCGTGCGGGAGGCCTCGCAGGGGTCGATGCAGCGCGTTCTGGGTTATGAGCCCGCCCCGCTGGTCTCGACCGATTTCAACCACACCGAAGAAAGCTCGATCTTCGCACCGGATCAGACCCGCGTCGTTGGTGACCGCATGGTCCGCGTGCTGGCGTGGTATGACAACGAATGGGCGTTCTCGGTCCGTATGGCCGACGTCGCGGTCGCCATGGGCCGCCTTAACTAAGACGCTTTTGAAATCTTGAACCTATTCGCCCGCTCAGGTTATCTGGGCGGGCGTTTTCGTCCGGGGCTCTTATGACCAATCAAATCGCCATCTGGCTTGCCCTGCTGATTCTGGGCTTGATCATTGTCAGCTATGCCCTTTTCGGCACCGATCAATTCGTGTTCCTCGGCAAGAAGCTCTACGCGTTTTTGGACTGGCTCGCTTTCTGGCGCTGACAGAGGTTTTGCTTGACATTTCTGTCTATCTGGCTTTGTTAGCGCTAACTTATTACAGCCGCATTTCGGACGGAGCAGGACATGACACTCAAGCTGGCAATAAACGGATTTGGTCGGATCGGACGCGGGATTCTGCGTGCGGTTATGGAAACCGGGCGCACGGATGTCGAAATTGTTGCGATCAACGACCTCGCCAAGCCCGAAATGAACGCGCATCTATTTGAATTCGACAGCGTACATGGCCGCTACGGCAAATCTGTAACGCTGTCAGATGCTGGCCTGGATGTCGGTGCCGGCCCAATTCGCCTGACCAGCGAGCGGGAACCCGAAAAGCTGGACTGGTCCGATATCGACGTCGTACTGGAATGCACCGGCGTGTTCCGTACCCGCGAAGCCGCGTCGCGCCATTTCGAAAACGGATCGAAAAAAGTACTGATCTCGGCCCCTGCCCGCGGCGATGGCGCGGTCAAAACCATCGTCTTCGGCGTCAACGATCAGGAACTGACGGCTGAAGATGTCGTCGTCTCCAACGCCTCGTGCACGACCAACTGCCTGGCCCCGGTCGCCGCCGCACTGGACGCAGGTCTTGGCATCGTGCACGGAAACATGACCACCGTACATGCTTACACCGCCAGCCAACCGGTCCACGACACGGCCGGAAAAGACCCTTACCTGTCGCGCGCTGCCGCCCTGTCGATGATACCGACCACGACTGGCGCCGCCTCGGCCGTCGGTCTTGTTCTTCCTCAATTGGCTGGCAAATTGACCGGCCAAGCCATTCGGGTGCCTACGCCGAACGTGTCCGTGGTTGACCTGGTCGCCGAAGTCTCTCGCCCGACAACCGAAGAGGAAGTGAACGCGCTGTTTGTTGACGCCGCAGCCAAAATCCCCGGCGTCCTGGCGGCCGAGAAGCGCCCGCTGATTTCGATCGACTTCAATCACGACTCCCACAGCTCGACCGTGTCGCTGCCCGAAACCAAAGTTACCGATGGCACGCTGGTTCGCGTGCTGGCCTGGTATGACAACGAATGGGGATTCTCGAACCGGATGCTGGATACGGCCGCAGCGATGGGCGCCCTAGCCTAACCGATCTTGCAAAGCAGCCTTGACGCGGGGCGTGACGAATTTCGAAACGTCCCCGTCCAACCGGGCGATTTCCTTGACCAGCTTTGATGCAATCGCCTGATGCCGCGCCTCAGCCATAAGGAATACGGTCTCAATCGAATCGTCCAGCGCCCGGTTCATACCAACCATCTGGAATTCATACTCGAAATCCGCAACCGCCCGCAGACCACGGACGATGATCTGAGCGCCCACGTCCCGGGCGCAATCGATTAGCAGGTTTTCAAAGGGATGCGCGACAATCTCGGTCCCAGTTTGCTCAGTCAGATGGGCACACTCAGCCTCGATCATGGCGACGCGCTCTTCCAACGAAAACAGAGGGCCTTTGTCGCGGTTAATGGCGACTCCGATGACCAGCTTATCCACCAGAGCTGAGGCGCGCCGGATGATATCGATGTGACCCAGGGTGATCGGGTCAAAAGTGCCGGGGTATAATCCAACCCTCATTGCGGCCTCCTGCGCAATAATATTTCTGCGCAAGCAAACATAACTTCGCCGCAGGTGCAAGAGGCTGCGTTCGGCACCAAGAGCATCAATGCCCCATGATCATGCCCTGCAACGCATCCTTTTCCATTGCCAGTTCAGTTAATTGCGCCTTCACCACGTCACCAAGTGTCACAATCCCAACCAGTTTATTGTCTTCGACCACGGGCATGTGGCGAAAGCGCCCTTCGGTCATACGGCTCATGATATCCTGAACAGTATCCTGCTGCGTGGCCGTCACAAGATTTCGGGTCATATACGCACTGACCGGCTGCGTGAGGCAACCGCTCCCGCTTGCCGCCAATTCCCGTACAATGTCGCGTTCCGACAGGATGCCCGTAGCCGTTTCGCCGCCGTCCTCGGACACGACCACCGTACCGATCCGCTTTTCCGACAGGATTTTCGCAGCTTCGGACACTGTGACCGATGGCAAAACAGTGACGACACCCCCGGTGGCCTTGGATTTCAGAATGGCCTGAACGAGCATATGCGTAACCTCCGGAATAATGTCCTGTTTTCCAAAGCGTTGCCGGAATGCGCAAACCTGTCAAGGTGACACTTGTGCCTCAAGATGCTCAACCTCTTCGCGAATACCTTGCGAAAGGGCCTGCGCGAACCGGTTCAGCCTTTCATTGCGCTGATCGCCCTGGTGACGCACCAGATGGAAACTACGGGTCAAACTCACCTGATCCGTCAGTATTTTCTGCAGGTTCGGATGGAATGGCAGGGTAAAGTCGTGCGCCACGCAGATCCCCGTGCCCAGTGTAACCTGCCGCAGCTGCACCGAGACCGAGTTCGATGCAAGCGCGACACGGTCAACACCGATATCGACAAGATAATCCAGCTCTCGATCGAAGATCATATCCGGAATGTAACCAATCATCCGGTGGCCTCTGAGGTCTTCGATCGCCCGGATCTCGGGCCAAGCGGCAAGATATTCGCGCGTCGCAACGAGGTGCAGTTTGTAGTCAGAGATTTTCTGAACCAGAAGGCTCGCGGCCGTTGGCGCGCTGACAGTTACCGCCATGTCTGCCTCGCGCCGTGACAGGTTGATCACGCGCGGCAGAGCCAGGATCTGAATATCCAGGTCCGGGTTCGCCTCGCTGATTTTCGCGCAAACCTGTGGCAGAAGGTAATTTGCCGAGCCGTCCGGGGCACCGATCCGAATCTGCCCGCTAAGGGTTTTCGAGGTTCCCGCCATCGCTCCGGCCGCCGCGCGCATGGCTTCTTCAGCTTTCAGCCCGTGTTCCATCAGCCGCTCGCCTGCCGTGGTCAAAAGATAGCCTTGCTGAGATTTGGTGAACAGCGGAGCGTCCAATGACGCCTCAAGCCGAGCGATCCGGCGCCCTACGGTGGCCGGATCGATTTTCAGCTGTCGCCCGGCGGCGGACAGGCTTTCCTCGCGTGCAACGGCCAGAAAGACCCGCATATCGTCCCAATTCGGTGTCACACACCACCCTTTGCATTTTTGCAAAACATCTTTGAGACATTGCCTCTGTTCAACCAATTTATGCAAGCCTATTGTGCGCCCAAACGCATCGGAGGAGATCTGCAATGACCGAGCTTTCCCATTTCATCAACGGCGAGAATGTCGCCGGAACCTCAGGACGATTTGACGACGTCTTCAACCCCGCCACCGGCGAGGTTCAGTACAAGTGCCCGATGGCAAATGTTGCGGAAACGACCGCCGCAATCGAAAGCGCCGCAGCCGCGCAGCCAGCATGGGGTGCTACCAACCCTCAGAAACGCGCGCGCGTCATGATGGCCATGGTCGGTCTGATGAACCGTGACATGGACAAACTGGCCGAAGCGCTGAGCCGCGAGCACGGCAAGACCATCCCTGACGCCAAAGGCGACCTACAGCGTGGCCTGGAAGTGATCGAATACTGCATCGCCGCGCCCCAGATGCTGAAGGGTGAGTTCACCGACAGCGCGGGTCCCGGTATCGACATGTATTCAATGCGCCAGCCTCTGGGCGTTGTCGGCTCAATCATGCCGTTCAACTTCCCCGCAATGATGCCTCTGTGGCACGTTGGTCCGGCGCTGGCCTGCGGCAACGCCGTGGTTCTGAAACCGTCCGAGCGCGATCCGTCGGTTCCGCTGATGCTGGCTGAACTGTTCATTGAGGCCGGTCTGCCCAAGGGCGTCTTCCAGGTGGTGAACGGCGACAAAGAGGCCGTAGATACCATCCTCGACAGCGAGATCATTCAGGGCGTTAGCTTCGTAGGCTCAACCCCGATCGCGCAGTACATCTACTCCCGCGCAACGGCGAACGGCAAACGTGCGCAGTGCTTTGGCGGCGCCAAGAACCATATGATCGTGATGCCTGACGCAGATCTCGATCAGGCCGCTGACGCTCTGGTCGGTGCCGGGTTTGGCGCTGCTGGCGAACGCTGCATGGCCATTTCGGTTGCTGTTCCCGTTGGCGAGGAAACCGCAGACGCGCTGATCGAAAAGCTGATCCCGCGTGTCGAAAAGCTGAAGGTCGGCCCCTACACCGCCGGCGATGATGTCGACATGGGCCCGGTTGTTACCGGTGCTGCCAAAGAACGTATTCTCGGCCTGATCAACTCGGGCGTGGAGCAAGGCGCGAAACTGGTTGTCGACAACCGCGATTTCAGCTTGCAGGGCTATGAGGACGGTTTCTTTGTCGGCCCTCACCTGTTCGACCATGTGACGCCCGAGATGGACATCTACAAGCAGGAAATCTTTGGCCCGGTTCTGTCGACCGTGCGTGCGGGTTCGTACGAAGAAGCCCTGAAACTGGCGATGGATCATGAGTACGGTAACGGCACCGCGATCTTCACCCGTGATGGTGACACCGCGCGTGACTTTGCCAGCCGTGTGAATATCGGCATGGTCGGCATCAACGTTCCGATCCCGGTTCCGCTGGCCTATCACACCTTTGGTGGCTGGAAGAAATCCATGTTCGGCGACCTGAACCAGCACGGCCCGGACAGCTTCAAGTTCTACACCCACACCAAGACAGTCACGTCGCGTTGGCCGTCGGGCATCAAGGAAGGTGGCGAATTCAACTTCAAAGCGATGGATTAATCACCGGTTCATAGAATTACCAAAGGCCGCCCAATCGGGCGGCCTTTCACATTTCCCGGCGCGTCTTCAGTTCTGGAGGAATTCACGCAGAGTGATCTTGCCATCAAAATCCGCATCGAGTTCAGCCATCAGCATCCGCAACTCATGCGCGGGCATGCAGGCTTTGGCGATGCCGTCGATCTTTTCATTTTCAACCATCGTCAGGCACTCAGCGGACAGAGGTCCATCCACTTCAGGATCGGGAAACTCAACGATATCCCGCACCTCGACAGCTACGAACTCATCCGGAGAAACAACGCCGTTTTCGTCGGCGTCATATTCCAGAAATTCCACGGCACGCTCGGCTAGATAGAATATCTCGAACTCGGAATACTCAACTTTGCCGTCAGCGTTGGAGTCCGCCCGGCTGATCTCATCCGCTGCAATGTCTTCGGCCGTGCAAGGCTCCGCGGTGCCATCACAGTCCTCGGGCACAAACAGAACATCCTCTTCTGTCAGGAACTGGTGGAGTTCGGATTGAGTAATCACTCCGTCTCCGTCCTGATCAAGCTCGGTAAAAAAGATCCGCGCGTTCGGAGTGGCCTGTGCAGGTGTTTGCGCAGTCCCCCAGTAGAGGCCCGCCAACAGAAGGACCGGCAACACATATAATGTCTTGGGGGCAAAACGGCTTAATGAGCGTAAAGGCATGTCATCTTCTCCAACAGTATCAGGTGAAGGCCCCGCCAGTTCCCGGTCGATCACACCGCGCACGAGTTCGCTCATCGACGATCCGCGCTGCTCGCTCAGATCAGCCAATTTGGTTTTCAACTCATAAGATACGCGAATTTCCAAGGTTTCCGATTTCTTGGCCATATCGTGCAGTCTCCGAATTGCTGTGGGCCTGTCCTCTGCAGTTGAAGCAGACATGACCCGGAAAATACCCCAAGCCGTGTCCCGCAAACAGGAAAAACGTGTCCGGACATCCGACTGACCACCGTCGGGACAAGCAAAAAACCGCATGTGCATCGCAACTCTCACGGAAAATTTAAACGGTGCATCTGGCCCTGCGGGTAAGCAGCCACTAAATTGCCTGAAAACCCCGAGCAGTCTTTCAGGAGGCTTAGTTGTCCAGTTCCCGCATTACACGTCGCGCCGCCCTGTTGGGTGTTGCCTCCACAATCGCCGCACCAACGCTTCTGCGCGCTCAAAGCACTGATGCGTTCCCCGAAACCGAAGAAGCAATCAGCACGCAGCTGCCGGTGCGCCGCAATGTGTCCTCGTTCTCGCAACAAAACTGGCAGGACCACTTTGATCAGTTAGGCGTCGGCTGCCTGTTGGCTGATATCACCAGCCGCGCCGTGCATTACTGGGGTCCGGATGGCACATACAAGCTTTACCCCAGCTCGGTTCCAATGAGCGAAGAACTGACCAAGCGCGGTTACACCAAAATTGTTCGCAAAACTGAAAACCCAAGCTGGACGCCTACTGCTTCGATGCGCGAGCGTGACCCGCTACTGCCCGTTCGAATGGAGGGCGGGGAACCTGGTAACCCGCTGGGCACCCGCGCAATGTATCTGAGCTGGCCGGCTTATCTGGTGCACGGAACGCATGACACGAGGAAAATCGGACGTCAAAGTTCTTCCGGCTGCATCGGCCTTTACAATCAACATGTCGAGGAACTCTATCCTCTGGTTCAAATCGGAACTCAGGTCAGATTGGTCTGACGACAAAGCCCCGGCCTCAAGGACCGGGGCTTTTTGTTTGGTGATCAGGCTTACTCAGGCAAGATCACAGCGTCGACGACATGGATCACGCCATTGCTGGTTTCAATGTCGGCCTGAATAACTTCGGCGTCGTTTACTTTGACACCGTTCTTCGCGTTCACGCTAAGGCGATCGCCTTGAACGGTCAGAACCTTGGCGCGCTTTCCGGCGATGTCGCCCGACATGACCTTGGCAGGTACGACGTGGTAGGTCAGTATTTCGACCAACTGGTCTTTGTTCTCGGGCAGCAGCAGAGTTTCTACCGTACCTTCGGGCAGTGCAGCAAAAGCCTCGTCCGTCGGAGCGAACACGGTGAATGGTCCGTCACTTTTCAGCGTATCGACCAGACCGGCGGCCTGAACGGCGGCGACAAGGGTGTTGAAGGAACCGGCTGATACTGCGGTGTCCACAATATCCGCAGCCTGTGCCTTTACAGGCAGGGTCAGTGCAAGTGCGGCGGCGGCGCCCATAAACGTGCGGCGAAACATGGCTGTCATCTCCTCTCCAGCTTGTTATGGAAAGGGGTACGGGCGTTTTGCCGCACCGGATCACTATGAGATCAGTTTTCTTTGATCTGGACCCAGATACTCTGGGCGCGACCTTCTTTCAAAAACGGCAAGGCTTCTACTGCGTCCGGGCGATCCTGCTGCAGGTAGTAACCGGGCCAAAGCATTGAATATGCGCCAGATTGAAGCAATGCGTGCAGCATGTACTGCTCGCCCCAACCCGGGCAATCATAGAAGAACCGCTTGGGATACTCATAGGGTAGAAAAACATCGTGCACATGAATGACCACACCTGGTTTGAGCGCGGGAATGATCCGGCAAAACAGGTGTGCGACGTCGTTGCTCATACGGACAACGTGGCTGGAGTCGATAAACAGCACATCGCCCGCCTCAAGCTGTTCGAACAGCGCCGGGTCGACGTCTTCCAGACGTTTTTGTTCGAACTGATCCACCACATGAGCGATATCCGCCCGGGGATAGGGGTCGATCGCAGTGACCTGAGTGTCCAGACCGCCATCAATGATCGCCTGACGGGTTACGCAGGTCGAGTTGCCGCAACCGACTTCGATCACGCGCTTGGGCTTGAACCGGCGGATCATCAGGTACAGCGCATCGGCGTCAGGGCTATCGTAGTAGCCGTTGTTGATGCGATACCCAGTCTTGTTCCGCTCCGGATCCTTCAGCGCCTTGAGGGCACCAGAATGCTCTTGGAACTCAGCAGTCAGTTGACTGATATCGAACGCTTCCATGCCCGGTGACAGGGCGTAGGCGGGACGGGTCAGTCCCCCTGCCCGTTCAAAAGCTTCCAGGCGGGCACGTTCGTCGTTTTCGATCACTTTATCGATAAGTTTCACACCAAACCGGTCGAGCGCGGCATTCAGCCGGGGGAATTTCCTGGGTTTCACGACGGGCTCCGGGGTTTGGTCACAATCTGGACCGTTCCTTACCTTCGCAGGCGGGGGCTTCGCAAGAACCCTACGGCCAAACACTTGGCAAAAAGGCAAATTCCGTATTCACTGGTCCGAACAGAATTGCGAGGGCCGAAATGCAGCAGGAATTTACGCTGGGCATCGAGGAAGAGTATTTGCTGGTCGATCGCGACAGCCTTGAACTCGCCGAAGCGCCCGCAGCCCTGATGGAAGCTTGCCAGGCTGATTTCGAAGGACAGGTCAGCCCGGAATTCCTGCAGTGCCAGATCGAGGTCGGCACCCGGCCACATGTCACTATCAGTTCCGCACGCGAGGATTTGAAGCGCCTTCGGTCTTGCGTCTCGAAACGTGCTGCCGAGCACAATCTTGCTCCGATCGCCGTATCCTGCCACCCGTTTGCCGATTGGAAGAAACAACACCACACTCGCAAAGACCGCTATGACGCGTTGCAGCACGCTTTGGGCGGCGTCGCGCGGCGCATGCTGATTTGCGGCATGCATGTTCACGTGGGCGTTGCCGACTCGGCCTTGCGCGCCGACCTGATGCCACAGTTGTCTTACTTCCTTCCGCATCTGCTGGCTCTTTCGACCTCATCGCCGTATTGGAACGGCGAGGATACCGGGCTGTCGTCGTACCGGTTAACCGTTTTCGACAACCTGCCGCGCACAGGGCTGCCACCGGTCTTTTCAAGCTGGTCAGAATATGAACGCACCACAGGCGTTCTGGTCGAATTGGGTGTGATCGAGGACACAACTAAAATCTGGTGGGATTTACGACCGTCGCATCGGTTTCCGACGCTGGAAACCCGGATCATGGACGTGCAGCCTCGGCTGGAGCATACCCTCTCGCTGGCCGCGATGGTGCAAGCGCTGACGCGTATGCTGTGTCGTCTGAAAGATCGCAACCTCAGATGGCGGCAATATGATCGCTTCCTGATCGGCGAAAACCGCTGGCGCGCGCAGCGTTACGGCGTTGGCGAAGGCATGATCGACTTTGGCGAGCGTTCGATCAAACCCATGCCTGACCTAATGGGCGAATTGATGGGACTGCTCGCCGAAGACGCCGAGGCACTGGGCACCATGCCTGAACTGGCGAAACTTGTGCAAATCGCCCAGAACGGGACCTCAGCCACCCGCCAGCGCCGGATTCACGCCGAGGCCGCTGCAAAAGGCGATGATCCAGGAAGAGCCGTCGTTCAGCATCTGATCGAAGAGTTCCATCAGGACCTCTGAACGCAGCAGACGATGTTTGCGAATTTTCCCGTGCCTTGCCGTGCCGGTGATTGCTGGTCGTGCAAAATTTCTGTAAGGATTGAGAAATAAACACTCGTTCAATTCATCGGGCAGCGTGGGAGGCAAGCCATGGATTTCGCAACCACCGAAGAACAAAATGCAATCTTCGACATGGCCTACGATTTCGGGCAGGAGAACATTGCCCCCTATGCCCGGCAGTGGGAAGCCGACGGCACCATTCCCAAAGACCTGTGGCCTCGTATTGGCGAGTTGGGTTTCGGTGGCCTTTATGTGTCAGAAGACAGCGGCGGTTCGGGACTGACACGTCTGGACGCCACTCTTGTTTTCGAGGCTCTTTCGATGGCCTGCCCATCGGTTGCGGCCTTTCTGTCCATCCACAACATGTGCGCCAAGATGCTCGACAGCTTTGCCAGTGACGAGCTGAAATCACGCATCATGCCCGATGTGCTGAGCCTGAACACGGTGCTCAGCTATTGCCTCACCGAACCGGGTTCGGGTTCGGACGCAGCAGCGCTGAAAACCCGCGCCGAGCGTACCAATGAAGGCTACACCTTGAACGGCACCAAGGCGTTTATCTCGGGCGGCGGTTACTCTGATGCCTATGTCTGCATGGTGCGTACCGGGCAGGACGGACCCAAAGGCATTTCGACTGTCTATGTCGAGGACGGCACTCCGGGCCTCAGCTTTGGCGCGCTGGAACAGAAGATGGGATGGAAAAGCCAGCCTACAGCTCAAGTGCAGTTCGACGACTGCAAGATCCCATCCGACAACCTTGTCGGCGTCGAAGGTGACGGGTTTAAATACGCGATGATGGGGCTGGATGGTGGGCGGTTGAACATCGCGTCCTGTTCACTGGGCGCCGCGCAAATCGGGCTGAATATGACGTTGCAATACATGTCCGAACGCAAGGCTTTTGGGCAGTCCATCGACCAGTTCCAGGCCCTTCAGTTCCGCCTGGCGGATATGGAGATCGAACTGCAGGCCGCCCGAACATTTCTGCGTCAGGCCGCATGGAAACTGGATCAGGGCGCGCCGGATGCCACCAAGTTCTGTGCAATGGCCAAGAAATTCGTGACCGAGACCGGGTCGAAAGTGGTTGATCAGTGCCTGCAACTGCACGGCGGCTATGGCTATCTGGCCGATTACGGGATCGAAAAGCTTGTACGCGATCTGCGCGTACATCAGATATTGGAAGGCACAAACGAGATCATGCGGGTCATCGTCGCGCGCCAGATGCTCGCTCAGCGCTGAGGGCTTTATGTCAGACATCTATATTCGCACCACAGGTCGTGCCGGTCGCATCACATTGACCAGACCAAAGGCATTGAATGCCCTGAGCTGTGACATGTGCCTGGCCATCGACACCGCCCTGCGGAATTGGCGCGAGGATGACGCGGTCGATCTGATCATATTCGATGCCGAAGGTGACAAAGCCTTTTGCGCGGGCGGCGACATTGCCGAACTCTATGAGACCGGAACCAAGGGCGATTTTGAATACGGTCGAAAGTTCTGGCGTGATGAATACCGTTTGAATGCGTTGATCTTCGAATACCCCAAGCCGGTCGTCAGCTTTCTTCAGGGTTTCACGATGGGCGGCGGCGTCGGTGTCGGTTGTCACGGCAGCCACCGCATTGTTGGGGAAACTTCGAAAATCGCCCTTCCCGAATGCTCCATCGGATTAGTGCCGGATGTCGGAAGTACCCTGATGCTGGCGTTGGCTCCCGGACGTTTGGGCGAGTATCTGGGCACGACGGGCCACCGTATGGGGCCGGCCGACGCCATCTTCGCCGGTTTCGCAGACCATTTCATCCCGATCGCGCAATGGTCGGACCTGATCGAAATGCTTGAAGCATCCGGCGACGCCAGAGTGCTTGAAAGGCATGCCGAGGCTCCGCCGGAGGGTGAGCTGCCCGGCTTGCAAGCCGGAATTGACGAGGTTTTTGATGGCGAAGCGTTGGGCGATATCCTGAACAACTTGCGTCATTCGGATAATGAAGCGTCCGCCGATAGCCTCAAACTCATGGTCCGCAACTCACCGTTGTCGATGGCGTGTACCGTAGAAATGCTGCATCGTCTTCGGTCACCCAACCTGACGATACGCAAGGCGTTGGAACTGGAATACCGGTTTACTTACCGCGCTATGGAGCACGGCGATTTTCTGGAAGGCATCCGGGCGCAGATCATCGATAAGGATCGCAATCCAATCTGGCGCCATAAGGATCAAGCCGTACCGTCAGTGGACGTATCGAAAATGCTGCAGCCCCTAGGCGCGGATGCGCTGACATTCGAGGAGGAATAGAGAATGAAAATCGGGTTTATCGGCCTTGGAAACATGGGTAATCCGATGGCGGCCAACCTTGCAAAGGCCGGGCACAATGTCGTGGGCTTTGACATGGCAGATGTCAGTGTTCCCGGTGTCTCGATGGCTGGCTCTGGCGCCGAGGCCGCAACGGGGGCTGACATCGTCGTCACCATGCTGCCGAACGGCCAAATCCTGCGAGCGGTGGCAGATGAGATCGTTCCCGCTATGACCTCAGGTGCAGTTTGGGTTGATTGCTCAACCGTCGATGTTGACAGCGCCCGGGCTGTCGCGGAACAGGCCAAAGACGCCGATGTTCTGGCCGTCGACGCCCCGGTGTCGGGAGGCATCGGTGGCGCGGCAGCAGGTTCGCTGACCTTCATGGCCGGTGGCAGTGACGCCGCTTTTGAGAAAGCCGTCCCGCTCTTCGACATCATGGGACAAAAAGCCGTTCATTGCGGTGATTCCGGGGCCGGTCAGGCCGCCAAGATCTGCAACAACATGATCCTCGGCGTTACCATGATCGCGACCTGCGAAGCCTTTGCTCTGGCCGACAAGCTAGGACTGGACCGGCAAAAGATGTTCGACGTGGTCAGCACATCTTCGGGCTATAGCTGGACCATGAACGCCTATTGCCCTGCCCCTGGAGTTGGCCCCGCAAGCCCCGCGGACAACGACTATCAGCCCGGCTTTGCCGCTGAGTTGATGCTTAAGGATCTGCGCCTGAGTCAGCAAGCTGCAGAAAGCTCAGACGCGGACACGCCAATGGGCAAAGCCGCAACCGCGCTGTATGAGCAATTTGTCGAATCCGAAAACGGCCTGGGCAAGGACTTTTCGGCGATGCTCCCAAGGTTTGAAAAACGCGGCCGTGGGTGAGCCACTCTTGACGGTTCTTCGGAATAGGGGCTGATCACCAGCCCCTACTCTGCAGCGACGCGGGCACCATCCAACATTTGTTTCAGATACCGACCGGTGTGGCTGCGTTCGACCTCCGCCACATCCTCGGGCGTTCCAGTTGCCACGATCTGGCCACCACCATCGCCCCCTTCCGGGCCGATATCGATGATGTGGTCGGCGGTTTTGACGACATCCAGATTGTGTTCGATCACGACGACCGTGTTCCCCTGATCAACCAGTTCATGCAAAACTTCCAACAGCTTACGGACGTCCTCGAAATGAAGACCGGTCGTAGGTTCGTCCAGAATGTACAGAGTTCGCCCGGTTGATCGTTTGGACAGCTCCTTGGACAGTTTCACCCGCTGCGCTTCGCCTCCGGACAGCGTCGTAGCCTGCTGGCCAACTTTTATATAGCCAAGACCAACACGCGCCAGCGCATCCATCTTGTCCCGGATCGAAGGTACCGCTTTGAAGAACTCCTGCGCATCTTCCACAGTCATATCAAGGACATCTGCGATGGACTTACCCTTGAACTTGATCTCAAGGGTCTCGCGATTGTAGCGCGCGCCTTTACAGGTTTCGCAGGTCACATAGACATCCGGTAGGAAATGCATCTCGATCTTGATGACACCGTCACCCTGGCACGCTTCGCATCGGCCACCCTTGACGTTAAAGCTGAACCGTCCGGGTTTGTAGCCCCGCGCCTTGGCCTCGGGCAGACCGGCGAACCAGTCCCGGATCGGGGTGAAGGCCCCGGTGTAAGTCGCTGGGTTCGAACGCGGAGTCCGCCCAATCGGGCGCTGGTCGATGTCAATGACCTTGTCTAGATGCTCCAGCCCCTTGATGGTTTCACAGGGCGCTGGCGTCTGACGCGCACCGTTCAGCCGCATCGAAGCAGTCTTGAAAAGGGTCTCAATCGTCAGGGTAGACTTCCCACCACCGGAAACCCCTGTAACGCAGACAAACTTCCCTAGCGGGAACTCGGCAGTCACGTTTTTCAGGTTGTTCCCGGTCGCTTTGACGACCGTGACCTTCTTTTTGTTGCCTTTGCGCCGGTCCGCCGGGACCGAGATTTCGCGGGTGCCCGCCAGATACTGACCAGTCATCGAGGCCGCATCTGCAGCAATCTGATCAGGCGTACCTTTGCTGACCACCTGGCCGCCATGCACACCAGCGCCCGGGCCAATATCAAACACGTAATCGGCTTCGCGGATCGCCTCTTCGTCGTGTTCTACGACAATCACCGTGTTGCCCTGATCGCGCAGGTTCTTCAGCGTCCCAAGCAGACGATCGTTATCCCGCTGGTGGAGGCCGATCGACGGCTCGTCCAGAACGTACAGCACCCCGGTCAGACCCGACCCGATCTGGCTGGCCAGACGGATACGCTGGCTTTCACCGCCCGAAAGGGTTCCACTTGATCTTGACAACGTAAGGTATTCCAAACCCACATTATTCAGGAACCCAAGGCGTTCACGAATTTCCTTGAGAATGGCACGGGCGATTTCGTTCTTCTGAACGCTCAGGTGGTTAGGAGCGTCGTCGATCCAGGCCAAAGCCTCGCGGATGGACATCTGAACCACCTGACCAACATGCAGGCCCGCGATCTTGACTGCCAGAGCCTCAGGGCGCAGGCGATAACCCTCGCACGTCCCGCATGGCCGGTTGTTCTGATACCGCTCGAACTCCTCCCGGATCCACGCACTGTCGGTTTCGCGATAGCGGCGCTCCATGTTCGGAATCACGCCCTCAAAGCTGCGCGTGACCTGATAGACCCGCCCGCCTTCGTCATAGCGGAACTGGATTTCCTCGTCGCCCGACCCGCGCAGGAAAACCTGCTGTACCTTCGGCGGCAGGTCTTTCCAGGGCGTGTTCTTGTCGAATTCGTAATGGCGCGCAATCGCTTCAATGGTTTGCAGGAAGTACGGCGACTTTCCCTTGCGCCAGGGTGCCAACGCCCCGTCATACAGCTTCAGTGTCTGATCCGGCACCACAAGCCGCTCGTCAAAAAACAGCTCGACGCCAAGACCGTCGCAGGCCGGACACGCTCCGAACGGCGCGTTGAACGAGAACAAACGCGGTTCGATCTCGGGAATCGTGAAGCCACTGACCGGGCATGCAAAGTTTTCGCTGAATGTGATCCGTTCCGGATCACCCTCGCGCGGCGCAGTTTCCAGAATGGCAATGCCATCAGCCAGGTCCAGCGCTGTACGAAGGCTGTCCGCCAGCCGCGTTTCCATACCCTCGCGTACGACAAGCCGATCCACGACAACATCGATGTCATGACGGAACTTCTTGTCGAGCGCGGGTGGTTCGTCCAGTTCGTAGAACTCGCCATCGACTTTCACACGCTGAAAGCCCTGCTTGCGCAGTTCCAGAAATTCCTTTTTGTACTCACCCTTGCGGTCCCGCACGATTGGAGCAAGCAGGTAGCCGCGCGTCCCCTCCTCCATCGTCATGATGCGGTCGACCATGTCCTGAACCTGCTGAGCCTCGATCGGAAGGCCGGTGGCCGGACTGTACGGCGTTCCGGCGCGGGCAAACAACAGGCGAAGGTAGTCATAAATCTCGGTGACCGTTCCAACGGTCGAACGTGGGTTCTTGGACGTGGTTTTCTGTTCAATCGAAATGGCCGGGGACAGGCCGCTGATGTGGTCCACATCCGGCTTCTCCATCATGTCCAGAAACTGGCGCGCATAGGCCGACAGGCTTTCCACGTAGCGGCGCTGGCCCTCGGCGTAGATCGTATCGAACGCCAAAGAAGACTTGCCGGACCCTGATAGCCCGGTGATCACCACAAGCTGATCGCGCGGGATGTCGACGTCGATCCCTTTGAGGTTATGTTCGCGCGCGCCGCGCACTTCGATATTCTTCAGCTCAGCCATTTTGGCCCCCAACACACAAGTGTCTTAGAAATAGGTGAACAACGCTGAGTCTCCAACAAAAATATTAGAACAAAGCAAGAACTGTCATTTGTTCGCCTATTCGACAAAGTCGCAACGTAATTTGCGCGCCGGGGCGCGAAAAGAGCTACTAAGATAATGCTGACTTTGGAGAAAATGGCGCGGTTGACGGGGCTCGAACCCGCGACCCCCGGCGTGACAGGCCGGTACTCTAACCAACTGAGCTACAACCGCGCATCTATTTTCGTGATCCCTTAGCCCGGATCCAGGCTGACAGCAGTGGCGCGGTTGACGGGGCTCGAACCCGCGACCCCCGGCGTGACAGGCCGGTACTCTAACCAACTGAGCTACAACCGCCCGCTGTCCGTTCGTTGCTGAACGTTGGGGTGTATTATGGCTACGCCCGGACATCGTCAAGCGGCGTTTTGAAGTTTTTTTGAAGAACATGATTTTTTCCGAAATAGCCGCCTGCCGTCACAGTCAGAAAACCCGCTTTTTTAAGGCCGGGATGGATTTCACGGCGGGCCGTATTGCCAAGCAACCCAATTCACTGTAACAGCACCGTCTACGGGTGATTAGCTCAGTGGTAGAGCGCTTCGTTCACATCGAAGATGTCAGGAGTTCAAATCTCTTATCACCCACCACTCAATCAACCTTGCAACTAATTGATTTTAAACATTTTAGCAATTAAGCTAATCTTTCATGTGGGACACTAGGGCGCTCCTTGTGGGACACTTTAACCACATTCAGCACGCACAGATTGGACGGTTTCCCGCGTCAGCGGGTGCCAGATTCGCCCTACTCGTCCTCCTCTTTCGACTCAGGTTCGCGCTTTACCGGAAAGCCCCTTTCGTCCAACCCGCGCTGCTTGCGGATTTCTTCAAACTTGGGGCGGTGCAATCCGAGCGGATGCGGCGGTGCGGTCTGCGGTACGTAAGTTGACATTGGAATTCCTTGATTAGTCGTTCTGTGCGGACGCCATTCGTCCTGCACGAGCGGCATCTGCTGCAATCTGCTTCTGACTGCGACGGAAGCTGTCTGCATCCGTAGCCTGAACGTGCCACGTGAAATTCTGGACGGTCGGAGACCCGCCACCTGCCCCGCCGTTCGGCATTTCGACCGGAATCTTTCGCCCCTTGGACAGCGGAATAACGGCTTCGTTGGGGTGCAGGATCGCAGGGATGCCAGACGTGTTTGCGGTGCCCTCCGCATATTGCGGCGCGTGCCGAAATACGGTCGGCGAAACGGCGGGACCGGCATTCACTGACACCGGACTGCTAGTCAGGCCACCTTCTGCGGCGAAGAAGGAACTAATGAGCGTGCCGAAGAACCCACCAGCCCCACCACCGCCCCCGAGCAGACCACTGAAGATTTCCTTCACCGCAAGTTCCGCCGCAAGCCGAGTCATCGTGGACAGAATTGAATCAGCAAGGCTTTCGAAGTTGAACTTGCCCGTCTTGGCGAAGTTCGCGATTTCATTGCTGAGGCTGTCCAAAACGTCGGCCTGAATCTTGTCGCCAGCTTCCTTGTAGCTGGGCACCGCATTGAGCCATCCGGCAGCACCGGCGTTAGCAGCGCTCTCCATTTCGATTGCTGACTTCTGCGCGGCGTCGATCTGGCGGATGAGTGCTTCAGTGGTCTGGTCCACTGAAGACCCCATGACGGCCTGCGCTTCAGCCATCAGTCGAGCGGCTTCGACGGTCTGGAACTGTCCCGACGCCACCAGTTCAAGTTCCATCTTCTCAGCCTGCAAACTCGTCAGCCGATCCTTCAAACTCTTGTTCAAATTTTCGATTGCCCGCTGCTCTTCGGACAGGGCCGAACTGCGCCCCCCGCCGCTGGACTTGGTAAGCTGGTCAATCAGATCGTTTACGGAAGTGTAGTTCTGGTCCGCCTGATAATTCGAACCGGACAGCCGCCCGCCATCGCCGAACATGCGCGGGTCCTGACCGCGCCCGCCGTACTGCTTGGAAGATTGAGCGTTGCCTAGCGATACAGCGGTCTCAAGAGCGATTCCGAGGTTTCGAGCCAAATCAGCCGCAGCCCGCGACGCGCTTGAAATCGTTCCCGTCATGTTGGACGATGCCACGCCATTGGCGGCTTCCCAAGCATCCATGAGTTCAGTCTTCATAGACTCGGAGACATTCAGCGCCTTAGTGGTTTCGGCGAATGCAGCGCGTTCAGCTCGAATGCGAGCCTCTGCCACCTGAACAGAGTCACGGCCATAGGTGGCAATCAGCCGGTTCATCTCGGCCTGCTGACGCAGGCCAGTAAGCATTTCCTGTGCCGTCTGCATGGCCTTCTCAGCTTCCAACCGAGACCGAGCATACCCTTCATGCATCCGGGAAATCTTATCAGCCGCCTTGTCGATTTCCTTCCCGATTTCGGCGACTTCCAAGGCCACCAGAAGCGCCTCCCGCTGGACATTCAACAATTCATCGGGGATCGCTTCGACCGATCCAAAGACCTGCACGAAGGACGCGTTGAGCGCGTTGGCGGCGTCCACCTTGGCCTGCATGGTGTCTGCGGTTGCGAGACCCTCGAGCGACTTGACCACAGTTGCCGCCTGCACATCGGTCAACGCCAGCGTGTCACGCAGATTGTAGAACGTATCGTCGATTTCCTTGATGATGCCGCCACGGGTAGAGACGAGCGACGTGCGGGACAACCCACCAAAGCGCTCAGTCAGGGCGGATACTGCGGAGTCGGCGGAGCGGATAGCATCCAGTCGCCCAATAGTAGCAAGAGCGGCACTAGCGGTCCCGGCCTGCGCGCCGAATGCGCCAAACTTGGCGGTTAGTTCGCTGGTGGTCTGGGATGCAATGTCGGCGTGTTGCTTATACGCCGTTACCGCCGCCGAGAGGTCGTTTAGACGGTCTTCGAAAGACTTGGTTTCTTCCGCAGCCTGTATCGCTGACGCGCCCCAAGACACGGCGGCAGCAGTCACGCCCAGAATGCCTGCGACCACGAGAGTCGTAGGATTCAGCAGGCTGAGCAGCGCCGTGCGGACCGAGTTCAGGGCCTGCGCCTTGCCGCCTGCCATTTCCATGGCCTGCGTGACCTGAAAGAGCTGAGACGCAACTACCTGCATCGGGCTGGCACCAAGCGCAGCCATCGTGAAAACGTCATTGATCTGATAGCCCATCTGCTGCGCTGCTAGGCCTGCATGGCGGGATGAATCCGCGAAGGCAGTATTCGCCGCTGACGCGGACAACAATGCCTGCGAAGCCCGTTCTCGCGCCTGCGCGGCGGTCGCGGAAGACAGGACTCCCGCCTTTTCTAGCGTCTCAATTTCCTGAAGGCTGGCGGCGTAGCGCATCGAGTTCGCACGGATCGGGTCGTACTTCTGAGCCAGATTTTCGAGACGTTCTGAATGGGAGTGGGCCGCGTCAGCGGCTTGCCGATGCGCCCGCGCCTCTGCTTCCAGATCATTCGCAAGCCGCTTCAACTCTGCCGAGGTGTCTGCGAAGCTGCTGCGTGCGGTACGAACATCCAAGGCTGACTGACTGGCGGTCAGATTGGTCTTTAGCTGCATCAATTCCCGGTTCAACCGGTCGATTGAGTCCGTTTCGCCCAAAGCCGCAAAGCGTTCCGTCAACCGCTGAGTTTCATTTTGACTGACACGCAGCGACGCCGCAGAAGACAAGGCGGTGCGCTTCATCTGTTCAGCCATGCGTTCGGCGGCGCGCTCTGCGGTATTGGTCGCCTTTGCCGTGTTGTTTGCCTCGCGGGTCGCGGCCTTGAGGCCGGAAACATCGACCTTGGGGGAAGCGTTCTTGAGCTTCGTAAATGCCCCGCTGGCATCGCGGTCGAGATCGCGAACCGCTTGCTTGACTGCGTTCACGGCGGCGGTGAATTCGCGTGCGCCGCTCTTGGCTGCACCTGCATTGATCTTGAGACGGAGTTCGTGAGTTTCAGCCATTATTGGCGTTGCATCCTTTTTGTATGGGAAAAAGCAGGCGGGTGTTTCGCGGCCCCATACGCCCGAAACACCCGCCAAGGGGACGGCAAAAATGCCGGGGGGTAAGACCCCCGCTAAGCAAGTTCAGTATATCACAGATGCCCGAAAAACCCGCCGCCGAGCGGGTCATCTTAACATGTGAACTAAATTTGAGATTTTTGAGAATTTATTGAGGCCGGTTTGTGAATCAAACAAAGGGGTTCCGGTTGCCGTTGGGTCCCCTATTCGTGCAACATCCAGAGCGCTAAATGATAACCGTGAAGTTCAAAATGCAACCGAAACGGGGCAAATGAGAACTGATGGTAACCCGGAGTAATTAACAACTATTTTTCGGAGGTTTACACTGGCTATGCAGTTAGCGACTGGCGCGCCTTCCTTCGGATGGGCATCTCCCGTCGTGGGTCCCATCCCATTGTTTTTACTAACTTATTTTACCTCGATTCGCTCACAAGAGTCAAAGGAAAAGCGTTGATTTTCAAGCCGCTAACGCGGCCTGTACCGACCCGGACGCGTCGCTATGTCATGTTAATTGGATCAGGCTGCATCAAGCCGTTTCAGGGCGTTGCTAACACTCATTGCAGCCCACTTGCGGGCACGTGGTGTCGGGACGTTGGCAGCGTTCAGGGCATCGGCGATAGCCTGTAGTGAAGCATTGGCTTTCCGCATGGGAATGATGATGGATGCAACACGCTGAGCGGCGGCGTCAGCCGCCTGTTTCGCCGCTTCGTTGCGCTTCATGGTGGCATCCCGCATACCACCCAATTTGACGCCTCTTTCCTTCGCTGCGGCCAACGCCTGCTTAGTGCGAAGGCTGATGAAGTCACGTTCTTGTTCTGCCAACGCCGCATAGATATGAAGCTGGAACTTGTCAGCAGAAGGCATAGACGCAACGCGCAGCGTAAGGTCCTTATCTTTAAGGGTTTTCGCGATGAATTCCACATCGCGACTGAGCCGGTCCAGCTTGCTGACAAGCAGTTCCGCCCTGTGTTTCCGGGCCATTTCCAGCGCTTTTTCTAGCTCTGGACGGTCAGCAAATTTGCCGCTGTGAACGTCTGTGAAGGTGCCTAAAATCTCAAACGGTACGTCTGAGTAGTTGTCTAGAAACAGGGTGATGTCCCGATCCTGAGCTTCCAGACCCAGCCCGGATTTGCCCTGCTGAGCTGTACTCACTCGTCGATAAACCACGTATTTCTTGCTCAAGTCGGGCCTCATAAAAATCGTCCACGTTGGTTGAGCTTTTTATATCGTGCCTAGGGCATGATTCGCGAGTCTTTTCAATAGCTTATAGAAGCTTTCGCGCTTATTAACACTCTATCAATCAAGCCGAACCCATTGGTTGCAGAATGGCCTGTCGAAGGCGGCTGGAGTGTCGATTCAACCATTCAAACAACGCTATATAGTGATGGCGCGTAGCGGTCGAATACCATATGCTGCGGATGAAATCGCCTTTAAGAAGAGTCGAGCATTACGATGAAACTTGTCACCGCACACGTAAAGAATTTTCGCAGCGTACTAGATTCCAACCCCGTCGAAATCGGAGATACGACTTGCTTAGTCGGAAAGAATGAGGCCGGGAAAACCGCGTTTCTTAAGGCTTTGGAGGGGCTTCGTTCCGTCGATAGAAACTACAAGCAGTATGGAAAAACTGAGTCATACCCGCGCCGCTTCCTAGCGGAATATGACGAACGCCATCCTAGTGGGAATGCTGTTGTAATTGAAACAAGCTGGGAACTTGAAGATTCAGACAAGAAGGCTGTGTGCGATGAGCTTGGCGAAGGCGCGCTTACTGGCAGCACTGTTCAAATCAGCAAAGGTTATGAGCAAGACGGTTCGAATTGGGTAGTTCCCATAGACCAGAAAGCAGTTCTACAACGACTGATTGGTCGGTTCGACTTATCTAAAGACGAAGCTGCACCGATTTCAGATGCTGCAACTACTGTTCAAGCGGCTGGTCTTCTCGAAGAGCTAGAGGAACCGACCGAAGCTCAGAGCGAAATGCTTCAGGCCATTCAAAAGTATCGCGACAATTCAGCCATTTTGAAGGCAATTGATATTCTGAATCCTCTGACACCAAGGTTTTTGTATTTCTCTCACTATGATCGGATGGCTGGCGCACTTGCTATCAACAAGTTGAAGCAAGATCAGCAGCAGGACAATGTGGAAGAAGGTGACCAAGTGTTCTTGGACTTCCTTGAATATGCGGGAACGACTTTGGAAGAGCTGCATTCCGCAACGCGTTTCGAGGAACTGAATGCCAAGTGCGAAGGGGCCGCCAATCGAATAACGGATCAAATCTTTGACTACTGGACTCAAAATGATCAGCTAAGCATCGAAGTCGAATTGGACATGGGCCTGTCGGAAGACGAACCACCATTCAATTCTGGTCCGATTGCACGTGCGAGAGTTAGAAACAGCATCCATCGAGTCAGTGTTCCCTTTTCTGAAAGGTCCGCTGGCTTCGTTTGGTTCTTTTCGTTTTTGGTAAAGTTCGCTCAGATCAAGAAACAGCAGGGAAACGTAATCATCTTGCTAGATGAACCCGGCTTGACGCTCCACGGCACGGCTCAAAAGGACCTACTTCGATACTTTGAAGAGCAATTGGAACCTAAACACCAAGTTATCTATTCCACGCACTCCCCCTTCATGGTCCCTGCCGATAACCTTGCCTGCGTTCGCACTGTCGAAGACGTGGTGTCAGAGGATCAACGCGGGCGAAAAGTGTCCGAAGGTACTAAGGTCCGTTCCGACGTTATGACAACAGACCCGCAGACGAACTTCCCGTTATTGGGCGCGATGGGATACGAGGTCACACAAGGGCTTGTCATCAAGCCTGATACTCTACTTGTCGAAGGTCCAAGTGACATTCTGTATCTTCAAGCCGTGTCAAGTAAGTTGAAGGTGGCGGAACGTACTCACTTACATCCCAAATGGGCAGTTTGCCCTGCTGGCGGGATTGACAAGGTTTTGCCGTTTGTCCGCCTGTTTCATGGGAATGGGCTGAATATGGTCATTCTGACAGATTTTGATCGGGGCCAAAAACGCAAACTAGAAAACCTGCACAAAGCGGAACTGCTGGAAGAAGAACGAGTAATCCTAGCGACCGAAATCGCGGATCAAGACGAAGCCGATATTGAGGATTTCTTCACACCTGAGTTCTTTGTCGAACTTGTGAACGCAACATACAGCCTTGAAGGAAAGGACAAGCTTACTGTCAAGAAACTGAATGATGCGGATACAAATACCAATCGAATGGTGAAGAAGGCAGAAGCTTACTTTAGAACGCTGCCCGATAGCATCCCAATGTTTAGCCACTATGATCCTGCGTTGTTCTTGCTCCAAAACCCACAGCTTCTTGATGGTCGGAGTGCGGCGGTAACGGGGACGCTAGACCGCTTCGAATTGGCGTTCAAACGTATCTCAAACTACGAGTGATAGTAAGAGGCCGCTAACGCGGCTTCGAGCATCGCGGCGGGTTGACCCCCAATTAATACTATTGAACTGACCAAATTGGGTCAGTTCAAGCTGTTGATTTACTGTGATTTTTGGTATTTCGACCCAATTACCCCATTTGACCTCATTTAAAAGAGATTGGTGAAGAGGAATCATCATCAACCTCACCCGCCGCTGTCTCAATTCGCCTAACTTCGGGGAAATAGGGCAAATAGGGTAAAGGGGTCAGAAGAAGATTTTTCCTTTTATTGCAGTAGTTTGAGGTGTACCATTTGTGACCCCGTTAACCGCCCGCAATAGGGTCAGACCGCGTTAGCGGTCTTCACCAAATTCAGCCAGTTCCACCCTAAGTTCGTCTAGCGGCGGGAACTCGACATAGAGGACTCGCGAGTCGGTCTGCTTCGCCACTCGCGACCCGTCCGACATTTCACCGCGATAGTGGATCACGTCCTTGTTCCGGTGATTGGCCTCATCACCAATCAGTTCTTCCAGCGCCGCGCGACCTGCTACCGTCTCGTTTCCGCGCCCCTTCTTAATGCCCAAAACCGCGTTGACGTGAGACCGTGCGACACGCGTGGGTTTGTCATCGCTCAGGTCATAGTAGAACGCATCGCCATCTGCGGTCTTTCCAGACAAAATGCCTTCTTCGATAATGCCGATCAGTTCAGCCATTGGACCATTGAGCCCCATGCGCGCCTGCTGACGCAGGCCATCGGTCTTCGGCGGTCTACGCAATACGTCCCACCCGCCAATCTTTGCGGGGTCCCAGTTCACCAAATCATAGACCATTGCCTCAAGCCCGCCTTCGCGCATTTGCTTGTCGATAGCCTTAAAATACGCGGCGTCTTCCTTGTGAGCGTTGCTGGCTTCGAGAACAAGAAACCGTCGAGCGTCCTTGCCATCCGTCGGAATAATCCAGTCATTGTTGGAGATGAATGCAACCGCAAGCCGGTTTGGACGGGTCACAGCATCCTCGAACTTGGCTTCAACGGTAAGTTCGTCAGCAGTAATCAAGTCCTTGATCACGCCCGCTGCGGCCCTGTCGCCAGCCCAGAATGCCTCTTCACACACCAGAAGCAACTTGCCGTCTAGGTGCGCGTTAAAACTCCCGGTCAGGTGCTTCCCCTGAGAAACCTTAAGAGCAGCGCACCCCATTCCGTCACGCAGCCAATCAAATAGCTTACTCTTACCTGTACCCTGCTCACCCCGGATTGCTACCGATGAAGGCACCTTGACGCCAGGACGGGCAAACGGCGATGCGATCCAAGTCATAAACCAGTGAAACAGATCGTCGTCACCTTCGCACAGCACATCGCGAACATGGTTCCTGAGCAGTGACCAATCGCCCTTTACAGGTTCAACAGCAAACCCCGTCCAGATATTGAACTTATGAGCCGGGGCGGCTGACGCGGTCGGTTCGAAGCACGTTCCATCGAACGTATCCCGCTCGCGGTCATAGACAAAAAGAACGTGAGGCTGCAGTTTCTTAAGCTTGCCCTCTTCGTTGACATAATTGACTTCGCGATTGCGAAAAAGTCGATCAAGGGCCGCTTCACTATAGAATACAGGCGGTGCGCCCTTCGCCGTACGGATCGCAGCCTTTGCTCCATCGGGCGTCACAACGTACGAGAAACGCTTGCGCATCGACTCCGTGATCTGCCTGCGTACGACGCCAACCATGCGAGCGTAGGCGCGATCTGCGGCTTCCGGTCCCGGCTTAGATGGCGCAACACCCATTTCCTTGTAGAGGTTGGGTGCGTCTTCCGGGCGGCGCAAGTACCCAAGGTTATCCACCAGCCGTTCATCATAGAGGCTATCCAGCGGATTGGCAGTTACGATGCATGAAGGATCAGCAAACTCACCCTGTCCCTGTCCCCTCGCGTCAGCAATTTCTTGATTGCTGATGAACTCACTTGCCTGCTCAATCCGCCGATCAAGGTATTCATCGGTGTCATACTTGGAACGGTCGCGTTCAGGATCGCGATATGCGCTCTCGATCCGATCACGCAGGGCGTCAAACAACTCGGAAGAATCCACATCAGGCCCATGAGTGGCGAACCACGAACAGGCTGCGCGGTAGATAGGCGAGTCAAATCCGCCACCACCTTCATGGTCGCCAATTTCAGAGAGGATATTGTCAAACCCAACAGTCTCGCTGACGCGAGTCTTGTCAGCCCCAGAGCGCCGCCCAGACTTAGACTTATTGGAAGACTCCCGCTTCGGTTTATCCTGACGTGACTTGGTCGCATTGAACGCCAGTTTTTCGAGCCATTCCGGTGCGTCTGCGATGCAATCCCACGGCGTCACTTCCCACTGGTAGAAATTGCCGCTCTTGTGAACTGACGGCGCGGCGATGATCTGCCCGCCCTCTCCGCGAATATCAACGCCGGTAGCAATCGCTGACGCCGTATTGTAAATCGCAGGCCTACCCTTGAAGATGAAATGCCAGCCACCGGAACCGCTGACACTCTTCGCGGTGCGGGGCAAAACGCCGTGTTCAGCCTCAAGCGCAGCCAGAGCGGCCTTGCCCTCTTCGCCGTCAATGTCGAGCACAAAGAGGCCACACCCCTCCGGGAAGGTGATCGATACATTTCTCGGAGCGTTTACCCGCGCATAGGGGAAAACCTCCCCCTCCTTGTTCGGCGGATATTCACCGTCGCCCGTCCAGAACTCGACAATTTCTTCACGATTATTGCTTGCGCGATCCTGCCACGCCGCCCCGCGCGGGGTCTTCGCCGTGGTCGTTCCTGCCTGCTTACCCGTTCCTTCCCCGGTAGCCGGGTCAATTGCATGGCTATCGACTACGTGCAGCCCACACATCTGGTAGCGAAGCGCATAAGCAAGCGTCATTGCATTGTGGTCTGCTACATCCGCATAGTCGGGATTGGATCGCTTCAACCCGGCGTCGAACAGCGTTTGACTGGCTTCCGCAAATTCGTCCGGCACTTCATTCCTTGCGCGCTGACGCGCGGCCTCAGCCCGTTCGGTGTGATACAAACTCTTTAGGGGTGGACTGCCGAAAAAACGCTTGGCGGGAAGACGGTCGTGCGGACCCGTCTTCACAGGCATCCTAACAACATTACCACCGTCACAATCATCTACGGCATCCGGGTCGGGGATATCTGCACCCGCCAATGCAAACGGGTTGTCTTCTTCCATATTGGCCTCAGGCCTGCTCATGCTCGTCTCCTATTTTGTTGTTGGGCAGAGCGCGCTAACGCGCGCCACAACCGTTTCACTGTGCCGTTGACACGTCCGCTGCTTGTTCCAACAGGTTCGTGAGTTCGTCGTCCAACCGCGCCAAATCTTCTGCGTTGCCCCGCGTCAGCGGGCGCAGCCCAGCCGCCCGAATTGCATCCGTCACCTGCACCAATTTCTGCTCAATTTCGTACACCCATAATCTCCTTCTGATTGAGGTCGTGCGGAGCTGATCCGCCGACACCAGACTGATTAGCAGAGCGACGGTTTCAGATCAAATTATTTAGCAATATCAGTATTTTAACTACTTGTAGTGAACTTTTCACATTGAAGTTTGACTTCAAGTCGCAGCATTTTGGCTGATCCATCTACTTCAAGTGAAGTTTCCCAGATCAGCGGTCAGTTAGACTAGCGTTCGCCAGTTCCCGAGGTTGCCGATTTCGACAACCGGAAGCGAATCAGTGTTGCCGTAAACGCCGGGGCGGACCTCGTAAGCGCCCAACAATTCCAGTGCCCAGACGCATTCCGTAAGGTCGGTCTCCGCCGCGTCTCGCACCTCGCGCAGAGACAGTGCAAAACTACGCCCGTGCCCCATTTCGACCAGCTTGGTATCGATGGCCTCAGCCAGAAGGAGCGCGTCAGCATAGTCCTGCGGATCGAGATGCGTAGACAGCCATGCTCGGCGTTCAAGCATTCTATGGCGAATGGTCTGCGGGTCATCGCTGATCTTCAAAGCATCTACCTGCGCCAAATACAGACGCGACTTCTCGACGGGGGTTAGCTCGATACTCATTTCTTTTCTTTCTTGTTGGAGTGTTAGTGCGCCCCAGCAATGTGGCAACCATTGCTGGGGCTGGCATTAGCGCGCAGGCTCGGGTATTCGCGCGCTAACGTCTCTGCCACTCGGGCAGCTATTTCAGGCCATGCGGCAAAAAATGCTTCATCGTCAGGGAAGCTTAGGCGTTCGGCGTGCCATAGCTGGCAGCGCCGCAAATATCGGTCCCGAGCTTCACGCTGCTTTGCGGTAAGGCCAGTTTTCGATCTCTTTTTCAAGACGCACCTCCTCCTCTGCGAAACGCTCAGGAGGCCATTCAGCCCTCATTTCAAATGCGCGTTTCCAACGGTCCTGTCGGTTCCTAATTCGCGCTTTTGCCGCCTTATCCGCTTGGGGGTATTCGCTTCCCAATACGTTTAGTTCAAAGAGGCTCATCGCGCGCCAGCGCTAGCGTCTGCGGCTGCTGCGATAGCGTGTAGCTTGTTGCGTCGGCGCAGCCGGATTTGCTCTTCAGCCGACAGCGACAGGGTCAGGCGCTGCCTGAGACTGCAATATGCAGCAGCGGAAATCGTTTCGCCCGTCAGGTGGCAATAGTAGTTGGCACCGACCTTCACGAACAGCTTTTCCAGCGGCTCATTCGCTTCGCGGAGCGCGTTCTCAAGTTCATTCATCACATTAGCCCCCACGCCCGCGCCTTTGCGATACGCTCAGCAGGATTCAGCGTCATTAGACGGCGCAACAGCGTTGCTTCGTCGGCGACACTAGTCGGAGCGGACTGCTGACGCTTGTCGATCATCCCGAGTTCACGGGCACGGGTCAGGCGCTTTTCAGGCGTAAGGCGCGACAACTCTGCATGGGAATCTTCGTCGCCCTGCTCCAGCGCTTCGCGCAGCTCCTTTTGACGAACCTGTTCCTTCACGCCTTCAAGCTGCTGAATTTCATCCATGTAAAGCGGGCTAAGCGGCTCATCCGTCAACGTCGCAATGCGTGCGCTAGGCATCGCTACAATATCTTCGCGCGAGAGCTGCACCCCAAAGTGACGCTCCGCATCGCCGATAATCTTGTCTGACACTGCTTCCCAACGGGCGCGGGTCAAGTCCCCACCGGATGCAACGAGGTTGCGGAAATTTTCATACTGGTCGCTCAAGTTATGCGGCCTCCTTGTTGGTTAGATTTTCGAAGTGACGGGCATTGCAAAGGCTGAACGCAAACGCGAACGACGCATCAATGTCAGGAAGTTCAGTATCGTCCCCAGTAACGACAAAACGACAGATACTGGGGTGAAGGCAGAGCTTTAGATGAAGTGCGTCCACGAACTGCCAGATTTCGCTGCTGGACGTGGCTTCAAATAGTGCGGCAGTGAAGTTGACCCGGCATTCAGTCAGCCGCTCTTTCTGTTCAGTATCAAGCCAGTCCTCAAACGCACGACATACAGGGATAACCTCGTCGCCAACGAACAAGGTGCCATCCGAGGTGGCGATATCGAACAGACGCTGGATAGCTCCATTGCCGCGCTCACGCGCGGTAAGCGTCGGTAGCACTGCGGCAACATAGTAGCGGCGGCTCCGCGCGCCGCCCGCGTAGGGAACGGAACGCAGGCGGCGGCATACAGTATCCGCACAGCAACCAACCGCCCGCGCATAGTCTTTCTGTGATACCGTAATCGGCATTTCTTACCTTCATTTTCGGGAAAGTTAAATCTATGGATTGACTTTTTCTCTCATATCGCGGGTGTCGAGTCAAGAAATCGACAAAAACGGGTCAATGATTCGGACTTCGGCAAAAGAAAAGGCCCGCGTTAGCGGGCCCTTAGACTACTTATCAAAATGGGGATAACCTTGTTTTCAACAGGTTCGAGAACTACGCCGTGACATAACCCAAGAGTGCCCCCGCCAAACTAGCAACTCCGAGAACTACAACGCCGGTAGCTATTAGCTTTGCGGTAAAAGCAGTCAAAAAAGGTGCCTCCCCCTTCACGGCAAGAAACGCGATTTTAATCGACCAAACAGATAGAAACACCAAGACTGGCGACAACGCGGCACTGCCAACGGCAGAATTCGTGCCCCACCACTTTAGAGAGTACGCAATAAAACCAGAAGTCAGCGTGGTGAAGGTAACCGCCAGACTAATCAGCTTTAGAATTTCAGCCTGCTGCTTGATGGATGGACGTCCATTATGCTCGAATTCGTTCACTTTTGTTTTCCTTTTGTTCTTGAACGTATGGATCATTTAGATTAACCTCAATCCTTAGTCAATTGTTTTTTATGTTGATTTATGGAGTTCCTAGCTCAAGGCTAACGCGGACCTTTTGGCATAATCACCACACGATCAAACTCTCGGAATGAGAGCCCCCATTAGTCACTGGAACACAACCGAGAACTTTGAAACAAGCGCCTCGACTGCCCGCGTCCTTCTGAAGTCCACCCCCCTGAACACAAGGCAATTATGAACTACTCTTGGTGTGAAATTTACTTATTAGCAAAAGACTGGCAGACCCTGATCGGGGCATTAACCGCGCTTGTCGCTGCACTCCTGACGATTGCCGTCATGCTCTGGCAAGCCAGCAGCGAAAGAAAACGGCATAGAAACCAATTAAAACGTAAGAACTTAGCAGCGCGAGCGAGAATGCCGGATGCGCTGGCCGAAGTCACCGAATACGCGCAGCGGGTTGGAAAGTTTCTTACAGGGCAAATTGACGACAGACCAGAAGGACCGCAATCAGAGTCCATTCAAACACTAAAGCAGGTTATTGAACACATTGATGACGATGCAGCAGCAAGGACTTTTGAGCTGGTATCATGGTACCAAGTTCAAAGAGTGCGTTTTCAGGACAATGAGTCTCCCCTTAACGACACAGGTTCGCTTTATGAAGTTGTGCGGCTTCAAGCTTATGTAAACAGCCTATTCGACTACGCGCGAGACCAATCGCAAACTGTGTCTAACGACAAACCTTCACAAGATGAAATGATGACCGCTAAGCACAACGTATTTGATCTTCAGTACGTGATGGCAAACGAAGCCCAATTTAACGAGTTGGACCAACGCATTCAACGGCAGCACTAGAGGTATCCCGCTAACGCGGGCACCCTACCCCACTAACGCTTCTACCAGAACGACACTATATTCATGGCGTCAGCCATTGAATCCATAGTTTCCGGGTCTGTGTAGTGACGCATCATCTTCCCATCCGGCTTATGCCCAATGATCTGCTGCCGTATTCCTTTGGAGACGCCCTGACGCTTCATTGCCATATTGAACGTGCCGCGTGTCGAATACAGGGACACACGGGGACGCTTAAGTTTCAGTTCCGTTAGGATCGGGTCAAACTGCTTCTCCGAGAAATTCTTCACAACATCTTTGATCAGTTTACCCTCCGCGTCACGAACACAGGCCAACCCGCCCTCATTTATGAACGCTGGAAGGTCTGAAAGCCCATCTGGCAGCGGGATTAGGCGATTGCCACTCTTGCTAAAGCAAATGTTTATACCGATCCCCCGCCATTCATCCTGATAGGCGTCAATCTTGTTTACATCGGAAACATCCCCATCCCGCAATCGGAAGAATTCATGGGGACGCATACCCGTCAAGATCAATGTTTTGACACACATTAGGTATGCTCGACGGCGATCCTTGCTCAACCGGGACTTGCCATCGGGTGCAAAACGTTTCTGCGCTGCTGCCCAGATTTTCGCCACATCATCAGGCTTAAACGGTATCTGCTTACGATCTTCTATCGACTTCTTATCGCGCGGGAACTTAAGGCCAAGAGCGGGATTGGCGTCTATCACTTCTTCATCTTGCGCATAGGAAAGGACCGAACCGATCCCGGCGAAGAGAGTCCGTATCGACGTTGGCTCAAGGCCAGACGCAATAAGGTGGTCCCGGTGATCTTTGAGCATTCTAGAGGTAATGTCGCGGGCATCTAAGTCCCCTTCCCGATCAATGAACCTCTGAATCCCGTTCCGATATGCGCGCTCTGTGTTGTCGGACAAGGATTCCAACCCCTTGTAGCGCTCCAATAGTTTCATAAGGGTGTTTTCAGAATTGCTCGGTGCCAGCCTTTGAAGCTGACGCAGCCGAGCGGCGACCATGCCCTTGAGCGCATCGAACATCATTGCGCCAGTAGTATCGGTTGGGCGTTGGGGGCGCATGTGGCGCACCAAAGTCAATGCCACCGGATCCTCGATAGGCTGAGCTTCGATATAGCTATGATCATCGAAGGCATACGCCATAAAGCCTGCCAGCATCTCCCGCTCACGCGGGGGACTCTCTTTCGCCGCTGACTGCATAACCGTTTCCGCGTTGCGCCAGCGCTCCTTCGATATCATCTCGGGATCACTGAAATTTGGAGCAGGACCCGACGCAAGGGCTAGCCTCAAGTCCAGCGCCTTAGCAAATGCTTCCTCTTCATTCCGCTTGATTTGCGCGTTTGCGGCTTCCGGGTCTGATAGAGCTTCAATCAGCTTGTCATGCTCGTCTGTAAGCTTAATGCACTTACGAACGGCCTCGGTATAGTCGGACCCAAGCCGCTTTTCCCAGACCTTTCTGCCCACCGCCTGCTGCAGGTCTTCTGGCACCCGCCGGATGTACTTGCAAAGCCCCGTTTTAGCTGAGACTTTGAGGTAAGGAATGGCGTTCTTCTTGGGCATCAAACAGCCTCCATGTGGGACACTATGCTCCCTCATGTGGGACACTTTTAGACCTCAACGCAAGCCGAAACACCTTAAAGTCAATAAATAAAGGGCTTCGCGACAGAAGTCATATTTTCAAATCTCTTATCACCCACCATTCCTCTTTTGAGAATCAACGGCCCCTAACGGTTTGAAACTGCTGGGCTTGCCAGCTTGCATTTCAACTGCGTATCGTTCCTGCATATGCCGTGTGATCACACCGGCGCTGGTGGGCGGGGTATCATATGGCCAAATTGAAGCGGGATATTGGCCTTGTCGGCCTGACATTCATTTCGGTCGGCGGAATCATCGGGTCTGGTTGGTTATTCGGTCCCCTTTTGGCCGTTCAGCATGCAGGGCCAGCGGCGATCCTCTCGTGGATCATCGGCGCGACGGCCATGTTCATCCTTGCCATTACATTTGCCGAGATATCCGCCATGCTGCCCATCCCCGGAGGAATCGCGCGCGTCCCGCAGTTTTCGCATGGCAATATCGTTTCAATGGCAATGGGATGGACCGCCTGGATTGGGTACAACACAACCGCCCCGATCGAAGTCGAAGCCATGCTGAAATACCTCGCGCCCTACGCGCCATGGCTACACGCGGCTGACACGGGCGACCTGACCGGCGCTGGGATCACTGTTGCCCTGTTCTTCATGCTGTTGTTCGTTGTCATCAACGCCTTGGGCGTAAAGTTCTTCACGCGAGTCAACGCCACACTGACCTGGGCCAAGATCGCCATCCCTATAGTACTTTCCGGACTGTTGATCGCGAGTCGATTTGACACCGCAAATTTCTCAAGTCCCGGTGGCTTCGCACCCTACGGGCTGCAAGGCATTATGGCCGCTGTTTCGACCGGCGGTGTGATCTTTTCTTTCATTGGCTTTCGCCACGTCGTCGACATGGCCGGTGAGGTTAAAAATCCGAAGATCGCGATTCCGGCGGCGCTGGTCCTGTCCATTATTCTCTGCGCAGCCATCTATATCGGTCTGCAGATTGCATTTATCGGAGCACTTGACCCGGCGATGCTAAAAAGCGGCTGGGCAAGCCTGAATTTCGGCGGCCAGGGCCCGTTGGACGGGGTCATCATGTCGGTGGGAATCGTCTGGTTCCTGAGTATTCTGAACGTCGGTTCGGTCATTGGACCGTTCGGAAACGGCTTGGTGTCCACCGGTTCCAATGCGCGAATTGCATTGGCGCTGTCACAAAACGGGTTCCTGCCAAAACGCCTGCAGATGCTGTCCTCGTTCGGCGTTCCTTTGTGGGCTCTGTCTCTGAACTTTCTGATCGGGATTTTATTCCTGCTCACCGTTCCGTTCACCACTGTCATCGCGCTGAACGGCGCGGCCATCGTATTGTCGTTTGCCGTCGGACCAATCGCCGTTGTGTGCCTGCGCCAGCTGATGCCAGACCATCCAAGATCAATCCGCATCCCTTTCGTCAAAGTCGTAGCCATCACAGCCTTCGCTGTCGCGACGCTCATCGTCTACTGGAGCGGATGGGACACCGTCTGGCGGCTCGGCATTGCTCTGATCGTTGGGTTTGTTCTTCTGCTGGCCCGGTTCCACGGCCGATTGGACGAAATGGACGTGACCGAGGCCTTGTGGCTGGTCCCCTTTTTCATCGGGATCGGTTTGATCTCGTTTCTGGGTCAGTTCGGAGAAGGTGCACAAAAGCAAATCCCGTTCGGATGGGACATAGTTCTGTGCGTTCTATTTTCAGCGGTCATTTTCGGCCTAGCGGTCCGTTCAGCCCTGTCTCCAAAGAAGTTTCGCACGTACATCGAAGAGGAAGAGGTTCTGGACCCGAAAAAGCCCGTCATAGGGTTCTGAAAACAAAAAAAGGCGGGGAGATCCCCGCCTTTTGTTTGGTTGTACGGATCAGTGCGTCGTGGCCGCAGGGCCTGAGCTTTCAGCAGCCTTGGCAGCGGCCGCAGCGGCCTCTTCGGCAGCTTCATCCCACTCGATGGCTTCAGGCTCACGCACCAGCGCTTCTTTAAGAACTTCAGACACGTGCTTGACCGGAATGATCTTCAGGCCTTCCTTCACGTTATCCGGGATCTCGGCCAGATCCTTTTCGTTCTCTTCCGGGATCAGAACCGTCTTGATGCCACCACGCAGGGCCGCCAGCAGTTTCTCTTTCAAGCCACCAATCGGCATTGCATTACCCCGCAGCGATACCTCACCCGTCATGGCGATATCCTTGCGCACCGGAATTCCGGTCAGCACGGACACGATCGAAGTCACCATCGCCAGACCAGCACTTGGGCCGTCCTTGGGCGTTGCGCCATCCGGCACGTGGACGTGGATGTCCAGCGAGTCGAACTTGGGCGGCTTCACCCCGATCTGAGGCGAAATTGAACGCACATAAGACGACGCCGCGTCGATGGATTCCTTCATCACATCGCCCAGCTTACCAGTGGTCTTCATCCGACCTTTACCCGGCAGTTTCAGCGCCTCGATATGCAGCAGGTCACCACCAACGGAGGTCCACGCCAGGCCGGTAACAACACCGACCTGATCGTCCTGTTCGGCCAGACCATAACGGAACTTCGGGACACCCAGGAAATCATCGAGATTGTCCGGCGTCACCGTAACGGAATCCGCCTCTTTCTTGATGATCTTGGTCAGCGATTTCCGAGCCACTTTGGCGATTTCACGTTCAAGATTCCGCACGCCCGCCTCACGGGTGTAGGTGCGGATCATCTTTTGCAGCGCCTCATCGGTCAGCTCGAATTCTTTGCCCTTCAGACCATGGTTCTTGACCTGCTTGCTGATCAGATGCTGCTTGGCGATCTCGCTCTTTTCCTCTTCGGTGTAACCGGCCAGAGGGATGATCTCCATCCGGTCCAGCAGAGGCCCAGGCATGTTGTAGCTGTTCGACGTGGTCAGGAACATCACGTTGGACAGGTCATATTCGACCTCAAGGTAGTGGTCCATGAACGTGTTGTTTTGTTCGGGATCCAACACCTCAAGCATCGCCGAAGCCGGATCGCCACGGAAGTCCTGACCCATCTTGTCGATCTCGTCGAGCAGGATGAGCGGGTTCGTGGTTTTCGCCTTTTTCAGCGCCTGGATGATTTTACCGGGCATCGAACCGATATAGGTCCGACGGTGGCCGCGAATCTCGGATTCATCGCGCACGCCACCCAGCGAGATGCGAATGAACTCGCGCCCCGTGGCTTTAGCAACCGATTTACCCAAGCTCGTCTTACCAACACCCGGAGGGCCAACAAGGCACAGGATCGGGCCTTTCAGCTTTTTCGAACGCTGCTGCACCGCCAGATATTCAACGATCCGTTCCTTGACCTTTTCAAGACCATAGTGATCGTCGTCCAGAATTTCCTGCGCGCGACCCAGATCCTTTTTGACGCGGGATTTGGTACCCCACGGCAAGGCCAGAATCCAATCGAGATAGTTGCGTACGACGGTGGCCTCAGCCGACATCGGGCTCATGTTGCGCAGCTTTTTCAGCTCGCCTTCGGCCTTTTCACGCGCTTCCTTCGAAAGCTTGGTCTCTTCGATCTTGGCTTCCAGCTCGGCGACTTCGTTGCTGCCGTCCTCACCATCGCCAAGCTCCTTCTGAATGGCCTTCATTTGCTCATTCAGATAGTACTCGCGCTGCGTCTTCTCCATCTGGGTTTTGACGCGGGTCTTGATCTTTTTCTCGACCTGCAGAACCGACATTTCGCCCTGCATCAGGCCATAGACTTTCTCAAGCCGTTCGCTGACGGAAAGGGTTTCCAGTAGTTCCTGTTTTTGCTCAACCTCGATACCCAAGTGACCCGACACGAGGTCGGCCAGTTTGGCGGGTTCGGCAGTTTCGCCAACGGCGGTCAGCGCTTCTTCGGGAATGTTCTTACGCACTTTCGCGTAACGCTCGAACTCATCCGCAACCGTGCGCTGCAGTGCTTCGGTTGTGGTTACGTCACCCGGAATTTCAGTCAAATACTCGGCGCGGGCCTCAAAGAATTCTTCGTTTTCAAGGAATTCCGTAATCTGCACTCGGGCCTGGCCTTCGACCAGCACCTTCACGGTGCCGTCCGGCAGTTTCAGCAATTGCAATACATTGGCCAGCACGCCCGACCGATAGATGCCATCAATGGTGGGGTCATCGTCACTCGGGTCGATCTGACTGGACAACAGAATCTGCTTGTCGTCCTGCATCACTTCTTCCAGCGCACGGACGGATTTTTCCCGACCGACGAACAGCGGCACGATCATATGCGGGAAAACCACGATATCGCGCAGCGGCAGCACTGGGTATGAGGAGTTCAGGGGCTCTTGCATGCTCTATCCTTATTGTTTTGGCAAGCCTTCAACTCGCCCCGCTTTGCGGCAGCTTCGGAAGGCTCCATTAGAGTTACAAAGTGGTGCAGATTGTTCCGGTTTTCAAGCAGTCATGCCCGCGGTGCACAAACAATCATCACATCAGGTCAAAGCGTATGTCGCCCTCTCAGTATTCCTTTTGCAGAACAAGCACTTTTTGCGCGCCACGTTTGCGAAACCCGTTGGGAAAGACATATGCAAACCCGATTTCAGGGACCAATTCGTTCAGGTCACGCTCCATCTCGGCATCCGAATGCTCGAACGTACGGCGGTGCTGAAAAAGCTGAAAAAGATCACCGGTTTTGGTAAAGACCTTTGGCTCGTAGGTGCGCGGCTGCCAATGCAGATCTTCGATGATGTACATCCCGCCCGGCTTGAGCAAAGGCCACATTTCCAACAGACCAAACTGCTGGTGATGCGAAGCATGAGAGGCGTCATCCAGAATAATGTCGAAACCAGGCTCCAGTTTTGCGGCGGCCTCTTGGATGTTCTCGCGCTTGTCCATATCGCATTGAACGAAATCAAACCGCGCGTCTTCGAACCACGAGAAATCGGAAACGTCCAACCCTGTTACATGACCCTTGGGGAACTACTCCAGCCACATGGAAACCGAAGGAAGAGCCGTCTCTCGATCCGCACTTTTCCCTTTTCCGGTCCGCCGATCTGTAGGCCCATTTCCAGGATACGGACATTTTGATCGCGCAGAGGAAAGAACAACAGGTTGTATTAGTGCGTGTAGCCATGAGCCAAGCTGACCAAACCCTTGTCCGAGCCATATTTGTCAGCAAGACCAGTTAGATTCTTCATATACTTATCCCCTCCACTTTAAAGTGGACTCAATTTGGTCGCATCCGCAGTGATTTTTTTGGGTTTAGAATCTAAACCCATTTTTACCAACCCATCGCAAAATCTTGGCGCTGCAAAAACTCCTCGATCCCCGCATAGCGCTCAACAGTACGACGCGCCTGACGAACCCGCTTACGAAGCGTTTTTGGATTCAAACTCTCGCCCCAAACTTGTTGCCCAAGCCGGTCTGCTTCTTCTTGAAGTCCAACTGAATTCAGAAATTCTTCCATAGAACGAGGATAATATTCGTCAAAAAGCAGTATCGCACTGTTCCAAGGTTTTCTTTGGTCAGTAAAATGAACGATACGCGGATTTAAGGATGATGCCAGGAAACCGTCACCTCGGTGAAATTGCCAATTCCAACTTGGCGAAATTTCAGCCCAGTTGCCGGACTTCACAACATTCAGAGCTGTCTGGTCCGCGAGTGGCACGCCTTGCCCTTTGTCGAGAAGAAAGTCGACTGCCTTTTCGGCCACACATTGCTCCAAAAAGGTTTCGCTGCGGACGACTAGTACGCCAGCATTGAAGTACCTTTCCTTTTGATCTTTTTAAAAAATGAATGTCCTGCGAAGAAAATTCTTGTTGCTTGCCCAATAGTTCGCGTCGCGGACAGCAGCCAGAGGCCGCCCAGCCCAATCAACCTGCAAAAGGTCAGAAAACCGGCCCCAACGCAAAAAAACATCCACATCGCAATAAGCTACATTAGGATATTTTTGTGCCAGTTCTTCCAACGCCTTCAAACGTAGTAAAGTCGCTGAGGAAAAAACTCGTGAGATTTGAATTTATCTCTCGGCATTATCTCCCTTTCATAATGAACCGCCGAGACGTTCGGCGGCATCACATCCAGGATTTTCTGGTCAACCTCGTCCGGCGAATAAAAGTAGTAATCCAAATCGCGATTATCGTCGCTTCAGGCAGCGCAGCTAAGGAAAAATGCGGCTTGCCAAAACAGAGAAGCGTCAACACATACGGCGACTGCCATATTTCCAATTTGCCCTGATTGAAGAAGAGGTGCATTGACTGAATTCTTTGCGCGCATTTTCTTTCTCAATCAGCGTCGTCCAGTTCAGGTCGCAGACTCTTACAGCTATAGTCTGTCAATATCGCCTTGCGCACGTTGCGCATGGAACTCGGCCTGCCATGCATCGAAGGTTCCAGCAGATATGGCGTCGCGCATACCCCGCATGATTTCCTGGAAGTAATGGAGGTTATGCCAGGTCAGCAGCATGCCCGAAATCATCTCGTTCGAGCGGAATACGTGATGCAGATAAGCGCGGGAATAGTTTGAACATGCAGGACAGCTGCACGCCTCGTCCAATGGGCGCGGATCATCAGCATGGCGGGCGTTTTTGATGTTCACCACACCGTGGCGCGTGAAGACCTGTCCGGTTCGGCCGGATCTGGATGGCAGAACGCAATCCATCATGTCGATGCCGCGGGCAACAGCCCCGACAATATCGTCAGGCTTACCGACGCCCATCAGATAGCGTGGCTTGTCCACCGGCAGCATGTCCGGCGCAAAGTCCAGAACATCAAACATCGCTTCCTGCCCTTCACCGACGGCAAGCCCGCCGACGGCATAGCCTTCGAACCCGATCTCTTTCAGCGCTTCGGCAGACTCCTCTCGGAAGTCTTGCTCCAACCCACCCTGCTGAATACCGAACAACGCATGACCGGGACGATCCCCGAAGGCGTCCCGCGAACGTTCAGCCCATCGCATCGACAAGCGCATCGACTCCGCGATGCGGTCCCGGTCGGCTGGCAAGGCCGGGCATTCGTCGAAGCACATGACGATATCGGACCCCAAAAGGCGCTGAATCTCCATCGACCGCTCAGGTGTCAGTTCATGCGCCGAACCGTCGATATGAGATTTGAATGTGACGCCCTTTTCCGTCAGTTTCCGCAACCCGGCCAGAGACATGACCTGAAATCCGCCCGAGTCCGTCAGGATCGGACGCTCCCAATTCATGAACTTGTGCAAACCGCCCAGCCGGTCGATCCGCTCGGCGGTTGGACGCAGCATCAGGTGATAGGTGTTGCCCAACAGAATGTCAGCCCCGGTCGCGCGCACGCTTTCCGGCATCATAGCTTTGACCGTCGCGGCCGTGCCGACAGGCATGAATGCGGGCGTGCGCACTTCGCCGCGCGGAGTGTTGATTACTCCGGTGCGGGCCTTGCCGTCGGTTGCTTTCAAATCGAAGGAGAAGCGGTCTGTCATGTGTATGCCTCGAGGGGATCGCGGAACCGGGCAGCAATTGCCCGATCTTTCCGGTATTTTCAAGCCGTCAGGGCAATGACGCAACGCGGTCTGTGAAAAGGCTTACGACCCCTTCACCGTCCACGTCCCGGCAAACCCGTACTTTCGGTCTGGCCGGATCGGGTCGGGTCGCCCCAATTTCAGGACCATCAACCGCAACCCGAAGCCCGGTTTCGACCATATCGAACATCGGCGCATGCGTGCAGGCGATCACCGCCGTCGAGTCGTGCAGACCACACCCTTCCAGCCCGCCGATATCCTTATAGAACTTCAGGTAGAACTTTGATATATCGCGCAAAAATGCGCCCATCCCCGCAGAACGTTTCGCCAAAGCCTCGAAATCGGCGGTTTCGTACAAGGTCTTCAACGTGACATCCAAACCAACCAAAACGGTATCCGCCGGCGACGCAAACACCGCATCTGCGGCCTGTACATCATGATAGATATTGGCTTCGGCATGCTCGGTGATATTTCCGGGGCAATACACGGCCCCACCCATGATCACCAAGCGTTTGATATTACGCGCAAACTCGGGATCAAGCTTCATGGCATCGGCAATGTTGGTCAGAGGTCCAACCGCGCATACCACCAGTTCGCCTTTATGCGCGCGCGCTTGATCAACAAGAAATTCCGCCGCGGTCCTAGTGTGATTTGACCCAACTTGCGGAATCTCGGTGATGTCTCCGAACCCTTCAGGGCCATGCACATGCTTGGACGGCGCATGTGCATCGGCACCCCTCGGATATGGCGCACCTTCGGCCACAGGTGCGTCCAATCCCAGCTTATGCAACAAAAAACGCGCGTTGCGACTGGATTGATCCACATGCGTGTTGCCGAACACGGTGGTCAGGCCGATCAGCTCGATTTCCGGGGCTGCAGCGGCATAGGCAATGGCCATCGCATCGTCGATACCCGGGTCTGTGTCGATAATCAGTTTCATCCCCGCCCGATAGCGCAATCACGACAGGATGCAAAGCGGCCACATTCAGAATTTTCCGCGCAACATCCCTGATATCTGCGATTTGCATCTACCGGCATTCCCGCCATACCAGAGTTGAAATTGGGCGAGACAATCCCCAAGTGTATACCATAGTACACAATAAGACAGAGGACAGATATGACCGAAGACCAGATCATTGGATTGCTAACGTCAAACATCATTTACCTGCTCGCCGCGGTTCTGATTATCACTGTAATTTTCAAGGGCATTAAGATCGTGCCGCAGTCCGAGAAATACGTGGTTGAACGGTTTGGGCGCCTGCATTCGGTGCTTGGGCCGGGAATCAATTTTATCGTTCCCTTTCTAGATGTTGCACGTCACAAGATATCCATTCTGGAACGTCAGCTGCCAAACGCAACCCAGGACGCAATCACCAAGGATAACGTTCTGGTGCAGATCGACACCTCAGTTTTTTATCGGATTCTGGAGCCGGAAAAGACGGTTTATCGTATTCGTGACGTTGATGGCGCAATTGCGACCACGGTCGCAGGGATCGTACGTGCCGAGATCGGTAAAATGGACCTTGATGAGGTTCAGTCCAATCGCGCACAACTGATCACCCGCATTCAGGAAAGCGTCGAAACCGCTGTTGACGACTGGGGCATCGAAGTGACGCGCGCCGAGATTCTGGACGTGAATCTAGATCAGGCCACACGCGACGCGATGTTGCAGCAGTTGAACGCTGAACGCGCCCGCCGGGCACAGGTGACCGAGGCCGAAGGGCAAAAGCGTTCGGTCGAGCTGCAGGCGGACGCCGAACTTTACGCCGCTGAGCAGACTGCAAAAGCCCGCCGTATTCAGGCCGAAGCCGAGGCTTACGCGACCGGCGTCGTCGCCAAGGCCATTCAGGACAACGGTATCGAGGCCGCGCAGTATCAGGTAGCATTGAAACAGGTCGAAGCCCTGAATGCGCTGGGTAACGGCACCGGAACGCAAACCATCGTGGTTCCCGCAAATGCGCTTGAGGCCTTTGGTGACGCCTTCAAGATGCTGAAAGGAGGAAGATAATGGCCGACCCTTTCTGGCTGACATGGTGGCTCTGGCTGGCCGGGGCACTGGCCCTGGGCATTCTTGAGATCATCCTGCCGGGGTTTATCTTTCTGGGATTTGCGGTTGGCGCTGCGATAACGGGCCTTCTGCTTGTTATCCCCGGCATTGCTCCCAACTTGCCCGTGCTACTGTTGATCTTTGCTGTCTTGTCGCTGGTTTCCTGGTTGGTTTTGCGGCGCATGTTCGCCCTGCCCCACGGCCAGGTAAAAATCTTCAGACACGATATCAACGACTGACACCAACATCGCAGCGCCCATGGGTCACAAGGCCCCACTGGACGCTGCCGCAGGCTTTCCCTATATAATTTCTCAGGTAACAGCCCCGAGGCATGAATGACTCATCCAAGTGAACAGTTTGAAGGCACACCACTGATTGCGCCCTCAACCATTGAGCATCCCCTGTACGAAGCAGTGGTAGAAGCTTGTCGCACTGTGTTTGACCCGGAAATCCCAGTGAACATCTACGATTTGGGCCTGATCTACACCATCGACATCGACAAAGAAAACGCGGTGAAGGTGATCATGACCCTAACCGCGCCCGGATGCCCGGTCGCCGGTGATATGCCCGGGTGGATTGTCGAAGCGATTGAACCGGTCGCAGGCGTCAAAGAGGTTGATGTCGAACTGACATGGGAGCCCCCCTGGGGCATGGAAATGATGTCAGACGAAGCACGCCTCGAGCTCGGCTTCATGTAGGTTTTGGTTCGGGCTTCAAAGTTAAAGCCCTGAATTTCAAATTGAAATGGCCGCCTCCCGACGGGGCGGCCATTTCGCATCTAAGGCGTTGTGCGGACTATTCTACGCCGCAGGTCGATTTGATCTCGGCAGCACGTTGGTCAAGCTCTTTGACATAATCGCCATTCAGCATGCTTAGCCGTTTCTTCTCGGTTCCCGTGGCCAACCCTAGTAAGGCACCGGCTGGTGTGATCGCAAAGATACTCTCTGCCTGCTGGTCTTCCGCATGCTTCTTTTCAGCTGCAATGGCGCGCAAGTCACCTTCGGCAGTCGAGCAATTCACTGGATGGCGTTCAGCATCTGCAGCAGCAGACACGGAACCCACGCTTAGCAACAACGCGCCAACCGACTGAATCAAATAGGTTCTTTTGGGGAAATGTCCGATCTCTGCCATATTCATTCACCTTGTGCTCAAATTTCATGATACTATGGTCAGGCTAAGGCGAACTTTGTTAACGGCGCAAGTTTACTTTGGCATTCAGGTCGATTGGCCTTGTAACCGTCGGTAAAAGTTAGGTCAGCAGGTCTGCTATGTCTTGAGCCCGCCGCCTCTCGGCCCTAAATTGGCGGTAACGCAGCGCAACGGAGAACCCCATGTTTGGCATTCCCGGCAAACAAGCCGTGACAATAACGCCCAAAGCGGCCGAACAGATCGCACGCCTGATGGCGTCGGGCGGTCATGCCGGCCTGCGTATCGGCGTCAAAAAGGGCGGCTGCGCCGGCATGGAATACACCATGGACTATGTGGACGAGCCTGACGCGAACGACGAAGTCGTCGAGCAGAGCGGCGCCAAGGTCATGATCGCCCCGATGGCGCAGATGTTCCTGTTCGGCACCGAAATCGACTATGAAGTCTCGCTGCTGGAATCCGGGTTCAAGTTCCGGAACCCGAACGTCGTGGACGCCTGCGGCTGTGGCGAATCCATCAAGTTCGACGACGCGCTTTCCTCGCAAAACTAAGTCGCCTGCAGATGCACGTAAGTCTCGTTGTAGCGTCGCGTCAGGTGCTGACCCGCGCTGATCGTTTTACCTGACTGCGGCGGGGCGACATTGGTGTCGTAGGATGGATTAAAAAACAACGGCACCGAGATTCGTTCCTGCGCGCCTCCGATCACCCGGTGCTGAGTGGCTTTGACCTGACCCGAGGTCCAAAATTCCAGCATCTCTCCGAAATTGATGATGAAGGTGCCGGGATCTGCTGAAACCGGTTGCCAGCTATTGTCCGGCATGCGGACCTCTAACCCTGACGAACCATCAGTCGCCAGCAAGGTCAGGCAGCCGTAATCCGTGTGCGCTCCGATCCCAAAGTCCCGATCGCCGGCCCATGTGGGGCGCTGCGGATAGAAGTTGCCACGCAACAGCGCCATTGGCGTGTCAAAGGCGCGATCAAAACTGGTTTCGTCGCGTCCCAGAGTGACTGCAATAGCGCGAAGCACGCGCATCGCCACCGCACAGGCATCACTGTAGTATTCCCGGATCGTACTTTGAAAACCCTGCGGGTTTTTCGGCCACAGGTTTGGCGCATAAACACTTAGGCCCTTATCCGCATAGGCATTGTTCTCGGGCAGCTCAAAACCGCAATCGAACACCTCTTTGAAATCCGGATTGGCCGCCGGGTCCACCTGTTCGGATTGTGGTGCCCCCCACCCCCGGTTCGAACCCGTCGCGGCCATGTCGACGATTTGTTTCTCGGCTACTGGCAGGTGAAAGAAATCGTGGTAGGCGGCAATCACATGGCGCACCTGATCGCCGGTCAGACCGGTGTTCGACACCGTCAAAAACCCGACCTCGCCGACAGCATGCAGCAGTTTTCTCAGCTCGGCTTTGTCCTGGTTGTCCAGTTTTTTCAGGTCCAGATCGTCGATCATGCTGCCCTCCAATCTGGCGTGGAACTTGCCGTTGTGGGTGGCCGTTTGCAACCGGAATTGTCACGCTGGACTTGTGGTGCTATCCGGTGAGGAAACAACGACTTATTTTGGGGGTATGCGTTATGCGGCGCAAGCTGGCAGCTGGAAACTGGAAAATGAACGGAACTTCGGCAACCTTGACCGAGCTTCAGGCGCTGGCCCGTTCCTACCCCGCTGCAACGGTAGATGTACTGATTTGCCCTCCGGCGACTCTGCTGCATCGCGCTGCGGACGCCGTAAAAGGAACAGAGATCACCGTTGGCGGTCAGAACTGCCACGCCGCTGAGTCTGGTGCCCATACCGGTGACATCAGTGCGGAAATGTTGGTCGATGCCGGGGCCAGCAGCGTCATCCTTGGCCATTCCGAACGGCGCGAGGACCACGGCGAGCAAAACGAGGACGTACGCGCCAAGGCGCGAACTGCGATGGATGCCGGGCTGAAGACGATCATTTGCGTCGGTGAAAGCCTGGAACAGCGCGAGGCGGCCAACACGCTGGACATTATCGGCGGTCAGATGTCCGGCTCAATCCCGGATCAATCGACCGGTGAGAACCTGATCGTCGCGTATGAACCCATTTGGGCCATTGGCACCGGAAAAGTCCCTACGTTGAATGAGATCGGCGAGGTTCACGATTTTATCCGTGCCCGGCTCGAACGGCGGTTCGGCGAGGGTGTCGGCCGCTCGGTCCGCTTGCTTTACGGTGGCTCGGTCAAACCCAGCAACGCGGCCGACATTTTCGCAGTCTCCAACGTGGACGGAGCGCTGGTGGGCGGCGCCAGCCTGAAAGCTCAGGACTTTTCAGGCATTATCGACGCCCTGCAAAAAGCCTGAAGTCAGGCCAGCTTCATCGTCACAAGCCCTGCCACAATCAGGGCCGCTGCAATTAGGCGGGGTGCGGTCAGCGCCTCGCCCAGAAACATCACGCCGACCATGAATGCGCCCACCGCGCCGATCCCGGTCCAGATGGTGTAGGCCGTCCCCAACGGCAGATCGCGCATCGCCAGCGCCAACAACCCGAATGAGCCGACCATCGACACGCCCATCAGAGCCGTGGGCCACAGGCGCGTGAAACCGGCGGACTGCTTCATGGCAACCGCCCAGACGATCTCCAACAGACCGGCAAACAACAACAATATCCATGGCATTTGGACACCTCGTATCTTTTCGGGTCGTCCCGAATGATCAGCCAAATCGGCGAGGTCGTCCTCTGTGCTCAAGATAAAACCTCTGAACCGGGGTTCAAGAGGGCAGACTTTCAACCGAACTCCTAGGGGACACCCGGACCAGTAAACGACGATCGCCCTGTCGATGTGAAGAAACTGTGAATGCCGCAACTCATCCGGTGACACGAAACTGATGCGTTCGCGCTCTATTCTTCCTTCACGCCACACTCACACAGGCAGGGAACAAGAATGGACGACGCCGAACTGAAAGCGCCAAGATCATGTATCATTTGCATGAAATGGGGGGATGCATTCGGCGCTGACTACGTCAATACGCTGTATTGCGCGGTTAAAGACCACCTGTCTCTGGATCATGATTTCATATGCATTACCGACAATCCCGAGGGTCTGGCGGCTGGGATCAAAACCCACCCTCTTAGGTTTCCACAACTTGAAAGAGATCAATGGATTCACGGCAAATGGCCCAAGGTTCTGATGTTCGACAGGCAAATAGTTGGTGGCTATGACGCGGCCTTGTTCCTTGATCTGGATCTGGTCGTCACCGGCAATCTGGACCCGTTGCTTGCGATCGTGATGGAAAAAGGTGGCTTGTATCTGATGCCCAAGTTCCGCGGTCTGATCTGGCGTCTGATACCTGCTGCTATCTGGGATCAAATCCCCCGGATCATGAACAAAGTCACCCGGGGCAATTCGTCTGTGGTCGGCTTCGTACCAGCGGAACAGTTCCACCTGTGCGATGACTTTGACAGCGCGACCGATTTGCCGAGATACGAAAATGATCAGAACTATATCTCTGCCCTTGCGAAAGACCGCAAATGCTATCCCAAAAACTGGTGCATCGGTATTATTCATCTGGTGTATTATTGGCCATTCGGCCTGATCTTCAAACGGTACAAAAGGCGGCCGGGTCGACCGAAGATTGTCATTTTCAATGGCCGCCCAAACCCGGCAGAGCTGATTGATGACAGCATCGGGTATTGGGGCACGCGCCGCCGTCGCGCCCATGGCGGGATCGAATGGGTAGCCGATTATCTGGAACGATACAGCACGTAAAAAAGGGCCGGGTCTGACGACAGACCCGGCCCCCCAGCTCTTTCGGATAAACCGCTAGTTCGTAATAATCTCAGGCCCCATGAACGTGTTCGGCAGGAAGGTCGATATCCACGGGATATATGTGACCATGATCAGGAAGACGAAGAGTACTGCCAGAAACGGCAGCGCCGCTTTCACAACGCTCATCATTGGCATTCCGGCCACGCCCGAGGTCACGAACAGGTTCAGACCCACCGGAGGCGTGATCATCCCGATCTCCATGTTCACCACCATGATGATACCCAGATGGATCGGGTCGATACCCAGCTCGATCGCAATCGGGAACACCAGTGGTGCAACGATGACCAGCAGGCCCGATGGCTCCATGAACTGGCCGCCGATCAGCAGGATCACGTTGACCACGATCAGGAAAGTCACCGGTCCCAATCCCGCCGACAGCATAGCGCTGGCGATGTGCTGAGGCACCTGCTCATCTGTCAGCACGTGCTTGAGGATCAGCGCGTTGGCGATGACGAACAGCAGGGTCACCGTCAGTTTGCCAGCCTCGAACAGCGTGTGCTTGGTATCGGGGTGAAAGAACGCAGTCACCAGCGCGTAAGGCTTTTTCAGCAGCGGCAGATTCGGTGTCCCCTCTTCGGTACTGAGCGGCCCCATGTCCTTGTAGACAAAGCTGGCGATGAAAAAGGCGTAGACGGCAGCCACCGCAGCGGCTTCGGTCGGGGTGAAAATCCCGCCATAAATGCCACCCAGAATGATGACGATCAGGAACAGGCCCCAACCGGCCTCACGCGCCGAGGTAAAGATCTCACCCCAGCCTTTCCAATCCCCTTTCGGCAGGTTCTTGACCTTGGCCATGACATAGATGGTGACCATCAGCATCAGACCCGCCATCAGGCCCGGAATGACACCCGCAAGGAACATCCGGCCAACCGAGACCTCAACGGCCGCAGCATAAACAACCATCACAATCGACGGTGGGATCAGGATGCCCAGCGTACCGGCGTTACAGATCACACCAGCGGCGAATTCCTTGGAATACCCAACCTGCCGCATCCCGGCGATCACGATCGAACCAATGGCGACCACAGTGGCCGGAGACGAACCGGAAAGTGCGGCGAACAGCATACAGGCAAAGACACCGGCAATTGCCAGACCACCGGGCAAATGCCCCACACAGGCAATCGAGAACCGGATGATCCGCCGCGCAACACCGCCGGTCGTCATGAAGGACGACGCGAGGATGAAGAACGGAATAGCCAGCAGCGTAAAGTGACCTTCGAATGCTTCGAACAGGGTGCCTGCAACCGATGCCAGCGAACTGTCGGAATAGATCAGCAGGAACAGGGTCGAGCTGAGGCCCAGTGCCACCGCGATCGGCACACCGATCAGCAGCAGGCCAATGACCATCGAGAAAAGAAGAATTACGTCCATCAGTCATGCTCTCCTTGCTGAGCCCGGACTTCTTCGATCTCGTCCTCGACTTCGTGGCTGGCGACAAGCCGGTCGGTCTCACCACGCCAAATTTGCACCGCAACCTGCGAAAAGCGGATTACAAGCAACAACATGGAAACCGGCAAAACCAGATACGGCACAACTTTGGGCAACTTCTCGTAGCCCTCGCCATAGTTGATCAGGTCCTCCAGGAAACGCAGCGGCGCGACCATTGGAATGTCATCGACTTCATAGAAGCTTTGACTCCGCGCGCCGGTGTCAAAACCAGTGGGGAACCAGCGGCCAGAGGTCGGTGGCAGGTCAGCAAAAACCGCCCAGTAGTCATATGACCCTTTCAACAAAAGCAGCGAGAACACCAGACAGCACGCCACCGCTATCAACGCCAGAATACGGCGCGGTGCCGGTGCCAGCATGTTCAGGATCGCATCCACACCCAGATGCGCGTGTTTCTTGACCGCGTATGACGCGCCCAGAAGAACCAGCCAACCAAAGGTGAACACTGTCAGTTCTAGAGCCCACAGGATGTTTGAATTAAATACAAACCGCGCGATCACGTTGGCAAAGGTCACGACCGTCATCAGGCCCAACAGCAACGCAATCATGGTTTCTTCGATATGGTCGACCAGCCCGCCTTGGCCGGGTTTCGAACCAGACATTTTTCTGTCCCCACATTATTGGTGATGAGAGTAAGTGTGGCGGGCCTTGTCCCGGCCCGCCCGGCCTGCGCGTCGATTACTCCCCAGTTCCCGGACGCGCTGCCTGATCCGGGATCAGAACCCGGCGTTGATCGCCTGAGCGGCGTCGATCTTGTCCTGACCCACGTCGTCAGCGAACTTGTCCCAAACCGGCTTCATCGCATCGACCCAAGCCTGACGCTGCTCTGGGTTCAGTTCGCGGATAATACCGCCCGCATTGGTGATCGAGGCTTTGGCCGCTTCGTTCACTGCAAAGGCTTCCTTGTTCCGGGTCTCGGTCACTTCGCCCAGAATGGTTAGGAATTGATCACGCACTTCAGGGTCAAGGCTGTCCAGCCAGTCAACCGACGTCACAACCAGATAGTCGATGATGCCGTGGTTGGTCTCGGTGATGCCGTCCTGAACCTCGAAGAACTTCTTGCCGTAGATGTTCGACCAGGTGTTCTCCTGCCCGTCCACAACGCCCTGCTGCAGCGCGCCGTACACTTCCGAGAACGCCATTTTCTGCGGGCTGCCGCCGATGGCTTCCATCTGGGCAACCAGAACGTCCGAGGATTGAACACGGAACTTCAGGCCCTCGGCATCCGTCGGGGCCTCTAGCGGTTTGTTGGCCGACATCTGTTTCATGCCATTGTGCCAGAACGCCAGCCCCTGCAGGCCACGGCGCTGCATGCTGTCCTTCATCGCCTGACCATCGGCCGAGGCTTGGAACGCATCCACGGCGTCGATGTTCTTGAACATGAACGGCAGGTCGAACAGACGGAACTGCTTGGTGAATTTCTCGAACTTCGACAGCGAAGGCGCGGCCAGTTGCACGTCGCCCTGCAGCATCGCCTCAAGCACTTTGTCATCGTTATAGAGCGTGGAGTTCGGATAAACCTCCATGCACATCACGCCGTTCATCTCGTCATTGACGCGCTGTTCCAGCAGAGATGCCGCGATGCCTTTTGGGTGTTTGTCGGTGTTCGTCACATGCGCAAACTTGACGACGATTTCGCCGTCATCACAGGCGGCCATGGCGGCGGTGGCAGAAACACTCAGCGCCAGCGCGGTGGCTGCAGTTGTCAGGAATTTCATTTGTCTTTTCCTCCCAGACTTCCATGAAACCTTCAGTTGACGCCGCATCGACGCCACATGTCGCGCAGTGAAGCGAATCAAGGGGCACCGCTCAACTTTTTGTTGTTGATTTGGAAGTTAATGAATTTATCATTTATTAACGGTGCCTTACAAGCCATCTTGCATCTCCAAAGGTCTATGCCAATTCCACCCGTGCGAAAATCCGCACAACTTTCACCACGGATGTGCGATCTTCCGCACAGACACCGAATCATGCAGCATAAAGCGAGTGGTGATTCTCCTACCGCGATTGCAGCCCGCAGCAGCGGGCTGCCCGGCCCAACGCCTTTAAACGCGTGATAATGCGGCCAAAGGCGGCGGGAGCTCCCCTAGCGACGATAGTCCTCGGGACGAATCTGATAACGTGCCAGTTTGTCGTAAAAGGTCTTGCGCGGCAGCTTCAGCGCCTTTGCGGCATCCGAGGCTTTGCCGTTATGCCGCCCAAGCGCCGCTATCAGCAAAGACCGTTCGACCCGCGCCATCTGTTCGCTCAGACCCAGATCCGCAGCCTGTGCAACTTCTTCCGGCATTCCCAGCACGAACCGCATCGCCGCCGACATCAGCGATCTGGCATTGCCCGGCCAATCACTGGCCATCAGCGAGGCAAGATGTTCCGAGGTAATCTCGGGCTCGGCGATGCCGGCCTGCTCGGCCGCCTGTGCGACATAGTGGCGGAAGATCACCGGAATATCCTCGGGCCGTTCGGCCAGAGAAGGGATACGTACGCGCATGACATCCAACCGGTAGAACAGGTCCGCATTGAACCTGCCTTGCTCTGACAGCACGGCAAGATCAGCAGTTGTGCCTGCAACGATTCGGGCACCGGTCCCCTGCTCCACCATTTCCAATGCAGCGTATTGCGTAGCCTCCGGCATGGCCGAAACCTCGTCCAGAAACAGGGACCCGCCAGCCGCATCTTCGCACACACGTGCCAGCCCCTCGGGTGTCAGCCCTGACGCCGGGCGCTTGACGAATGGGCCCTGCCCGACAGGTGACATCAGGTGCACCACTTCGGCCACTTTCGATATCCCGCTGCCCGGCGGTCCGGTGACCAGAACCTCAGCGCCAGTCGGCGAAACGGAGCGCACGCGTTCACGCAGCGCTTCGGCTTGGGCGGACAAGCCGAACAATAGCCGCGCCGCAGGATCGCCACGCTCAAGTTCCGATTTCAAAGCGCGCTGCTCGATCACCTGCGCGCGCGCGTCCAACGCGCTCTGCAAAACGGGTAGCAGATCGGCAGCAGCGCATGGTTTTTCCAAAAAGTCGAACGCACCCTGCCCCATGGCCTGGACGGCCATCGGGATGTCGCCCTCGCCAGTCAATAAGATGACGGGAAGTTCAGGATCGATTTCTCGCGCGTAATTCAACAGATGAAAGCCATCCCGGCCGGGCATACGGATGTCCGATACAATGACGCCGGGAAAATCTGTACGGATATGGTCCTTCGCCGCCACGAACGAGCCTGCCGTGACGGGATCGTAATCCGCCAATTCCAACGTCTGCGCCAGGGCTTCGCGGACTGCGGCATCGTCATCGACCAGTAGAACTTTCCGCGTCATGCGACCTCATGCTCCGTGAATGGCTCAAGTTCGACCGTAAACTGTGCCCCGGTCTCCAGATTGGTGCCCCGGATGTTGCCTCCGAAGCTTTGCACCAGACCATACGAGATCGACAGCCCGAGCCCCATACCTTCGGAGGATCCGACGGCTTTGGTCGAATAAAACGGCTCGAACAGCTTTTCCGAGTTTTCGATGCCCGGCCCGATATCGCGCACGGTCACGGCCAGCTTGTTGCCGCTTTCGATTCTGATGCGGACAAGGCGATCATCCTGTCCGCTCATGGCGTCGGCTGCGTTGTTGATCAGGTTGACGAACACCTGAACCAGGCGCACTTCGCCACCCCATGCAAAAACCGGATTTTCCGGAGGCACCCAATCCATGGCAACGCCTTCGGTACGCAATCGAGCTTCGGACAATTCCACCGCCGTGTCGATCACCTGCACCAGATTGACCTTGCCCATCGGCTCACTTTCGTTTCGGGCAAATGCGCGCAGGTTCTTGATGATGCGCGCCATCCGGGCCGCCATAGCCGAGATCCGCGTCAGGTTTTCCGAAGCCTTTTCTTCCCGCCCGCGGGACAGAAAAGCAGCACCGTTGTCCGCGAACTGCTGGATCGCCATCAATGGCTGGTTCAGTTCATGACTGATACCGGCCGACATTTGGCCCAACGCGCTCAGCTTGCCAGCCTGAATCAACTCTTCCTGCGCGTGTTTTAGCGCAGCTTCGGCGTCTTCACGTTCCCGCACCTCGCGGCGCAAAGCCACGTTTGCCGCAGTCAGCGCCTGGGTTCTTTGAGCCACGCGGCTTTCCAAAATCGTGTTGGCCTCAGCCAATGTGCGTCTGCGTTCGGTCGCCAGAAAGAGCAGCGCACCGAAGGCCAGACAGATCGCTGCGACAGTGGCCGCCTGCAACCCTGCCAAACGCCGCGCGGGCGCCACGTCCACCAGAACCTCGGCCGTCATGTCGATCACGGGCAATTCCAGCATCAGATGCAATGCACGGCTGGGCAGGTAACGCCCCCAGTTCAGCTTCCAAACCTCGTGCGGGCCAACCAGAACCGACCCAAACTCGACCGCGCCGCCATCCGGAGGTGTCAGGCCGAGTTGCCCATCATCCCGGCGCCAGAACAGCAGATCCGATCGATTCGAGATAAAGACGATGCCTTCCCCATCGATAAAGAAAACCGCTTCGGTACTGCCGCGCCAGGTCTGCTCCACGTCCTGCACATCGGCAACAACGATCAGCACGCCTTCGACCTGGCCGGCGGGGCCAAAGGCCGGCGCCGCGTAGGAGTACGTGCGATCTCCACTGTTTTCCACAACCCCATGCGCGCTGCCCATCGCGCCCTGCAAGGCGCGCCTGAAAGCCGGATGGTCGGCCATGGTTGGCTGCGCTACAGGTTGCGCCGAGGCCAGAACCCGCCCCTCTCGATCCAGATACATCATGTTCACGGCCGAGGTCTTGTCTGCCACATCCAGCAGTATCGACCGGGCCGCCTGTTGCTGCGCAGCCGTCTCAAGGGTGCGCAGGGCAGGATGGGTAGCCATCAGAACCGCCAGTTCCTGATACACCTGCATCTGAGTGCTTAGTCGGTCGGCCGCCAACTCAAGATCGGCTTCGGCCTTTTCGCTGAGCTGCGACAACGCCTGCCGATAGCCATAGGACCAGACGCCAGCCGACAACAGACCGACCGCAAACAGAAATCCCAGAATGACCCAAACCCTGTGCATGACATAGGGTCTTGCATTCGGCGCGCCGCATGGCAAGTCTGCGCCGCATGAAGACGGTATTTCAATCTCCGGTCGACCCGGATTTCGTTCAGAACCCCTACCCGTTCTACGATCAGGCCCGAGAACACGGCGACCTTGTCTATTGGGACGACTACGGGAAAGTCGCGGCTGTATCGCACCGCGCGGTTTCGGCCCTGCTAAAGGACCGCCGGTTCGGGCGAGAAGTTCCGGCGGAAATGCACACACCCGGTCCGGCTCATCTTGCGCCGTGGTTGGCTGTCGAGGCGCATTCACTTCTGGAGGCCGAGCCACCCAGGCACACCCGCCTGCGCGCATTGGTTATGCGGGCTTTCACGTCGCGCGCAATCGCGGCGCTTGAACCTTCGCTTCACGATCTAAGCCACTCTCTGATAGACGAATTTCCTGATGGGTCTTTTGATCTGCTGCCCGCGTTTTGCACACAAGTTCCGGTCATTGCGATATGCCGTCTTCTGGGTGTGCCAGAGGAAATGGCCCCCAGCCTGCTGCGCTGGTCGCACGACATGGTCGCGATGTATCAGGCCAGTCGAACGCCCGGGACCGAGACTGCGGCCGCCGCTTCATCACAGGAATTCACCGACTTTCTGATCGGATACATCGAACAGCGCCGCAGCGACCCGCAGGACGATCTGATCACCCGACTGATTGTGGCCGAGGAAGATGGAGAGAAACTCTCGCGCGAAGAATTGGTGGCCACGTGCATTCTGCTTTTGAATGCCGGGCATGAGGCGACGGTGCATTCATTAGGAAATGGCGTAAAGACCGTTCTGCAATTGGGTATCGGGCCTCAGGCCTTTGCGACGGACATGATCGACAGCACGGTGGAAGAGATTTTGCGCTATGACCCACCGCTGCACATGTTCACCCGATTTGCCTACGAGGACATCGAAGTTTTCGGGCACAGGTTCAAACGCGGCGATGAGGTCGCGCTGCTTCTAGGCGCTGCGAACCGAGACCCTGCGGTCTGGAGCAACCCGAACAAGTTTGATCCTACCCGCCCGATCACTACAAACACCAGTTTCGGCGCAGGACTGCATTTTTGCGTCGGGGCACCGCTGGCCCGTATGGAAATGCGCATCGCGCTGTCCGCGTTGTTTGAACGCCGTCCCAATCTGCGCCTGAGTGCCGAGCCGGAATACTCGAACACCTATCATTTCCACGGGCTGACCAAATTGATGGTTCAGGTCTGATCTCAGTTGTCGATCAGCGCGTTCAATGGGAGCATAGTCGTCGACTTGATCTCTTCCATCGACAGCAAGGCGGTCACGTTGTGCACACGCACCTCTGAAATCAGTGCCTGATAGAATTCGTCATAGGCACGCGCGTTCTTGACCCGCACCTTGAGGATATAGTCGATGTCACCGGCCAATCGGTGCGCTTCTTGCACTTCGGGCCTGTCGCGAAGCGCCTTGAGAAACTTATGCTGCCAGTCGGCTTCGTGCTCTGAGGTGCGGATGAGGACGAAAAACGTCGCCTCAAATCCCAGGGCTTCGGCGTCCAGTAAAACGGTCTGCTGACCTATCACCCCGGCCCCTTTGAGCTTGCGTATCCGATTCCAGACCGGGGTCTTGGAACTGCCGACGCGGGCGGCTATTTCGTCCAGTGATTGGCTTGCGTCCCGCTGCAGCTCGATCAGAATTTTCCGATCCGTATCGTCAATCCGCACCGACATTCCAATTTTCCTTTCGTTTCGAAACCAGCGTCCCGATCGGCAACCCCTACGAAACGTTTGTTCTTATTTACCCGCCCATATGGCGCAACAGCGGGAATATTTCCTATATTGCAACTCAAGTCAAACCACACTCGAGACACGAAATGCAGCTTACGCAATCATACGATGGCACAGGACATGTCGACTTTGTCGGCGCGGGTCCCGGCGATCCGGAATTGCTGACGCTCAAGGCGCTGAATGCCTTCGAGCGTGCGGACGTTGTGCTGCATGACCGCCTGATCAGCGCTGAAGTGCTGGCCCTGGCCGGTAAGACCGCTGAACTGGTCGATGTCGGTAAGGTCGGGTTCGGTCCCTCGTGGAAGCAAGAAGACATCGACGCCCTGCTGGTAGAGTATGCCCAGAAAGGTCAGCGCGTGGTGCGTCTGAAATCCGGGGACCCGACTGTGTTTGGCCGCCTCGACGAAGAGATTGAGGCCGTCGCGGCGGCAGGTATCTCGTGGCGGATCGTTCCGGGCATCACCGCAGCATCGGCCGCCGTAGCCGGGATTGGTCAAAGCCTGACGCGCCGTGGCCGCAATTCGTCGGTGCGGTTCCTGACAGGCCACGACATGAAGGGTTTTGCAGATCACGACTGGGCAGCGCTGGCGCGTTCCGGTTCGGTTGCGGCGATCTACATGGGCAAGAAATCGGCTCGCTTCATTCAGGGCCGCCTGATCATGCACGGCGCCGACCGCCAAACGCCGGTGACACTGATCGAAAACGCCACGCGCCCCGATCAACGCATTCTGTCCACCACACTGGACCAACTGCCCACCGATCTGAAAGCCGCCGATATGAACGGCCCCACCCTGACATTTTATGGCCTCGCCCCGCGCCAGGCGGCCGCGGCCCTGACCGAATTCAAGAAGGAGCACGCCTGATGGCCCGCGCTTTTACCCCCAAAGTGGTGACCGCCAACGACCTGTTGGAAGGTGACGTTATCTATCTGACCGAAGACGATCGCTGGTCGCGCGAACTGTCCGAGGCCGAGTTGATCACCGACGAAGCCCACGCGCAGATGCGTCTGCTGGATGCCACACGTCAGGCCAGCAAGATTGTTGGTGCCTATCTGGCCGATGCCGTCGCCGGCGAAAACGGCCCCGAGCCCGCCCATTTCCGGGAAGACTTCCGCCGCACTGGTCCGTCCAACTATGCCCACGGCAAACAGGAAACTTCCCCGCAGCCCCGGGCCTGACCTCTGGCCCTTCTCTCTCCCCTTCTCAAGGCCCCAAGGTTCGGGGCTGCAACTAAGGACAGCTAAACATGTATCGCTACTCCGAGTTCGACACAGCATTTTTGGCAGAACGTAACGCGCAGTTCCGCGCGCAGGTCGAGCGCCGCATCGACGGCTCGCTGACCGAGGATGAATTCAAACCCCTGCGTCTGATGAACGGCCTGTACCTGCAGTTGCACGCCTACATGCTGCGCGTGGCCATCCCTTACGGCACGCTGAACAGCGCGCAGATGCGCCAACTGGCATTGCTGGCCGAGAAGTGGGACAAGGGCTATGGCCATTTCACCACGCGCCAGAACATCCAGTACAACTGGCCGAAACTAAACGACGTACCGGACATGCTGGACGCGCTGGCCGAGGTTGGCATGCACGCCATCCAGACCTCGGGCAACACCATCCGTAACGTGACCGCCGACCACTTCGCCGGTGCCGCCGCAGATGAAATCGCCGACCCGCGCCCCTATGCCGAGCTGCTGCGCCAATGGTCGACCGACCACCCGGAATTCCAGTTCATGCCGCGTAAGTTCAAGATCGCCATCACCGGCTCGGAAAACGACCGCGCCGTGATCAAGGCGCATGACATCGGCCTGCAACTGGTCGAGCGTGACGGCGTCCTGGGTGCCCGCGTTATCGTTGGTGGCGGTTTGGGCCGCACCCCGATGATCGGCAAAGAACTGTCAGAATTCGTCGCCTTTGACGATCTTCTGGCTTACCTCGAAGCCACCGTTTCCGTGTGGAACCAGATCGGTCGCCGCGACAACAAGTACAAGGCGCGCATCAAGATCACTGTGCATGAGCATGGCATCGACGCTATCCGCGCAAAAGTGAACGAGCGCTTCCTGAAGGTCCGCCCGCAGTTCAAGGGCGCGGACATGAATCTGCTGGAAGAGATCAAGGGCCACTTTGCCCCGCCGGTGTTCCGCGAAGCCTCGGTTGCCTCGTTCGAGAGCGCCTACACCAATGATCCGGTCTTCCGCTCGTGGGTCGACACCAACATCGCACCGCACAAGAACGCGGACCACGCTATTGTCACCATCTCGATCAAAAAGCACGGCCAGACGCCGGGCGATGCGACCGCCGAGCAGATGCGCGTGATGGCCGATCTGGCCGAAGAGTTCGCCTATGACGAGCTGCGCATCAGCCATGAGCAGAACGTGATCCTGCCGCATGTCCACAAATCGGACCTGCCCGCGATCCATGCGAAGCTGAAAGAGCACGAACTGGCCACCGCCAATATCGGCTTGATCAGCGACATCATCGCATGCCCCGGCATGGACTACTGCGCGCTGGCGACGGCTCGCTCGATCCCGGTTGCCCAGGAAATCGCGACCAAGTTCGACGACCTGAAGCTCGAGCATGACATCGGCCACCTGAAGATCAAGATCTCGGGCTGCATCAATGCATGTGGTCACCACCACGTCGGTCACATCGGCATCCTGGGTCTGGATCGTGCGGGCGTCGAGAACTACCAGATCACTCTGGGTGGCGACGCAACAGAAACCGCAGCTGTTGGTGACCGGACGGGTCCGGGCTTTGCCTATGATGAGATCGTGCCCGCCGTCGAACGTATCGTCGAAACCTATCTGGAACAGCGCATCAGCACCGAAGAGACGTTCTTGGAAACCTATCGCCGCGTAGGCATGGCTCCGTTCAAAGCGGCGCTTTACCCCGAGGCGCAGGCCAATGCCGCTTGACCTGATCCAGACGGAACTGGGCAAGGATCGCGCTGAACTGACCGAACAGGTCAACGCGCTGAACGCCCAATTCCGCCACCACAGCGCCCATGACGTAATGCATGGCGCGGTAAAAGAGATCGAAGAGCTTGCTCTGGTCTCAAGCTTTGGTGCGGAATCGGTGGTGTTGCTGCACATGGCAGCCGTTGTCGACAAGATGACGCCGGTGCTGTTCGTGGACACTCAGATGCTGTTCACCGAAACGCTGGAGTATCAGCAGGAGGTGAGTGAGCGTTTGGGTCTGAAAAACATCCACATCATCCGCGCCGATGATGAGGATGTGGAACGCGACGACCCCTATGGGGCACTGCGCCTGGGTGACACGGATGCGTGCTGCAACCTGCGCAAAACCTTCCCGCTGCAAAAGGCTCTGGCGGGTTATGACGGTTGGATTACCGGTCGCAAACGCTTCCAGTCGGGCACGCGTGCCGCCCTTGAGTTCTTCGAAGTCGAGGACGGCACAGGCCGGATCAAGGTCAATCCGCTGGCGCACTGGGCGCCCGAAGACGTGCGCGCCTATATGGACGAAAACAACCTGCCCCGGCACCCGCTGGTGGCCAAAGGATTCCCGTCGATCGGTTGTGCGCCCTGCACCTCGCCGGTCAAAGAAGGCGAAGACCCCCGCGCCGGACGCTGGCGTGATCAGAACAAAGAAGAATGCGGCATCCATTTTGTTGACGGCAAGATGGTCCGCTCCGGAGAGAAAACATGAACGTAATCGTAACGGATGGGGGCTTTGCCCCGGATGACTGGACTGATGGTTTTGTCACGCTCGAGGACGCAGCGAACGACGTTGTCGCGCTGGATGTGGCATCGGACACAGATCCGGATGAACTGTATAGCCGGATGGGCAGCGCCCAAATGGTGCGTGTGGACTTCCCGTCCTCGGCCGATGGGCGTGGTTTCACCATTGCGCGTGTTCTGCGCCTGAAAGGCTACACCGGTCGTCTGCGCGCCAAAGGCCATGTTCTGGCCGATCAGTACGCAATGGCGCGACGCAGCGGGTTCGACGAGGTCGAAATCGACAACGCGCTGGCAGCGCGCCAGCCCGAGGATCAGTGGCTTGCCCGCTCAGACTGGCAGAACCACAATTATCAGGCCCGCCTGCGCGGCTGAATCCGCCAATCGCCAGCTTGTGAAAAGAAAGGGGCATTAAGCCCCTTTTCCTGACTTGGATCAAAGATTAAACGGAGATGTCGGTTTACCCCGCCGACAGTGAAACGATGACAGAGATGAAGCCCGTGACCGAAGCAACCGCCGTAAAGGCCCCCGTCCTTCCGGACGCCCAGACCGTAACAGACGTCAAACACTGGACCGACAGCCTGTTTTCCTTCAAGGTCTCGCGCCCTGCGTCCCTGCGGTTCCGCTCGGGAGAATTTGTGATGATCGGCCTGCTGGGCGACAACGGCAAGCCGCTGTTGCGCGCCTATTCGATTGCGTCACCCTCGTGGGACGAAGAGCTGGAGTTCTACTCGATCAAAGTGCAGGACGGCCCACTGACGTCGAAGCTGCAGCACATCAAGCCGGGCGATCAGATCATTCTGCGTCCCAAGCCCGTTGGTACGCTGGTGCACGACGCTCTGTTGCCCGGCAAGCGCCTGTGGTTCTTTGCCACTGGCACCGGTTTTGCCCCATTCGCATCGCTGCTGCGCGAGCCGCAGACATATGAGGATTATGATGAGGTCATCATCACCCATACCTGCCGCGAGGTTGGTGAGCTGGAATATGGCCGTCAGCTGATCGAAAACATCCGCCAGGACGAAATGCTGGCCGAACTGATGGGCGAAGGCTTTGCCGACAAGATCCGCTACTACCCGACCACAACGCGGGAAGAGAGCCCCAAGATGGGCCGTATCACCGAACTGCTGAAAGACGGCACCGTGTTTGCCGATCTGGGCATCGAAGGTGGCATCAAACCGGACACCGACCGGGCGATGGTCTGTGGTTCGTTGGCCTTCAACCTCGACATCAAAGAGATTCTGGAAGAGTTCGGTCTGCGCGAAGGCGCAAACTCCGAACCTAAGGAATTTGTCATCGAAAAAGCCTTTGTTGGTTAATCCAACACGCCGGTTCCGGGGTAATTTGCCCCGGAGCATCGAAAAACCCCTGACAAAACCCGGATTTTTCCGACCGGCCTGCACTTATGCCGCTTGAAACGGCGTGCAGGCCGGTCTAAATTTCGGGCTCGAAATTCTGCAATCATCAAAGGAATGAACCCATAGCCCGCAGACCTCACAACGCGCCGCCGCAGAGAGACACCGGCCCGCGCGTAAATGACAAGATCCGTGCCCCCGAAATTCGCCTGATTGGCGCCGAAGGTGAAAATGTCGGGGTGGTTCATCCCGCCAAAGCCATGCAGATGGCCGCAGACGCCGGACTTGATCTGGTTGAGATTTCGCCCAATGCGAACCCGCCGGTCTGCAAGATCATGGACTTCGGTAAGTTCAAATACGAGCAGCAGAAGCGTGAAAGCGAAGCCCGTAAGAAACAAAAAGTCATCGAGGTTAAAGAGGTCAAATTCCGGCCCAACACCGACACTCATGACTATGACGTAAAAATGCGGAACGTGTTCAAGTTTCTTGAAAACGGTGACAAGGTCAAAGTGACCCTGCGTTTCCGTGGTCGTGAAATGGCGCACCAGAACCTGGGGCGCGAGCTACTGGAACGCGTTGCCGCAGACACCAAAGAAATTGGCAAGGTTGAAAACATGCCGAAGATGGAAGGCCGTCAGATGATCATGATGATCGGCCCGCTGCCGCAGAAATAAGCCCTGCGAATACCTGATTTCGAACCCTGTCAGATACGCTCTGGCAGGGTTTTTTCGTTCTTGCCTTCTCCGTTTTCCGACCGCAGAGCGTGAAAACACGCAGCCGGATTCCGACACCATGTCGGAATCCGGCCCCCTGATTTCGACTTCTCTCTGGCGCAAAGGGAAAAGACTCATCGCCCGGACGATCCGACACTTTACGGAAACGAACCACGGAGACGGCGATGGGCGAGATGTCATTTTCAGGCGGCGTGTATCAATCGCTTCCGTCCCAAAGTTATTGCGACGACACGGTGTTCTCGCAAGAGCGCACCCGCATATTTCGCCGTAGTTGGCACCTGATCGGCCATTCAACCGACATCGCCAATTTCGGGGACTATGTCGTCGAAGAAATCGATGGGATTTCCGTTATCGTAATTCGAGGTCAGGACGGTGAAATCCGCGCTTTCTACAACGTTTGCGTGCATCGCGGGCATGAATTGCTGCAAGGCAGCGGCTGTACCAAAAAGATGACCTGCCCGTACCATGCATGGACCTATGACACGACCGGTCAGTTGAGGGCAGCACCAAACGCTGCCTCGTTTCCCGGTTTTGAGAAAGAGAAATACAAACTGCGTTCGGTTCGGGTAGAACTGTTCTTCGGGCTCATTCTGGTGAACCTTGATGACGCGGCCCAACCGCTGGCCAGTTTGGCAGAGAGCGCCCTGCCCGAAATCTCGGAATATGCGCCCAACCTGCCCCACTACAGACGCGCAGACCGGACCGATCGGCTGGCCCAGGCGAATTGGAAGGTGGTCGCCGAAAACTTCAATGAATGCTATCACTGCGCTGTCGTACACAAAACGCTGACCGCAGGTGTGGTCGATCCGGATCAATACCGCACCCGAGGGTTTGACTACGGCATTCGACACGCAAGCCCTGCCCGTCCGGATTCTCAGAAATCCTACAGCTATGTTGCCGATCCCGAGGCGCGCACTGACAAGTTTCTGACCTGGTGGTTTTTCCCACTGTTCGCGTTACAGGTTTATCCCGGCGGCATCGTGAACACTTACCGCTGGAAACCGTTAATCGTGAACCGGACCAAAATCGAAGTCGACTGGTGGCTGCCTGATTCTGAACCGAACGCCGTTGAGCGTGAGATCATTCACCAGCACCGAACCACCACATTTGCCGAGGACGGACCAATCGTGGACTCGGTCCAGCGCGGGCTGGAAACCGGCGCTATCGGAGCTGGCGCGCTGGTTGTGGATGATGCGTGCTCGTCCCAGTCCGAACATCCGATCATGGCCTTCACCGCGCTGTATCAGGGGGCCATGGACATTCCGGCCCCCTGAGCAGCGTCGTCAACGTTGTCACGCCGGAATCGACGTTGAGATTGCCCGGCTCAATTTACTGACGAGTTCGTCAATGTGCGTGTCTTCAATGATGAATGGCGGGGCCAGCAGGATGTGGTCCCCAAGCCGTCCATCCCGCGTGCCGGACATGGGATAGCAGATCAGACCTTCGGCTAAAGCGGCCTTCTTGATCTTGCCCGCAATACCGTGCGCTGGATCAAACGGCGTTTTTGACTCGCAATCAGACACCAATTCCAATCCGCGGAACAGGCCCCTGCCGCGGATATCTCCGACATTCGGGTGCTGGCCAAACTCGGCTTGCAGAGCCGCGTGCAGTTTCTCGCCCATCACCCCAGCGCGCGCAGGCAGGTCGCGCGAGGTCAGCTCCTTTACGACAGCTAACGCCGCAGCAGTGGCGACCGGGTGACCGATATAGGTGTGCCCGTGCTGGAAAAAGCCAGAGCCATTCCGGATTGCGTCGTAAATTTTGCCGGTGCACATCATCGCACCAATTGGTTGATATCCGGCGCCCAACCCCTTGGCGATACACAGGATATCTGGCGCGACACCATCATGATCGCACGCAAACAGATGCCCCGTCCGGCCCATACCACACATGACTTCATCAAGGATCAGCAAGACCCCATGCTGGTCGCAGATCTCACGAATCCGCGTGAAGTAACCTTCGACCGCCGGAACAGCGCCAAGCGTTGCCCCGACAACCGGTTCCGCCATGAAGGCCATTACCGTTTCGGGGCCCAAACGAAGAATCTCTGCCTCAAGTTCATTGGCCACACGCTGACCGTATTCAAAACTGCCCTCGCCATCTGGCTTTTCGGCATACTCGAAACACGGCGCGATATGCGTCATCTCGATCAGCATCGGGGCGAACTGGGCACGGCGCCATTCGTTGCCCCCTGCGGACAAGGCTCCGAGAGTATTCCCGTGATAGCTCTGCCGCCGCGCAATCACCCGGCGCCGCTCTGGTTGCCCGATCTCCAAATAGTATTGCCGCGCCAGCTTCATGGCCGCCTCGGTCGCCTCGGACCCGCCCGAAACAAAATAGACTCGGTCAAGATCTCCCGGTGCATGTTCAATCAACAGGTCGGCCAAAGCTTCGGCCGGCTCGGATGTCATAAAGCCGGTGTGTGCAAAGGCGATCTTCTCGACCTGATCCTGAACGGCCTTTATCACAGCCGGGTTCGAGTGCCCCAGGCAAGACACCGCGGCATCACCGCAGTCCAGATAACGCTGTCCTTGTGCGTCAATCAGATAACACGCGTCTCCGCCTACTGCGACTGGCAGTTCCGATTTGGTGTGACGTGGAAAAACGTGGCTCATGCGATTGCCCCCTTCAAAGCTGCGACAAGCGCCGAAACCGACGCCGCGTTGTTCGCCCAAATATTCCCATTGCTGTCAATCATACTGTTTTCAAACCCGACCCGCAGGTCTCCGCCACGTGCGGCGGCAAGTTGCAGACAGGCGTGTTCCTGCTTTCCGAACGCGCAGATCATCCATCGGGATGAGTCCTGCGGAAACTGATCAAGGTCCTCCGATTTGGATTCCTGCCCTGACGTATACCTCCCCAGAACCAGCAATCGATCCGTTTGCCCACCCTGGACAGTCCCGCTGGATTCCCATTGAGCCAAAAGACCAGCGTCCTCAGCGTCATAAAGAATGTGTTGAACGCGGGTTCCCTGCTCGGCGCACAAATCGTAGACCTTTGCGGCAAGTTCAGGTGCCCGCGCAACCTCTCGTACCGAAATCGAAGCCCATTGCGGTTGCACCTGCTGCAAACAGGCCAATTGCGCGGGAACGTCAAAGATACCCGCCGCTTCGGTCGTGATCTGAATGTCCATATCAGGCACAACGCGGCGCAGTTCCGCTATCGTCTCAAGGTATCGTCCTGCATCAAGTGTGTGCTGACCTTGCTGATCACGAACATGCAGGTGGATGCCGTGGGCGCCAGCCTCAAAGCAACTTTGAGCCGTGTCCACGATTTCCTGCAGCGAAACAGGCAGTTTTGCGTGATCCGCGTGCCCTCGGCGCGCACCATTCGGCGCTACCAGAATATAGGGTTTGGGCGGGGTTTGAGTTTCAGACATCAGAGCAACCTTTGCAACTTGTACCCCAGCTAATGATCCTGTGCGCGTTTTCAATTTGCATTCTGTATAACATATGTTTTTCTTCTACCGATGACAGATACGTTGACCCAACTGGCCGATCACCTCCGGCAGACAATAGACCAAATGCCACCAGCGCTGCAGGCTGCCGCGAAATACATACTCGACCACCCCGGAGATTTTGGTCTGGACCCGATCCGCGATACCGCAGCGAAAATCGGTGTCAGCTCGAACGTATTGGTGCGATTGGCACACCATATGGGGTATGATGGATTCGATGCTTTACGCGTTCCGTTTCGCGACGCTCTGGTCACCGACAAAGAAGAGCATCTGGGTCAGAGTTGGTTGGCCGATATGCAAGGCGGCGACGCATTAGACCATGCACAGGCCAAATTCGCCCAGAACGAACAGAACGTCGTCATGCGGTCTTTACGGTTGATGAAACCCGAAAAGGTCAGGCAAGCCGTTGAAATCATAACCTCCTCAAACAGGTGCTTTGTCACCGCAACCCGTGCAAGCTATGCTCTGTCCTACTATTTTTCTTATGCCGGCCGTATGGCGCATCCGGGAATTCAGCTGGTTCCGCGCCACATGGGGGCCGCGACAGATGACTTGTTGGACGCCGATCAAGACGATTGCCTGATTGTGATTACGGTCCGCCCCTACTCGGCCGACACCATTCAGTCCATGCGTATGGCGCGGCGAAGGAAATTGCCGATCATCCTTATCGCGGACAGTGAGGTTATAGCACCCGGGATCGAACCAGATGTGGTGTTTCCCGTCAGCACCCGCTCTCTGCACCACTTTTCAAGCTACGCCGGAGCCATGGGCGTACTGGAATGTCTGTTGGGCCACCTGTTCAACGCCGGCGGGGACGCCGCACGCGATCGCGTGGACAATTACCAGAAGGCTCGGGAGGACACTGGCGCTTACTGGCAGCCATCAAAGCCGCCCAGAATAAGGCGCAAATAAAAAAGCCCCGGCGGTTGTTCCGGGGCTTCGTTTTTCGTTTCCAGCTTACATGCAGGCCTGAATAGCCCGCTTGGTCATGACACTGACCAAATGAGCGCGGTAGTCTTTGCTACCGTGCAGATCAGCAATCATGTTCGCAGAGTTGATGTGCAGACCGGTCAGCGCGTCCGGACGGAACTCCTTGTTCAGGGCCTCTTCGGCCTCGGACCAACGGAACACGCCGTCTTCACTGGCGCCGGTTACGGCGACGCGAACACCATCGGCAAACCTCGCCAGGTAGACGCCGACCAACGCAAAGCGCGAGGCCGGTTGCAGGAACTTCTGATAGCTGGCCGCCTGCGGCACCGGGAAGCGCACCGAGGTGATGATCTCGCCTTCATCCAAAGCGGTCGAGAACATGCCTTCAAAGAAGTCATCCGCTGCGATCTGGCGGGTGTTGGTGATGATCGTTGCGCCCGATCCCAACGCGCCCGCCGGGTAGCAGGCCGCCGGATCGTTGTTGGCGATCGACCCACCAATGGTGCCGCGATTGCGCACTGCCGGGTCGCCGATCTGACCAGCCAGCGCCGCCAGTGCCGGATAGCTGCTGACTGCCTCTGCGGCCACAGCTGCATGTGTCGTTGCGCCACCAATTGACACCGAACCATCATCCTCGATGCAAACACCTCGCATCTCGGGGATTCCCCCAAGCGACACCAGCGTCAACGGTGCTGCCAGCCTCTGCTTCAGCGTCGGGATCAATGTCTGACCGCCCCCCAACGCCTGCGCATCCTCGCCTCCCAGTGCGGCAACCGCATCCGCGATGGTCGAGGGCTTCTCAAACTCGAAATTGTACATTTCGCTTTTCCTTTCCGAAAGGCACTCTCCTGCCCTTCATCTTTTTGGAAATACTCCGGGGGTCTGGGGGCAGAGCCCCCAGCCTCTCCCACAATTCAACCGTTCATCGCTGCCCAGACGCGAGACGGGCTCACGGGCATGTCGATGTGATCGACCGCCTTGCCACCCGAGTTCAGCGCATCCAACACCGCATTGACCACTGCCGGAGGTGAGCCGATCGCACCAGCCTCGCCACAGCCCTTCACACCCAGAGGGTTGTGGGTACAGGGTGTCTGGCTGGAATGGTCGACGCCGTAGAACGGGACATCGTCCGCACGCGGCATCGCGTAATCCATGAAGGATGCGCTCAGCAACTGGCCATTCTCGTCATAGGCACAGTTCTCAAGCAGCGCCTGACCGATGCCCTGACCGATACCGCCATGGACCTGACCATCCACGATCATCGGATTGACGATGTTGCCAAAATCATCGGCGGCGGTGAAGGCCTCGATGGTGACCTGACCGGTCTCGGGGTCAACCTCGACCTCACAGGCGTAGGCACCAGCCGGGAAAGTGAAGTTGGCCGGGTCATAGAACGCAGTCTCCTCCAGCCCGGGTTCAACCTCCAACGGATAGTTGTGCGGCACATAGGCAGTCAGGGTCACATCGCCCCAAGCCACCGATTTGTCGGTGCCTGCGACGCTGAACTGACCATCCTTGAGCTCGATATCCGCCTCGGAGGCCTCCAGCAGGTGGGCCGCGATCCGCTTGGCCTTCTCGATCACCTTCTCGGTCGCCTTGACCATGGCCGAGCCACAGACCGCAAGCGAACGCGAGCCGTAGGTGCCCATGCCAAACGGAATCTTGGACGTGTCACCATGCACGATCTCGACCATCGACTCATCAATGCCGATCATGTCGGCCACAACCTGCGGGAAGGCGGTTTCATGCCCCTGCCCGTGGCTGTGCGCACCAACCATGACACTGATCGAACCGGTGGCATTCACCCGAACGGTCGCGGCATCATATAGGCCCGCGCGGGCCCCCAGCATGCCGACGATGTTCGAGGGCGCGATCCCGCAGGCCTCAATATAGCAATTGACGCCAAGACCGCGCAGCTTGCCTTTGGCTTCACTCGCGGCACGGCGTGCAGCAAAGCCTGCCAGATCGGCAGCGGCCTCAAGCTTGTCCATCGTCCCGTTGTAATCCCCGGTGTCATAGGTCAGCGCGACCGGCGTGTCATAGGGGAACTGGGTGACAAAGTTCTGACGGCGCAGGGCAATCGGATCGACGCCCAACTCTCGTGCTGCTTTATCGACAACACGTTCCAGCTGATAAGTCGCTTCGGGACGGCCAGCGCCACGATAGGCATCCACCGGTACCGTGTTGGTGAACATCGCCTTCACATTCACCTGAATGACCGGTGTCTTGTAGTTACCTGCCATCAAGGTACCGTGCAGCCAGGTCGGAACCGAGCTGGAGAAGGTCGACAGATAAGCTCCCAAGTTGGCATAGGTGTTGGTGCGCAGGCCGATAAAGTTGTTGTCCGCGTCCAGCGCCAGTTCAATCTTGCTGACATGGTCGCGGCCATGGGCATCCGACATGAACGCCTCGGACCGGCTGGAGGTCCACTTGACTGGACGGTTGCAGGCCTTGGCAGCGAAGGTGCAGAACGCCTCTTCGGCATAGTGGAAGATCTTGGTACCAAAACCGCCGCCCACGTCCGGGGCCACCACGCGCACCTTGTGCTCGGGCAGGCCCAGAACGAAGGCGCACATCAGCAAGCGGATCACGTGCGGGTTCTGCGACGTCGTAAAGAGTGTGTACTCATCCGTGCCGCGCTTGTACTCACCCACCGCCACACGTGGCTCCATCGGGTTGGCGACCAGACGGTTGTTCACCAAATCCAGCGTCGTCACATGCGCCGCGTTGGCGAAGACCTCATCGACCTTGGCGTCGTCGGTCTCGCCCAGCTGCCAGTCGTAGCAGATGTTGTTCTTCAGATCGTCATGGACCAGCGTCGCGCCCTCTTGCGCTGCGGCCTTCATGTCGATCACTGAGGGCAGTTCCTCGATATCCACCTCGATGGCCTCGGCCGCATCGCGGGCCTGCTCAAGACTGTCGGCCACAACGGCTGCGATCGGATCGCCTACATGGCGCACTTTGCCTTGTGCCAGAATGGGGTGCGGCGGCTCTTGCATCGGAGCGCCGTGCTTGTCGGTCACCTCCCAGCCGCAGGGCATCCCGCCCACGCCTTCGAAATCCTTACCGGTGAAAACCTTGACCACACCCGGCATGCCTTCGGCCGCCGAAGGGTCCACGGATTTGATCCGACCATGCGCGATGTCGGACCGCAGAAAATGCACATAGGCCTGGCCATGTACGTTGATGTCGTCGGTGTAATTGCCCGCTCCGGTCAGAAAGCGTACGTCTTCGCGCCGCTTGGAACTGGCTCCGATGCCACTGTCTTTGGGCATTGCTTGTTCTCCTCCCATAAACGGATGCGTGTGCACCCTTTGTCATCCCACGGGCGTCTCCTCAAACGCCCGCAGCGGCATCATTCGGCAGCGATGCTGCCCACGTCCTGACCCGAAGCGGCCATGATCGCCTTGACGATATTGTGGTAGCCGGTGCAGCGGCACAGGTTGCCTTCGAGATACTTCCGGATCTCACCCTCGGTCGGGCGTGGGTTCTCTTTCAACAGAGCGGCAGCGCTCATCACCATGCCGGGCGTGCAGAAACCGCATTGCAATCCGTGATGATCCTGAAACGCCTGCTGGATCACGTTCAGCGAGCCATCCGCGTTGGCTTGGCCTTCGATGGTGCCGACGTCGGCACCGTCCGCCTCAAGAGCCAGCATGTTGCACGATTTCACTGCCTCACCGTTTACATGCACCACGCATGCGCCACATTGCGCAGTATCGCATCCAACATGGGTTCCAGTTAAATTGAGATGGTCGCGCAAGAAACCGGACAATAGCGTCCGGCCTTCCGCTTCACCGCTCACGGTTTTACCGTTCACGGTCATAGAGACCTTAGTCATAAGATCCTCCCCTATTTTGGCTCTTATCGCTGAAGTTGAGTTAAACACGGGAAATTTTGTTTGAGAACAAAAATATCTGGCGCCCATGTCCGACGTTCGTAGGGGTCGCCTTTAAGATCCAACGCGCCTAGGCAAGAAACCAAATGACCGCTGTGTCAGCCTTTGCGCCCGGATCTTGGTTGTGGCCGCGTCGGGATTTCCTTGAGCAGACCGCCAACCCCCATTTCGGCAATGTCGGCACCGGTCGTCTCGATCCCGCAGGCAACGCGCGACAGGACCCAATCCGCCCCGTTCAACGCCGGCGAACGAGCGCATCCCGGCAAGCCGATCACCGGGCGAGAATCATGCGAGCCTAGAAAAAGCAAGTTGCCGGGATCCACAGGCATACCGAACCTGTCCACTTGCCCTCCAGCCGCCCGCACGGCCTCGGGCGCGACATCGAACACATCTGACGTCGCAGAGCCTGTCAGGATCATCACAACGTCCCCGTCCGTGTCCGAGACCGCCTGCGAAAGTGGTTCCGGTTTATGTGGAACGATTCGCACATCGCACAGGTCCATCCCCAACGCCTCGACCCGACCACGTATTGCGGCGATACCTTTTTCGTTCGGCGGACCACCCGGAATATCCGTGACGATCAGACCTGCGGTCTTGTGGACGGGACGCACCAGACTTACGGACGCTCGGGCAAGGTTGGTTGCAGTCAGGACATCTTCCCTTGGAACCGCGTAGGAAATCACCTTGATTGTGGCAACCATTCCGCCCGCACCCATCTGCTGATATTGCGGCACTGTTGCGACTGTGATCATTGGATTGACGCGGTTGAATTCCCGTAACGCTTCCACATTCAGCTCGACCACGCCGGGCCCGTCCGCCAAGAGGTTCACACGGCCGGTAAACGGTCGCGTCACCCGCAAACCGGCAGCTTGAGGGTCAGGTGCCAGCGCGGCCGCCAGCATTTCGGCCGCCTCGTCTTCGTGGCAATCCCCGGGCTGCAATCGTGCAACCGTAACCTTATCATACCCTGCGGCAGCTAGCTGATCGCGATGCTCAGCGGTCAGAACAAGGCCCTTGCGCAGCTTGGCATCCAAAACCTTTACGGAATGAGCCAGGATTGCGCCGGTGACATCTGCAACGGGTACGGGGCCGAACTTCACGCCTTGCCTCGCAGAACCGCTGTCATCTGAGCCAGTATGGCCACCGCGATCTCAGATGGGTCGGCCGCACCAATATCCAATCCTATTGGCCCGTGAATCTGCGATATCTGCTCATCCGAAAAACCGGCATCCTTCATACGTGCCACGCGCTTGGCATGCGTTCGCGTGGACCCGAGCGCACCGATGTAAAACACCCCGGCCTTGAGCGCAGATTCCAGGGCCGGGTCATCCAGCTTGGGATCGTGTGTCAGCAGAACGACGGCCGTTCGTGAATCCATGCCCAGCTTAGCGACGGCTTCGTCCGGCCAGTCAGTCAGGATCGTCTCACCCGGGAAACGGGCGTTGGAGGCAAAAGCGTCGCGTGGATCTATAATGGCAGGATCATATCCGGCTATTCGCGCCATCGGCACCAGCGCCTGTGCGATATGCACGGCACCAACAACCATCAGCCGCAGCGGAGGGTTATGGACTGCAACAAAGGTCTGACCGTCTTCTTCAAATCCGGACCGGTCCATGCGCAGTCGATCACGATACGCATTACGGCGTAAGGCCCTGTGACCCGTCTCAATGTTCACTTCATAGGCGACGGGCTCCCGCCGAGCGCGGGCTTCGACCAGATCACGCAGCATGGGTTCCGGCAGAACTGACCCAACGGGTTCGACAAGCACACGGATCGTACCACCGCAGGCCAGACCCACGGCGAAAGCATCCTCGTCGCTGACACCGAATTCCAGCAGGCGAGCCTCACCCTCGTCTATAGCCTCAAGCGCTTCGACAATAACCGCACCTTCCACGCAGCCCCCAGAAACCGACCCTTCGATCCGCCCGTCTCCGGCGATAACCAGTTGTGCGCCCACACGTCGTGGTGCGCTACCCCAAGTCTCAACGACCGTGGCGAGTGCGGTTGGTTTGCCCTCATTGTGCCAGTTCAAAGCCGTCTCAGGGCTGTTATCGAATCTGTCCATTGCACCCTCCCGGCGTGTTCTGATCCAACATAGGCAGGTTTGGCGCAATGAAAAGTAAGCCTTAAGACGAATAAACGGGCTGACTGCGCCAAGCCAACGCGTTTTGATCCGGTATCGGCGTATACAAGCCCAGAAATGCCGCCGCAGCGCAAATCATTGATTGCACATGTTCCAGATTCTAGCCTACACGCGTGGCTGCTGCATTCCAGTATGCGCATATAAATTTTTCACAACGGAGACAGAGAGTTGAAACGCATTATTACACTCGGATTGGCAATTGGCCTGCTCACTTCCACTGTTGCGTCCGCCGACACGTTCCTTCGCTATGGCGAAGTTGAAGGCTGGAAAGTATTCGCAGATCAGGACAAGAAAACCTGCCTGATCGAAGCCGTTGATGACGCGGAAAATGTGGTTCAGATGGGCCTGACCGAAGACCGTGGCGTTGGTTATGTCGGCGTTTTCACCAAAGCGGAAACCGACATCAAGCGCGGTGAGAAGGAAGCCGTGGCGATCCTGCTGGGCGACAACATCTATGTCGGCGAAGCGACCGGCATGAAGGGCAACATCACCAAGGGCTACTCCGGTGGCTATGTTCTGTCCGACGACCCGCAATTCGCGGATGACATCGCCAAGCAAAAGGTCATGGTCGTGTTCCCTGAGAAAGAGTTCGCCTTCACCGTTGATCTGACCGGCACCTACAAGGCCATGGAAATGGCGCGTAAGTGCAACGAAGAACAACTGGGCTGATGCTCAGCCCGAAAGCGCGGTCATCAGCCGCGCTTTCTCTCCCACGTCATCGGGTTTCGAGATGACATTGGCCAGATCCTCAAGCGACGCGATCGAATGCCCCGCGCGGAAACTGTCCACATGGGGTAGCATCGCGGCGACGCCCTGAGCCTTCGGCGCAAACCCATCCCAACGCAGCAGCGGGTTCAGCCAGATCAGGCGGCGCGCGGAAAGATGCAGCCGCTCCATCTCTTTCCCCAGCGCCTCGGGGTCTCCGCGATCCAGCCCATCCGAGATCAACAAAACCACCGCACCCTGCCCCATGACACGGCGCGACCAGTCGCGGTTGAACGCGTGCAGGCATTCGCCGATCCGCGTCCCGCCCTCCCAATCCTGCGCCTCGGCCCCGGCGGCGGCCAAAGCAGCGTCCACATCACGTTGCTGCAAATGGCGGGTGATATTGGTGAGGCGGGTCCCAAAGGTAAACGCGTGGACCTTGGCCCAACCTGCCCCTTTGGCGTTCGAAACTGTGTGTAGAAAATGCAGGACAATTCGGCTGTACTGGCTCATCGACCCTGAGATATCGCAGAGCACAACAAGATTGGGCCATCGGGGTTTGGGTTTGAGTCTGGCGATGTCGCGCAGCTCACCGCCCTGACGAATCGCTGCACGCAGAGTCCGCGCCCGGTCGATACGATGACCCAGATGACTTGCCTGGCCGCGCCGGGATTCAATGGGTTGGACCGGCAGCGTAAGCCGTGAAAGCATGCGCTTGGCCTGCGCGATCTCGGCCGTGCTCATTTGTTCAAAATCGAGGCTGCGCAGGCGTTCTTCGGAAGACGCAGTCTGCGACGCGTCAATCTCCAGTTCGGTCTCTTCCTCCTGCTCGGCCACCTCAGGCAGATCGCGTTCGATCCCGTCCAGCAACGCCTCGGCTGCGCGTTTTTCAGCAGCATCTGCCTTACGTTCTTCCTGCACCCCACGAATGGCCGGCAGCATCATGGACATCATGTGTTCCAGATATCGGGGGTCGCGCCAGTACAGACGAAAGACCTGCGCGAACACCGTGCGATGCTCCGGTCGGTTCACGAAACAGGCGTGCAGGGTCCAATAGAAATCCCGTTTTTCTGTGAACCCCGCAGCCTGAACGGCGCGGATGGCATCGACAACCCGCCCGGTCCCGATGGGCAACCCGGCCTTCCGCAAGGCTCGCGCAAAATGAGTAATGTTCTGCGCAAGCTTGGGATTGTCCGGGATCTCGATCGGGAGTTGTTCAGCCACGTTTTGCTCCCTTCTTCAAAGCCTCGACAATAGCGTCCGCCGCTTCTTTTGGGCTGAGCGAGTCGACCGGTATTTCAATCTGACCATCAAGGCGGAGCAAGGAGAGATCACGTCGGTACTTTTTCAAGATATCAGGATCCATCAGCTTGCTCCGACCGCGCCGTTCGGGATCACACAGACGCTGCAGGTTTTCTTTCTCGCTTAACTGAAGCACAAATGACTGGAATCGTCCGCCACGCCGGCGCGCAAAGTCCAAGGTCGGGGCAATCAGCTTGTGGTCCGCAGGGCTCTCTTCCAGTGCATCGGTAAAGATCAGCGGCACATTCGCTGCCAACGTCATTGCTGCGTCGTAGATCGAACTTCTCACGGTGCGACGAAGCACAGCATGTCTTGGATCCGATCTATCAAACAACGCACTAGCCGGATTCAGCATCAGATGGTTGTCGATCAAGCGCCCACCAAGCATATCGGCCAGCGCCAATCCGATTGTCCGTTTTCCCGAACCCGGCCAACCAACGATATGAATCGTTAGGGGTTCATCACGCATCAGACCGGTTCCAGAGACGCTTTGGCCTGATCCAGTATCCGTTTCGCCTCGGACCCCTGCAGTTTCTGGATGTCGTCCTGGTATTTCAGGATCGCACCCAGAGTGTCTCCGATCACCTCGGGGCTGAGGTTGATTACATCCAGCGCCAGCAGGCATTTGGCCCAGTCTATGGTTTCGGCCACGCCGGGTTTTTTGAACAGATCCTCGGTGCGCAAGTGCTGAACAAAGGCCACAACCTCGCGGCTGAGCGCTTCGGCGGCGTCGGGCGCGCGGGCGTGAAGGATTTCGATCTCACGGTCGAAATCGGGGTAGTCGACCCAATGATAGAGGCAACGCCGTTTCAAGGCATCGTGCACCTCACGCGTTCGGTTCGAAGTGACGATCACAATGGGTGGTTCCGGCGCTTTGACGGTTCCCAATTCGGGGATCGTTACCTGAAAATCGCTGAGCGCCTCAAGCAGGAACGCTTCAAACGGTTCATCTGTGCGGTCAAGCTCGTCAATCAACAGCACCGGAGCACCATATTCGTCCGGACGCATCGCCTGCAGCAGCGGGCGTTCGATCAGGTATTCGTCGGAAAACAGTTCAGATTGCAGCGCACCACGATCCGTCCCACCCGAGGCCTCGGCCGTCCGGATTGCAACCATCTGGGCCGGAAAGTTCCATTCGTAAACGGCCGACGACGCGTCGAGACCCTCATAGCACTGCAACCGGATCAAGCGCCGGTTCAGGCCGGCAGCGAGAGCCTTGGCGATCTCGGTCTTGCCCACTCCGGCCTCACCCTCCAGAAACAGGGGCCGGCCCAGTTTCAGCGACAAGAACACCACAGTGGCCAGCGCGCGCCCGCAGACGTAACCCTGCTCACCCAGCATGGATTGGACTGCGTCGATGGAATCTGCTTGTGTCATGTTCTTATCTCTCCCTTGCCACAACAGGTCATGGCCGCCCGCGCGCGTCAAGACCGTGGTCTTTCCGGGACTTCCGACGATCGGACAAGTTGACAAGGGCTGCGACCAGTTTGAAGGCCTTTCACCGCCGAGCCCACTGTGCTAGCGGAGGGCCATGACCGATACCCTCACGATCCGCCGCCCCGACGACTGGCATCTGCACCTGCGCGATGGCGCCATGTTGCAAGCCGTCCTGCCCGAAACCGCGCGCCACTTTGCTCGCGCGATCATCATGCCGAACCTCGTTCCGCCCGTCGTGCGCGGCGATCAGGCCGCGGCCTATCGCGACCGCATCTTGGCCGCGCTGCCCGAAGGCATGACGTTCGAACCGCTGATGACGCTATATCTGACGGAGGATACTGACCCCGAAGACATGGCTGCAGCACATGCGAGCGGACTGGTCAAAGCGGTCAAGCTGTACCCGGCGGGTGCGACGACAAACTCGGCCTCGGGTGTTCGCGATTTCGACAAAGTCCGTCCGGTACTGGAAAAGATGGCCGAGATCGGTCTGCCCATGTGCGTGCATGGAGAAGTGACTGACGCCGAGATCGACATTTTCGACCGAGAGGCTGTGTTCATCGACCGGGTTCTGGACCCGATCCGTAAGGCGACCCCGGGGTTGCGTGTAGTGATGGAGCATATCACGACCGCCAACGGTGTGGATTACGTCAAGGCCAATGAAACCGATCTGGGCGCGACGATCACAGCGCACCACCTGATCATCAACCGCAACCACATCCTCGTGGGTGGCATCAAACCGCACTACTACTGCCTGCCCGTCGCCAAGCGCGAAGAGCACCGTTTGGCTCTGCTGGCCGCTGCGACCTCGGGTGATGCGCGTTTCTTTCTGGGTACCGACAGTGCCCCGCATACCGACGCGAACAAAGAAATGGCCTGTGGCTGTGCCGGGTGCTTTACGGCGACCAACACGATGTCGCTGGTGGCCGAGATGTTCGACCGCGAGGGTGCTTTGGACAAGCTGGAAGGGTTTGTTTCACTGAATGGTCCGGCATTCTATCGTTTGCCGGTGAACGAAGGCACGATCACCCTGACCAAAGGCGATCCGGTCGTGTATCCGGAAAAGATCGAGTCCGGCGACGGGCCAGTGACCGTTTTCGATCCGGGTTTCCCCCTACACTGGCGCGTTGTCTAACCCGCCAGTAACGCAGCCAAATCGCGGGCGCGGCCGCCGGTGCGCAGCATCGACCAGATCGCGTCCGCATCCTCTGCCCGGATCAGCTTGTTCGCCTTGCCCCGCACCCGGTCTTCACGGTCGGAGAGCGTCATCGGAGCCAGCAGATCGTGCGTTACTTCACGCTTTGCGCCATCGCGGCGCAGAAGTGTCAGATGCGCTTGCGTTTCGGACAACGTGTCATCGGCTTCCACCGTGACACGATCCCGCAAAGAAATCAGACGCGGGTCGGCGCAAGTCTTTTCCGAGTAGCTATCGGGCAAGGCCGTGTCATACCCCAGCGCCTGCATCGCAATGACTGTCCGGTAGGAAAACTTGGCGCCCAATCCGGTTGTTGGTGACATCTGATTGCAGACGGTCATCCATCTTGGGTGGGTCTTGATCTTGATCTCGGCAACTTCCGGCTCGGCGATATCCAGATCTCGTGCAGCCTCCAGCGCCGCGTGCAGCCCATGGCAACATGCGTGGAATTTGTGGCTGACACTCTCGAAGAACCACTCTTCGCCCAAACCTTCCAGCGACGCGACAACGTCTGACTGACCCTTATGGGTCGCACCGAACCCATAGGGCCCTTCAAGCGCCACTGCATTCGGATCAAACCCGGCTGCGATCAACAACGCTGCTTCGACACCTGCCGAGGACGCCAACCCGGCGTTATAAGGTTTACCCATCGTCCCGAACTGGGCCTTGAGCCCGGCTGCGCGGGTTGCCGTCAGCCCCAGAACCTTGTGCATCCTGCTCGCATCGAAGCCCAAAATTCGTCCCGCAGCAACCGCCGCACCAAATGCCCCTGCGGTGGCCGTCTGATGAAACCCCGCCTGATAGTGATCGCGCCCCAACCAGAGGCCGATACGGATAGACGTTTCCATGCCGACTAGCGCGGCCTCAAGAAAGTCGACCAGAATACGATCGTCCCATTCACTGGCAGCAAGTGCGGCCGGAAGAACGGCAACCGACGGGTGGCCGATATGCGCGAAATGCGTGTCGTCATAATCCAGAGCATGAGACACGGTTCCATTCACCAGCGCCGCGCCACGCAAAGGTGCCGCACCTCCTCCGAACAGGTTGGCTTGTTCAGCACCGCCCTCGCCCAGCACCAATTCGCGCAGGGTTCGCGATACCGGCTCATCAACGCCAGCCCGCCCAACGGCAATCCAGTCCAGAACAGAAAGCGAAGTGACGACCCGCGTCTGCAGAGTCGTCGTGATTGGTCCGGCCGCGAAGGCCGCGAGTGATGCAGTGAAATCGGTCATGGGCGCAGTCTAACGCCCGATAAGACAGGGTAAAGACTTAGCTGTACAAATCCGCCGCGCGGGATTCGAATGCCTGCACGATCCGGTGCATGGCCTCGTTGAAGACCACTCCGATGATGCCCTGCAGGATGGCATTCTTGAACTCGAAATCCACATGAAACGAGATGTTGCACCCACCGTCGTCCGCATCTTCGAACTGCCAGTCGGATTTCATGTATTTGAACGGGCCGTCCAGATATTCCGTGTCGATCCGTTTCTGGTCGGCAAACAGAGTCACCCGGCTGCCGAAACGTTCGCGGAATACCTTGAACGAGATCACCAGATCGGCCTCAAGAACCTGCGCCTCGCCCGCCGCATATGTGCGGCGAATTCGGGCGGCTGCACACCAGGGCAGAAACTCGGGATATTTGGCCACATCGGCGACCAGCTCATACATCTGCTGTGCAGTGTAAGGAAGGTGACGTGTTTCCGAATGAGTAGGCATGGCGTCCGGTTTTTAAGGTGACAATGGCGCGTCATGTCGTATGTTGCGCGCCAAAGATCAAGGGGGCAGCGATGAGCGACCGCGCATATGTGATAGATACGATGATCTCGGCCAAGGCCATCGCCGCACGGATCGAGGAATTATGTCGCGAAATTACCGCAGAATTCGGAAACACCGATAAGTTGGTCGTGGTCGGCCTGCTGCGCGGCAGTTTTGTCTTCATCGCTGATCTGGTACGCGAACTCGATCTGCCGATCGAGGTGGATTTCCTTGAGGCGTCTTCCTATGGCGATTCGATGGAAAGCAGCCGCGAAGTTCGCATTCTAAAGGACTTGCGAGGTGCAATTGAAGGACGCGATGTGCTGGTCGTCGAAGATATCGTTGACACCGGCCACACGCTGAACCACGTCACCAAGCTGCTGCGCAGCCGTAAGCCAAGCCGCCTGAAATCCATTGCCTTGCTGGACAAGCCCAGCCGGCGCGAGGTCGATTTCCGCTCGGACTGGATCGGTTTTGAAATCCCGGACGAGTTTGTCGTGGGTTACGGGATCGACTATGCTCAGCGCAACCGGAACCTGCCATTTATCGGCAAAGTCCGGTTTGTCGAAGACTGACCGAGGATCAAATGAACCCCCGCCACCTGCTGCGCATGTCCCAATGGGCTCGCAACCCGACGTCCGAGAAGCGGGTCAAGATGGTGTTCGGCATTATCATCCTGTGCCTTTTGATTGGCGGAATCGAGTATATGGGATGGTGGCCGGGATGGGCCAAAGGGGAATGGACCCGGTTCAGGCCGTAGAGTCGCTCAGAACCCGCTGAATCGCAGACAGAAAAATCCCGGTTCCAATGGGTATCAGCGCGTCCGGGAAGTCATAGTCGGGGTTATGCAACTGCGGATGATCAATGCCGGCGCCCAGCCAGAACATCGCCGTATTCGCACCCTTGCCGAATTGCCCGAAATCCTCTGAGAATTTTTGCGGCGAGTCCGTTACCTTGCAGGGTACACCATGCTCGGCACAGGCCGTTTCGATTGTGGCAACCGCCTCACTATGATTGACGCAGGCTTCGAAGACATCGTCGTAAGTGATTTCGACACTCAGACCGTCGGCGGACGCGGCTTGCCTCACCAAGGTTTCGGCCTCGGCCATCAGGCTTTTCATCCGCACATCAGAAACAGTGCGCAGCGTCACCCAAAGCTCGGCGCGGCCCGGAGCAACACCAAACGTCGGCTCGCCTAAACTGGCATGCGTTATAGTAGTCAGCGCAAAATCAGAATCCAGCGCGCCACCAGTGCCCGACCCAGCCAGCATCGGTATCAGTTCCGATAACGCCACGGCCGGAGACACCCCATCCTGCGGCGCCGCCGCGTGGGATGTCTTACCTGTCAGAACAACCTTCATCCCGCGAGACGCACAATTGGCGGGGCCTTGGCACAGCTCGACCTCCCCCAGCGCCAAACCCGGCAGATTGTGCAGCGAGAACACGCAGTCCGGTGCGATTTGCGCGAATTGAGGGTCCGCACGAAAGGCCATGGCACCCTGCCCGGTTTCTTCAGCCGGTTGAAAGATTAGTACCACCCGGCCTTTGGCGGGGCGCTGACACGCCAGTTCTTCGGCTACGCCAAGCACCATCGTCATGTGACCGTCATGGCCGCAAAGATGCCCCTTGCCCGAAATTTTCGACACATAAGGCCGGGTGCTGAGTTCCTGAATCGGCAACCCATCCAATTCGCAACGTACACCTACCGTCGGCCCGGCCTGCCCGCTGTCAAAAACAGCCGCGACGCCGTGACCGCCCAATCCGGTTAGGACCTGATCGGCACCGTGGCCGCGCAACAACTCGGCTATGCGGGCAGCGGTCTCACGCTCCTGCCCTGAGATTTCTGGGTATTGATGCAGGTCGTGGCGCAGGCGCGTCAGCCGCGCAAGCGTTTCAGGTGTCACCCCTGCTCCAGTTTTTTCTGACGCGCTTCGCGCAAACGGGCAAAGTCGTCGCCCGCGTGGTAAGACGACCGGGTGAGCGGCGTCGCGGACACCATCAAGAAGCCTTTGCCGAACGCAGCTTTTTCATACGAGGCAAACTCTTCCGGTGTCACGAACCGGTCCACACCGTGGTGTTTCGGCGTGGGCTGCAGATACTGACCAATGGTCAGAAAATCGATATCGGCTGCGCGCATGTCGTCCATGACCTGCCGAACCTCTTGTTCATTCTCGCCCAGACCAACCATGATTCCCGATTTTGTGAAAATCGAAGGGTCCATTTCCTTGACCCGCTGCAACAACCGCAGCGAGTGGAAGTAACGGGCACCTGGACGAACCTCCAAGTAAAGGCCCGGAACCGTTTCCAGATTGTGGTTGAAGACGTCCGGCTTGGCCTCGACAACGGTCTCAAGCACCGAAGGATCACATTTCAGAAAGTCAGGCGTCAAAATTTCGATCGTGGTTTTGGGAGACCGGTGTCGCACGGCCCGGATCGTCTGCGCGAAATGATCGGCACCACCGTCTTTCAGGTCATCGCGGTCAACCGACGTGATCACCACGTGGTTCAGACCCAGCTTTTCGACCGCGTGCGCCACACGGCCCGGTTCAAAAACATCCAGATCGTCTGGGCGGCCCGTAGCGATGTTGCAGAAGGTACAGCCGCGTGTACAGATTTCTCCCATGATCATCATGGTGGCGTGGCCCTGGCTCCAGCACTCGCCAACGTTCGGGCATCCGGCCTCTTCGCAAACCGTGACCAGGTTGTTCTCGCGCATGATCTTGTGCGTATCGGCATAGCCCTTGCCCCCAGGCGCCTTTACGCGAATCCACTTCGGCTTTTTCGGCTGGGAGTTATCCGGACGATGCGCTTTTTCGGGATGACGTTGTTCGGGGATCTTCAGATCACGCACGGCTGGCTTTCCTGACTTTGGGTCAATTTGCTTTGCCCTAACATAGTATGCCCGCGTGTACTATGCCACCCGGGTATACCCGCCATGCAACCCCGCTTTGCGTTCGCAGAATTTCGCCTTACTCTTAACAGTTTTAGTCGGTTTATTGGTTAAATCTCTGTCACTTGAGAACATATTGCAATTGCGGCATTTCCGACATTGAAGACAGTTTAGAACTGTTTTAAATCTCCCTCAAATCTAATGTGAATCACAGGAGCCTGTAGATGAAAACTGGCGCAAAACTGCCTTCCGTTACCTTCCACACCCGCGTCCGCGACGAAGCTGTCGAAGGACCCAACCCGTTCCGCTGGGAAGACAAGACCACTGCGGATTACTTCGCAGGCAAGCGCGTCATCCTGTTCTCTCTGCCTGGTGCATTCACGCCCACATGCTCGACCTACCAGCTGCCCGGTTTTGAAAACGGCTATACTGATTTCACCGCCAAAGGCGTGGACGAGATCTACTGCATGTCCGTGAACGACAGCTTTGTCATGAACAAATGGGCGCAGGATCAGGGTCTGAAAAACGTCAAGGTCATCCCTGATGGTTCGGGCGAGTTCACCCGAAAGATGGGCATGCTGGTCGACAAGGACAATCTGGGCTTTGGCATGCGCTCGTGGCGCTATGCGGCCATCGTGAACGACGGCGTGGTCGAGGCATGGTTCGAAGAGCCCGGCCTGATGGACAACTGCCCCGAGGACCCATATGGCGTTTCGTCCCCTGAAAACCTGATGAAGCATCTGGACGAAGCGAAAGAGCCGGCACTGGCCTAAGTTTTTTGTCGCTGAGAAATTTTGGGCTCGCCATTGGCGGGCCCTTTTTTTTGACGCGTTTCGCTGACGATGCCCTCACCAACGCGCCGGATGACGTCTGCCAGACTGTCAAACCAATCTTCCCGGCCGGTCGACATACGGCGAACCAAACCGACGGTACGTGAGGGCTGCGGCGCTCCAAAACGCATGAGTTTAAGCCCCGGAACAGCTTCGGTTTCCGATCTCGCCGCAATTTCGGGCATCAACGTCAGGCCAAACCCGTCAGCAACCAATCTAGACAGAGTCGCCAACGAGGACGCACCCATATTTATCAGACCGCTGTTTCTGTCCTGACCGCAGACCTCAAGCGCCTGATCCGTCAGGCAATGCCCGTCATCCAACAGCATCAATTGCGCGGCCTGCAAATCCATCGGTCGCAAAGCGTCAGGGTCGGTCGACACATTTTGAATCCGCCCTGCACTACCAGCCAAAAGAAAGCGGTCCTCAAAAAGAGGTAGTTCAAACAACTCGTTCCCGCCCGCTGGCAGCGCCATAACACCCGCGTCGATTTCACCCGCACGCAGCATCGTCAGCAACCGCTCGGTTCTGGCTTCGCGAATCTGAACCCGCAGTGATACATCGGCCGTCCGCAGTCCTGCCAGGACGCCGGACAACAGATAGGGGGCGATCGTTGGAATTATTCCGATCGACAACGACCTGTGCCCGCCTGAGTGATCCTTCGCGAATTGGTCCAGCCTGTCTGCCGCCCCCAACACCTGACGCGCATAGTCCAGAACGTCCCGTCCCAGCGGCGTTAGTAGAATGTCGCGGGCCTGACGTTCGAACAGCGGCCTGCCCAAAGTTTCCTCCAGCGCCTTGATCTGAACCGACAAAGCGGGTTGTGAAACATGGCAGACCTGCGCCGCACGGCCAAAATTGCGCTGATCTGCCACCGCGCTGAAGTATTGAAGTTGTCTGAGGGTAAAATTCATAGGCAATGCCTATCACTTCAATCAAAAACCTCAACCTTGAATTATAGCTGGATGTTTATCCGATGAGCCGCGTTTTCTCGGTCTGATCCCCGTAATGGCGCTTGAGTCGTTGCAAAGCGATGCGGAGAACGATTTTCCCGGACCTTGCAGACCAGCCCATCCGTTTTTCGGCAAGTTCCAGCCCCTCCAGATAACAGCAGCAGCGCAGAGCAACGTCGCTAAGACCCGGACCAAGGTCCGACAGCGCCCGTTCGACACGATCACGTGCATCTGATGAGCCTTGTCCAATATGAGAACCACTTCCAAAGGTTCCACGCCCCCCCGCGGTCAGAAAGTGATCCCAGTTTTGCGCCACTTGCGGGCCGATCTGCGCCAGTTCAAAGTCTTCGCGCAGCCGTTCACCGGCACTGACCAGAGTTTCATCGAGAAACGGCTTTCCATCGCGGTCCCGCCTGCGCGCCAACGCGATCAGAGGGCTTTCGGCGGCGCTGTATCGAATGCGTTTGGGGCGGTTTGAGGAGGCAGGTTGGCTTTGCCTCATTTGCGAATGAAATGGCGTTTGCGCATCGGCCATGCCAAATTCGTTTCTTGCCCGCGCCTTATTCTCCGCCTCGGCAATCAACTGGCTCAGCGCAGCGCGACCCGATGACGAAATCCGATAGCGCGAGATACGCCCCGGATTGTCGCAAGAAATCCAATCCTTCAGTGCCAGAGCCTGGGCAATTTTGCAGTCGACAACGGCTGTTCTGGTTGCACCGCTGTCACCAGAGTCCCGGACGACCACGGCTTTGTCCATCTCTTCAGCCACGGCAAGGACCGCACCCGTTTCGCACAGTCTGCGCAAAATCCGCAGGGCCTCGCGATTGAATTCTTCGTCTTTTGCCGCCGCCGCGTCCTCTTGGGATGCACCGAGTGTTTCGGCCCCCGCTCGATCATCCGCATCAGAGAAATGGGTTTCCGCAAGCGATTGCAACGCGGCATCCACCAAAGGATCGTCGCGGCGCGTTTCGATACGACGAATTTGTCGGAGAATGGTTGACGCATGGCATCCCGCAGATCGCGCGATGTCGCGGATCGATTGACCGGTTTCGGTATGAGCCAGGTATCGCTGCGCCCCTTCAGGTACCCAAGCCGGAATGGTGAAAGCCATGTTATCTTGCATAGTTTCTTGCCCTCGTCGACAAAACAATCTGTTCTCAATCGCCCCCGGTGAATTTGTTAACCAATCCTAACTAGAGTCGCTTTCGTTACTCGTTCGTTAACCAAAAGAGGCAAGCACCAGATTTGATTCAAAATCATAAACACTCATGAAGTCAGAGTTCGGCGAGAGCCCGATCAAGGCAACACCCGCTTAGGTTGTGTGACAAACAGATAAATTCTGTTCAACCAAGGGAACACCGAAATGCAGGACCTGATGACCATGATTGCAACGCTCCGCCGTCCACGCCTGCTGGCCCGGGCCGCGAAATTCGGAGCGCAGGACTATGATCGGGACCGGCACCTTCAACGCATTCTGGGATACGGATCACTACCCGGTACCGGGGCCGCGCTGGTGCGTTTGATGGAAATGGAGCGGGAGGTTAACGCACAAAGGCTGGCCGAAGACGCCGCCTATTCGCTGGTCCGCCATCTGGACCTGCTGATTGCGCTGTTGGGCGAGGCGCAACTGTTCAAAGCCAGCCGCGCCTCGCAGTATCAGTGATCAGGTGAAGGCATCCGGCATGGATGCTTTCTTTTTCTCAATGTACTCGTTCAAAGCAGCGTTGATCGCGGGGTCGAGTTGCGGCTGCTGATAGTTGGCCAGCAGATGCTCGACCCGTGCTGTGGCCAACTGCCGTGTGTCACGACCGCCTTCGTCTTCCCAGGTTTCGAACGGCTTGTAATCCAGAACCTCGGATTTCCAGAACGCGTCTTTGAAGTTGGCTTGCGTATGGGCGCAACCAAGATAGTGACCTCCCGGACCAACTTCGCGGATCGCGTCCATGGCCTGCGCGTTTTCATCATAGGCCACACCTTTGGCCAGACCGTGCAGCACACCCAGTTGATCGGCATCCATGACGAACTTTTCAAAGTCCGCTACCAGACCACCTTCCAGCCAGCCGCATGAGTGCAGCATGAAGTTCACACCGGCCATCAGACCCATGTTCAGCGAGTTCGCGGTTTCGTAGGCCGCCTGAGCGTCAGGCAATTTCGAGCCGCAGAAAGACCCGGCCGAACGGAACGGCAGGTTCAGACGCCGCGCCAGCTGGCCCGCGCCATAGGTGACCATTGACGCCTCGGGCGTACCAAAGGTCGGAGCGCCCGAGTTCATGTCAATCGACGACACGAATGCACCAAAGATAGCTGGTGCACCCGGACGGATGATCTGACTGTAGGCCACGCCGGCCAGAACTTCGGCCAGAACCTGTGTCAGCGTACCCGCAACCGAAACCGGTGCCATCGCGCCGCCAACGATAAAGGGCGAGATAATGCAGGCCTGATTATTCGCCGCATATACCTCAAGCGAGCCCATCATCACGTCGTCGAAGGTCATCGGCGAATTGATGTTGGTCAGCGAGGTCATGACCGTGTTTTCCTGAACGAACTCTTTGCCGAACAGGATCTCACACATCTCAACCGAATCCTGCGCGCGGCTGGGATCGGTGACCGAACCCATGAACGGCTTATCCGACAGGGTCATATGCGCCATCAGCATGTCCAGATGACGCTTGTTCACCGGAACGTCGGTCGGTTCGCACACTGTACCGCCCGAGTGGTGCAGCCACTTGGACATGTAGGCCAGTTTCACGAATTTGTTGAAATCGTCCATGGTCGCATAACGGCGACCACCATGTGCATCCCGCACGAACGGAGGGCCATAGACCGGGGCCAGAACCAGATTGCGACCACCGATGACAACCGATTTCTCAGGATTGCGGGCATGCTGGGTGAACTCGCTGGGCGCTGTTTTGATCAGCTCTCGGGCCAGCCCGCGCGGAATACGGACGCGCTCACCGTCAACATCAGCACCGGCATCTTTCCAGCGCTTTAGCGCATCGGGGTTGTCGACAAAATTGACGCCGACTTCGGCCAGAATAGTTTCCGCGTTCGTCTCGATGATTTCTAACGCTTCTTCGTTGAGAACCTCGAAGTTCGGAATGTTCCGTTCGATGTATTTTGCAGTTTCGATGCGAACTGCGGTGCGTTCGGCCCGGCGGGCGGCGCCACCGCCACCTCTTGCCCTGCGCCGGGTGTTTGCCTCTGCCATGAGAAGATCCCGTCAATTGGTTGGTTTGGTCAGTTTGTTACAGGACACTACCGATGCAAAGCATCTGATTTACGGCGCTATAGGGGTAAAAGCGACATCCGCATGAACCAAAACCGTCAGGTGGCTCAGCCGTTCAGGCAAGTTGCTTTTCCATGACGATGCCGTTGCCTTTCCCTTCTGTCTGGCTCCACCCCAAGTGGAGATACATGGAAATTGTTCCCTGCATCAGCCGATGCGTTCGCAGTCTGAGTTTGGAAACACCTGCCTCTCGGGCCGCCCGCTTTGCCTTAGCAAGCAGCTTTCGGGCCAGCCCTGAACCTTGGGCTTTTGGAGAAACCGCCAGATTGAAGATCATCACCACGTCGTCAACACGGTCGAAAACGACAAAGCCGACGATTTCCCCGCCCGCTTCTGCAACCCACGCCTGATGCGCAGCTATGTCGTCGCCGACACCTTCAGTCACGTCGGGCAGATCTGGAATGTCCCGCAAAGCATCCGCATAGGCCGCGGCAATACAGGTCTTAACTGCGACCGTGTCAGTCGGGAGTGCACGTCGAAACATTATCCGGGACATCTGGCACCCTTTCCGTCGTAGTCCTGAGGCACAATTGCACAAATGACGTCATTGCGCTTGCACATGCAAGGCTTGGCACCTAATAGCCAACCATGACCCAGACATCCCATGACCGCCTTCTGATCATCGACTTCGGCAGCCAGGTTACGCAGCTTATTGCCCGCCGCCTGCGCGAACTGAATGTCTATTGCGAAATCCACCCCTATCAGAACGTCACGATGGACTTCGTGCGTGAAATGGCACCGAAAGCCGTGATATTCTCGGGTGGTCCGGACAGCGTGACGCGCGAAGGTTCGCCACGTGCTCCGCAAGAGATTTTTGACTATGGCGTTCCGATCCTGGGCATCTGTTATGGCCAGCAGGTGATGATGCACCAACTGGGTGGCAAAGTTGAAAGCGGGCATGGGACGGCTGAGTTCGGGCGTGCTTATGTCACTCCGAAGGAGAAGCTCGACATTCTGGATGGCTGGTTCACAGATGGGGACGAGCAGGTCTGGATGAGCCACGGCGACCACGTCAGTGAAATCGCGCCCGGTTTTGACGTCTACGGCACCTCGCCCAACGCGCCCTTCGCGATCACCGCGGACAGCAAGCGACACTTCTATGCGGTCCAGTTCCACCCCGAAGTGCATCACACCCCCAAAGGTGCGAAGCTGTACGAGAACTTCGTCAAGCTGGCCGGGTTCAAAGGCGACTGGACCATGGGCGCTTATCGCGACGAGATGATCCGCAAGATTCGCGAGCAGGTTGGCGACAAAAAGGTCATCTGCGGTCTGTCCGGCGGCGTCGATAGCTCGGTCGCGGCGATCCTGATCCACGAGGCGATCGGCGATCAGCTGACCTGTGTGTTTGTCGACCACGGCCTGCTGCGCAAAAACGAGGCCGAGGAAGTCGTCGGTATGTTCCGCGACAACTACAACATCCAACTGATTCACGCGGATGAAAGCGAGCTGTTCCTTGGTGAGCTTGAAGGTCAGAGCGACCCTGAAACCAAGCGTAAGATCATCGGCAAGCTGTTCATCGACGTTTTCCAGAAGCACGCCGACACCATCGATGGCGCTGAGTTCCTGGCCCAAGGCACTCTGTATCCGGACGTCATTGAATCGGTGTCCTTCTCGGGCGGCCCCTCGGTTACTATCAAATCGCACCACAACGTAGGCGGTCTGCCTGAAAAGATGGGCCTGAAGCTCGTCGAACCGCTGCGCGAGTTGTTCAAGGACGAGGTCCGCGCGCTGGGTCGCGAGTTGGGCCTGCCGCAGAGCTTTATCGGCCGTCACCCCTTCCCCGGACCCGGGCTTGCGATTCGTTGCCCTGGTGAGATCACCCGCGAAAAACTGGACATCCTGCGCGAAGCAGATGCCGTCTATATCGACCAAATCCGCAAACACGGCCTCTACGACGATATCTGGCAGGCCTTCGTAGCCATTCTGCCGGTGCGCACCGTTGGCGTCATGGGCGACGGACGTACCTATGACTACGCCTGCGCCTTGCGCGCGGTCACATCCGTTGATGGTATGACCGCCGACTATTACCCGTTCAGCCATGAATTCCTCGGCGAAACGGCGACGCGGATCATCAACGAGGTCAAAGGCATCAACAGATGTACTTATGACATCACATCCAAACCACCGGGAACCATCGAGTGGGAATGATCAGAAAGCCGGGCACTGTCCCGGCTTTTATTATTTCACCTCGTCCAAAATTCTATATCTATCAAACTGATATCGAGGGGAGTTCACAGGTATAGGAATGGACACCGCCAAACCACAAATTGGTAAGGCCGCGCTCTGGATGACCGGGGCGATCGCCTCATTCTCATCCATGGCCGTAGCTGGCCGCGAGCTGAGCGTGACGCACGACACGTTCGAAATCATGTTCTACCGCAGCCTCGTGGGGATTTTCGTGGTCGCCATGGTCCTGACTACAACACGGAAATGGCATCAGGTCTCAACCGAACACCTAAGCCTGCACGGGATTCGGAACGTCCTGCATTTCACCGGACAGAACCTCTGGTTTTATGCAGTCAGTGTCATCCCGCTGGCGCAGGTTTTTGCGCTGGAATTCACCCAACCGATCTGGGTGATCCTGCTTTCGCCGCTGCTGTTGAAGGAACGCCTGACAACAGTTCGTGTCATGTCAGCGCTCATTGGGTTTGCGGGCATCTTGCTGGTTGCCCGCCCAGGAGCAGTACCGCTGAGCCCCGGTGTGCTTACAGCTGCGCTGTCCGCCGTTTTTTTCGCTTTGACAACGATATCGACAAAGTCCCTGACCCGCTTTGCAAGTATCGGATGCATCATGTTCTGGTTGACGGTCATGCAGGCCGGTCTGGGACTGGTCGCGGCAGGGATCGACGGGCAAATCACCCTACCCTCGGCAAGTACGGCGCCGTTTCTGTTGCTGGTCGGCCTGGCCGGGCTTCTGGCGCATTATTGCATCACCAACGCGCTCGCGATTGCTCCGGCGACCGTCGTGGTGCCCTTCGACTTTGCCCGCCTACCGACAATCGCAGTGGTCGGTATGGTTCTGTACCATGAACCGCTGGATCACTGGACCTTATTGGGGGCGGCCGTGATCTTTTCCGGCATCTTCCTGAACGTTCAGGCAGAGAATCGTAACAGTTTGGCAACACTCTCGCGGGACACTCAACACAAGTAACGCACGGTCACGTGTTGACGATAAAGTAAACCTTAAGAAAGTATCGAGCACCACAATGCAGGTCAGTCTGCACCACATTTTTTCAGGCACTGACCTTCAGGCATCAGAGGGAGGAAGTAATGAAGAAAGCGCTATTACAGGCGTGCGCGGTATGCGTTGGCGCAACAGGAGCTTACGCGGGCGGTCTGGACCGCAGCGGCCAGGGCGTCAACATTTTGTTTGAGGAAGGTTCTGTCGTGCAGTTCCGTTTGGGGTACGCAAACCCTGACGTGAGCGGTCAGCAGAACGGTGTCGACTCCGGAAACATCGCCAAAAGCTTCTGGACCCCACATCTGGCATACAAGCATTCGTTCACTGATCAGCTGGACTTCGCACTAATCTATGACGAACCGTTTGGTGCTGACGTCGAATATCCGTCGAACTATCCGTTGTCGCGGAACCCCACGGCACCCGCTGGTGGTCGGACCGACGTCCTGCGTGCCAAGGCGGATGTTGATGCGATCACAGCCTTGCTTCGCTACAAGTTCGACGGCGGCTTCAGCGCTATCGGCGGTATCCGTGCACAGCGTGCCAAGGCGAACGTCGCTGTCCCGGTGGTTGCAGGCTATGAATTCGAGTCCGGTTCTGAGATTGATTTCGGCTATGTCGTAGGTGTCGCTTGGGAACGCCCCGACATCGCAGCGCGTGTGGCTCTGACCTACAACTCGAAAATCACGCATGATTTCGACTCGACGGAATCCATCAACCGCGTGCCGCCCATTCCGGCCGCGCTTGTGACCGCACAAACCGAAACCGAAGTTGTTACACCTCAGTCGGTAAACTTGGACTTCCAGACCGGTGTAGCGCCTAAAACTTTGCTGTTCGGATCGATCCGCTGGGTTGACTGGCCGCAGACTGTTCTGGCCCCGCCGGTTTACACCGCCGCCGCAAGACAGAACCTTGTTGACTATTCAACCGACACGTTCACCTACACGCTTGGCTTGGGCTACAAATTCACCGAGGAATTTTCAGGCGCGATCTCAGCGGGTTATGAAACATCCTCGGATGAGCCGGTTTCAAACCTCGGCCCGACCGACGGGTTCTGGAGCCTTGGCGTGGGTGGCACCTACACCTTTGAACAGGCGCAGATTTCGGGCGGTATTCGGTACACCGATATCGGCGATGCTACCACCACCACGGGTGGCCAGTTCTCAGGTAACTCGGCGTGGAGCGTGGGTCTGCAGCTGACATATTCGCTGAACTGATCCGCACACGCGTGATGACATTGAAACCCCGCCAAATCGGCGGGGTTTTTCTTTGCGCAAGTTTCGGGTCGATCAATCGCTTGAGTAATGTGAGAACGGGGCATGGAACCACAAAAACACCTGTCTCCAAGAGCTTGGGCCGAACTGTTACTCCTCGGATTGATCTGGGGCGCCTCATTCATCTCTATCCGAATCGCGCTGGACACGATCCCGGTAATGACCTCGGTATTGCACCGTGTCTTCTGGGCGATGCTGGCATTGTGGATCGTTGTCTGGGTCAGGAAACTGGAGGTTCCGACAAGTCCGCATATCTGGGGTGCGTTCCTGATTATGGGCCTGCTCAACAATGCAATTCCATTTTCGCTCATGGCGTGGGGGCAGCTTTACATCGAGACGGGCCTGACCTCGATCCTGAATGCAGCGACAGCCGTGTTTGGCGTCCTGATCGCCGCGATGTTCTTCAAGGACGAGCGCTTGACCCTTGCGCGTGGATTAGGTGTCGGGCTGGGCTTTTTGGGCGTTGCCATTGCAATTGGTCTTCAGAACTTTGCCACGTTCGACCTTCAAAGCGCTGCGCAATTGGCGATAATCGCAGGTACCGTTTCCTACGCATTTGCCAGCGCCTGGGCGCGGAGCAAACTGTCCGGCCTGTCGCCCATCGTCGCGGCCGCCGGGATGCTGACCGGTTCAACCCTGTTGATACTGCCAGTGACGCTCGTCACCGACGGCCTCCCCACTTTGAATCTGCCGGTGATAACCTGGACGGCCATTGCCTACTACGCACTGATCGCGACGGCCGGAGCGTACCTGCTGTACTACCGTGTCCTTGCGATGGCCGGCGCGGGGAACCTGATGCTGGTGACGCTTGTCATACCGCCAGTGGCCATCGTTCTGGGCGCGCTATTGCGGGACGAGGCCCTACCACCGCAGGCATTTTTTGGCTTTGCAACACTGGCAGTTGGGCTTTTGATCCTGAACCGGTCCCGCACACGCGATTGACGCCGCCCCCTACCCGTTTTAGCTAGGTCAGAAAAAGGGACAGCGGACGATGATCTACAGCTCAGCAAAAGACTGGCGCGATGCACCGCGAAAAAAGGTGCTGTTCTTCGGCATGTCCGGGCTGGGGAAAACCTACGTGTCAAACGTACTGCGCGATTCCGGGGACTGGTTTCACTACTCGATCGATTACCGCATCGGAACGCGCTATATGGGCGAATACATCATCGACAACGCCAAGGCTCAGGCAATGAAGGTCCCATTCCTTCGCGATCTGCTACTGTCGGATTCGATTTATATCGGATCGAATATCTCTTTCGAAAATCTGACGCCGGTTGCAACCTATTTGGGCAAGCCGGGCGACCCTGCATTGGGCGGTCTGGAGCTGACCGAATATCGTCGCAGGCAGGAGCAGTTCCGGCTCGCGGAAATCCACGCCCTCCTCGACACTGAGTACTTCATCGACCGTGCACAACGTCTGTACCAGTATCCGCATTTTATTTGCGATACCGGCGGGTCAATTTGTGAGTGGGTCGATCCAAACGACCCCGCCGATCACGTGCTGTCAGAACTGTCCCGGCAGACCCTTATGATCTGGATTAAGGGCGACGAGGATCACACGGCGGAACTGATCCGCCGTTTCGACAAGGCGCCCAAGCCGATGTCCTACCAGCCCGAGTTTCTGACCAGGGTTTGGGATGAATACCTCGCCCAGCACGACTGCGCGGCCCAGGAGGTCGACCCGGATGCCTTCATCCGCTGGACCTATGCACGGGCACTGGCGCACCGTCAGCCGCGCTATCAGGCCATGGCCGACAATTGGGGTGTCACCGTCACCGCCGATGACATGCACAAGGTCCGCGACGCGGGTGATTTCGATGAGTTGATCGAACGCACCCTTGAGACCCGGCCCAACCGGGCTTAATTACCGCTCTTACACTGTTTCTCCAAAGGCTTGCACCTGATGCCAATCAAGATTCCTTCCGACCTACCTGCATACGACGTTCTCACCAACGAGGGCGTCATGGTCATGGCAGAGGATCAGGCGATGCGTCAGGACATCCGCCCCTTGCGGATCGGGTTGCTTAACCTGATGCCCAAGAAGATCCAGACCGAGAACCAGTTCGCGCGATTGATCGGAGCGACCCCGCTGCAGATTGATCTGTCGCTGATCCGCATGACCGAACATCGGACCCGGAACACCGCCGCAGATCATATGGCCGAGTTCTACCATCCCTTTCAGGAGATAAAGGATCAGAAATTTGACGGCCTGATCATCACCGGCGCGCCGATCGAGCATCTGGAATTCGATGACGTCACCTATTGGGACGAAATCACCGAAGTATTTGAGTGGACCCAAACGAGCGTCCATTCGACCTTTGGCGTCTGCTGGGGTGGCATGGCGATGATCAACCATTTCCATGGCGTTCGGAAACATATGCTGGACGCCAAGGCATTTGGGTGCTTTCGTCATCAAAACCTTTCCCCCGCATCTCCGTTCCTGCGAGGGTTTTCGGACGATTGCGTGATTCCGGTCAGCCGATGGACTGAAATGAAACAGGCTGAGATCGACACCGCCCCCGGTCTGACGACCCTGTTGGGCAGCGATGAGGTTGGTCCTTGTCTGGTCGAGGACCCCTCGCATCGTGCGATCTATATCTTCAACCACTTCGAGTATGACAGCGATACGTTGAAGCAGGAATATGACCGTGACGTCTCGAACGGAACGCCGATAAACGTACCGATCAATTACTACCCCGAAGACGATCCCTCTCAACCGCCACAGAACAGGTGGCGCAGCCACGCGCATTTGCTCTACGGCAATTGGATCAACGAGATTTACCAGTCCACACCGTTCAATATGGAAGACATTGGCCGTTAAAGCTCTCATAGCTCTCGGCCTTGTCTTGTCGGGCCTCGTTCTGCTGACCGCCTGGCGGGCAGCACAGAACGAAGCCGAGGCCGAGGCCAGCTTTCCGCCTGAAGGTCAGATCGTAATGGTCGACGATATAGCGGTGCATGCGGTTGTCATGGGGGAAGGCCCTGATGTGGTATTACTCCACGGGTCCAGCGGTAACACCCGCGACATGACATTCGCGCTGGCTCCGATTTTGGCGGAAAACTTCCGCGTAATCACGTTCGACCGACCCGGATTAGGCTATAGCGACAGCTTCAACCCCGACGGCGAGACGATTGAAGAGCAAGCATTAATCCTGCAAAAAGCTGCCGCGCAACTCGGCGCCGAAAAACCCATTGTCGCAGGTCAAAGCTATGGCGGTTCAGTGTCGCTGGCCTGGGCCGTTACTCGCCCTGACAACATATCGGCTCTGGTCCTGATCGCGCCAGCTGCCATCCCTTGGGAAACGCCGTTGGATGGCTTCAACCAAATCGCATCCACGACTGCGGGTAATGCCCTTGCCCTGCCCCTGATCACAGCGTTCGTCCCGGAGTGGTACGTAGAAAGCGCGCTGGACCGGGTCTTTGCCCCGCAGACCGCGCCTGAAGGATATGCCGCACATTTCGGCCCGGGTCTGACCATGCGGCGCGCCTCGATGCACGCCAATGCCAAACAGCGGGCGAACCTGTTGGACGAGGTCCGCGCGCTGCAACCGCGGTATGGCGAGATTTCCATGCCCACTGAAATCGTTCACGGAACGGCGGATACCACCGTGGGCTTGGACTGGCACTCTGAACGTCTGATTGAACAAATACCCGGCGCGGAACTGATCGAACTTCCGGGTATCGGCCACATGCCGCAGGTTGTAGCCGCCCCCGAGGTTGCACTGGCAATCGACCGCGCCGCCCAACGAGCGGGTTTGCGTTAGGCTTGCAGCTAATCCATAGTAGGATATGGATTTTATGGCGAGGTAACTCATGGCCCGTTCCGAAAAAGGCTCCATTGAAAAGTATTTTCGCAAAGACGCGCCCAAAGACGTGCGCACCGCAATCGAAAACGCCAAGAAAGACGACATTCTGAACCCAACATACCCTTACGACGAAAAAATCAAGCGTAAGGACTATGACCAGCAGATCGAACTGCTGCAGATCGAACTGGTCAAGATGCAATCCTGGGTCAAAGAAACGGGCCACCGCGTCGCCATTATTTTCGAAGGTCGCGACGCAGCCGGAAAAGGCGGAACGATCAAACGGTTTCGCGAAAACCTTAACCCTCGAGGTGCCCGGAACGTCGCACTAAGCAAGCCTTCGGATATCGAACGCAGCCAATGGTATTTTCAACGTTATCTCTCGCATCTTCCTGCGGCGGGTGAAATCGTGTTCTTTGACCGCAGTTGGTACAATCGCGGTGTGGTTGAGAACGTCTTTGGTTTTTGCGAACCCGAAGAACGTGAGCGGTTTTTCCGGCAAGTGCTGCCACTGGAGACCGGTCTGGTTAACGACGGGATCAAGCTGTTCAAATTCTGGCTCAACGTTGGGCGCGCCGAACAGCTCAACCGGTTTCTGGCACGTGAATCAGATCCGCTAAAGCAATGGAAACTCAGCCCAATCGACGTTGCAGGTCTCAGCAAGTGGGACGAGTATACGCAGTCGATCTCGGAAACCCTCACTCGCAGCCATTCGGAACATTGCCCCTGGACCATCGTCCGCTCTGACGACAAGAAACGCGCCCGGCTGGCGGCCATTCGTACCGTGCTGCATGCATTGGATTATGACGAAAAGGACAAGAAGGCGATCGGCAAGAACGATCCCCTTATCTGCGGCGGCCCTGAAATTTGGGATTCATGATGACAAATTCACGCCTTATGGCTGCTGAGCATTGGACGAATGCCGGCACGTGGATTATGTCTTGGTTCCCCAAGGCTTAAACAAAAAAGGCTCCTGACTCAGGGATGACGAAACGCGGCTATCACCACGGCAATCTCAAACAAGCCCTGATCGAGGCCGCGCTGTCGCTGATCGAAGAAAAGGGTCCGACCGGCTTTACCCTGTCCGAGGCCGCAAAAACCGCCGGGGTGACGCCTGCCGCAGTCTATAGGCATTTTCAGGGCCGCGAGGATCTGATCGCCGAGGCCGCACGGCAAGGGTTCGAAATGTTCGCGGACCTGATGCAATATGCTTACGACAAGGGCCAACCTTCGGCTCTGGCAGCATTCGAGGCCACCGGACGTGCTTATCTGGCTTTTGCCCGCAAACACCCCGGCCACTACATCGCGATGTTCGAAAGCGGGATATCCGTCAATCGCACGCCTGAATTGGCACTTGCCGCGAACCGAGCTAAAAACGTCTTGGAAAAGGCCGCATCAGACCTTTCACAGCATATCCCGCCAGACAAACGCCCGCCTGCTTCGATGTTCAGTGCCCATATCTGGGCCATGAGCCACGGGGTTGTTGAGCTTTATGCGCGCAACACAGGCGCCAGTTCGCCTTTTTCACCCGAAGATTTGTTGGAAAGCGGTATCGGAATCTATTTGCGGGGCCTTGGCCTGGTGCCGCAAGACGATTGAGCGCACGCTAGAACATAGGACGCGACACAGGCGCGCTCAGGCCGGATGTGACGTTTATCAAATCCATCTCACCCATCCCCTTGATGTCGACGCGTCCCAGATCAGAGACTTGGAATTCATCGATCAGCGCGTATTTCATCTCTTCCGGGGCGACGATATTCATTGGATTTGCAAAGACTTGCAGGCGTGAGGCAATGTTTACCGCAGGTCCGAACACGTCATAGACGTATTTCTGAATGCCCACGACCGAACCGACAGCCGCCCCCATGCCCAAACCGACCCTTGCCTGCCATTTGTGTGGATGGCTTTCGTTGCGCCGTTCGAGGTAACGCAGGAACCGAACCGCACAGTGTGCCACCGCAGTTGCATGATCCGGCGTTGGATCGGGCATTCCAGAGACCGCAAGGTAAGCGTCGCCGATTGTCTTGATCCTCTCACATCCGAACTGTTCAACGATCCGGTCGAAGGCCGTGAAGATGTCATTCAACTCGCTGAGCGTGACCGTCGGATCGGTTTTGGCTGCAAAGTCCGTGAAGCCGACAAAATCCAGCATCACCACTGAGACCTGGTCGAAAAGCTGCGGCGTGACGACGCCAAAGGTTTTGAACTCTTCATACACAGCGCGCGGCATCAGGTTTAGCAACAGTCGTTCTACCCGCTCTTTCTCACGCTCTAACTCGCGAGTATTGCGTTCGACCATTGTCGAATAGCTGTCGATCATGCTTTCAAGTTCGCGAATGCGAGTGATGTTCTGAAACTCGACGACCAGAACCTGCTCGGACAGACCGTTTGCCAAAGATACCGCGGTTGCAAAAATCAGTGTCCGGCGCTTGGGTTTGACCTGCAACTCGACCGAATAACGCAGGCCCGATTGCTTTACGTCATCAAGTTCCTTTCGATCGAGATCGGGAAAATAGTCCAACAGGGTTTGACTGTCGCTCGGCGCCCCGAACCACTCGGCAAACGGGCCGTTGTGAAAAACGAACGTCAAATCCGAGGCGCGCACAACTGCAACACCGACACCTATCGCGCGCAGCAGTTGTTCATTTATGGCCAGAATACTCATGCCGCGTTGCGCGCGACTATGATTGCGCGTTTTGACTCAATAGCATCAAGGGCAATCTTTATGTGCGCATCTTCCATCCCGTGCATCGACAGAGCCTCACTGAACAGCGCGGCCATCTCGTCAAAATCAGCGTGAGAGATATTCAGGTGCCGATGCACCGCCTCAATCCTGTCGTCACTAAAGGAGGCAGGTCCACCGACGAGCGAAGAAACGAATTTCGTCTGGTGATCAATCAGGCGCGGCATGTCTATGTCTTCGAAATGGCCACCGATCTGGTCGGAATCCAAAGCCATCTCATAAAAAGTCATCACGATCCGACTGATCGTTTTGAAGCCGCCATACCTTTCGTAAATTGTCTGACCCACACCAACACCCAAGCTTTACCCACCACTAACGCCACAAGGTTATATCATATTGACAGTTTTGTTAACGCTTATGAGGCAATTGGTTGTTGCACGGCAACTGCGCTAGAATTTGGCAAAGGGTGAACTCAAACGCTCAGGTCATCGGCGCAGGGAATGAAACCAACGTACCCGCCTTGATCCAGCAACCGCGCCTGGCCGCCCATCCGCCAATACAACTTGCGCCGCGCAGCCTGTAACTCACGCCGAGTGCGGAACCAGAGCGGTCCTTTGTCCAGACCGCTATTGATCTTTCGGTCCTGCGACCGTTCGCTGATCTTCACCGCCTCGACCGTCTGATCCTGTTGTTTCGACCAGATCATTTGAACCCCAACCGCAGGAAAGCACTGGTACATTCGCCAGTCCGGTCGGGGGATCGAAACGAAATCGTCCAAGTGATCAGAGTATTTCTCAGACCAGGTCAAAAGTTTGCGGCAGGCTTCGTGCGAAAGAACGTAAGCCGCCGCGCTGGGGGCCATCTCAAGCATGGGGCGGACGTTTACGCCCGCAAGCTGCAGCTCGGGCCCAAATCGAAGGGAACGGGGCGAGTAGTCAAGCTTGATCATGTCGTACGCGTCACCTGCGTCCAACAAGGCCGAGATCGCCGAGCCCGCCTGAGTGGACATTTCAACGTCGTCTTCGAAAACAGCAACCGCCTTCAGATTTCGATCTACGGCGTTCTGCCAAACGGCGCGATGGCTTTCAAAGCAGGCGATTTCGCTTTGCTTCAATCCCCAGCGACTGCCCGTGCCCGGAACATAGCCATTGCCAACCAGCGCCTCGGGTTGCTGTGCGTCTGTCGCACTGAACCGTGTGGCCCCGGCCAGTCCAGAATGGGCAAACTGCGTTTCCATAAAGGCCCGACGCGCGGGAACCCGATCCAGATTGATGAAAAAGGCACCCGTCTCTGGTGGCAGTTCCTGACGTCCCACGGCTATTCCTTTCAAGCGGTTGTGCCAGATACACATCCGCGATGCAGACAATCAACCCCGCGACTGGCCAATGTGCATCCGCCAGAGCCTACCCGGAGTTGGGTGTCCCGATTGACCTGCACTCCATGGGTGTGGACGCGGTCATCTTCCGTGAGAATGGCAAGAAGGGCCGACTGCCCCTCTCGCCTAATCGATCAAGCGCTGATCGTGTTGTGCTCGGGCCCGTAGGGGAAACCCGTGATGTTCTCGGCTCCGGCTTCCTCGACGACCAGGATGTCATGCTCGCGATAGCCGCCCGCACCTTTCTGGCCTTCCGGAATCCACAGCATTGGTTCTATGGAAACAACCATGCCGGGCTCCAGAACCGTATCGATGTCTTCACGTAGTTCCAGTCCTGCTTCGCGCCCGTAGTAGTGGCTGAGGATACCGAAGGAATGGCCATATCCGAATGAACGATACTGCAGCAGGCCCTCATCAGCGAAGAACCGGTTGATTTCCTCACAGATGCCGGAACAGGTCGCACCGGGTTTGATCAGGCTCAGCCCCAGTTCATGTGCGGCAACGTTGGCCTTCCAGATGCGGAGGCCTTCGGCGTCAGGCTCACCCAGAAACAAAGTGCGTTCCAGAGCCGTATAATAGCCCGAGATCATCGGGAAGGTGTTCAGCGACAGGATATCGCCCTTCTCCAGCACCCGTTTGGTGACGGGATTATGAGCCCCATCGGTGTTCAGACCGGACTGGAACCAGACCCATGTGTCGCGATACTCGGCGTCGGGATAGGCGCGCGCGATTTCGGCTTCCATTGCGTCGCGTCCGGCCATGGCGATCTCGATCTCGGTCGCACCTTCGCGGATGGCTGCGTGAATGGCCGCGCCCCCTACATCCGCCGTTCGCGCGCCGCCCTTGATCAGTTCGATCTCTTCCGCAGACTTAACCATACGTGCAGCCATCGTATCGGGCGCGATATCCAATAGCTCCGGCCCACCCAGCATGTCCAGCGCGGTGTCACGCATGGCCAATGTCATGTGGTCGCCTTCGATACCGACCCGCTTGGTCGAACCAATCAAGCTCGCCACCGCGCGCCAGTAATTGTTCCGCTTCCAGTCCGTATAGATCACGTTTTCCTCGACCGAGCGCCGCCATGGCTGGCCCGCGTCGATATTCGCTGACACGGTAGTGCACGCATCCTGCGTCACGACGCAGCCGTAAGGACGGCCGAACGAGCAATACAGAAAGCCCGAGTAATACGCGATGTTGTGCATCGACGTCAGCAGCACCGCCGGGATGTCGCGCGCCGCCATGGTCGCACGAAGGCTGGTCAGACGACGGGCGTATTCCGCCTTGCTGAAAGGCAACGGAGCCTTGTCGCCATTGTGGCAGGTGAAGAACTCGGGGCGATTTTGCAAATCAGTCATGTGGTCTCTCCTCAATGCCGGACTGGCATCGCCCGGCCACAAGCCCCGGCGTTCAGGACAAGCGGCCTCGGGAACCGAGAGCCATGCACCCCGCTTTGCGTCACGACGCCATCGTGACCGAGGTGCATGGTGAAATCGCTAAATCAGCTTTCGAGTCGCGTCAAGCCGGGCTGAGACCCCGCAGCCGTTCAGACCGACGACGTAATAGTTCGACCGTGGTCAACAAGGCAATCGAGATCACCACAAGGATAGTCGCAACCGCCAGAATTGTCGGGCTGATCTGCTCACGCAAGCCGGTGAACATCTGCCAGGGCAGCGTCTTCTGGCTGGCCGAGCCAACGAACAACACAACGACAACCTCGTCAAAGGACGTGATAAAGGCGAACAACCCGCCTGATATCACACCGGGCAAGATCAGCGGCATCTGGATTTTGAAGAACGTCCTGACCGGCCCGGCCCCCATATTCGCGGCAGCCCGCGTCAGCGATTGATCGAACCCGACCAGAGTAGCCGTCACGGTAATGATCACGAATGGGATACCAAGTACGGCGTGCGCGAGGATGACTTTGATGTAGCCGACAAAGTTCTTATCCATGCCCAGCGTGCCTTCAAGAAAACGCCCGATATCGCTGTAAAAGAAGAACATTCCGGTGGCTGAGATAATCAGGGGTACGATCATTGGCGAGATCAAGATACCCATTATGGCCCGACGCCCCGGAACGTGCGACTGGCTGAGCCCGATCGCAGCCAAAGTGCCCAGCGTTACCGAGATGACGGTCGCAATCGGCGCGATGATCAGCGAATTCTTGAAGCTGCGTTGCCATTCGTTGTTGGTGAAGAAATCGCGATAATGCTTCAGCGAGTACCCCTCGGGGTCCAGCCGCAACATCTCGGGCGTAAAGGTGAAGAAGTCTTGCGCGTTGAAGGACAGCGGCAGAACCACAAGGATCGGTGTGATCAGGAACACGAATATCGCACCGCAAATCACCCGGAACGTATAGTGCCAAAGCACCTGACCGCCGGTCATGTAGGGCAACAGCTTTTGACGATACCGGCCTTCGTAAAGCCAGAAGATGAAGAACGCAAAGAACCACCCCACCAATAGCCCGACGATCAGCCCCGTCATTCCGGCAAAGAAAAAGCCGATTGCGCCAATGCCCAGGATCGTGATCCAGCGCGCGATACGCTCGTTGTCCAGAATGGTGATGTATAGCCAGGCCAACCCTGCCATCAAAGCAGCGCCAATCAGAATGCCCAGCAGGACATTGCCCTGCCCGGCACCGACGAACATACCGACAAAGCCTCCGGCGATGGCGACAGTTGGCAGGACGACCGACAACGGTTTGCGGGATATAGGTGTAAGTGCAGCCATGTTTTTATCCCAGCTTGACGTTATCGATGCCTACAATCTTGTCGTAGCACCAGTAGAGAAGCAGAACGACCGCCAGCAGGATCGTCCCCAGTGCCGCAGCCAATCCCCAGTTCAGCGAAGACGAGATGTGGTAGGCAATCCGGTTCGAGATGAAGACACCCTTGGTGCCGCCTACGATCTCGGGCGTGATATAGTAACCGATGGCCAGAATGAACACGAGGATCGACCCCGCGCCGATGCCCGGTATCGATTGCGGGAAGTAGATCCGCCAGAAGGTTGTCCAGTTCGTGGCCCCCATGGATTTGGCAGCGCGTGTGTAGGACGGCGGGATCGTCTGCATTACCGAATACATTGGCAGGATCATGAACGGCAGCAGGATATGCGTCATCGCAATGATCGTGCCGATCTGGTTGTTGATGATCACAAGCCGGGCGTCATCTGCAACAAGTCCCAGCCAGACCAGCGTTTCGTTTATAACACCCTGCTGCTGCAGCATCACTTTCCATGCCGAAGTCCGAACCAAAAGCGAAGTCCAGAACGGCAGTAGCACAAGGATCATCAACAGGTTTGACACGCGCATCGGCAAGTTCGCCAACAGGTACGAGATAGGATATGCCAGCAGGATACAGGCCCCGGTAATGACCAGCGACATGAACAGAGTCCGGCCGAACAGTTTGACGAGGATTTGCTTGTCCTCGGGCTGCGCCGCAACCCCGTCCGGGGTCAGTCTCAGGTCCACCGCAGCTAGAAAATAGCCCGGAGTAATGTTCCGCGCGTGGGTCTTGATAACGCGCCAATTTTCAACATCTGCCCAATCGTCTTCCGCGTCGATGAGTTTGTCCTTGAACGGGGCATCCGCTTCGGGATCCCATTTCCGGATTTTACGACCTGTTTTACGGAACAAGGATGAAATGCCGGGTTCTTCATAGTTCAGCCGGGACCCGAGCCGGGTGTGCCGTTTTTCATTCACTGCGACGATCATGTCGCGAACGAAAGCGTCATAAACTTCCTCATCCGGCAATTCGCCGGTTGTTTCATCCCAATTGCTCAGCGCCTCAACCGTCAGGGGCAGCGTGTTCTCGACAATCCCGTTTTCGACAGACCGAAACAGCATGGACGCAATGGGTATTATGAACGAGAAGAGAACGAACAAAAGAAGGGGGGCAATCAGCAGCAGGGCACGCAGCTTTTGTCGCCGCAACGAACGCGATAGCGATTGCTTGAGCGGAGTTCCATCGGCGGCCAGCATCGGTCCAGCTTTTTGACTTGCGTCAGTCATCGGTGCCCCTTGGGTTTTCTTGGGTTTGGGGGCGGCGAACCGCCCCCAGTAAACGTTTCAGATCAGCAGACACTTACTGCGACAACCACGCCTGGAACTGTGCATCCAGATCGTCGCGGTAGTCGGCCCACCATTCGTAGTTGTTCACAAATGTGTTTTCCGCATTGTTGGGATCGGTCGGCATGTGCGGTGCCATATCAATACCCAGTTCGGCATGTTTTCCTACCAGCGGAGCCGAAGATGCGCGCGCCGGACCATACGAGATGTAAGCCGCCTGATCCGCCAGTCGCTGCGTGTCAGAGGCAAAACGGATGTAGTCCAGAGCCCGTGCTTCACGTTCCGGGCTCAGCCCCGCAGGGATCGCAAATCCGTCCAGGTCGAACATCTGCCAATCCCAGGCCATTCCAACCGGCTGGTTTTGCTCGGCAATCATCGAGAACAGACGTCCGTTATAAGAAGAGCCCATGAAAATCTCGCCGTCCGCCAGCAACTGTACAGGCTCAGCCGCCGCAGACCACCAGATCGTCTCGTCTTTGATGGTATCCAGCTTGGCAAAGGCACGCTTTACACCTTCTTCCGTTTCAAGTGTGTCGTAGACCTCTTCGTATGGAACGCCATCGCACAACAGCGCCCACTCCATGTTGGCGATCGGGCGCTTGTTCAGTGCGCGCTTACCTGGGTACTTTTCCAGATCGAAGACATCACAAGCGCCGGTGGGCGGTTCAACACCATCGGGCACCAAGTCGGTCCGATAGCCGAAGGTCGTCGAAAAGACGATCAGCGGAATATAGCATGGCGAGACCAGCTGATTACCGAAATCCTCGGTTGCCGACGTGCCGTCCGGCGCCGCGGCCAGATGCTCTTCGGGATCGATCTCGATGATCAAACCTTCGTCGCAGGCGCGAATATTGTCCGCCGCCTCAAGATCGACAACGTCCCAGGTGACATTGTCCGCTTCGTTCATGGCACGCAGCTTGGCAACGCCTTCTGGTGAGGAGTCGTCATTCAGAATGGTGACGCCCGTTTTTTCCGTATAGGGCTCGTGATACGCCTTCAGCTGTGATTTGGAGTACGCGCCGCCCCAGGAGACGATGGTCATCTCTTCGGCCATTGCGCCACCGGCGATCGCGGCAATCGCACTCGCCAATAGAGTGGTTTTGGTAACTTTCATTGTTAACTCCCTGTTTTACCCGTTAGTTTTTGCTTTGATAACCGGATCACGGGGCAACCCGATCATCTGATTGTCCCGCGCGCCCGGGCGGACTGCGCGGGAAGTTTCTCGGTCTCAGGCGTCCAGCGCGCGACAGTCCTGCGCAAGCCAGCCGATTTCGACTTCCTGCCCCGGTGACAGCCTGACAGCGTCCGGAGCGTTTCGGGTCTTGATGATGAAGTCGTCATTGCCCGCGACCGACAGACGGAAACGGAAAACATCACCCATGTAGATGAACTCTTTCACCGTTGCCTTCAATGTATGCGCGTCCGCGTGCAGGCGGTCCTTGTTGAACTCAACCCGCTCGGGTCGGATCGACACTTTGGTCCGCTCACCAGCCGCGTGCACATTCACCGGTTTGGCGTCAATTTCAGATCCGTCGTCCAGCGCCACAACACAGGTGTCTCCGTCAATCGATTTAACAACGCCTTCCAACGTATTGTTTTCACCAATAAACTGCGCGACAAAGCTGTTTTCTGGCTCTTCATACAACAGATCCGGCGGCGCGAGTTGTTGAATGCGCCCGTCATCGAACACCGCCACCCGATCCGACATCGTCAGTGCTTCGGTCTGGTCGTGCGTCACGTATACGGTCGTGATGCCCAGATTGTGCGCCAGACGCGTGATTTCAAACTGCATATGTTCGCGCAGTTGCTTGTCGAGCGCGCCCAGAGGTTCGTCCATCAGAACCAGCTCGGGTTCGAAAACAAGCGCGCGGGCCAGCGCGATCCGCTGTTGCTGACCGCCCGACAACTGCGCCGGTCGGCGACTGCCAAAGGCCCCCATCTGAACCATGTCCAGCGCGCGCCTGACTTTTTCTTCCCGCTCGTCCTTGCCGATTTTCCGCACTTCCAAAGGAAAGGACAGGTTCTCGGCCACAGTCATGTGTGGGAACAAGGCGTAGTTCTGAAAAACCATGCCAATGCCGCGCTTATGCGGAGGGATGTTGTTGATTGGACGCCCGTCCAACATGATCTCGCCATGAGTGGCTGTTTCAAATCCTGCCAGCATCATCAGGCAAGTCGTTTTACCCGACCCCGAGGGCCCAAGCATTGTAAGAAACTCACCCTTTGGCATGGAAAGGTTGAGGTCTTTTACAACGAGGATCTCACCATCATATGATTTTTGGACATGCTGAAACTCGACGAACGCTGCGTCATTTGACATTTACCGAATTGTCTCCCCTGTGCGGTCCTTGCCTGCCCGGTTCATCCGGATCTCAAAGACCTGTCCGCCCCATTTAAGGACATGCGGGGCGCAGCACGCAACCAAAATATGTCACTCGTGTAACGATTGAGGTTCACCGTGCGTAAATCTCAGTCACAGTTCAACTTGCGCATGTGCCACGCAAGGCTTTGATTGCTGGACAAAACCGGTTTTTGCAACCGGTCCTGGACCTCACCCAGAACATCAAAAGTTCTTAAATTTGTGCAGCTTATGAAAACAGCCTCAACCGATTTTTCCTGACCAAGTTTCATTGCCGCATCGATCACGGCCTGCCGGGAAATTCGGGCAACCATAGCCTCTTCGGCCTCGCCGAATGTACCAAAAACATCCATCGAAATGCCGTTTCCCGCAAAGGCATCTCGTAAGGGATCGTTCACTTCTTCGATGTAAGGAGACAACAGAGCGAACTTTCCGACACCGAGGTCGTGGGCACAGGCAGACGCAGCCCGCAAAGGGTTTGTGACAATCGCCGCATCGCAGGTCTTTTGCACCATTCTTTCGACCTGCTCTGACCCGATGACAGAGCTGGCCGAGGTGCAGCCATATCCCACGACCCTGTAAGGCCTGGTCTTGGGCAGCAATTCCGCCGCAGCCGGCAGTGCCTTTTCCATATCCGCCAAAGTGTTGGTCGTCACTTCTTTTCCGCTGGGAATTCTGGACACGTAAATCGGGCAGGTCCGGTCCGAAAAATACGCGGCGAACTCGGGTTCCAGCGTTTCGTCGGTCTGCAAAACGATCAACCCCATCGGTGATGCCGCCGGGTCGTCTGCGTCGATTGAATAGGGTAAGCGCGTCATATCTCGGGCAACTCCAGTTCCGCGCGAGGGCTTATAAAGCGGGGCGCCTCCTCGGTTATGACAATGTTTTCTTCGTGAACGAGAATTTTCCCGCCAACGGCGATCCCCGGCTCGAGGGTCAGAACCATTCCGGGTTCCAGCACCGTGTGGTCGGTCGGAATCAGAGAAGGCCACTCCGTCAGCGACATACCCAGTCCATGCCCCAAACGCCCCGCCCCGGTATCGGCATCGTGGCGCGAAAGGACCGAGTTCATAGCATGAAACAGATCGGCGGCAGTCGCACCTGGACGGGCGATGTCAAATGCGGCATCCGAAGCCTCAATCAGCGCTGAGTATGCACTCCGAACCTGCGAACTGGCCGGGCCGATCGACCAGTTGCGGTCGTAATCGCTGAAATACCCATCCCAGACCAGACCGGTGTCCAGCATCAGAACGTCGCCTTGCTGCAGCAGCGTATCAGCTGCCGGAGAAATCACGTCAGTGTAACCTCCCTGCTCCGCGCCGCCAGCAAGGTACGGTACCCAATCCGCGCCTTCCTCAAGACACAACATCTGGAACCGACGGAAAACTGCATCCAGCCCATCGCCCTCACCAGCTATTTCGGGAACGCGTTGAAATGCGCGTCCGGCAATGGCACAGGCCGTTTCGATTTTGGAGATTTCGGCGGGCGATTTGACCATGCGCAGCGCCCGGACGATTCCCTCATCGCCACACAGATCGCGCTTATCCACTGCCTCCTGCAGTCGACGGAAATCTGCCAATGGCATACGGACGTGTGTTTCATGTCCGTCGGGCAAACCGATTCTGCCGTCCGTTGGGGCAACTTCGCGCAGGGCATCGGCCAAAAGGCTAACGCCATCATCAGTCAAATCCGGAGCGGCCCAGGTACGGATGTCGTCTATCCAGGTATCCGCCATAAGCGCGGCCCCGATCGACGGGATTACGGCGATTGGCTTGCCGCTGGCGGGAACGATCAGGAACCAAGGGCGTGTCGGACTTTCCCAAAAACGGGTCAGGTAACCCGTGAAATATCGGATTTCGGGTTCCGTCGTCAGTAACAGCGCCGAAAGCTGGGCGTCGCGCATCATACTCTGCGCGCGTTCCGTCCGCGTGGCGAATTCTGACGCGTCGAACCCCCTCATTCAGCGACCTCGGAGAGGATGCACAAGACCCGCGCGTCCGGGCCAATTCCCAAAGCGGCGCGCACATCGGCGTTCATGACGGCAGCGACCCCAGCCCCTCCGGACGCCGTTGTGGTAATGCCCGCATTCGCCATTGCGGGAAGCGCGCGCGAAACTTCGTCATCGCTCAGTGTCAGGAAACTGTCCGCATCACGGGCCAAACCGTTCAATGCAATCAGAGAAGGTTCCTTGCAGTCCAGACGCCCCATGATGCTGTCCGGGCCATCCGCGAATATACAAGCGCCTGCGTCGATACTCGCCTGCAGCGCAGGTGCTGCATCAGGTTCAACCACGATGATCTGAGGCTCATCGTCCCAAACCTTGCGCGCATAAGCAGCCACCGCCCCGGCCATACCGCCGACACCGGCCTGCAGCATGACATGTGTCGGTGTTTGAGGACATTGCTCGGCAGCTTCGGCGGCCATCTTCAAATAGCCCTCCATCAGCGTGTACGGCAACTCATAGTATCCGTCCCATGAGCTGTCTGACAGCAAAGTCCATCCGTTATGCTGCGCGGCCTCGCTGGCTGCATCCATACTGGCGGCGTAGTCTGCGCCGCTTCGCACAACCTCAGCACCTTGAGCCCGCAGGCGATCTGCAAAACTCTCGGGCACGGTTTCCGCAATGTAGACAACAGCTTTCGCGCCGAACTTCTTGGCACCCGCCGCGACGCTTAGGCCATGATTTCCCGCACTGGCCGTTACATATGTGCGGCCAGACAATGTGGCGATATCTGGTGCCTCGGCCAGATCTGCGGCGTGACGGGCAATGACATAGGCCGCCCCCAGCGCCTTGAACGACCCCATATTCATCCGGCTACGTTCATCCTTGATCCACAGGTCTGCGACCTCGGCCAATCCGTCGACCCGAACCAAAGGGGTTTCGCCAGACGGCAAACAGCGCGTCATCAAGTCCGAGGCACGCGCCACATCGGTCGAAGGAAACGGTGCGCCATCGATCAGCTTTGGACCGCCGCGGTAGGGGTTGGATGAGATTTTCAATTTGGTGTCTTCCCTGTGATGCCCATTGACGTGATCGCATTCGTCAAGTTCTGTCAACAAAACTCGCCCCAGACAGGAGCTCAAAATGCCCCACCCTGATCCGGCTTTCAGCCGTGCCGAGTACGACCACAGATTGGCCAAGACGCGTGCCGCCATGTCTGCCGCGGGACTGGACGCGGTGTTTGTCGAGGATCCGTCGAACATGGCGTGGCTGACCGGTTATGAAGGCTGGTCATTCTATGTGCACCAAGGGGTTCTGATTCTGCACGACGCCGACCCGATCTGGTGGGGTAGAAATCAGGATGCCAACGGGGCGCGTAGAACGGTATGGATGGCGGATGATCGAATCCGTGGCTATGCGGACGAGTACGTGCAATCGACCGTTCGCCACCCCATGCAGGACCTTGCCGCGCTGATTGCAGATATTGGCCTGCAAAAAGGGCGCATCGGGGTTGAACTGGACAATTACTACTATTCGGCCAAGGCGCACCTGACGCTGATGGCAGAACTCCCCGAGGCGAAGTTGATCGATGCAAACGCGTTGGTGAATTGGCAACGCGCGGTAAAATCTGACGAAGAAATTGCGCTGATGCGAAAGGCCGCCCGGATTTCGGAACATGTCATTGACGGTGTTCTGGACCGCATAGAGCCGGGCATGCGCAAGAATGATCTCGTCGCACAAATCTACCACGATGCCATAACAGGCGTTGATGACGCTTGGGGCGATTACGCAGCCATCGTTCCTCTGCTCCCGTCCGGTGCCGACGCTGCCGCCCCACACCTGACATGGGATGGCGCGCCGTTCAAATCGGGTGAGTGCACGTTTTTCGAGCTATCCGGCTGCTATCGCCGATATCACGCACCGTTCTGCCGGTCCGTGTTTCTGGGTGATCCGCCCGATCATCTGCTTCGGGCCGAAGCGGCTTTGGTCGAAGGGCTGGAGGCCGGGCTGGATGCAGCCCGCGCCGGTAATCAGGCGCGCGACATTGCATTGGCGCTGGCTGCCCCTCTGGAGCGGGCCGGGATTGAACGCGGCGCGCGGTGTGGGTATCCGGTCGGCCTCAGTTATCCGCCGGACTGGGGTGAACGCACGATATCCCTACGCCCCGAGGATGAGACTGTTTTGGAGCCCGGCATGACATTCCACTTCATGCCCGGCCTCTGGATGGATGATTGGGGCCTTGAAATCACCGAGTCGATCCTGATCACTGAAACCGGGCCTGCCGGGTGTTTCTGTAGCCGTCCCAGAAAGCTGTTCGTTAAGCCATGAGTGTACAAAAATCCAAAGAAATCCTCGCCGACCTGATCGCCTTTGAAACGGTGTCTGCGGACTCGAATCTGGACATGATCGGTTATCTGACCCAACGGCTGGAAGCGCTGGGTGCGCGCTGTATCGAAACCCGTGACGAAACTGGCAAAAAGGCCAATGTGTTTGCCACGTTAGGACCGGACATGCCGGGCGGCATCCTTTTGTCCGGCCATACGGATGTGGTTCCGGTGGCCGATCAGGACTGGACCTCTGATCCCTTTCAGGTGACCGAGCGTGATGGCAAGCTCTACGGCCGCGGCACTTGCGACATGAAGGGGTTCATTGCGGCCGCACTGGCCTTTGGCGAAACCCTGGATGCCAGCAAGCTGACCCAACCGCTGCACTTTGCCTTTACGTATGACGAAGAGGTCGGCTGTCTTGGCGCGCAAACCCTCGTCAATGATCTGTCCGAGCGTGGCATTGTCCCGGACATCGCCATTATTGGCGAACCCACCGAGATGCGGGTGATCGAGGGTCACAAGGGCTGCTTTGAATACACGACTCGGTTCACGGGATTGGAGGGGCACAGCTCGGCCCCGGATGACGGCGTGAATGCTGCGGAATATGCCGCGCGCTATATCGGAAAGCTGTTGGAACTGCGCCATATCCTCAAGTCGCGAGCACCAACCGACGGCCGGTTCGAGCCGCCCTGGACAACAGTCAATATCGGACAAATCTCAGGCGGCGTTGCGCACAATGTCATCGCCAGCAAGGCAGAGGTCGCGTGGGAGATGCGCCCCGTGCAGGCCAGCGATGCGGACCTCGTCAAAAGTACGCTCGCCGACTACGTCGAGCATTCTCTGCTGCCCGCGATGCAGGCGGTTCACAGCGAGTCAAGCATCACGCAAAAAGCCGTCGCCGAGGTCGAAGGCCTTGAACCCATGGAGGAAAACGCGGCCCGCGATCTGGTTGCAGAACTGACGGGCGCGAATGGAACCGGTGTCGTCGCCTTTGCGACCGAAGCCGGGCTTTTCCAGAAACTGGGCGTGCACGCGATCGTGTGCGGACCGGGATCTATCGCACAGGCGCACAAGGCGGACGAGTTTTTGGAGATCGAACAGTTGGACCTGTGCTGCCGAATGCTGAACCGGTTGGGACGCCGCCTGATGGGTTAAGCGGTCCCGTGCGAGCGGTCGTATTTTGACCGATCCGGCTGCACATGAGCGGCGTGTGCGTCTTCGCCGGGGTCATAGACCTCCATCAACAGCGGATAGCAGGCCGCTACGTCCGAGGAGTGCTCAGACGAACAATCCCCGCCGGGGCACGCCGACAGCCCGACAATCAGGTCAATCTCAGCGTAGAACTCAAGGTAATCGCCGGGCCGAACCGGGCTGGCCTTCATGAAATACTGGCCGGTGTCACGCGTGAACCCTGTGCACATGAACACGTTCAGCACATCATGCACCAGCATTTCCGCCTCGTGCAGCGGCAAGTTGCAGTGACTTGCCAATGCGCGCGTCAGGTTTGAGTGACAGCAGTAGTGATAGTCGTCACCTGAGAGCAGACGACCCGTATACGGATCACACCGCGTCCCGATCACGTCATGGACCGAGCCGCCGTAGGCGTCAAATCCATACCAGTCCAACGTATCTGCAACGATGGTTGCCATGGGCCGCATGTTGGGGAAACTCGACCACATCCGATCACCGGTTGACAGGTGTGTGCCATGCAGAGCGCGGGTTTTGCCGGAGTAGAACCGCTCAGTCAGGTCGTGTTTGTTCCACATGTTCAGGTCACCGACCTGCGGTCCATCCACCGAAACCACTCGGACAAAAGCACCAGCCGGAACCTCGATACACGCCGCGTCGCGGGGCGCCGCGGTGACTTCCGCGGTCTTGGTCGCGCCCTCGCGAAGTTTTTGCAAAGCGCCCAGATCAGGCTGCCTCAGTGTGTCTGGCGGATAACAGATAACCGGTGTGATCGCCTTGCGTTCCGACGCGTCTTGCGGCGGCGGGAAGTTTGGTTTTGCAAGTTTCATAAGCGCCTCCCTTCCCGGCCTAAAGCCCTGCTTTTGCGAATCTCTAGCGCATTACGAAAGGGTTCGCCATCGGCTCTTGCGCCGTGCTGATCCAGGTCGTCTTGGTTCTGGTGTAATCCAGTATCGCCTCAACCCCGGCCTCGCGACCATATCCGGACTGATTGAACCCGCCAAACGGCGCGATCGGAGAGATCGCGCGATAGGTGTTCACCCAGCAGATCCCGGCCCTGATCCGCTTGGACACACGATGCGCCCGCGCAAGGTTTTGAGTGAAAACTCCGGACCCCAGCCCGTAAGGCGTACTGTTGGCCAGAGCGATGGCCTCTTCTTCGGTATCGAACGGCAGTAACGACATCACCGGCCCGAACATTTCAATTTTCAGCGTTTCGGTCTCTGGCGACGTACATTCGACCAAGGTTGGCGTCATGTAGTTGCCCGGGCGATCTGCGGTTTCTCCGCCAAAGTGGATCACAGCACCCTGCGCCTGCGCCTTGCTCAGAGTGTCCTCGATCTTGCGGACCTGCGCCGCCGTGCACAGCGGGCCGACATGGGTTTCTGGGTGCAGAGGATCGCCCAATCGGATGTTACCAGCCTTTTCTGCGATCCGTTCAATAAGCGGCTTCAGGATAGACCGATGCACCAACCCGCGCGTACCTGCCACGCAACTTTGGCCTGACGCGCCAAAGTTTCCAGCAATCAAGCCATTGGCCGCGCCGTCCAAATCGGCATCTTCGAACACGAGGATCGGCGACTTGCCCCCAAGCTCCAGCGACGTGACGGCGAAATTCTCGGCCGAGTTACGCACCACGTGACGCGCAGTTTCCGGCCCTCCGGTAAAGGCGATACGGTCGACATCCGGATGCCGGGTCAGCGGGATGGCGCAGTTTTCTGCGTCCCCGGTGATGACCGACACAACGCCGGGCGGGAACCCGGCCTGTTCGATCAGCTTTGCAAATTCCAGCATCGGCGCTGGCGCGACTTCTGATGCCTTTAACACCACCGAGCATCCAGCTGCCAATGCCGGTCCCAACTTGGTCGCAGTCAGGAACATCTGGGCGTTCCACGGCACAATCGCAGCGACAACGCCAATCGGTTCGCGTGTGGTAAAGACATGCATGTCAGTTTTGTCGATAGGTAAAACTGTCCCTTCGACCTTGTCCGCAAGCCCGGCATAATAGCGGTAGTAATCGGCAACATAGCCGGTTTGCGCTGCCGTTTCCGCCAACAGTTTACCGCTGTCAGTCGTCTCCAACTCACCCAGACGAGCGGCATTCTCAGCCACCAGATCCGCGAGCCGGTAAAGCAGTTTTCCTCGCTGGGTCTGCGTCATATCCCGCCATTCGGGATCGTCCAGAACGCGTTTTGCGGCTGCGATAGCCCGAACGACATCCCCGGGTGCAGCGCAGGCGAATGTGGCCCATCCCTGACCTGTCGCCGGGTTTTCGGACGTCATGATCTGCGCGTCTGATCCTTCGGTCCACACACCATCGATGAAAAGCTGAAAATGCGGTAGGTTTCCCATGATGGTCCTCACTGAAATGCCGGCATGACGTCGTCGATGAACCGCGCCAGCGAGGCGCGCTTGCGTTCGTTGGTCATGCCACTGTCGACCCAGAACGAGAACTCATCATAGCCCAGATCCTCGTATCGTTTGATCCGGTCGATCACCTGCTGAGCGGTTCCGACGGTCAAATCATGCGCCAGTTTCTCGTTGGTATACATCGGGTTCGCGTCCAATTCGGCCTCAGAAATCGGTTCGATCAAACCCTGCTGGATCGGTCGCTTGTTCAGGAACCACGCGCCGAAATAGTTGTAGTACCGGCGCAGGTCCTGCACGCCCTGTGCCACGTCCTCATCGTCTTTTCCAACATAGGTGTGATGCAGCAGCATGATCTTGGGGCGGGGTCCCGAGAAGCTGTCGCACGCATCATTGAACCGGCCCACAAGGGTTTCGATCTCTTCCATGCCCTGCCACAGCGGCGTGACCTGGATATTGAACCCATTATGGACCCCGAACTCATGGCTATTGGGGTCACGCGCGGCGATCCAGATCGGCGGACCGCCATCCTGATAGGGTTTCGGGGCCGAAGTCGCGGCCGGGAAGGCATAATACTCGCCCTCATGGGTGCAATCACCCTGCCAGATCTGAGGCAACAAGGGTGTTGATTCACGCATTCTCTGCCCTGCTTCCCAGGCATCCATCCCCGGCATCAGGCGTTCATACTCAAAGGAATAAGCGCCACGCGCCACGCCCAGCTCAATGCGCCCCTTCGTCATTTGATCCGCTGCGGCTGCCTCGCCCGCAAGTTTGATGGGGTGCCAAAACGGAGCGATAACCGTCCCCGTCCCCAACCGCACGTTGCGTGTGTGATGCGAAAGATCGACCAGCGACAGGAACGGGTTCGGCGCGATGGTGAACTCCATCCCATGATGCTCGCCCGTCCAGACCGCGCGCATTCCTCCGTCGTCTGCCATTTTCACCAGGCTGACGAACTCATCATACAGAACGTCGTGCGGCTGGTCCGGCGTCAGACGTTCCACATGGGCAAACAGTGAAAACTCCATCAAATGGCTCCTTTACCGAAAACTGTGAATTTCGCCGCGCTCTGCGTCGCCCAGATAAAGCCCGAAATCGCCTTCGCGGGCTTCAACGGCAAAGCGGGTCATCATGTGGTGGATTCCCTGGGTGGTGTAGGTCAGATCAGGCAGGTCGCTGACACTCACCCATTCGGCACCATCTGTCGGAGTGTTCCGATCAGAAGAGGCCAGAAAGAACGTGTAGTGCAGGTTCGTTTCGGTATCGTTGAACGAAGAATAGACCTGTTCGATCTGCGCGTTGATGCCGCGTCCGGACAAACCCTCAGCCAGCCTGTTGCGCTGCCCACCGGGTTCGACACCGGCGATCTGTACCGGTCGCAGTGCTCGGTCGTTTCGTTCCAGCAGCACCTTGCCGTTGGCCTCGACAATCGCCCCGCAGACTGTGGGCACCTTGGCGTCCATCTCACGTTCGAGGCCAAGGCTGAAATAGGATCCGTTCACGTAACCAAGACCGTCGCCCCTAGCGTGAGTGAACGCATTGACCTTGCCGATCAGGACCGTGTGATCTCCGGCTGGGATTGCCTGATGCGTTTCGCAGCAGAACTGGGCCAATGCGCCATCGATCAGAGGCAACCTGTGATGGCCCTCGCTATGCGCCGCCTTCGCGAAACGATCGCCTTTGAAACCCGCGAAAGTGTTCGACACGTCTTGCTGTCCGTCGGCCAGGATGTTCACGGCGAAATGCGTACAATCGGCAAATATGTCGTGGCTCGACAAAAATTTGCCGGGGCACACAAGCAACAAGGGTGGATCGAGGGACACGGACGAGAATGAGTTGGCGGTAAATCCAACCGGCGCCCCGGATTTATCACGGGTCGTAACAACAGTTACACCAGTCATGAAATTGCCGAACGCGTCGCGCAGGGCGCGGGTGTCGATTTCTGTCACGGCAGGCACCTCCGAACAAACCTCAGCAAACTGGAATTGACCTCGAACGGATGCGTCATGGGCATCATGTGCGCCGCGTCTGCGATGACCTCTGCCTGCCCTTTCGGCGCCAAGCGGGCCATGTCACGCGACATCCGGGGCGTCGAGTTTGGCTCTTCCTCGCCGGTCACAAACAGAGCAGGACACTCAATTTGCGCCAATTGCGAATCTGCCAGCCCATCGCTTTCTGCGAAAACGGTGTAAGCCGCCTTATACCCGGCCGGATTGGCCTCCTTAAGCCAACGCGAACAGGCGGCACTTTCTTGTGACGGTTTGCCACCGAACCAACGCTGCAACGTCGCAGTCGGGTCATTCGTCCCCGTGTCATCCAACGCAGCAGCGCGTGACAACACAGCCTGTCTGGATTCCGGCGAACGTCGGTAGACAGCGTTCAGCGCCGCCACACCTCTCACATGTTCATGGCCGGACGCTGCGATATTCAATGCAATCAGTGCGCCCATGGAGTGGCCGACCAGAACGACCGGTTCGGTCAATAACTCGCTGACTGGACGCGCATAACCTTCCAACCCGATGGGGTCGCGAAACGGAGATTCCCCGTGCCCGGGCATGTCGAGGCATAAGACTCGATACCCGGCCGAGCTGAGTGCATCGATCTGCGCGCCCCAGGCTTCAGCCCGCAATCCAACTCCGTGGAGTAGCACCACAAGCGGACCCTGGCCCGCCTCAATTGCGGCCAGATCGCCGATGTCAGACCGAGGCCGGGTTGTCCACGTCATGGCCCAGATCCTTCAAATCCTGATAACGGTCTCCGATACGGTGATGCGGGCGGCCCGAGGTCGCGCCCCCCAAAACCACGACAATCTCGTCCGCGCGCGGAGCATCGGGAATGGCAAACTGCAGCGTCAGATAATGTGACCGGCGGCCCGCGTCATTCTTGTCCATCAGCGGAACCATGATCGGTGCGTTCGCTGCACCCCGGGTGTTTGTGAAGGACAGGTAAGATTTGGCACCAACCGCTTGCCGGAAGATGTTCCCGAAATGCAGGGTGTGGATCAGGCCCGAGGCATGTTCGACCTCTCCGTCCAAACCCACAACCGCGGCTTTTCCATAGGCTTCGATTGCCTCGCCGTCTCCGGCAAGCGCGATCATCCGGTTGGTCAGCTCTTGGCCAAGGATCGGGCCATAAGCCAGGATTTCCGGGCGCAGGTCCTCGACGTACCGGCCTGCCCAAGGATTGGCGACAACCGCCGCCACGGCGAACATACGCCACGGACGGTCCGCTTTGCGATACCCTTCGACAAACACTTCCTCATCGAATGTCACGACTTTTCGAATTTCCGGCTGCACGGTGTCCCCCAATCTTGAGTTTGGGAAATATCTTTTACCGGCCTGCTCTTTGACAAACGAAAGAAGTTGGGTCTTAGGTATTAACAACACTACTAGGTAACTTTCAGATGCCCAAAACCCTGCCGCCACTGACATGGTTCCGATCCTTCGAAGCTGCGGCACGGAGGCTCAGCTCAACCGCTGCGGCGGATGAAATCGGGTTGACCCAATCCGCTGTCAGTCAGCAGATCAGATCGCTGGAATCGCGACTTGGTGTTGTGTTGTTCCACCGGCATCCGCGCGGCCTGTCGCTGACGGATGAGGGTCGCAAACTGCTGCCTCAGGTCGAAGCCGCGCTTAAGATGCTACAAAGCGCCGCCTCGCCTTATCTGACCGAAGAGCGCGCGCGGCACGTCACTGTGGCGGCCTCAATCAGTGTTATTGAATGGGTGATCTCTCCGGCGCTGCCTATATTCCATGAACAACACCCAGACACGTCAGTGCGATTCGTCAGTACAATCTGGCCGGATGAGTATTCTGCGCTTCGGGCGGACGTTGAAATCCGGTTCGGATCGAAAAAACAGGTCGGGCGGGACGCGCTTCCGTTGAAGCCCAACCACCTTATTGCAGTTACGGCGCCGGGTCTGAGTGGAGAGTTCAGGGATCTGCCCCTAATCGAAGCCGTAGGGACATCAGACAACTGGACCTCTTGGTCCGAGGCCACGGGCCATTCTATCCACGCACCGGCGTATTTTGTCGATTCCTATGGCTTGGCCCTGCAATTGGCCTCGACCGGCAACGGGGTTGCACTTGTGAATTCTTTGGTCGCGCAAAACGCCCTCAATGCAGGTCAGGTTGAGCGCATGACCGATGCATCCGCACCCGCCACCGAGGGGTATTTTCTTGCCACGCAAGGCGCGACGCCCGAGACTGATGCATTCGTTTCATGGTTTTTGCAATTGATCCCTGAAACAGCGCCAGAAAGGGTCTGATTCAGACATACCGATGTCGCATCTGAGGATATCGCACCGCACCAAAATAGTGAATTCTGGCGAAAAAGGTCCGATTCATGCGATATTCCGGCTTTCGAGTCATCAAAGAGGCGCTTACCGGCCACAAAGGGTGGAAACCGGTCTGGCGCGACCCTGAACCCAAGGCCCATTACGACATCATCGTCATTGGCGGCGGTGGCCATGGGCTTGCGACTGCCCACTACCTGTCCAAGGTCTACGGCCAGCGCAACGTCGCTGTTGTCGAGAAAGGCTGGATCGGCGGAGGCAATGTCGGGCGGAACACTACGATCGTTCGCTCGAACTACATGCTGGACGGGAATGAGCCGTTCTACGAATTCTCAATGAAGCTGTGGGAAGGGTTGGAGCAAGACCTGAACTACAACGCCATGATGAGTCAGCGTGGGATCATCAATCTGTTCCACACGGACGGGCAGCGCGATGCCTACACCCGACGCGGCAACGCGATGATCCTGAACGGGGCGGATGCCGAGTTGCTGGATGCCGATCAGGTTCGTAAGGAACACCCCTATTTGAATTTTGACGACGCGCGTTTCCCGATCAAAGGCGGGCTGGTGCAGCGACGCGCGGGTACTGCGCGCCATGACGCTGTCGCATGGGGGTTCGCCCGTTCGGCAGACAGCCACGGCGTCGACATCATCCAGAATTGCGAAGTCACTGGCCTGCGCATCGAAAACGGCAAATGTCTGGGCGTTGAGACGTCGAAAGGCTTTATAGGTGCGAACAAAGTAGGCTGTGCAGTTGCGGGCAACTCTGGCCGGGTGATGGGCATGGCGGGGATGCGCCTGCCCATTGAAAGCCACGTTCTGCAGGCGTTTGTATCCGAGGGTTTGAAACCCGTCCTGCCCAGCGTCATCACCTTTGGCGCCGGCCATTTCTATGTCAGCCAATCCGACAAAGGCGGTCTTGTCTTTGGGGGCGATATCGACGGCTACAACACCTACGCGCAACGCGGCAACCTGCCCGTGGTTGAAGACGTCTGCGAAGGTGGCGTTGCCCTGATGCCGATGATCGGCCGCGCACGCCTGTTGCGCATGTGGGGCGGCGTCATGGACATGTCGATGGACGGCTCGCCCATCATCGACCGCACCTCGGTCGAGGGTCTCTATTTCAACGGCGGTTGGTGCTATGGCGGGTTCAAAGCGACCCCGGCATCAGGCCATTGCTTCGCCCACCTGCTGGCGAAAGATGAACCGCATCCTACCGCGACCGCCTACCGTCTCGACCGGTTCCGCACGGGCCGCATGATCGACGAAAAAGGCGTGGGCAATCAGCCCAACTTGCACTGAGGGGAGCACGAGAATGATTATCAACCATCCCCTTCTGGGTCCGCGCGACGCCTCGGAGTTCACCTATCTGGGTGATGCGTCGCTGATCGACCGCCCGGACTGGCAGGACGAAAACGCGGCTGACGCGTTCTATGAATACGGCTATCTGCGCGACAATCCCGCAGGCAAGCATCAGGAATTGTGGTTTCACGAGGCGGGCGACCGGTCCTGGCTGGTCGTAACCCGTGACACCACCACACACGAGATTTTCAAGGTAGAACTGGCCCGCGATGTGGCCCGCGCGCGGGGGCGATCCAAATGACGCAAAACAACCGACTGAGCGGCGGCCAGATCGACCGCAATACCACTGTGAACTTCCGGTTCGATAACCGCAGCTACACCGCGCATCCCGGCGATACACTTGCTTCCGCCCTGCTGGCCAATGACGTGCGGCTGATCGGACGCTCGTTCAAATACCACCGCCCGCGTGGGCTGTTGACTGCGGGCTCCGAAGAGCCCAATGGCATTGTGGAACTGCGCACCGGTGCCCGTAAAGAGCCCAACACCCGCGCTACGACGATTGAGATGTTCGACGGGCTGGAAGCGAATTCGCAGAATCGTTGGCCCAGCCTGAAATTCGATGCGTTGGCCGTGAACGATCTGTTCTCAAATTTCCTGTCCGCCGGGTTCTACTACAAGACCTTCATGTGGCCCGCTGCCTTTTGGGAAAAGGTTTACGAGCCGATCATCCGCCGCGCCGCGGGCCTCGGCTCTCTGTCGATGGAGGCTGATCCCGACGAGTATGACAAGGGGTTCCGCCATTGCGACCTGCTGATCATCGGTGCCGGCCCATCGGGGTTGATGGCAGCCCTAACGGCCGGGCGTGCTGGTGCAGATGTCATTCTGGCAGACGAAGATTTCAAACTCGGTGGACGCCTGAACAGCGAGACATTCTCGGTAGGCGATCAAAACGCCAGCGACTGGGCCGCACAGGCCGTCGCAGAATTGTCGGCCATGCCTAACGTTCGTCTGATGACCAGAACGACCGTCATTGGTGCCTTCGATCACGGCATCTATGGCGCAGTTGAACGGACCGGAGACCACCTGGCCACCCTGCCCGTTGGCAAACCCCGTCAGATCCTGTGGCGCATTTATACAAAGAAGGCGTTGCTCTGCGCTGGCGCGACCGAACGGCCCATTGCGTTCGAGAACAACGACCGCCCAGGCATCATTATGGCTAGCGCGCTGCGGACCTATGCAAACCGGTTTGCAGTTACGGCCTCTCAGCGTGTGGCGATCTTTACCAACAACGACGACGGTCACCGCACGGCCGCTGATCTGCATGCCAAGGGTGTTCACATCAGCGCCGTTATCGATGTGCGTGAGGATGCCCCGACCAACTATGACTACGAGGTCCTGAGCGGAGCGCAAGTCATTGATACTAAGGGGCGTCTTGGGTTGACCTTTGTCGAAGTCGCCCTGCCGGACGGCTCGACCCGAACGCTGGACTGCGGCGCACTGGGTGTTTCGGGAGGCTGGAACCCGAATGTTCACCTGACCTGCCATCAACGTGGACGACCGGTTTGGAATGAGGATCTGGACGCATTTGTGCCGGGTTCAAATCTGCCGGTGGGTCTGTCTGTCGCGGGTGCTGCAAATGGGGTGATGTCTACCCATGGTGCATTGCAGTCCGGTGCAAACAGCGCTGCCGAAGCGCTGGAGCTGACCAACGCTCTGCCCGAACTGCCCGCAGCCGAAGACGCCCCTGTCTCGCAAAAACCATTCTGGTATGTCGAAGGCTGCAAGCGCGCGTGGCTGGATCAGCAGAACGACGTGACTGTCAAGGACGTCAAGCTCAGCTATCAGGAAGGGTTCCGGTCGGTTGAACACTTGAAACGCTATACCACGTTGGGCATGGCGACCGATCAGGGCAAAACCTCGAACATCTCAGCTCTGGCGATCATGGCCGAGGTAGCCGGAAAGTCGATCCCCGAAACCGGGACCACCATTTTCCGCCCGCCCTACACGCCCGTCCCGATCGCCACCTTTGCTGGCCGAATGAAAGGACAAGAGTTCCACCCGACCCGTTTGACGCCTTCGCATTATTGGGCCAAGGAACGTGGAGCTGTGTTTGTCGAGGTCGGCAATTGGTTGCGCGCGCAGTGGTTCCCCCTGCCCGGCGAAACGCATTGGCGCGAGTCCGTTGATCGCGAGGTACGCCAGACCCGAGCGTCAGTCGGTGTTTGCGACTGTACGACGCTGGGCAAAATCGACGTTCAGGGCACGGATGCGGCAGCATTTCTGAACCGGGTCTATGCCAACGGTTTTGCAAAATTGGCCGTGGGCAAAACCCGCTACGGGCTGATGCTGCGTGAAGACGGCATGGTGATGGATGATGGTACCGCCGCGCGTCTGGCAGAGGATCATTTTGTCGTCACGACTACCACGGCGAATGCCGTAAGTGTCTATCGCCACATGGAATTCGTGCGCCAATGTCTGTTCCCGGACATGGACGTTCAGCTGATTTCGACCACTGAGGCCTGGGCACAATACGCTGTCGCGGGTCCCAACTCGCGCAAGTTGCTGCAAAAGATCGTGGACCCAGAGTTCGATATTTCGAACGAGACGTTCCCGTTCATGGCCTGCGGCAACGTCACTGTCTGCGGTGGATTGCGCGCACGGTTGTTCCGGATCTCGTTCTCTGGCGAACTGGCATTCGAAATCGCTGTGCCCTCACGCTATGGCGACGCCATGATGCGGCATTTGATGGCCCAGGGTGAAGAGTTCGACGTTACCCCCTATGGCACCGAAGCGCTGGGCGTCATGCGGATCGAAAAGGGGCACGCGGCCGGCAGTGAACTGAATGGCACCACAACGGCGTTGAACCTTGGCATGGGTAAGATGGTGTCCAAAAAGAAAGACAGCATCGGCTCGACCCTGTCCGAACGGGAGGCTTTGAACGAACCGGACGTTCTGAAACTGGTCGGCATCAAACCCGTATCGCCGGAGGAGAAGATCACTGCCGGTGGCCACCTGATGAACACCGACGGACCGGTCGATGCCGCGCATGATCAGGGATATGTCACCTCGGCAGTCTATTCGCCCATTCTGAACAGCAATATCGGGCTGGGGCTTTTGAAGAACGGCTCTGACCGGATGGGCGAGAAGATGCGCCTTGTCTCCCCCCTTACCAATCTGACTGTCGACGTCGAAATCGTATCGGCCCATTTCGTTGACCCTGAAGGAGAGCGTCTGCGTGCATGATCTAGTTGCAATAACCGCATTGAGCGGAGCTGAACCACGCGTCGACGCTGTTGGCGGTGTCACTTGTACGGAATATCCGGGCGTCGCCATCGCCTCAGTCGCGGCCCGTCTGGGACAGGAAGCCGCAGCCCGAAAGGCCTTGTCCAATCTGATCGGAGCGCCTGCGCCGGATGTTGGTCAGCTTGCCGGTGAAACAGTGAAAGCCTTTTGGGCAAGCCCAGACCAATGGATGATCGAAGCACCGTTCGGTACGCACGAAGACATCGCGGATCAGGTGAAGGCCGCTGTGGGCGGCACCGCATCCGTGACCGAGCAAACGGACGGGTGGACCCGGTTTGATCTGAAGGGTGAACACATTCCGGCCGTGCTGGAACTGATGTGCATGCTTGATCTGCGCAAGATCGACTCGGGCAGCGCATCAAGGTGTGCGATTCACCACATCGGCTGCTTTGTTCTTTGCCGATCACCTGAGTTGTTCAGCATCTACGGCCCCCGATCCTCGGCCGGTTCGCTGCATCATGCGATCATCACGGCCATGCGGTCGGCGCTTTAGGTCAACACTCAGACTGACGGCAGCGGCGCATTATCTTCGACCCGGAAACGGTTGATTCGACGGCGATCTTCGCTGGGGCTCAACCCAAAGGCCGAGCGGTAATGCGTCACCAAAGGTGCAACGGAACCATAACCGATCGCAGCCGCAATCTCTGCGATCGGGTCCTTGGTATAAACCACCATCTGCCGCGCCGCCTTCATGCGCATGGCACGGTAGTAGTGGCTGGGGCTTTGACCTGTCGCCTGTTTGAACGCCCGCTCGACCTGTCGCGGCGTCACCCCGATCTGCAGCGCAACATCCGCAATCGAGATCGGCTCGCTCATATGCCCGCCAAACAGCTCGACACAACGCGCGACCAGCGGTGGAAGGCTGTCACCTGTGTCAGGCATAGTTGCGGCGGGTACTTGCTGACGAACCCCTGCCCCACGCATCATCGGATGCTGGAACCAGCACGCGACTTCGTGGGCAATATCGCCGCCCAGACGCTCTTCGATCAGATGCAGGGCCAGATCAAAGCCAGCGGCAGCGCCGGCCGCAGTGTATCGGGTGGCCGCTTTGACGATCACCTCGCTGCGGGCATCGATCTCGGGGAATTCGGCAAGGAATGCAGCCTCGTAACACCAATGCACCGAAACAGGGTGGCCATTCATCAACCCGGAGCGAACCAACGGAAATACGCCGCCGCTGATCCCGCCCAATACAGTGCCGTGCCGCCCCAGGTTGCGCAAAGCACCGTTGCCGACATTTGGTTTATCGAAGCCCGAAGTCGGGCTGCTGAGCAGGAACAGAATGTCCGCGTTTCTGCATTCGGCAAGAGGTCGTTCGGCCTCGAACCGGACACCGGCGCTGGATCGAACCTTTTGCCCGTGCTCGGAGACCAATGACCAGCAGAAGGCTTCCTGCCCCGCGATCTCATTGGCCGCCCGCAAGGGTTCGATCACCGAAGTCAGGCAGGCCATGGGAAATCCGTCAAACAACAAAAAGACGATTTCGATTCTGTTTTCCTTGCGCATAGGGCTGTCCTAGCAGGAATTCCGCGCCAGCCCTACGCGAAGTTCACGCCCAACGGACTAACCCAATGACCGCCGAGGTCGCGTAGAACCCCTGCAGCAAGAGGAACGTCCAGCGGCGATCAATCACCGCCCAAGCCGCGAACAGCCCCGAGGAAAGCAGCAGTAAGGTAAAGCCCAACAACTCGGCCCCAATGTTCGAGGCGATCAGCAAAGCATAGGCCATAGCTAAAACCGACCCGGTAATCTCGAACACGGTCGTCAGGCCGCGTCGGTTCGGGGTTTCAATCCGGTAGGTCATACTTCGCCCTTTCGCTTTAGAAAATCGACCAGCAACGCTGAGATCAGCTCTGGTTGGTCCTCCATCGCGAAGTGACCGCAGTCTTCCAGCACGTGCAGTTCCGATCCGGGGATCGCCGCGTGCAGCTTGTGCGCCCAGTCCACCACTTGCCACGCATCGTCAGCGCCCCAGATCACTTGAACCGGCAGCGCGCCAAGCTCGCCATAGCGCGGGGCAACATCATTAGTGTGATCCGGGACGTAATGCCGAACCTGATGCTGAAACAGGCTGCCCTGCCCAATCGGGCCACTGATGAAATCGAGGTATGTTTCTAAAGACGTATCCGCCAGCCGCTGCTTGTTCTGAACCGTCGAATACAGCCAGTCCCGAAAATGTGCTCGGTGATCGGCGTCCGGAGCTTTGATCAGCGACTCAAGTCCCGCCTGCATCTGCTGGTGCGTCCGTTCGGACGGCCAGCTGTCAAAACTGACGACATCGATCATGGTCAGGGACCGCAAACGCTGCGGCGATTGAAGCGCGAAACGCTGCGCCACACCACCGCCGATGTCATGAGCGATCACGTGCAGATCATCCACCCCCCACAGGTCCAGCATCCCCTCAAGGACCGGAACCTGCCCCGTCACCGACGTATCGACCTCCGGGTCCCAGGGCCGTTCGGATAGGCCGTAGCCCAACAAGTCGAAAACATGGACCTTGTAACCCGCTGCCGTCAGTTCAGGCACAACGTTACGCCAGATGATGGACGACGACGGCGTACCATGGATCAGAACGACGGGATCTCCGTCACCGTGGGTTCCATGGGCAATACGCGTGCCGTTTATCAGGGCGTGGTCGTTAACGAGGTGTTCCATGTCAAAGCTCCGCAGTTTTGTCTTTTCCAGTCAGTAGCCCGGCGTTATGATGTGACACAAATGAATGATTGACATGTTGTGATCTATTTTTGTCATGGAGGAATGTATGGCCGAGCGATTGGAAATTGATGCGTTGCGCGCCCTTTTGGCCATCGCAACCCATGGCGGAGTGACCCGCGCTGCCGAACATCTTGCGCTGTCACAATCGGCGGTGAGTCACAAAATCAGGCGGTTGGAACAAGCTTTGGACTGCGATCTGCTGGCACGCCGAGCGGGCGCCCCGTTGTTTACTGATGCGGGCCTGCGCCTGTGCGACTACGCCCGCCGGATATGCGAACTGCACGATGAGGCGCTTTCCGGACTCGGCAAAAAACCCTTGGCCGGAGCCATACGCTTGGGTATGACCGAGGACACCACTACAAGCGGTATCGCTCGCATTTTGGGGCGTTTCACCCGGTTGCATCCGGACGTTCAGGTCCGTACGCGCACCAGCCAAAGCCTGAATGTGCAAGAGTGGCTGAAGGCGGGTGAACTTGATGTGGCTGTGATGCAGATCTTTCTTCGCGACGTTCTGCCGGATGATCTGGTCTTGTTCGAGGACACGCTGCATTGGGTCAAATCGCCGGATTTTCAGATGGATCTGTCAGCGCCCGTTCCATTCCTGTCCTTCGACAGCCAATGCTTCTATCGGATGTGGGGTTTTGGCTTACAGGGGCACAGGTTCGACAACGTTCTGGAATGCCCCAGCGCCGCTGGCATCCAATCCGCGGTGCGGTCCGGCTTGGGGGTCGCATTGCTGAACGGGTTGCACGTCACACCGGACATGGAGGTGATCGACGGAGTCTTCCCCGACCCTCCGACCATCGCATATGTCGCGCGCATGCATGTCAAACGCCGAAACCCCGCCGCAATGGCGTTGATCCGCGAAGTTGGCCGTGAAGTCCAAAGCACCAATCCCCTCAGGGCTACCGGCTGAACCTAGCGGGTTGTGCGCCTCAACCCGAAGCGAAACCAGCGGACATTCGCGCCCGGCGGCGCTGGATCGACTGACGGAAAGCCCAATCGGAAATCAGGGTTAGAGGTATCAAAACCCTTTCGCCAACACCGTCTATGACGACAAGCTTGCCGTTTCGCTCTTCCGCGCGGACAATATTCTCAAAGCTCAGGTCTCCGACAATAATCCGCCCGCGTTCAAGGTCGTCCATCAGTTCCAGGAATTCATCGCGCAGCTGCCGGCTCTTTTCCGGATCGTTGCGCGCCGCTGCCCGCTCGGATTCGAGGGTCGGGGCCAATTCTCCATCCGGACCGGTCAGCTTTTCCACGACCAGGGCGGGACCCAGCGAGGTCGCGCAGAACCCCATGAAACGCGCCAGCCGCTCAATTTCGGGACAGTTGCGGCTCAGCGCGGCCAGATACTCATTCGCCTCGCGGTTCCACTGGCGTAAATTCCCGTATCGCCTTTCTGCAAGGCGCGGAATGGCGTGATGGCGGACCGGCTCATCCACCCTGACTTTCAACAACGCACAATCGATCAGCGGATGCTGGAAAATCCGGTAGTTGCGGCTTGCGCGCAAAGGTTGGAAATCGCTGAGGTCGATCATATCGATATGCTGCATGTGGTTAGTCACTTATCCCGGAAACGGCGTTGTGCTTCAAATTGGTAGACCTTATTTACTTTTTTCAGTTCGGGAAACAACCTGCCGAGGCGAAAAATGAACTCAGGACCAATCCAATAGGCGCATGTGCTCCTATGTCTGCAGCAATTTACGGCCGAAGTGCCAAACCAATTATCAGAATGGCCAGAGTAAGCGAATTCAAGCTGGCGGACCCACATAGGAATGCAAAGTCCGTGCTTTTGATCAGGTCTCGTCAATACCCCGGTCACGTTCCTGCAACGCGCGAATACGCATACGCTGGGCTGCGTGAATATGGGCGCGCATAGCCAGTTCTGCAGCAGCACCGTCCCGGGATTTCAGGGCTTCCATAACGTTGCGATGTTCGCCCACGGCTGCTTCAGCACGGTCGTTGTCCAACAATTGAGACGGCCCCAGTATCAATAGCGCCTTTTGCAGTGACAGTATGGACTTGGAAAGAAAACGGTTCTTGGCCGCGTCCAACAGCGTGGCGTGAAACACCCGGTTCATCCGCGCGGCCTCGGGGCCTGTGCCCGCTTCGGCCAGACGATCGTTCAGCGCGTTCAGCTCATCCAGTTCGACGTCGGATGCCGCGCGCGCCGCCAGCCTTGCCGCAGTGCCCTCAAGCACTGCGCGCATCTCATAAAGCTCCATGACTTCGGCATAGCCAAGGCTGCGCACCGTCGCGCCCAGCCTGGGAATATGGGTGACCAGCCCGTCGGCCTCAAGTTGTCGGATCGCCTCGCGCACTGGCGTTCGGCTGACGCCAAGCCGTTCGGAAAGTTCGATTTCCCGCAACCTGTCACCCGGCATCAAAGTGCCTTCGCGGACCTCATCCAGCAAACGGTGGTAGGCGGAATTACCCTGTGGACCGGGCTGCGTCGTCTCATCCTGAGTTTTCATCGTTCTCTATATTGCAAATCTCTTCCCGTTGTATACATTTGGATACACAAACGAGTCAACGAAAATGGAAACCGACTTTGTCATCCCAAAGCCCGATTCAAACCGCCCTGAGGCGGAAGTCGCTGACATTCGCGATGGCCATTTTGGGAACCGCCATTTTCTGGGCGTTGAGTCTGCCTCTGCCGTTTCTGTTCGGCCCGATGTCTGCGTGTCTCATCGCGGCACTTTCCCATGCGCCGTTACAGGGATTTGGACAAATCTCAATCGCGGCCAGAACCATTCTGGGGGTCGCTGTCGGCGCTTCGATCACGCCAAGTCTTTTTGCCGAGCTGCCCAAAATGGCGGCGTCAATTATGCTGATCCCCTTCTTCATCATTCTGATTGCATTGGTTGGCGTGCCGTTCTTTCGCAAAGTCTGGGGGTTTGACGACAAGACGGCTTTTTATGCGGCCATGCCAGGCGGATTACAGGACATGATCATCTTTGGCACCGAGGCCGGGGCCAATCCGCGAACGCTTTCCCTGATCCATGGAACGCGTGTTCTGATCATCGTGACTCTGGCACCCCTGTTCCTGACGGTGTTCTACGACGCCGAATTGACCAACCCGGTTGGCGAACCTGCGTCTGCCCTGCCCCCGCATGAGCTGCTGCTGATGGTGGTCGCTGCCATTGTCGGGTGGAAAGGCGGAGAAAAGATCGGGCTTTTTGGCGCCTCAATTCTCGGGCCGATGATCCTGACGGCCGCGCTGTCGCTCGGAGATTTTATTCATACCCGCCCTCCGCGCGAAGCGATCCTGTTGGCGCAGTTCTTCATCGGATGCGAAATCGGCGTCAAGTTTGTTGGTGTTACGTGGCCGGAACTCAGGCGCGTAGTCGCGGCGGGCGTAGCCTATGTCGTTGTTTTGGCCGTACTGGCCGCTGGGTTTACAGCGGTGGTCACCACCCTTGGGTTTGGGCGGCCGGTCGAAGCTTTTCTGGCATTCGCACCGGGCGGTCAGGCTGAAATGACGGTGCTGGCCATCGTGTCAGGTGCCGATCTGGGGTTCGTTATCACCCACCATCTGACGCGGATCGTACTGGTGATTATTGGCGCCCCGATCGTGGCCAATATTCTTCTGCGCTGGTCCAAGTCGCGGGAGTAGCCCGTTCACTTCAAGACCCTTCGCGCACCAGCCCTGCTGCCAAAACCTGCAGGCAGAAATCTTGATAGATCTGGTGTGGGTGGCGGAGAGACAGGGATTCGAACCCTGGAGACGGTTTCCCGCCTACACACTTTCCAGGCGTGCGCCTTCGACCACTCGGCCACCTCTCCGTGCCGGCGATATTTGGACTATCGCCGAGGGATTTGCAAGGCCCGATTAGAGTGAAAATTCACCCGCAATCAAAAGCCTTGCAAACGCGGTCAAACCTCGTCTCCGTCACCATCAGCCAAATCAGCCTCAGTCATCTCGACCGGCTCTGATGATGGATTCGCAGACGGCGTTTTGTTGATGTCCTTGTCGGGTTGGGTTTTGCTCGATTGCAACGTCTCGGGATTGCGTAACCAAACATCGCGCTGCGCAAACGGGATCTCGATCCCTTCTTCGACAAAGCGGCGGTTGATCTCGTGGTTCATGTCGGACTTCACTGACAGAACCCAATTCACGTCACGCAGGATGGCGCGGATTTCAAAGTCCAGCGAATCTGCGCCAAAGCCTTGGAACACGACACTAGGTGCCGGATTCGCCAAAACCATCGGGTGTGCATTGGCTATTTCACCTAGGATTTTTTCGACCAGCCGGGTGTCGGTGCCATAGGCGACGCCCACCGGGACTATCACACGCCCAATCGTATTGCCGCGCGTGTAGTTGGTGACAACACCGCTGATCAGGTCTGAATTGGGAACGATCACATCCGTCCGATCAAACGTCTCGATCCGAGTGGATCGGACCGAGATATCACGGACGTAGCCCATCATCCCGTTGACATCGATCCAGTCGCCTTTCGAGATCGGTCGTTCGACCAAGAGGATAATACCGGACACGAAATTCGACACGATAGTCTGCAGACCAAAGCCGATACCAACCGACAAGGCACCGGCGACGATCGCCAGAGAGGACAAGTTGAAACCGGCAATCGTGATTGCCACCAAAGCAGCGATGAAAACACCGACATACCCGGTGCCTGCCACAATCGCGTTCTGCCCGCCCGGATCGATACTGGTCTTCGGCAGCAGCGAGTTTCGCAATCCGCTTTGCAACATCCGCGTCAGGCCGTAACCGACAGCGAAAATGGCAAGGAAAGTGAAGAAATTGCTAGGCGAAATGGTCACGCCGCCGATGTCAAAGCCCTGTAGCAGGCGCGACCAGACCTCTTGCAGATCGGTTTCCCTCGCCCCCCAGTACAGGGCGAGGATCGGCATGGCCAGAATGGCCATGGCAAAACCGATGAGCACCGAAAACAGCGAGTCTTTTGCCTTGTCGCCCTGCCCGCTCAGCCATCCGTAAACGGATGTCAGGAAGCGTTGGACAATCACCAGCGCTGCTATCAGGACCAGCGACCTTACGGCCGGGAAAACGATGGCTTCGGCTGCGTTCGTATAGCCAAGAACCGCCAGAATCGGGCTGGCGATACCAAGGAAGAATAGCGCCCGGCGAATGAACTCGACCAGTTGACTGAACCCGGCGGCGCGCGCCGGTGCGGATGGTTCATCCGTGTCAACCGGGATGTCCACACTTCTGACCCGGCGAACACGCAGCAAAAGCAACGCGGTGGCGATAATGACCGGAAAGGCGACGACGGCCCGCGTTGCATCCGAGATATTCTCGATCTGCTCGAACAGGTTCACCAGTTCGTGCAGGATCAGGAAAGCCGCCAGCATGTCGAGATAGACACGCAGTTCCGTGACTTTTTGCCGGGACAGCTTTTGGAATCCCTGCGCCTCTTGCAGCACATAAACCTGCCGACCAATCCAGTCGTAATAGAGGGCAATCGCAGCCCAGTACGGAACGTTTTCCATGAGCAGCGTACCACGCAGCCCCAGAACACCTGTCAGAACAATGGCCTCGACAATCAGCCATACGCCAAGCCATGGCAGCAGAATACGAAGCAGCGAGGTCAGGAACGCCCAGACACCGCTTCCCTGCCCGCCCAAACGGCGCAAGTATTCTCCGGCGGCTTCCGACCAACGCTTACCGTAAAACAGCAAAATGCCGGCGACGACGACCAGGAACAAAATGCCCAAACCACGGTCGCGCAACCGCTCGTGCACCACGTCGGTTTTCAGATTTCGCCGCGCCTCGTTGAACAGAGCTCGCGCTGCGTCGTTCACATCCACCCAGGCCGGGGCCCAATGGATCGGGTTCAATGGGGATGGCCCACGCTCTAACAGCTCTTTTGTCTGGCGATCCCGGAGCAATTGGTCGATTTCGAAGATCAGACCATTGGCGCGGCTGAATGCTTCTTCCGATATGATTCTCGGCACGCGCAGACTGTTGAGCTGCTCATCCAGGTGTTCGCGAAGAGTCGCAATATCCTCGGGCTCGGTCGCGTCGCCTTCCGGTTCGGGTCCAAGCGCCTTGAGCTGGTTTTCCAGCGTCTGGATACGCTCGGTGTTCAGGCCGCGCGCTTTATTGAAGTCATCCCTGTAATCGTTGATTTCAGACCGTAAGTTCTCCAGCGACGCGTTCGAGGCCCGATTGGCCTCGATAACCATCTCGGCCCGGTCCGCCGTTTTGACCCATCCCTGATAATATTCGCTTTGTCGATCGGTAAGCTGAGCGGCCACGGGGCCGCCCAGTATGGCGAAACATACTGCGATCAGAGTTACGAACAGGCGAACCTGCCGCAGCATCATACGTCCTCGAACACGCCGGGAATGCTACGCGGGGACTCGGTCATCCAATCGGGAACCGGCAGCTCTTTTTCGCGCAGGAAATCGGGGTTGAACAACTTGGACTGATAGCGGGTGCCGTAGTCGCACAGGATGGTCACAATGGTGTGGCCCGGCCCCAGATCCTTGGCCAGACGCACCGCGCCCGCCATGTTGATTGCGGTCGAACCGCCCATGACCAGACCTTCTTCGCGCAGCAGGTCGAAGATGTAAGGAAGCGCCTCGTTGTCAGTCATCTGGTAGGCGAAATCCGGTTTGAAGCCTTCCAGATTTTTGGTGATGCGAACCTGACCAATACCTTCCGCGATCGAGCCACCCTCCATCGCGATCTCGCCGGTGGTGTAGTACGAGTACAGCCCCGCCCCCATCGGATCGACCAATCCAATCTTGACGCCTTTGGGCTGCAACGCATCGGCCACACCGGCCAGCGTTCCACCCGAACCTACGGCACAGACAAAGCCGTCGACCTTCCCATTGGTCTGCTCCCAGATTTCGGGGCCGGTCGTTTCAACATGCGCCTGGCGGTTGGCAACGTTGTCGAACTGGTTCGCCCAGATCGCGCCATTGGGCTCGGTCTGTGCAAGCTCCTCGGCCAGACGGCGCGAATAATGCACAAAGTTGTTGGGGTTGCGATAAGGCGCGGCCGGAACCTGAACCAGTTGAGCGCCAGCCAGCCGCAGCATGTCCTTTTTCTCTTCAGACTGCGTTTCCGGAATGACGATGACAGTCTTGAACCCCATCGACGCGCCGACAAGCGCCAGACCGATGCCCGTGTTTCCTGCTGTACCTTCGACAATGGTGCCGCCCGGCTTCAGGTCGCCGCGCGCAATCGCATCGCGAATGATGTACAATGCTGCACGATCCTTGACCGATTGGCCGGGGTTCATGAATTCGGCCTTGCCGAGAATCTCGCACCCGGTCTCTTCGCTGATGCGACGCAGACGGATCAGCGGGGTTTTTCCGACTGCGTCGGCAAGGTCTCGTGCTATGCGCATGGCGCCCTCATTTCATTACGGATCAACGCAGATTTACCTTTGCCGTGCGGCAACCACAAGCGGCGAAAGTCATCCACGCAGACGGTCGCGATGGCGCGCAAGCCAATGGGCCAGCGCCAAAAGCGGCAAATCCTTGAAGCCGTGACTGTCCACCCGGTCCATGAAGTCCTGGTAGGGCAGAATTTGCGTTCGAATATCCTCACCCTCGGTCGCTAGCCCGCCATCTTCGATGGTTTTGGTCAGATCGGCCAAACCGACAAAGAGATACACATACTCGGTCGACGACCCGCTGGAGGAGTAGGCTCCACCGGCATTCTCCAGCCGATCCAATGTGATCTGGGCTTCTTCCTCAGCCTCTCTCAGCGCAGCCTGTTCCGGCGTTTCTCCGGGGTCGATCATTCCGGCGACCGGTTCCCACATCCAGGGTTCGGGATCGTCGGCCAGAAAGATCGGCGCTCTGAACTGCTCGACCAAAAGCACAGTGTCCCGCAGCGGGTCGTATGGCAGAACAATCACGGCGCTGCCTTGCATCAAGCCGCTTCGGTTCAGGGTTTTCCCCATCGACCCATCGTGCTGACGATGCTGCAGTGCGATCTCTTCCATTCCAAAGTAGTCAATATAGGCGTGCGTATGGCTGTGGACGATGACATCTTTGGCTATATCCCTTGGATCACCAGTAGATCGCTTGCGCGCATCCAACTTGGCCCAAGCGCGCGTTCGGATCGACGGAAAGCTGCGCTCAATCCTATCGGCATCGACCCTGCCGTAATACGCCATGACCTCTTGCGCAGCGAGAACGGTCAGCTCTCCCCACTCGTCCGCCCATTCCTGCAAAGACCACGGCTGATCCGGGGTCCAAAGACCCGGTTCTGGGTAAAACACGCTGGCTTGGGCCTTTGATCCATCGGGCAAATCCACGCTCTGGGGGCTGAGGTCGTAATCAAAGCCGCCTTCGTAATAAATCAACCGCTTACGGTCTTCGTCGCTTAACCCCTTGACCAAAAGCCCCCGTGCGACTCCGCCATCTTCTCGCAAGATCATCGGAAACACCTGGTCCTGCACGCCATAGACCGCGTGGTCGCTCAAAGATGCCTGGGATATGTCAAGCTGGGACGAGGCGCGCCCCAGAACAAGCTTGAGCAATGGCATATGCCGGAGCGTGCCGTAGAAAAACAGATCGGACACAGTTGGAGACTTTCGTTTTCTTGATTTACTGAATCAACGCCAGCGGCGGCTGGCTTCCTCGGTGGCAAGGCCCGCAATCAGAGCACCGATTGCCAACGTCCACAGAATCTCGGGCGCCAGCAATTGTTGTCCGTATTCGATCCCGATCTGAAAAATGGCGATAAGCGCCTCGAACGGGCCGTCAAACCGATGCCGCATGGCCAGTCGGAACATCTCATAGACGCCCTGAACAAACAGGCCCCAGAACACCAGCGCCGCGATGCCTGTAAGCCCGTTGTTGACTGCGGCGGTCCAGCCCCGCCCGGCACGCTTACCCATGATCCACCACCCGCAGACCAGGCCAAGGATCATGTTGACATAGGTGAATGACCCGTAGGCCTTACCCTCTTCTCCGTTCTCGATGACCATGCCCGAAACCAGAAATGCCACGATCAAAAGACATACAGCAGCAATTAAACGTGCGGCACTGGGCATTAGGTGGGTCCGTTCCTTAACTCGGTTTCGCTATAGTGATCTGTGTCACATCGCAATTACCGGTGTCAAAGGCTGCGCCGCAGGCGGTCAAATAATAATTCCACATGCGGCGGAAACGCTCATCAAAGCCCATTTCCGAAATTTCGTCCCACTTGTCGTTGAAGGTTTCATACCAGCGACGCAGTGTCAGATCATAGCTTTTGCCGAATTCCTTGGATTTCACGACTTTCAGGCCGGCACTTGCCACCTGTTCTTTTAGAATAGACGGGGCCGGAAGCATCCCGCCCGGAAAGATATATTTCTGAATGAAATCAATACCATTACGGTACACATCCCATCTGTGATCCGCGACAGTGATGATCTGCAGAGTCGCTTTTGCGCCGGGCTTTAGGCGTTCGCGTACGGTTTCGAAGTACACTGGCCAATATTTCTGGCCAACGGCTTCGAACATCTCGATTGATGCAATACCATCATATAACCCGCGCTCATCCCGATAGTCTTGCAACTTGAGCTCAACCATATCAGAAAGCCCAGCCTTTTCCATGCGTTGTCTGGCAAACTTCAACTGCTCCTGACTGATCGTCAAACCTGTGACCCGAAGGCCACGCTCTTTTGCAGCATATTCGGCAAAGCCACCCCAACCGCAGCCGATTTCCAGGATGTGATCGCCTGGTTTTGCACCCATTTCGTCAACAAGACTTGCGTATTTTGCAGTCTGCGCCTTTTCCAGACTTTCCTGCCCCGTCTCAAACAGAGCGCTGGAGTAGGTCATCGTGTCGTCCAGCCACAATCCATAGAATTCATTCCCCAGATCATAGTGGTACGAGATGTTCTTTCTGGCTTGGGTCCGGTTGTTGTTGTGTAGCCAGAACCGCAGCCTTTCATACATCTGGACCAGAACCTTGCCGGTAAAGTCGTCATAAACGGTTTCACTGCCCAAGTGCACAAGATCCATGAAGGATCGCAGGTCGGGTGTGCTCCAGTCGCCTTCCAAATAAGCATCCGAAAAGCCCAGCTCGCCCTCCCGGATCAGTCGCGAGAAGACATCCGGGTTATGAATTTCAACGCGAGCAACAGGTCCCGGTTTCGCGCCCTCTGATCGAAACACCCGACCGTCCGGTAACGCAATATCCAGCCGCCCGGTCTCCATCCGGTTCAGCATCTTGAAGACTTGTGCAAAGTATCTGGGCAGCTCGGTCTGCCCGTCCGTCGTCGTTAAAATCATCCGCTCTCCCCTGTGCGGCCTCGCAATAAAGCTAGGCCGAGTTTGTGTTTCTGGCAAGTTTTCAATTCGTTACCGGGGTTTTCGGCCTTCATAGGCCGCCAAAGCGCGCTGCCGACCGGTGGCCATTTCGACGACCGGCTGCGGGTACGGATCGGTTGGGCTAAGGTTCCATGATCTCGGAACCGCATCGAAATAGGCCAGTGCCGTCGCCGGAGGATCGGGCTGACCTTCGGCAATCCACTGCCTGACATAGTCCGATTGCGGGTCAAACTTTTTTCGCTGTGTCTGTGGATTGAAGATGCGAAAGAATGGCGATGCGTCAGGTCCGGACCCTGCAACCCATTGCCATCCCATAGCATTTGCCGCCGGGTCCCAGTCCGTCAGACAATCCGCGAACCAATCCATCCCGATTTTCCAGTGGGTCATCAGATGCTTGGTCAGGTAACTCGCCACGACCATCCGCGCCCTGTTGTGCATCCGTCCGGTCACATACATCTGGCGCAATCCGGCATCGACCGCAAGCACACCGGTTCTGGCCTGCCGCCATGCCGTCACCTCGGGAAGATTGGCATCCGTATTCCACGGAAACGTGTCCCATTCCGGCTTCCAGTTTCTGCTTAACAGACGAGGATTGTGAAACAAAAGGTGATAGGCGAACTCACGCCAGACCAGTTGGCGCAAATAGGGTTCAACTCCGCGAACGCCGGTCATCCCCGCCCGCTGAACCGCATGCCAAACGCTGCGCGGTCCGATTTCACCCAGAGACAGATATTCTGACAGGTTAGAAGTTCCGTCCAAATCCAGACGATCCCGGTTGTCCGCATATGGGGTGATGCGATCCAAGAACTGGTGCAGGGCCTCAAACGCAGCCGGCTCACCGGGGCGAACATAACGCGCGACGACCAATGCGCCACGTTTCATCTGCGTGCCCAAATGCCAGTCTACCAGGTCGTCTGACGCAGGCCATTGTGCGGGCGGTTGCACATGGGTTGGTGCGATTGTTGGTGCGGGAACGTCCCGGTTTTGCACAGCCCTCCACATCGGTGTGAAAACGCGGAAAGGTTGGGCCGACTTTGTCGCCACAGACCAAGGTTCGAACAAAAGGTGTCCAGCAAAAGACTTGGCCGAAACGCCTTGCTCGGTCAGTGCTGTTTTAATCTTAGTATCCCGCACAATCGCGTCAGGGTCATAGGCGCGCGACCAGAAAACGTGTTTTGCCCCGGATTGGATAATCAGCTCTTGCAGAACAGCCAGCGCATCCCCGCGCCTTAGGATCAGGCGGCTGCCAACCTTCTCAAGCGAACAGGCGAAGGTTTCAAGGCCCAGTCCCAGCCGCCATTTCGGAGCTGCCCCAAGCGCCTCTACCGTTTCATCCAGAAAAAATACTGGAATGACAGGTCGACCTGTCTCAATAGCTGCAGATAGCGCCGGGTGGTCCGACAGGCGCAAATCCCGTCGGAACCACATAATGATCGGTGACCGCTCGTTTTCCATGTCCGCCCTGGTGTTTTCTTCGGTTACGAAGGAGAGCGGAAACTGGATCACAAAACGTCGTCAAGTGCATTCAATAGCTGATCAATTTCCTGTTGAGAGGTATAGTGCGTGAAACTGACCCGCAGAACACCCTGATCCAGATCGACCCCCATTGCCTGTAGTGGGCGCACGGCATAGAAATCGCCGCCACCTGCCATGATGCCATGCCCGACAAGATCGGCGGCAACGGCTTCGGCGTTGCGGTTCAGCGCCAATGCTACCGTGGGCGCGCGGCGGTTGGCATCGGACGTCCCGATAAGGCGCACAGCATTGCGATCTTTTACGGCATCCAAAACCGGCTGCAGCAGAGCGACCTCCTGCGCGCGCATCAAGTCGTGCACGAAGGTGCCGCGTTCGGTAGCTCCGGCCTCGGGCCCGTTGTGATGATCGCTCAGCAGGTCGACATAATCCGCCATGCCGGCGCTAGCTGCGATCTGGGCGTGGTCGGGTCCGGCCGGGGTGAACCGCTTATACAAAACGTCCCCGTTGAAGTAGTGCGCCTGGTTCGGCAGCATTTCACCTAACGTACGGCGGATCACCATGCAGCCCTGATGCGGACCATATGTCTTGTAGGCCGAGAACAGGTAGATATCCGGCCCAAGATCGCCCACATTCGGGAACCCGTGCGGTGCGTAAGATACGCCGTCCACACATACGAACGCCCCGGCGGCATGGGCGATCGCGGTGATTTCGGTGACCGGGTTGATCTCTCCGATCACGTTAGAGCAATGGGGAAAGCACACCAGACGCACGCTTTCGTCCAGCATGTTCTCCAGATCCATCGGATTGAGCGATCCCGTCTCCGGATCAATCTGCCACTCGCGGATTTCAATTCCTTCATCGGCCAGACGCCGCCACGGACCGGAGTTCGCCTCGTGATCCTGATTGGTGACAATAATCGCCTCACCCGGCTTCATCCATTGGCGAAAAGCCTGTGCCAGAACATAAGTGTTTTGCGTGGTTGAAGGCCCAAAACTCAGTTCGTCGGTGTCGACCCCCAGAATGGCAGCCATACGGGCGCGGGCTTCGTCCATTTCTTCACCGGCCAGACGGCTTGCATCGTAGGGGCTATATGGCTGAACCTTGCGCCGTGTGTAATACCGCGTCAGGCGGTCAAGCACCGGCTTGCAAGTGTATGACCCGCCTGCATTCTCGAAGAATGCTTGCCCCTGCAGGCTGGGCTCGGAAAATGCCGGGAACTGCGCCCGAACAAAATCAATATCAAGGGATGTCATCCCGCCTCACTCCTTGGTCGTTGTCCACGTCTTGATTGTCGGTCCGCTCATGATCCCGGACCGCTCCGAAAACATGGCAGGTCTTCCAGCCAAGCCGCAGTCCAGTCACAAGTCCTTGGTCCGGCGGCAGCCACAGGTACAGTTATCCTCCTGCTCCTGCGACCGGCTCAGATAACCTGACGATTGCAGCCCGGTCAAGCTTTGCCGCTGATGCCGGATTCTGTCATCAGGTTTTGGCACTGTACCCACATACAAACGACCGTGAGGAACCAACATGAACTACAAACCCAAGGATTTTCTTGTGTGGGGAGAATTGCCTGTGCGGGATATGGAACAGGCCATCGCCTTTTACTCAACAGTAACCGGTGCGACACTGGAATTGGCGCAAGATGCGCCCAACCCCATGGCTGTATTCAATCCCACCGATCCTGCAACCGGCGTTGCCTTGCATCTTCACCCCGGCAAGCCCGCCGAGAAGGGACAGGGACCGACATTGCATCTGGCCGCTGAAGGCGCGTTGGAGGACGTCATGAAACGGGTCGAAGATGCAGGCGGGAAAGTCGTGTCCGAGCCAATCCAAATTCCGGCCGGTCGGTTCTTTTATGCGACAGACCCAGATGGCAACTCTGTTGGCTTCTTTGAAGGCACATAAGAAAAAAGGCCGGGCAGCTTGGCCCGGCCTTTTTCAGGATCAAGAGACAGGCGTTAGCCTTGTACCTTGGTATAGGTCCCCTCGCCCGCCAGAATTCCGCGGAAACCGCCGGGCTCATCCAGTCCGAAGACGATCAGGGGCAGGTTGTTGTCGCGCGCCAGCGCAATGGCCGAAGCATCCATGACCCGCAGCCGTTTGGCCAGCACATCGTCATAAGTGACCGTGTCATAGCGGACCGCATCCGCGTGCTCTTTGGGATCTTTGTCATAGACCCCGTCCACGCCGTTCTTGCCCATGAAGATCGCCTGACAGGCCATTTCGTTGGCGCGCAACGTCGCGGCAGTGTCGGTGGTGAAATACGGGTTGCCGGTACCGGCAGCAAAGATGCAGACCCGTTTCTTTTCCAGGTGGCGCACAGCGCGGCGGCGGATATAGGGCTCACACACTTCGTCCATACGGATGGCCGAGATAACCCGGGTGAACACGCCGATCTCTTCCAGTGCGGACTGCATCCCCAGTGCGTTCATCACCGTGGCCAACATGCCCATGTAGTCGGCCGTCGTCCGCTCCATCCCCTGCGCCGAACCGCTTAGGCCGCGGAAGATGTTCCCGCCCCCGATCACCATGCAGATCTCGACGCCCAGATCGTGCACCGATTTGACCTCTTGCGCGATACGCTGAACTGTTGGCGGATGCAGGCCGAACCCCTGATCGCCCATAAGCGCCTCGCCCGAAATTTTCAGCATCACGCGATCGTATTTTGTCTTCGTGTTCTCGATGATATCGGTGGTCGGGGAAAGGGTCATGTTGCGCTCCGGGCTGGCACGGGTTTATTTTCCGGCGCAAAATGAAGCAAAACCTCCGCAGGTTCAATGCGGTTGGTAAGGAATGAGGCGGCCCTTAATGACCGATCCCGCAGAAACGCAGATTTTGGACCGCCTGCCCCCAATTCCTGACGAAAAACCCGTGCTGATTGCCGGGCCCACTGCGTCGGGTAAGTCGGCCCTGGCCCTGCTGATCGCCGAGCAGTTTGGAGGGGTGATCGTGAATGCTGATGCAAGCCAGGTCTACGATTGCTGGCGCGTGATTTCTGCCCGGCCGTCAGCCGAAGAGGAAGCACGCGCGCCGCATCTGCTGTACGGCCATATCGCCTATGACCAGACCTATTCCACCGGCCACTGGCTGCGCGAGGTGAAACCGCTACTGCAGAGTGGTACGCGCCCGATCATCGTCGGCGGCACGGGCCTCTATTTTTCCGCGCTGACCGAAGGGATGGCCGACATACCCGCGACGCCTCCGGAAATCCGGGCTGAGGCCGACACGCTGACACTGCAAACCCTGATCGAAGGGGTCGATGCCCGAACGCTGGCCCGGATCGACACCCAAAACCGCGCGCGGGTTCAGCGCGCATGGGAAGTGCAACAGGCCTCGGGTCGTAGTCTCAGCGACTGGCAAGAGGAAACTCCGCCGCCAATTCTGGATGTGAAGAACACGGTGCCCACCGTATTTGACGTGGACAAACAATGGCTTCTGGAACGGATAACGCGCCGCTTTGATCAGATGCTGGATACCGGTGCGTTGCAGGAGGTGGAAAGCATGCGAGAGCTGTACGATCCGTCCCTGCCCGCATTCAAAGCCATCGGAGTACCCGAACTTATGGCCTATCTTGATGGCGAAATGACGCTGGAAGAGGCCCGCGATCGGGCAACGATTTCAACGCGGCAATTCGCAAAGCGGCAGCGCACCTGGTTCCGCGCGCGTATGAAATCCTGGAATCGGATTGATTTATCAAAATGATACCTCAAAAAACTAAGGCGGAAAAATAACAGTCGAACGCGCAGGAACAACGCGGCGAATCCGCTTTGCTCTAAAGGTAGAACAAAGGGGTTTCCCTAAGATTGGCGGAGCTGAGCGCGGTAAACTCTGCCCACCAATGTCGTTTTTGTACCCCGAATGACGATTTCGAACATTGACCTAACCCGAATTCTGGTGCCGAATGTCAGGTATGGGGATGTTCAGAATCCGAAATAAGAAAAACCATGAACCTGCCACCCGGAGCATGCCGGCCTGAGCGGTTCAAAGCTACATCCAAAAAATTACCGTATCACAGGGAGTAACGTTAATGAAAAACCAGACAACGACCGGAGCACCGATTCACTGGGCGGCTGAAATGCATGCTCAGGAATATCGGGACGGTAAAATGAACCGACGCGAATTTCTGACCCGCACCACCGGGCTTGGCGTCACCGCAGCAGCGGCCTACGGCATGATCGGCCTGACCGCGCCGGTGCATGCGGCCGGTGAAGACGCCAAGAAAGAAGGCGGTACTCTGCGTGTCCAGATGGAAGTTCGCGCCCTGAAAGATCCGCGCACCTATGACTGGTCGCAGATCGGCAACTACAGCCGTGGTACTCTTGAGTATCTGGTCGAGTACAACTCGGACGGTACGTTCCGCGGGATGCTGCTGGAAGGTTGGGAAGTCAACGACGACGCGACCGAGTACACTCTGAAAATTCGCCCGGGCGTCAAATGGAACAACGGTGATGACTTCACCGCCGATGACGTAGCACGCAACATCGCGCGCTGGTGCGACAAGAGCTCGGAAACCAACTCGATGGCGGGTCGTTTTGCAACCCTGGTTGATCCCGAGTCCGGCCAGGCGATTGAAGGTGGTATCGAGGTTGTCGACGCCAACACCGTCAAACTAAACCTGCCCGCCTCTGACATCTCGCTGATCGCGGGCATGGCGGATTATCCTGCGGCCATCGTTCACAGCTCGTTCAGCGAAACCGATCTGCTGAATAATGTGGGCACCGGCCCGTATCTGATGAGCGAACTCGAAGTCGGCGTCAAAGGCGTTCTGGTGCGCAACGAGGACCACACCTGGTGGGGTGAAGCCATCTTTGGCCGCCCGGCCTTGGACAGCATCGAATACATCGACTACGGCACCGACCCGTCCGCATGGCTGGCGGCACTGGAATCCGACGAAGTCGACATGCTGTATGAATCGGTTGGTGAATTCATCGACGTGATGGACAGCCTCGGATACATCAAGTCCGAAGTTGTAACGATGAACACCATCGTCGTCCGCCCAAACCAGCTGGCCGAGATCGACGGCAAGAAACCGTACGAAGACAAGCGCGTCCGTCAGGCGCTGCAGATGGCGGTCGATAACTCGATCTGTCTGGAGCTGGGTTACGGCGGTCGCGGTGCGCCTGCGGAAAACCACCACGTTGGACCGATCCACCCGGATTACTTCGAACTGCCGCCGCAGAAGGTCGATCCTGATGGTGCTCGCGCACTGATGGAAGAAGCCGGAATGATCGATTTCGAGCACGAGCTGATTTCGATCGACGACGACTGGCGCCGGAACACCACCGACGCGGTTGCGGCGCAGCTGCGCGACGCGGGCATCAAGGTCAAGCGGACCGTTCTGCCGGGCAACACCTTCTGGAACGACTGGGCGAAGTATCCCTACAGCTCGACCAACTGGAACCACCGCCCACTGGGTGTTCAGATCTGGGCGCTGGCCTATCGTTCTGGCGAAGCCTGGAACGAGTTCGGCTGGGCGAACGCCGAGTTCGATGCCCTGCTGACCGAAGCTCTGGCCATCGCGGATGCGGACAAGCGCCGTGAAGTGGTCGCCAAGGGCGAAGCGATGATCCAGGAAGAAGGCGTGACCATTCAGCCCTATTGGCGTTCGCTGTATCGCCACATGAAGGACGGTCTTGTCGGCACCGACATGCATGTCTCCTTCGAGCACCACCACTACAAGTGGGGCTGGGCAGCCTAAAACCTGCCGGACGATAAAACGGGGGCGCCTGATCGGGGCGCCCCTTTCCAGCCGCAGACAGGCCGACACGGGGTCGGATGTCCGAGGCCAGCAAATGGTCCAATGATCTGCGGAACACCCGAACAACAGGGGCCATCATGGGACTATTCATCCTTCGACGGTTCGGCGTCATGCTGCTGACGGCATTGTGCCTGACTTTCGTGGTCTTTTTTCTGACCAACCTTTACCCGAACCTGGAAAAGCTTGCGAAAACGCAAGGCAACCAGCGGATGTCCGACGAACAGGTCGAGACCTGGCTTGAAAACCGCGGTTACCTGCAACCCACGCTGGTCAAATACGGCCAGTGGCTGGGAGTCATGCCGGGCTTTACCAAAACGCTGGAAGACGGCACTTTCGTAGGCACCTGCACACGACCGGGGTCAACCGAAGAAACAACCCCAAGATTCTGTGGCGTTCTTCAAGGCGACTGGGGATACTCAACCGTTTTCAAGGATGAAGTCGGCAGTATTGTTAGCAAGCGCCTCGGCAATACCGGCTATCTGATGTTCTGGGTTCTGGTCCTGATGGTGCCATCCGCGCTGTTGGTCGGCGTGCTGGCCGGAATGCGCGAAGGGTCTGCACTGGACCGGTCCCTGTCCACATTCTCGATCATCACTACGGCGACACCGGAATATGTGTCAGGCGTGATTTTCATAGCGATCTTCACATCGTCTACCGTGGGTCTGAAGTGGTTCAAGGGTACCGCGACGCAGGCGATGGACAACCCGACATTCGAGAACTTCTTCCTACCGGTTCTGACCATCGCGCTTTACGGCATGGGCTATATCGCTCGGATGACCCGGGCCTCGATGACCGAGGTGATGACCGCGCAGTACATCCGAACCGCAAGGCTAAAGGGTGTGTCCTTCGGCAACATCGTTCTGAAACACGCGCTGCGCAACGCGCTGATCGCGCCCTTCACCGTCATCATGCTGCAGTTCCCGTGGCTGTTGAACGGCGTGGTGATCGTTGAGACCCTGTTCAACTACAAGGGCTTCGGCTGGGCACTGGTTCAGGCGGCGGGCAACAACGACATCCAGCTGCTGCTGGCGATTTCGGTCGTGTCGGTCTTTGTGGTGCTGGTGACGCAGCTGATATCCGATATCGGCTATGTCTACCTCAACCCGCGCATCCGTATTTCGTAAGGGAGGATAGATCATGGAACCTCTTAGCTGGACCGGCTCTATCGCCTTTCTGAACCCCATCCTTCTGATCGCATTGGCAGCGCTGATTGTATCGATCGTCATCTGGATTATCGGCAGCATCATTCTGCCGGAGGCACCGATGACCGTGAATGCCGACGGCACCATCAGCTCGGGCAGTGGTCTGCGCGGACTGACTCAATCGGCCCTGAGATACAGCTTTTTCGCCTGTGTCGCGCTTTCGCTTGCCTACATTCTGCTTGGTATTTTCATGGGTACCGGTGCCGGGATTATCGGTGCGATCTCGCAGCAGTTTCTGCCTGTGTGGCTGTCGCTGATCATCCTGTTTGCGATGTCGATCGCCTTCAAACGGCGCCTTGGTCTTTATGGCAAACTGTTTGACAGCCCCATCGGCATGATCGGCTTTGGCCTGGTCATGTTCTGGGTTTTCACCGGTATCTTTGGCGCACTGGATCTGATCGTAACACACGACCCGCTGGTGCAAGTGTCGGGCATGAAGAACAAGGTGCCTGGAACGCCTCTGCCAAGCCCGGAAGAAGGCGAGTATGCCTGGTACCTGCTGGGTGGCGACAACCTTGCCCGAGACGTCTTTAGCCGCATGGTCAAGGGCGCTTGGATCGTTGTTCAGATCGCTCCGCTGGCGACGATGTTCGCGTTCATGGTCGGGATCACTTTGGGTCTGCCCGCAGGGTACTACGGCGGGCGTCTGGACACGTTCCTGTCGTTCCTTGCCAATCTGATCCTGGCTTTCCCGGTTATCCTGCTGTTCTACCTGCTGGTCACGCCAGAGATCGTGGCAACGGGCGTGCCGAACTATATGGCGGCCGTGTTGTTCGTGTTCCCGATCCTGTTCATCGGCGTCTTGCTGAACTCGCGCTACTACACCCGCCCGAAATTCCGCACGCCGCTATTGATCGGCGTTCTGGGCATCGCGCTGTGGCTGTACCTGTCGCTGATTTCGACCGGCGGTTACATCATCAACACAGATGATTACCGTATCTGGGGTCTGCCAACTTATCTGGATCTGTTCGATATCCCGGGCGGCATTCTGGTTGTGTTCGTGTCGGTCGTCTTTGTGAACTCGCCCACCGTGTTCCGCATCGTGCGGGGCCTTGCGATGGACATCAAGACGCGCGACTACGTGGCGGCGGCGCAGACCCGTGGCGAGGGCCCGTGGTACATCATGTTGTGGGAAATCCTGCCCAACGCACGTGGGCCGCTGATCGTCGATTTCTGTCTGCGCATCGGCTACACCACCATCCTGCTGGGAACTCTGGGTTTCTTTGGACTGGGTCTGCCACCCGAAAGCCCGGATTGGGGTTCAACGATCAACGAAGGGCGCAAGCTGTTGTCGATCTATCTGCACCCTGCCCTGCCGCCTGCGCTGGCGCTGTTGTCACTGGTTCTGGGTCTGAACCTGCTGGCGGATGGTCTTCGTGAGGAAAGTCTCAAGGACTGATGTGATCAAGGCCGGGGGCTCTGCCCCCGGACCCCCGAGGTATTTTTAGCCAGATGAAGGGGATCCCCTGACTCTCGCGAGGAGAACACAAATGAACAAACTGGCGGATTATGACGGGCCAATTCTGGAGATCGACAAGCTGTCGATTTCATTCTTCACCCGCCTGCGGGAAATTCCCGCCGTGATGGATTTCTCGGTCAGCGTGCAACCCGGTGAAGCTGTGGGGCTGGTTGGCGAATCCGGATGCGGCAAATCCACCGTCGCGCTTGGGGTCATGCAGGACCTTGGTAAGAACGGGCGGGTTGTTGGCGGTACGATTAAGTTCAAAGGCCGCGATCTGAGTGAGATGAGTACCGACGAGTTGCGCGACATTCGCGGCAACGAGATCGCAATGATCTATCAGGAGCCGATGGCCAGCTTGAACCCGGCGATGAAAATCGGGCGGCAATTGATGGAAGTGCCGATGATCCACGAGGGCGTGGGCAAGGAAGAAGCTTATGCCCGCGCGTTGGAAGTGGTGACGGATGTGCGTCTGCCCGACCCCGAGCGGATGCTGAATTCCTTTCCGCACCAGTTGTCGGGCGGTCAGCAACAGAGGATCGTGATTGCGATGGCGCTGATGTCCAAGCCGTCGTTGCTGATACTGGATGAGCCCACCACCGCCCTGGACGTGACCGTTGAAGCCGCCGTCGTCGAACTGGTCAAGGATTTGGGCAAGAAATACGGCACCTCGATGCTGTTCATCAGCCACAACCTGGGTCTGGTTCTGGAAACCTGCGACCGGCTTTGCGTGATGTATTCGGGCGAAGCTGTAGAGCGCGGTTCAATCCACGATGTATTCGACGAGATGCAGCACCCCTATACGCAGGCGCTGTTCCGCTCGATCCCCCTGCCCGGGGCGGACAAGAACGCGCGCCCGCTGGTGGCAATTCCGGGTAACTTCCCGCTGCCGCACGAGCGTCCGCCAGGCTGTAACTTTGGCCCGCGCTGCGACTATTTCGAAGAGGGTCGATGCGACGCGCAGAACATCCTTATGGAGGCCGTGCCGGGCAACGACCGCCATCACACCCGCTGCCTGAAATTCAAGGAAATCGACTGGAATGCCCCGATCACGGTGGGCGAGCAGAAAGAAAAGGGCGAGATTGGCCGCACGGTTCTGAAGATGGACAACCTCAAGAAGTATTATGAGGTTGCTGCCAACGCTCTGTTCGGTGGCGGTGAGAAGAAGGTTGTGAAAGCCAACGAAACCCTCAGCTTTGAGGCGCACGAATCCGAAACGCTTGCCATCGTGGGTGAATCCGGATGCGGCAAGTCCACTTTTGCCAAGGTTTTGATGGGGCTTGAGACGGCCACAGATGGGCAAATCCTGCTGGACAACCGCAATATCGAGGACGTGCCCATCGAAGAACGTGACGCCAAGACGGTGGGTGAAGTTCAGATGGTGTTCCAGAACCCATTCGACACGCTGAACCCATCGATGACCGTTGGTCGTCAAATCATCCGTGCACTGGAAATCTTCGGCGTTGGCAATTCCGAGGCTGAGCGCAAGAAACGAATGCTGGAGCTGTTGGATCTGGTGAAACTGCCCCGCGCCTTTGCCGACCGGATGCCGCGGCAGCTATCGGGCGGCCAGAAACAGCGTGTCGGTATTGCCCGGGCCTTTGCCGGTGATGCCCGGATCGTTGTCGCGGACGAGCCGGTCTCGGCGTTGGACGTGTCCGTTCAGGCCGCTGTGACCGACCTGCTGATGGAGATCCAGCGCGAACATAAGACGACCCTTCTGTTCATCAGTCACGATCTGTCCATCGTGCGATACCTCAGCGATCGCGTTATGGTGATGTATCTGGGGCATGTGGTCGAACTGGGCACAACGGATCAAGTCTTTTCGCCGCCCTATCATCCGTACACCGAGGCTCTGCTAAGCGCTGTGCCCATTGCGGATACATCAGTCGAAAAGCAACACATCGTTCTGGAAGGCGATATCCCATCAGCCATGAGCCCGCCACCGGGCTGCCCGTTCCAGACTCGGTGCCGCTGGAAATCCGAGGTGCCGGGCGGGTTGTGCGAGAAGGACGTGCCACCGGTCAAGCATCTGGCAGATGGACATCAGGTGAAATGCCACCTCGCCGACGACATTCTGGCCCGAATGGAGCCTGTCATCAAAATCGCGGCGGAATAACCGCGCGAGACAATTCCACGGCGTTGGCACAAAGTCGGCGCCGTGTCATATTTCTGTAGAACACATCGGATAGCGCTGGAAGGCCGTTTCTTACGGCGTTGATTTCAAGGGCGAGTATTCGATGACATCTCTCGGCGACAGTCGTGCGCGGGCCATTCTGGGTCTGCACCTTTCTGGCACGTTCTGCGCAAGCATGACCGCCCCGTTTATCCCATTCTACATCGTGCAGGAACTGGGCCACCCGCCTTGGCAAATCAGCATATATAGCGCCTTGGGGATATTGCTGACAGTCGGGTTCAACCGGAGCTTCGCCGCGCGACTGGACAACGGACATCGGTTTGCGCCGTTGGTTGGTCTGTCCATCGCGGGTTATGTCATCGCACTCGTATCCGTTCTGCTCTGGCCGTCTTATGGGACACTGATAACGGTATGCGTGCTGGGATTCAGCCTCAGCAGCAGTTCCCTGTCCACCATGTACAGCTTTGGCCGCATCAGCGCCGAACGGTATGGGTTTGATATTCCTTCCTTTAACGCCTGGCTGCGGGCGATGACGTCGCTCGGTTGGATGATGGGCCCGGCGCTCGCGTTTTTTGTGGCCGGACAATGGGGGCCTGACCGGGTCTTTGTTGCGGCATTGGCCGCTGCATCGGTCTGGGCAGTATTGTGGCGGACAGCCATGCCCGCGGACGCAAGGTCTGAAGTGGCTACAAAACCTGGCGAAGATGAATCAGATACAAACAGAATTCTGTGGCTGGCGGTTACGGCCTGCTTGCTATTCTCAACCGCGCATGTGCTTTGCAGCAGTGCCCTGCCCCTGTTTTACGTTCGTGAGGCCGGCCTGCCAGGTTTTGCGCCGGGGCTGTCATTTACGATCAAGACAGCCGCCGAAATCGTAATCATTCTGACGACACCGGTTCTGTTACGTTTCATTTCACCTTTGACCGGATTGATCCTGTCTGGTGGATTGGGGCTAAGCGCGTTTCTTGTGCTGTCACAGGTCTCGGGCTTGGCTGGAATGATCGTCGGCGCCGCACTTGAAGGCACTTATTACGGTCTTTTTGCCGGAGTCAGTCTGACCTTTGTTCAGAACCTGGCGAATGGGCGTATGGCGCGGGCCAATGCGTTGTACGTCAACAGCTTGTTCATCGGAGCGTTGGTTGCTGGTCCGTCGGTTGGGGTGATCGCCCAATTCGCCAGCTTTCAGACCGCAATTCTTGCGGCCTGCGCACCGATGGTTCTTGCTTTGATCGTATTGGTGGTGACGTCTAGAATGCAGATCCCAGCGCGGTTTGGTTCGTCTGAAAAACAGAAAGCCGGTTAGCCGCCCCAGATCACTTTCACATAGTTCTGGGTTTCCTTGTATGGCGGCACGCCGCCGTGTTTTTCCACGGCCTTCGGTCCTGCGTTATAGGCTGCCAGCGCCAGACGCCAGGATTTGAACTTGCGGTACTGCCAGGACAAGTACCGCGCCCCGCCTTCAAGGTTCTGTTTGGGATCGTGGGGATTCACACCCAATAGGCGCGCAGTCCCCGGCATAAGCTGAGCCAGACCCAATGCTCCCTTGTGAGAAACCGCGTGGGGGTTCCATCCACTTTCCTGTTGAACCAAGCGCAGGAACAGCTCCTCCGGGACACTGTGCTTTCGTGCGGCTTGCCGGGCCAGCGTCAGATATTGACCGCGATACTTACCGTTATACCGCTTGCTGAACTTCGGCTGAGCGGTCTTTGGCTTCAGACGCTCGGAGTCGCGATATTGGGTCGCAGCACGTGAATCCAGAATCTTTGATTGCTTAAGGAAAATGTCCTTGCGGCTTTTGGTGGACAGTGTGTCAGCCGCAGCCGGGACCGAAACCAGCGCAAGGCTCAGAGCAGAAAAACAACCAATTAGAAAACGCATTAATGCCAATCCCGCTCGTCCTCGAACCAATCCAGTATAGATATTTCAGGCAATAATGAAAGCTTGGTAAACAGAGGCTGGGGGATTTCTTGCCGACTGTTGCACACATCAACTGTGTTTTAACCATGACACAGGCCGTATAGGGTCGCATAGATACAACGCGCCAGATTCGCGCGTACTCGAGTTAGACAAGAACGGGGAACTACATGGCAGGTTCAGTCAACAAGGTCATTCTGGTCGGAAATCTCGGCCGCGATCCCGAGGTCCGGTCGTTCCAGAACGGCGGCAAGGTTTGCAATCTGCGCATCGCTACATCCGAGACCTGGAAAGATCGTAACACCGGTGAACGTCGTGAGCGCACGGAATGGCACTCGGTGGCGATTTTCTCAGAGCCATTGGCGCGGATTGCTGAACAATACCTCCGCAAGGGCAGCAAAGTTTACATCGAAGGTCAGCTTGAAACCCGCAAATGGCAGGACCAATCGGGTCAGGACCGGTATTCGACCGAGGTCGTTCTGCGCCCCTACCGTGGTGAACTGACTCTGCTGGACAGCCGCGGTGAAGGCGGTGGCGGCGGCGGTTATGGTGGCGGCCAAGCGGGCGGTTATGGCGGCGGTCAGGCAGGCGGTGGCTATGGCGATCCCTATGGCGGTCCGTCCAGCGCCCCTGCCCCTGCATCCGGCGGAATCGACGACGACGAGATTCCGTTCTGAAGGGAACAAACTTCTGAATTGTAGATTTTAGAAGTTACATCGTTATAAAAAAAGAAAAAATCTCAAGAAGTGTTTATTTTTGAGATTAGCAAGCCTGTGAGATTCCGAAACCAATCAAAAATGTAGATTTTTGATTGGTGGAGGAAACACTACCACACTAAACGCCCCCACAGTGCTCTGGGCTATCGCCCACCAGCGCCCGAAACCATCATCTCGATGGATCACAGGCCGATGATGCACTAACAATCAACTTGGACCAGTCAGATGAGGCTGCTCAGAAGCCGTCGATGGCAATATAGCGATAATACTAGAAGCCTCAGAAACTTGCTACAATACACCCAATGACTGCCCAGACGCTGTCTCCACAGTCGATCTTGCCAGCGTAGATGAGAGCTTGCTGAGCCTACCTCCCGTTCCAATAGCTAGCTACCGCCTTGTACGACCAATCGCGGCGCTTGGCCTCGCTCAGATTCCGTGATTTCATATGGGATGCTCTTGGCAATCCAAAAGCGGCATTTATACCTAAGCTATCTGATTTATCTCGCCGTCTTGACGAGGAAGTTAGCGTGGCTCTCTACATCGAGGGCGTTGCGCTGACCGAAGCGGAGATCTTCTTTGAAAATGTTGCATTGGGAACCGTTCCGCAAAAAGACTCTCCCGGTAGCTTTCAAGGAAAATTCGGTGATGAGTTTGCTGTGATTGTCGTTAGGACGACGCGATCCAATCCAGGTTGGCTCGATGTAGACATCCCAAAGCTACGCGAAGAACTGTGGATCGAGTAAATGCCTGTGGAAGACGGTGTATTCTTTCTTCGCGTAAAGGATCAGTTTGGCCGTTGGCAACGCTTCGACATTGAGTACCAGAACTGGTCGAGTAATACTCAAACTGAAACACGAGAGAAATGGGTTAAAGTTGACAATTTGGGAGTTCATGTCGAAGAGGAAAATGTCACTACAAGCACATCGCAGTACCGCTCTCAGTCTAATAGGTGTGACCTGAGCCCCTGAATCTCCTCCAGTTTTGTGTAGAGTCCGCCCAACTTAAGGACGGACAAATGAAGACGAGATTCACCGACGAACAGATCATCCAGATGATCAAGGAACAGGAAGCAGGCGAGCGGACTGCTGACGTGTGCAGGCGCTATGGTATTAGCCAGGGCACCTTCTACA
>NZ_JAKRGB010000020.1 GCF_022347725.1 Ruegeria sp. Ofav3-42
CCCTGCAGGGTGGAAGCGTCTCAAAGAAGCGGAGCAGCTTGGTGCGTTTGATGGCTTTGTTGAAAATCACTCGGCCGTTCTCTGAAATGCCGTGAACTTGAAAAACATCCTTGGCCAGATCCAGGCCGACGGTCTTTACTGTCATTGGGTGGCTCCTTTCCTAGCAGTCGATGACAACTGCACTTTGGCACATTCGATGCCGGTGGAGCAGGAGCCACCCACCTCATCCGGTTTGGGCTCTTTTTCACGAATTTGGGTCAGTCGTAACGCGCAAATCAAAGTAATCTGATGTTTGACAGCAACTGATCTCAGCCTGACATCTGTTTTTGTAGTGGAAAGAAGGTTTGACTTGGGGTGCCATCTGATGTCGAACGTTCACCTTGTTTCTGGTCCAACTGTGACGGTTGGGTCAGGTTCGTGTGACGTTCATCAACAAGTACTGTGGAACGTCACAGAGCTTTGGCCCAATCGACAAACAAAACCTCAACAAATGAGTAAATCACGTCATTCAATTCCGACCCAAACGTCAAGCATATCTGACCCAACAAAAAAGCAGCCATTATATCAAAGGCATGTCCGAGTTACTCGACGCGTACAACTACGCACGCCAACTGAAGACTCTCAGAGGCCTCGCGCCCTACGAATACACTTGCAATTCTGGACCTCAGCGAGGGGTAGATTCATTTTGGACCCGATCCACTAGATGCCGGGGCTGAGCACCTAGGCCTAAAACTAGCGACACTACCTGGAATACTCAGAACCTTCACCGCTTATGATACCATTCTGCCCCATACCGAAATTGACCCCGATTTCGGCAATTCCAAAATTACTTAAAAGTTCCACTTCCGCACCTTCACTCTACGGAAGTGGAAACGCATTCTTAGTGACCGTCAGACCTAGCCCAAAGAACCGTCGTCATTCAAATCGGCGCCAAACACCGTTTCAAGATCCACAAGGGCCGCATCGTCTACGTAGTAGCTTGTGGCTAGTGAACCCTCAGAATTCAGTTCCCAAATCGCATCCTCGCCGTTGACCCTGTCAAAGAACAGCAAAAACCCACCTCCGTCCGGATTGGCCGTTGCGTGCTGCGCTGAGAAACCCACAAAGCTGTCGTCGCTAACGAGTGTTCCCGCATTCATAACATGAACGATGTCACCGTCGGCCGTCTCGATCGCGTAACGATTGTTGTCTGTGTCAACAGTCAACAGTTTAACATCACCAATCGCGTCACGCACCGTATAACTGTGCCCGACCACGCCATCTCCAGTTAAATCCAATCCAAATGCTGTTTCAGAGCCAGCGATCATTGGGGCATCCGCAATGTGACTGGTCACCAACGTACCGCCGTCGTCAAGCTGCCAGATCGCTTTCTGACCATCGGAATTTTCCCAGTAGACAAGATACCCATTACCATCCGGGTCCGCGCCGGCATGTTTTGCCTGCCAGCCGGACGCCAATTTTTGTTCCGGGTCCACCAGCCCATTCTGATCGCGCATTTTTATCAATTGGGTACCATCATTCACCACATAGTAACCGTTGGCGCTCACTCTTAATCCTACCCCTTCGGTTTCCACTGATGACGCAAAAATAAAGTCATCCTCAGCAATATTGTCCGCAACGGTATTGTTCAGCGTAATTGCACCGTTGGCCCAAGTGATTTCAGCATCACTCCCGTTTTGAGAGACACTAACTTCACTCAGCAGAAGGTCTGAAAGATCGATTTGATCCACGCCATCTTCAAAGTCCTCGATGGTGTCATTGCCTGTCTGGTCGACGGCGTTGAAGACAAAGGTATCTGCGCCGACCCCGCCTGAAAGAACATCGTCTCCGACGCCCCCATGCAGCGTATCATTACCTTCGCCACCTATGAGGGTATCATCGTTTGACATCGTGCTGGTTGCCACCAAGCGGTCAGCGATCCGCCCTTCACTTCTGCCGGTTTGGACGTAGTGTTTGGCAAGCGCGTGGCCGTTGTCGCCGAGAGCTTCCTGCAGATCGAAGTAATTTGCCGCGTAGGTTTCGGTTGAGAAACTCATATCCAACCAAGATCCATCAGGGTCTATATCTGTACGTCTGTGATAGTGATGCGCAACGATCGAATAGACTTCGTCCTCATCCCACAAATTCGGGATTAGCGGCAATAATCCGGGTTGAGAAGCCAGGAAACGGTAGACGTCAAAGGTGATGGTCATGCTTTCGCCATTCCATCGTTCCGGGTCCTCAAGGCGACGAATGTAGTGATCCCTGACAATATCCGCTTTTTGATCGATCGGCAGTGTTGAGTCTATGTTCTCCAAAAGCCATCGATCGGAGGCGAGATAGAGCATGGCAACCCCGTCGCTTGCAGTTGCGCTCATCGCGGGCAAACCACTGGACAGTTCAGGCAACCCTAAGTCGCCGGGGCGTGTATCACCAAACAAGAGGTCATCACCATCCCCTCCGATGAGGGTGTCTGACGCCCACCCGCCGATGAGCAGGTCAGCGCCGTCACCGCCGTCCAAGTTGTCAGAACCTGCTTTGCCGAATAGCGTATCAGCACCTGCTCCACCCAGGATAGTATCATTACCTGTACCACCGACCAATTGATCTGCGCCATCATTGCCGCTGAGGTAGTCGTCTCCCGCGCCACCCAAAAGCGCGTCTGCACCAGCGCCACCAAAAAGGGAATCGTCCCCAAGGCCACCCATCAATTGGTCGTCTCCGACGCCCCCATGCAGCGTATCAATACCTTCGCCACCTATGAGGGTATCATCGTTTGACATCGTGCTGGTTGCCACCAAGCGATCAACGATCCGCCCTTCAGTTCTGCCAGTTTGGACGTAGTGTTTGGCAAGCGCGTGGCCGTTGTCACCGAGAACCTCCTGCAGATCGAAGTAATTTGCCGCGTAGGTTTCGGTTGAGAAACTCATATCCAACCAGGAACCATCTGGGTCTATATCTGTTCGTCTGTGATAGTGATGCGCAACGATCGAATAGAGTTCTTCCTCATCCCACAAATCCGGGACCAGCGGCAGTAACCCGGGTTGAGAAGCAAGGAAACGGTAGACATCAAAGGTGATGGTCATGCTTTCGCCATTCCACCGTTCCGGGTCCTCAAGGCGACGAATGTAGTGATCCCTGACAATATCCGCTTTTTGATCGATCGGCAGTGTTGAGTCTATGTTCTCCAAAAGCCATCGATCGGAGGCGAGATAGAGCATGGCAACCCCGTCGCTTGCAGTTGCGCTCATCGCGGGCAAACCACTGGACAGTTCAGGCAACCCTAAGTCGCCGGGGCGTGTATCACCAAACAAGAGGTCATCACCATCCCCTCCGATGAGGGTGTCTGACGCCCACCCGCCGATGAGCAGGTCAGCGCCGTCACCGCCGTCCAAGTTGTCAGAACCTGTTTTGCCATAAAGCGCATCAGCACCTGCTCCACCCAGGATAGTATCATTGCCTGTACCACCGACCAGTTGATCTGCGCCATCATCGCCACTGAGGTGGTCGTCTCCCGAGCCACCCAAAAGCGCGTCTGTACCTGCGCCACCAAAAAGGGAATCATCCCCAACGCCGCCATACAACCGATCGTTTCCTTCATCGCCGTGAAGGGTGTCATTGTTGCTTCCCAACAGGCGATCAACGATCCGCCCTTCAGTTTTGCCGGTTTGGACGTAGTGTTTGGCAAGCGCGTGCGAATTGTCTCCAAACGCGTTTTGCAGGTCCGGATAATTTGCCGCGTAGATTTCGGTTGAGAAACTCATATCCAACCAGGAACTATCCGGGTCTATATCTGTACGTCTGTGATAGTGATGCGCAACGATCGAATAGAGTTCGTCCTCATCCCACAAATCCGGGACCAGCGGCAGTAACCCGGGTTGAGAAGCAAGGAAACGGTAGACATCAAAGGTGATGGTCATGCTTTCGCCATTCCATCGCTCTGGATCCTCAAGGCGACGACCGTAGTGGTCCCTGACAATATCCGCTTTTTGATCGATCGGCAGTGTGGAATCTACGTTCTCCAATAGCCAGCGATCAGAAGCGAGATAGAGCATGGCAACCCCGTCGCTGGAAGTTGCGCTCATCGCAGGCAAGCCACTAGACAACTCTGGCAAGCCAGACTCCCCGGATCGGTTATCGCCGATTAGCACGTCATCGCCATCGCCGCCATGCAGGACGTCTTCACCCCATCCACCAACAAGGAGGTCAGAGCCATATTCCCCTCTCAGCAGGTCATTACCTACATTGCCAAGCACTACATCAGAGCCTGCTCCACCTGCGACATCATCATTCCCCAAACCACCGTTCAGGAAATCGGAGCCACTGTCACCACGCAACGTATCTTGTCCAGCGCCTCCCCAAATACGGTCCGAACCGGACCCACCGTAGACCGTGTCATTACCGTCATCGCCCGATAACTGGTCGTCACCGTCTTCGCCGTATATGATGTCATCTGCATCGCCACCAGCGGCACGGTCAGCACCTCCACCAGCGTGGATGCGGTCTGCCCCAGCACCGCCGCTCAAGACATCAGCGCCACTATTGCCCAAGATCGTATCGTTGCCTTCTTCCCCGAAAACAGTGTCGGCCCCTTCATTGCCTTCCAGTCTGTCATCACCGTCGCCGCCAAGCACAGTGTCGTCTCCGCGACCTGCCTGCACATGATCGTTACCGGCAAAGACAATTATCCGATCATCTCCCGAACCCGTGTACCGGTAATCATCAAGATCCGTTGCATGGACAAGATTATTCTCCTGCGTACCGGGCCACGTGTCGCTGGGGTCGCTTGTTTCGGGTCGTTCCTGATACTCATCAAATCCCTGGTTTTCGTACGAAGCTGAGATATGGCCAATTACAGATCCATCCGCGAATTGAAAAAGCTCAACCCCGCGCGTATCGATTTGTATCTCACCGTCGGTGCTCGCAACTTTGATCTGGTCGATGTCTTGCTGCCAGGTCACGGTATAGTCGCTTCGATCCCCCGTTAGAAACAGGGTGTCAAAGCCGTCTCCGCCAATGTACACGTCGTAATCACCATGGGCACTCTCATGGAACAAATCATCCCCGCGCCCACCGTGGTATTGGTCGTCTCCCTTGCCATCCCAGATCTGATCATCCCCGTCATCGCCATAGATGACGTCGTCCCCATAATCCGAATTGTCGTTGTGAATTATGTCATTGCCAGCACCACCCCGGATGACGTCGTCGCCGTTACCGTTGTAAATGACATCATCGCCGTCATTCCCGTCAACGATGTCATCGCCGGCACCGCCCCTGAGAAAATCATCGCCATCACCGCCCGACAATGTGTCGCCACCATTGCCGCCGGACAGCTCGTCATTACCGCCGCCGCCGTCGATCAGGTCACTGCCGGAGCCGCCTTCCAATGTGTCATTGCCCAACCCACCCGAGAGCCGGTCGTCTGAATCGCCCCCATTGACTCGGTCGTTTCCTGCGCCTCCGATTAGAACGTCCTCGCCAGCCCCCCCGGTCAGGATATCGTCCCCTGCCTCCCCGAAAATTAGGAGATCTGAGTGACTGCCGTCACCAGTCAGAGTATCATTGCCGACACTCCCATAAGCGGCTTCAAACCCATTCGAGTGAAGTTGAAGTGTTACACCGCTGTCACCCGTTACGACGGCCGTGTCATAGCCGGACCCGCCTGTAACCTGGACATCATCTGAATCAAAATACACCACATCATTGCCCGCCCCGCCATCGAGACTGTCTGCGCCGTCACCGCCTGATATGATGTCGTTGCCGGATCCACCGCGCAACGTATCGTTTCCACCCAAGCCATATAGGTGTACGTTCTCATCCTGATTGTTCGCAGTGATGCTGTTGCTTCTTTCATCGCCCCGTACTTCGCGCTCCGAAATAGCCGCGAGGTCAACGTTTTGAGAACCGATTCCGTTCAATGACAAAGCGGCTTCCGAACCGATCCCTTTGCGCGACATTTCGGGGCTGTTGGCGAGGATATAAACAAACTCACCGCGTGTGAGCTGTCCCTGATACAGCTTCTGAACCCAGGAATTCAGTTCGGCATCAGACGGATTCTGCCCAAGGGTATTCCACAGCACCATTTGGACAAATTCTTCATCGTTTTGATCCTGATAGTGATTGCCGAGCGGCGCAATCCATTGCCCCTGCTGTTCCAACATCAGGTCCAGCGTTCCAAGCAGTGTCGCATACCCATTCACGATCTGGGTGGCGGCGAGCTTCAGGATCGAACCGGAGTCGCTGGTTCCGTGCAAAACGGCATATGCCCGGATCAGGGTCGCTTCAACGTAAGCGCGGTCCGAGCTGTGCTCGACCTGTGCTGCATTCAAAAAGACATCAAAATTGACGCTGGACATATGTCCATTGCCCACAACGATATGTTCGGAACTTTCCGAAAGACCGGCGGCCAGATCGGCGCGGCTTTGTCCGCCCGCGAGCGCAGACAGCGCATCAGCTGCTTCATCCAGCGTAGCACCGCGGCCCAGAGCATTTGTGTAGAGCTGGCTGACAAAGGATGCATCGCTGATATTCGGGTAGCGGGCGTCAAATTCGTCGGACGCGATCAGTTCACCAGCAAGAGCGCTGAGGTTGAGCTCGCCGTTTTCAACATGTGCAACCAGTTGCTCCACTTCGGACCGGTCCATGTCGCGATCGAGAATCGTGTCATAAATTCGTGCAGCTTCTTCCAGAATTCTTGCCTTGGACGCGGCATCAAGCCGGACTGCATAATTCGTTGTTTCCCCGGCAATCGTGCGGTTCAGACCCCAGGTCTCAATTCCGGAAACATCAACATAGTGTCCGCTGTCAAAATCCAGATTGTCTCCGGAGTAGTCGGTGCGATAGCTGCCATTGCCCACTGGCGAGCGCGAGATAGTGAAACTCGTATCATCGGATTCGATTGTTGTCACCAACCCGTCACCGGACACGTTCGTTGTCCTCGTGTTACTGACCGTACCATCCGCATCATAGGACGTCTCGACGCGGGTCAAACGCCCGTCCGCACCCGACACGGATGTTGTCTCGACATCCTTCATCCCATCGCCATCGTAATCGCGGGTTTCAGTAACCGTTCGACCATCTGCGCTGGTTTCACGCGACATTGACGATCGCAAACTTCCGTCGGCATAGGTCACATCGACATTCCGCGTCTCGCCGCCATCCTGATGTAGCTGCGTTGTTTCCCGCAGGCTGACATCCCAGTCACCGTCGCCGTCCCGATCGGAATTGGCAGTACTGGTCAGACCGTCAGCAGAGACTGTGACGATCTCCTCAAAGCTCAGAGTGTTGTCATGGGTTTCCGAGACAGTTGTGACGGTGCCGCCATCGTCGCTAAAACTGACATCTGATTGTCGTTTGAACTCCGCCGTTCCGTCACCGTCCAGGTCAAACTGATAGCTCATCTGGCTACCGTTGGCAGCCTCAAACCCAGTAATCACAGTGGACGCGGAACCGTCTGATTTGAGGTCTCTCAGGGTTGTTGTCATCGACTGATCTGGATTGATCTGTGCCTTGCGGTCTCGATCGGCAATACCGTCACCATCAGTGTCGACCAACTGCGTTATACTTCGGCCGTCCGCACTTTCGCTGATCTGCACCGAGTGAACCAGGGTACCGTCTTCATCGAGTTGCCTGTTGGTCTGCGTTAAAGCACCGCTGGCCTCGATCAAACGCACGCTGCTGCGATCCGTTGCGCCATCCCCTGTAAGATCGAATTCCGTCTGTTGCCTCAGCCCATCACCGGAGGTCAGGTTTGTTACAAGCGTGGCGTCGACACCATTGACAATCGATGTGGATACCAGCTCTTCGATATCCCCATCTGCATTGAACGTGATAGTGCGGGTGGTTACGAACTCGTTGGTGCCGTTGCCGTTCAGATCTGCGCTCCAGGTAGAGCTGAAGCCATCATCGCTGGTGGTCGCAATCGTCTTTGCCTGAAGTGTGCCGCCCCCATCGGTGTAGCGGGTTGTTGTGCTACTGCTGCCATCTGCAGCAAGTACCGTAGTCGCGGTGGCGACCAGCTCATCTGTGCCGTCGCCGTTCCGGTCGGTCCGGGATGTGGTGGTCAGGCCATCGTCACTAATCGTGTTGGTATGCGTGGCGATCAGAGCGCCAGTGCTGTTGAAGGACTTCGTCTGGCTCGTCTGTGTGCCGTTATCTGCGAGGGTTGTGGTGATGACCTGGTCATTCTCCCCATTGCCATCGGCATCGATGCTCCGCGTCACCGTGCGCTCATCCGCGCTGACCACGATTGTATCCGTGCTGAGCGTGGTGCCATTGGCCGCTGTCCGGGTTAGGGTCGTGGTCTCGACACCGGCCGCATTCAGATCGACGGATCGGGTGACGGTCAGATCATAATCCCCGTCATTGTCCCGATCTTCCCGGGTTGTCGTGGTGCGACCGTCGCGGGACGTCTCGATGACAGCGCGGCGATACACCGTGCCATTCTCGGTTTTCTCTTCCACCGTTCTTGTGGTGGACCCATCCGCTTTGAGCACGGTGGTGCTGTGTTCGCTCCGCTCAAACGCCCCGTTGCCGTCCGCATCATAGCGGGTTGTGGTCTCAAGCCCATTGTCGCTGGTGGTGGACACCATCTGGCTCTGGGTCGCGCCCGTATCGTCCAGCTTTGTTTCCGTTACCGTGACCTGACCATCATCGCCGACAACGCGATGAATGCGCTGGTCCACATTGCCGTCACCATCCACGTCCCGGATCTCAAGGACATCTCGGCCATCATCGCTGGTTGTGGTCACCGTGCGGGACCGCAGCACGTCACTGGAGCCGGTCACATCCGTGACCTCGGTCGTAACGGTTTGCCCGCCATCCGCATTCAGGGTTGTCACGCTGGACGAGACGATATCCGCCTCTTGGTTCCCGTCCCGATCTGTCCGGGTCTCAACCGTCAGACCGTCATCGCTCACAGTGGTCTGCGTCCGCGACAGCAGCGACCCATCGCTGGACTTTACATCTGCCGTGGTGGTCTTTGACCCATTCGCCAGGAGCTCGGTGGTGGAGGTCACCACACGCTCCGGCGTGCCGTCCCCATCCCTGTCCTCTGACGTGGTGGTCACCAACCCATCATCACTGACCGTTGTGACGGACTGGCTGCGCAGGCTGTCATTGCCGTTCTTGATAGTGGAGGTTGTGGTTCGTCCACCATCAGCATTCAGAACCGTGGCTGTGGTGGAACGGGTGTCCACCGTGCCGTCGCCGTCGACATCACTCGCAACCGTCACCGTCAGCCTGTCGTCGCTGACATTGGTCGCCTGGGTCGAACGTGTCGACCCATCTGCGTTCAGACGGGTCTCATGCTCGGTCATGCTGCCATCGGCGTGCTGTTCCGACCGCAGGGTGACGTCACTCGCGCCATCGCCATTGGCATCTGTGTTGGTGATCGTCAGACGCCGGTCCGCGCTTTGAGAAACGGTTGCCTGTGAGAGCAGCGTGGTCTGATCACCAGCATGGTTGGTCACCGTGCGCAGCGTACTGCCATCGGGGTTGGAGACACGCGACGAGACAGATTTCCCATCCCAAGCCCCATCGCCATCAATGTCGCTCAGCGTTGTCACAGTCAGCCCGTCAGCGCTGGTCACACTCTGCTGCTTGCTCCGGAATGCGCCATCCTGCGCTTTCTCCGTGACCGTCCGGGTCGAGGTGCCATCCGCGTTTTCCACCGTCACATCAGAGATCGACCGGTCCGTATCGCCGTCCCCATCCGCGTCGATGCTTGTGTTGGTCACCAACCCGTCTTCACTCGTCACCGAGACCGAATTGGCACTGAACGACCCATCCGCATTGCGCGTCCAGCTGGTGGTGGTCCGCTCTCCGGTTGTTCCGTCCACCGTCACGCTCCGGCTCAAATCGGTAGCTTGGAACACCCCGTCCTGATTGTGATCGATCCAGGTTTCCGAGCTGACTTTGTCACTGCCCAACGTGACCTTCACCTTGCCGCGGACAGACCCGTCCGTATTGGTCTGCGTCGTCAGAGTCTCGCGGCTGTCATCCGCGTGGATCGTGGTCGCCTCAACCGTGGTCAGGTCCACGTCGCCGTCGCCGTCCTGATCCACAGCGGTGGTTTTGGTCAGCGCATCTTCGGACTGGTTCTGTGTGGTTGTACTACGGATGCTGCCGTCGCCATTCTTCACCGTCACGGTTGAAGATGTCGACTTGTCCGCATTCACCGTGATGCTCAGTTCTTCCTGAACATCTGTATCGCCATCCCCGTCCAGATCCCGGGCAATGGTCTTGGTGCGGCCATCTGCCGAGATGCTCTCGGTCACCGCACTGCGCAGCGAGCCGTCTTCGTTCAGATACCGTATCGTCTCCGAGCGCGTGCCATCTGCATTCACCACAATCACATGAGAGATGGTCAGCTCGACCGTGCCGTCACCATCCTCATCAATAGCATCCGTCCGTGTCAGCCCGTCGGCCGAGACCGTCTCGGTCGAGCTGCGGATCACGTTGCCATCCGAGCCCCGATCCGTGGTCACAATCGTCATGCTGTCATCGGCATGGGTCGTGCGCACCTCGGTCTGGTCATACCAGCCACCACCGGTGGAATCCCGCTCGATGGTCACGATCTGGCCATCCGCGCTGGTCGTGGTTTTTGTTGCGCTTACCAGCACGGCAGACGCCGCATCCGAGCCCGCCTTGTTGGTGACCGTCTCGCTCCTGCTGCCATCCGGGTTGGTCACCGTCACAATGGTCTGCAGCCGGTCCACCACCCCGTCGCCATTGTCATCATAGCTGTTGGAAATCGACGTCCCGTCCGCAGACGTTACCGAGGTGATGACAAAAGAAATGGCGCCATCGGCGCCATACCCGGTCTGAATGTGCGTGCGCACCCCCTCCGAGGCAGTGACCTCGCTTTCCTCAATCCGGTAGCTCTGCGCGTTGCTGACCAGCGTGGTGTCCGCAACGGTCCCGGTGGTGCCATCGGATTTGGTAAAGGTCGTTTTGCCGGTGATTACTGAGCCATCGGGCAGTTCAATATTGGTCGCATCCGCTGTCAGGTCGATCGAGGTGATCCCCAGCTCATCCAGCGTCTTCGCAACCAGCGAGCCATCGGGGAGTGTTACCAGAACCTTGAAGTCCGACCACTTCTCGTCACCCGCGTCAAAGACCCCGTCGCCGTTACTATCAAAGACCGCCTTCAGCGCCTCAATGTCGCTCGTCGCCGTCGGGTCCCATTCCGTGAACACGTATTCCCGCTTCTCGGAGATCCCCCCATCCCCGTCCGCGTCATAAAACAGAACACCATTCCCCGCAGCAGCCCACGCCGTCTGGTTCTTCAGACCATCTCCGCTGGAATCCACAAACACCGTCGACTGCGACAGCTGCGTGATCTCTACGCCAGAACCGTCAAGGTCCAGGATGATCGGACGGTCCTCGCCTGAGAGACCCGTCCCGGAGTTGCCGCCGCTGCGGCCAGTGTTACCACCTCCGCTCGAAGAGCCTCCGTCGCCGCCGGAGTTCCCACCGGGATCAATGCCCCCATGCGTGCCGTTGCTGTTGATATGGTTGGATTTTGCAATTGGTTCGCCATCTATGGTGGTTTTTATGTCATTAATTTCTCGATGCTTTTGGGTGGGGCTTTTTTTGACACTTTGATCAATCCCTAAAATGCTATCCACCCAATCGTCGAAAGCATTGAGCTGTTCGCCAACCCAACCTCCAAAGTCAGCTAGTGCGCTATCCTTAACCTGAGATTCCACCCAACCATCAAATGCTGTAAGCCCCTTCTTAACCAAACCACCAACTGCAGTTACGGCACCAATTGCCAACTGGGAGACACCATTCAGGATCGCGCCTGCAAGATGCAATGGGGCCGTTACAACATCGGTCACAGCATCAATGAACCCGCCTTCTTTAAGTAAACCTGTTTTGGTAGAGTCCACTCCGAGAAGCCCATCGATCCCGTCATTGATGGCATTCCCAACACGGCCCAGAAGGCCGGACATGTTGTGAACACGAATTCCACCTGCGACATAGGTGTGGTATTCTTCCACCTCAAAATTGTAGACGCCAAATCCACCCTGCGCGTTCCGTAAGTCCTGCAGATCACTGATGACGGAGGTGGGTGTCCCGGGAGGCTCGGTGGAGATTGAAGGGAACGTCACGCACTCAAATGCCTCAACAACAGGGCCATTCGGCATCCGTGAAGCTTCGCCACTTATCAAAATGCCAGCAGCCACAGGTGAGTGATCGGCGCTCTTGCCTAGAAATTCAGTCATACTGTCCCCTTCCAACCGCCCAGATTAAGACGGTCAAATAGTCTTTTTTGTTATGGGTATTAGTTATTTAAGTCAGATGCTCATGGACCGCATTTCTCCGCAAAAAATGCCCGAATTAGCCGTGCACCCCTTCCGGACGACCCAGTTGCTCTCGCGGATAGTCTGGCATGGCATTGCGCCGCTGTGGCGAAGCCTCCGAACTATCTGGTGCAGGCAGCCTTGGGCCAATCTGCTCCCACTCACCCGCAGCATAGATCTCTTCAAGTGTTACCTTCGAACGTTCCAGGATGTAGTCTTCGGGCTTTGGAAGCTGTTCGGAGAAGGTCCAGCTCAACGGCACCTTGGCACCTCCAGCTCCGGGACGGATGTAGCCGTCTTCCGTAATCTGAGCACCGTTTGCGTTGAGAATATCCAGAACGCAATGCTGCTCACCGTTTTCGAGATAGATACGCGTCCCGAGGCGAATCTGTCCTTGCTCCCGGATGGCAATTTGCCCGTTGGGTTTTTTGTCACCCACCACGACATGAACCAACCGGTCGTGGATCGAACCAACGTCACAACCGGTGGCGGCGCGGATCTGAGTGCCGTCGCTGTTCATGATCGTGCCATCGGTGCGGAGAATATCCAACAAAGGCACGTGCTGGCCTTTGAACTTGCCATCCGCGCAGAAGTAAGCATGACCGGGGGTGACACCTGTGCCCCAGAAATCGAGAACATGCTTGGCTGTATTGGTCATAGTCCGCGTCACGGATTTAGGTGCCAGCCGACCTCTATCGTCATAGGCGACAACCAGATCACCAGTTCGGATTTCGCTTATAGGCTTATCCCAAACCTTCGAGAGAACTAGCTCCTCATCGTACGACCCATCATCTCGTGGCTTCAACGAAGGGTCGGTCGGCCACATCTGAATTGGGGTTTCGGCAATGAAACAATGGTTGTTTACAAATCCAGAAGACATTTGCTTCTGAGTTTGTTCGTCCATCGGTAAAATCCGAGGCTCCGCAATAAGGTTGCCCCGCAAGTCAACACGGGTGACCTTCCAAGACCAGCCCTGTGTTGCATTCCCAACCGGAACGTAATGATCTAGACCAATAACTTTTCCGTTCTTGTCACGAACTTCATATGATTGAGCAGCAGCTTCCATGTTGGTGGTAGGATTGTCTTCATGGACTTCAGCAGTCAGGCCCCAGCCTTTCCAGCCCAGCGTAGCTGTTCCGTAAACACCGTCCATTTTAACTACATAACCGAATGAAGGGGAAGTCGGACTAGAATAACCATATTGATCCGTCTCAGCGTTTACTGAAACTCCGGCCGCGCCATAGCTCAAGTCAGGGGTCACGGGTTGCCAGTCCTCGCCGTCATAAGACCACCCTAAGCCAAGAGTAGCAGGCCCTCCTTTTGGCCCGCCGTAACTTAGACCAATACCGCCTTTCGTAGGGTTGACTGGATGGCTGTCGCCGTATGTGAAGTCTTGATGTTCAGTAGGATCGTCGCCCATATCTCTATTCCGTTTGTAAAAACTGCTTCACTCTGTCGGGTATGCCGCGAAGCCTAACGGTACATGTGTGGGACGCAAATTTTCCTGCATCATATGGCAGATGTATGATCATAATTTGCATGCCCCGAACTGTCCCATAGCTTGAATTGCAGAAATTAGGAGGGTGGCTATCATCGTATAAGGGATCAGAAGCGATGGTTCGTGATCTGGCTATTTCCCAAAATTGCAACTCTTGTATGACGCTATCTGCCAATGCTTGATCAAGACAGTTGAAGATGTGGCCATCTTGGCCAGCAAATACGATAGCATGCCCTCTTTCGACATCGGTAGAGATCAACTCTTCCACACCGGAAACCAAATTTTGCCAAGTAGTTTCGCAAGAGGCCTCGGCAGATCCGTCTAAAGATCCAGCACTAACCTCAATAGCTATAGATAGAGAGGCAGCAGCTCCAATCAGAGGAAAAGAAAATGAAGCAAACCAGTTTCTAAAACTCATGTACGCGCACTCTTTTTCGCGAGGAAGATAAAGATTATGTTTTCCACAAATGGTCACCTTTGTCACGCTCAATCTAGAGGCGATTTCCCAAGGATCTTTGACGCGTCAATTCCCTCTCTCCGAACAGCCCACGAACCCAGAAAACGAGCGTTTTTCTTGTAGTGCTGCGTCGGCTGCACGGCGCCGCGAAAACCACCAGAAAAACCGTTACGGAAATCATAGTAAGGTTGCATGGTGCATCCTGTCTATTCTGGCGAGGCGAGTTGCCATGCTCATCGGTTATGCACGAGTATCGAAGGCAGACGGCAGCCAGCTCCTCGATTTGCAACACGATGCGTTGTTTGAAGCCGGTGTCGATGCCGAGCGTATCTTTGAAGACAAGGCATCCGGGCGAAAGGATCATCGGCCGGGCTTGATGCCTGCATGAAAGCACTTCGATCGGGCAATTCTCTAGTGATCTGGAAATTGGATCGCCTCGGGCGTGATCTCAAGCATCTCGTGGCAACAGTTGATGAATTGCACGAACGCGGTGTTGGCCTTCGTGTTTTGTCCGGCGCAGGAGCAGAAAATAACACGACAACCGCCAATGGTCGGCTTATCTTTGGCAACTTCGCCAGCCGTGCCGAGTTTGAACGGGAACTCATCTCTGAACGCACACGTGCGGGATTGGCGGAAGCGCGTGCGCGAGGCTGCATAGGTGCACGGCCGCGCAAGATGGACGTGACGATGTTGCGAATGGCGATGAACGCCATGGCGGATCGTGAGACCAATGCTACTGATTTGGCAAAGCGGCTCGGTATCACCACAACGACGCTTTATGAACAGCCGCAGCGAAAGTCCGTTCCGTCCGCTTCACGGTCGTCGCCGAACGGGGTCTCGAATGGCAAATTATCACAACCACTGGATGATTGGCTACATCATAACGAAACGCTAACGTCGCAGTAGTGGTGTTATGTGAAGCGATCTCTGGTTGAGTGACCGACCCTATCACAACTTACCGAAGCCGACCTTTCCAGCCACAGCACCATCCATCTGGATCTTCTTTAGGGGCAATATCCTCTCGTGGTGACCTAGCGCCCGAAGACTGACCCATGCAAACGGGAGCTCGTCACCTATCAGCCAGCTCAATATCGCTAATCGTGACACTGGCCTCATTCCACTGTCAGTCAACCGTTTGCGTCGACGCCCCATTAGGACTTTTGCGCATTTCCCGTTCATAAGCCTTAACGTCCTCTACAGGCACAAGCATTCCCGTTATTCGACTACGGCTGTGCTTCATCCACTTCTGACGAAGGACGCCAGTTTCGATCAACCGATTTAACTTAGGACGACCTATGGACCATCTTTGAGCAAGCTCTCCTTTGGTGAACCCATTTCGAGGCTGCTGCGACAAGGCCTCAGAAACTTCAGCTTTGGAAACCAGCAAATTTCTGAGAACAAGGTCTTGGCCAATGCGCCCCGTCGCCTTCACGTGACCTGACAAAATCATTTGCACGATATCCGCGACTCTGCATTGGGCGCGACGTGTCACATCCGATAATGTGTAATAACCATCTGGAGCGGTCCGAAACACGCGCGTTCCTTCAAAAATCCGTTCAAGCATCCCTTGCAAATAGGCCGTATCATATCCTTTACGCTCCCAATGATCTTTCCCAGTTCTGGGTCGCAGGACTTTGCGTTTTTGAAGGTCTTTGACCACGTTTTCTGAAATACCAAGAAACCCAGCGACCTCCTTCCGGGACAGAAACCTCGACGTCACCTCTTTCAATTCCTCGACAGCTTCGACGGTCAGGATGCCATCGAGCACAAAAGCACCGCTTTCATCTCGATGACCGAGGTTGCCATCGATCAGGATTTCCTCGAATAGATCGCGACGAACTTGCAGGTGTTTTCTGGCAGAAGTGAGAGTGTGAACCCGACGCTCTTTTACTTCTTTTCCAAAGACGACCGTACCCGGCACAATGGGGTACCGATCCGCGACGTAGCGGTGCATCAATTCTCGAAACTTGTCCAAACCTTCGCGGTAGCTCAAGTCTTTATACAGAAAGTTGCGTAGCGCGCCAAAATGTGGCCAGTTGTAGCGACCGGACTTTCGTGTGGTTCTTTCGGCGAATTCCGTTAAGGCGTCAAACAACGCATTTTCCCCGGCCATCAGGAGCTCAAATCCTTTTAAAAGAGCCTGCCGCTTTGCGTGGCCGCTCAGGCCGCCCCGACGTTGCGAACTGCCATATGTCAGAATGATGCCAACGCGCATCAAGCTTGTCGTATTCTGGCCGCGGGATGTAAAGCTTTCTCAAGTTCTGCACCATTTTGCGAACGTCTTTGTCAGACCGGAACTTCTTGACGTGCTTATTCATTGCCGTTCTCCTCGTCTTCATCCGACTCTTCTGATCCGGTTTGATCGTCGTCATCCTCCAGTTCGTCGCTGAAGAGCCATTCACCCTCGCTCGGTTCCGGCAACACAAATTCCTCCTCGGGCAGCGGTCCTGGCTGATAGGGAATTTCATCTGACAAGAGGTCAAAATCCTGCTCCGGAATCACCGCGTGTTCGTCGGTGGCAATGTCCGGATCGGAACCCAAAGACAGGCCCCAGAACGTTTCGCGTTGCGCACGTTTGATCTGATCGCTGGTAAGATTGATCGGGCCAAGCTGTCGGGCTGCACGTTGCTCAACGTCAATCTCCGTGATCCGCCGAATAGCACGATCCACCACACCCTGCGTCAAGCTGGCAGCCGCACGATTGTTTTGCCGCAGCTCGAATATTGACCGCTCCCATGATGCGAACGATATCCCTTCGAGCCCCTCGACCTTTGCACCCAGCGTTGACCACCCACTGTCTTTGCCGCGCTCTAACCAGACCGAGATGTGGCCCATATCCTGCTGCATCCCCTTCTGCCGCCGAACCACTGCTGAACCGTATGACGAATGGATCTGCGGCAAGCACTGGTCGGCCACATCCAAGAAACTGCGCCGGATCTGGTTCAAGCGCAAACGCCGCTGGAAAGCAGGGGACAAATCCCAAGGCCGTCACCTCACCCGCATCTGGGCCAAACTCAAGAACCAAGCCATGGAGGGGGCGATGTACCAATGACCGACCTATCCACCCTCCCCGAACGCGCCCTATCAATCCGCCAGCCTTGGGCATGGGCTATCATCTTTGCGGGCAAGGAAATCGAAAACCGTCCGCGTAGGTTCCACTATCGCGGGCCGATCTGTCTGCATGCTTCGACAGCGCCACTCCCACCCGAGGAAATCTCCTATAATTTCTGTGTGGAAGATGTGTTGGCCTGGCATCGGTCAAAGGCTGTCCCTACCCGTGAAGCGAAAACCCAACCACCAACACTTGCCGATCTGACACCACGGCTCTGCGATCTGCAACGCGGCGGGATCATCGGCACGGCTGAAATCGTGGACTGCATCGAGGCCAGCGACAGCCCTTGGTTCTTCGGTCCCTACGGGCTCGTGCTTCGCAACGTGCAACCCATCCCCTTCATCCCCGTAAAAGGCGCGCTCGGTCTGTTCCGCTGGCGCGAGAACATCGACCAGGGGGCGGGATGATGGACCTCTTTGACCTCATGGTTTCGCCCCCTCAGATCGAGCCTGTCGATACCTATGGCCCGGTCATTCAAGGCGATGTCGACGAGGTCTTAACCCTTCCCAACAAAAAGCAACCGCTGGGTGCGCCCACGGCAAGGATCGAACTCCACAAACACACAGATGGCCGTTGGATGTGGTCAACGTCAGCGGAGCTTGAGTGCCGAGGTTTCGGTTATCGCGTCGGGCCGAAGTGGGGGAAGTTCGCCGCCAGCCGAGACGATGCCCTTCATTGGGCTCGGAAAGAGCTTTGCGAAAAGTTGAGCCGAGAGGATGGCCACAAAGTGCGCACCGTCCTCACCTGGGCAAATTCACTGACCTGAGAGGACAAAATGAAAAACAAACTCGGAGACCTGAACAACCACCTGTTTGCGCAGCTTGAACGGCTGTCTGACGAGGACCTTTCCGCGGAACAAATCGAGCAGGAAGTGAAGCGTGCCGGTGCAATGGTCGACGTTGCTGACAAGATCACTGGCAACGCCGAACTGCAGCTGAAGGCTGCGAGACTGTATGCCGAGCATGGCGAAAAGATCGTCGGCCACCTGCCCCAGATCGGGAGGAGCGCAGAATGAAGGGGCGTTGGATCGAATACAGCGCGGAGGAACTGGCTTGGATAGAGGCGAACAAGACAAAGGTTCGTCGGAAGGCTCATGCTGAGTATGTGGGGAAGTTCGGGCGCTCTGATGTTTCTCTGACCAACTACAACGCGCTCTGCAAGCGCAAGGGCTGGATGACAGGCAGGACCGGGCAGTACGAGCCCGGCCAAGAGCCTATGAACAAGGGGCAGAAGATGCCTTTCAACGCGAACAGCGCGCGCACCCAGTTCAAGAAGGGCTCTGTGCCGCCAAATCGTTTGCCCATGTGGTCCGAGCGCGTCGGCAAAGACGGGTACATCGAAATGAAAGTGCCACTGGAGAACCCCCACACAGGACACTCTACCCGCTTTATGCACAAGCACCGTTATCTTTGGGAGCAGGCGAACGGACCGCTACCTGAGGGGCATGCACTCAAGTGCCTGGATGGCGATCGCACCAATACAGATCCGAAGAACTGGGAAGCCGTGCCTCGCGCCCTCCTGCCCCGTCTGAGCGGGCGTTGGTGCCAGGGATACGATGATGCACCTGAGGAATTGAAACCCACCCTGATGGCAACAGCAAAGCTCAAGCACGCCATCAACGAAGCGGTGAAGAAGTGAACACCCCGGCCCGTATCTCAACGCCCCCGGCAACAGCGCAGGGCCAGGCAGCAAAGCCGGTGACAACATGGACCCTGACGAAAGAGCGCAACCCGGCCCTTGGGCAAGGCGCGGGCACATAGGAGGTAAGATATGACAGACGCGAAAGCACCACAGCGGGTATTAACGCTTGAAGCAATGCTCGAAGATGCAGCGGCCTGCAATAAACGCCTTCGCAAAATGACCGGGCATAGCACCGTCAGCGGGGCGCAAATCGAGAAAATCAAGGAAGCTTCCCGAAATCGCAAAAGCGGGGCGGTAGCCAAGCGCAGACTGAAGGTCGCGGCCCTGATGGCAGACGGTAGATCAGCCACTGAAATTGCCAAGGTTTTGGGAGCCAATCCTAACACCATCGGCAACGATGTAACTCTGATCAACCGCGAAAAAGCCTGACGGTCGTAAAGGAAAACTGAAAGCCATGAGCTACCAATTCCCACCACGATTGATGCAAGCGAAGGCGGCGGCGCACTATCTGGGCGTGTCGCCCTCGAAGCTGCGCGGCCTTGATTTGCCCTGCCGAGTGGACGGTGGGAACAAGCTCTATGACCGCGCTGACCTTGACGCATATGCCGACTCGCTGCCTTATGACGGCTTGGATAGTGGAGAGGGCGCATGCGAACAGGCCGACGCAGCATTCGGAAAGGTGCGAATTTGAAGGGCATTCGGCGCGTCAGACAGGACGGAAAAATTTACAGATACCACCGGGCCACTGGAATACGGTTGCCCGACGATATCCCTGAGGATCACCCGGATTTTCTCGCGGCGTACCTGAACGCGGAAAACCAGAATGGCCCAAAGCCACAGAGAGGCGCCACGCCGAGCGCTGGAACGGTGGCACATGCGTGGTGGCGCTTCACCAAATCAGATGACTTCCTTGAACTGTCAGACGGATATCGAAGCCGGATGATCGCTCATGGCGAGGCCATCACACAAACAGGCGGCAAGGTTCCGATCAACCAGATTCGGGCCTATCACATCGAAAATGATATTGCGGACCTCGATCGCGCAGCCGCGCGCACGCGACTGAAAACGTGGCGCAAGTTCCTTAAATGGGCCCACCCAAAACTGATCGAAAAGAACTGGGCTATGCATGTCGACATGCCAAAAGCCAAAAAGGGTGAACGCCACAAGCGTTGGGCAGACGAACACATCAAGGCATTTCGCGCGAAATGGGCGGTGGACACACCTCAGCGACTCGCCATGGAACTCATGCTGTTTACCGGCATGCGGATCTGTGACGCCGTGCGTTGCGGCCCTGGCTGGGTCGACAAAGACGGATGGATGGCGTTCAAACAGCAAAAAACCAAAGGGGACGTTCTGATTGCCTTTGACCGGGCCCTGCCGGCCTTTGCCGACGCAGAAGCCTTGCAGCACCTGAACAAGTGCCTTGAAGCCAGAACCGAAAAGCACATGACATGGCTTGCAACGGTGCACGGCACCAGCCGTTCCGAAAAAGCTGCCAGCAACTGGTTCAGTGATGCGGCGCGCAAAGCTGGCCTGAAAGACGAAGCCAGAAGAACGGCCCACGGCTTGCGGGATACGTGCTGCGCAAGGCTCGCGGAAAATGGTGCTACGTCGCATCAAATCATGACCTGGTCGGGCCACGAGACCTTGGATGAAGCCGAACGCTACACCAAGGAAGCTGACAAGAAACGCATGCTGTCGGTGGACGATTCAGGAACGGAAATTGTTCAGGTCGCAAATACCTGAACAAAATTGATCGGTAACGCATTGTTTTTGCTGGAGATTTTTACCAAGTGGCGGACCGAGGAGGATTCGAACCCCCGACCCCTTGATTCGTAGTCAAGTACTCTATCCAGCTGAGCTATCGGTCCGCGTTGGTGAGGCGCTATGTAGACCCAGGTTCCGGGACGTGCAAGCCGATTCTTCAAAAATTTTTTAAAAAGTCACGTCGCCCTGCGGAAGCCTGATTTCAAAGGTCGTCCCTTGTGGTCCCGTGTCGGCCAAAACCAGATCTCCGCCATGTCCGCGCACCAGTTCCTGCGCGATTGCAAGTCCGAGGCCAGAGCCACCTTTACGCACACCGCCCTGAAACGGCGTGAACAAGTTCTCACGCGCTTTGGGTGGCAGGCCCGGACCATTGTCTTTAATCTCAACGCACCAGTCGTTTTCGTGCACGCAGCCAGCAATCGTGATCTTGCCTGGCTTACCGGACGCCACCAGCGCCTGACGCGCATTGCGCACTAGGTTCATCATGACCCGGAAAATCTGCTCGGGATCTGCGCGGGCAACCAGGTCGTCCGGCACTTCGTTGACGATTTCGACGCAAGCATCCGCGACGGCCAGCATTTCACTGGCCACGACATCTTCGGCCACATCCCGCAAGCGAACCATGGTTAGTGTCGGGGCGGGCTCTTCGGCGCGTCCAAAGGCCAGCGTGCTTTCGCACAAGGACACCGCCCGCGTAATCGAATTCACCAGCTTCGGCGCCATGCGCCGCACCAACGGGTCGTCGCTGGCCTCAATCCGGTCGGTAAACAGCTGAGCCGAAGTGAGGATGTTTCGCAAATCATGGCTGACTTTTGCCACGGCCCCACCTAACTGAGCCAGACGTTCGCGCTGTTTCAAGGCTTGCGTCAATTCGGTCTGCAACTGCTGCAGCGCCTCTTCCGCTTCGCGCAGCTCGGTCACTTTGGAATTTGGCGAGATGATGCCCCGCGCATCCTCCGGGGCCCCGGCGTAGCGCTGCATGTAACCAACGACGCTTTTGATCGGTTTAACCAGAACGACACGCACGGCCAGGAACAGAAAGAATGCAGTGATGATCGAGATGACGAAGGACAGGCCAAGAATGCGTAGGCCATAGTCGGTCATCGCCATGCGCAAGGGCATGCTGTCCATGGTGACTTCGATCAGCAGCCCAGCGCCTTTGACCGGCTCACCGATCACACGAATAACCTCATTTTCCGGGGTGAACAGGCGGGTCAGGGCGTCCCGGATCAAAATCCATGGCCCGGCGTCGCGCAGGTCGTAGGTCTTGGTGATCTGTTCGGGAATGGGTGACGACAGCATAAGCTGCCGGACCTCGTCGCGCCGCAAAACAACGTTATAGACGCCGGCGTTGGCCAGCAACTCGGCCTCAAGCTCTTCGGCCAGCATGTCATCGGCCAGCAAGGCCAGCGACGCAATCTGAGCACGCTCAAGCCGGTTCAGCAGGAAATCCTCTCGAAACCGCGCAATCGAAGGGACAAAGATCAGGACCTCGGCCAACATCACGAAGACCGTCGTCAGGATCAGAAAACGGCCCGACAGCGAGTTCAAATTGCGCTCCTTTCCCGGTCAGGGGATCCAGCGCTGGACGAACCTGACCACTCGTTTAACCGTCTGATTCTCAAACAGCCTTGGCGAGAAATAGGCTCCCGCCACCCGTTTGTTAAGCTCTCCGATCGTCGGATAGGGTGAAATCATCGCGGCGATCTGGCCCATCTTCAGGTTATTGGCCAATGCCAGCGACCACAAGTTGATCAGTTCGCCTGCCTGGTGACCCACGATTGTGGCACCCACAGGTCGACCTTTTACGACCATGACCTTGATAAATCCTTTCGTCTTACGCTCGGCGATCGCGCGGTCGTTGTGGTGATAATCAAAGCGCGCGACTTCGACCTTGTCGCCGTGCTGGGCGCGTGCCTGTGCTTCGGTCAGGCCGACCTGTGCCAGTTCGGGGTCCGTGTAGGTTGCCCATGGGATATGCGCTGTCTTCGCTTTCGACGGCAGGCCAAACAGGGCCGAGCGGATGATGATCCCGGCGTGATATCCGGCGACATGGGTGAATTGCAGCCCGCCAGCAACGTCGCCAATGGCGTAGATCTTTCGGTTCGTGGTGCGCAGCGTGTCATCCACCTTGATTCCCGAGCGGGTCGTCTCGATCCCGGCAGCCTCAAGGTTCAGGCGGTCAGTATTGGCCTTACGTCCGGCAGCCAATAGCAAGTGAGAGCCCGAGAAGATGTCTCCGTTCTCAGTCACAACCTCAACCGCTCCGTTGTTGTCTCTGATCTGCGCGACCATTGCCCGTTCGTGGATTGCAACGCCTTCGGCGCGCAGTGTCTCCAGAACAATCTCTGCCGCTTCGGGGTCATCCTTGCTCAACGCCTGTAAACCTTCGATCACCGTGACCTTGCAGCCTAACCGGATATGGGCCTGTGCCATCTCCATCCCGATCGGCCCACCGCCGATGATCAACAGATGCTCGGGCTTGTCGCGCAGGTCAAAGATGGCCTCGTTGGTATAATAGGACACTTGGTCCAAACCGGGGATCGGCGGCACCAGCGGTGAAGAGCCTGTCGCAATCACTACACGCCGCGCAGTGATCAGGTAGTCGCCCGCCTGTACCTGCGTCGGAGAAACAAAGCTGCCGTATTCCCGGATCACTTTGACCCCAAACCCCTCGAATCTTTCCTGACTGTCCATCGGTTCGATCTGAGCGATCACATCATGGACGTGGTCCTTCGCTGTGGCGTAATCCACCTGCGGCATCACATCCGCCACGCCAAAGGCCGACGCATGCGCCTGCCCGTATGCCGCCTTGCCACTGGCAATCAGCGCTTTGGAGGGGACGCAGCCAAAGTTGAGGCAATCGCCACCCATCTTGTGACCTTCCAACAGGATAACGTCGGCCCCCATCTGGATTGCGCCCGCGGCCACCGACAGGCCGCCCGACCCGGCTCCGATCACCAGGATATCGGTTTTCAATTCTTGCATGAACTCAGGCGTCCTTTCGGCCACGCAGGGATTTGATGATGATCGGCAAGGCCGCCAGAACACACAAACCGAGAATCGGGCCGATGACAAAGGGTTCCCACAAGAGCGATACATCCGGTGTCTCGCCCCTATCGAACACGCCGCCCAGACCGACGCCGATCCACGTATAGACGATCCCACCCGGTATTATGCCCAGCGCTGTTGTGATCAGGAAGTTGCGGAACTTCACCCCCACCAGCGCAGGCACCAGATTGGCGACAAAGAACGGCACGACCGGAACAAGGCGCAACAGGAACAGCACCGAGATTTCGTTCTCGCGCAGGCCATCTTTCAGTTTCTTTAGAGACCCTTCCGAGGCTTCAAGCCGCGCAGTCAGGGATTCGCCCAATCCCCAGCGCGCGGCGAGAAAGATCGCCGACGCACCGATGGTCGCCGCAAACACGTTGAAGACTGTTCCGGCAAACAGGCCGAACAGGAACCCTCCGGTCATCGAGGCGACCGCAGCACCCGGCAGTGAAAATGCCACGATGACGATGTAGATCGCCACGAAGGCACCGGCCATGGCCCAGTAATTGGCATCACGCCACGCCAACAGCGCCTCACGATTGTCGCGCAGGGTTTCAAAGGTCAGGTAATCGCCCAGCGTGAAAAACCCGACCGCGGCTACGGCGAGAATCACCAGCAATGGTATATGGCGCGCAAGCCCGCTGCGTGGCGCCTGGGTTGTGTCGCTCATGAGGCTGTCCGGTTTTGTACGTTTCATTGTGCGAATAACATGCGCCGCAAGCAGCGCCAGAAACAGTGGCCTCACGCTGCCTTGATGTTTTTAGCTGGGAATGTGAGGGTTTGGGGCCGTAAACCGTGCATTTTGAAACCTTTTACCTTGCCCGGTTACAGAATTGTTGCAAAAGGCGCGAAAACCCCCACCTAGGGGTTTGACTTACCCCCCGCTTCCCAGTAGAGGACGGGCTTCGAACACCACGGGCAGGCGAATCCGCGCCGCACCCGACCGCATAGATTGGAGACGGAGCGATGAAACGCACCTATCAGCCTTCGAACCTGGTTCGCAAACGCCGCCACGGTTTCCGCGCGCGCATGGCCACCAAGGCCGGCCGTAAGATCCTGAACGCGCGCCGCGCACGTGGCCGCAAATCGCTGAGCGCGTAAACCGCTCACCGATCAGGTTATGAACATGACGCCGCCGGAGGCCCCTGTGGATGGTAAGAACCAGCCCGGGGATATGCCCCCGGCGGCGTCCGTTTGCGCGCCTGAAACTCTGACGGTTCTCAGGAAACGATCCGATTTCCTGAAAGCTGCCCGTGCGCGCAGGCAAGGTACATCCTCGATGATGGTGCAGGCCCGTAAACGTGCGGCCGATGAGGCAACCGGGATTCGGGTGGGTTTCACCTGTTCAAAAAAAGTCGGCAATGCTGTCGCCCGCAACCGCGCCAAGCGCCGGTTGCGCGAGGCCGCGCGAGCCGTTCTGCCCGTTAACGGTCAAGACGGCTGGGATTACGTCCTGATTGGCCGAGCCGAAACCACAGCCGCGCGACCGTACAATGCGCTTTTGGACGATCTGCGCTATGCGCTACGCAAAGTGCACAGCGCGCGGAATTGACCCTTTTTTCTCATATCGTGGCTCTGCCCGTACGGGTCTATCGGCTGGTGTTCAGCCCCTGGGTCGGCTTCAATTGTCGATACCAACCGACTTGCTCAGCCTATGCGTTGGAAGCGCTGGAAAAACACGGCGCCATCAAGGGCACCTGGCTTGCAATCCGCAGGATCGGCCGGTGCCATCCCTGGGGCGGCGATGGATATGATCCCGTACCGGATCGCAAAGACGACGGCGGTTGCTGTTCGTGACCTTCCGTCAGACTTGACCCATTACCAACTCCGCTGAACACTTGGACCCGAACCACCTGAGGTCCAGATGACATCCGAAGCCCGCCACTCCCTGCCTACACATGATGTTCTGAATCAGCCGCCTGTGCGTGGCGACTCCAACCTCTGGACGACTGATCCTGTCCTGCAAAACGCCGTGCATTTTGCAGGCGGCCGCAACGCGCCATTGGAGGCTTATGGGGATACGCTCGGGCGCGCCGAGGCCCGTGAACTGGGGTGCGAGGCCAATCGGCACCCCCCGGAACTACGACTGTTCGATCAGGGCGGCAGGCGTCTGGACGAGGTTCGGTTCCACCCCGCCTATCACCAGATGATGCAGATCAGCCAATCCGCAGGTTACGCGTCACTGGCATGGGACGGGCAACCCGGCGGGCACTCAACGCATGCCGCGATGATGTACTTGGCCAGCCAGGTTGAACCCGGGCATTGCTGCCCGATGACCATGACCTATGCGGCAATCCCGGCCCTAGCAGCCAATGAACAGATCGCTTCGATCTGGCGGCCAAAACTCATGGCGCGCAGCTATGATCCGTCGACGAACCCGATCGAACGAAAAACCAGTGCCACGCTAGGCATGGCAATGACTGAAAAACAGGGTGGCTCGGACGTGCGCGCCAATACGACCGTCGCAACCCGCGACGGTGATCATTGGCGGTTACGCGGGCATAAATGGTTCTGTTCGGCCCCAATGTCGGACGGGTTCCTGACACTGGCGCAAGCGCCGGGCGGCCTGACATGTTTCCTTGTGCCCCGCTGGCTTGATGGTGAGCGCAATGCGATCCACTTGATGCGACTGAAAGACAAGCTGGGCAACAAATCCAACGCCTCGTCTGAAATCGAATACCACGACGCGCTCGCCTACCAGTTGGGCGACGAAGGTGCGGGTGTCCGGACGATCATCGAAATGGTGCACCACACGCGTTTGGATACGGCCGTGGCTCCGGCAGGCCTGATGCGCGCCGCCCTGACAGAGGCACATCATTGGGTGGCCCACCGCAGCGCTTTTCAACGCAGATTGATTGACCAGCCCCTGATGCGCGCGGTGCTGGCTGATCTTGTGCTGGACTGGGAAGGCGCTCTGACACTGGGTATGCGTGTCGCGCAAGCATTCGACGGCCAGTCGCCCGAGGACAGAGCCTTTGCCCGGATCGGCGTCGCATTGGCCAAGTTCCTGAACAACAAACGCTGCCCCGTGGTCGTGGTCGAAGCGATGGAAGTATTGGGCGGCATGGGCTACGTAGAAGACACGCCCCTACCCCAGATCTATCGCGAAGCGCCCTTGAACAGCATTTGGGAAGGGTCGGGCAATGTGATCTGCCTCGACATTCTGCGCACCCTCGCCCGAGATCCGATGGCTGCCGAGGTTGTGGACGCCGAGTTGGATACAGCGGCCGGCGCAGACAGAGAGTACGACGCAGCTCTGAAGGCACATCGCGACCGTTGGCCGGGGCTTCCACCTGAGGCTGAAGCGCGTTGGTTCGCTGAGAACACGGCGCTGTTGCTGACCGCATCACAGCTATTGCGCCACGCTCCGAACGAGGTTGCCGATGGGTTCATAGCATCGCGATTGTTGGGCAACGGCGGGCGCATCCCCGGGTCGGTTGCAGGTTTGGACACGGACGCCTTGCTGGCGCGTATGGGCTGACCCGCCACTTGCCCGGTTGCGCCAACTGCTGTAGGGGCTGCGCATGTTTGACGAAGCTGACGATATCCACCCGCTTTTTGCCGGCGCGCCCTCGACCACCGAGTTCAAGAAGCTGCGCAAGCGCATCGTGCGCCAGACCCGTGAGGCTATCGAGCAATACGGGATGGTGGACCCGTCAGCGCATGACAAAGACGGTAAGCCGCCCCGCTGGTTGGTCTGCCTGTCCGGCGGCAAGGACAGCTACACTCTGCTGGCCGTTCTTTATGAGCTGAAGTGGCGTGGCCTGCTGCCCGTCGATCTGCTGGCCTGCAATCTGGATCAGGGGCAGCCTGGATTTCCGGCGACCGTCCTGCCCGAGTTTTTGGAACGTATGGGCGTCCCCCATCGGATCGAGTATCAGGACACTTATTCCGTCGTGATGGACAAGGTTCCGCAGGGCCGCACCTATTGCGCTCTGTGCTCGCGACTGCGCCGTGGCAACCTGTACCGAATTGCCCGCGAAGAAGGCTGTAGCGCGGTCGTACTTGGCCATCACCGCGACGATATCCTCGAGACGTTTTTCATGAACCTGTTCCACGGTGGGCGTTTGGCGACCATGCCGCCGAAACTTGTGAACGAAGAAGGCGATCTTTTCGTTTTCCGCCCCCTTGCCCATGTGGCCGAGGCCGATTGCGAGAAATTCGCCACCTCGATGAACTATCCCATCATCCCCTGCGACCTGTGCGGCAGCCAGGACGGCCTGCAGCGCCAGCAGGTGAAACAAATTCTCGATCAGTGGGAGAAGAACAGCCCCGGACGCCGACAGGTGATGTTCCGGGCGCTGACAAACGCGCGGCCTTCGCATTTGCTGGACCCGAAACTGTTTGATTTTCAAAATCTTGCGCTTAACCCGAGCAAAAAAGACGAAAATTCTGGCGAAATTCCGCAGTTGCGTTAACGAGTGACTCAGATTGGTTTTCTAGGGTCGACCTGAGCGAGCTGTGCTCAAGGTAGAGGCCCGGATAACCGATGTGGAAACATATCTCAGTCAACAGAATTCTCGACTTTCTCGCCACGGCGCTAAGCGGGCCTCCTGCCCTGGCCTTTGCACCGGCGATCAGCCTCGCCGCATATTGGATTGGCGGAGAACGCGCGCTAATCATCGTCGCACTGGCGCTTCCGCTCGTGTTTGCAGCGGCGGTCTCTGTTGCGAACAAGGCTGACATCCGATCGAAACGCAATAGCGGTCTTTTGCCGATTGATGCCTTCGCAGCCGGGATGGAAGACATTTTCAAGGATAATCAGCGCACTGGCCACGAAGCCGCCTGTATGATTGTGGAACTGGACGGGTTCCCCGATTTTCTGGATCTCCACGGCAATGCCGCTGGCAACCTGATGGCAGACCAGTTCCGTGCCCGCGTTGCCTCTGTCATCCGGTCTCAGGACATGGCCACGGGCATGGATCAAAGCAAGATCTCTATCGGTCTGCACGGGTCTCAGAATCTGGACCTTGAAGCCTGCATTCAGATGTCAGGGCGCATTCAGGCGGCTGTCGAAGAACCGATTACTTTGAATGGCACCAGCGTATACATGTCCTGCTCGATCGGGTTTTGTCTTCAATCCACAATCCCTGAGGCCGCCTTTGCCGAGTGGATCGACGCCGCAAACGCAGCTTTGGGCGAAGCGCAAAGAAACGGTCCGGCCACCATCCGCGCTTATTCCTCGGAGACTCAACGGCGGGCACGCATTCGCGCCAATCTGCGTAAAGAGTTTGTTGCAGCCCTGGACAGCGGCGAGATACGCCCATGGTTTCAACCACAGATTTCCACAGATACCGGGCATGTGACAGGGTTTGAGGCTCTGGCCCGCTGGGAACACCCCCAAAAGGGCGTGTTGGGCCCGCAGATTTTTCTGCCATTTGCCGAACAGGCCGACCTGATGGAACGGCTGGGTCAGGTGATGCGGCATCACGCCTTTGCTGCTATGCAGAAGTGGGACCGCACCGGAGTGATCGTGCCTCGGATAGGGGTGAATTTCTCATCAGACGAACTGCGCGATCCTGCGCTGATCGACCGTCTGAAATGGGAGCTTGATCAGAATGACCTCACCCCCGACAGACTGGCCGTCGAGATTCTTGAAACGGTATTTTCCAGACGACCGGATGACGTGATCACCCGCAATGTGACAAGCATGTCCAATCTCGGGTGCTGCATTGATCTGGATGACTTTGGTACTGGTCACGCGTCAATTGCTTCGGTCAAACGCTTTGACGTCTCACGCATCAAAATCGACCGGTCCTTTGTCGCCAAGGCCGATCGCGATGCCAGTCAGCAACAGTTGGTCAGCGCGATTTTGACGATGGCGGAACGACTGAATGTCGAGACATTGGCGGAAGGTGTTGAATCCCCCGGCGAACATGCACTGATGGCACAGTTAGGCTGCGATCACGTCCAAGGCTTCGGGATTGGTAAGCCCATGCCTTTTGAAAAGACCATGGACTGGATGCTGGCGCATCAGAACAAGATCAACGGAATGCCGAAAATCGGACGCCAAGCGCGGCCTTAACCGCGAATTAACGCCACAGAACCCCGATCCGTGATGAAATAAAGGGCGATTCCGCTTGACCTTTGGGCTTGCACTCTGTTGAACCCAGCGGGTGTCTTTCACTGCTCAAGGTGGCTGTCCCAGATGGACGATCAGAACAAGAATCTAATCCTCGCAACCGCGCTCAGCTTTCTCGTGATCCTGGTTTGGTTCGTGCTGTTTCCTCCGCCCGAACAGACCACGTCGCCAGAGCCGACCGAGATCAGCGCAACAGAGGGCACAGATGTTCAGACCCCCAGCGCCACCAGCACCGGCACTGTCGGCGAAGCGACGGCAGACGCAACTGAAGTCGAACCTGACGCTGAGGCGCCACGGATCGGAATCGACACGCCGCGCCTGAAGGGCAGCCTGTCACTGTCCGGCGGTCGCCTCGATGAGCTGTTTCTGAAGGACTACAAAGTTTCGATCGACGAAGGCGCACCTATTGTTGAGCTGTTGTCGCCCGTGGGCTCGGAATCAGCCTATTATGCGCTGTACGGATGGGCACCGGGCGCGGGTGTCGCAGGGGCTGATGTTCCCGGACCGAACACGCTGTGGACAGTCGAAAACGGCGACGTTCTGGGCGTCGACACTCCGGTTACCCTGAAGTGGGATAACGAAAAGGGTCTGACCTTCCGCCGCACGATCTCGGTTGACGAAGATTACATGTTCACCGTCACCCAGTCGGTTCAGAACAACACCCAATCCGAAGTGGGCATGGCCCCTTACGGCATCCTTGCCCGCCATGGCATGGGTGAAGACGGGGAGCTGCCTGATCTTAAGAACTTCTTCATCCTGCATGAAGGCGTGATGGTCATGGCCGACGGCGTTCTGAACGAAATCGACTATGGCGATGTGCGCGATTTTGACATCGACCCGAATGAACGTGCACAAGCCGAGGTCTTTCAGATCAAAGAAGGCGGTTGGATCGGCTTCACTGATCACTACTGGATGACCACACTGATCCCCGAGGAAGGGTCGGCCTTCAAGGCAGCAGCAAAATACGATTCGCGCCGCAAGATCTACCAGACGGAAACCGTTCTTCCGACGCTGACGGTTGCTCCGGGTGCGACTGAAGAGGTCACCACTCAACTGTTTGCCGGTGCAAAGGAATGGGAAACCATCCGCGAGTATCAGCAGCAGGGCGTGCAGAAGTTCATCGACAGCATCGACTGGGGCTGGTTCTACTTCCTGACCAAGCCGATCTTCTGGCTGCTGCACAACATCAACGCCCTGATCGGCAACATGGGCTGGTCGATCATCGGCCTGACGCTGATCATCAAGGCGATCCTGTTCCCGCTGGCGTTTAAATCCTACGTCTCGATGGCGAAGATGAAGGAACTCCAGCCGCAGATGGAGGCTCTGAAAGAGGCCGCCGGCGACGACCGTCAAAAGATGCAGCAGGGCATGATGGAGCTGTACAAGAAGGAAAAGGTGAACCCGGCCGCAGGCTGTTTGCCGATCTTGATGCAGATCCCGATCTTCTTCTCGCTGTACAAAGTGATCTTTGTCACCATCGAACTGCGTCAGGCCCCATGGTTTGGCCCGTTCCAGGACCTCAGCGCACCTGATCCGACCTCGATCATGAACCTTTTCGGCTTGTTGCCTTGGGCCGGTCCGCAGCCTGACACGCTGATGGCGCTGATCTTCATTGGCATCCTGCCGCTGCTGCTGGGTGTTTCGATGTGGCTGCAGCAGAAACTGAACCCGGCGCCAACGGATCCGACCCAGGCGATGATCTTTGCCTGGATGCCGTGGGTATTCATGTTCATGCTGGGCAGCTTTGCCAGCGGGCTGGTCGTCTACTGGATCGCAAACAACACGATCACGTTCACGCAGCAGTACCTGATCATGCGCAGCCAGGGCTATAAGCCCGACGTGTTTGGCAACATCAAGTCCGGCTTCAAACGAACTCCGAAGACGGATGACAAATGAATGCCGAAGTGACCCATATCTTGCGGCATCCGATCAAAAGTCATGGTCGTGAAGCCGTTCAGACCGTAACAGTGACCCCCGGGCAGACCATGCCCGGGGATCGCGTTTGGGCGGTCGCGCATGAGGCCTCGACCGCAGACGGGTCACAATGGGAGCCCTGCGCCAGTTTCAGCCGCGGAGCAAAAGCGCCTCAGCTGATGGCCATCTCGTCCCGGCTGGACGGCGATACGATGACATTGACCCACCCGGATCGCCCGGATCTGACCTTTGATCCCGACAAAGATCAGCAGGAGTTTCTGGACTGGGTTCAAGCGTTGATGCCCACAGATCGTGCTGCATCGGCCCGGATCATTCGCGTCCCTGGGCGGGGCATGACCGACAGCGATTACCCCTCGATCAGCTTGTGCAACATGGCATCGCACCGCGCGGTTGAACAAAAGCTGGGCCGGGACCTGTCGATCCAACGCTGGCGCGGTAACATCTGGTTCGATGGCCTTCCCCTGTGGGAAGAATTCGATTGGCTGAACCGTGAGGTTCAGGTTGGCGAGGCCGTGTTCCGCGTGCGTGAACGTACCACCCGCTGCCTGGCGACGACGGCCAATCCGGAAACCGGCGTTCGCGATGCCGATACGCTGGGCGCGTTAAGCAGCTGGGGCCATCAGGATTTCGGCGTCTATGCCGAAGTGGTTCGTGGTGGCGAAATCTCAGTCGGCGATAAGGTTCACCTGCTATGAGCACCCTTCCCTTTCCACTTGTCGAAGACCCGGACGAGTTCGCGCTGGAACGTGGGCGCAAGCTGTTTGCAGGACCGTCCGAGTTTGTCAAAGGCGTGGTCGCCATGAACGGCCTGCCCGCACCTGACCGGCTTGAGGTTTGCTTTGCGGGCCGGTCCAACGTGGGCAAGTCCAGCCTGATAAACGCACTGACCGGCACCAAGGGGTTGGCCCGTGCGTCAAACACTCCAGGCCGCACGCAAGAGATCAACTTTTTCACCCAAGGCCCCGAACTGTATCTGGTCGACTTGCCCGGTTATGGCTACGCCAACGCGCCGGTTAAGGTGGTGGAAAAGTGGCAGCGGCTGCTGAAACAGTATCTGAGCGGGCGGCAGACATTGCGCCGCGCTTTTGTCCTGATTGACTCGCGCCATGGTGTAAAACCCGTCGATGCGGAGATCATGAAGCTTCTGGATACCAGCGCCGTGACCTTTCAATGCGTAATGACCAAGGCAGATAAGGTTAAGGCCAACGAACGCCAGAAGGTGCTGGATCAGGTACGCGGCGCGCTGTCCAAACATCCGGCGGCCTTCCCGGAAATCGTGCTGACCTCGTCCGAAAAGGGTGACGGCATTCCGACACTCCGCTCGGTCATCGCACATCTGGAATGATCCTGATCGACCGCCTTTTCCCATTGCTGACGTTGCTGGCGCTGTTGCTGACCAGCGCGATCCCGCAAGGCTGGATGCCTGCGATGGGGAATGACGGGAAAGTGTTGCTGGTGCTGTGCACCGGCGAAGGTACGGTCGAGCAATGGGTCGATCTGGACCCTGATGACCCTGTTCACGACGATACCGACTCGCGCATCATGTGTCCTTTCGCTGGCATGACAGCGGATATCAACCTGCCTTCCGTCGGGGAGATCGTCCCATTCACCGCGCCGATTCAGGCGCGCTGGACTCATCGCGATTTCACACACCGCAGTGCCGGGTTCTATACCCGCTACGACGCCCGCGGACCGCCTCTCATCTCCTGATTCAACTCAACACAGTTTGAACCAGCGCAGGCACTGCGCGGGTAATTATCGAATCCGGAGACTATCATGGCAATGAACAGCCAAACCCTGGGGAACACCCCAGCGCGAAACACTGCTGCGCAAAAATTTTACTTCGCCGCCTGGCGGTGGCATTTCTACGCGGGGATTTTCGTTATCCCCTTCCTGATAATTCTGGCCGTTACCGGGCTGATGATGATGTTCATCACGCAGTTCGATGGGCGTGACGGTGAAAAGATCGCAGTACACATTCAAGGGCAGGCGCTGCCTGTTTCCCAGCAAGCCGAGGTCGCCTTTGAACAGGTGCCCGGTACGGTCGTGGAATGGATCGGCCCCAAAGCCGCCGACCTGGCAACCGTCTTCCGCATCAAGACTGAAAAAGGTCAGCGTCTTGTGGCCGTCGACCCTTATGCCGGAGAAGTTCTTGACGTATGGGATCGCCGCGCGGGCTGGTACGATCTGGCCGATAACATCCACTCCACACTGATGATCGGCACGACCGGAGACCGTATACTGGAAGTCGCGGCTGGGCTCAGCCTGCTGCTGGTCTTTACCGGGCTGTACATGTGGTGGCCGCGCGGAAACGCCGTGGCGGCGTTCGTACCAAATCTGCGCGCACGCGGCCGCGCGTTTTGGAAGTCGTTGCACGCTGTTGTCGGATTCTGGATGTCCGGGCTGTTGGTGGTCTTCCTGATCTCAGGCCTGTCCTGGGCAGGCGTCTGGGGCGGGATGATCGTCCAGCCATGGAGCAGCTTCCCTGCCGAGAAATGGGATAATGTCCCGTTGTCCGATGATATCCACGCCAGCATGAACCACGGGCATCAAAACGACGTTCCATGGGCTCTGGAGCAGACACCCATGCCTGCCTCAGGTTCCGACGCTGGGATAGATGGAGTTCCGCAGGGCACACCGGTAGATATCGATGCGTTGGTCACTCTTGGCACCGCGCTGGGTATGACAGAGCGCTTCCGCGTGGCCTATCCTGGTGGTGAGGACGGTGTCTGGACCCTGAACCGGGACAGCATGAGCAGCGACTCGACCGATCCGGTGAATGACCGCACCGTTCACGTGGACCAGTACACCGGCAAGATTCTGGCGGATGTCCGGTATGAGGATTACTCGCTAATGGGAAAATCCATGGCCGTTGGCATTCCATTTCACATGGGCCTGATGGGCACGTGGAACTTCATCCTGAACGTGGTGTTCTGCCTTTCGGTTATCTTTGTCTGCGTCTCTGGCGTTGTGATGTGGGTCAAGCGTCGGCCTCAGCGTGCCGGGCGGCTGGCCGCACCGCCAATGCCTGCAGAACTGCCACTATGGAAAGGGGCTGTCCTGATCGGCCTTTTCACAGCGATGGCCTTCCCGTTGGTGGGTTTGACACTGTTGGTCGTGCTGGCCTTTGATCTGCTGCTGATCAGCAACATCCCGGCAATGAAGCGGGCGATGAGCTGACAAAAATACGGGCCGCACCCAACTGGTGCGGTCCGACCAGCGTAGATTTTCCGCGATTTGAACTATTCCGAAAGCCTAAACGTGCTGTGCTCCATTCACCTCAATTTCCGCACCTGAGATGTAAGAGCTTTCCTGAGAGCACAGGAAATGGATCGCTGCTGCGACTTCTTCGGGCTGGCCCAACCGTCCAAGTGGCAGTTTTTCCACTATTTTATTGGTCCCCGGGCTGAGGATTGCGGTTTCGACCTCTCCGGGTGCGATAGCGTTCACCCGCACGCCCATGGGGCCGAAGTCATGGGCCATTTCCCGTGTCAGTGCAGCCAGTGCCGCCTTGGATGTTGCGTAAGCAGCGCCTGCAAATGGGTGCACGCGCGAACCTGCAATGGATGTCACGTTTACGACGGATCCACGGGCTGCGGCCAATTCCTCTTTCAATCCGCGCGCCAAAACAACGGACGCAAAGAAGTTGACGTGGAACACCTGTCCCCAGGTCATGAGATCAGTGTTAAGCGTACTCAGGCGTTCTCCGTTGGGTCCTTTCGGCGACACCCCCGCGTTGTTGACGAGCGCGTGAAGTTTGCCTCCGACCATTTCTTGCAAAACACCGACGGAATTTATCGTATCGGCAGGATCGCTCAGGTCCAGCTGCACATGGTTTTCTTTTCCTTCCCACGGACAATCGTCGGGCACCGGAGAGCGCGAGCAAGTGATAACCCGCCAACCTTCAGCATGGAACCTTCGAACAGTCGCGAAACCTATGCCCCGGCTTGCACCCGTCAAAACAAGTGTTTTTTGCTCCACTGGACGTGTCTCCTGATTCAGGGTGTGCGGGCACACTATCAGCGTCGACTGCACTCTCAACAGCGTTCTTGGCTTATGCGTCCAAAACGCCTAACACGTGAAGAAGAGGACCAAGATATGAAGACACGAGACATGAACCGGGACTGGATCGCCACCGCCGCCACTTTGAACAGCGCTTTGCCGTATCTGCAACGCTATGACGGCGCGATTGTCGTCATCAAATTGGGTGGCCACGCAATGGGCAGCGACGAGGCGATGGAGAGCTTTGCGCGCGACGTGGTCCTGATGCGTCAGGTCGGTGTGAACCCGGTTGTCGTGCATGGTGGGGGTCCGATGATCAACGCGATGCTGGACAAACTGGATATCCAGTCCGAGTTCGTGAACGGCAAGCGCGTCACCGACAAGGCTACTGTTGAAGTGGTCGAGATGGTCCTGTCCGGTTTGGTGAACAAACGCATCGTTCAGGCGATCAACGATCAGGGCGGCATGGCCGTGGGCCTGTCGGGCAAAGACGCGCAGTTAATGCTGTGTGATCAGACGGATGAGTCTCTGGGCTTCGTCGGAAGTCCGGCAGAAATGAACCCGAAAATCCTGCACGACCTGTTCGCACATGATGTGATCCCGGTTATTGCGCCGCTCGGTGCTGGTCGGAACGGCGAGACTTTCAACGTAAATGGCGACACGGCTGCCGGGGCCATCGCTTCTGCGCTCAAGGCTGATCGCCTTCTGCTACTCACGGACGTCTCAGGCGTCAAGAATGCCGCTGGGGATGTTGTTACCGAACTGAAGGCCGGTCAGATCCGTGAGATGACGCTGGATGGTACGATTGCGGGCGGCATGATACCCAAGACCGAAACGGCGCTGGACGCGCTGCACAGCGGTGTTCGCGCGGTTGTCATTCTGGACGGGCGTGCGCCGAATGCAGTCTTGCTTGAGCTTTATACAGAACACGGTGCCGGATCGTTGATCCGACCGGACTAAGTATCAGAAGGAGGAGACATGACAGATCACGCCCCACTCTCCTCTGAAACTGTGACGATCACCTATGAACAGGTTGAACGGGCGGCAAAAGCAGTCGGTCTGATCGTCATGGGTGCGCTGCATCCTCGACTTACTGATGCCAAGCAATTGGACGGCGGCACTTTGATCCTGTTGGGGGCAGGTCCAGAGTTCTGGCGTGTGCTGAAATCCTCGCCCGAGTGGCAAGCAGACGATCCCGTGGACCGTTGGTCGTCACGCGTGGTCGATCGAATGGCGCAAGAGTTGTCCGCTGAAGCCCACTTTCCGTTCGGTGGCCCACCCTATGCGCCTTTTATCGACTGGGCATTGAAATCCGGGCGCACATTCAGCAGCCCCGTGGGTGCACTTGTCCATGACGAGGTCGGAATGATGATCTCTTACAGGGGCGCACTGCATTTTACCGAAGAGTTTCCTATACCCGACACGCCGGGCATTTCCCCGTGCGCCACCTGCGCTGCCCCCTGCACACAAACCTGCCCGGTTGGCGCACTGAACAGCCGTGACTTCTACGATGTCGCGGCCTGCCACAGTCATCTTTCCACCGCTGAGGGTCAGATCTGTATGACAGGCGGTTGCCTTGCACGGTTGTCCTGTCCGCTCAGCAAAGGCGCGGCGCGCGACCCGGAACAATCCGCCCACCACATGAAAGCGTTTCACCCGTCATGACCCGTACCCTGATCCTGACCCGCCACGCAAAGTCCAGCTGGGACAGCCCGGCTCTTTCCGATCATGATCGCCCTTTGAACAAACGCGGCCGAAAGTCTGCCCCAGCGATTGCAGCATGGTTACGGGAAAACGGCTGGTTGCCGGACGAAGTTCTGAGCTCTAGCTCAGCCCGTACGCGTGAAACGTGGGAGCGGATGGGTTTGCAGGCCGGTAAAGTATGCTTTCACCGAACGCTCTATCATGCCGACCCCGCAGACATGTTGATCGAACTGTCGGGGGCCACAGAGCAAACCGTTCTGATGCTGGGCCACAATCCCGGAATTGCGGTGTTCGCCAGTCAAATTGTCCAAAAACCACCGGAGCACGCCCGTTTCTACGACTATCCGACCTGCGCGACGACCGTGATCCGGTTCGACATCGAAAAATGGGCCGACATCACGTGGCACAGCGGCGATGTTCTGGGGTTTGTCATTCCACGCGAGTTGCTGGAATAGAAAAAGGCGGGGACCAGCCCCGCCTTCCTTTGCGTATACAATCGGGCTCAGTGGCCCAGGATCTGGCTGAGGAACAGCTTGGTGCGCTCTGACTGTGGGTTGTTGAAGAACTCTTCCGGTTCGTTCTGCTCCACGATCTGACCGGCATCCATAAAGATCACGCGGTTCGCCACCTGACGGGCAAAGCCCATCTCGTGAGTCACGCAGAGCATGGTCATGCCTTCCTCGGCCAGCTCGATCATGGTGTCGAGCACCTCTTTGATCATCTCGGGGTCCAGCGCCGATGTCGGTTCATCGAACAACATGATCCGCGGCATCATGCACAAGCTTCGCGCAATCGCCACACGCTGTTGCTGACCACCCGATAGCTGACCGGGATACTTGTCGGCCTGCTCAGGGATTTTCACCTTTTCCAGGAAATGCATCGCGCGCTCTTCAGCCTCTTTCTTGGGCGTCTTGCGCACCCAGATCGGGGCCAGCGTGCAGTTCTCCAGAATAGTCAGATGCGGGAACAGGTTGAAGTGCTGGAACACCATGCCAACCTCGGACCGGATCTTGTCGATGTTTTTCAGGTCATTCGACAACTCGGTCCCGTCGACCACGATCCTGCCCTGCTGGTGTTCTTCCAGAGCATTCAGACAGCGGATCAGGGTGGACTTGCCTGATCCCGACGGGCCTGCGATCACGATCCGCTCGCCCTGATTGACGGTCAGATTGATGTCACGCAGCACGTGGAAGGACCCGTACCACTTGTTCATGTTGGTGATTTCGATAGCGACCTCGTCGCTCACCTGCATCTTGGAGCGGTCGATTTCACGTTCTACAGCAAGTTGAGACATGCGTTGAACTCCTTAACGGTGGCCAGTCTGAAGCTTGCGCTCCAGATACATGGAATAACGGGACATGGAGAAGCAGACGACGAAGAACAGAACGCCGATAAAGGCAAACAGTTCCCAGTAGACGCCATTCCAGGCGGTATCGGCGCGGATGCCGTTGGTCAGGCCGATCACGTCGAACAGACCGATGATCGAGACCAGCGTGGTATCCTTGAAAATGCCGATAAAGGTCGACACGATGCCCGGGATCGAGATTTTCAGAGCCTGTGGCATGATGATCAGCCGCTGCGCCTGCCAGTAGTTCAGGCCCAGACTGTCGGCCCCTTCGTACTGACCGCGCGGCAAGGCAGCCAAACCACCCCTGATCACCTCGGCCATATAGGCGGCCGAGAACAGGGTCATCATGATCATCACCCTCAGGATGATGTCAAAATTGGTGCCCGGCGGCAGGAACAGGTTCAACAGCAGAGATGCCACGAACAGCAGGGTGATCAGCGGCACGCCGCGGATGAACTCGATAAAGCCCACGCACAGATACTTAACGATCATCAGATCCGACTGACGACCGAGTGCCAGAAGGATGCCAATGGGCAACGAGACACCAATGGCCACAACGCCCAACAGGATCGCCAGCATGAAGCCACCAAAGTCACGGCTTTCTACTGGGGCAATGCCGATCGGAATGACAGAGTTGATCGCGTCGGCAACTGAACCGGAAGCAAACAACCACCAAAGAACTGGTAGCGCGACCGCAAGGATGATCGCAGTCAGTGAACCAGCGACTGGGAGAACAAACTTGTATGCAAGGTACCCAATGCCCAGCCCAGCCGCGACCATCAGCGGTCCCCAGATGCTGCCGCCCCACATCAGCCAAGGCAACAGGAACGGATATGCCGCCGTCACGAAAAGCAATTTGCGCGGTACGTTGGTGAACAGCACAGGCGCTATCGCGACAAGCAACAGGATGAAGGTCAGGTTCGGCCGGAAATAGGCAGGCCAGCCGCCGGTTTCGGGTGGGTTAGACCACGTTGCGTCCGGATGCGCCGGATAAGGCGGATAAAAACCATATAGCAATTGCAGCCACCGGTCCTTGATAACACCCCAGCAGGCGTGACCATGCGTATCGCCCCAGGTCGCCATCATGATCTCACGACATTCCGACAGCGAATTGGCGTTCCAAACGGATTCGAACGTCCAGGACAGGATGTTGGAAAGCACGTAGTAGATGAAGATCAGCGAGACAACGGTCAGGATCGCGTTAAGCCAGCTTGAGAACAGATTGTGCCGGATCCAGCCCAGTACGCCCACCTCGGATGCGGGTGGCGCTTGTTCCGGCAACATTTCCGTGCGGACAAATGAAACATCACTCATATTACCGCTCCACCAGTTTGACACGGTTGTTGTACCAGTTCATCACCGCCGAAATGCTCAGCGAGATGGTCAGATAGACCAGCATCAGCAGCAGAACGCATTCCAGTTCGCGCCCGGTCTGGTTCATGGTGATGCCACCTAGGGTTCCCGTGATGTCCATATATCCGACCGCAATCGCCAGCGACGAGTTCTTGGTCAGGTTCAGATAGTTCGAGATCATCGGCGGGATGATCACCCGCAGCGCCTGAGGTAGGATCACAAGGCGCATGGTCCGACCCGGGCGCAGACCCAGTGCGGATGCAGCTTCAGTCTGACCTTTCGAAATGGCCAGAATACCGGCGCGAACGATCTCGGCGATGAAGGCCGCAGTGTACAGCGACAAGGCCAGCCACAAAGCAATCAAGGAGTTCCGCAGATGGGTACCGCCAGTGAAGTTGAAGCCCTTCAGCTCCGGGTATCCCAGGTGGAAACCCAGCGCGCCCAGCAGGATAGCAGAGGGAACAAACAACAGGCCCAGTTGGATGTGCCAGATAGTCGGGCGGTCACCGGTCTGTTCCTGCGTCTTGTTTGCCCAAGCCGACACTTTGCGCATTGCGAAGATGCTGCCGCCAAGCACGATCAGGAAGGCGATGAGGTCCAGTGAAACATCGAACCGCAGGCTCGACGTCCCGAACAGGTGGATGTCACCCAAACCACGCGAAAACAGGAATTCGGGGATATAGACCCCGCGATTGGTCACAGCGACAGTGCCGAACAGATCCATAGTGGCTTCTGGGTTTTCACCCCGGAAGGCGCGCGGTGCCGGCAGGCTTTCGATCAGAATCGCCATGGCGAACACGATCCAAAGCAGGACCGGCACGTTACGGAACATCTCGACATAGACCGTCATGATCCGGGCGATCAGCCAGTTGTTGGACAGACGCAGGACGCCGACCATGACGCCGATAATTGTCGCCGTGATACAGCCCAGAACTGCGACAACCAGCGTGTTTAGCAGGCCTATAAACGCCGCACGCAGATGGGTATCTCGCGAGTCATACTCCAGCAGGCGTTGGTTGATGTCATAACTGGCCGGTTCGGCGAAAAAGTCGAACCCGACTGTTCTGCCCAGCGTTTCGAGGTTCTGAATGGTGTTGTTGATAATCCAGGCTGCCAGAAGCATGAAAGCGATCATCGCTATGACCTGAATGGTCGCAGATCGGTACCGCGTATCATAAAGGAGCATGGACAGCCGGAACTGCTCCTTCGGCGGGTCAGTGAGAGTCGTCATGACCTATGTATATCCCCGTGCATCCCGTTTTTTGCCGGCAAAGTTGTTCTTTGCTCAATCTATCCGGGAGTGTTTCTTATTGATGGAAAAAGGGCGCAGGTTGCCCCGCGCCCTTCTCCGTGGGTTTTAGCGGAACGGCGGTGCGTACAGCAGGCCGCCATCGGTCCACTGTGCGTTCAGGCCGCGTGCCAGACCGATCGGAGTTTCTTCACCGATGTTCTTGGCAAACACTTCACCATAATTGCCGCCTACCTTGATCGCACGCTGCGCCCAGGTCGCGTCCAGACCCAGCATCTCACCCAGAGTGCCTTCGGAGCCCAGCAGACGGTTCACTTCGGGGTTGTCGGTACCTGCAGCCATCTCATCGATGTTGGCCGAGGTCACACCCATTTCTTCCGCCGCGATCAACGCGTTCAGAGTCCAGCGGACAACGTCGCCCCACTCGTGGTCACCGTGGCGAACCAGCGGGCCCAGCGGCTCTTTCGAGATGATTTCGGGCAGGATCACGTGATCTGCTGCGTTCTCGAAGGTGGCGCGGGTTGCGGCCAGACCGGATGCGTCGGTGGTGTAGACGTCACAAGCACCAGCCAGATACTGCTGCTGCGCTTCAGCGTTGGTTTCGATCGGAACCGGCTCGTAGCTCATGTTGTTGATGCGGAAGAAGTCCGCCAGGTTGAGCTCGGTGGTGGTACCGGTCTGAATGCAGACAGTCGCACCGTCCAGTTCCTTGGCCGAGCTTACGCCCAGTGCCTTTGGAACCATGAAGCCCTGACCGTCATAGTAGTTGATGCCGACGAATTCGAATTTCAGGTCAACATCGCGGCTGAAGGTCCAGGTGGTGTTACGGGCCAGCATGTCGATCTCGCCCGAAGCCAGCGCGGTGAAACGCGTTTTACCGGTGGTCGGGATGAATTCAACAGCGGTCGGATCGTCCAGAACGGCGGCAGCTACTGCGCGGCAGACCGCCACGTCAAAGCCCTGCCATTCGCCATTGGCATCCGGGCTGGCAAAGCCGGGTACGCCAGTCGCCACGCCGCAGTTCAGTTTGCCGCGCGCCTTGACATCATCAACAGTGCCCGCCGCCGCTGCGCCAGCAGCCAGGCCGGCGACAGTTGCCACGCCCAAGATTACGGATTTTTTCATTTTTACCTCTTCCTGATTATCCGCCCCGTTTCGGGACGGCTCTGTCCGGCACCCTTGGCACCGGAAAGGTTTCCCCAAAGGTGTCTCCCCTTTAGTGGCCACGAGTTTGGGCGCATTCATAAACAAACGTCAAGGGTCGGATCAGTGAAAACGATGAGTCAATTCAGAGATGACCTCGTCTGCAACACAAAATCAGGCACAATAGGCTCAAATCGAGAGATCAAAGAACCGTTTAGCGTGTAAAAAGGCAGTTTTTTTGGTTTCGGCAACCGCGTGGGCTTCGTCATCGTGGCCCCATTGTTCGATTTGCCAATCCTCATCTAATCTTGAGATTTTCCAGATTTCACCCGCATCTCTCCAATTCAAGCCAGCTGCAAAGCCCAGAACCAAAGAGCCGGACAGGCTGACGAGATCGTGGAATGCGGCAAGCTGAAAGTCATTGAAATCATGAACGCGCCGTCGGAGCGTATCCAGTGCGGATGTGGACTGCGGCTGATGCAGCACGCCAGCTACGGGAACAAGGCGCGCTGCAAGCGTTTCCGCAGCCCAATCCAAGGCCGGGTCCCATTGGACTGCCTGCCGCTCTTGCAACTCGTGCGGGTGGGTCGCCCTGTAACACAGCAGGTCCGAATCGCCGTAATCGGCCAGCATATCTGCAACCTCGGCGTGCTGGTGGCGCACCTTGTCGATGGCCGCATTGGCAGACCGGGTGAACGGCATCTGGGCCGGGTCGACCTCTTTTTCCTGCGCGTCCCACTCTGCCGCGACCTCTTCGGCCATCGCACGTGTCGGCAAAATCAACCCGGCTTTGGCCGGTGTCTTCACCCTGCGACCATCCAGTTCGACTGTGTACCCGTCGTCCGCTTCAACAACCGCGCTTGCAGTCCAAAATCGTTTAGGCTTCCAGTCGCTCATGTCTTCAGGTCCAGATGTCAGTCAGCGCTCGTGGCAGCTGATCAAAAGTCTCAATAATACAGGTTGCGCCATCCAGGGCGGATCGGTCGTGGTAACCCCATGACACGCCAATGCTTGCGACCCCAGCGGCTTTGGCCATTTCCATGTCAAACCGGGTATCGCCGATCATTACCGTGTCTGCCGCTTCAATTCCGGTCTCGGCGCGCGCCGTGTCGATCATAGACGGGTGCGGCTTGGAAGGATGGTGATCCGCGACCTGTCGGGTTACGAAATAGCGCTCCAGAGCATGCCCCTCGATCAGGGCATCCAGCCCGCGCTGAGATTTCCCGGTCGCCACGCCCAGCAGAACTTCGGGGATCGCGTGCAGGGTTTCGATGGCCTCGCGGGCTCCGGGATAAAGCGGCGAACTCGCGACACCTTGGTCAAGACGATGCGCGTGGTAGGCCTGTTTGTAACCTTCGACAAGGCGCTGCTGGACAGCGCCGGACAGCTCGGGCGCCAATTGCGCCATCGCGTTGGGAAGAGAAAGGCCGACGATGGACAGAATCGCCTGACGGCTGGGAACCGGCAGGGACAAAGCCTCGAAACTAGCGGCCATGGCGGCAACGATGCTGCCCTGGCTGTCGACCAGAGTTCCGTCGACGTCAAACAACACAAGACGCAACGGTGCGCTCATTGCAATTCCTCAAACGGGTCGTCTGCGGCCAGATCTTCGGTCCAGCCGAACGTGTCCCAGCTGTGCTTCATGTGCTCGGGCAAAGGTGCTATAACAGTTATGGTCTTACGCGTCACAGGGTGCTGGAACGAGGCTTGCCGCGCGTGCAGGTGCAGCTTCTTGCTGATGACCCCACCCAGTTGCGCGCCCCAGCCGTCGCCAAGGTTTTCCTGCCCCGAACCGCCATATTTTCCGTCACCGATGATCGGATGCCCGATCGCCGCCATATGCGCCCGCAGCTGGTGGGTGCGGCCGGTGATCGGCTCCATCGCCACCCATGAGGCGCGTCCGGCCACCCTGTACAACGTCGCATAAAGCGTATGCGCCCGTTTGGCGCCCGGCGTGTCGTCAATTTCGTTCAGGTGCACGGCGACCATCTTTTCACCCTCACCATGCTTGCCATGACCCGGAGCCTTGACCAGCCCGGTCTTGATCTCACCCAGATAGGGGGTCGGCACACCAGCAACCAAAGCCCAGTAAATCTTGCGCGTGTCGCGGTGGCGGAACGCGGCTGTCAGGCCTTTGGCAGCCTCACGGGTCCGGGCCATCAGAAGAACGCCCGAGGTGTCCTTGTCCAGCCGGTGCACAAGGCGCGGGTTTTCGTCGCAACCGAACCGCAGCGCCTCAGACAGGCTGTCCACGTGACGGGTCTGACCGCTGCCGCCTTGGACAGGCAGGCCATGCGGTTTGTTCAGCGCCAGCACATGATCGTCGCGATAGATCACGCAAGACTGGATCATCTTGGCATCGGCGTCCGAGATGCTCCGCTTGACTTCAGCAGGCTTGTGGTCAGCATCCGGCAGGGGTGGTACCCGCACAACCTGACCGGCTTCAAGCCGGGTCGAGGCTTTGACCCGCCCGCCTTCGACGCGCAGCTCACCCTTTCGGCACATCTTTTCGATCCGACCCTGGCTGACATGCGGGAAAAGACGGCGCAGCCAGCGATCCAGCCGCTGGTCGCCGTCACCTTCTGCCACGGTGATCATCTGTACGCCGCTCATGCCGATATCCCCTGCGTCGCGCGGATTATCCGCCCGGTCAACCCGTCTGTAAGTGTCCTAGAAAACATGCGCGTCTGTGGCGTGCAAAGGACCAAGAGTCAAGCCGGTCAGATGTTCGAAAAATCCCCGTGCCGTCCCGCACCGTCGCGGAAACGCCCCGCCCCAGCCGTGCCTTCGCGCCGGATCGCCTCTAACCCGTTGGCCCATTCGACCTTCAGCGCCTCACGCACCGGCATTCCACGCGTCTCGATGATCGAGCGGCGGTCAGCGCGCACGGCCTCTTGTGGAAAACGCGCGATCTCATGGGCCATGGCTTCGGCCGCGGCACGTGCATCGCCATGCGGGACGATCTTCTCGGCCAACCCGATCCGATAGCATTCCTCGGCTTCTACCTTGCGGCCGGTCATGGCAATCTCCAACGCTTTGCCCTGCCCCACCAAACGCGGCAGACGCACAGTCCCTCCGTCCATCAGGGTCACACCCCAACGGCGGCAATAGACACCCTGATAGGCGGTCTCGGCCATTACCCGGATGTCACACCAGAGAGCCAGTTCCATTCCACCTGCCACCGCTGCACCTTCAATCGCCCCGATCACCGGTTTGGACAGTTCCAGACGCGATGGCCCCATCGGACCGAGTGTCGACGGCGCAGAGCCAATCGGGAATGCGTGTTTTTCATAGTATGGCTCGCCCAATTCCGGGTCAGACAGGGTTGCGGCCATCTTCAGGTCCCAGCCGGCGCAGAAGTTGCCACCCTTGCCCCAGAATACGGCCACCTTTGCAGGGCTCTGCTCGAACTCCAAAAACGCAGCAACCAACGCTTCGGCGTGGTCACCATCGACGGCGTTACGCGCATCCGGCCTGTCGTGAACGATGGTCCAGACGTCATCCGTCTTGTCGATCGATACGGTCATGAGTTGCCTCCCTCGAATCTCGTGACCCAAGGGAAACCCGTTTTGCTCGTTCTGTCGCGTGTGACGCAGCGACGTCCTACCCGTTCCGCTGGGCCCGCAGTTTGGAGAAGTAGTCCAGGCGCTTCTTCAACTCACGTTCGAAGCCGCGTTCCACGGGTTGATACAGAACCGGTCGTTTCATACCATCGGGGAAGTAATTCTGACCGGAAAACCCGTCTTCGGCATCGTGGTCATACGCGTAGCCTGCACCATAGCCCTGATCCTTCATCAGCGATGTCGGAGCATTCAGGATATGCTTCGGCGGAGGTTCGCTGCCCGACTGTTTGGCCAATCGCATGGCAGCTTTGTAGCCGACATAAGCGCCGTTCGATTTGGGGGCCAGGGCAAGATAGACTAAGGCCTGCGCAATGGCCAATTCACCTTCGGGGCTACCCAGCCGCTCGTAGGTTTCCCACGCATGCAGGCAAATCGTCTGAGCCTGCGGATCGGCCAGTCCGATATCTTCCACAGCCATCCGAGTGATCCGCCGCGCCAGATACCGCGGGTCCTCGCCACCGGTCAGCATCCGTGCAAACCAATATAGCGCCGCGTCTGGATCAGACCCGCGTACGGACTTATGCAGCGCCGAGATCAGATTGTAATGTTCGTCCCCGGACTTGTCGTACTTCGCCGCGCGCCGCATTAGCCTTGTGGAAAGAGCATCAGGGTCCAAAGGCGCATCCACAGACCACGCCGTGACCTGTTCGATCAGGTTCAAAAGCGCGCGCCCGTCGCCATCCGCCATCTCTTGCAAGGCCTCGCGGGCCGCCCCCGTCAGCGGCAATGCGCGATCCAGCTCTTTCTCAGCGCGTTGCGTCAGACGCTCCAGATCGGCAAGGCTGAGGCGTTCCAGAACCAAAACCTGAGCCCGGCTGAGCACAGCGGCGTTCAGTTCGAACGATGGGTTCTCAGTCGTCGCCCCGACCAACAGAATGGTTCCGTCTTCCATATGCGGCAGAAATCCGTCCTGCTGCGCCTTGTTGAAACGGTGGATCTCATCCACGAACAACAGCGTCCCCTGTCCGTTCTGACGCCGTATCTTGGCGGCCTCGAATACTTTCTTCAAGTCCGGGACGCCCGTGAATATCGCGCTGATCTGCACGAAATGCAGGTCGGTTTCCTGCGCCAGAAGACGCGCGATGGTGGTCTTTCCGACACCCGGAGGACCCCAGAACACCAAACTGGACAGGCTACCAGAGGCCAGCATGACCCCCAGAGGCGCGTCCGGGCCAAGAACCTGTTCCTGCCCGATAACCTCGGCCAGCGACTTTGGCCGTAGCCTGTCGGCCAACGGACGATGCGGTGTCGCAGCGGGCTCGGTGGCCTCGGTGTCGAACAGGTCGCTCATGAGGTTACAACCGGAACCGCAAAGACACGGGCTGTCCGCGCCGCACCACGTCAAGGTTCAGCCTGCGCCCCGGATCCGTCAACGCATCCACGACGTCTTGGGGGTGCTCAATATCCGCTCCGTTGATGCTGACGACCGCATCACCTGCACGCAGGCCCGAGCGACCACCATACCGACCCGCATCAACCACGACGACACCGGTTTGCGACAACAACAGCCCCATCCGGGTGATCACCGCAGGATTCACGCGGGACACCTTCAAACCGGGCATCACGGTGTTTTCATCCAATATGGTTTCGTCTGCTGGCGGTGTTTCCGGCGCTCGGATCAAATCAACTTCGACTTCAGCGCTATCCTCGCCTCGCAACCGGGTCAGGAACGAAGTCCCCCCTACACCAGAAACAGACATGCGGAACTTCATCTCGGCAGGCGAGTTCACCTCGTCGCCATCCACATGCGTCACCACATCGCCCACGCGCAGACCGGCCTCGGCCAGCGGGCTCAGACTGTGCAAGTCGGAAATGACAACGCCCATCGGGATTACCAACCCAAGGGATTCCGCGATGTCAGCGCTCATATGCTGTCCGGCAACCCCGGCCCACGGAGCGACGAAACTGTCATTTCCGGCCTGCGCCTGACGCAGAAATTCAGCGACCAAATTGGCCGGGATCGCAAACCCAATGCCATTGGAACCACCCGAACGCGTCAGGATCGAAGTGTTGATCCCGATCAGGTCGCCATTCACATCGATCAGTGCGCCACCCGAATTACCCGGGTTGATCGCAGCATCAGTCTGAATGAAATACCCACGCGCATTGCCCGTGGCCGTTCCTGTCCGTGCCAGCCCGGAAATGATACCCGACGATACGGTCTGGCCCACCCCAAACGGGTTTCCGATGGCAAGCGCCAGCTCACCGACCTCGACCTGATCGGAATCGCGGAAGTTTAGGTGTGGCAGGTCTTCGGCCTCTTCCAGACGCAGGATGGCAATGTCGCTTTCCTTGTCGCCCAGAACAACCTGCGCCGAATATTCACGCCGGTCCGTTGTCACCACGCGGATTTCCGTGGCCGTTCCCACAACGTGATAGTTTGACACCACGTAGCCGTCGCCAGATAGAATAACACCAGACCCCAGCGAGTTCTGAACCCGCGGGCGCGGTTCGGAAAATCCTCTGCCAAAGAAGTCTTCAAAAAACGGGTCCGAGAAGAAGGGATTGGATCTCCCCTGCCGCACGATCTTGGCATAGATGTTGACGACAGCCGGGGAGGCTTGCTTTACCACGGGGGCAAATCCCAGGCTGATTTCGGCCTGTGATGTCGGCACTTTCGTTTCGGCATTTGCTGACACGGCAAACGTCGCCAACATCAGGGAACAGAGAATTTTGCGCATGATCCATCCGTCGATTATTCGCCCATCGGATATGCGTCTACACGGGCAGTAATGCAAGCATCAGCTCGGTGCGTTGGGCCGTCAATCCAAAGGGGCGTGTAGGCGCGTGCCTTCCGTGATGATCCCACCGCGTTGTCCCACCTCAATTGTTCCGTACCGTTGCCTGAATACTGCGGGCAACTCACGATCTCCCTCGGGTGAAAGCCAAAGCCGCAGCAGATGCCGCCGCTCAGCCGGATCCGGCCAGTCGACGAAGCCGGTCCGGTCATGCAATTGCGAGTGGTTGTATACGAATTGCATATCCCCCGGTTTTAGCCGCATGGAAAGGCAGAGGTCGGGATCATTCGCCAGCGCATCAAAGCGATCCAGCGCCTCAACGTGATCCGATGTAAGCCGCATCGCGTCCGGAAATCGTTGCGCGCTATCGATATATTGCCTTTGGTAAAACACCGTCAGTTTGCCATCATGCCAGGAAAACGGCGGGATCGTCATATAGGGTTCCATACCGTCGGGCACTTCCCCTCTTCGGTCTGTCGCAATAGGGTCAAACAAGAGCTCCAGCAATTCCGGGCATTCGGACCGCATCCGATTATAAATTGTCTCAGCACTCACCAGCAGCGAATCCCCTCCTTCTTTGGCCTCGCGCAGGCATAGCAAGCCGACGATGTCGGCGCTGTCGGTGTGAAAGGTCTGACGCTCGTGGGTCTGATAAATCCGGGTATTCGGATCGTTTGCATTCGCACCTATATCGCGGACGTGCCCCAGAATATGTCCCTGCGCGTTCTGCGAACGGGCCGAACCCAAATGGGCACCAACGCCACAGAAAATCACAGCTGCCATCTGTTGCGAGTAATCCTGCACCGGAAGGCCACGGATCACTTCGAAGCCGATCCCATTGATCAGTTTCTCTCGCAGCATCGCCAGATGCCGGTCAAATCGTTGCAGGGGGAAAGCGGCCTTTGTGATCTCACCGATATCCTTTCCCAGGTTCAGGTAATGGCGGGCGGCTTGCTCAAGGTCTTCAACGTCGTCCTCAGTCAGATCAATGATCCATTCACTCTGGCGTGTGCGCATGTCCTGACCTGTCCAGACAGACGGTCCTATAAGTTCGTTTGGTATTTCAGTTGGGATTGCCATCATCCGTCCTCCACGCTCACCTTACAGCATGATCTGCGAAGTTCAGGATTTCATCAACGGACACCGCCGCAGATGCCTTGATTGCAACCTTAAGGGGCAAGAAAAGAAAAAACCCCCGCGTCCGGGACGCAGGGGTTCAGGTCAGAAAGCAGGGCTTTCTTATTCTTCGTCAGCAGCCTCTTCGGCGGCAACGCGGGCTTTGTCAGCCGCGCCTTTGGCGTCAACGTCACGATCAACGAATTCGATGATCGCCATAGGCGCCATGTCGCCATAGCGGAAGCCAGCTTTCAGGATGCGGACATAACCGCCCTGACGCTCGGCGTAGCGGGGGCCCAGAACTTCGAACAGCTTTGCGACGTCTTTGTCTTCTTTTAGCTGTGCTGCGGCCTGACGACGGGCGTGCAGGTCGCCGCGCTTGCCCAAAGTGACCAGCTTTTCGATGATCGGGCGCAGTTCCTTTGCCTTGGGCAGAGTTGTTTTGATTTGCTCATGCTCGATGAGCGAGCCAGCCATGTTCGCAAACAGCGCCTTGCGGTGCTCATGAGTACGGTTCAGGCGGCGGTAACCACGTGCGTGACGCATTTTCTAGTTCCTTCTTTCGCGTTTTGCTTTGTCTGGCCGGCGATGCGTGTCGCCGGCTCTCCTTGGGGCGGAAGTGCCCATTTGGTCCCCGGCAGCCCGGGCATTGGGGAAGACGCGCTTAGAACGCGTCTTCGAATTTCTTCGCCAGATCTTCGATGTTGTCGGGCGGCCAGTCCTCGACATCCATGCCGAGGTGCAGACCCATGCCAGACAGCACTTCTTTGATCTCATTCAGCGACTTGCGGCCGAAGTTCGGGGTGCGCAGCATCTCGGCTTCGGTCTTCTGGATCAGGTCGCCGATATAGACGATGTTGTCGTTCTTCAGGCAGTTTGCCGAACGGACCGACAGTTCCAGCTCGTCCACTTTCTTCAACAGCAGCGGGTTGAACTCCAGACCATCGTCCTCGTCCTGGCGGCCAGCCGATTCCGGCTCGTCGAAGTTGACGAAGATCGACAGCTGGTCCTGCAGGATACGAGCGGCAAAGGCCAGCGCATCTTCCGGCGTGATCGAGCCATCGGTTTCGATCTTCAGGGTCAGCTTGTCATAGTCCAGAACCTGACCTTCACGGGTCGGCTGAACGTCATAGGCAACCTTTTTGACCGGCGAATAGATCGCATCGATCGGGATCAGGCCGATAGGCGCGTCTTCCGGCTTGTTCTTCTCAGCCGAGACGTAGCCCTTGCCGGTGTTGACGGTCAGTTCCATGAACAAGTCGGCGCCATCGTCCAGGTGGCAGATGACGTGATCGCGGTTCAGAACCTCGATGCCGGCGCTTTCGCTGATGTCACCGGCGGTAACAACTGCGGGGCCTTTGGCATTGATCGACAGGCGCTTGGGGCCTTCGACTTCCATGCGCAGGGCGACCTGCTTGAGGTTCAGGATGATGTCGGTGACGTCTTCACGAACGCCTGCGACGCTCGAGAATTCGTGCAAAACGTTGTCGATCTGAACACTGGTGATGGCCGCGCCTTGCAGCGAACTCATCAGAACGCGGCGCAGCGCGTTGCCCAGGGTCAGACCAAAGCCACGCTCCAGCGGTTCGGCAACCAGGGTCGCCTGACGTGCTGGATCGTTACCCGGCTTGCCTTCCAGCTGGGTCGGCTTGATCAATTCAGCCCAATTCTTATGGATCATGTAATCCCTCCATTCCTGTCCGCGCCCCATGACCAACAAGGTGCAGACGCCCGAGGTTCAAAATGACGTGCTGGGGCCGTGCAAGAAACACAGCCCCAGCTCAATTCAAATTCGCTTAGACGCGACGACGCTTCGGCGGACGGCAGCCGTTGTGAGCGATCGGTGTCACGTCGCGGATCGACGTGATGTTGAAGCCCACTGCAGCCAGCGCACGCAGAGCCGATTCACGACCCGAACCGGGGCCCTGAACTTCGACTTCCAGCGTCTTGACGCCATGTTCCTGCGCCTTTTTGCCTGCATCTTCTGCAGCCATCTGAGCGGCGTAGGGGGTCGATTTCCGCGATCCTTTGAAGCCCATGGTACCGGCAGACGACCACGAGATGGCGTTGCCCTGTACGTCCGAGATCAGGATCTTGGTGTTGTTGAAGGTCGAATTCACATGGGCGACGCCCGATGCGATGTTCTTACGCTCTTTGCGCTTAACGCGAGTCTTGTCACGTGCCATCAGTCAGACCCTCCCTTATTTCTTCTTACCAGCGATGGCCTTTGCGGGGCCTTTGCGGGTACGAGCATTGGTGTGGGTACGCTGACCGCGAACCGGCAGGTTGCGGCGGTGACGCAGACCGCGATAGCAGCCCAGGTCCATCAGGCGCTTGACGTTCATCTGAACTTCACGACGCAGGTCACCTTCGACGGTGAAGTTTTCGTCGATAAATTCACGGATTTTCAGAACTTCGGCGTCGGACAGTTCGTTGACGCGACGGGTCGCTTCAATGCCCACGGCTTCGCAGATTGCTTTGGCCGAGGTGTTACCGATACCGGTGATATATGTGAGGGCGATAGGTACCCGCTTTGCAGTCGGGATGTTTACGCCGGCAATACGTGCCACGTGTCACTTTCCTTTTTTGTTGCGGTTCCGTAGCTCCGGAACCTTTTTTCACAACACTTGATCTTGGCAGTGACGCCAGAGGATCCAGCATTTGTACGAGGTGGTCGGTGCATACGGGACGAATCCCGCACGCGATTGTGATTCCCATAGGGATGTGGGTCGATATGGGCTTTTCTCGGCAAGGTCAAGTCAGAAAAGAAATGCCGTAATCTCTTTGCCTTAACAATTCGCCAAGATGCTGGCGTGACCCTGATTACCAAACTCACTTTGGTCTTTTGTCTACGCTGATATTCAAACCGGGGTCACAGGCTATGTTCAACCCTTTGCGATGGAAATCACTCTCTATTTCCAACATTTGAACCTTCAACGCCTCTCGCTTGCGTTTAATGTCCCACGTAATGATCGCAGGAAGGACAAAAACAGTGGCAACAGAGTAAAATGTCACACTGATGAATTGAAGAATTTGCCCGGCGAAGAAGACCCAACACGCAAAAACCGGCAGGCCGACCAACATCCAACGCTTAGTGGCCTGCGAAAAAAGTCCGCGCCCCTGTTCCAAAAGATCTTCGTACAACTTGATCTTTGGCTCCAGTTCCGGGGGCACGGGTGTATTTCGATTAATCATACCCAAGTCGGTTAGGGTTACCCTAAGATCGCCTCGATCGAAGCCGTGACTTCCTCGATGCTGGCCAGACCGTTGACCGGGCGCAGATCGCCTTTGGCATAGTAATACCCGATCAGAGGAGCCGTCTTTTTGTAGTACTCCATCAGGCGAATGCGCACGCTTTCTTCGTTGTCGTCCGCCCGTACGGGCTGACCGGCGGCGCGCGCCTCCTCGGCCCGGTTGACGATGCGCTTGACCAGCGTTTCGTCGTCAACGCGCATTTCGATCACGGTGTGCAGCGATTGACCCAGTTTGGCCAGCAAAGCTGCCAGCGCATCGGCCTGCGCCAATGTGCGTGGGAAACCGTCAAAAATAAAACCGGCACCCTTTTCGGTGGTCAGCTTCTCTTCGATCAGTCCGATCACGATCTCATCGGTGACCAGCTTGCCCGCGTCCATGATCGCCGCAACTTTCTGGCCCATTTCGGTGCCCGAGGTTTTGGCTGCACGCAACATGTCGCCGGTGCTCAGCTGAACCATGCCGCGAGTTTCGACCAGGTGCTGCGCCTGTGTCCCCTTACCTGCCCCCGGGGGGCCCAACAAAATGATGTTCATCGACGAGCGGGTCCCTTCCTGCCGCGTTTCTTGCTTTTACCGCGCAGCTGGGACTTTTCGATAAGCCCTTCGTATTGGTGCGCCAGCAGATGGCTCTGAACCTGTTGGATCGTGTCCATGGTTACAGAGACGATAATCAGAACCGAGGTGCCGCCGAAATAGAACGGGATGGCGAACTGGTTCCGCAGAATTTCCGGCAGCAGACAAACAGCCGCCAGATAGGCCGAACCCAGAACCAGCACGCGGTTGACCACGTATTCCAGATACTCGGCGGTTTTCTTTCCGGGACGGATTCCCGGAACAAAGCCGTTCTGCTTTTTCAGGTTATCCGCTACGTCGTCCGGTTTGAACGACACGTTGAACGTGTAAAAATACGCAAAGAACACGATCATCGAGGCGAAGAACAGCAGGTACAGCGGCTGTCCGGGGCCAAAGTTGGCCAGCAACCACGACATGATCGGACCATTCGTGGCACCCGACGAGAAGGTTGAGATCGTCACCGGCAGCAGCAGCAGCGAACTGGCAAAGATCGCCGGGATAACGCCCGCCGGGTTCACTTTGACCGGCAGGTGGCTCGAACCGCCTTCGTATACCTTCATGCCAGCCTGACGGCGCGGGTACTGGATGTGGATCTTGCGTAGCGCGCGTTCCATGAACACAACGAAGGTGATTACCGCGATGACCATGACGATCACACCGATGATCACGGCCGGGCTGATTGCACCCGAGCGGCCTGAGGCAAAGAACTGAGCCAAAGCAGCAGGAACTTCGGCGATGATGCCGACGAAGATGATCAGCGAGATACCGTTGCCGATACCGCGTGCGGTGATCTGTTCACCCAGCCACATCAGGAACATGGTACCGCCGACCAGAGTGATCATGGTCGACATCCGGAAGAACATGCCCGGATCGGTCGCCAGATCGCCCGATTCCAGCGACACGGCCAGACCATAAGCCTGTACGGTGGCCAGTGCCACGGTGCCGAAACGGGTGTACTGGTTGATTTTCTTACGGCCCTGCTCGCCCTCTTTCTTGAGCTGTTCGAGCGCGGGAACCATCGATGTCAGCAGCTGCACGATGATCGAGGCCGAGATATAAGGCATGATGCCGAGGGCAAAGATACCCATCCGCCCCAGCGCCCCGCCGGTGAACATCGAAACCATGCCGCCGATGCCTTGCCCCGCCTGCTCCATGAACTCACGCAGCGCTTGTCCGTCGATCCCCGGCACCGGAATAAAGGTGCCCAGACGATAGACGATCAGCAATGCAAGCGTGAACAGGATGCGGTTGCGCAGATCGGTGGCTTTACCAAGGGCAGACCAGCTTGTGTTGGCTGCCATTTGTTCTGCTGCTGATACCATAAATCGGTCTCTCTTATGAAAACACCGCCCGGAACCGTTTTCCGGCTCGGGCGGCGTCTTGGAAAACTCTGAGGTCTATGTAAGCGGGTCTTCGCCCGCTCACAAGCGCTTACTCTGCCGCAGCAGCTTTTGTGACCTTAAGTGAGCCGCCCGCTTTCTCGACTGCTTCTACAGCAGATTTCGAGGCACCGGTGACTTCCAGGTTCACTTTGGCGCTGATTTCGCCTTTGGCCAGAACGCGGATACCGTCCAGCTTGCGACGAACCAGACCGGATGCAACCAGTGCGTCCTCGGTAATCGCAGCTTTGGCGTCCAGCTTGCCGGCGTCGACGAATTTCTGGATCAGGCCCAGGTTGATAACGGCAAATTCCTTGCGGTTCGGCTTGTTAAAGCCTCGCTTCGGCAGGCGCTGGTACAGCGGCATCTGGCCACCTTCGTAGCCATTGATGGCCACACCCGAACGGGATTTCTGGCCTTTGATACCACGGCCACCCATTTTACCTTTGCCGGAACCCGGACCACGGCCAACGCGGGTGCGTTTCGGTGCGGCGCCAGCGTTGTCGCGCAATTCGTGCAGTTTCATTTCGCTTCTCCTAAGCCGGATGTGACCCCCGAAGCGTGATGGGCCAAACACGGCATTTCTTGGTTTTGATTCTCGTGGACAGACTGCCACCGGAGCCCGATACAGCTTTGCGGCCCGGTATGCAAGTTTTGATATCCGGCCTATTGCGCAGTGGTTGTCGCGCCATGCGGGAAAATTGGTGCTTCTCGCGCGTCAATATCGTGCTTTGCCAACAATTTTCCAATCAGGCTGTCCGCATGCGGAACCCCACCATACTTGCCGGACAATATCGACCGCATCCGGCGACCGTAGAAGTGGATGGAAACCGTATCTTCCTTGAAAAACCGGGACAAATCCACGTTTGGACGCGCCAAGGCCCTTCGTCGTGTGAAATTTAACGGATAAAAAACGTGTTCGGGTAGCGCAAAACGGATCTCATTCGTCTTACTTAACGCCCACGTAATGGCTTTTGGTCCCCATACGCCCCAATACGTTTCCGGGACATTGACGGGCTGGCCAGCCTCCTGAGCTTCCAGCAGCGGTTGCCTATGCCGCTTTGGCACCCACGGCGGGATACGGAACGGGTCACTCGTATACTCATTCAGCAGGCCCAGAGTTTCGCTGTCCGCCGGTAGCCCCAGAACCCCGATCGCCACCTCACCTTCAAGGTACCCATAGTAGTGACCGTTCGGCGTTGAGAACGGCTTTACACAATAAGCATCTGTGTCTGCCCAGATGAGGCCCGGCTCGGCCGCCAGCATACGATACCGAAACTTGTCGGAATGCGGCGCGGGGCTGCCTGTTCGACCGTGCGTCACGAATTCGCTGTCAGGCAATATGTCCCGGGCGTCACGGCAATCAACACCGTCAGGAATCTTCGTGACATTACCGTAAGTGTAAAGGCGGACCGGCTGGTCGGCGTCCAGAAAGGACTTGATGCACAGTTGTTCCAGAAAACTCAGCGGGCCATCGACCCATAGCATCCCGATCTGTTGGTCTTGCACGTTGCCCGGCCTTTTTTCGTTCAGACTACGGCGGCCGGAATTGGCCACCTCATTGGCAAATGACTGATTTCAGGTTCCCCCGCAATAGCTCCGATCCGGTTTCAGAAGAGATGTGTCATGCAGACAACCTGAACCAAAAAAGGCGCCAAATTGGCGCCCTCTGGTTCAGAGTGTCTTCAACTCAACTTACGAGCAGTATGCGTGCTCGCGAGCAATATCCGCGATATCGCAGCGGCGGATGCCGATGTCATCGAGTTCGCGGTTGGTCAGGCGCTGAAGCTCGGAATAAGTGCGTTGGTATTCATTTGCCCGCGCCCGCGCTTCCTTAATGCTCTCGATCACGTTTGCGATCCTCGCACCGATGTTGAAACCACCGAATGATGCTGTTGCTGTGTGTGCCATAACTTAATTCCTTTCGTATGTCGGGGCGTATTCCCCGATGTCACTTGTTTGTTCCTGTCTTGGACAAGGCTGAGATAGGCATACTTGGTAACGCTAACAACGTACGTTTTGGTCTGGCCGGTATGCATTGAATGAATGCCTCGGCGATTTCTGCGACCGTTCTAACAGGCTACGCGTTTTTCCACGCTCAACCTAGACGTGCGAGTGCTTTTTGATTACTCCTTGCTGGGTCATATGACGATTTCTTTTTCCAGGTGAGACCTTATGAAGTCTTTTAATCTATTTGCTCCGCTTCTTTTGATCTTGGCAGGCGGATGCTCCGGGCCCAATTTGGATTTCGGAGCGAAACCGACGAAGCTTGAATATTCAGAGGCCAGTTTATCCGGGCTCATAGCGCTAAGGCCTTACCCCAATCCAGACGACGTCTGTCAAGTTATCAAAGAAAACGCGGACATCAGAGAACCTGTTAGCGACGGATCATTCCTGATTGCGTGCCCCAAGCACGAAAGAGGAGCTCTTGCCGATAGGCAAAATGAAGGCGCTGAGATTATTGCTAACGCGCGACACTGGACAGTCCTTTCAGTGCCCAGTCGCTAAAATCAGTTCGCTCACACTCGTACCAGCCCCTGCTCGCCAGAGAAAAACACAGGTGACGACTCAACAAAAAACGCCCCCGACGATGTCGAGGGCGTTTCTAAATCTTCAAAGATTTCGCGCTTAGCCGCGCTCTTCGATGATCTCAACCAGATGCGGGATCTTGTTGACCATGCCGCGAACCGAAGGGGTATCTTCCAGCTCACGAGTCTTGTGCATCTTGTTCAGGCCCAGACCGATCAGGGTTGCGCGCTGTTCAGCGGGGCGACGGATCGGGGAACCGATCTGCTTGACGACGATGGTTTTTGCCATGGTTCGCTCTCCTTACGCTTCTGCTTCAGCAGCAGCCGGTGCTTCGTCCCGCTTGGGCAGGATATCGGCAACCTTTTTGCCACGACGTGCGGCAACCGAACGCGGGCTCTGCTCTTTCTGCAGGCCGTTGATGGTGGCGCGGATCATGTTGTACGGGTTCTGCGAGCCCAGCGACTTGGACACAACGTCCTTAACGCCCAGCATTTCGAACACAGCACGCATCGGACCACCGGCGATGATACCAGTACCTTCAGGTGCGGTGCGCATAACCACTTTACCGGCGCCGTGACGGCCTTCGATGTCGTGGTGCAGGGTACGACCTTCGCGCAGTTGCACGCGGATCATCTGACGCTTGGCTTGTTCAGTCGCCTTACGGATGGCCTCAGGTACTTCTTTCGCTTTACCCTTGCCAAAGCCGACGCGGCCTTTCTGATCGCCGACAACCACCAGAGCGGCGAAGCCAAAGCGCTTACCACCTTTTACGGTTTTCGACACGCGGTTGATTGCGACCAGACGATCTGCAAATTCCGGTGCTTCTTCACGGTCGCGGCCACGGCCCCGACGGTTTTCACGTTCTGCCATTTGGCATCCCTTTTCTCATGAGGCGCATGGCGCCGTTTTGTTCAATCCAAGTGAGCCCCGACTGTTGCCGAGGCCCCCGGATCATCGGGGCGGATCGAAACCCGCCCGCAGGTCTTAGATCTTCAGACCACCTTCACGCGCAGCGTCGGCGACAGCCTTCACTTTGCCGTGGAACAGGAAGCCACCACGATCGAAATAGGCCTCTTCGACGCCTGCCTTCTTGGCACGCTCGGCGATGGCCGCGCCCACTTTGGTGGCCGCTTCGACGTTGTTCTTGCCAACAACACCCAGATCTTTTTCCAGGGTCGAGGCCGAGGCCAGGGTCACGCCACGTACGTCGTCGATCAGCTGAACAGAGATGTTCTTGTTCGAACGGTGTACGGACAGACGCGGACGACCCGCGTTGACCTTGCGAAGTTTGTTCCGAACGCGCAGGCGGCGCTTCAGAAACAGGGTTCTTTTGCTGTTTGCCATTGTCTGCGTCCTTACTTCTTCTTGCCTTCCTTGCGGAAGATGAACTCGCCCTTGTAGCGGATGCCCTTGCCTTTGTACGGTTCGGGACGGCGCCATTCGCGGATTTTGGCCGCGACTTCGCCCACCTGCTGCTGGTCGATACCTTCCACAACGATTTCGGTCTGCTTCGGCGCGGTGATGGTGACACCTTCCGGAGCAGTGAAATCAACATCGTGGCTGTAGCCCAGGTTCAGCTTCAGGGTGTTGCCCTGCATCTGAGCCCGGTAACCAACACCCTGGATCTCCAGCTCTTTTTTGAAGCCGTTGGTAACGCCTTCAACCAGATTGGCAACCATGGTGCGGCTCATGCCCCACTGCTGACGTGCACGCTTGGACGAACCACGCGGGTCGATTTTGACCACGTTGTCTTCGACCGACAGAGTCACATCGTCAGTTGCGGTGAAGCTGCGGGTGCCTTTCGGACCTTTGACTTCGATGGTCTGACCCGACACAGAGGCGGAAACGCCGCTGGGCAGCTCGACCGGTTTTTTACCAATACGAGACATTGCAGACCTCCTTAGAAGACGGTGCAGAGCACTTCGCCGCCAACATTGTTGGAGCGAGCGTTTGCGTCCGACATCACACCTTTCGGAGTGCTGACAATCGACACACCCAGACCCTGACGGACCTGCGGGATGTCATTGACGCCCATGTATACGCGGCGACCGGGCTTCGAAACCCGCTTCAGTTCGCGAATGACAGGGGTGCCTTCGTAGTATTTCAGGCTGATTTCGATGGCCGGATGACCGTTTTCACCGGTCGTCGCTTCGTAGCCACGGATGTAACCTTCGTCCGCCAGCACGTCCAGAACCCAACCGCGCAGCTTGGAAGCCGGGGTGGAAACGGTGGACTTGCCGCGCATTTGCGCGTTGCGGATACGGGTGAGCATATCGCCGATAGGATCGTTCATATCTATGTCTCCCTTACCAGCTCGATTTCACCATGCCGGGGATCTGACCAGCAGAACCCAGCTCGCGCAGCGCGATACGGCTGACCTTCAGCTTACGGTAGTAAGCGTGGGGACGACCGGTCAGCTGACAACGGTTGTGCAGACGGGTAGCCGAGCTGTTGCGCGGCAGTTTCGCCAGTTTCAGACGCGCTTTGAAACGCTCTTCCATCGGCTTGCTCTCGTCATTCGCGATTTCTTTCAGCTCGGCACGCTTTGCGGCATATTTGGCCACCAGGCGTTCGCGCTTCTTCTCGCGTTCGATCATTGCTTTTTTAGCCATGTCTCAATCCTCCCGGCGCTTACGCGTTGAACGGCATGTTGAATGCTTTCAACAGGCTTTTCGCTTCAGCGTCGGTTTTCGCTGTGGTGGCAATTACGATATCCAGGCCCCAGACCTCGTCGACCTTGTCGAAGTCGATTTCCGGGAACACGATGTGCTCTTTCATGCCCATGGCAAAGTTGCCCTGACCATCGAAAGACGGCTTAACACCGCGGAAGTCACGAACGCGCGGCAGCGCGATGGTGATCAGACGATCCAGGAATTCGTACATCCGGTCACCGCGCAGGGTCACTTTCGCACCCAGCGGCATGTCTTCACGGACGCGGAAACCCGCAATCGACTTCTTCGCCTTGGTTGCAACGGCCTTTTGGCCAGCAATCGCAGTCAGATCCTCGACAGCAGCTTTCGCTTTCTTCGAGTCTTTGACCGCCTCAGCACCACAACCGATGTTCAGAACGATTTTCTCCAGCTTGGGCAGCTGCATGTCGTTCTTGTAGCCGAACTCTTCTTTCAGAGCGGCACGGATTGTTTCAGCGTACTGAGCTTTCAGACGCGGGGTATAGGTTGCGTTATCAAGCATCGATCACGTCCCCTGTGGTCTTGGCGAAGCGTACCTTCTTGTCACCTTCCATGCGGAAGCCAACGCGGGTTGCTTTGCCGTTCTTGTCCAGCAGAGCCAGGTTCGACAGCTCGATCGGGTTTGCCTGAGGCAGGCGACCACCTTGCGAGTTCTGGGTCTGGCGGGTGTGGCGGATGGCGATGTTCACGCCGTCTACAACAGCTTTACCGGCTTTCGGGTCAACCGAGGAAATGGTTCCCTCTTTGCCCTTGTCCTTGCCGGCCAGCACGACGACCTTGTCGCCTTTGCGGAGTTTAGCAGCCATGATTACAGCACCTCCGGAGCCAGCGAGATGATTTTCATGAAGTTCTTGCCACGCAGTTCACGAACAACCGGGCCAAAGATACGGGTACCTACGGGCTCGTTGTTGTTGTTCAGGATGACGGCGGCGTTGCGATCAAAACGGATCGCGGTGCCGTCTTCGCGACGGACTTCCTTGGCGGTGCGTACGACGACGGCCTTACGGACGTCACCTTTCTTTACGCGGCCGCGCGGGATGGCTTCCTTCACCGAGACGACAATGATGTCGCCGACGGAGGCGTATTTACGCTTGGAACCACCCAGGACCTTGATGCACTGAACTCGGCGTGCGCCGGAGTTGTCAGCGACATCCAGATTGGTCTGCATCTGGATCATGTGGTTTCTCCCGACCTGTGGGGGCTGGTCTCGTTAGATCCCCCAGGGTTTCGACAAATGGGAAAATCCCGGAAGCTTACGCTTCCAGAACTTCCCAACGTTTCGTCTTCGATTTCGGCGCGCATTCGATGATGCGTACGGTGTCGCCGACCTTGAAGGCGTTCTTTTCGTCGTGAGCCCGGTACTTCTTGGACTTACGAACGGTTTTGTGCAGCAGCGGGTGCTTGAAACGGCGTTCAACCGAAACAGTCACGGTCTGCTCGTTGGCGTCGCTGGTTACGATTCCGGACAGGATACGCTTGGGCATCTGATTACTCCTCGGATGCCGCAGCAGCGGCCTTTTCGTTCAGAATGGTTTTGACGCGGGCAGCGTTGCGGCGGGCCGCTTTGATGCCAGCGGTGCTTTCCAGCTGACCGGTTGCCTGTTGAAAGCGCAGGTTAAAGCTTTCTTTCTTCAGGTTGGCCAGTTCCTCGCGGAGCTGGTCCGGGGTCTTGTCACGCAGTTCTTGGGCGTTCATCGCCTTTTTCCTTTGCTCAAAACACCAGAAGGCCCCCTGACAGGGTCACCTTGGACCTGGTGGATGAATGATAGACATACGAATCGCCCGACAACGCCGGGAGATCGCAGGATGCCGCCGTATAAGGGTTTAGGGGTTGGGTGGCAAGGGTTAGTTTACGTACTTTCACCCGTGCCGATCCTGGCGGAAAATTCCCCCCGCCGAGACATCGACGGAGGGTTTAGGTTGGGTTCACTATTCACTATGTGCGGGCATGTTCCCACTACTTCTGTCCGCCAGTGACCAGCGTAAAGACTGTCCTGCCTGATTCAGAAGACCACTCGATAACAATTTACCAGTACTGCGCAGTGACCCATGCAAGAAGCTGAAAGTCGTGAATATCAGATTTTGCTAACGAATGGACAGGTGATGCACTTCACGCAACGTGAATTGCACACGCTTGTGCGCAGTAAACGAGTCTGGATGTTCCTCGTTGTCAGCCTGGTCGTTATCGCCCTTGCCAATCCAACGCTGTTCCCGTCCATTCCCGAATACTCGGCGCGATTGTTCTATTGGGGCGTGTCAGTTCTGCTCTACCTGTTGATCATTCCGTATTGGGGATCAGCGGTTAACGGAGTTTGGCGAAGATATCTGAACGTTCCGCTACCGCTTATCGTTGCGACTGGTCCCCTCATTATTGGCCTGTCTTTTCTCGCGACTCTTTTCCCATTCATGTTCGGAGATTTTGTACCCCAACGTGGCGAGCCTCTGGTCTGGACAGACTACCTGCGCAACCTGATCATTGGACACGTCATTGAAACGGTGGGCCTGCTGTGGTTGCTACCGCTGCAACGCAATGAGGAATCGGAGGAAAGCTCTTCCAAGGAGGAAACCCGGTTCGTCATCCTCACTGGCCGGTCATTACCTCTTGAGAATATCCTGATGGTGCAAAGTTCCGAGCATTACTTAATGGTAAGCACGCGCGAAAAGACATCTCAGTACCGCGCCCGAATGAAGGATTTTCTCCAACAAACTGGCGAAACCGATGGAATTCAGACCCATCGCTCTTACTGGGTATCCAAGGAAGAAGCGCAGGAATTATGCGGGAGTACAGTGAAGACACGATCAGGGGGCGAGGTTCCCGTCTCCCGCGGTCGCCTTCCCGAGGTTCGGACGTGGTTTCGCTTGCATGGAAAGGTGCATTGAGGCCCATCGGCCTCGACCGCCTATGCCCACTTATAATTGAAACTCACCGAAATCCGCTCTTCCTCGGCCATGTTCATCGGCACCTCGTGGCGCAGCCAGCTTTCCCAAAGCAGGACGTCACCCACTTGCGGCTTCATGTAAATGAACGGCTGTAAATCGCGCCGCCCGCCTTTCAAACGCGTCGGTGCGGCCATCATGCGGCCTGAGCGGGGGTCTTCCAGTTTCAACGCGCTCGCCCCTTCGGGCATCGCCACATAGGTCGTGCCCGAGATCACGCTGTGCGGGTGCAGGTGGCTGGAGTGCATCCCGCCCTCGGGCAGGATGTTGATCCACAGGTCTTCGAGCTTCAGTTCACCCTCGCCCAGATCGAACTCCAGATCCTTGGCAAAGGCCGCCACGTGTTGATCCAGCACCTTGACCAGATCGGCGAAGATCGGGAACCGCCAGGGCAGATCGGTCAGCGAGGCATAGCTGGTGTAGCCGGGATAGCCGTTCTCCTCACACCATTCCTGCCCGGCCTCGTCATCCTCGGCGATGACAAGGCAAGAGCTTTCCAGTTCTTCCGGGTCGATCTTGGGATCAAACTCCGACAAAGCTGCGCGGTAAAAACGGGTTACGAAGAGTGATTCAATCTGTGCCATGGGCCGGGCATACCCCAGCCCCTGCGACAAGGCCAGCCAATGTTGGCGGGTTACGTCTTGATAGGTCCTTTGCCGCAGCGCGGTATCGGGCGACCACCATCAGCATAGGCGAGGCACAGCACGATCTCATCCGGTTTCGGTGCATCGGGGATGTTCAACGTCATCGTATCGAAATGGTCGAACGACCACGGATTATCCTTGTGCCCAAGCGGCAGATCAATCGCACAGCCTGGTGCGCCCAGCTTGGCATTCGAAGGGATTACAGCTTCACCCCCGCCAGCCGCCGCACGCATCGGAGCGCCAAGTTTTGGATGGATTACCGCCCCGCCCTGCTCAAGGTCGCCGTTCACACCAACAATCGCCGCCTTCCCGTACGAGGCCGGCTCTCCGTCCAACTGTTCGATGGCTTCGCTGGCGAGTTCCTCGCCTAGCAAAGCCCCGATCTCGAACAACTCTGAAAGGTCTTCTGTATAAGTGCCCGCAAGAGGGTTTCGAACCACCGCCAATGCGGCGACGCGGCTGATAGGCGCGCAAGGCTGCCCCAGTTGATCTGCGGTGATCACTTCTTTGACGAACACCTTCTTTCGCAGTTGCACCATAGTAGCCTCCTGACTTGTTCGCTGTCAGCCTAGGTGCGCGTTGCCGTCGCGTCGAACTAATTTGCGGCCCCAAACAAAACGAAAACCCCCGCCGGTGTCCCGACGGGAGTCAATCTTGTCACGAACAGGGCCTAGACCCCAATCGCTTACCAGTCTTCGCGAACCACGACGCGGGTCTTGATCGGCAGCTTCATCGCGGCCAGGCGCAGAGCCTCGCGGGCGATGTCGTCATTGACGCCGTCGATCTCGAACATCACGCGACCAGGCTTGACTTTGCATGCCCAGCGGTCGACCGAACCTTTACCTTTACCCATACGAACTTCGATCGGCTTTGCAGTGACCGGAGTGTCGGGGAAGATGCGGATCCAGACACGACCCTGACGCTTCATGTGACGCGTCATGGCACGACGTGCAGCTTCGATCTGGCGTGCAGTTACACGCTCAGGCTCAAGAGCTTTCAGGCCGTAGGTGCCAAAGTTCAGATCAGAGCCGCCTTTGGCGAGACCCTTGATCCGGCCTTTGTGCATCTTGCGGAATTTAGTACGCTTTGGTTGAAGCATATCTTTCCCTCCTTAGCGACGACCGCCACCAGCACCACGAGGTGCAGGGCCGTCCTGGAGTTCCTGTGCTTTACGGTCACGTGCCTGCGGATCGTGCTCCATGATCTCACCTTTGAAGATCCAGACCTTGATCCCGATGATCCCGTAAGGAGTCATCGCTTCGGCATGTGCGTAATCGATGTCGGCACGCAGGGTGTGCAGAGGCACGCGGCCTTCGCGGTACCACTCGGTCCGTGCGATTTCTGCGCCGCCCAGACGACCAGCGACGTTCACCCGGATACCCAGGGCGCCCATGCGCATGGCGTTCTGAACCGACCGCTTCATCGCGCGACGGAACGAAACACGACGTTCCAGCTGCTGAGCGATGGACTCGGCAACCAGCTGCGCGTCAAGCTCGGGCTTGCGCACTTCGACGATGTTCAGGTGCAGTTCGCTGTCGGTCATACGAGCAAGCTTTTTGCGCAGAACTTCGATGTCTGCACCTTTCTTGCCGATGATGACACCGGGACGTGCAGTGTGGATCGTAACGCGGCACTTCTTGTGCGGACGTTCGATGATCACACGGGCAACACCGGCCTGCTTGCACTCTTTGTTGATGAACTCACGGATCTTGAGGTCTTCCAGCAGAAGATCACCGTAGTCCTTCGTGTCGGCGTACCAGCGGCTGTCCCAGGTGCGGTTGACCTGCAGGCGCATGCCGATCGGATTTACTTTATGACCCATTAGGCTTGCTCCTCAACTTGACGCACCTTGATGGTGATCTCCGAGAACGGCTTCATGATCTTGCCGAAACGGCCACGTGCACGCGGGCGACCGCGCTTCATGACCAGGTTCTTGCCAACCCATGCTTCGGCGACGATCAGTTCGTCAACGTCCAGGTTGTGGTTGTTTTCGGCATTCGCGATTGCGGACTGCAGGCACTTCTTGACGTCCTGCGCGACACGCTTGTTCGAGAAAGTCAGGTCGGTCAGAGCCTTCTCAACTTTCTTGCCGCGGATCATTTGCGCAACCAGGTTCAGTTTCTGCGGGCTGGTACGAAGCATGCGCGTTTTCGCCATTGCTTCGTTTTCAGCCACGCGGCGGGGGTTCTTTTCCTTGCCCATGACTTACTTCCGCTTCGCTTTTTTGTCAGCGGCGTGACCGTAATAGGTACGAGTCGGCGAGTACTCACCGAACTTCTGACCGATCATGTCTTCCGAGACGTTGACGGGAATGTGTTTATGGCCGTTGTACACACCAAAGGTCAGACCCACGAACTGGGGCAGAATGGTGGAACGACGCGACCAGATTTTGATGACTTCGTTGCGGCCCGACTCGCGCGCTGCTTCGGCTTTTTTCAGCACGTAAGCATCGACGAAAGGACCCTTCCAAACAGAGCGAGACATAGATTAACGTCCCTTCTTCTTGGCGTGCCGCGAGCGGATGATCAGCTTCTGGGACGCTTTGTTCTTGTTGCGGGTACGCTTACCCTTGGTGTCCTTACCCCACGGAGTAACCGGCGTACGGCCACCCGAGGTACGACCTTCACCACCACCGTGCGGGTGATCGATCGGGTTCATTGCAACACCACGAACCGAGGGACGAACGCCTTTGTGGCGCATACGACCGGCTTTACCGAGGTTCTGGTTCGAGTTGTCGGGGTTGGACACGGCACCAACGGTGGCCATGCATTCCTGACGGACCATGCGCAGCTCGCCCGAGCTCAGACGGATCTGAGCGTAGCCGCCATCGCGACCAACGAACTGAGCGTAAGTACCGGCCGCACGTGCGATCTGACCGCCTTTACCAGGCTTCATCTCGATGTTGTGGACGATGGTACCAATGGGCATGCCCGAGAACGGCATTGCGTTGCCCGGCTTGATGTCGGCCTTGGCGGATGCCACGACTTTGTCACCAACAGCCAGACGCTGCGGAGCCAGGATATATGCCTGCTCGCCGTCTTCGTATTTTACCAGTGCGATGAATGCGGTCCGGTTCGGGTCATATTCGATCCGCTCGACGGTTGCCGCGACATCAAATTTGTTCCGTTTGAAGTCAACGATCCGGTAGAGACGCTTTGCGCCACCGCCGCGGCGGCGTGAAGTGATCCGTCCGGTGTTGTTCCGGCCGCCCGATTTGGTCAATCCCTCAGTGAGAGACTTGACCGGACGTCCTTTCCAAAGCTCCGAACGGTCGATCAGCACCAGCCCGCGCTGGCCCGGCGTCGTCGGCTTGTACGACTTGAGTGCCATGCTTTCTGTCTTCCGTTTAGCAAGTGCAGGGAGTTTCCCCGCTATGTGATAGGCCCCCGTAGGTGCCAAGGGTATAGGGCCCCGAAGGTCCCCGGTTTCAAATATCAGAGGCCCCGGAACGAATCCGAGGCCGCAAGATTGGGAGCATGTAGCAGTGTTGGGGGTGGGTGTCTATAGGGTACTTGAACTATTGAATCCGCATTCCGCAAAGCCTTTCCGCGTCAGGGATGCAAGGATCGCTCACAGAGTCCGCCCAGCAGTTTCGGCTGTAGTCCCTCATGAGAGAAACGCGCTGTTTACTACGAGGCGGGGAGTAGTGCCTCTCTGATGGGATCATTTCTGTCCGTTGAACCACATCCCGAAGTGGGACCTTCTCAACTTTCTGGATTTCCACTGGGAGTAGCCGAAACTCTTTCGTATTCAGTCCTTCCCCCTCCAAAGCTCCCAAAAGACAGCTATATTCGCGCGCCTCGGCACCAATCCCTCCGAGCTCTCCAAACACAGTTACAAACCGATGCCCGTCGGAAATTTCGAACGGACTCCAATTTTCATTGAGTCCAAGGGCTTTCATGCAAACGTTCCTGAAATCTACTTCAACAGTTCGACCATCACCGACCGGCACATGTGGCCAAAACGTCCCTTCGCCATACGGCATAGTAGACTTGTGAGGAGGGCCTTTAATGCCTCCCGGCTCAGCATCTTGTTTAAAGTAACACATGACATCTTGCGGTAGGCGCGTGACACCGGCTGTGCTTTCCACTGGTATCGTATATGTCAGAAATGTTGCCTCACCGGTTTCCCAGTGCTTGTCATTCCACTCTGTCGCAGCTCTCAAGTTCCGCCCGTGTTTCCACGGATAATAGACGAAGAACTCAAACAAGAAGTAACCAACGATAAACGTCACAACGGCAACCGCCGCGCCAAAAACAAGCATAACTATTCGAAGCAGATTTCTCAATCGGGACAACCAAATAACTAAAGCTAACACGAAGATTGCAATTCAACTCTTAGATGTAAAGGTTCGGGACAAGGCCGACGCGCCAGCGACTGCCCGTCCCGGCGGGCTGGCGCTTTGGGGACGTTTGCGCCTCGATAAATTACGGATGTATTTGGCACCATAAATCGCACTGATCAGGCGTTACAGCGCCATCACACGGGCAGTCACTGACACAGCTAACAGAAAAACCCCCCGCTTTTGCGAGGGCCTTTACCTCTCTCCAAAGACGGGCTCGACCAGAGACCAGTGAACACGCCGATGGTGTTCCCTTCTTCCAGGGCACATTTGCTTTTTTGACATCTTTCCGACGGCCCAGTTGCCCCCGGAACCAACCCCTCATCCGTAAAGCGCGCGGGCCTCGGCGAAGGACAACAGGCGACGGTGGTTCTCATCCCACAGGTGCAGCCGCGCATTAGCGAGGCTCTCGCGGATGGTCATCTGGTTGCTGTTGGCCAGCTCATCATGATCGCGCAGCACTTCGGTCAGGCGGTAGAACGGAATGCGGCTGTACAGGTGGTGCACGTGGTGGATGCCGATATTGGCGCTAAACCACTGCAGCACGGACGGCAGGATGTAGTGCGAACTGCCGTGCAAGGCAGCCTCATGCAGCTGCCAGTCCTCATCAGCATCCCAGTGCGTATCCTCGAACTGGTGCTGGACGTAAAACAGCCACACCCCGGCAGTCGCGGCAATCAGGGTTGAGGGCAGAAAGATCAACAGCACTGGCATAAGGCCGCCAAAGTAGTAGACGGCCAGCAGTGCGGCCAGAATGGCGGCATTGGTCCCCATCGCACTGACCCAGAATCTGGTGCTGCCTGTCAAACCCAGCGGGAGGCGGTTCTGAAACAGAAACAGATAGCCGGGGCCAAGGACGAACAGGGTGATGGGATGGCGATAAACGCGATACCAGAACCGGCTCATGGGTGTCTTTGACTGGTACTCGGTCACCGTCAGGGTGTGGATATCGCCCATTCCCCGTTTGTCCAGATTGCCCGAGCTGTTGTGATGGTAGGAGTGCGTGCGGCGCCAGACATCGTAGGGCGTCAGGGTCAGCACTCCGATCGCCCGTCCGACCCAGTCGCTGACCGTCCGGTTCTTGAAGAACGCCCCATGCCCGCAATCATGCTGGATCGCAAACAGACGCAGCAGGAAGGCCGCATTCAGGACCGCAATCGCAAAAGCCAACCAATAGCTGACCGACAAAGACATCCAGGACAATGCCCACAGCGCAAAGAAGGGGATGATGCTGACACCAAGCTCAAAGGAACTGCGCCATTGGTTAGGTTCACGATATTTGGCTAGCGTCGTAACCCAATCCCGCGCGGCGGTTTTATCCGGATTTTTCCGGGTCGAGAGAGAGGTTTCGGTCATGCGCCTGCCATGTCTTTAGTTTGTTGGAAACCGGATAGACTACCGCCCCGACTTAGCAAGCGATTTGTTCAAAACACGATTGTTTCGCGCTCAATTTTCTGTGTCGCCGCTAAAGAAAAACCCCCGCTTTCGCGGGGGCCTTCATCTTTTTCCAAAGACGGATCCGATCAGAGACCGGTGCTTACGTCGATGGTGTTACCCTCTTCCAGGGTCACATATGCTTTTTTGACGTCTTTCCGACGGCCCAGCTGGCCGCGGAACCGCTTGACCTTGCCTTTGGTCACAGTGGTGTTCACCGCTTTGACCTTCACACCAAACAGCGCCTCAACGGCCTCTTTGATCTGCGGTTTGTTGCTGTCGATCGCCACTTCAAAGACAACCGCGCCGTTTTCGGACGCCATGGTCGACTTTTCGGTGATGACCGGCTTGCGGATCACGTCGTAGTGTTCTGCCTTCGCGCTCATTTCAGACGAGCCTCCAGTGCTTCGACAGCCGCTTTGGTGAGCACCAGAGTGTCACGCTTGAGGATGTCATAGACGTTTGCGCCCATCGACGGCAGGATATCCAGACCTTCGATGTTCTTGGACGCTTTCAGGAACCCTTCGTTCACGGTCGCGCCGTCGATGACCAGAGCGCGTTTCCAGCCCAGGTTTGCAACCTGTTTGGCCAGAGCGGCTGTCTTGCCTTCGGCTTCGGCGTTTTCGATCACGACCAGTTCACCTGCCTTGGCTTTTGCCGACAGAGCGTGGCGCAGGCCAAGCTTGCGGAACTTCTTCGGCAGGTCATGACCATGCGAACGCACCACGGGGCCTTTGTAGATACCACCACCGCGGAAGATCGGTGCATTACGGTCACCATGGCGTGCGCCACCGGTGCCCTTTTGGCGATAGATCTTCTTGGTCGAGTAGCTGGTTTCCGAGCGGGTCTTCACCTTGTGAGTTCCGGCCTGCGCGTTGTTGCGCTGCCAACGGACCACACGGTGCAGGATGTCCGCACGAGGCTCGAGACCGAACAGATCTGCGTTCAGCTCGATGTCGCCGGCTTTGCCGCCGTCCAGTTTGATTACATCAAGTTTCATGCTTCACCACCTTCCGCGGGTGCTTCTTCCGCAGGTGCTTCGGTTGCAGCCGATTTCACGGCAGCCGGGAAAGGCAGGCCTTCCGGTGCTTTCTTCTTCACGGCGTCCTTGACGGTGACCCAGCCCGATTTCGGTCCGGGAACGGCGCCTTTGATGAAGACCAGGTTCCGGTCGGCGTCGGTTTTGACGACTTCCAGGTTCTGGGTGGTTACACGGGCAGCACCCATGTGACCGGCCATCTTCTTGCCTTTGAAAACCTTGCCCGGGTCCTGACACTGACCGGTCGAACCGTGCGAACGGTGGCTGATCGAAACACCGTGCGAAGCGCGCAGACCACCGAAGTTGTGGCGCTTCATTGCACCGGCAAAGCCTTTACCGATCGAGGTGCCCGAAACGTCAACTTTCTGACCTTCCAGGAAGTGTTCTGCCGAAATCTCGGCGCCCACTTCGATCAGGCCATCTTCGGAGACGCGGAACTCGGCCAGCTTACGCTTGGGCTCGACCTTTGCAGCGGCGTAGTGACCGCGCATGGCCTTCGAGGTGCGTTTTGCCTTGGCAGCACCGGCGCCCAGCTGAACGGCGGTATAGCCGTCTTTGTCAGCGGTACGCTGTGCAACAACCTGCAGGTTGTCCAGGTGAAGAACGGTCACAGGAATCTGCTTGCCGTCTTCCATGAACAGGCGGGTCATGCCAACTTTTTTTGCGATAATACCAGAGCGCATAATCTATACCCTCCGATCTTACGACTGCAGCTTGATCTCGACGTCCACACCAGCAGCGAGGTCGAGCTTCATCAGCGCGTCAACGGTCTGGGGGGTCGGATCAACGATGTCGAGCAGACGCTTGTGCGTACGGATCTCGAACTGGTCGCGGGATTTCTTGTCAACGTGAGGGCCACGGAGAACCGTGAACTTCTCAATCTTGTTCGGCAGCGGGATCGGGCCGCGCACGTTCGCGCCGGTCCGCTTGGCAGTGTTGACGATCTCTTGCGTGCTGGCATCCAGAACGCGATAGTCAAATGCCTTCAGCCGAATACGGATGTTTTGGCTTTGCATATTAACAGCCTTTTATCAGGCGTTGAGGTTGAGAGGAGGACAGACGCGCATCGCCGACCCTCTTCGAACCCAAAAGGCGGGAATCACCCCGCCTTGATGTTCTTACTGAGAACTCGCGCGTATTAGTGGGGTTGGTTCGGTTTGGCAAGGGGGTAAGTGAAACCTACTTCCCCCTTCACTTGTGTTGAGGTCTTAGTCTGTGCGCAACGGAATATCTGACGAAACCACCTTTTCTCGATGCTCAGTCACGTTCGCCTGTTCCAACACCTGCCGGAATGCCTCAGCACTTACATAGGGGTATTCTGTCGGCCCGATAATGACTCGATCCAACAAACTTGGCACATCAGCACCAAACAAGCCAACTTCTGGATCATGTCTCAAAGGCAGAACGTAGACAATTTGTGGAACACCGCCCAGCACTTCGACACGTCTTTCCATGGCGGCGCTGTGTTCTTCATTTGGCCGGTAGAAGAGGCGCCATTCCCGCTCTTCAGAAAACCCGGGATGCTTTGTCACGATGGCCGTATGGAACAACATATGGTGAATGTAAGTGACGAGTGTATCTTGCCCTAACAACTGCAAGTACTTGCGGTTTATTAATATGGCGCCCGTAATTTGATCCAGCCGTGCCTTATACGCATCTTCAGTTAGATACATCACTGGCCAGAGTAGACCGCCAACTTATCAGTAAACGCCATCATTGGAGCATTGTTTACGACAATTGCAGTATCGCCGTAGGCACGCCACATCGACAGCCGACCACTCTTGTCTTCGTCCTCACTGTGCTCAGAAATGCAAGCGATGTAGGTTTCTAACTCCCAATCATGCATCCAACCTTGCAAACGTTTATCAACAAGACCGATCGTTCCCTCAAATATGTCCTCAACAGCCACCCTAAAACGTTCTCCAGCCTCTCCCGAAAAGACTTTATGTATTAGATCAATACCATATGATATTTCCGAAAAGTCGTTCATTACGGTCGCATTACGGAACCAAAGCTCCTTATTGCGGATGACTTTCAGAGCCGTATCTGCGTTGGTATAGTAGGCGAAACGACGTTTCTTATCAGCAACTTCGACCATTCTTTCGGGGTATCCAGGCTGGAATATCTCCCAGAACTTTCGAGTATCGTCATCAACTTCGATCAATTTACCAAATTCCTTCGTTCTCCAAAGTTGCTAGGAAACTAATCGTTGGCTGGTAGGGCGCAAGACACAATCAGTCTCAATCGAATGGCAAAAGAGGCCGCACCAACGTTGCGACCGCCTTCGCGGATCGCGAAGCGCAGGCCCTGCTCCATCGCGATCGGGGCGATCAGCTTAACGCCGCACAACATGTTGTCCCCGGGAATGACCATCTCGGTGTCTCAGACCAGAGCCACAGCGCCGCTAACTTTCAGACGGTTGAGACGACACATATCGAGGCGCAATAACCTTGTCGTAAAACAAAAAAGACAACGGCGTCAGCACCATCGACAATGCGACTACAATGATCAAAGTATTCGCCAGATCGGCACTCAGCACATGCGTCGCAACTGAGAAAGACAGCAACACAAACCCGAACTCTCCGGCCTGCGCCATCCCCAACGCAAACAGCCAGTTGCTCGCGCCGGAAACACCAAACAATCGGCCCAGAACAAAAAGAACCAATGCTTTGATGATCATCACACCAAGGGTCAGCGAGACAACCAGACCGATGTGATCAACCATCAACCTGAAGTTCACCGAGGCTCCGACGCTGACAAAAAACAACCCCAGAAACAGCCCCTTGAACGGAGTGATCTCTTTTTCAAGAGCATTGCGATACTCGCTGTTGGCCAACACCACACCGGCAATGAACGCCCCCAAAGCCGGGGTCAGACCAACGGCCATCATCAGCACGGCAACCCCGACGATAATGGTAAGCGCCATGGCTGTGAACAACTCGGGCAGTTTGGCGGATTCGACATACCGGAACACTGGTCCGATCAGGTAAGACCCGCCGACAATGACCAGGATGATCGAGCCAAGCGTGACCAGCGCTCTCAACCATCCGGGCAGGCCCAGCACAAGATTCAACAAATGCCCGGTGCTTGTCGTAGGTCCGTGACTAACAGAGCTGCCCCCCATCGCGGCAAGATCGGGTAGCGCCAAAAGTGGCAGTAGCGCAAGAATTGGGATCACAGCGATGTCTTGCATCAACAAGACCGAAAAGCTGGATTGCCCGCCACTGCCCATGAGCAGACCTTTTTCGTGTAATGTCTGAAGCACGATGGCAGTGGACGACAATGAAAAGATCAGTCCGATCGTCAGCGCCACCTGCCATTGTTGGCCAAACGCCATCACCGGCCCCATAATCGCCAGGGTCGTGCAAAGCAGTTGCAGCCCACCTAGCCCCAATAGCCTGCGCCGCAAGTCCCATAGCTTCTTTGGCGCCAGCTCCAATCCGATCAGAAACAGCATCATGACGACGCCAAATTCTGCGAACTGCTCCATGCTATCGACATCGACATTCAGCGCAGTCAGGGCAGGACCAAGAAGCATCCCGGCAATCAGGAAACCCAGAACCGACCCAAGCCCAAGCCACACGGCAATTGGGACAATGGCGATGCCTGAGCCAAGAAGAATAAAAGAAAGAAGAAGATAGTCTTCCATGAATTAATGGATTTGAAACAAGGTTTGCATCAAACAAGCTCCTCATAAGCAGATCAGGGCAAGTGATGAAACAGCATACCGTCACTCCTGACAGCCGTCGAGGCAACCAGAACACTCACGAGTTCGGGGACCTGCGATTTCAGAAAATCGGCGTGGAGAGCCGAACAATTTCAAACGACCTGAAAAGGCATTTGGGTAGTTTGCGGGAAACTAAAAAGGCCGCCCCCAAGGGGGCGGCCTTCTTTAATTTCAACGCTGTGCCGGGTTGAAACCCGACCTACCGTGATTACTCGATGATTTTCGAGACGACGCCGGCGCCGACGGTGCGGCCGCCTTCGCGGATGGCGAAACGCAGGCCGTCTTCCATGGCGATCGGTGCGATCAGCTCGACGGTGAAGCCGACGTTGTCGCC
>NZ_JAKRGB010000021.1 GCF_022347725.1 Ruegeria sp. Ofav3-42
CATCCTTGGCCAGATCCAGGCCTGCGGTCTTTACTGTCATTGGGTGGCTCCTTTCCTAGCAGTCGATGACAACTGCACTTTGGCACATTTGATGCCGGTGGAGCAGGAGCCACCCACCTCATCCGGTTTGGAGGGCTACGCAGCAGCAATTATTGAGTGGCTGAATGGCAGCTCTGGGCCGAACCCAATAGGCGAAGCTGGCCGCACCGCACTTTGATCTTGAGGAAAACGAAGCTGGCGCTTACGCCGAATTCGATATCCACTACCCCGCCGAAAGGGTGGGGTAGTGGTTCTCAAGCTGTCGTCAAAGAAAGATCAATCCGGGGAGGTAGGCTTCTTGCGCTCCACTCGTTCGAGGGTTTTTGACCCAGTGCTCTCCATTTTATCCACCGTTGCCAGTACCACGGCGATGCGTTTCTCATCTGGCGGATGTGTTCCCCAGAAACTCAGCTGACCGTCGGCTGATTTTAGGTTCTCGGGGCGTGCGAAGAACTTGGCACCCCTGACAGGATCATAGCCTGCAGTTTTGGCGATGTATGTTCCAATGACGTCGGACTCGAGTTCATAAGTCTGACTGAAGGCCTTGTTGCCGACTTTCATCCCCAGACTCACCGCATTCTCGATATTTGCCTGGTTTATGCTCGGATCCACGTATGGGCTCGACCCGGCAGCAGCCAATGCTCCTAGAATAATTGCACCGGCGACCGCCTGATGTTGCTGCTTTTCTATGTGCTGGGCAAGGTGATGACCAACTTCGTGCCCCATGACAAATGCTAGTTCGTCTTCGTTGCGGGCGTCGGCTATCATTGGCAACGTAAACACGACAAGCGGCTGGCCCTCTTTGTTGTAGGTCTGGAAAGCGTTGCGTTCTTCGGCCTTTGTGTCGACCCTGATCAAAACATGACAATCAAACGCCTTGCGATCTTGAGAATTCTGGCGGCAAAAATTTTCCGCTACGGGTTCAACGCGACGCACTACCCTGTTGAATTGGTTGATGGCCTGCTTTGGAGATAGCCGTCTTCCGGTCGTGGTAGTTTGTGGGTTACGTTCCTGAGCAAACATCGCCTTTGCCTCGGCTTGATGAGTCTCTGAAAGCTCTGTGACCTGATAGGTTGTGCCGCAGGCTGACAATGCGGCAAGACCGGCGATGATGGCAATTATTCTGGTTTTGCGAAAGAGTGGCATGTGCTTTTCTGGTTGTCTGATCAGATTAGTGGCAGTGGTACGGTTGCTTTCCAGCGTGGCAGCATTTGCCCGGTGGTGAATCTCTTCGGCATCCTCCGCCGTGCTCGACAATTTCATTGGCAAGCAAAAATTGAGAACTAGCGTTCTCAACTGGAAGATCTGATCCCATGGGCAGTACGAGATAAAGGGAAAGAATAATCGAAAAGGTGTTCAAACGGGCCTCTGGTGGTTGGTTGTGATAGTCATTTGAAGTGACTTGGGCGTGTTATTTCGGATGAATTGGCACCCGATGCGCCCCTCCCTGAACTGCGTGAGCCTCACGTCAAGAAAAGGTGTCAAAATGACACCAATGTGGCATTCATAGTCATCTAAATGGAAACCCTTTTGGCGATGGCTTTTTCCCTTGTTGCCGACCGGAGAACATAGCAACGTCGTCGTGAATTATTGTTCAACGGCAAAGAGGTAAATAACATGGCTGGGAAATTTGAAATCTTTGAAGACAAGGCCGGAGAGTTCCGGTTTCGGCTCAAAGCCGGAAATGGTGAGATTATCTTGGCTAGTGAAGGCTACGTGCAAAAAGCAAGCGCTGAGAACGGCATCGCGTCGGTAAAAACGAATGCACCAAATGATGATAGATACGAGCGCAAAGAAACCAAATCAGGTGGGTATATGTTCAACCTGAAGGCCAGCAACGGGCAGGTGATCGGCACCAGCGAGAGCTACACCAGCGCGTCTGCTCGGGACAACGGTGTTGAATCCGTAAAAAGAAATGCACCAGACGCACGTATCGAAGACCTGACTTGACCTAACAAAAGCTGAGCTTTTGGCTGAGCAACGTGCTTGGCGGTCTGCGCGGTCGAAACAAGAAGCCGCCCCGTTGGAGTGGCTTTTTTCTTCTTCGTTTTGCGAGCCGCGAATGCTCGCATTTCCTCAGAGATTTCCAGATGCCTATCCTCGCGCATCCCAATGCAGGTTTTGCCTGGGTGCCATTCGAAAAAGGGAGTACTTCGGCGAGTGGCACGTTGACCCCGAAGACTACTCGGGCCGAATTTACTTCATGCCAAATGGGACAGACAAACCCAGTCGCGTCCGACCTAATGATTGGGTGTTTTTGCTGCATGATCCGTTGGCTTGAACAGCGAGACAAAATAGAGCCCGAATGTTTGGTTTGAGCCCGGTGCGGCAAAGGAAAAATGGAGAATTGGTCAGCTGTACTTACTTAGTGCGCGAACAATTTGCTCGCTATCCGGGGGACAGAAAAATGGGACATACCGTCCCTCTATCGGGTTTCCGCCAGCTCTATCCATCAGCACCGCGAGGGCTACGGCGGTTGAGTTCAGTTTCACATACTCAATTAGTTCGTCGTTTTTAGCGATTGAGTATTTGAGCGCACCAGAATTACGAAAATGGACGAACAGTTCGAAGGTCGCAATGTCAAACTGAATCGACAACAAGCCTGAATCAAAAGGTTTATCGTGAAAGAAGATGATTTCACCCCTACTATTTACCACCATCTCTAACCTAATATCTCGACCGGTAAAATCACGCTGAGTTGCCTTTACCGGCTGAATAATCTCCAATATTCGCTTTATGTCATTACCAATATCCGTCAGCTTTTCCTCAAGAGTTCCTATGCCACGCAGAGTTTCCATTAGAAGGTGCGGTTCTAAACGTCGAAAGTAACCTTCATTCTCGATAGCAGCCTCTAGAGCGGCGCGTACAACGAGATGGGCGAATTTTTTTGCTACATCGGAACCTTGGGGCCCGAAGACAGTTGGTTCGCGGGAAGCCAGCTTGTTTAGGATGAGTGGCGTTGCCGCGTCTGGGAATCCTACGGAGCTTCTCGACGATTCCGCGAGCTCCTTGCGATCTAGAAAACAACCCGTAAGAGCGCGATCCATTGCCTTGTCAGCAGCCTCCAAGTCGGCACGGTTATCCCAGCCTTCGGTCGCTGCATAAAACTCAAGATCGGTTCGTATTGATTTGCGCATCTTTTCGAGCGCAGCTCTAGACTCTGGGCCATGTTTCCGAACAGCATCTGAAACCACTGCCACAAGCCCAGCCGCGCCTATTGCTACCCCCACTGCGGCTTCTGCGCCGCCTCCGAAGGCCAACCAACCACAGGTCGCAGCAAGAGCGGTCGCACGATCAACTGAGTCCTCGAAAAATGCCAAAGCGAATACCAATCGGGCAAGTGGGCGTTTATGTTATGGTATTGCACCACTTTATCATCTGAAATTCAAACCTGCTGTGAACAGTACGCGTGTGCAATGCGCAGTACCGATGGCAGCCAACGATTGCGGCTGAAAGTTGAACGGCCTCTCCGTCTTGCGACGCCGTCTTCTGCAAGACACAAATGCTGCACCATCATTGAATGTCTGTTTTAGGGAGCTGCACTGCGGCGCCGGCGACTTCAGTGAAGGTCTTCTTTGGGCCGCTTACTTTCTACCAAAACAAATACGTCTGCTTTTCCGCAAATCGGAAATTGCAAAGCTTGGTTGAGGAGGTCCGGTTTGTGTTGTACAACTATCTTAGTCGATACTGTGCCTGGTCCGAATTTCCGATTTTCCTATGAAAGCACTGCGCAAATTCGTGGCAGCCGAAGCAATCTTCTGATCTCTGCAACCCAATGCAATACTGCGACGCTATTCTGGTAAGCTGACACGGTCCGCCGCTCTTGCCGAGTGGCGCGTACTTTGCGCGGCATAAAGGACAGCCCTATTGGCCTAACTGAGACTGGTTCGCTTTGTCTGACAGCGCCCGCTGAACTGGCTGCTTAAGCTCATTGCGATCACCAAGACAACTCAGCGCGCTCAGAACTTTGCAACTGAACCTTTTGCATCACATCCGGGGTTGTCTGCGAATTGAGAATTAAGGGGATCGCGCTATTTTGTTCTGTGGGAAAGCCAACATGGAGATTGCAAGGAAACGCCTATACCTCCTCTGTCTCATCATCCTGTGCTTCCTGTCGGCGGGCCGATTGAACGGCCAGGCTGATGTGGCAGATGCAAGCGGGAACCGTGTGTTGCACACGGTGATCGAGGGGCCAATAGGACCAGCAACCGTGCACCACGTTGCACGCGTCCTTGAAAATTCAAGGAGCCAGAACACTTCGGCGGTCATATTACAGCTAAACACGCCCGGGGGGCTGGCCGACGCAACGCGCGAAATCATCTCGGAGATACTGCTGTCACCCGTTCCGGTGATTACCTATGTCGCCCCACCCGGCGCCCATGCGGCCAGCGCGGGGACATATATCTTATATGCCAGCCATGTCGCAGCGATGGCACCGGGAACCAACCTGGGTGCTGCCACTCCGGTTGCTATTGGCGGGTTACCCGGCGGTTTGCCCGGGCAACCGCCGCATGAGACAGGTGAAGATAGCAAAGCAGAAGACGGCGACGCGGCCGTGGACCCGCTGGCGCCCAAGGATGCAATGTCGGCCAAGGCCACCAATGACGCGGCGGCCCTGATCCGCAGCCTGGCTGAATTGCACGGTCGCAACGCCGATTGGGCGGAAAGCGCGGTGCGGCAGGCCGAAAGCTTGTCTGCGGCGCAGGCACTGGAACTGAATGTTATCGATCTGATAGCTTCGGATCTGGGCTCACTTTTGCGGGACGCGGACGGTCGCAGCGTGGTGATGGGCGAAACCCGGCATATGCTGAAGCTTTCCGGACTTCCCGTGGACCGGGTCGAGATGGGGACGGTTACGCGAATTCTCAGCATACTTTCAAACCCGAACGTGGCGCTGGTGTTGATGATGCTTGGCGTTTACGGCTTGATCTTTGAGTTCTGGAATCCCGGCGCGATAGTTCCCGGCGTGGTCGGCGCCATATGCCTGACGCTGGGCCTTTATGCACTTAATCAGTTGCCGCTTGACTATGCCGGGCTGGCGCTGATCGGGCTTGGTATTGCGTTCATGGTGGCAGAAGCCTTTTCGCCAAGTTTCGGGGTGCTGGGGCTTGGCGGGATTATCGCCTTTTCTCTGGGCGCCGCGATGCTTGTGGACACGGATGTCGAAGCCTTCCGCGTCTCGTGGTGGCTGATCGGCGTCATGGCACTGTTCAGCGCGTCAATTCTGGCCGTGCTCCTGGGCTACACGATCCACGCCTATCGGCGTGCACCGGTGTCAGGTGCGAACCGGATGCTGGGGGCGCAGGCCCGCGTGCTCGATTGGTCAGGCGGTACCGGGTTCGTCTGGGTCGAAGGCGAGCGGTGGCAGGCCCGTGGACGAACCGGCCTGCAGCCCGGGCAAGACGTGCGCATTCTGGAGGTCGACGGCCTCACGCTGCATGTCGGGCCCGCAACCGGCGAGAAATCAGAAACTGGCGGAGGAGTATGATGATTGAAGTATTCCAGTTTGAATGGATCGCCTATCTCATTGCGGTGGTGCTGGTGTTCCTGTTCCTGCAAGCCGCGATTTACATCTTCCGGGAATATGAACGCGGCGTGCTGTTCACACTGGGGCGGTTTACGCGGGTTTCAGGGCCGGGCTTTGTTCTGATCATTCCTGTGGTGCAGCAGCTTGTACGCACTGATCTGCGCATGTTCGTCGAAGATGTTCCCAGCCAGGATGTGATCAGCCGCGACAATGTCTCGGTCAAGGTCAACGCGGTGATCTACTTTCGCATCGTCGACCCGCAGCGCGCCATCATCAACGTAGCCGATTTTCGGGCCGCAGTTAGCCAATTGGCGCAGACCACGCTGCGCTTGGTTCTGGGCAAGCATGAACTGGACGAGATGTTGGCCGAACGCGACAAGCTCAACGCAGATATTCAAGAGATTCTGGACCGCCAGACAGATGCCTGGGGCATCAAGGTCGCGAATGTCGAGATTAAGCATGTGGATATCAACGAAAGCATGGTTCGCGCCATTGCCAAACAGGCCGAAGCTGAACGCTTGCGCCGGGCGCGTGTGATCAACGCTCAGGGTGAGTTCCAAGCGCGTCGAAATTGGTGGAGGCTGGCAAGTTGTTAGCAACCCAGCCGAACTCAATGCAACTGCGTTACTTCAACGCTCTTAATGACATTGCTGCCGACGGTACGACGACGGTTGTTTTTCCGCTGCCCATCGATCTTCTTCCGAAGGCTCAAAAGAATAGTGAATGAGGCGTAGTCGATTGTCTTGCGTTTCTCTTCCATGCGTCGCTTGCGCGCCTCTGACTAACCGCTTCTGGTCTCAGACATTGTGCCCGAGTGTTCCAGGCTGGTTTGCGGAAACGCCGCGAAGGAGGAGGTAAATGTGATCACACCAAGATCCAAGGAATCAATTATCGTGCTCGGGGGCACAGGTTTCCTTGGACGTCGTGTCGTTCAGATGTTGTTGGACCAGGGGTTCGCTGTCAGCATCGCGACGCGCTATCCGAAAAAGATCACGCAATCAAACGGTGATCCCAATCGTGATGTTCGCGTGGTGCAAATTAGTATAAGAGATTCCGGAAAATTGGAACGCGCCTTTGTGGGTGCGGCAACAGTGGTCAACTGCATCGGCCATTATTTCGCAACCCGCACGGATACGTTCAGGGATGTGCATGTGAACGGAGCGTGTGCAGTCGCCAAGGCGGCGATGTCAGTTGGTGTAAGCCGTCTTGTTCACATTTCTGGAATTGGTGCTAATCGAATCTCTGCTTCAACCTACGTTCGCGCTCGAGCGCAAGGAGAAGACGAGGTGCGCCGGGCCTTTCCAGCGGCCACGATATTGCGTCCAAGCGTTATGTTCAGCCGCAGCGGCGCGTTTTTCGGCGATCTTGATTCAATCGTTCGGCGCATGCCAATCCTTCCACTGTTCGGTGACGGCAGCGTTCGATTGCAACCGGTCTACGTCGGTGACGTTGCGAAGGCGGTGGCCCGTGCTTCGGATTTTGCCGATTGTCGTGGTCGCGTGTACGAACTGGGTGGGCCAGATGTATTTTCATACAAGGACATAATTCAACGACTGGCGCAGCGCGGTGGCAAGAAGAGACTTCTGCTGCCCGTGCCTTACAAGTTTTGGTGGTCCCTTGCAGCAGTGTTGGCAATCCTGCCCAAGCCACCGATCACATCTGCGCAGGTGGCGCTCATGCAGCAGGATAATGTAGTCGGTGCGAATGTCGCAAATTTCACGAATCTTGGGATCGATCCGAAATCCGCAATAGCGTTGGGATTGGTGTGACCAAACCGCAGTGCCGTCTCAATTGGCAACACATGCAGGTACTCTGAGTGAAGCATCTGAGATTTTGGAGAATCGAGCAAACGGCGGCCTTTGTGGGGTATGGTTCTAGTCGTTTACTGAAGGGCGTGACCTGGCGGAAAGCCACTGCGATACGACTGCGCTGAGGTTTGCTTAGTGAATGCGAAAAGGCGGGTTGGATTTGGTTTGGGACACCTAACACCGAGAAATTCTTGTTAAAAAAGGTGATTTGAGGCACAATTCACTGACACATTGAACATTACCACAGTCCGATTTCCGGCAGTATCGTGCCGGAATGAAAACGCGCGTCGGGAGTCGACGTCGATGGAACAGGGGTTTTTTCTGCTATTTGCGATTGGGGCTGTGGCCGCGGCCCTGGGAGTGGTGTTTGCGCGCAATCCGATCCACAGCGCGGTGGCACTGATGGCTTGTTTCGTCAATATTTCGGCAATTTTCGTGATGCTTCAGGCACCGCTTCTCGCGGTTATCCAGATCTTTGTCTATGTCGGCGCGATCCTGGTTCTGTTCCTGTTCGTGACCATGATGCTGGATATCCGCGATGCAACGCTACGACGGTTTCTGCCGGGGAGCAACTTTGCCGCTTTCGGACTGGTGGCGCTTTTGGGGATTGAGATGCTGGTACTTGTCCTGATGGGCAGGCAGTTCCCAGAAACCATCGCGGGGACTACAACCGGCGGTGAGATCCGCGAGCTGGGTACGACGTTGTTTGCCGATTACCTGCTGCCCTTCGAAGTGGCCTCGGTCATCCTGCTTGTTGCCCTGGTCGGTGCCATCGTGCTGGCACAGAAGGAGTCGCGCTGATGGTGCCGCTGTCTTGGTATATCATTCTGGGTGTCATCCTCTTCGTGGTTGGTGCAGCTGGGGTTCTGGTGCGACGTAATATCCTTGTGGTCTTGATGTCGCTGGAGCTGCTGCTGAACTCGGTCAACATCAACTTTATCGCGTTCGCTCATTTCCATGACGATTTCCGTGGCCGCATCTTCGCGATTTTCATTATCGCAATTACCGCGGCGGAAGTTGCCATCGCTCTTGGTATCCTTGTTGCATTGGTGCGGAACAAGGCCACGCTGAAGGTCGATGAAATCACGATCATGCGGGGTTAGCGGTGGAGGCGGTTGTGTCCATAAGGCCGCTTCTGGCCATCGCCATTGCCGGGCTGGCATCAGGGCTGGTACTTTATCTCCGTGATCGCGTTGGGCCACGGGACCTCGTGTCGCCCGTCGCGTCAGTGGTTCTGTTTGCGCTGGTTGCGTCGATGGCGCCCCGGGTTTTGTCGGGCGGAACCTATGAACTCGTTCTGTTCGAGGTTCTGCCGGGGGTCGATTTCGCGTTCCGGGTCGATGCGCTGGGGATGGTGTTTGCCACCATATCTTCGCTGCTGTGGATTTTCGCGTCGATCTACACCATCGGCTACATGCACAGCCTTGGCGAACATGCGCAGACCCGGTTCTACATTTGCTTTGCCGCCAGCCTTGCCGCCGCCATTGGCGGGGCTTTCGCGGCCAATCTGTTTACGCTGGTGATCTTTTATGAGGTGCTGAGCCTCGTGACCTACCCGCTGGTCTATCATCACGAGGATAACGAGGCCTGGGACGGGAGCCGCAAATATCTCGTTTATCTGATGGGCGCATCCAAAAGCGCTTTGTTGGCGGCCATAGCGCTGACCTACCATCTGGCTGGCACGCTCGATTTCGTGCCCGGCGGATTGCTGGCCGGAGTCGAGGCCGCGCCGGTCCTTCTTACGGTTGTCTATTTCTGCTATCTCTTCGGGTTCGCGAAAGCGGCGTTAATGCCGTTACATGCCTGGCTACCGGCCGCGATGGTGGCCCCAACCCCGGTCAGCGCGCTTCTGCATGCCGTGGCGGTGGTGAAAATGGGTGTCTTCTGCGTGTTGCGCGTGGTGTTCGATGTCTTCGGCACCGGGTTGATGGATGCGCTGGGGCTTGCAATCGCCACGGCCTATCTGGCCTCTTTCACCATTCTGACCGCCTCGATCTATGCGCTGACCCGCGACGATCTGAAGGCGCGGCTGGCGTACTCCACAGTCAGTCAGCTTTCCTACATTATCCTCGGGGCGGTTCTGTTTTCACCTGTCGCAATGGTCGGAGGCATCATCCATATCGCCGCGCATGCTTTCTCGAAAATCACGTTATTCTTTTGCGCAGGCTCGATCTACTGCGCCACGGGTAAGCGGAAGATCAGCGAGATGGGTGGCATCGGGCGGCAATTGCCCTGGACCATGGCTGCCTTCTTCGTCGGATCGCTTGGCATGATCGGCGTGCCGCCGGCCGGAGGGTTTGTGTCCAAATGGTATCTGGCATGGGGCTCGGTCGAAGGGGGGCAGTTCGTCTTTCTGGTCGTGCTACTGGTCAGTTCCATCCTGAATGCCGCCTATTTCCTGCCGGTCAGCTATATCGCGTTTTTCGGCAAGGAAGCGGAGGGGGAAAGCCGCGTCCGTGAAATTCCGCTGGTCACGGTACCGCTGGTCGCAACGGGGATTTTGTCGCTCTTGATGGGCATTTTCCCCGGCTATTTCATCACATTGGCAGAGGAGGTGGTCAGATGATCGCGCGTATCGTTGGGTTCTTTGGAGACTCGAAATATGCCAATCTCCGCCTTCGCCTGTTCTACTTGGTGCTGGCCCTGATCGTCGCGGCAGATTTCGTGGTTCCCCGGGAACACGTTGAATACCTGTGGGAACGCATACCGGGCTCGTCGGCGGTTTATGGGTTCGCTTCCTGTGTGGCGATTATTTTTGTTTCCAAGTTCCTCGGTCATCAGGGCGGGCTCATGCGGTCCGAAGACTACTATGACTGAGTTCTTGCACCCCACAATATTGTTCTTTTCCGGGGCCCTGGTGACCCCGTTTTTGCACGGGACACGCCGCAAGCTCTGGCTACTGCTGGTCCCGGCCCTTGCCGTGGCCGTCGTTGCGATGGCCCAGCCCGGCTCATACGGCGCAGTCCGGTTTCTGGGGCAGGAGCTTTTGATTGCCCGGGCCGACAAACTGAGCCTGGTCTTTGCCAGCGTCTTCACCATCATGGCGCTGATCGGCATGATCTACGCCCTGCATCTGCGCCGACCTGGCCAGCATGTCGCAGCCTTCCTCTATATCGGCAGCGCGCTGGGGGTGGTGTTTGCCGGCGATTACCTGACGCTCTTCGTGTTTTGGGAGGGTATGGCTTTTGCCTCTGCCTATCTCATCTTTGCAGCGGGTGATGAAAAGGCGGTTCAGGCCGGGTTCCGCTATCTGATGGTGCATCTCACCGGGGGTATCGCGCTGTTGGGCGGGGTGATCCTGCACGGGGCGGCGACGGGATCGGTAATATTCGGCCCCATCGAAGGACCGCTGGGTGCCGCTGCCTACCTGATCCTGATCGGCTTTACCCTGAACGCCGCCGTGCCGCCATTGAATGCCTGGCTGACCGATGCCTATCCCGAGGCGACCGTCACTGGCGCTGTGTTCCTGAGCGCCTTTACCACCAAGACCGCTGTTTATGTGCTGGCCCGTGGCTTTCCGGGGGCCGAACTGCTGGTCTGGTTCGGCACCGCGATGGCGATCTACGGGGTGATCTATGCAGTGATGGAAAACGATTGCCGCCGTCTGCTGGCCTATCACATCGTCAGTCAGGTGGGATACATGGTGGCCGGAATCGGCATCGGAACCGAGATGGCGTTGAATGGCGCAACCAGCCATGCCTTTGCCCATATCCTCTACAAGGCGCTGCTGTTCATGGGGGCCGGCGCGGTGATCTATGTCACCGGACGGCGCAAACTGACCGAACTTGGCGGGCTCTACCGGACTATGCCGCTGACTGTGACGCTTTATATGATCGGGGCCTTTGCGATTTCCGCCTTTCCCTTCTTCTCGGGCTTCGTCACCAAGTCGATGGTGGTCGCCGCTGCCGGGTACGATCACCGGGCAGCGGTGATGTTGCTTCTGACGCTGGCGTCGTCGGGGACGTTTCTGCATACCGGTCTGAAACTGCCCTATTACATGTTCTTTGGTCGGGACAGCGGCCTGCGCCCGCCCGAGCCGCCGCGCAACATGCTGATCGCCATGAGTATCGCCGCGGCACTGTGCATCGGCATCGGCGTCTATCCCGCGCCTCTCTATGCGCTGCTGCCTTATGAGGTCGATTATCACCCCTATACATGGGCGCACGTGACCGAGAGTCTCGGTATCCTGATGTTCACGGCGCTTGGTTTTGTGCTGTTCCTCAAGGCGCTGGACCCCGAGGATACGATCAGCATCGACACCGATTGGGTCTATCGAAAGGGTGCGCGGGCGTTCATGCGCTTCGCTGAAAAGCCGTTCGCGCGCTATGAACAGGCAGTCAGCGCGGTGTCGGAAAAAACTTTGCTGCCCTTTATGCACCGTTCGGCGCAGGCCGGGCTTCGAGCCGATCTGGGCGGGATTGATGCGATAGTGAACGGCGTTGCCCGCAAGGTACTACGCAGCGGTGAACGACTGCGCCGGGTCCAGACTGGCATCGTGACCCATTACGCGGTTGGAATGATCGCGGGCGTTATCGCCGCCATCACCGTTTTCGCCGTTGTGTGGCTTTAGGAGGTGGCATGGGGTTTCCGTTGCTCAGCCTCATCATCTTTCTGCCGGTGGCGGGGGCTGTGGTTGTTCTGTTCATGCGGGATGCGCAGACGATAAAATGGACCGCATTTGCGGTTACGCTTGTCGATTTTGGCCTCTGCCTGCTTCTGCTGCTGAGTTTCGACACCTCCACGCATGAGATGCAGTTTGCCGAACAGCGGAACTGGATACCTGCACTGGGGATCAAATACGCGGTCGCGGTTGACGGGATATCGGTGCTATTTGTTTTCCTCACCGCTCTCCTTGGCTGGATCTGTGTTTTAGCCTCATGGAACGCCATCGCGAAGATGATCAAGGCTTTCATGGTCAGTCTGCTTACAATGCAGGCGCTGATGCTGGGCGTCTTTTCGGCGCTTGATCTGTTTCTGTTCTACGTGTTCTGGGAGGCGATGCTGGTGCCGATGTACGCGATCATCGGAATTTGGGGCGGCGAGCGGCGCGTGTATGCGGCGTTCAAATTCTTCCTCTACACATTGGCGGGCAGCGTACTGTTTCTGATTGGGATCATCGTGCTGTATTTTCAGGGCGGCAGGACCTTCGACATTCTTGCCCTGATGAACGCGGATCTTGGGTTCGTAACGCAAGCCTGGCTGTTTTTTGCGTTTCTCATCGCCTTTGCCGTGAAGGTGCCGATGGTGCCGGTGCACACCTGGCTGCCGGATGCCCATGTCGAGGCGCCTACAGCGGGCAGTATCATTCTGGCGGGTGTTCTGTTGAAGATGGGCACCTACGGGTTTCTGCGTTTCTCACTGCCGATGCTGCCCGAGGCATCGGTTCATTTCTCGACCCTGATGCTGGTCCTGTCCGCCGTTGCGATCGTTTATGGGGGTTTGCTGGCGCTGGCGCAGGACGATCTGAAAAAGCTGGTGGCCTATTCCAGCATCTCGCATATGGGCTTTGTCACGCTCGGTATCTTTGCTCTGAACAGCCGGGGGGTTACAGGCGGAATCCTACAGATGTTCAACCACGGCATAACCACAGGGGCGCTGTTTCTGTTTGTTGGGCTAATGTACGAGCGCACGCACAGCCGTAGCATCGCCGATTACGGCGGGCTCATGAAGATCGCGCCGCTGTGTTCTATTTTTCTCGGGTTATTTACGCTGTCATCAATGGCGCTGCCGGGGTTGAATTCTTTTGTCGGTGAGTTGCTCATCCTGTCGGGCGCATTTGCCGCAAATCCGCTACTGGCGGGCATTTCGATCCTTGGCGCTGTTCTTGCAGCCGCGTATCTGCTGAGCATGTTCCGGCGCGTGGCTCTGGGCGCTGCGCGAGTTGGCGAGCGGTTCGATTTCTGGGATCTCGACCGGCGCGAGCTTGCCTCAATCCTACCTCTTGCCGTTCTGGTGATATGGATCGGCCTTTATCCAAAGCCGTTCCTTAGCATTATCCAGATTTCGACCGATCACTTGCTGACACAAGTGCATGAAAAGGAGGGTGCAGAGTGAACCAGACGCAACTCCTCCAGTCGGTTCTGGCCAGCCTGCCCGAGATCGTAGTGATCGCCGGAGGCTGTGTCTTGTTGCTCCTGAGCCTGTTCGTCCGGCCTGAGCGTGGGTATATCTTGGATCTGGCCGCGATTGCCGTGGTTCTAGTTGCCGCCGCACTGACCTTGGCATTGGCGGATCATGACTTGCTTGTCTATTCCGGCATGTTTGCGTCCGATCGGTTTTCCGCCTTTTTCAAGGCCATTTTCTACATAGCCACCGTACTGACCCTCTTGCTGTCGCGTCGATATGTCGAGATCGAACGGGTTCAGCGCGGAGAATACAATGTGCTGCTGCTGTTTGCGCTGTCCGGCATGATGATCATGGCTTCGGCCACCGATTTGCTGTCGATCTATGTCGGGCTCGAATTGATGGCACTTTGCACCTATGTTCTCACGGGGCTTTTGCGGCGGGAGGTACGCTCGAACGAAGCAGCGCTGAAATACGTGATCCTGGGCGCGGTTTCGACGGGTGTGTTCCTGTACGGGGTATCGTTGATCTATGGGTTGACCGGCACCACCGAACTTGACGGTATCGCCACCGCCGTCACCGCGAGTCAACGCGACCCCGGTCTGCTGTTGGCGGTCGTGTTCATCGTTGCCGGGCTTGTGTTCAAGGTCGGCGCGGTGCCGTTTCATATGTGGGTTCCCGACGTCTATGAGGGCGCACCTACCCCCATTACCGCCTTCATGTCCGTGGGGCCCAAGGCCGCCGGGTTCGCGGTGATCCTGCGGGTTGTTTTGAACCCGCTCTTGGCAGCGACGGAGGTCTGGATTGTAGTTGCCGTGATCGCTGTTTTCACCATGGCGCTCGGCAGTTTCGTGGCATTGGTGCAGGACAACATCAAGCGCTTGCTGGCCTATTCCAGCATCGCCCATTCCGGCTTTGCGCTGCTGGGCATTGTGGCAGGTGGCCCGGATGGTGCGGCAAGCGTGATGCTGTATCTGCTGATCTACACCTTCATGAATATCGGGATTTTCGCAGCCGTCATCGCGATGCGGTCCCAGGTCAGCCGGGGTGAAGCCATCAATGACTTTTCGGGCCTTTCCAGATCGCACCCCGCGCTTGCCCTGTCGATGCTGCTGTTTCTGTTCGCACTGGCCGGCATCCCGCCCACCGCCGGGTTCTTTGCGAAATTCTACGTGCTGGTGGCGTTGATCGAAGGGGGGCACGTAGCGATTTCCGTCATCGCGGTGCTGCTGAGCGTGGTTGCGGCCTATTTCTACATCCGTATCGTTATGGTGATCTACATGCGCAATCCGGCTGGAGAATTCGAGCTGGCGTATACGCCCGGCCTGAAGCTGGCGCTGGCTATTGCCGCCCTGGGGACTATCGTGATCGGCCTGCTGCCTGCGTGGTTCCTGGAACTGGCGCAATCGTCGGTGTTGGCGGGGTAGGCGGCGGTGTCACAGCCCCGGAAAACTGGAATCGACGTGCTGCTTGTGGTAGAATGCGTGACAATACGTTCAAGTTATTGGTGAATATCCGGAGCGAGGGGCCGCTTATTTAAGGAGGATATTCCAATGAATGTCTTGGAGCATATCTATACTCTGGAAAAACACCTGAACACGTTGGAACAATCAGCCGACAATCCGTCGAAGGACGCGTTTGCGGCGGTTCGTTCAGCGGTTGACGATGCCAAGTCGCATGATGGGCACGCTACCTGGGTGATTGCCGATCTGTCGCGCCTGGACAGCGCGCTGGCATCGTTTGGCGCTCTGCACAAAGGTGGTGCAGAGGGCGACGCTGAATTGCAGGCTCTGACGCATGAAGCACAAGCGGCGCTGACTCGCGACCTTTCGAAACGCCGGGCAGAGCTGATGGCATATGTCGGCCGCAAGATGGCAGGCGACGGAAACACCGCATATGTTCGCGAGATCAAGGACCGCGCTGCGTTCGGGCCTCCCGTCGTCTCTGATGGCGCCCTGCAGGTTTATGTGGGAACGGACGGGGCTGGCGATCCGGATGACGGGATCGACGACCTGACCGCAACATGTGGCGTCTGGGTCTGTATCTTTGACCATTGTGCGTGTGTCGAGTGGGAATGCAGCGGCGACGGGCCGAGTGGTAGCTTCCCCTAGCGCTTGCCACACACAAGTTTGCGGGTCTGAGAGCCCCTTTACAAAGGTTTTAAGTTGAAAAACCTGCGCCCGCGTTTATCCTTATTGGCAAGCAGGAAGGGCACAGAACCTTTCCGGGGGCGCGAGTGCCCCCGTTTGCCGGGGCAGGTATCGCCCGCGCAAGATCCGTCGAGCAATGGGATTTTGCGGTATGACCGGACTTGAATTTCTGCCTGTTCTCATCATGGTTGCCGGGGTTGTCCTCGTGGTGACCGCGACACTTTTTGTCTCGTCACTGCTGCGCCCGTCCAACCCGTATCCGGCAAAGAACATGCCCTATGAATGCGGCATGGACCCTGCGGGTGAGGCCGCGGCGGGTCAGTTCAAGGCGCAGTTCTTTCTGATTGCGATCCTGTTCGTCGTTTTTGACGTCGAGGCAATGTTTCTTTTCCCCTGGGCTGTCGTGCTGAAAGAGATCGGCATCGTCGGCTATATCGAGATGTTCGTTTTCATCGTGCTGCTGCTTGTGGGGTTTGCTTACGCCTGGTTGAAAGGAGCGTTGGAATGGGAAACGTAATCCGTGACAGCGTGCTGTTCACCACGACCGACCAGATCGTCCGTTGGAGCCGTAAATCGGCGCTCTGGCCCGAAACTTTCGGCATCGCCTGCTGCGCGATCGAGATGATTTCGGCCGGATGCGCGCGCTATGATCTCGACCGGTTCGGGATTGTGTTCCGGCCATCGCCGCGCCAGTCCGACGTGATGATCATCGCCGGTACGGTGACACGGAAATTCGCCCCGGTGATCCGCCGCCTTTACGACCAGATGCCCGAGCCGCGCTGGGTCATCGCCATGGGCACCTGCGCCATTTCCGGCGGGGTTTACAACACTTATGCGGTCGTTCAGGGATCTGAGACTTTTGTGCCGGTGGACGTGCATGTCCCCGGTTGCCCGCCGCGCCCCGAGGCGCTGATGCACGGGTTTCTTTTGCTACAGGAGAAAATCAAGAAATCGGAGGCGCTTGCGGATACGCCGCTTGGCCGGGCTGCGGGTCCATGACCAATGCTGCAGTCCCCTTCATTGCCCGGCTCGAAAAGCGGTTCGGCGATACGGTTTCCTACACCGGTGTTTCACATGGCATCCACGTTTTCACCGCTTCACCCGAAATCATCGTTGATCTCTGTCGGATTCTAAAAGACGAACTGGGCTTCAATTTTCTCTCCGACATTTGCGGAGTCGATTACCTGCCGGAAACACCCAGATTCGAGGTCGTCTACCACCTGTATTCTCTGTCCGACAAATGGCGCATCCGTCTGAAATGCCGGCTAGAAGACCCACCACATATCGCCAGTGTCGCTGGCATCTGGCGTACCGCCAACTGGCACGAGCGTGAAGCGTGGGACATGTATGGCATCACCTTCGACGGCCATCCGGACTTGCGCCGCATTTATATGTGGGAGGGGTTCGAGGGGTTTCCGCAACGCAAGGACTTTCCGCTCAGGGGCTACAGGGATGAATTGAACCCCTTTGGCGCCGAAGGGGTGCCGCCAACGCGACCGGATCTTGAGACCAAAGACATTCCCGGCGGCACCGGAGAAAAGTCATGACCGAAGCCACGGAACTCAGGCCGCCTCCAGGCGGGTTGCCGGACACCAAGGAGGTGCTGCTGAACCTCGGGCCGCAACATCCCAGTACGCATGGGGTATTGCGGCTGGTGCTGGAAATGGATGGTGAATATGTCGAACGGGTCGACCCGCATATCGGCTATCTGCATCGCGGCACGGAAAAGCTGTCCGAGACCTTTACCTATACGCAGATTTTCCCGCTGACCGATCGGCTGGATTATGTCTGCCCGCCGTCTAACAATTTGGCCTTTGCGCTGGCGGTGGAAAAGCTTCTGGACATTGAGGCACCTGTACGCGCGCAGTACATCCGGGTCATCTTGGCCGAGCTTGCGCGGCTGTCGGGGCACCTGCTGATCACCGGCGCATTGCCGATGGATCTCGGCGCGATGACTGCGCTGCTTTACGCGATGCGCGAACGGGAAATGATCATGGACCTGATGGAGATGGTCACCGGCGCGCGGATGCATACCTCGTATTGTCGGGTAGGTGGTGTGCGCGAGGATCTGCCCGAGGAATTCGCAGGCAAGATCAGAGAGTTCTGCGACATCTTCCCCAATCGTATCCGTGATTACGAACGCCTGGTCGAGAAAAACCGGATGTTCATTAAGCGCACCAGGGGCATCGGCGTAATTGAGCCCGAGGATGCGATCGACCTTGGGTTGAGTGGTCCAAATTTAAGGGCATCGGGCGTGGATTGGGACATTCGCCGGGATGAGCCTTATGAAATTTACGATAAGGTCGAGTTTGATGTGATTACCCGCGAGGAAGGCGATTGCTACGCCCGTTGGCGCTGCCGGGTCGAAGAGATGCGCGAAAGCGTCAGGATTATCGAGCAATGCCTGAAGCAGATGCCCGAAGGCCGGTTTCTGGCGGATATTCCCACAGTGGCCTTCCCGGTCAATAAGGACCGCGTGCACAATTCGATGGAGGCGCTGATCCAGCACTTCGACCTATCGGCCTATGGGTTCAAAGTTCCGACGGGCGAGGTCTACTCCGCCATCGAGGCTCCGAAAGGTGAACTTGGGTTCTATATCGTCAGCGATGGCAGCCCCAAACCTTTCCGGATGAAGGTTCGGGCACCTTCGTTTGTCAATCTCCAGGCCCTCTATGGCGCGAAAAACGCCCATTATCTTGCCGACATGATCGCGGTGTTGGGCAGTCTGGATCCGGTGATGGCGGAGGTGGACAAGTGAACGCGCCAATGGACATGCGTTTGCGGATTGAGGCAGCGGCGGCGCGGTATCCCGACCAACGCTCAGCTATCATGCCTGCACTTTACATCGCGCAGAAGGAACGCGGCGTTCTGACCGGCGAAGTGCTGGAAGAGGTGGCCGACATCCTTGGCGTGGAACGGATCTGGGTCTATGAGCTGGCTACCTTCTACACGCTCTATCACACCGAACCGGTGGGTCGGTTCCACTTACAGCTCTGCAACAACCTGTCCTGCATGTTGTGCGGCGCAGAGGCGTTGCAGGCGCATATGGAACAGGTGCTGGGCATCGCAAATGGCGGCACGACCGAGGACGGGTTGTTCACTATGTCCACAGTGGAGTGCCTGGGTGCCTGCGAAATGGCGCCGGTGATGCAGGTTGGCGATGATTACCACGGTAATCTGGATACGGTTCGGATTGACGACTTGCTGGCGGCCTTTCGAAACGCAGAGAGGGCGGGCGATGATTGAGGCTGTTCTTCTCAGGAATGTCGGCATCCCCGACAGCCAACAGTTGAGCGTATACGAAGCCGTTGGCGGGTATACTGCGCTTGCCAAAGTGTTGAAGGAATACCCCCCCGAAGAGGTCATCGAAATTGTCAAAGACTCGGGCCTGCGCGGGCGGGGCGGGGCGGGATTTCCAACCGGGGTCAAGTGGAGCTTTGTTCCGAAAGGCGGGGAGACTCCGAAATACCTGTGCTGCAATGCGGATGAGGGTGAGCCGGGCACATTCAAGGACCGGATCATCATGGAGGAGGATCCGCATCTGCTGATTGAGGGGATGGCCATTTGCGCCCACGCGATTGGGGCCGAGACGGCTTATGTCTACGTTCGCGGTGAATATGTGAAGGCGATCCGAACCTTGCAGGCTGCGATCTCAGAGGCGCAGGAAAAGGGGTATCTCGGGCACCGAATAATGGGGTCGGATTTTAGTTTCGATGTCCATATTCATGAAGGCGCAGGCGCCTATATCTGCGGCGAAGAAACCGCGATGCTGGAGTCACTGCAAGGTCGGCGCGCGCAACCGAAACTGAAGCCGCCTTTCCCGGCTGTGGCCGGGCTGTATGACAGTCCTACGGTCATCAACAACGTCGAGACGCTGGCTTGCCTGCCTGCCATTGTCGAACGCGGCGCACACTGGTTTCACGGGATTGGGCCGGAAAAAAGTCCGGGACCCAAGCTCTATTGTCTGTCCGGACATTTGCGAAAGCCCGGCCTCTACGAGCTGCCGATGGGTATCCCACTGCGTGAACTGATCGAGGAATATGGGGGCGGACCGCCCAAAGGCCGCCGGATCAAGGCGGTTATCCCCGGAGGTGTGTCGGCGCCGCTGATCCCCGAATGCGGGCTGGATGTGGGCATGGACTTTGACTCGCTGGCGGCCGCCGGATCCATGCTGGGTTCGGCGGGAGTAATCGCGATTGATGACAGCACCTGCATCGTCAAGGTTGCGACCCGGATCATCGAGTTTTTTCACCACGAAAGCTGCGGCAAGTGCACGCCCTGCCGCGAAGGGCTGGACTGGGTGGTCAAGATCCTGCGCCGGATCGAAGCGGGCGAAGGCGCGCCCAACGATCTGGATCAGTTGGAGGGGCTGTGCAACGGTATTTTTGGCAATACTTTCTGTGCTCTGGGTGATGGTGCGGCGATGGGGCTGCGCGCATCGCTGGAGCATTTCCGGGACGAATTTGTTGCCCATATTGATGAAGGGAGGTGTCCGTTTCATTGAGCGACACCAGTGACATCACTACCCTGGCCGTCACCATCGACGATCACGAATTACAGGTCCAGCCGGGGACCACGATCCTGAGCGCTGCGGAAGGGTTGGGCATCGACATTCCCACCTTCTGCTTCCAGAAGCGGCTGCCGGTCCTGGCGTCGTGCCGGATGTGCCTTGTCGAGATCGAAGGGCAGGGTAAGTTGCAGCCCGCCTGCGCCACGGCAGTGATGGATGGAATGGTGGTGCGGACGACAACGGATCAAGTTGCCGAAACGCGCTCGGTCATGCTCGATATGCTGCTGGCCAATCACCCGCTCGACTGCCCGATCTGCGACAAGGGCGGGGAATGCGAATTGCAGGACATGGTGATGGAATACGGCCCCCGGGAAAGCATGTTCCGCGATCCAAAACGGGTGTTTCATTCCAAAGACATTCAGCTCAGCCCGGTCGTCATCATGAACGTCAACCGCTGTATCCAGTGCCAGCGCTGCGTGCGCATGTGCGAAGAGGTGGTCGGCGCGGTGGCCCTCGGCACCGTCGAGAAGGGCATGGATACTGCCGTGACCGGGTTTGAAGGCAGTCTTGCCAGTTGCGACCAATGCGGTAACTGCATCGAGGTTTGTCCGGTCGGGGCGCTGATGAGCTTTCCTTACCGCTACAAGTCGCGGCCCTGGGATCTGGTTGAGACCGATACGATCTGTGCCCATTGCGGAACTGGTTGTCACCTGACGGTGGGTTCGCGTGACGGCGAGTTTATGCGGGTGCGGTCACAGTGGGACAAAGGGCTGAACCTGGAAACCCTGTGCGTGCGCGGGCGGTTCGGGATGGATGTGTTTGCCAGTCCGGACCGCATCAAGCGTCCGATGGTCCGGCAGGGCGATGCACTGACGCCAGTATCCTGGGAAGACGCGGGCGACTATTTGCGCGACCGGCTAACACAGGCTAGGGGCCACGCAGCAGGGATTGCCTCACCCCGATTGACAAATGAGGCGCTGTTTCAGTTCGGGCGTCTGATACAGGGTGCCTTTGACAGCGATTTGGTCGCGATGTCTTCGCGTTTCGATTTTCCTAATGCGCTTGATCCGCTGCTGCGCGATTTCTATTCACGTGCGCCCTTCGAAGAGGCCATCAAGAACGATTGCACGCTTGTCATCGGCAGCAACGTGACCGAAGAAAACCCGGTTAGCGAGTATCTGTTGCGTGGCGCAGTGCGAGGTGGGGCAACGCAACTCTGTCTGCTGTCGGCACGCCCGTCCCGGCTGGATGCAGATGCACGCGCCTTTATGCGCATGCTTCCGGGTACCGAGGCTTTTGTTCTGTCGGAACTACTCGACAATCTGCCTGATCCGGCCACCTCGAAATTAGAAGCGGGGAATGTGCGCGGTCAGAACGGGCCGGCAATGGCAGGATTGGACGATTTGATTGCCGCGCTGTCCGCGGCCCCTGGTGTAACGGTTTTGATGGGTATGGACCTGTTCAGAACCCCCGATACCGAAGCAGTCGTTTCTTTGCTTCATTGCCTTTTGTACCGCCTGCAGACTCTTGGAAAAAACGTTGTGCTGCAGGGGCTTTTTGATCGTTCCAACCAGATGGGGGCGCTGGACATGGCAGGTAAGCGCCCTGTGACGGTCGGTGAGGTGCTCGATCTGTGCGCCGAAGGGCAGGTCGGCACGCTTTACACTGCGGGTGCCGATCCCGTCGGGTCCTATCCAGATCGCGCCCGTGTTGTTGACGCGCTGAAGAAAGTAGATCTTCTGATCGTGCAAGATTGGGTTCAGACGGACATTGCTGATCTGGCTGACGTAGTTCTGCCTTCGGCGTCGCATGGCGAAGAATCCGGAACCTTCACCAACAATGAAGGGCGGGTTCAGGTGGTCGGCAAATTCCGTACTCCGGTATTCGCAGCGCGGAGCAATATTGAGATATTCGAGTGGTTTGCGGAAATTCAAAGTGCCCCTCTGGAACGCGGGGATCAAGCGAGAATTTTCAGCGACATTGCCAGGACGATCCCCGCATATTCCGGCCTTTCGGTCGACCAGATTGGACCGGACGGAGTATTCACCTCTGTGCTGAAGCGGCCCTTGGATGGATCGCCCATTGTGCCAGAACAGACCAAATTGGTAAGCGAGGAAGGGTTGGCGTTGATTACAGGTAACGGGCTGTTTTACGGGGGAACTTTCTCGGAACACTCGGCCACGCTGGCCACGGTAGCGGAAGAGCCTTACGTTGAGATGAGCACCATAAATGCCGAGGAGCGAGGGCTTGCGGCCATGCAAATGGTGGTTGTCACATCAACTGCAGGGGACCTGACGGCCCGGCTGAAGGTTAACCCGCGGTTTCCCGAGGGGCTGGTGTTTGTCCCGGAAAGTTATCGAAGCCTGCGGCTCAACAGCCTGATGAAAAATGGCGAATATCCGTGTCGCGTCGAAGTCCGCAAAGCTGACAGCTGAAGCCCGCGCAAAATGTTGCGGATCAGTGATACCCGGTGCCTGCGATATAAGCGTGCAGTTCCTTTTGCGTCCTCAGCGCTTCATCCAAGCGCGCCTTGACCACATCGCCAATGCTGACCACCCCGACGAGCGTGTCACCGTCCAGCACCAGAACATGTCGTGTCCGCTTTTGGATCATTGTCGCCGAGACCTTTGGCAGCAAGTCATCCTTCGAGCAGGCGGAGATGTCGCTGCGCATGATTTCCGAAACGGGTAAATTGGCAACCCCGGCGCCTCGTTGCGCCACGGCGTTGCAAAAGTCACGCTCGGAAACCGTGCCTGAAACATGTGCCGGCGTTGTACTCACGATGGCCAGGCCGATCTGTTTTTCATGGAAGAGTCTCAGGACCTCGACCATCGTCGTGTCCGGGCTTACCGAAATCACCTCGGAGCCTTTCAACCGCAAAATGTCAGAAACGAACATTCACACCTCCTTGACAGCTCACCCCGCCAGTTACCGCATGTGCATTTCTGTTTTCCAGTGAACGGAAATACGGGCATTACTTGCGCCGAATGTTCCGCCACCAATTGTATCCCGCGTCCTGCGCGGTCTCTACACGTACCCCGTCTTTGGTTTCCAGACGGGCGTTCACCACACCGCCACCGGTTTCAGCCTTGCCGGGCTTCGTCAGAAGCGTATCCCGGTCGACCACCAGATGGGCGGAGTCGTAGCTGGAAAACTCGTATTCTTGTCCCAACGCGATGGCGTCCGCCGGGCATGCGTCCTCGCAAAGTCCGCAAAACAGGCACCGTGCGGTGTCGATGTCGAATACTTTGGGGTGGCGCGCGCCGTTTTCGTCCTCGTAGGGAACCACGGTGATACAGTCGCAGGGGCAAATCTTGGCGCAAAGTTCACAGGCGACGCAGTTAATCTCGCCTTCTTCGTTACGCTTTAGGAAATGGTGGCCGCGATAACGCGAATAGGGTAGCCATTTTTCCTTGTCAGGATACTGCTCAGTCACCGGACGCGACAGCATGTAGCTGAACGTCAGCACCAGTGCATCACCAAGGTCGGCGAAGAACGCCCACCCGATCCAGCCTTGCCGTTTATTTGCAGCGTCTGTCATGGTTGCCCTCATAGGAAAACAACCCCGGTTATCATTATGTTCGCGAGTGAAAGAGGAAGCAAGACCTTCCACCCGATCTCCATCAACTGATCATAGCGGTATCGCGGGAAGGTGAAGCGGAACCACATGAAGACATAGATGAAAAAGGCCACTTTCAAAATGAACCAAAGGATCGGCGGCAAGGGGATCAAAACGCCGTTCCAGCCGCCAAAGAACAAGATCACCGTCAGGACCGAGACTAACACCATCACCACATATTCGCTGACCATGAAAAAGATGAAGCGGATGCCGCTGTATTCAGTGTGAAATCCCGCGCCCAGGTCACCTTCGGCCTCGGCCAGATCGAAGGGAATGCGCTGTGCCTCGGCCAAACCGGCGACGAAGAAGACGAAGAACCCCACAGGTTGATACACGACGTTCCACATATCGGCCTGCGCACGCACAATATCGAGAAGGCTCATGGACTGTGCCAGCATCACCACCCCGATGACTGCAAACCCCATTGGAATCTCGTAGCTGATCATTTGGGCGCAGGTCCTCAGCCCACCCAGAACCGAATATTTGCTGTTGGAAGCCCAGCCGCCAAATATGACCCCGTAGACCTCGATCCCGATCACCGCGAATACGAATAGAAGGGCTACATTCATGTCCGAGACATACAGAGTGATTTCGTGACCCAACACCGAAACGCTCTCGCCAAAAGGTATCGCGACAAACACGACAAACGGCGGTAGCATCGCCAGAATTGGGGCTAGTTTAAATACCAGCCGATCAGCATCGGCAGGTATATGGTCTTCTTTGGTCAGCAGCTTTATGCCGTCGGCCAAGGGCTGCAACAATCCATGCCACCCAACGCGCATCGGACCCATTCGCTGCTGAATGTGGCCAGCGATCTTGCGTTCAAGCCAGACCAGCGGAAGCGGCAGCAACAATAGCGCCGCGATCAGGATGGCGACCTTCAGGACGATCAGGCCAATTGCGATTGCAAGTTCCATGGCTATAGGCTCGTTCGAATCTGGATCAGTGCTCGATGTGTGCGACCCGATAATTAATGCCTGTAGTCGAGATTAGCATACTTTTGGTGACCATGTCAGAGCGGTCCGCTTACGCCCAGGTGGGATGTGTCGCAAACTTCGAACTGAGATTGACGAGAACTCAGGTTTCGCAGTCTGTTCCCGTCGAATAGATTTCGAACAGGTTTAAGTATGATCTCTCTGAAAGGCTGCCACTTCCCCAAGGACGCGGTTCTTTACGCTGTGTATTTCTATTTGCGGTACACAGTGTCGTACCGTGACCTTGAAGAGATCATGGCTGAACGCGGCGTTCAGGTAGACCACGCTACTCTCAATAGGTGGGTTGTTAAGTATTCACCGATGATCGCCGTGAGCGCGCAATCGAAGAAGCGACCAACGCTGAATTCCTGGCGCATGGACGAGACGTATGTTCGGGTTCGCGGCAATTGGATGTACCTCTATCGGGCCGTCGACAAAGCTGGAAATACCCTTGATTTCATGCTGTCTGAGCGCAGGAACCGCCCAGCGGCAGCCAGGTTCTTTGCCAAAGCTCTGTCTTCTAATGGAATTCCAGACAAGATCGTCATCGATAAAAGTGGAGCCAACGCGGCAGGCATTCGAGAAGTGAACAAGATCCTTAATCGGTTTGGCTGCTCTGCCAAAATCCAAACAGTCAGGTCCAAGTATTTGAACAACTTGATCGAGCAGGATCATAGGTTCATCAAGCGTCGCATGCGGCATATGTGCGGGTTCAAGTCGTTCAGATCCGCCTCGGCTACACTGGACGGCATTGAGGTCGCCAACATGATCCGAAAGCAGCAATTCCCAACCACCACGACCTCGGGCTTTCGGCTATTTGCCGAGATTGCAGGATAGGTGTGTCCAGTAAGTCGCTGGCGGTGGCCGCTCCAAAAGTTTGCGACACAACCGAGTTTGCGCATCACTAGGATCGACCAAGAGGGAATAGTCTTGTTCCAGCGCGCCGCCAAACTTGACATTGGTTTCTTTCAGAAGCGGACCAGCGACTACTCTTGTGACGGCATCCTGAAGCTCCTGCAGCAGTTGCTTTTGTTTTTTGCCGGAAAGGGCAGGGTGCTCGGGGTCACGTTCGCCCTCGAATCCAAGCCGCGCTCGGTCGAGTGACAGATCCACGTCTTCCGAGAACCGATGGATGATGTCATAGGCATTGGATAGCGATGTCCCACCCTTGAAGATCATGTGAGTGCCAAAAGAGGGCAGGGCGAATAGATGTTTCAGCGACCAGCAGACCCAGAAATCCTTCTCAACGATTGCCTTGGACATACCAAGCTTTGCGGCCGTTTCCTGAAACGCTTCTTCACGGTTCTTCGGAGTATCGTTGGCAAACTGGTCCAAGATCAGACCCGTGCCACGATTTGCTGCACTACCGGGTGCATCCAGGCCGGTACATATCTACTTTGTATTGCGAGCAATGCGCGGTCCTTAATATCCAGATTGCGGGCCAGCGTGTCGACAACACAGCTATCCACCCGGTTTTTGCCAACATAGCGTAACGCCTGAAATACGGCGCCGGTTTTTTGGCCTGCACCAACTAGCGTTTTGGATGATGCATTTCGAAACTGGATGACTTGTCGACCAACTGTCTTGGTGCGGGTCGGGCCGTCGGTCATATAGGTCGGCTTGGACGGCACTTGGGTCGACAGCCCCAACTGGTTGGCTGCCATGGCAGGGGAGGGCTGTAGAACCTGATTGTCTTTGCGTGCAATCGCTTTGGCAATGTCATCGGCTGACGGAGACAACAGCCCTAATCGGGCGCTCTTTCTCGGATAGTCATAAAGCCCACGCGTTAACCGTCGGATCATCCCTTGATCCGCCAAACGCGACAATGCCTGATCCACGCTTGCGCGGGAGCCGATATCCAGAAAGTCCAATGGCGCAAAGATTGCCCCCCGGCCTTTTCCGATGATGCGTTGTCTAATCGATGAAGTGATCATAGCTTTCTCCTTGTCAGAAAATATAGTACTTTTTTCTGACTTTCAAGTTTGGAGAGTACCGAGGTGACTTTGTAATTGGGCGGAAAGCGGTCGTTCTCCGCAGGCGCAAGTTTGAGGGCCTTTTATCGCAGAGCGGTCATTTAACTTCCCAGCAGTTCACAAAGCGAACCGCCGCTCAACAAATTGCTACGGATCATACCCATCATTGGCAAAAGGGGGTGGGTCGACCTAAGTCGGTCAAATACTCATTGCGTGGTATATAATTGATGAAAGAATGCACCGATCAGTTGGTTTGCACGATCCGGTGGCAGTGCACGGCCTTCGAACATAAGTTTCGAAGCTTCTTGAGCCAACCGGTGTTCATAATGCGCGGATGCGCAAGGGGGAGTTTTGACGAAAGTTCTGTTGGTGGAAGACAATGAAATGAACAGCGATATGCTGTCGCGCCGGTTGGAACGCAAAGGGTTTCATGTTGTCGTCGCGAAGGACGGGCTGGAAGGCGTGTACATGGCTGGTGAAGAAAGTCCCGACATCATTTTGATGGATATGAGCCTGCCCGAAATTGACGGGTGGGAAGCGACACGGCGTATCAAGGCAGCGCCCGGGACGGCGTCGATCCCGGTGGTGGCCCTGACCGCGCACGCGATGGCCAGTGATCGGGAAAAGGCGCTGAAAGCAGGTTGCGACGACTTCGATACCAAACCCGTTGAGCTGAGCCGTTTGCTGGAAAAGATGGGGAAACTTCTGCCTGCGACCTGAGGAAGAACCGCTCAATCCGCGGACGTTTTGCGTCGGGTGACATAGTAGGTTCTGACCTGACCCTTGCCTTTTATCCTTGTTTCGACAGGTTCAGAAATGTCAAAGCGATGTTCGACCTGTCTGGCGGTGGCCTCGGAAACCTGCACCCGGCCCGGCGCACCGGTCGATTCAAGACGGCTGGCGACATTAACGGTGTCCCCCCAGACATCGTAAAGGAAGCGGTGCGATCCGATGATACCAGCAACCACCGGCCCGGTATGCACGCCGACCCTGATATGCATCGGGTGGTCCCTTTCAAGGTTCAGCGCCTCGACCTGATCCAGCATCCGAAGCGCCATCTCGACGATCACTTCGGCATGATCTGCGCGACCATCCGGCACCCCGGCGGCCACCATATACGCGTCGCCAATCGTCTTTATCTTTTCAACGCCGAGTTCCGTCGCCATTTTATCGAACTCCGAGAAAATCCGGTTCAAGTAGGAAACCACCTGTGCCGGGGCCAGCCTGGCCGACATCTCGGTGAAGCCGACGATATCGGAAAAGAGCACAGTGACGTCGTTGTGGCGGTCGGCGATTGTAGCTTCGCCGTCATTAAGGCGCGCCACGATTTGTTGCGGCAGAATGCTGAGCAGAAGGTCTTTGTACTTTTGCTTTTCCGCTTCCATCATCTCAAGGTACTGGCGTTCGCGCTTTCGCCAGCGTTTTTTCTCCAGCGCGGCGCTGATCCGGGCTTGTAACAGGATCGGGCTGAAGGGTTTGGGCAGGTAATCCTCGGCACCGGCCTCGATGCATCGCGCAACACTTTCGATCTCATCCAGGGCTGAAATCATAATGACGGGGATATCATGAAGGGCGTCATCCTGCTTCAACCGGGCCAGAACGTCGAAGCCGTTAATATCCGGCATCATCAGATCGAGCAGAACCAGATCGAAAGGCTGTCGGGACATTTTCTCCAGAGCGGAATAGCCGCCGTCGGCAGTCCAGACGCGATGCCCGTCCCGCTTTAACCGGCGGGCCAGCAAGTCCCGGTTGGCCTCGGCATCATCGACGACAAGGATGTCGCCGGTTGATCCGGATGTCTCGGCGATTGAAGACAGGGGCTGCATGCTCTGGACCAGATTGGCAAACATCGCGACCGTTTCGCGCGGGGTGTCAGAGATTTCGAGGCCATCACCCGACAAACCCGCGAGCGTATCGATACGTTGCAGCAATGTGCCGGTGTGGTCCAAAAGCCCCAGCAAGTCCGGCTCCAGATGTTCTGCCTTCAGGTCCTCCAGATCCTCCAGCATCATCTCGCTGTAGCCTTTGATCGCATTCATCGGGGTACGCAGGTCGTGACGCAACCGCTTCACGCCTTCATCGCCGCTGACCGTCAGCTTAATCGCCATCTCGGGGTGCAAAAGCTGATCTACCAAGGCGCTCAGTTCCGTCGCCGCCTGAGAAATCCGATCCAGATCCGAAGTGACTTCGTCCAGATTCAACCGCCTGGATTCGCTTTGAAGCATCTCGCAAAACCCGACAATGGCGCTGACCGGAGAGATGAGGTTTTGACGCAAATTGGCCAACCACACGGCCTGTGTGTTTTGAGCTTCGTTTTCGAGGCCGTCATTCACAACTTATGTGTCCCCTGCAGAGACAGGCCGGTGTTTGACCAGAATGTCGTTCAACTGGGCGAGGATGGTCTCAATTTCATCCCCGTCCTTGCTGATCAGCGTCTCGACCGAGCCGCTCAGTCGCGCGCGGTCATCATTGGTCAGGGTCTTCGCGGTGACAACGATGACGGGTATGTCTTTCCAGTTCGGGTTCTTCCTCATTCCCGCCAGAAATTCAAACCCGTCCATCTCGGGCATCATCAGATCCAATAAAATGACGTCCGGAACGGATGCAGAAAGATGCTGAAGGGCGTCCAGCCCGTTGACGGCCTGCTCGATCTGCCAGCCTTCCTTGCCCAGAACCCGGCAGATCATTTCGCGGGTTGCAGCCTCGTCTTCCACGACAAGGGCGCGAGGTGCCGGCCGGGGCGGACAATGCTCTTTCAGCGCATTCAGAAGTGCGACCGTATCGATAGGCTTGCCCAGATATTCGCTGGCACCCAGTGACAACCCGCGCGTGCGGTCTTCTGCGAATGTCAGCATGATCACCGGGATGTCTGCCATGTTCGGATCGTCTTTCAGCTTGGACAACACGGCCCAGCCATCAATCTCGGGCATGAATACGTCCAGCGTGATGGCGTCAGGCCGGAATTTGCGCGCCAGTTCTAATGCTTCGTCACCCTTGGTCGAGGCAAGAACGCGGTATCCTTCCCTGCGCAACCGCCGTCCCAAAAGGTCGTGCACCGTCGGGTCGTCATCGACCAGCAGAACCAGCGGCGCGTTTGAATCGCCGCCCGGATCGTCCCCGAAACAACCTTTTTCCCGCAGCGGGTCTGTAGACGGATCTGTGCAGATACGCGGAAGACGAATGGTGAAGGTTGAACCTTCGCCGAGAGTACTGGCGCAGTGAATGTCACCCCCCAGCTGTTCACAGAAGACCTTGGTGATCGACAGTCCCAGACCGGTACCCCCATAGTTGCGGGTGGTAGAGGAATCCGCCTGAGTGAACGCGTCGAACACCTTGTCGACTTGTTCGGGCGACATGCCGATGCCCTGATCGGCGACTGAAAATTCCAACTGATCCTGCTCCTTGGGTCGCAGAACAGACAGCGTGATTGTCGCGTTTTCCGTAAACTTGCAGGCGTTGGACAACAGGTTGAGCAATGCCTGCCTCACCTTGGTCAGATCGCAGACCATATCCCCGATGTTATCGGCGCACACAATCTTCAGGGCATTGTTGTTTTTTTCGGCCAGCGGTCGCACCGTTGTTGCGACATCGTTGATCATCTGAAAAACGTCGAAAGGTTCCAGATTGAATTCCATTTTGCCAGCTTCGATTTTGGACAGGTCAAGAATGTCATTGATCAATGCAAGCAGGTGTTTCCCGGCGGATTGAATTTTCCGGAGATCGCTCAGGTTTGCCTCGTCATTCTGTTCAATGGATTCCTCGAGCATCAGTTCGCTGTATCCAATGATCGCATTCAGCGGTGTGCGTAGCTCGTGACTCATGTTGGCGAGGAACGTGCTTTTGGTTTTGTTGGCCGTTTCCGCGACATCCTTCGCTACGCGCAGCTCGCTTTCAACTTGTTTCTGGGTGGTAATATCGCGGCCGTAAATATTCGCATAACCGCCTTCCGGAACCGGCCACAGCAACAGGGCATAGATCAGACCACCGGCCTCATACTCGAAATCCTGCCGTTGATCTTCGCGCAAACCCTTGGCGACTCGTTTGCGCCAACCTGTTCCCACACGGTCGCCAACCTTCAGTTGCAGCGCTTTGATCAAGGGCGCGCTTGCCCTGTTGGCATAGACAAGCTTGCCCTGATCGGTGATGCGCAGAACCGGGTTGGGATTCTCTTCGGGAATACGCGCCAATTCGCGCATCCGCTTTTCTGCCTGCTTAAGCTGCGTCACGTCCCGCCCGTAGAGGTTGACGTGCCGGGCGTCTGGCACCGGCCAGAGCAGTAATGCGTAGACCATGCCATCGGCGTGACATTCAAAGTCCTGTCGCTTGTCTTCCTGCAGTCCCTTCCTAACGCGGGCCAACCAGTCCTCGGTGACATCCGCCCCGACTTTCAGGCCCAACGCATCCAGCATGGGATCGCTGGCCTTGTTCGCAAAAAGCAGCTTTCCGTCACTGCTGATACACATCACCGGATTGGGGTTTTCCTCGGGGATCTGGGCAAGCTCGGCGTTGCGTGCTTCGACCTTCTTCAGTTCAGTGACATCGCTGTAGATCGCGACTGTTCCGTTATCGCCGGTCTTGCGCTCGCTGATCTTGATCCACCCGCCGGATGTCCGGCTTTGCATCTGGGTGCCTTCCGGATTGTCGTGACGTTTCAGCCGTTGCGCCAACCATTCTTCTTCTCGTCCGATCGCATCTGCAATCACGTTGAGCGACAGTGCTTTGCGAACGACCTGTTCGAACGTCATCCCCGGTTTCACCAGATCTTCGTGCCCCGGATACAGCATCTTCCGATACGTCTCGTTCGCCAGAACCAAACGGTCGTCGGAATCGTAAAGGGCAAAGCCCTCGGGGATCGTGTCAATGGCATCGACGATCCGGTCCAGCGCGCGTTTCGCTCCATCCGGTTTTGACGCTCGGTGATCGTCGGATTGGTTCATTCTGCGCTCTCCATTTGGCGAGACCGGCAAGTCAGTAAATCATTGTTTTCAGTTGAATTGAAATGCGGGATCAAAACAAGGCTGTTTCGGCTCGTCTCAATTGGTCTTTGGATTGATGTTGACAGAGCCACTATTCTGCCGGGCCCCGTGAGACCAATGGAAATCGCCGAACGGCGGGCTGGGTCGTTCCATCTTTTGCGCACCGCGGCGCGGCGAAAACCATGGAATCGGCAGGATTGGGCCGCGTTCACCGGTTAAGGCCGGCCGCGCGCAAACCCTGTTGATAGCGCTTGTGATCGTCCGATCGCGCGAAGGGATGTGTGCGTTCTGCCAACTGGAGCGAGGCACCGGGGTCCAGACGCTTTAGGTCAAGAACAGCCTGCCTCGCCTCATCCAGCTTGCCGCAAAGGGCATTGTTCACGGCAAGATCAAGATAAGAGCTGCCGCGGTTTGGCTGGGCCCGGATTGACGCCTCGGCCCACTCGATCGCTTCTTCGTGCCGGCCTGCCACAAAGCCGCAGAGTGAGCGAATGGAGTACCACAAAGCCATAAAAGGATCGCGAGGGCTGAGCCTGATCGCGGTCATGATGTTACCGAGTGCTTCCTTGCCGTCGCCCAAATAAACCTGAGCTCTGGCAAGCAAAGCGTGGGCATGGGGGTCGTTGGGGTTTAGGGCTATAGCGTCCCGCAACTTCCTTACGGCGTCCTGATGATGGCCTGAAAACAAATCCGCCGCACCAAGTAAGGCCATCGCATACGCATCGCGGCCATTCATCGAAACCGCCCGTTGCGCCAGACTTACCGCTTCGGCCTTGGAAGCGTCAGGATCATCACTCCAGCCGTTCACGCATTGCATCAGATGCGTAAATGACAAATCCGCCATCCCGAATGAGCTTTGCGGGTCCAACTCGACGGCTTTCATGAGCAGGTTCTGGGCTTCGGCTACGTCTGCTTTTGTGAACTGCGAGATATGCCAATGGGCGCGCGCAGACAATTCCCAGGCATCCATCCGCGGGACCACCTTGCGCCTTGCGCGTTGCATTTCTGCAGTCAGGTATTCAGGTGCGACTGCGCCCACAATTTTCTGCGTGATCTCGTCCTGCAGATCGAAGATGTCTTCAATCACTCCGTCAAATCGATCGGTCCAGACGTAATGGTTTGCAATGGCGTCGATTAGTTTTACCGAGACGCGAACCCTATTGCCGACCCTTCGAACGCTGCCCTCAAGAACGTATTGCACGCCCAGATCGCGGGCAATTTGCTCTGTCCCGATGGCGCGACCCCGGTAGGAAAAGCTCGTATTTCGAGAGATCACGAAGAACCAGTGAAACCGGGACAGCGCGGAAATCACATCTTCGGCGATACCTTCGGCAAAAAAGGTCTGATCCGTGTTTTGGGACACGTTGTCAAAGGCCAAAACCGCAATCGAGGGTCGTTCCGGCACCTCCAAAAGGTACCTCTGTATGGCTGATGCGGACATTCCCCAACCATAGGCGACCAAGGGCTCTGCAATGTTTTTAAGTTTCTGAGAACCGAGACATGTTAAGTGATCCGAAAGCCTGGCATCAAGGCTGCGCCGCGCAGTTTCGGAGATCACCAGCGATCCGGGTTCGGCCAGATCTTGAAGGCGTGCGGCTACGTTGATGCCATCACCATAAACGTCCTCATCGGCAAAACTCACATCGCCGCTGTGCAATCCCATCCTCAACGTGATCCGGGGATCGTCGGTCAGTGCGTTTTGGACAGCCATCGCGCACTCTATGCTATTGACCACGCTGGGAAATTCAACCAGCCAGCCATCCCCCATGCTTTTTATCACCCTGCCGTTATGCGCAACAATTGCCGGAGTAAGAATGTCGTTTCGAAAACGGCGCAGCGCGGTTAATGTGGCAGCTTCATCCTCCCCCATGAGTTTGGAATAGTTTGCCACATCCGCAGCCAGAATAGCGGTCAGCCGTCGTTCAGAGGCATTCGACATGGATGAAGCATAGCCGAAGGGCGGCGTAGAAGAAACTTCAGTAGTTTTGGATAAAACGTTAATGCCTCCGCTCCAATTTCGGCTGCGAACGCCAAGGATGCGATGACAGCGGCTGAAGATCGGGACCACTTCGCCCAACCGACCATATTTGTTGTTTAAGTATGTTTTCATCTATGGTGAGCGCATGCGATCTTTGGACCGGGGGGGCTGCCAAATGACAACGCACACAGGTTACCTGCTGATTGCCGACATTACCGGCTACACTCAGTTTCTGACATCTTCGGAAATGGATCATGCCAATCCCATTCTGCAATCCCTTCTTAGCGTTCTGCTCGAGCAGGTCGGAGACCCGCTGCACTTCTGGAAAACCGAAGGCGATGCCGTTCTGGCCTATTCGACACGACAGGATTTCCCGTCAGGAGAGACATTTCTGACCATTTGCGAAAATCTCTACAACGCGTTCATCCTCAGACGGCAGGATATAATCGCCAACACGACATGTCCGTGCCGGGCATGCGCCAATGTCGGCGGTCTGGACCTCAAGATCATCGCCCATCACGGTCAGTTCGATGAAATGCAACTGGGGCCAACCAAAGACATCTCCGGTGCCGATGTCATTCTTGTTCACAGATTGACCAAGACGGAAGTTGCCGAGCGCACCGGCATTCACAGCTACGCCTTGTTTAGCGAAGCGGCCGCAGAAGCTATGGATATTAGCGATATAATGGAGCCGTTTTCCCAGGAAATAGAACATTTTGGTGAAGTCGGAATGAAGGTCTACGATCTGGCCAAATCATGGGAAAAGATGCGCGCTGATCGCGCGCGCGATTTTCTCGAAGAAGAAGATGGCGTGTGGACTCTGCGCTACCATTTCGATGCGCCCATAGGCCTCGTGTGGGAGGCCCTCGTCGCTCCTGAACACAAGCTGAAATGGATGAACAGCGTCAGCGACATCAAGATGGAGAACCCTTTGGGACGTCTTGGCCCGGGGTCAGGCTATCATTGCGCGCATGAAATGGCCCAGTTCTTTTATCGGGTCACGGATTGGGAACCCTTTGAGTATTTCTCCACCCGCATTCTTGACCCTGCGCGCCCCGATGTCAGCTTTCCCGAGACCTACCATCTGACAGAAACAGATACGGGTACCGAACTGCGCTACACAATGGGTATGGCAACGGATGCAGATGGCACGCGTTCGGAAATTTCCGAACAGGAATGTTCCGCGTTTTTAGCGGAATTCTGGGCGGTGTCTTTTGCGGACATGAATGAGCAACTCAGCCAATCCAAATAGCACCGTGCGGCTTAACGTCGGGCGACAGATCTAGCTGGTAGATAATCCCGGCGCTGCCTGATCAAAGGAGAAGGCTATGAAATGGTACACTCCAGCAGTTGTGCCAAGCAAACAGTGGTGACGTCATCGCGGCACGCAAGCCAAGTTCGGTGGATGCGACCTGCCAGCACAAATCAGTAGATTTGACCGTTAAGCTATCGCCGACACTCTATGCGTCGAAGTTCCAGATGTCGCGCTGTACCTTCCAGCCGTCGTCGCCTTTTCGGAAGTAAAGAACGTACTTCCCAGCAAGTTTTTGCCCTCCCATAGAACCCGTCAGGGTTCCCATAGTAACTGCACAATCTCCGCCGATATGGGCGTCGGTCAAATTGGCCACAACATTACTCAGGCCGCCGTCAATTGCTGCCTGCCAATATTCCCGAATGGCTGTATGACCTGTCATTATCGGCGCACCCGGCGGCATGGCCGCGCCATCTTCAGCATAGGGTGCTGTCGCCTTACTTGCGTCCTTTGCATTGATCCCCTGGATGATAGCCGCGTCGAGTGCTTTTACAGTATCAATATCCGACATTGTTTACTCCCGAGTTTTTTGCTGGTGCCCTCAGGTTATCACAGGAGCTCGGGTTGATGTTCATCTCTGGCGTTCAACCTTGGACGCCGCATCGCCGCAAGTCTGGACCGAGGCCTTAGTGGCTATCTGTTGTCCTCAGTTGGGACAGCATTGGGCAGGATATGTTTCCGCTGTCGCAGTTAGCAGTAAGTTCATTCAGTGCCGCTTCCAGACGTATCAGCTCCTTGATCTTACCACGCACATTGGAGACATGACGTTCTGCCAGTTCCTTCACGGTTTGACAGTCTGCACCGCTGCCTTCTGACAGGTCGAGCAGCGTCTTCGCGTCTGCAAGTGGGAATCCTAAGTCCCGGCACTTTCTCAAAAAACGCAACCTTCCAACATCACGTTGTGAGTAGAGGCGGCGATTGTTGGAGGCGCGCTCGGGTTTTGGCACAATTCCTTCGCGTTCATAATAGCGGATGGTTTCAATACCGACTCCGCTTTGCCGGGAAGCCTCTCCAATCGCAATCATGTGAAATTGTCCTGCTTGATCCTGTAGTGGCTACAGGATTTATACACCACTTGGGTCATCACTGCAAAGCCGTGCCGTGAAGATCAATGGAGAAGAAGGATGCAGAAATACCTTGGCCTCAGTTATTTAGGATCGATGTCAGCCCTTGGTGTGGCGACCTGCTGTGTTCTACCCATGGCAATGATGTTGCTCGGGTTGGGCGGCAGTTGGCTGGCAATATTCGGGAAAATTGCGGGCGCAAGTTTTTTGTACTGACAATATCGACTGCGCTGGTCGCGTTGTCTTGGTCGGTATCGCGTCGACGCGGATCAATTGGGCGGCTGAAATGGTGGCTTGCCGGAAGCACAGCAATGACCGGACTGGCATGGGTCATCGTGTTCAATGAGGCTCGGATCAACGAATACCTGATTATGCAGATGTGAAACTATGACAGAACAAACCGTGGTGCTTGAAAGCACATTGACGTGTCCCAAATGCGGACACACCGAGACAGAGAAAATGCCGACAGACGCCTGCCAGTGGTATTATGAGTGCAAGGCGTGCAGGTCAGTATTGAAGCCACTCGAAGGCGACTGCTGCGTATACTGCTCCTATGCCACCGTTCCGTGCCCGCCAATTCAGATGGGCGATAGTTGTTGTTGAGTAAATGGCAGGTTTGTCGCGCGACGTGTGAGTTCATCAGCCTCAAAATCTCGCACCGGCGGCGAATGTCCGAATAGCGGGCTGCACTTGCAAAAATCTATTGGCACGTTCAGTGACAAATATGGGCCTCCATTTATTACGCATTCTTCAGCGATGACCCAGATGCTGCGCCGTCTCGGACGGCAGGTGTGAGCCCGAAGAAGATGATCAAATATCAATAACTAATGCCGCTCTGGCGCCATTTCCGGGCATTCAGTTCCTGTTCCTGAACTACGTTGCTCGGAACAAATTCGTTGTCTACCATATGTATTGACGCTCGAAATTGGGATCTTTGTGACTATGTCTATTCAGTCAGGCTATCTGCTCATCGCCGATATCACCGGTTACACTGGATACTTGACTCGGTCAGAGTTGGAACACGCCAACCCGATCATCCATTCTTTGCTGGAGGCAATTGTGATGGAATTGAAGGACCCAATGAAGTTGCGGGGCCTCGAGGGTGACGCCGTTCTCGCTTATTCGAGTGGGCCATTCCCTTCCGGCGAAACTTTCCTCAATATATGTGAAAGCCTTTATCGGGCGTTCGCCGAACGCCGTCGGAACATTGTGCAAAACACGACTTGCCCCTGCAACGCATGTCGCAACGTGGCCGATCTCGATCTGAAGATCCTTGCGCATCACGGAAAATTTGAAGAACTGTCGATCGGACCGATGAAGGATATTTCCGGTGCTGACGTCATACTCGTGCATCGAATGGCAAAGACCGATGTGAAGGAGGATACTGGTATCCTCAGCTACGCCCTGTTCTCGGAAGACGCGTTCCGGGCTATGGGCATCGAGTCTGACCTCATGCAATACAGCGCTCAGTTCGAGCACTTTGGTGACGTGCCGATGCGGGTCTACGACCTTGCTGCGGCCTGGCAACGATACCGGGAAGTCGCCGGACCCGTCCGCGTTACCGAAGAGGATGCGGTGCTCACAACCCGGCACTTACTGAAAGCACCTCCGGTAGTGGCTTGGGAAATGCTCACAGATCCGCGGCTCAAGATGCGCTGGATGATGTTGAAAGACGCTTATCGGGAGGGGGATGAATCGCGCACATGGGCCGGCATTCGTTTGCACTGCATTCATGAAGCCGCTCACTTTCAGATGCTGATCGTCGACTGGCACCCATTCGAATATGTAACTGATATCCTTCACAATTCGTCTATTGAGGGTCTTACTAATTTGGAGACCTATGAGTTGGCCCCGGTAGAAGAAGGCACCGAGATCGTGTTTCGTATGGGGCGGCTCACTGATGCCGATGGAATACATCATCCCGAGGAGGAAGCTGCGGTGATCGAATTATTCGAGAACTTTTATCCTGTGGCTTTTGGCATTCTCGACGAGATGGCATTGGAGGCTCGTCAAAAGAGTCAGGAACAGTAAGGATGGATCTTTTGGGGCGACAACGCCGCTAAATGGGCTGAGAGCATCACACGATGCATCGAAGAAGGTAGGACCTTTACGATCGGGGTTGTTCGCTTCAAGCCAGAATGGGCTTGGAGCATTTTAGATGGCCGCAATGGCTTTCACGCGAACCTCGCGGCAATGAGCAGCCACTTCCGCTTTGTTAGGCGGACCGTGATTTCGCGTTGCCTTCGGCTTTGCTCCTGCAGCGAATGGTGGCTATGCGGGCTGCGGCCGCAGCATTGCGACCTGCTGTTGGATGTCCGGATTGGGCCGACCGCGAAGTCGAATTTCAGGGTGTGATCCTAGACTGCCGCTGCGGCTTGGAAATTACTTCACTATGAGTTTTTAGAATAATAGGCGACCAGCCCCCCTGACGTTAAGAGCTTCGGGGAGCTCTTTACTATACAGTACATACTGTATAGTAAATGCGTTATCACAACCTTGGAATCGTGCTATGTCTTCAATAAATCCCCATCGCTGGTGGCTGTTGTTGGTCGTCTCTTCTGGCCTTCTGCTGATCACCCTGGACAATTCAATCCTATACACTGCACTACCAACTCTGGTTCAGGACCTGGGCGCGAGCCAAAGTCAGTTGCTTTGGATCATTAACGCATACCCACTCGTAATGGCTGGGCTTTTGCTGGGCGCGGGTACACTCGGAGACCGCGTTGGTCACCGGCGAATCTTTCTTATTGGCTTGGTCGTTTTCGGGACTGCAAGCACCGTGGCAGCCTTTTCGCCATCACCGGAAATCTTGATTTCTGCCAGAGGGCTCTTGGCAGTCGGAGCAGCGATGATGATGCCGGCAACGCTTGCGCTCATCCGAGTCACTTTCGATGATCAGCGCGAACAGAACCTCGCCTATGCGATTTGGGGAATGTTGGCGATCGTTGGGTCCGCTCTCGGTCCCATCCTCGGAGGCTTTCTACTTGGCCATTTCTGGTGGGGTTCGGTTTTTCTGATCAACGTACCGGTTGTTGTGGCGGCGTTTGTCGGTACCTTGCTGGTAGCCCCTCGCGTAGAGCCTGATCCATCTAAAACGTGGGATTTTGTTTCCTCGGCCCAAGCCATGGTCATGCTTGCCGGATTTGTTGTTGCGATCAAAGAACTCACTCAGGGAAAGAACATCGAATTCGGCCTGGCGGCTATTGCTGTTTCGGTGCTGGCTGCAATTCTCTTTGTCCGCAGACAAAAACGCCTCACATATCCGCTGCTTGATTTCTCGGTGTTCAAGAACCCCGCTTTGATGTCAGGCGTTTTGGCAGCTGCCTTTGCTCTGTTCGCAATCGCGGGAATTCAGTTGACGACAACTCAGCGATTCCAAATCGTTGAGGGTTTTACCCCGATCCAGGCTGGATATCTTGTGTCAATCATCGCCATTTCCTGCATCCCTCTTAGCCTGATTGGCGGTGCCTATCTACATCGCATCGGCCTTCGGATCTTGATTGCCGGTGGTCTGGCAACATGCTCGGTTGCAGCTGTCATCACTGCTATTGGGTTTGGGATCGGCTTGCCGTGGCTGATTTGCGGGTTGGTCATCATGGGCTTCGGAGTCGGTGCCGCGTTGTCCGTTGCGTCTACAGCAATCCTTGGTAACGCCCCGATTGAACGCGCAGGGATGGCTGGTGCCGTCGAAGAAGTGTCCTACGAACTTGGATCGTTGCTTGCCGTCGCACTATTGGGCAGCCTCACTGCAGCGTTGTATTCATTCGGAGCGTCATTTCCGGAGGGGACCCCCGCCGCTGCGAGTGACAGCATTATTGCAGCCTGGTCTATCGCAGAAGGAATGGGCGCAGATGGGCAGGAGATTTTTGCTGAAGCTGCTCGCGCATTCGATCAGGCTTATGTAATGGTGCTTTATGTCATCGCAGGTGTTTTGGCGATCGGCACTGTGGTGACTGCTATGCTGTTGCGGGACTATGGTATTGGGTCTTCGTCAACGATCCATGATTGGGGTGACGGAGATTGGGGTGACGAAGAATGGGAAAGCTAGGGACTGGAGGCTCTGATCCTTGCGAAGTAGTAAACGGGCGTTAATTCTCGACGCTATCGTTGATTTGATCGAAGAGGGCGGCATCAAAGCAATCACCTATGATGCCGTCTCTGAAAAAACACAGATTACCCGCGGTGGATTGCTCTATCATTTTCCATCGCGGGATGATCTTGTCTATGCGGTTCACGAGCAGATCAGTGAGCGGTGGAATCAAACGATGGTCGACGCACTTGAAGATGCGTCACACACACCGTCTGCGAAAGAAAAAACCCTGGCCTATGCCACGGGTGCCACGACCGCTAATCGTGTTGAAATGCTTCTACTCATGGAAAGCGCCATGGATGAAGCCGTTCAGAAGTTGTGGCAGGACGTTCTCGATCGCTGGGCTCCCGATATGCCCGACTCTGAGGATGACAGGGCCATGGCGTTGTTTTTGGTGCGATTGGCTGCGGATGGGCTTTGGGTTAGCGAAGCTCTTTCGTCAAAGCCATTGCCGCAAGCTGTGAAGGACGGCGTTCTTCGACGGCTTAAGAAAATGGTTTCTGAAATTCCAGAGTAGCAAGCCATTTTGGCTAGGTTTGGTGGAGCGTAATCCCACTCCTTCTCTGAATTCGAAAACAGCACGCGGACGTAGTCTGGAGCCTGTGATCAGCCAGTCACTACCCACCCGTCAAGTTCTTTAGCGCTAAATCCAACGCGATTCCGATCTTGGTAAAGCCTGAGGGACGAATTTGTCCGCTTGGACCTACTAGGGTTGGAACATAAGGTATGCGTTGCCTAGTGAGCCTGTACATGACCGCCAGCAAGATGACGGCCTGTCTCAGATCGACCGATGGGACTTGAATTTGGCAAAAGTCTACTCGTCTGCCGCAGCTAAATCTGATTACGCTCGTGCTGTACTAGGAACCACACCGCTTCAATTGTTTGGACGAGGCGATGCGGTTCAAAACGCTGTCGATGACCATATCGGTGATGTCTTATTGATGCAGATTGGCGAGGCTATTGGATTGCCGTTGGATATCGGACCAGACATGGCTCTGCATCTTTGGATCAAACCTGAAGATCTAAAATCTGGGTGCTTTGATCACGTCGAATCAACTATCGAAATGACTTAGACAATCGGATTAAGGCGCGATATGCAGAGAAGCTGACATCGATGCAACCAGAGTAAACGGCAGGTTCGTCAGCGTTCTGTGAGTTCACCGGCCCGCGGATTTCGCATCTGCGGCGAATGTCTTCTCTAACGGGCCGCAGCGCAGCGATAGGAGAGCACGATGAATGTCTCTAATGGGCCGATTACCCCGGGTCGTGCCAGTAGGATGCTGCACACGCTCCAAGGTCCGATCTGAGCCCGATGCGGCTATTACTCTATCCAACGAAGGTTGCTGCTAGGTCCCATTGGCGGTCGTTCCGATCATAGTGGGTGTTTCCAAGCTAGAATGCAAATGCGGACGTTCCTTAGAAATATATTCTGCACGTACCCGGAACAGACTTTTGCAGCCGCTGTACTGCCCGCAACTATTCAGTTGTTCCTTCAGGCAACCCGGCTTTCCGCAAACCGTCGAGATAGCGTTCCAAATCGCCTGTGTCCTTAAAATAGGGCAGGTTCTCTCGAAGTTGGGCGATTGTTAAATGAGGCAACAATTCCAGAAGCTTTCCACGCGCGGCCGCTGCCTCTGCAAACTGCCCCAAATTTCCGGCACTTGCGGCGAGCGTTCGATGCCCGCCTGGAAACTGAGGGTTTGCCTCTACGGCTTTCCTCGCCCACCCGACCGCCTCCCCGTCCAAGCCGGCCACAAAAGCGGCAATTGACAAGTAGCCATACCAAGTCGCGATATGAACGTCGCGTGGGCTTAGACGAAATGCGGCTTCATACTGCTCGAGCGCCGCATCGTATTTGCCCGCAACCCCGAGCGCTGCCCCCAATAGTGCAAGGTTTTCAGCTTCTTTCGGGTTGGCGGCGACGGCTCGCTCGTAGTAGCGGAGCGCGGTATCGTGGTTGTTTGAAAAGAAGTGGACGAGCCCAATCGACCTGAGCGCTTGGGAATCCTGGCTATCCAACGCGAGGCCACGTTCGGCGCTCAGCAGGGCCTCCTGAAATGAGTCTTCCCGCGACTCGCTCCAGCCAAAAAAGCCGTCCATAAGATACGCCACAGCCAGGGTACTATGGGAGTTCGCCTGGTTCGGTTCTAAGTCGATGGCTTGACGCAGAAAACGCTGGGCTTTCGCATTGTCGTCTTTGGTAAAGCGCAGTAAGTGCCAGTAGCCGCGCATGAAGGCGTCCCAGGCATCGAGATTGCGTGTTTCCATTCGTTGAGCGCGCTTAAGTTCTGCGGAAAGAAACTCGGGGGCAACCGATGTGACGATACGCTGGGTGATCTCGTCCTGAACTTGAAAGATGTCCTTTAGCTCCCGGTTATATCGCTCCGCCCAAATATGTTTGTCTTCGAGCGCATCGACAAGCCGAGCCGTGATCCGGAGGCTTTCATCGGATTTTCGGACGCTGCCCTCCAGAATGTACTGAACCCCAAGTTCGTGTGCGACATCCTCAATGTCCACAGACACGTCTTTGTACGCAAAGCTCGAGTTTCGGCTGATGACGAAAAAATACCCGAAATCAGAAAGATCCGAGATGATGTCCTCGGTCATCCCGTCCGCAAAGTACTCCTGCTCCATGTCGCCACTCATATTTGCGAAGGGTAGCACCGCAATTGAGGGTTTATCAGGCAGGGGCAGCGCTGAACTCGCAACTGGCACCTGTTCTTGATTGGACGCCCACGGTTTTTGCCACTCAACACCGAACACCCCTCCAAAAAGTGCCAGAATGGCGACAGCAATTGCCGCCGGGAGCCAGCGCGCGAGCGTCGGCCTTGCCACGCCGATAACCTTTCCTGCATCCTCCGGCCCCAAGAGCACCCTGTATGCGCGAACCGGCTCTGCAATGTTCTTGACTTTTAGCGCGCCGAGCGACTCGAAACCGGCCCCAAACTTAGTTTTGACTTGGTCGAACGCCGTTCCCGATATGCAGATGCCGCCTGGATCAGCCATGGCCTCGAGCCGCGCGGCAATATTGACGCCGTCGCCGTAGATGTCGTCGTCTTCGACGACTACGTCGCAAAGATTGATTCCCATTCGAAATTCGATACGGTCGTCCTCGAAGAGTTCGGCATTGTAGGCGGCTACATTGCGCTGGACAGTCACGGCGCAACTTATGGCCTCGACGACGCTTGCAAATTCGACGAGTGCGCCGTCGCCCATGAGCTTAACAACGCGACCGCGATGTTCGGCGATCTCCGGATGGATGATTTCGCTGCGCAATTCTTTGAGGCGGGTGACAGTTTCTTCCTCGTTGGCCTCAGTCAGGCGGCTGAAGCCAACAACGTCGGCTGCGAGTATGGCGGCTAGGCGGCGCTCCATTGACCACCCTCCCTAGCTACAAATTCTAGCGTATCAGCCTCGAAGAATCCATTGCCGGTGAGAAAATGCAGTTATCGTTCGGTGATATATTGTAGCCACATGACCAACTTCTAGTCTCCGAAATTCCCATAGCAATCGTTTTTAGCCTCAATAGAAGTCGTGGCGAGGAAGCTCCATCTGGCTTCTCGATTTACAAAGTCGGCTTTGTCCGCTCTGCTAGTTCAGCCAGCCCTCTATTTCGCGCACGCGGCGAATGCCCGGAAAGCGGGCTGCGACCGCAGCATTTCGGTTGGTAGATGGATGTCGGCAATGGGCCGCCCCTCAACGGTCAGTAGAAGTCGGATTGGCGAAACTCCACATCGCCTCCGATGACCGCAACGAACCCCCATTGCCGGATACCGGGTTCCGCATAAAGGTCGGCTTTGCGCAGAGCAGATCAAAATCGCATCAACAAAAAAGCGTCTGTTTGGGAATAGCAGTTTCGGGTAGTTCCTTCCTGCTAAGGCGCGGCCACTGACAAACTCACGCCTACGTACTCTTTCGTGTTTGATAATGGGCCCCGCCGAGGCATCCGTGAGTGAGGGGGAGGCTCGACCTCGGCAGGGCTTCCACTGTCGAGCTATACTAATTGAAGTATCTGCCCGACAGTCGGCGCGCGCTCCAGCCAATATGTAGCTTTGGTCGCTCGCCTGATAGTAGTCAAATGTCCGCTATTAGCGCGGGCTTAAATAATCCACCTGAGGTCGGTTCGGAGCCCAATCTGACCGATGCTGCAAAGCGCCCGCGTGTCTGGTTTGGGACATTTTGAACCCAAAGTATGCTCAATCAGGCTCCCGAAGACCTGCTATGAGAACCATGTGTCGCCGAGGCAATAGCCTCTTGGAAAGGGGTCTTCAGGATCGACTCCATAGTAACTGACTCCTGTCAGCCAGGCTCGGCCTGAAATCTGCGGCAGAATAGCGGGTACGGATCCCACTTTTATCTGCTGCAGGATTTTGCAGTCAAACTTGGTGTCTAAAATGGATATGTGGCGAAACAGTTCTCCGACTTCCAGATCGCCTCGGGCATGCAGCAAGGCCATGCGGGCCGATGTTCCGGTGCCGCAGGGACAACGGTCCAGACGACCCGGTGAAACAACCACCGCATTTTTTGAAGATTTTACACCATCGATGATCTCCAATGGACTGGTAAATTCGATCTGATTGATGGTGTGGATGCCCGGGTTCGTAGGATGAACCGAAGGCAGTTGAACCGCTGCCGCACTCTTGATCGCCTCGCCGACCTCAACCAAATGTCGTGCGTCTTCTCGCCTGAGTTCGACGCCTGCATCTGCCGCATCCACAATGCAGTAAATCATACCGCCATAAGTTCGCAGATGTCGAACGTTTGCGTCTGCAGCGAATGGCAGTAATGCGGACTGCGTCCGCAGCATTGAGATGCCATGGCCAATGTCCGATTAGGGCCGCCCGCGAAGACGGCCCGCTCTCTCAGATTTCAACAGCTTCAGAGATCGCCAGTGCATCTTCAAGCTCAACGCCCAGATACCGGACGGTGCTGTCCATCTTGGTATGTCCGAGCAAGAGTTGAACTGCCCGCAGATTGCCGGTTTTCTTGTAAATCTGGGACACCTTGGTTCGACGCATCGAATGCGTGCCGTACGCACTTGGCTCCAATCCAATCGACTTGACCCATTCGCGAACCAGCCGCGCATATTGTCGAGTTGAGATATGAAGGCGTTCGTGGAAACGCCCTGGCCAGAGATACTCGGAGCCGACCATCAATGGTTCCTCCATCCACCTCAAGAGCGATTTTTGTGTTCCTTCTGTGATCTCGAACCGGACCGGTTTTTGAGTTTTGCTCTGGATGATCGATGTGCGCTCTTTGATCTGACCGGCTGCATAGATATCGGCGACCATCAATTTGACCAGATCACACCCGCGCAGTTTACTGTCGATTGCCAGATTGAAGAGAGCAAGATCGCGAAAATTGTCCGCAATCTCTAATCGAACGCGAATGGCCCATACATGTTTTGGCAGCAAGGGCCTTTTCTGGCCAACGATACGTCCTTTGTTCCAGGCCGGACGGCATGCGCGAATGGCGGGTAAGTTTGGGATGTGCATGGTAATTCCTCCAATCCGCCACACCCCGCCTCAACGCCAACCCGACGTTGACGAAAGATCATACTAACTGGATGTGCGTACGCGGAGAATGGCTGCGAAGAGCCCACAGCAGACAATTCAGTTTTCGACCTTTCCAGAAAGTTTGAAAACCTCAATCGGCTCCCGCATTCCCTTAAGTGTCAGTTCACCCGCGGAATCGGTAATGAAGTCGTTTTCCACTGCAATTGCAGCCCGCGGTGACAACAAAATTTCCCCGTCTTCGGCTTGATCACAAAGCCTCGCAGCAAGGTTTACCGATGTGCCAGACGCGGTGTAGTCGTAGCGACCTTCGTAGCCAACCATCCCCACCGTCGCGTAACCGAGCGAAACTCCGACGCCGAACCCCAACCGGTGCCCAAGTCGCTTCCAGCTCTTGCAAAGCTTGGTCATCCGGGCACGCATCGAGAGCGCGAGCCGCACCGCATCACCCGCCGGATCATCGCAAGGAATGGGGTCGTTGAATAGCACCATGATTCCGTCACCCGACCGGTGATCGACACCTGCACCATGCTCGCTGATAAGGCGTCCCATTTCCCGGTGATAAGTTTGAAGAATTTCGATGGTTTCCTCCGGTTCGGCGGTTTCGCAGAATGCTGTGAAACATCGGATGTCGCAGACGAGAACGCCGAGAAGGGCCCGGTGGCTCGAAAGCATCTTTTCGGAGCCTTTGGAAACTACAGTGTCAGCTACGGCCGCCGGGAGAAAACGCTTGAGTTTGCCCATCCGCTCGATCTCGCCGACCTGTTCTTTCACTCGGTCGCCGAGCTCGGCATTGAGTGCTTCGAGAGCCCTAAATTGCCGAACGTTTTCAATGGCGATTTCGGCCTGATCAGCAAATGTCTGCACCAATGCTATCTCGTCTTTGGTGAAAGGCGCCACTTCCCTCCGGTAGAGAAACAACACTCCGAGTGAGGAGTCCGCCGTCAACAATGGAACCGTAAGAAGTGTGCGTATGCCCTCCACTTCGACCGCGTGAACCCGGTGCGGCTGCCCGGCATCGTAAATTTGATCGCGTGCATCGGCGATCTGCAATGGTTCACGAGCTATCATAGCCTGAACTGTCAGCGACTGTTCCGGGTCCATCGGAAGAGGGTTCGCGTTTATCAGCTCTACGAACTCTGACCGTGCGCCATGATAGGCTGGGATTGTCAGGTGGGTTCGCTCTTCGTTAGCCAAGAACAGACATGCAAACGGCGCATTGCACAAACGCGCTGCGCTTTCGAGGATCACATCAAAAACAGGCTTTTCGTCGTCGCGGGAGCGGGAAATGACCTGTAGAATTGCTCGCAACGCGCTCGCGCGCATTCGTAAGCTCTTCATTCAGTTCTTGGTGATCTGTTTCCTCTGACTTCCAATCCACTATTGCGCCTTTGATGACGATTGAACTGATTCAATCGTAGTCATGCAGCCGGTTGCTTTCCAGTCTGTGCAACTTGACGCTAATTTGTTAGGCCGTCTTTGCCTAAGCACCGACGTTAGAATCCATTGCGTTTAGCGACGAACGGTGCCTTTGTTGCGCAGACCGTTAGTTCGAGTTGCCTTCGGCTTTGCTCCTGCAGCGAATGGCGGCAATGCGGGCTGCGACCGCAGCATCGCGACCTGCTGCTGGATGTCGGCAATGGGCCGCTCCTGTCCTGAGGCAGAAACGTTTTGAGACGAGATGTTACGCTTGCTCCAATTGCAGCAAAAGCCCCGACCGGAAGTGATCAAACTCAGGCGCCCGCAGTTGCAGTGATGCGATCGACTGCGCCGTCTGCTGCTCTGTGAAAGAAAAGCGGACCTTGGTTCCCGGCGCAGCGAGTTTTTAGACAAGGATGACTGAGTTGCGGACAAAGCACCAATTCGGGCGTTGCCAACTTGCTTGAGAGCGCCACAACGTGTCAGGATCACGTGCCCAGATAGGCGATACAGTCCAGCTTGACCTTCATCTCCCAAACCTGCCCCGCGCCGATCGACAGTCGTGCGGGAAAAGGGGGCGTAAAATACTCGGCATAGGCGGCGTTTGCCTCTTCGTAGTCGTCGGGATCCTGCAGATAGAGACCCATCTTGACCACGTTCGCCAGCGTGGCGTCATGTGCGGCAAGAATGGCCTTGATATGTTCCATGGTGATGCGCAGCTGTTCGGCGGCCGTTGTGCCCAGAATTTCATGGGTATCAACATCCAGAGATCCAATTCCAGAGAGGAAAAGAAAATCTCCCGCACGCACCGCCTGTGAATAAGGGCCAGCCCCGGAAGGTGCATCAGCTGTGGTGTTCACGATGAGGGTCATGGGTCAGCTCCTTTGCACTTGATGGTGCGGAAACAGAAAATGCGCGTCGTTCCTGCAGGGGTGTCCGGCCGAATTGCCTGGAGTAACGTTTGGCAAGATAGGATGAGGTTGAAAAACCACATGCCAATGCAACCTCGATCACCGGCAGCGCTGTCTGACGCAAGAGCGATCTGGCAAGTTGCAACCGGCATTCCAGATAGAATTGTTTGGGTCCGCGCCCCAAATTCATCTGGAACAGTCTTTCAAGCTGCCTGAGCGATATGCCAATCCGTGCCGCAAGTGTCTCCAGCGGAAGCGGAAGTTCCAGATTGCCCTCCATCAACTCGACGGCTTGGCGCACATATGGATCTGCGATGCCCGGATGCAGATTGTGGACCGGCCAATGGTTTGCTGATGGCTGTCGGATCGTGTCGTGCAACAATTGTTCAGCGACCTTGTTGGCCAGATCGATCCCGTGTGTTGCGGCGACAAATGTCAGGGTCAGGTCCACCACAGTTGTTCCACCCGAACAGGTAAAGATCGGTCCATCCGTTTCAAACAGCGCATCCGTCAGGTTGAGATCGGGGAAGGTTTCGCGGAATGAAGCGCGATCCTCCCAATGGATGGTGCAGCGACGTCCTTTGAGCAGCCCGGCGTGCGCCAGAACCCACGTGCCGGTCGAGACCGCCCCTATACTTATGCCCGATGCCCTCAGGCGGCGCAGCTGGGCCATCACCTGCGGCGTCGCCTGCTGGTGCCCATCAACGCCGCAGCACACCACGATGGTGCTGAGCGGTGGCGCATCCTGTAAGCTATAGTCGGCTTGCACGCTCAAGCTGTTCATGGATTTGACCGGACCGGGGTGCGCGCTGATCGTGCACCAGGAATAGAGCGGTTTTTGCCCCACGTAATTGGCAAGGGCCAACGCATCAATCGCGGCGGAAACCGACAGCATCGGGTGTCCGGGGCAGAGCAGAAACCCGTACATCTCTGGTTTTCTGCTGTCGCCAGGATTCATTTACAACCTTTCCTGCCATGCCCCAATTGGGTCAGGGCCGGTTACTCGGCCCCATCCCCGCATCTTAGGATCGAAGCGATTAGCCCCGCAAGTTGCGGGTCGCTTCGGCATCGACCTCGCTATCGGGGGTCAGCACAACGCCATAGTCCCGCTCGGCCGCTTCGCGGCTGACAAGGCCGAGACGAACATCCTCGGCCACCAGCGCTGCCGGACGCTCTTTGGGGTTGCCCAGCCCGCCACCGCCGGGGGTGCGGAAATCAAAGACCTCGCCCGCCGGGATTTCCTGCTTGCCTTTACCGTTCAACTCGATCTCGGAGTGCATCAACCGCAGTACTCCGGGGGCACCATTCAGCCCGCCATCTCGGCCTAAGGCGGGGTATTTCACCCGATCAACGGTGGCAAACCATGTGATTGGTTGATTCTCACGGCTTTCCAATTCGATATTCTGACCCAGACCACCACGATAGAGCCCTGCGCCACCGGAATCGGTCCGCAGCTCTCGACGACGGAACAGCAGCGGAGCGACGCTCTCGGTGATTTCCACCTGTGCACCATAAACGCCACTGGGGAAAGCCGCGACCGACAGACCATCCTTGCCCGGTCGCGCGCCCGTGCCACCGTTGTGCGTAACCTCCACAGCATATTGGGTCGCATCCTGACCCTTGTTCATCTCGAAGCCGCCGCGCAGGGGCAGATCATACATGCAGGACGACCCTTCGGCCGGAACCCGATCGGGTATCGCCTGATGCAGGCAGCCATACATAAGGTCAGGCATGATCTGGCCAAGGATGTGCCGTTGCGCTACCGGGGCGGGGCGAGGGGCGTTCAGGATGCAGCCTTCTTCGGGCCCTGTGACCTCGAAACAGCCGAGCGAGCCCGCGTTGTTCGGCACCTCAGGGGCGAAGAGGCAGCGCAAGCCAAACACCGAATAGGCCGTCGCATAGTTCAGCGGGACGTTGATGCCATAGCGCGAACAGGGGGAAGAACCGGCGAAATCGACCTTCAGCGTACTGCCCTGTATGGTCATCGTGGCGACCATATCGATCTCGAATTCGTAGCCGTCCACACGCATCGAATGGGTGTAGGTGCCATCGGGCACTTCGGCGATGGCCGCCTCGGTGATGCGCCGCGACGTGTCGAAGATATACGTGCCAACCCGGTCAAGCGAGGTGATGTTCAGTTCTCGCATCATGGATGCCAGCCGGTCCGAGGCCACATCGCAGCACGCGATCAGGGCGTAAACATCGCCTTCGTTCTGGAAGGGTGCACGTGAGTTGTATTTGATCAGCTGCATCAGCATATCATTCATCTTCCCGGCATCCACCAGCTTGATCGGCGGGATCATCAGCCCCTCGTCATAGACATCGGACCCGTCCGGCCCCATGCCCAGGCCACCCAGATCGACCAGATGCGAGGTGCAGGACACCATGCCCACCAATTTGCCATCCAGAAACGATGGCTGGACCAGAACGAAATCATTCAAATGTCCCGAGCCGAGCCAGGGGTCATTGGTCAGATAGGTATCGCCTTCGGCCATGGTTTCGGGCGGGAAATACTCGGTAAAGTACTTCACAGATTCCGCCATGGTGTTGATGTGCCCCGGCGTGCCGGTGACGGCTTGCGCAAGCATGCGGCCCTCAACATCGAAAACGCCGGCCGAGATGTCCCCGCTTTCGCGGACGATGGGCGAAAAGGCGGTGTGCATCAAAGCCTGCGCCTGCTCATCCACCACCGATTGAAGGCGGTTCCACATCACCTGAAGTTCGATTTCCGACGCGGCAGAGTTCTGTACGTTGCTCATGGTCAGATCCCCTTATCCAATCCGGTTCATCACGATGTTGCCTGCGGAGTCGATCACCGCCTGAAAACTGCGAGCAACAAGCGTTGTGGTTTGCGATTCCGCGATCAGAGCAGGGCCTTCAACCCGGTCGCCGGTAGATAGATCCGCACGATTGAATGTTTCCACTTCGATCATCTGCTCGTCCTTTCGCGAATAGATTCGCGTTTTGCCTGACGGCTTGGCCGGGTTGGTATTTGCCGGAATCAAAGCTTTTGCGGGCGGTGTCGTCATGGTTGCCGCCACAAATGCCCAGTTGATGATCTCGATATCCACGCCGGGCACCAGTCGGCCAAACATGTCCAGATACATCTCCTCGAAGTTCTGGCGCAGAATTTCACCCGTCTCGGCTGTGATCGGCCCCTCGGGGACAATCACCTCAAGCTCATGCCCCTGACCGTCGTAACGCATGAAGGCCACGCGTTTTTCATTCAACGCGTCATCGTTATTCCCGGCCCGAACAATATCGCGCGCCTCGGTCTCCATCTCGGCGATCAGTCTGGAGACCAGGCTGGCGTCGAAACTGCTGAGGCGACAATAGAGTGAGCGGATGATCTCATACGAGACAGGAGCGCTCAGGAATCCGATGGCCGAGCCAACGCCGGGTGCACAGGGGATGATGATACGGTCAATATCCGTCTTGTCGGCGATACGGCTGGCATGCAGCGGACCGTTGCCACCGGTTGCGATCAGGGTTCCTCCGGCCACTTCCTGACCCCATTCCGCAGCGTGCACCCGTGCCGCGTTGGCCATGCTTTCATCGACCAGTTGTGAGATGCCATAGGCCGCGACAGTCGCGTCAAAACCCAACGGGGCGCCAATTTGCTCGGCCACGACCGCCTCAGCGCTGTCGCGGTCAAGCCGGAACTTGCCTTCGGCGAAATTGTCTGGGTCCAGATATCCCAATATCAGATCGCTGTCGGTCACGGTGGGTTTGCCCCCCCCTTTGCCATAGCAGACCGGGCCTGGGTCCGAGCTGGCGCTGTCAGGCCCGACCGCAATACGACCCAGCGAGTCAATTCGGGCAATGGAACCGCCGCCCGCACCTATTTCAATCATTTCAATGACGGGGATACGCACTGGCAGGCCTGATCCCTTGATGAAGCGGGCTGCGCGCGCAATTTCGAACTGTCGGGATCGATGCGGTTTGTAGTTTTCCAGCAGGCACAGTTTGGCAGTGGTGCCGCCCATATCGAACGCGACGACCTTGTCGGCTCCGCATTGCTCTGCCACCTGACAGGCCAGGATCGCACCACCCGAAGGGCCAGACTCCACCAACCGGATCGGTGCCCTGATCGCGGTGTCCAGCGTCGTCATACCGCCGCCAGAGGTCATGATGAACAATGAAGATTCAATCCCTTCAGCCGTAATCGCTCCTGAGAGATCTTCAAGATAAGAGGCCATCAGCGGCTTGATGTAGGCATTGCCAATGGTGGTGCAGGCCCGGTCATATTCGCGGATCTCAGGGCAGACATCAGCCGAGATCGTGACCGAAATATCCGGGCAGACCTCCTGCAGAATCTCACGTACACGACGCTCGTGCGAAGCGGTCAGATAGGAATGCAACAGGCACACCGCGATGCTTTCGATGCCATTCTCCAAAATCTGTTCGGCCACGGCGCGGACGCTCTCTTCGTCCAGCGCGGTGATGACTTTCCCGTCCGCATCAATTCGTTCGTTCACCGTCCAGCAATGGTCCCGACGGACCAGCATTTCGGGCTTGTCGATCATCAGGTCATATTGATCATAGCGCCGCTCATAGGCGATTTCGAGAATGTCACGAAAGCCTTCGGTGGTGATAAACCCGGTTTTAGCACCCTTGCGTTCGATCAACGCGTTCGAGGCCAACGTCGTCCCGTGAATAATTGTGCCGATCTGATTTGGAGCGATCTCGGCCATCTCGATCACAGCACGAATACCGTTGAGCACACCTTCGATCGGACGGGCAGGTGTCGTGAGGGTTTTGGTCGTGACCAATTGACCGCCATGGTCAAGCGCTACATCGGTGAATGTACCGCCTATATCTACCGCAAGACGGTCAAGAATGCGTTCGCTCACATGTTGTTCCTTTGTTGAGTACGGTGCCAGAAACCGACTTTCAGACACTTGCCCATTATTCGCCATTCACGAGCGGAGGAGGGTACTAACTCGCCAAAAGAAGGATAACTTTTCGCCGCACGTCGGGCGCATTTCGACCACGCTTGGACGTCAATGAGCCGTGTGCCTGTTGCCTGAAACCAGCCGATATGAAAATTTGCACCATTTCGTCCTCTACCATGGATTCAAGCATTCGCAATTTCACCCCGGCAGGTGAAGCGACACCTTCGCCCGAGCCAGCGTCAAACTAACCTAGATGCAAGGGGCATTCGATGTGAATCCAACCGCGTAAATGTAGTTCCCGACCGATGGAGCGACTATGCAAATGGGAGTTAGAAACATGAACTTCGGCATGTCAGAATGATAGCTTAAAAAGGATCACCCAGCAGTTAGGGTGAGAATTTCTAATCGGTCTCAATGTCTCTGGGTTTTAGCTGTGGCACTCGGTTTCAATGAACCGAATGACGCAATTGTATTTGGCTGACCTTCATTCGCAAAAAAATGGAGGCGGCTTTGCCCAATCCGTCTACAATCGAACCATTCACTGTTGGCGACCTTGTCGCGTCTCATTTTCCATATTCGGATGGCGGTGCAAAAACCAGTGTCTGCGCCGTCGTTGCACACGATCCGGATCTGAACGAGGTTGTCGTTGCTTATGGAACATCAAAGCTTATGGAACATCAAATCTGCAGTTGGCAATGCCGGCAAAACGCCTATGCAGACCTTCCGAGAAACGCTACACATCGCCGTGGACAAGACGATCAGGGCTTCCGATCCGTCGGACAGCCAACAACCCATTCTCAGCACTGTTCGCTGAGGTCCCCGTCAGAACAAACCTGAAGTTTTTCAGATGGTTTCAACGGAGCGCCGTCCGGTTACTTTGCGGGAAACACCATTCCAGCATACGAGCTGATCAAGAAAACGGGCTTCGAGTTGGGCAAATATTTGCACCGAATGAATGACCGCAATCTGGAAAAATCCTCTTCGTCGCCGCAAAAAACGTGCGGCAAGGGCGATAGCTTTCTGCATCAGCAACAGCGGCACTAGCAAAAGGCAGCACCGTTTCACAACCTGTGAGTTCACAGGCTCTCAAATTTGGCGCATGCGGCGAATGACTGGAAAGCGGGTTGCGATTGCAGCATCTTGACGGTTGGTCGAAGGTCCGGAATGGGCCGTCCGCGCTGTTGCAGAAGAGTATGAAAGTAGGCCCAAGAAACAAAAAGTCTTCCTAAGGTCTGCGGAAGTGCTCTCTTAAATGCTGGATAAACAAACGGACGCGGTGGGGTAGGAACGCTTTGTTGGGGTATATGCCAAACACCCCGACTTCGGGAAATCTGTCATCCAGATAAACGGGAGCGAGTTGTTGGGCCTCAACCAGGTCCAAAGCCATGATCTCCGGCAATAGTCCGATCCCCATTCCCCGGGTCAGTGCCTCTCGGTAGATGTGGGTCTGGTTTATCACCATGCGCCAGGGTTGCCGTAATTTGTGCAGGCCGGTCTGTGTCAAGAGCGGCCAGCTATCGCCAAAGCGTGAGCCGCCGAAGGCCAGACAGGCATGGTTGTCGAGCTCCTGAACGGTGGTCGGCACGCCATATCTTTCAAGATAGGATGGGGCAGCGAACAAACTCAGCCGGGTGTCAGTCAATTTGGTGACAATCAGAGAGCTGTCTTCAAGCGAGATCGCCAACCGGATCGCAAGATCGACCTTTGCACCGACAAAATCAGTCTGATCATTCTCGAACACCAGATCGAACAACACTTGCGGATAGAGCTTCTGGAAGCTTTCAACGGCATCCATCAGCAGAGTGCCCATGCCTTCGGGCGCCGCTACGCGGACAATGCCCGAAGGACCGACGCCTTTTCGATCCGCAACATTCTGTTCAAGTTCCGCCAACTGGTCCAGCATGGCTTTGCAGCCGTGATAGTAACGCTGACCCGCGTCGGTCACCTCCATCGACCGTGTGGTGCGGTTGATAAGCCGCAGACCCAGCATCGTCTCAAGATCGGCCACATGTCGACCTACGATTGCAGGGGTAACGTTCTGGTCCGCGGCAGCGGCTGCGAAGCTGCCCAGTTCAACCACGCGGGCGAAAACAGCCATCTTCCTGAGCTTATTCATTCGATACTTTCAGTAAGTTCTCTGTTGCATAATGCTCTAATTATATCTGCTTTCGTCAAGGATATATTGCCTCCCAGACAATAGGAGGCCCCTGCCATGAAACGCATTCTCACAGCCCTTGCGGCCGCAACCACCTTTGCGAGCGCCGCGACCGCCGCTGATGACGAGATGAAACCTGTCATGACCGAGCTGAAAGACGGTGTTTATCAGTTCCACATGGCGCATTATTCCAGCCTGGTCGTGATCACCGATGACGGCGTCGTTGTCGTGGATCCCAACCAGGAATTCCGCGCCGAAGCAATGCGCGCCGAGATCGCTAAGCTGACGGATCAACCCGTGGTCAAGGTGCTATATTCCCATCCCCATTTCGACCATTCCCGCGGGGGGCAAATCTTCAAGGACGAAGGCGCCGAGTTCATCACGCATGAAGGGTGCACCGAATTGTTGGGCCGTGATCTGGAAAACCGGGTCGTGCAGCCTGATGTAACCTACGAAGGGGACGAATACCGGATCGAGCTTGGCGGTAAGGTCATCGAAATGCGCTACTACGGCTCGAATGACGGCCAGTGCAACAGCGCCATCTACATGCCGGAGGACAAGGTTCTCATGGCGGTCGATTGGCACCTTCAGGGTTTCGTGAACCTTCCCGGTCGCCTGAACACACATGACTATGTAGGCTCGCTGAACACGCTGCGCCGTGTGACGGCCGAACTGGATTTCAACACGGTCGTATCAGGACACATGCCGATGTCGTCACCGGAGCACCTGGCCGAGGATTTGGCCTTCAATGAGGCGCTGTTCAAAGCCGTGTCCGAAGGTCTTGCTGCGGGCAAGACGGTCGAGGAATTGAAGGAAACGGTCAAGCTGCCCGAGTTCAGCCACTGGTTCATGTATGACCAGAACCTGTCTGCCCATGTGGAGCGTATGGCCTATTCGATCTGGCACGGCCACTGACCTGAACAGACCGGGCAAGTTCACTGCCCGGTCCTGCCCCACCCAAATGACCCGAAAACGGAGCATGACATGTCCAAGAAAACCGAAACTACTGGCAAGAAGACGGTCATCAGCGGCTGGCATGAAGGCCGCAAGTATTTCATGGCCGAAAACGAATACACCTCGGTCGCGGCTGGCAAAGAGGACACGCAGTCCGAGTATGTCTTCGGCGCGGGCGAAATCGCGCCCGGCAGCTGCATCCCCGATCACTACCACAAGTGGGAAGACCAGACCTTTCACATCATCGAAGGTGAGCTTGAAGTCAAAATCGGCGATGAGGTTTTCAGGGCCGGGCCCGGCGCCAGCATCCAATGCCCGCGCGGTGTCTCCCACTACATGAAAAACGTGGGCGGCACGACGGCCAAGATCATCAGCTATATATTCCCCGGCGATTGGGCCGAAGATTTCATGGCAGAAACCTCCCGCCAGAATGAAACCGGTCAGCGGGATCTGAAGCTGATCGAAGAACGCTTTGGCGTTGTTTACCTGTAATGGTGTCGGAGTAACATTGATGAAACTCTACATCTTTGAAACCTGCCCTTTCTGTGTGCGTGCCCGCATCATGGCTGGCCTGAAGGATCTGTCGCCCGAACTCGTCTATGTTGCACCTGGGCAGATTCCTCCTGAGCTTGACGGCTGGATCGACAGATTGACCGTTCCGATTTTGCTGGATGGCGAGACGCTGATCCAAGGCAGCACAGAGATCATTCGCCATTTCGACACTGTTGGCGCGCCAAAATTGCCGTCATACAGCACAAGTCAGGAACTGGAGGACTGGCGCAGCTCGATTTCTGCGCCACTCAACGCTCTTTGTTATCCGCGCATGTCGCGCTTGAATGTCCCCGAACTGGTATCTCCTGAGGCGCAGGCCTTCTTTGAATGCGCAATACCAGAGCGGATCGGAATGACATTTGCCGACGCGCTTGCGCAAACTCCAAGGCTGGTAAACGAAGTCAAAGAGGCGCTGCCAGTAACCGCGCACTTTCTGAAGGGCAAAGACTTCACTTTTGACACGCTGGCTGCACTGGCGGATCTGCGGAGCTTAACGATGGTCGCTGAACTGAGTTTTCCTGAGCAGATTTCCGGTTCTTTTAGAGCGCTAATGACCCGAGCCGGAGTCGCACCGTTCATTCCCGTTAAGGCTTAAGATAGCTCACAGAAAAACCGTTGAACTCCCTTCTGCGATTTGGGAATGGCGATCTACTGGCATCGGAAACGAAAGATTGGCCAACGTCCGCTTGCGAGAAGCTGCGCCGCAGCATTCGACGGCGTTCCCAATGTCCTGTGGGCCGCTATTTGCCTGAAGCGCTACCAGCCCAAAATGGGTTGATAGACGAAGTGAACCGTTAGAGTGCACAGAGTAATGCCGCACAAATTGAGCCAAAGCCCGGCCCGGACCATATCGGTGATTTTAAGATCAGGATTCGAAAATACGATCGCATTTGGGGCCGTTGCGACGGGCATCATGAATGACATATTGGCTGCAAGCGCGGCTGGCACTGCCAGCAAAAGCGGGCTCCAATCGAACCCGACAGCAACGGCAGAAACCACCGGAAGTATCGTTGCGGCCGAGGCTGGGTTTGACATGATCTCGGTCAGAAAAACCATCATCGCAACGACTAGAAACACCATGGCCAAAACCGTGATGTCAATTGCTGACACCTGTTCTCCGATCCAATCCGCCAGCCCAGTGATCTGAAACGCCAAAGCCACGGCCAGCCCGCCGCCGATCAGGATCAATACGTTCCATGGCAATTTCACTGCGGTTTCCCAATCCAGCGCGAATTTTGCCATATCTGCGTTCACCGGGGTCGCGAAAAGCAACAAAGCTGCAATCAAAGCTACGCCGGTGTCCGTGATTGGCAATCCGGTGAAATGCGTGATCTGGTCCCCGAAAATCCAACCGGTTGCGGCAAGAACAAAGACCACTGCAACAGTCTTTTCCGCGCGGCCCATTGGCGGAAGCCGTTCCCGTTCAATGCGAACCGCGTCGGCAAGGTCCTTTTCCGCCAAGCCCTCGCAACGAAACAAGACAAAGCTCAACAAGGCCCAGGCGATGAATAACATTACCATTGTCATCGGAAGACCGATCATCAGCCAGTCGACGAACTCGACCGTTATGCCGTATTCGCCGGACATGATCGTCGCCAGCAAAGCATTGACGGGTGATCCGATTAGCGTGGCCATTCCCCCAATCGATGCGCTGTAAGCCACGGCAAGCATAAGGCCGACAGAAAACCGGCGCAGCTCATCCGAGGGCGCAACATTGCTTTTAATGAAGTCGATGACAGACAGTGCAACGGCGTACATCATGATTGTTGCCGCCGTGTTTGTGATCCACATCGAAAGGAATGCGGTGGCAATCATGAAGCCCAGGGTCAGATTGCGTGGCCCCGTACCGGCCCTTGAAACGATTGCAAGCGCGATGCGCCGATGAAGGCCGACAGCTTCAATAGCCATGGCCAGCATGAACCCACCCAGAAACAGGAATATGAGGGGATGACCATAGGCCTGCGTGACCGTAGCAATCTCGGCAACTCCGGCAAGAGGCATGACGATAACCGGCAGTAATGCGGTGGCGGCTAGTGGTATTGCCTCACTGAGCCACCATGCAACCATCCACGCCAGCAAGGCCAGCAACGTCCAGCCCGCCTCGGACATTCCGGGCGGTGGATCAAGCGAACGAACGAGGAAAAACAATATCGGGCCCGACAGTAACGACAGGAATACGCGCCAACGGGAACGGACAGACTGGACCTTAAGCTCCTGCATTATACCAACCTTCGGCGTAACAATCCCAACGATATGCCTACGCAGCGCTTTTGGCCGCGCCTTATGTCAGACTAGGGCAAATATCTGTCTTATGTCATCTGCAGGTTTCTTATTCGGGTGTAGCGGGCGATGAGCCAAACGGTTTGAGTAACTTAAATTTCCGCGTTTTACAGACCGGTTATGCCGCTAGAAATCGCTACAATCCCCTGCCTCGAACACAACTACGCTTTCTTGCTGCATGACGCTCAGAGCGGTGAAACCGCCGTTGTCGATGTGCCCGAAGCAGAAACTGTTAGCGGCGCACTAAAAGAGCGAGGATGGTCACTGTCGCACATCCTGATTACGCATCATCATAGGGACCATTCAGGTGGTGTAGTGGCATTACACCAAGAACATCCATCCCAGATAATCGGCGCCTCGGCGGATGCCCATCGATTGCCAGACCTCCATCTTGCTGTCTCGGAAGGCGAGTCCTTTGAGATAGGCGGAGAGCAGGTTCAAGTGTTGGATGTATCTGGCCACACGCGGGGCCACATTGCTTTCTATTTCCCAGATACTGGTGCCGTCGCCAGTGGCGACAGTCTAATGGCACTGGGGTGTGGGCGGGTGTATGGGGACGGGCCTGCACAAATGTTTGAAAGCCTCCAAAAGATTGCTGAATTGCCCCCTGAAACATTGGTGCTATCGGGGCATGAATTCACTGAAAAAAATGCCAATTTTGCGCTTACATTGGACCCAGAAAATGAGGCGCTTAAGCGTCGCGCTGAAGCTGTCCGTGATTTGCGCGGTCGCGGTTTACCCACGATCCCCTCCAAACTGTCGGACGAATATGTTACAAACCCGTTTCTCAGATGTGATGACAAGAGTATTCAGAGAGCTGTAGGTCTTGAGGGCGCAAATCTTGTCGATGTTTTTACAGAGATCAGGGCGCGAAAGAACAAATTTTAGAACCCTGACTAATTTGGGAGACCATCTCTCCCAATTGAACAAGGTAAGACTTGCTAACGAGAGTTAGGTGCAAAGCCGTGTCGCATATACCAACCTTCAATTCACTTATGGCCAACGGCACGTTTGAGCAACGATCAGTAGGTTGAAAGGAACGTTATGCATAGTTGGGTGGCGCACGCTATTTCCAAGATCAATTCGGATGCACATCGGTCGGCTGACACGCATTTGTTCAAGCTGCCTGTCCCTGGGCTGACCGGGGTGGATCTGTATCTCAAAGATGAAAGCACGCATCCAACCGGGAGTTTGAAGCACCGGCTTGCCCGCTCTCTGTTTTTGTACGCCCTCTGCAATGGCAAGATCAAAGAGGGAACAACGATTGTCGAGGCGTCATCGGGCAGCACAGCAGTGTCCGAAGCCTATTTTGCGCGCATGATTGGATTGCCCTTCATTGCGGTCGTGCCCAAAAGTACAGCGCGCAGCAAGATCCGTATGATTGAGTTTTACGGTGGCCAGACCCATTTCGTCGACTCTGCACCTGAAATGCACGGGACCTCGGTTGAATTGGCAGGTTCAATAGACGGCTATTTTATGGATCAGTTTACCTATGCTGAACGCGCGACGGACTGGCGTGGCAACAACAACATCGCCGAAAGCATTTATCGCCAGATGGAATGGGAGCCGCATCCTGTTCCCGCAAAACTGGTGATGAGCGCGGGCACAGGCGGGACATCGGCAACACTCGGCAGGTACATCCGCTACAAGGGATATGGGACCGAGCTAACCGTCGTCGATCCTGAAAATTCGGTATTCTATGACAGCTATCAAACCAGAGATCGAACCCTGACATCCAACACCTCCAGCCGTATCGAAGGCATCGGCCGACCCAAAGTTGAGAACTCATTCCAACCGGATGTAATCGACCAAATGATCAAGGTTCCTGACGCCGCAAGTGTCGCCACCATGCTTTGGCTTGAAGAGTTGATTGGACGACGGGCCGGCCCTTCGACAGGCACAAACCTATGGGGCGTGCTGCAAGTGGCAGGAGAGATGATGAATCGCGGGCAAACAGGCTCAATTGTCACGCTTCTTTGCGACAGCGGTGATCGTTATCTTGATACATATTATGATCCGAACTGGATTTCAGATCACATTGGAGACTTGAGACCATATTCCGATACTTTTGCTCGATGGATGCTGTGAATTTTTGCAAAGACAGCTTCTAAACAAAGTTGGCACACGAGAGTGCCTAGGCTACAGGGAACGGTTATTCCCTTCGCAAAGTTACTGCTCCTGTCTGGCGCAGCCAATGTTCACTTCCTCTTTAAAGTGTCCGAATACCATGTCCGCTTCGAGCTGTGACCAGGCAAACATGCGTAGTGCAGAGAACGGCAACTCTGAGCCCAATGTGACCGATGTTGCTGACCGCCCCAACCTGATCAAACCAGTTGAAAGCAGACATTGGTCGATCACTTAGAAAAATCTGTCGCAGGCTATCGCTTGGGCCACGACCAAGATACCTGCTCGGCCGCTGGAGCGACCGTTTCGCCAGTATCTTTTTCAAGGCGATGCGCGAGCACATCATCCTCGCTCAAAGCTTCCGCCAACACCGGACTGTGAGAAATGACGATGATCTGGCTTCGCTTGGAAGCTTCCTTAATCAGGCGCGCCAAAGGCAGCATCAGGCTAGGGTGCAGGCTTGTTTCGGGTTCATTCAGAACCATTAGGCTTGAAGGTCGCGGCGTTAACAATGCCGCCACTAGGAACAGGTATCGCAGGGTACCATCAGATAACTCCGCTGTGCTGAGCGGACGCAGAAGCCCATGCTGTCGCATGCTAAGAACGAACACACTATCTTTTGCATGAACTTCGACTGAACTACGCGGAAACGCGTCAAGGATCGTCTCATCTAGTGTGACTGGGTCGCCAATTTCCCGAATTGTCTCAATCGCAGCCGCTAGGTCCGAACCGTCACTGGCGAGAATTGGCGTTCTCGTGCCGACCTGTTGCTTTCTGGCAGGGGCGTCACGATCGGTCCGAAGCTGATCGTAGAACCGCCAATTCCGCATGCGGTCCCGTAAGTGAAGCAGCTCCAATGCGTCTTTCGAGTCGGTCGCGTGGGTCATCATACTATCAAATGGTGGAAGTGAAGTCGCCGCTTGGCTCCACGATCCGGCCTCTGAACGCACCCGGACACTCGGTCCATGGCGCTCTGCAATTGCGTTGTTTCGGCTCAACTTCTCGCCGATCCACATTGCTTCAGTCTTGATCTCAGGATCGTTAGAGAAGGTTGAGACTTCCGCTGGTAATCCGAGCTCGACTGCGTATCCGTAATCTTCGGACGCAAAGCCAAGCTTGAGACCTATTGGCTTGCTTCGCACCGTTCCAGTGATGGGAACCTCACCCGACTTAATCCTTCGTGACAGCACTTCGGGACCCGCCCACATGGTGGAACTTAATCCTCCTTCGAACGCAAGTGTGGAGATGAGCCTTCCTTGTGATACCTCTCCCAGCATTCGAAGAGCGCGATACAATGACGACTTTCCTACACCGTTGCCACCGGTGATCACTGTCAAAGGAGCAAGTGGCAAAACCAGATTCCGAAGAGATCGATAGCCGGAAACAGCAACAGTAAGGATCATTTCAAGTCATCCGACCTAAATAACGATGCAACAACAACGCACCTATCAGAGCATATGTAGGATGTCCGCAATAGGCCTTGATACAACCTTTGGCGCAACCGCAGTGAAATCTCACTTCATCCGCGTCGTGCCAGTTCATACGGCGTGCAACGAAAGTCGATCCATACCGGACCAGCCCTTCGTGCAGATCGCGGCGGGGGTGCCAGGAGAGCCCATTTTCCAAATGCTGCACGTGGATCGAATGGCCGCTATCGCGTCGCCGCCTTTCTAGTTCATGCAGTTTTCTTGCAAAACTTTGAGCGTCCTATTGATCACGCTGCGCACCTCAGGAAGAAATCTGTCCTCATGATGTGTTACAAGCCATTGATCGTGCGTTAGCTCGGTAATTGGTGATGATATCCTCTCAAGCTGTGGAAACTTTGCACCGATGAAGGTGGGGAGAACAGCGCGGCATGAACCGGCGAGGGCCAAGTCAAGTGCGTTGCGTGGCTGTGTAGTCTCAACGTCCTCTTTCGTTCGCGGCTTGGTTTGAACCCATTGAGCGGAGGGGGTGGTTCCCAGAACACGTGCCCAGCCTGTAACGCTTTTATCTTGAGCATAGACCGCAAAACGAACCTTACCAATGCTGCGACCAGCAAGCCGCGTGTCGGCAGGGCGGTGATTGCGAATTCCGATAACGGCTTCACGATGCCCGATTTCCAATGTCGCATCGTCCGCAATGAACCGAAGTCTCACAGGCTCCCTGCCTGCAATGTAGGAAACCCTTTCGCAAAGCACATGCGTCACCCAACTCCCCGCGGAAACCTTCACCAACGGTCCCGCCCACTCGTTCTTGTCGTTCACCAGGGGCAGGATACGGTTCTCCAACCCGGCGACGTTGGCCAGCAGGTCCTCTCCGTCGGGAGTGAGCGCGTAGCCACGGGCAGTTCGTTCAAACAACTCTTGGCCCAACCGCCTTTCCAACGCCAACATTCGCCGGCCAAGGGTCGGCGCACTTTTTCCCGTTGCGGTCGCCGCTGCAGACAGACCGCCAAGCCGGGCCACTGCGAGAAACAGACGCAGATCGTCCCAATCCAACATCATTTCATTCATGAAATGACCATTGCAGAATGTTTCATTTTTGTGAAGGAACGGACGTGTTCTAGTGCCGGCGATGATATCTGGAGGTATGAGATGCGCTTTCTAGACCAGGAAATTTCGCCTATTGGCATGGGATGCTGGCCAATCGGTGGCCCAATGTTTGCCGGGAATGAGACAGTGGGCTACGCAAATTCTGACGATGTGGAATCCGTCCGGACCATCCATGCGGCGCTGGCATCGGGAATCACGCTTTTTGATACCGCTCCTGCCTATGGCGCAGGACGTGCGGAACGGCTGCTAGCCCGCGCTCTCAAAGGTCGTCCGGATGCGCTGATCGCAACCAAGATCGGTGTCGCCATTGACGAGGAAAGCAAACAGCTTTTGGGGAACGAAGAAGGCCCAGGCACGGTGGGTACTGCAATCGAAGCATCACTTACGAGGCTCGGGCGAGACCGGATTGATCTGCTTCTGTTGCACCTCAACAGCCTTTCGGTAGCAAGGGCAGAAGCGATTTTCGACGAGGTGGAGCGGGCGCGGATAGCGGGCAATGTGGGTGCCTACGGTTGGAGTACTGATTTCTCCGTCAATCTCTCGTGCGTGGCGGAGCGACCAGGGTTTGCGGCCGTCGAACACGCAATGAACGTTTTACTGGATGCACCAAGGATGCAAGGCATTGTCGATGAATATAACCTCAATGCATTGATCAGGTCGCCGCTTGCGATGGGTCTACTGTCTGGAAAATACAATGCCCAGTCGACAATGCCTGACACGGACATACGTTCAACCTCCAATCCCAGAACGAACTATTTCAAAGATGCTGCCGGAAATCCCGAATATTTGCAGAGACTGGATGCCGTACGGGACTTGCTGACAACGGGACGCCGCAGTCTGGTTCAAGGCGCAGTCGGTTGGCTTTGGGCAAGGGGTCAGACGAATATCCCTATTCCTGGCATACGGACAGTGGAACAACTCGAAGATATTGCGGAGGCGTTGTCCTTTGGGCCTCTGCCTGCATCTGTCATGGGCGAAATCGAAACAGTGATCGAACGCAGCCCTGCTGAAGCGATAGACCGTGCCCGCTAGAAAATCTAACCGACTATCTTGGATGAAGAGGTTCCGATGAGGGCGATCCGCAAGATCATCGCTCATTTTTGGTAAACAGACCTTGGCACAGTCGCAGCGAACCGGCGGTTTGTTGCGCTCCTCAGCCTTTTCGCGACCCGTGAAATCAGAGACTTGATCCCAGACGATAACGCGACCCAGGCGGTCATTGGTTTCGCCGTCTTCGCGTGCTTCTTTTGTGTGCATTTTTACGCAAAAGCCGCATTGGTTGATCTGGGATGCGCGCAGCAACATCAAATGGTGCAGCGTCCGGTCCAAGCCGTGGCTGTCCAGCGCCGTATGCACGCTGACCATTGTCTTCAGAACATCCGGGATCTCCTGATCATATCTTACAGCTCTTTTCGTCGTCATTGTCTTGCTCCTTTTAGGTTTCGCGACCTGGTTTGTTATGTTGACGATTTACCTGATCCGTTTGTGACGCTGCCTTCCAAAAAAGGTGCCACATAATTGCATTCAGACCTCGCTCGGTTTGTGACACGCGACCCCAAGCATGACTAAAAGCACCCCGAGAACATCAATCGGTGACGGATGCTGCCCCAACACTACGATACCGATGATAGTTGCCGTTGCCGGCAGGAGAGCCAGCAGGAGGGCGAAGCTGGCACGCGGCAGCCGGGCCATCGCGAGTTGATCGCAGACATAGGGAATGACAGACGAACAGATACCTACGCCGATACCTGCCAGCACTAGCAGGGGCGCTCCGAAAGCATCAAGCGCCTGTAAGAAGCCGATGGGCATCACAAGGACGAACGCTGCTGTCATGGCCGCTCCCAAACGTTCCACGCCTCCTGACGCACCGGCTTCGGATATCTTGTGTCCTAGGATGATATAGAGCACGAACAGCGAGCCGTTCAGCACCGCCCATAAAAGGCCCAGAAGATCAGATGTGAGCGCCGGACCATCTGCGACAAGCAACGATGGTATGTCGATCAGCAAGGCCACGCCGATGATTGCGAACCCGAGGGCGAGATAATTGCGCCGCGTTCGAAGCCCCCAGAGCGCAATCCCGATGGTGCCGACGAACTCGATGGCAGCAACCAGTGAAATCGGCAGCCGGTCAAGGGCCAGATAAAAGGAGCTGTTCATGACAGCCAGGCAGCCTCCGAGCACCAGAAGAAGCATGCGCTCCCGGTTGCTGGACTTCTTGTACGTCCACCAAGGTTTCGTGATAGGTGCGAAGACTAGGGCCGCCGAGGCGATACGAAACCAGGCAACCCCTAGTACGCCAACGACCGGGAAAAGCAGGACCGCGAAGGCGGGACCGAGGTAGTGGAAAACAGCAGAAACGCCGAACCATGCATGAGTGGGAGCGATCTCGGACATGCACGACAGGACTCCGGAGGCCTTGGCGAGGGATGGTTTTGCGGGGGCTTGATCTGTCATGCAGCCATAGTGCAAGGTACATGGGAGCCTTGATATGGAGATCAAGTATGTCTTTAACGGAGATGAATCAAAGATCGAAGGACAATGCTCGATCTCACCTTCGTTCCGAAAACTCGGGCCTTGACCGTATGGATGCTGCGATTCTGCGTGAGCTCTGTGCAGATGCGCGCATCCCTCGTGCGGAACTATCGCGTCGTGTAGGTCTTTCTGCTCCGAGCGTAGCGGATCGTGTGCGGCGTCTTGAGGATTTGGGTATCATTATGGGATACGGGGCACGCATCGACCCGGCTCGCCTTGGCTACGGCCTGACTGTCCTGATCCGGGCACGGCCATTGCCGGGCGAAATGCAGAACATGATCGAGGCGATCCAGAAGACTTCCCAGATCGTTGCCTGTGATCGTGTTTCCGGAGAAGATTGTTTTGTCGCGCGAGCGCACGTTCGGGATGTTGCCGAAATGGAAGCGGTGATAGACCGGATTGTACCTTTCGGAGCTACGAATTCTTCTATCGTTCAGTCGTCACCAGTCCAAGAGCGCCTGGTCGAACTCTAAGTTGTTGCAGGGAAAGCGGGCTGTGACTGCGGCATCGCGGCACTGGGTTGAGCGCCCGCTTTAGGTCGTTTCCACTTAATAATCAGTCAAGGCATGGACGTGCGCCATCGCGAAGATAGGCAGATCCGAATCCTTACGTGACGTTGGTGCAACTGCAGTAAGAGGCAGCATTGAGCTAGTCGGAGCCAAGGTCTTTCAGAACTCCAAGCTCTATGACGCAGGGGGCTCGCTCCTTGTCACGGCCCGTTAAGCTTGCAATCCAGTATATCAGCGCGGAGCCGTTTCGAGGTCTTTGCGGGGCGGGTCCCATGGCTGTGCACAATCTTCGAAAACTGTGAACATGGGGCTGAAAACACTGGGATCATCCAATGTCCCCGCGTGCAGGTAAATCCGCTCCGGAAAGCGTTCGGTTCGGCTTGTCATAGGTGAGCCGCAGATCGGGCAGAAGCCCGAGAACGTAGCAGCTCCCGCATCGCTCCCCGCCTCGAACTCACGGATTTCCCCATGAACTTCCAGCTCATCCACGAGCACGGCAAAGGCGGAAGAATGACCCGTTCCGGTCGAATGCTGGCACTTGCGGCAATGGCAATTGAAAGAAAATTCCACTTCGTTTGCGGATTCATATCGCACTGCACCGCAGGCGCATCCACCGGTGATCTGATCAGTCATTTTTCCCTCCTCTTCAGCCAGTCGCTGAGACGCTCGATGCCGTGGCTCCATCCGTAGGAAAGCGCGTCTGCTGCGGATCGGTTTGGTAATTGCTCGTGCACGATGCTGACCCGGACACCGCCAGCCTCTTCGGCAAATGTCACAGTCACCAGAGACTCGCGTCCGTTTGTCAGATGCTTGTCTTCCTCGCTTTCCCATGTGAATACCAATCTGTCTGGTCGGGATATCTCGACATACCGCCCACCATGGTGCGATGGTCGGCCGACCTGTGGAACCATCCGAAACCGCCAGCGGCCGCCCGAAACAAGGTCCAATTCCAAGACCTCTGCTTGGTAACCCGGCGGGCCAAACCAATTCGCAATGGCATCGGGATCCGTCCAGCCGGTAAATGCCGTATCGCGATCTGTATCGAACCACATACTTTCGCGGACATTGTAGGTATTGTCCGGTGCTTCACGCATCAGGCTCACCATTAGAGTGCTTGTCGATATATGCGCCGAACGATTTGAGTTTCTGCCCCCAAAACGCCTTATGCTGGTCAACCCATTCCAGGGCCGGATCCAAGCCGAATGGGGATAACTCGCAGTGGTGCTCTCGGCCCTTCACCACGCGCTTTATCAGTTGCGCTTCCTCCAGCACTTTAAGGTGTTGGGAGATCGCGCCCGCCGTCATGTCATGGCTGCGGCCCAATTCCTTGACCGTCTTGCTGCCCTCGAGCAGTTCATCCAGCATCTGGCGCCGTACGGGGTTGGCAAGGGCAGAAAAGGTTGAGTTCAGATCGTGCATATTTTAGAAAAACCTATAATGTTTAGTAAAAACTAAATCATTGAAGGCTGTGCTGTCAATGTTGCGAGTTAATGAGAGGGTTGAAACGTTGAAAAACAGAAGGTTCTAAGCAAATTCAGGCAAGATACCGGTCACCAGCAGGCAGCCACGCGGTAACTAGCGGCCGCTTTGCCCGCATAAATGAATTTAGGTCAGGCTCAAATTTGCAGATGCAGCGAAAGTCTCCTTCGAAGGGCGGCGTTGCAGCATTGCAAGTAGTTGCTAGAGGTCCTCTGTGGGTGGCTCCTGCATTGCAAGAGTTTTCTGGTGATCTTTGCAGTCGTGTTCGTCAGTACCTTCGTCCGTCTGGCCTGTTTGTGCGGTGGTGTTCCGCTGGCCCTGATGAATTCCGCGAGCAAGGTTCCAATCGGCTTTGCGATCTTAGATGGGGGTCGCTGACCTTCCCGAAGTGTCCTTGCTCTTGGTTGACTTAAGTCCGCATCATCACTTCAACGTCTTGCATCTCGTGGGCAGCTAGCGGTCAGAACGCAGGCTGCCGGTAATTCCTGTTGCCACCCAAAACAACGAGTTTCAAATCCTACTTCTTTCAAACGAAGTGTGCCCATTTTGGCCGCTTCGACCTGCCTTAGGCGGAGAGGCAAATCTTGTTCCTGTCCAGATCCCTGACATAGGCCGAGAAGCGTGGCCCACGTTGCTTTGGTTCACCTTCGCTCGTTCCGCCAAGCTCAAGGGCCAATGAGTGTAGCCTTTCTACCTCTTCATCTGACCCGACGCTAAAACCAACCATAGTTCCATTGCCGATTGTGGCGGGGTTTTCGTCGAATGGGATCGCGGCTGCGAATGCAAAATCAGGTCCTAGCCAGTATGTCATTCTGTCCGTTGGCGAGACGCGCTCTAAACCTGATTGCGCGAAGAACTGGTCATAGAAGTGCGTTGCAGTGACCATGTCGTTTGTTCCGACGACGAAGTAGTTCATTTGCATTGTGCGATGTCCTTTGAGTTTGCGAAAATTAACAGGTGCGTCACTGACCGGTCAGTTTGAAGAACTCGATCAACTGGCCATTGGGGTCCGTGATCTTGAGCAAGTGGATATTGTCCCCGACACCGGGATCTTTCATTTCGACCACGATGGATACTCGGTGATTAACTACCTCTACACGCTGGACAACACGTTCGACAGCGCGCTGGCACGGGAATGCCGGGGGTTGAAATTCGATCCCGACGGCAAACTGATCGCACGGCCGTTCCACAAGTTTTTCAACTTGGGCGAAAAGCGTCCGGTGCAGGAAGAGCCTTGGGATGCATCTCATGCGGTTCTGGATAAGCTGGACGGTTCGATGATCCACCCGGCGATTGTGCGCGGTGAATTGGTGTTCATGACCCGAATGGGCATTTCCGCCCAGTCCCGGGCTGCATGGGCTGTTGCAGGACCTGAGGTCAAAGCATTTAGCGCCGATATGATCGAGGCAGGCTTCACGCCCATCTTCGAATTCACGGCGCCCGAGAACCGGGTGGTGCTGGCCTATGACGTTCCGCAGCTGACTTTGCTGGCGATCCGGCATATGCGGACGGGGGCGTACATGCCGCAGCCGGAACTGGAGGCCGTCGCCATTCGGCGCGGCGTTCCCATCGTCGCGCAGTTCGACAGCGTCGATGCCGTGCACCGGTTTTGGACTGACGCTCAGGCATTAGAGGGCGTAGAAGGCTACGTTATCGCCTTTAAGGACGGCCACAGGCTGAAGATCAAAGCGGATGCCTATGTCTTGCGGCACAAGGCGCTGGCCGGGCTGGCACATGAGAAGAACCTGCTGGCTTGGGTTGCCAAAGGTGCATTGGACGATGTCTTGCCGCTACTGACGCCAGAGGCTGCTGAGCAGGTTCAATCCTACCATGACAATGTCATGAGGGCGGTCGACGTGCAGGCTGGCGAGATTGACGCCTTCGTGTCTGAGCACCGGGAGTTGGCTCGGAAAGAGTTCGCGCTGAAGGCCAAGACAGAGCTTGATCCGCGGTTGCAATCTGTTGCTTTCCGGGCGTTGGACGGGACGCCGCCCAGTAAGAGTCTACTGGATATCCTCGAACGGGCCTCAGGTTCTGAGAACAAGGTCGAGGCGATCCGGCCGCTCTTCGGGATGCAGTGGCAGCCGATCAATACGCCAGAATAAGAGTGGCGGGGGCGATGCGCATTGCCCTCGTCAGCAATGCTGGAAGCATGTGATACGAAAACGGGCGGAAAGTTTGAATTCGCCGCGATGTAGCGCTCCTTGAGGCATTGGCGGGTAAGCGGACCTTGGTTACCGCGAGACCTTACGCGTTGCAGTTAATTCTGAATTTCCGGGCATAGGTATCAATCACAAAAGATTCCGTTGATGCTAGAACCTGAGAGTGAGCGCTGTTCTTTTCTGCAAAAGAGTAGCCGGGCTGGACGATGTAGATTTCGAACTGATAGTCCAATTGGTTTCTTCTTGAGATTAACATCCTTAGGGTCAGGATCTGTAATTTGTGGAGCTCGGCGGTGTTTCCCTTGAGGGTTTCAAGGATCTGTCCGCACTGATTGCTGTGAGGCGACCGTGCTGTATCGGGTTTCACAAGGCCGAACGTTGCATTG
>NZ_JAKRGB010000022.1 GCF_022347725.1 Ruegeria sp. Ofav3-42
TGGTGTAGGTGAAGCTGTCGCTGCCCGAGAACCCGCTATTGGGGGTATAGGTAAAGGTGCCGTCGCCATTGTCGGCAACCGTGCCGTTGGCGGGTTGGGTAAAGGCGGTCAGGCTCAGCGCATCGCCGTCCGGATCGCTGTCATTGACCAGCAGATCGCTGGCCACGTTGATGGTCAGCGCCACGTCTTCATCTGTCGCCAGGGTGTCATCCGCCGCAACAGGAGGATCGTTCACCGGCGTGATGGTCCCATCCTCATCGACAATCGGGTCGCTTGCGATTTCGAAGTAATCCACCTGAGCGGTGTAGCCGGTCGCCGGACCGGTATTGCCGGCGAAGACACCAGCCTGGCTGACAGTCATCGAATGGGTAAAGCTGCCGGCGGTGGTCCAGTTCTCTCCGTCCTGGGAATAGTCCAGAACCCACAGATCGCCGGTCCGGGTCAGCCGCAGGTATGGGGCACTGCCTTCTGGGATGACCACATTGAATTTCATCGAAGTGTTGCCGTCGATGGTGATCGCCGCAAAGGCACGCAGATTAGTGCCATCGGAATAGGTGTCGAACCGCAGCCAGTTGTTCGCGTCCTGCTCAACCAGCAGGCCCTGCATCTGATAGCGCTCGGACGGCGTGGTCAGAAACCGGGCCTCGAGGGTGAAATCCTCGTTCGCCTGACTCTGCATCGCCCGCGCACTGTTGTTGGTGCCCCAGACATTATGATCGCCATCCGGTGTGACAAGCTCCAGATAAGCATCTGAACCAGTCACTCCTAGCCCCGCAGAAGTCCCCTGCGGACCCGCTATATTCCAGGCGGAACCAATTGAACCGGAAGAAAAATCGTCAGAAATGCTCAAAACACTTACCCCTTACCGAGCAGCCCCGGCTATTACTCATCACCACGCTTCAACACAAAATGCCCAGATAAAAATGAATTGAAGTTCTAAGGGATCACAAAAATACACAGGAACAAGCCCTGTGTATCATTCATTCTGCAACGGGATTTCAACGCAGCCCCCAAAGAAAAAAACACCAACCACCAAGCACAAAGAGCGGGAATCTTCGACGCATTACTCTTTGCGAAAAACATCATTATTTCTCGCGAAAATTCTATCATACTATCCAGGGAGGGTCATCAAAATTGTCGAGAAATACACCCCAAAGTGATTATTGTCATCTATATGGAAACAAAGGTGAGGGTTTGGGACATTAATCTGGAAAGTCGCAGTAATCCGGAAACTGTATTTCGGAGTTCAGAATCCACTGATTTCCATCGTGCGTTATCTTCTTAAATCGCAACGGCTTACGATGATGTGACGCGTCCGGGGGGCATTCTCTGCACAAGGGGTTTTATGACTGCTGAATACAGCAAAGCGACAAGGTGCCTGTGCCCGGATCATGGTAAAGAGAAGGCCGCGATGCCTGGCGCCAGTTCCCTCAAAACTCACCGCTTTGCGGCTGGCACGGGCAGGGACATCAAGCTGTATGCCGGGTTCGATAGCCGGAACCGTCCGCCAGCCAGTTCTTCGCCTCCATACAGGTCATCGGCTAAATCGACGCGTCCCATTGCCGTGGCTGGCATTCATCGCTGCACCAAATCTCGACCGGACTAAACCGTGGCCGGTCAAATTACGAAGACGCTGAGATATCGAAGCAGAGAATTAACATTTGCGCCGTCACGATTTAAGATCTCGCCATTAATTTCTTCAAATCCGCACGTTCGCCTTTGTTCAGGCAAAAACCAAGTAAAACCGCAACGTAAACCAATGCACCGGAAACGGAATAGGCTATCAGCATATTCCAGCTTTCCGGCTGCTTGTTTAGATCCAGAGAAATCCAGACAATACCGGCGGCTATTGCCGGAGAATAACCGGGAACCAGAACGCGACGGAACAAATCGGAAAATGATCTGTCAATAATCTTCAGGCAAAGAATCCAAAAGAATAAAATCTGGGCCAGAATGGTGATGATTGTCAGCGACAAAGTCGCTCCGATAGCGCCCAGTTCGGTAAAGCTCAGGAAAGCAACCATCAGGATCAGTCCGAAAAACTGAAAAATGAATGCGGCCGAAAAGAAAGCCTTTACCTGTTTTGTTGCTATCGCCGTCAGGGGCAGCAGGGCCATTGGCGACGTAAAGGGGTAGATTATCATAAACAGGATGATAACCATGGAGGCCTGCGAATACTCTTCACCCAGATAAAGGTGAACGAAGCTGTCTGAGTAAATCACCAGAGGTGTCGCAACCAAAAGCGTTATCCATGAAGCATATCGCCCGCCGCGAAGTACAGTTTCAGCCAGTCTTCGCTTGTCATCCAAAGCATACATCGCCGTCAGGGCCGGCTGCAGCGTTTGAGCGGCAAGGCCTACCGTACTGTCGATTTGCCGATAGAACGTCGCTCCAATGTGGTAGCAGGTCACATCTACAGCCGTGCCATAAATATTCAGCAATATGGTCGCTGCGTTCGTGTACATTATGCCGCCCAAGCGGCCAATTGTGGTCCAAAGACCAAAACTCGTCAGCTCTTTGGCCTGATGCCAGCGAAACTTACCGCGCTGAAGGCGCAGTTCCGGAACCAGAAATCTTGCGCGGACAATTAAAGTAATGGAATAAATCGTATCAGAAATTACAGTGGCTATTACCACCCAGATAACCTGAGGTCCAAAGTACAGAAGGAAAAACAGAAGAAGCCCCATACGCATTAAATCACGGGCAATGCCGAAAAGGTTTAATTCAATAAACCGCTGGCGAACATGAAAACCGGAAAGGAATGGCAAAGCCAGCATTTGCAACGTGAAACTTGCCACCAGTAAAAGCAACATTGACTGCGCAGAACTCACCATTTCAGGTGCAATGTTCAGAAATTTTTCAATATTCAGGGCAAAAGCCGCCCCACCCACCAGAAAAATGGTGCCGACGGCGACAAGCGGAGGGAAGATTGAGCTAATCAGGATGGGTATGCGCGCAAAGTCCCCCTTTGCGTATGCTTCGACCACATAGCGGCTGATGCCCCCGGTAAAAAACGAAAAGAAGAGTGGAGCGAACACCATCAGAGATGTAACGATCGGAAGGACCACAAATTCTTCTGCTGTTATGCGGTGCAGAAGATACTGATACATCCAGAGAAGGACGGTGACATTGAGGGCCTTGGCAAGGACCGAACTTGCCGAGTTGATGGCGACCAGCTTTTTCGAAATAATGATGTTCTTGTGTTCAGTCACACAGAATGCTCGATCTGGTTACTACTGCAAAGTCTGACTTCAAATCCATGTCATTTACCTGATCCACAATCTCAGCTTTGTAAAGTGCGTTTGATGAAGCGGGCACCCCTCTTGGGGCCAGGCTACACAGCGCGTGGTGACTGACCCGACCCCTTCCGTACAGGCGCATTACAGCTACACCCTTTACAAATCAAAAAGGTGATTACATGTTTTGAACACTCTGGTTTCGATTAAATCGGGGTCTCATATATTGCATGGAATATTACTGTGACCGGAATACGGCCAAATCCAAGATTGAGTATTGGTGTCCCTGTTTACAATGGCGAAAAATATTTACGGGTTGCTCTGGACAGCTTGCTTGCGCAGACATTCGAAGACTTTGAAATCATAATTTCCGATAATGCCTCGACGGACAAAACACAGGAAATTTGCGAAGAATACGCCGCCAAAGACAACAGAATTCGCTATGAGCGTCAGGCGATCAATCAGGGCGCGGCGGCCAACTACAACCGAACATTCGAACTGGCCCGGGGCGAGCTGTTCAAATGGGCAGCACATGATGATGCCTGCCTGCCGACTTTCCTTGAAAAATGTGTTGATGCCCTCGACAAAGCCGGGAAAGATACTGTTCTTGCCTACACGATCGCAACCACCATCGACGCAGATGGGGAAGCCATTATTCCTGACCCATACGCCAACGGTGACACGCTGCGGCCAAGCAGTAAATTCGCGGCCGCACGCGTCGTACACACGTTGCGATACATTAGCCTGGCGAATGCTACTTTTGGGGTGATCCGAAGTGAACATCTGAAACGGACCCGTCTCATTGGTCCTTTTGTGGCGTCCGACTACGTCCTGATGATTGAGCTTGCCATGCTGGGTCGTTTCAGCAGGCTGGATGAAAGGCTATTGCTGCGACGCAAACATTCCGGGGGGTCGAGGCATGAGTCCAATCCGACTCTGGCTGATGTCGAAAAATGGTTCCGCGGAAGTAGCGGCGGCAAAACCGTTCTTTCGCCACGGCTTAAACTTTTGCTGGAATATTATCGTTCCGTCTTTGTCGCGGATGTTTCCACAATCACCAAGCTGGCCTGCGCCAGCGTCATCATCCCGGCAATGACCGAAAGGAAACTTCGGGTAGCGACAGGAAAATGGCGGCGTCAAATAATGCGGCCTGCATCGCCAACATGATTTTATTGTTCCAAAGCAGCCAGAAACGCCTCTACATCTCTCAGCTTGTCCGCATTCCGCTTTAACCATTCGAGGTCACGATCCCACCATCGTGAAGCGAGCAGAGCATCAATAGTTGGCTCATCGAACCGGTATCTCAGCACCCGGGCCGGGACACCCGCCACGACTGCATATGGCGGAACATCGCGCGTAACAACCGAACCGGCCCCGATAATCGCGCCATGTCCGATGTTCACGCCTCCCTTCACAATAACGCCGTGCCCGATCCACACATCATGTCCAAGCGTTGTTTTGGTGATGTCCTGATGGGCGTCCTCGGTCACCAGATCGTAGCCAATATGAGGCAGGGAGCGGTAGAAATACGGATGTGTCGAGACAAAATGATCAGGGTGATCAGCCAGACCTATTGTTGAAAAAGGTCCAATTGAGCAAAAGCGCCCGATATCCGTCAGGCTGACCCGGCACCCAACCTCGACATAACTAAAGGCCCCGAAACTGGAGCCGGAAACATATGCCGGACCACCAAGTCGGCAGCCGGTCTCGAACGTGTTGTTGTCAGCAATCCAATAATCGAATTCCGGACCTAATGAGCGCAGGCCATGCCGCTTTCTGAGGCGCTGGCGCAACAGAGCACGCCGGACACCGTGAGGCATTAAGTTTTCGAATACGCGGGCCAGTCGGCTACTCATCGGCCAGCCAACTTACGGATTCCAGCCACCAGAGCGGTATGTACAGTACCGGATTTTTTCTCTGAGCTTCGGTATGCAGCTTCTGCAAGCTTCAACCCCTTTCTGATTGCGGGTCCACTGATCGCAAGCGAACCTTCATACCAATGTTGCCACCCCAGGTTCGGGAATTTTCCCGCAATCATTTCATTGCAAATTGACCGCATCGTGTAACGATGCACCAGGGATTTGGACGTTCCGCCAGAAGCCTGTGCACCCTCAAATGGGAAGCTGCCCCAGGCCGCCGCCTCATTCCGGTCCGGCTGTGTCCAGAGTTCCGTGATCAGGTCGCATGTCACGTCCCGCACATCCGCGTATGGGTCAACCAGGTCACAATCCAGCACCAGATGCTCGGCAAACGCAGACAAGGTTGTGTTGTAAAGGTTCAGCCCCCAGTCAATCATAGGCTTGTTGATGCGGCCGGCGAGGTCGGGCACCACAGTATCACCTTCGCGATGGTAGCTGGTTACAGTACCGTGGTCGGCGGCGCAGAACATCTGGACGCAGGTTCCAAACCCCCGGGATCGCCTGATGCCCTGGTTTCGGCGATGATCATAAAGGTAACATTCCGTATCGGCGACCCAATCGGGCTCGTGATCCGGTACAGGCAGGCCTGCGTCTTTCGGATTATCCAGCCCAATCAGAAAAATACGTGGCGCCCGGCCACCGGCATTTTTAACCAGGGAATGTATGGCGCGAACCTGGCTGCCCACCCCGCCGAAATCGACTATCCCCTGAGAAACATCGTCCAGAAGGCCTTCCTGTCTGAAGTAGTCGGCTACAATTTCGCGCCGTCTGGATGCATGCTCCAAAATCAACCCGGATAAAGGCCCATCCGTCAGCTGGGCGTGAAAGGATTCTGAGATCTGCAAGGCTGGGTGCGTTGCATCCACACCTTCGGGCACATCCAGAAACTGCACGACGTCATCCCACTGAAGGTCAAATCCGGCCAGGAATTTAGCTATAGATAAGCTTGGGACATCCCGGAAAATCCAGCCCGTTTCCTCCTCGTCGGCACTGAACGTCGCCGCCAGATTGGTGGATTTCCGGCTGACATACAAATAGCTGATTTCAATTGGCAGCTGTAACCGTGATACCAGCGTGCGGGCCAGTTCTGCTAATATCTGGCCGTCTCTAGCAAGAAACACGAGGCGTTCCAGCGACAGTTCCTGGGCTCTTTTCAGGATCCAGAGCACGTATCCCAGCAGGGTCGGGGCAGCAACACCAGCCGCTACATCGCGGATTGCGGCCTCTCTGTCATCTGTGGCCGTCGTTGCCAAACGGGTCATCCGGCTTGCGCCGGCCAAAGAAGATGCAAAGCCTGCGGTGGTCGTGGCGGCATCGGCGAGTATTTTCTCATACTTGTTCAAACGCCCACTGACGCACCAGCGCGCACCAATCCCCTTTCGCAGCGGAACGGCGACATCAGAGTGGGGGTGATCGCCCATATGCAGAATTTGGCCCGGTGAAGCGTTGTCAGACGTCAGACGATCAAAAAGCCGGCCGGACGCTTTTGCCTCAGCGTGTTCGGATGACACCAGACAACGGCTGTCGGAAAACCAGAGCCCGGCTGAATTTAGTCTTTCTTCAATAAAGGTGGCAGGAAAGTACGTGTCCGATGTGTACACCACAGGAAGTCCCTGTTCCTGACAACGCACAAGCAATCGCCGGGCCGCGGGGACGGCGCGCAACATCTCGGCTTCCAGCGAAAGTTCGGCCTCTGCCAATTGCGGCACCAGTTGTTCATCCAGATGAAGCCGACGTGCGACTTCGACATAAAAATCCCCGAGCCCGGCCTTGGAATCCAAACCGCCTTCGCGCCGCCATACGGCCTGCTCGGCGTTCGCACGAACCTGCGCGAACAGCTCAGGAGAACAGTTGATCATTCCTTTGGTCGCCAGGCGGCGACCCAGCCAGATGAACAAATCATGTGGGCGACCGCACGCCCGGGTCAAAACTGTATCGAAAACATCTAGCGAAAGTAGCGAGGGCGCCTTGGGCCGAGACGCGCCAATATCACCAAGATCATCAAGTGATCCCATAAGGTACGGTCTTGCGCTGCGGCGTGCTTTGGATGTGTCCACTCTTTATGTCCTAATACTAATAAAATGAATTCTTACCGTAGTCTGGCTTTATTGCACAAATCTAATGAAGACTGCAGTGCCGCTTTCCCCGGCAGAGTTATTCTATGGTCCCCGTGATGGGTATGCCAAGATCAGTATGGCGGTTTGGTCCGGCGACACGGACACGAATTTCCACGTCCTGAGTCTGTGTCCGGATGCCTCGGTGCGCTTACGGCTTTGCGACGGGCAAAGCCCTTGTGTTCGGGCTTCCGGGGCATGGCATTCCTGCGAGTTGGCGTGATGGCGCCGGTAAGAAATTCACAGCCGGAGCCTGCGCCGGTGTATGTGGGGCGACCGGGAAGGATGCAGCCAGTCCCGGCCCGCCACCCATATACATATAGGGAACGATTCGGCTGTCGGCTTGCCAGTCGGATTGTTTTATAAATTGGCATCTATTTCTGGATAACGACGTTATTTGACGCTTATTTGGAAACATGATTCCGGCCATGCTTATCCGCTGATAACCCTGACATCCGACGGATTTGTGGCGCGACCACACCCACACCGAAAAGCCGCCCGGAAACCAGATCGGGAAACCGGATGCCTTAGGGAAGACACGCCTGACACTCTGCGGATGGATCCTGAACGGCAGGTCGGCGCGATGCTTCTATCTTGACGGAGCTTTGGTGGCCTAGATACTGGGCACAATTTGCAAACTCGGGATTTATTAAAGTGACCAGGTATATTGCCAGATCGAAAACCCGCCTTTTTCGTATGCCCGGGAACGTTCAGGCATGGGGAGGAGGGTAGTGAAGACTATCCTGCATATCACCGCCGACTATCCCGATCTGTATAATGAGAGAAAAACCCTGGCGATCAGAAATCTTCTGCAGAACACCAGTGGCTTTCGCCATCTCGTTTACTCGATCAACCGCACCTCCGGTCTTGGCGGCGTGCAACTGATTGGTCGCCAGAACGATGTCACTACAATTTGTTATAAGGCGCCGCCCCTGGGTGTATTTCTGGAGACATTTTTGTCCGGGGTGGCGGATTGGATCGTCAATGATCTTCAAGACGCGAATGAAAAGGTTCATCTGGTGCATGCGCACAAGCTTTCGATTGAAGGTCTGGTGGCGCAACGCGTCTCAAAAACATTGGGACAACTTCCTTACATCTGCACCATTCGCGGGAACACGGATCAAAAATACCTCCGCCTGAAACTGGAAAAGCGCGCAGCGTATCGACAACTGGTCGGGGGGGCCGAGCTGTTGCTTCCTGTGACGCCTTGGATCGAACGCTATGTGGACCAGACCCTTGGAACGGACCGGGCACCCAAGCAGCTTTTGCCTACCATCAGCCAGCGTACCGAATTGCTTTCGCCACAACCGGGGAACGGTCGGCTGGTTACCGTGTTTCACCTGGCCGGGTGGCGGCTCAAAGGTATCCCCAATCTCCTCTCCGCGATATCGGGACTGAGAGCTGCCGGAACTCTGGTGCAGCTCGATATCATCGGTGGGGGTGACGAGCATCATAGCCAGGCCATTCAGAAGCAGATCGAAAAACACGATCTGGACGATCAGGTGCGGCTGATTGGTGCCGTGCCACACACTGAAATTCAGGCGCGGCTGAACGAGTATTCGGGGTTTGTGCTGCCCACATTGCGCGAAACTTTCGGCATGGTTTACATCGAAGCGCTGACGGCGGGATTGCCAATTATCTACTCCGAAAAGCGGGGCGTCGACGGGTTCTTTGACGATATGAACCTCGGGGTTCGTTGCGACCCCAAATCAGTTCAGAGCATTGAAGCGGCTCTGCTGCGGCTGACCGGGAATGAACCGCATATGAAAGCCGAACTGGCAAGATTCCAGGCCGAAGGCTTCTTTCGCCGTTTCAATGCCAGAAACGTTTCTGAATCATATGCGGCAGCGCTGCAGAGGATTCTTGATAGAGATCGGGTTACAGGTTCAGGTGAGGTACGCTGATACGCACGGATGCCGGTATGACAGACAATAACGAAAAATCCGTGCGTGGTATGAATGATATGGCAGGTGAGGGTATGAGTGAATCGGTGAAGGTTTCGATCCTGGTCGTCAGTTTCAACACCAGGGATGAAACACTGGAGGCGCTTCGTTCGGTCGTGAAAGAGGCCCGGGACGTCCCGTATGAGTTAATCGTGGTCGATAATGCGTCCAAAGACGGCTCGGCTGCCGCGATCCGCGCCGAATTCCCGGATATAAGACTGATCGCTTCCGAGCAGAATCTCGGTTTTGGAAAAGCAAACAATCTGGCGGCAACTGAGGCAAAAGGTGATTTCCTGCTGCTTCTGAACCCCGACACGGTCACATTGCGCGGGGCCGTTGACCGGCTGGTCGATTTTGCAATGGCATATCCCGATAACGGGATTTGGGGCGGGCGTCAGTACTACCCCGACCTCAGCCTGAACGCGACATCGTGCTGGCGCCAGATGACAATCTGGGGACAGCTTATGTGGGCCCTGGGTCTGCTGAAGATGTTTCCCGACAACGGGCTGTTCAATTATGACGGCTACGGTGGATGGGACAGGTCCGACATTCGCGAGGTTGAAACGGTTTCCGGCAGCTTTCTGTTGATCCGCAGGGACCTGTGGGAAAAGCTGGATGGCTTTGACACGACTTTTATCATGTATGGCGAAGACGCGGATCTTTGTTGCCGTGCCCGTCAGGCGGGGGCCAGACCCATTGTGACCCCGAACGCCGAAATCATTCACTATGGGGGGCGATCCGAAAAGGTCCGCGCTGACAAGATGGAGCGCCTTTTACGCGCGAAAGTCGCCTTTTCCGACACTCATTCGAATTCGTTCCATGCCTTTGTTTTCCGGCTGGTTTTCAGGACTCTGGTCATCGTGCGGCTTCTGGGGTTCAGCCTCAGGAAAGCCATCCGGCGGGATCAGAGGTCCGCGGATTCTTTCAATGCCTGGCGCGATGTCTGGGCACGGCGTCGTACTTGGCTACAGGGATATTGATCAAATGCGGGATTTTGCGGCTAACACTTCATCCAAGCCCATCAGGCTTTGCCTTTTTGGTGCCTCTCCGGATACGGCAAACCTTGGTGTTTCAGCCCTGTTTCTTTCGGTGATGCACGGGATTGCAACCCGCCATCCAAACGCTCAGGTGACGGTTTTCGATTATGGGGCCGGACCGCGTTCCGCGACCCTTCATTTTGACGGAAAGCCGTTCAGTTTCACCCGCATTGGCGCCAATCTGTCACGCCGCTATTACCGTCGGGACAGCCTGTTCAACATGCGCATGAGCGCGGCACTTGGCGGGTTGGGAAATCCGGGCGTACAGGCAATCGCGCAGGCCGACGCCGTTCTCGATATCAGCGGCGGCGACAGTTTCGCGGATATCTACGGCCAAAAAAGATTCGACGCCATAACGCAGACCAAACAACTCGCCCTGCACCAGAACACGCCGCTGATCCTTCTGCCTCAGACCTACGGCCCGTTCAGCGCGCGCCCGGCGCGGCGCATCGCCAGTGACATCGTACGCACATGTGGCATGGCCTGGGCGCGTGACGAGCGGAGCTTTGAAACGCTGAAGGACCTGCTGGGTTCCGATTTCGATCCCGCGCGGCATGATACCGGGGTCGACGTTGCCTTTGCCCTGCCACGCAGTAGACCCGAAACCATGCCAGACAGGCTGGTGGAGTGGATGAAGCCGGAAAGACCGCGCCCGCTTATCGGCATCAATGTCAGCGGCCTGATCCACAACCGGGGGGAGGAAGGCTCCCGGCAGTTCGGCTTCATAAGCGACTATCGCGATATCATTCACCAGACCCTGTCCCGGTATCTTGCGCAGACCGAGGCGAATATTGTGCTGATCCCGCATGTCCTGGCCGCAAAGAACAACCACGATACCGATCCCGAGGCCTGCTGGAATGCCGCCCGGGCGCTGAACAACGAGGAACGGCTGTTTGTTCTGGATGAGCGTTACGATGCCATGGAGATGAAATGGGTAATCTCTCAGCTTGATTTCTTCTGTGGCACCCGCATGCATTCGACAATCGCAGGGCTGTCATCCGGAGTGCCGACAGCCGCTATCGCATACAGCAAGAAGACTTTGGGTGTCTTTGAAACCTGTGGGCAGGGTCAGCATGTGGTCGACCCGCGCAGTGAAACGCTTGAGCAATGCGTCGACGGTCTCTGGGAGGCATGGGAGCACAGGGCCAGTGCCGCAAAGACCCTGGCCGAGCATCTTCCGGACGTCAAAAACCGGGCGAAGGGCCAGATGGATCGGATTTTCGGCTATATCGAAAACGTGAAAAACACGTCCCGCTAGCGTACCGTGGCGGCCGGTGATCCTTAGCGGCTCCAGTCGCCTTCGGCATGCATGGAGCGAGGCGTGAAGGCCATCTGCAACATTCTGCGCGCACGATAGAGCCTGATCCTGACCAGGCACACCAAAGCCAGCACCCGTTCCCGGGCTCCCTGCACGCGGTTGGACAACAGTACCGTTCCGAATTCGCCCACTGGCGAGCCAGCAACGGCGATGGCCCGGGCCAGCCAGCGCAGCCTGCCGAAAGGTTTCGTGTAATAGTCCGAATAATCATGGGTGATGTGCCTGTCCCATTTTCGGGTCAGTTCCACAAAGGATTTGTGAGCGGGGTGGTGGACCACCATGTCTGCGGCATAGACCGTAGTATAACCAAGTGATTTTGCACGCAGGCCCCATTCCCGATCTTCCGCAACCCCCAGCCCGACGAAGGGGCCAACCTTTTCGAAAACCTCCGCGCGCATGGCAAGATTGCCGGTGCCCGAATACCCTTCTGCAATGTATTTCTGGTTGCGATACCCATACAGCCGCTCGTACGGCTCCAGAAAGGTGGGGTGCCCGGGGGTGGCGTATTGTACCTGGACATCGCCGCCGATTACCTGTGTGCCGGGCTTCCGGAACGCCGTCTCGATCACCAAAAGCCAGTCCTCACTGGCATGGCAATCTGCGTCGATGAACGCCAGAATGTCACCACGCGCCTGCTCTGCGCCAAGGTTGCGACCGGGTCCGGGGCCGGGTGTCCCCTGAAACAAAAGCCGGACTCCGGGATGGCCGCTGCAGATATCCTGCGGGCTTTGCGCCGACCCGTTGTCCACGACAAGGAATTCCACATCCGAACCATGGTTCTTTTGCCGATGGAGCGCATCCAGACAGGTGCGCAGGTGTTCGGGCTGATTGTAATGCGGAATGATGACGGAAATCAGCATCGGGAGGCCCCGGAAAGAAATTGATGAAAACGTATTCTGCACCGGACAATCCAGAAAGGTATGAAGTGATCTGCCCCGGCCCTAAGATACATCGGTAATTTGCCGTTTCCCCGCGAATAAGAAATCAGAATCTCAGTTTGTCCGTGGTAAAGTGAAATGGCTTATACAGAAAGAGTCCAGTCAGAGAGCCTGCGGAATAGCTGCAATGGGGGCGGCAGGACCTGATCTGTTGGGTGTTGCGGATGCGGCGACAACGATTCGACCACCCCAGCTGTTCTAAAAATAGATACAGTTCCTGACAATGAATCATCTTTGATGTCCATTTTAAAACAACCGTTCTTGTCAGAAAGTCTGGAAAACGGTGGGTCGAACCCTGAAATTGATCAAAGAGCTGAGCGGTTAATGTGACGGCCGTCGCAAGAGATTCATCCCAAGGGGTAGGCGGGGAGAATTGTGGCCGTTACAATCGTGATATGATTGAATCGTATTGTGAGTTCGGCTGCGTCGTTTGATAGCCGCTTCCGGGCTTGCGTTGTTGTGTCGAGTGTTGATGTTTTTTGAAAGTAGTCGTTCGCATGAGCTCCAATGATCTCTATGTCGGGCATTTCGGGCTGACCGAGCGGCCGTTCACGCTGCTGCCGGATCCGGGTTTTTTATTCTGGTCGAAAGTTCACAAGCGCGCCTTCATGGTGCTGGAATTCGGCATCCTGTCGCGGGCGCCGATCACCCTGATCACCGGCGAGATCGGGTCGGGTAAGACAACCCTGATTCAAAAGCTGCTGAGCCAGATGGATGAGGATATCACCACCGGCCTGATCTCGAATGCGCATCGCGGGCGTGGCGAAATGTTGCAATGGGTTCTGAATGCGCTGGATGTCCCGGTCAATCCGCGGGTGCCTTATGTGCAACTTTTCCAGACGTTGCTGGATTTCCTGGTTGCGGAATACGCCGCCGGTCGACGGGTGGCGCTGATTTTCGACGAGGCACAGAACCTGTCGCGCGAAGGCCTCGAAGAACTGCGAATGCTGACCAATATCAATTCCAACAAGGACGAACTGGTGCAGCTGATCCTGGTTGGACAGCCCGAGTTGCGGGACATGGTTCTGGCTTCGAACATGCGCCAGCTGGCCCAGAGGGTGGCAGCCAGCTTCCACCTGCCCGGCATGGATCAAAAAACAGTCACCGCCTATATCGCGCACCGTTTGCAGGTCGCTGGCGGCACCGGTGAGGAATTCACCCCCGGGGCCTGTGCCATGGTATACGGGGCGACCGCAGGCATTCCGCGCCTGGTCAATCAGCTTTGCGAATTTGCCATGCTATATGCCTGGAGCGACGATAGCATGACCGTGTCAGAGAGAATCGTGCAAAACGTGCTGGACGATGACGTGTTCTTCGGAGCGCTGTCCACGCCGGCTGATGAAGGGAAAAAAAAACTTCAGGTTCTGACACTAAAACAGGAAGAGCGCGTCCTGCCAAAGGAAAAGGCGGGGTGACAGTGCTGGATTACAATCGGGCTCAGTTCGACGGAAAACAGGATAGCTGAACGTGGATTTACGGTTTTACTGGTCGATCTTTTCGCGGCGGCTGCCGTATTTCATGCTTGTCGCAACCGTGATCAGCGCGGTGTCGATCATCATCGCGTTCTCTCTGCCGCCAGCCTATGTGTCAGAGATGAAACTGATCGTCGAAGCGCCCCGGATTCCCGACGATCTGGCCGCATCAACGGTGCGCACCCCGGCGCAGCAGCAGCTGGAGCTTCTTGAACAAAGGCTGCTGACCCGTGCCAATCTGATCGATATCGCCAACCGGCAGAGGGTATTCCCGGATATCTCGGAAATGTCACCGGACAGGATCGTCTCGGCGATGCGGGCCCGCACAACGGTGCGCGAAAGCAGCCACCGGGCTCCGGTGCCGCTGATGCAAATCAGCTTCGAGGCACGATCCGGCGCGGTCGCGGCGGGGGTGCTCAATGAGTATCTGAACCTGATCCAGCAGGAAGACGTCCGGTCCCGCACCGCGCGCGCGGCGCAGACACTGGAGTTTTTCGAGCAGGAAGTGGCGCGCCTGAGCGAAGAACTTGCCAAACGCAATGCCCGCCTGCTTGCCTTTAAGACCGAAAACTCCGATGCGCTGCCCGAAAGCCTTGACTACAAGCTCAGCCAGCAAACGCTTCTGCAAGAGCGCCAGGCGATGCTCGAACGCGAAATCGCGGGCCTTGAGGATCAGCGCCAGAACCTGATCCTGATCTTCGAGTCCACCGGACGGGTGAACGGCTACGATGGGGCGCAGCAGTCTCCGGAAAGCCGGGAACTTGAAGATCTCCGTCGCCAGCTCAGCGAGGCACTGATCGTCTATTCCGAACAGAACCCGCGCGTAAAGGTGCTCAAGGCACGCATCGCCGAGATGGAAAAGACGGTTCAGCCCCGTGCGGAAGACGAGGGGGACACCACGGGCAACGCCCTGCTTGACGTACAACTGGCCGAGATCGCAACCCGTATCGACGTGCTCAGGGGGCAGCAGTCCGCGACCCAGGCGCGGCTGGAAAAAGTGACTGACACGATCAACCGGACGCCTGCCACATCAATCCGGATCGAGGAACTGACCCAGGCCCGGGACAACCTGCAACAACAGTACAATCTGGCCGTTGACCGGCTGTCCCGGGCCAGTACCGGCGAACGGATCGAGGTGACGGCGCAGGGACAGCGCGTGTCCGTAATCGAACCACCGGTTGTGCCGAACCGGCCATCCAAGCCCAACCGGGCCGTGATCGCCGCCGGTGGCTGCTTTATGGGGATTCTCGCCGGGCTTGGTCTGGTTGTGCTGCTGGAACTGCTGAACCGATCTGTCCGGCGGCCGGAAGACCTGATCGCGCGCCTGGATATCACGCCTCTGGCGACCATTCCCTACATCCCGACACCGGGGGAAATCTGGCGGCGGCGGGGGTTCAAGCTGATGCGGATCACGATCATATTCATTACCGTGTCGGCAGGAGTATATGCGATACATACCTATTATCAGCCGCTGGATCTGGTGGCCGAGAGGGTTATGGAAAAAATCGGAACGCGTTGGTGATCCACCGCGTGAACAGCTTTGATCGGGAAGGGTAACGGTCGATGGAAAAACTGCAGGTTGCCATAGAAAAGGCGCGGTCGCAGCGGCAGAAAGCCGGTGAATCCCGTCCTGCCGCCGCACCGGTGGCAAAACCTGTCAAACCGACAGACGAAAGCCTGCGCACGTGCTGGAAAGATCTGGCCCCGATCGAAGTACCCGAGTCCGTCATCACCCAGAACCGGCTTGTTGCCAGCGCCGACGGTCCTGCTGCGGCCCCGTTTGACATGCTGCGCACCCGTATTCTGCAACAAGCCAAAAGCCGGGACTGGAAGCGGGTCGCGCTGGTTTCACCGCACAGCGCCTGCGGCAAGAGCACCACGGCGGCCAATCTCGCATTCAGCTTCGGGCGCCAGTCCGACCTGCGCACGATTGTTCTGGACCTCGACCTGCGCCGCAGTGGATTGCGCAGAATTCTCGGCCAGCACTGCCAGCACACAATGGCCGATGTGCTACGAGGAGAAGTGCCGTTTTCCAAGCATGCTCAGCGGCTTGGCGACAACGTGGCGCTGGGGTTTAATGGCAGCACCGTCCGGAGTGCCGCCGAGGTCCTGCAAAGCGGGAAAGCCAGCGAGGTTCTGAATTCGATACAAGCCGGGTTCGAACCGGATCTCATGCTGTTCGACATGCCCCCGCTGATGGAGGTCGATGACAATTTCGGTTTTCTCGGAAATGTGGATTGCGCCCTGTTGCTGATCGAAGCCGAACGCACCACCGTCGACCAGATAGATGTAGCCGAGCGCCAGCTGTCGGAACTGACGAATGTGATGGGTGTCGTTTTGAACAAAGCCCATTATACAGAGGGCGCGTATGGATATGGATATGGGTATGGGTATTAAGCCCACATCCCGCTGAATTTCTGTTGGCGCTGCGCCCCCGGCTCAAGATAAACGGTTTCATCGCCTCTTCTCTCGGCCGGGAAACCATAGGGCGCTTACGGGTGACGGCAGAATAGTACGGCAATGTAATCCGCCGCAGATTAAGAGCTACAGAGTCACGCTCTGATCTTCCAAAATCTTGCCCCACGTAAAAATTTCGTACTGCCTATACTGAACCCCATCCCGGTATAGGCAGGGTCGTATCATAAGGAGTGACGGCTTTGATTTTTCCACCTGTATTCGCCGGTAAGGAGAATGTGGGCCATCCCAGTGGCGAGATATGCGCGAAAAGATGATCTGGACAGTCCAGACCGGCGTGCTTTCGCGCGGTGATCGCTTCTCCGAGATTTTCAGTTTTCCAGTAGATGATGATGGCTGCAAGGAGATTTAGCCCAGCCATTCGATAGTGCTGGCCCTTGGCAAGGCTACGCCGACTTCAACAGCGGGTTTGACCGCCACTTGGGCCCGCCACAGCGAACCTGCGATTTCAAATTGCGAACAGGCTAGCGGCGTTTTGCTGGAGATCGGATTTCCGCCCGCCAGGTCCTGCGCCAGCGCTTGTGCGTCATCGTCACCCAGCGGATCCTCAAGCGGGCGCATGGCAGGTTCGCCGCTGCGCTCGACCCAGATCCGTCCATCAGGGTTCAGGACGATTTCAGACAGGTGCGGACCGGAGAGCAATTGCTCTCCGAACACTCGTTTCAACGTGCTTTCAAGATGGCGGCTCACCGGCTGATGCCCCGATCTCCCTTGGCGCGATCCGCGCGTTCCCGGCGCAAGCGCTCCTGCACCTCCAGGTCCCGGTCAACCTGACGATCAATGTTCTTCACATCCCAGGCCTTCCGGGTGACATTGACCCGCTCCATCTCGTCCGTCTCGGTATTCCTGCGCGCGCGGGTGACTTCTTCCTTGCCCGTTTCGACAAAGGTGACCATGTCGCCGATCGAGATGTTGTTCCGCGCCATCTGGTCTTGCAGAGCTGTGCCCCAAATCCGGTACAGCGCGTCTTTGCCGTCGACCGTCATATCCACATAGAACGATATGCTGCTCGGATCGTCGGGACGCACCAGGCTTTCTTTCGCGTCGATGATGACACCGGTGACGCCTGAGATCGCGCCGACCGTGACAGATCTGACTAAGCAGGGGCATGGCGAACCTGCCGCGAAGTCTACGCCAAGGCTCTGCCAGAGGTGGTCTGCCACGTCCATTTTCGATCACGCTATCATCGGCCCTGTCCCTCTCACGTCTATGCAGACGCCAACCGTTCCATAGCGCTTATGAGAGGCATTGCCCTGACCCCTCCCTGCCCCGGAACCTCCCTGTCGTCTGCATAGACAAGGATACGTTCTGAGACGTCCAGTTCTTCAGTCGCGATGTGAAACCCTCGCGTTATTTTCGCTGATGTCGTTCGCTTGATCTCAATGGCCCATAGGGCGCCACGAGGAAGCCTCAACATCAAATCCACCTCAGCCCCTGCAGAAGAACGATAGAAGCTTGCTTCTGTTCCGCGTGGCGCCGCAGCGATCAGGTTTTCAATACAGAATCCTTCCCAACTGCCGCCGACAACCGGATGCCCCAGCAGGTCTTCCTGTGTTTCGATCCCAAGAAGCGCATGGGCTAGACCAGAATCGCGAATATAAACTTTGGGAGACTTGACCAGACGTTTCCCGGCATTGGAATGCCAGGGCGGTAGGCGACGCACCAGCATCAGGTCAACCAGCAAGTCAAGATAACGCGCAACGCTCTGGCCGGAGACACCCAGGTTTCCAGCGAGTTTTGCCGCGTTGAGTAACCCGCCTTGCTCATGGGCGAGCATTGTCCAGAACCGGCGCAATGTCTCCGCCGGAATGCGCAACCCGAAAGCCGGAACATCGCGTTCCAGATAGGTGCGGATGAAATCCTCACGCCATGCCAGGCTGGTTCGGTCGTTTTTCGCCAGGAAGCTGTCTGGAAACCCACCCCGCAACCAGAGTGCGGAGAGCGCATCCGCTCCGGTTTCCGACAAGGTGAAAGGCGTCAGCTCGTGGTAACTGACCCGTCCCGCCAGGGATTCTGCGCTTTGGTGCAGAAGCGTGTTCGAGGCCGACCCGAGCAGCAGGAATTGCCCAGTTCGATGCCCTTGCTTTCGCCGTCGGTCAATTTGACCGCGTAAGGCCTTGAACAGGCCTGGCATAAGTTGAACCTCATCGATCACCACCAGGCGTCCAACTTGTTCGTCGAGATAAAGGTCGGGCTCTTCGAGCACCTGGCGATCGGCAGATCTCTCCATATCAAGATAGACAGCGTCACGGCTTTCAGCGATATCCTGTGCGAGTGTTGTCTTCCCAACTTGCCGCGGCCCAAGCAGGACTACGCCCGCCTGGTTCTCCAGAGAATCTTCAACTGATTTTCTGTCACTGCGTTCGATCATAACTTGCATTTATTCCATTCAATGGAAGATTTACAAGGATAAGCTTCGAGGGGAGTTTCTCTTTCAGCTTTCAAATCGGCGCAATCATCCATCGTCTGCATCCCTTGCCCAAACTAGTAATCCAATGGTGTGCAGCCCATTACTCGTGCCTTTTTGTGCCACATCATGGATTGCTCGTTTTGCCGGCCAACATAGCTATGGGTGCGATGTCACCCCTGTCAATCTTGGCTGCCAGTGAAATCAGATATGCTTTGTGGGACCGTATCGTCTCCGCCCGTTGGGTAATGTATCCTAGGATCATGAAACGTAAGGCTGGGCCATGAGTGGTCTTCATAGCGTACCAGGTCTCGCCAAGTTGTAGTTGGCCTGCAATGGAGTCCATAATTCGATCACAATGCGCCTGATCTTTCGCAAAGCGTAGTTCCGAGCACAACCTGGGAAAACTGCGCTCCATTTGATCTGGGGAAACTTGAATCTGAGAAAGCTTTTCTTTCTTAACTTCCGGATTCAAAGAGTCCTCTTTGTGCCCCTCAAATTCAATGTCACTGTCCCTCAGATTTTCTGTATCTGCCTGTGCTATCTCAGAGATTTCCGCCAACAGTCCGCTAAGTACGTTTGCATCCGGTTTACGACGCAAAGCATTGCGTACGGTGAGCATCAAATCTGAGATCGCAGTGTCGTCTGCCAAGAGCTCCCTGAGGCGCGCCAGAGCTGCAGAAACCTTGTCGCGGAGAACAGTAAACTCGAGAACTTGATCAGCATGTCTCTGAGCTTCCTGGATGAACTCAGCATGCCTTTCAGACAACGGTAGTAAGGACAACCCAGTTGCGGTGACCACCCTACCCTGTCGATTCCGGCGTGCCCAACGTTTACCATTCGCGCTCATAACGCGTCGAATAAGCCCTAGCTCAACCAGCGCTGAGATGTGGCGCTCAACAGTTTGAACGCTGACATGAGTTCGTTTGGCGATCGCTGCGTTGGAAGCGAAGCAAATGTGGTGATCATCCTGGTCTACAGAAATCTGATCTCCGTTCATGAAGGAAATCATCGCCCTCAGGACATTGAGAGATGTAGATTTTAACCCAAGAGGCTCTCTGGCCTCTTCAACGGCCCGAAGAAGTCTCCATTTTTTTGGCGTACTAGACCCCTTCCCTGCCGGTTCCGACAAGGTTGCTCCGTTTGGAGCTAATGCAGTTAGTGTTTTCATGAGATTTTGTCAGCAGACAAAGAAAACCTGTTCACCCAGAGGCGTTTTTTGTTGTCTCGTGATTCGCGGGCTGTTAGGGTTTAGGTGTCTAATCTATAACCACTAGTTGGTTGTTAGCCCTCGGAGCCTTAGGTTTCGGGGGTTTCTTTTTGTCTTCCTCCTCTTTGCTCGTTGCCTCATGCAGAGTTAACAGTTGTTAACTCGCTTACTCCTCGGCGATTTCTTTGAAACGCTCGTAGGATTCCTGAACAATTTGACCAAGGTTTTCCTCTAGCCAACGTGTATAAGCCCTATTGTCCCCTGCTCTTTTGATCGTCATGTTCACCGCAGAATTGCTGGTCTTGATGACAACGTCTGGTGCTGGTCGGATTTCTGGTGCTTCTTTCCTGGGGGTCAAGCTACCGAGAAGCCTGTTCAACCGATCGTCCGAATTCGCTGCATTGAGCGTCTCCAAGAGCTTTTTGGCCTTGTCTGCTGTTATCGTCTTTTTTCGCAACGCATCGGCGAGCGCTGTCCATTTAGGGCGCCCGGATTTTGGTGCCGGGCCAATCATATCCCCGAGATCATCGGGAATATCGTTTGTGACCCGCTCTAATTGCGACAGCGTGTTCTTGGAAATTGCAAGCGCAGTTATCGCCTCCGATCGGTCATATCCCTGGTCAAGAATTTCACGCGCGAACCGAGCTCTTTCATAGTAGCTGAGATCAACACGGGAGGAGTTCTCCAGGCCTTTTGCCTGAAGTGCTTCCTTGTCATCAAGCGCTCGTACTAACGCGCGGACAGGTTGCTCCAGATGCTGACAGGCCAGGATACGACGGCGCCCGTAAATGACCTCGAAGTGACCATCAACTTCCTCTGAAGGTCGCAGTAGGACCGGAACTTGCTGGCCGCCTGCATCCTTGATGCTTTCAGCCAGTTCAAGAACAGCTGAGTCGACGTTCGGCGCGCCTTCTGAGTTAACAGGTGTTAACTCAACGCCAAGCCTGTCCTTCGGACCCCAGGGTAAAATGAGCGAGGTATCGATGTCCTGAATACCGCCGGCCCCAACACGGACCGACGCTATGGTGCCACGAGGAAGCGCGGCGTTAGCACGTTCCGTCTTTGCAGGTGGAATTGGCGGATTTCCAGCTGCAGCTGCAATTGCGGCTGCCATGCTGGTTTTGTTTTGTTTAAGTGCCATTTCAGCGGCCCCACGCTGTTTGAATCATATTTGAAACTTCATGTCCGACAGCATCCATGCTTGAACGGGCGCGGTCATAGGTAGAACGCGTCATTTCCGAACGGACAACTTCGTACATCGTCATTTTCAGCATCGCGGCATCGGCAATTGCGGTGCTTCGTAGTGCTGTCGCACCAATTACACGATCCTGAAACAGCGCCCGCATCAGGCTTACAATTTGCTGAGACGGTGTATCTGAAGGATCGTCCCGGGTAATGAGGAATCGGAAGTTGTCGTGGACAATCGGAATCCCCGAGTTTTCAAACTCTTCCAGATACGCCGATGTCATTTCAAGAAATTGCTGCGTGGAAGCAACGTCCAACATGCTCGGGGTCAGCGGCACGATCACGGACGTTGCTGCGAACAATCCGGCCAGCGTTAAGAAGCCTAGAGATGGTGGGCTATCGATAATGATGACATCGTAGTCTGCTTCAACTGACTCGATCGCGTTAGCAAGTCGATTATAGAACGGAACGCCCTTTCGGGCGTATACAGCAGTTTCTGTTTCAAACTCTGACAGGATCAATTGGGCGGGAGAGAGATCCAGACCGGGGAAGTAAGTGGCTCGAATGCAATCAGACATCGGCACTGGATCTTCGTAGCGCAAAGCGTCGTAGATTGAGTTGCCCTCAAACTCGATCTCGGGCTGAATGCCACAAAATCCGGTCAAGCTGCCTTGTGGGTCAAGGTCGATCGCCAGAACACGGTACCCTTGAAGCGCAAGGTAGTGACACAGGTGAATCGCCGAGGTGGACTTTGCGCTGCCACCTTTGAAGTTCATAAGTTGAATAACTTGAAGCCGGTCGCCTTCGCGGCGGCCGGGCAGGTACTTGCCCGGCTTTCTGGAACTGCCTTCAAGGATTCGGCGCATCGCGTTGATCTCGGCTCCGGAGTAAAAACGCCGGCCGTTTTTGTTAACTTCCGGCTCTGGCAGAGAACCCTCGGCATGGCCTTTTCGAAGGAACTGTCCGGTTGTCCCAAACAGCTCGGCGACCTCTGTCGCGCTGACGAGGCGGAGCGTCTTTGACAACCCAGGAGAGTACGCCTGAGTTAAGTGAGTCGTCAGTGCAACTTGTAGACGATCGGAGATTTCACGTGTAACGTGAGACTGCGTCGCCCCAGCAATGGGTGTGGTCTGTAGCATAGTTGCAGTTTTCCTGCTCATTTTTGTATGGTTGCGCAACTTTCGTACATTTAGGCACTCGCATTTCGTTTCATGTCAAGAGAAAAATCAATAACTTGTGGATCGCTACGAGGCCTGCACAAGCGTTCTGAAGTTAACAGCTGTTAACTCACACCAACAATTGGCGCTTCAGTAGTGCCTGATGGTTGCATGGGACTGGTATTAATTCGGTCTGAGAGCTCGCATTTTAGCAGTTGCCTGACCTCAGCCACTTTGTCTTTTTGGAACCGCGCGACGCCCTGTCTTAAATACTGCAATACACTCACTTCTTACTCAGGTTGCAGATGATTAAACCAATTGAGCGTTATGCCTCACGCCGCTTTCAGACTAAAGGGGTGGATTGTTTTGGCAAGTGTCGACAGATAAGTCGACGAGCTAAGGCAGTACGGGTTCGTATTAGTGTCAGGTTCTCTGTACCAGCAAATTGCTGTTGTAGTGGCTTCTTTTCCAATGCTGGTCTTCGGTGAAAATTACACTGGGAACCAACAAATGATGATGTTGCGAATGAATTGGGTCGATGTTGTTTTCACCCCAACAGGTCTGCCGCCGGGTTTTCGGCGATATCGACGTCGTCGTAGTATTTCTGCGCTTGCGCAAGAGAGCGGTGCAGCGACAGGCGCATGGCGGCCTGGATCGGGGCGCCATCGAGGGCGGCCTGGGTCAGAAAGCCCGAGCGCAGCCCGTGCGGCGAGGCGAAGCCTTCGGGCAGCCCGGCCAGTTTCAGGCGGTGTTTGACGATCTGGTAGATCGCGTCCGGGCTGAGGCGGCGTTTCAAAACCCGGTCGGCCTTGGAGATCGGCCGGAACAGCGAGCCATCGCGGATTTCCCCAACCTCGATCCAATGCACCAGCGCCTGCGCCGCGCGGCCCTTCAGCACCAGCCGGGGCGTCTCGCCCTTGCTCGTAGTCTTGGTCTCCAGCAGCGAGAGCCAGACCAGCCCCTCCTTTTCGAACTCTTTCAGGCTGACATCTTCGCGCCCCAGCCCGGTGATCTCCGACCGCCTGCGTCCACCGCTGGCCCAACCCAGCATCAGCAGCGCCCGGTCGCGGCAATCCCGGCGCGATCCCCGGCAGGTGGCCAGCAGCTGTTCCAGCACATCGCGGGTGATCGGGTGTTGCGACTTTGGGGCCGGGGGGCGTGCGGCGGCGCGGCGGGCTTTCGACCGAGCCTGTTTGACTTGCGGTGTGCCAAACGGGTTGTTGAGGTTCTTCATCCGGTGGAAGGCCAGCCAGGAGGCGATGCGCCGGTCCAGCGTCGACGGGGCAGGGCAGGTGAGGCTGCAGCGCCGCCCTTGCGCGATCAGCATCTCCGCCGTCTGACGCGCGATGTCCTCCTCGGGCGCGTCGTCTAGATCGCGGGCGTGATCGAGAATGAAGGCCAGCGCAATGGCCTCGGATTCCGGCCAGTCCAGCGCCTTGCCAAACCGGGCCGTTTTCCACGCCGTGACATAGAGCAAATCCCTCTCATAAGCCCGCAGCGTGTTGGCGGGTGTGCCGCGGATATAGAGGTCGGTCAGCGCCTCCTGATCCGCCTGGGACAGGGCCGGGGAGGGGGCGGGAAGGTACGGGGCAGGGGACTTCATAAGGGGTATTCTGCGCCGATTTCCCGGCAAAATCAATTATACATGATAAGCGATACTTATCGGGTATAATAGCGATTTTACCGATCCCGCATATAATGTGCAAAAACTGGTAATAATAAGAGCTCCAGGCCCAAATCGCTTGTAATCAATGCCAAAACCGAAATGCGCACGGACGGTCTCATCCCCGCATCAGGGGACTGTTTGTCCATCCGGTCACAAGCGCTTCGATCATGCGCGGGGTGAGCGAACCTGGTCTGGATGTTCCGGTGTGCACCCTCATCCTCCGGCCCGCTTGCGCACCCAGCCGAGGAAAGCCGCGTCCGGCTTTCTCAACCGCGGCGCCCCTGAACGCGCCCAGACGCCACGCCAATTCGCCTCAAGCGCATAGACATCGGCCCCCGGCATCAAACGCCGTGCCTCTTCCAGTGTCTCCGGGGTCAGAACCGGAGGAGGGCGGTCCGGTTCGATCAGGCCGCTGCGCGGGGTGAACCGGATCAGATCCCCAGGCTCTTCCCGAATTTCGTAATCGGGCAAATGATCGGCTTCGATCATGTCACGCAACATCTTGCGGAACACCCGGCGCGGCGATGCGGAACCGGACTTCTTGAGCAGGGTCTCAACCGACACCGTCCAGCCGGGCTGACGCCCGCAGTGCTTGCGCGCCAGTTCATAGATGCGTCGCTCCAGCGGCTTACGCAGCCGGAAATAATCACGGGAAAGCGTGAGCACGCTCTTGGACAGCACCGCGCGGTAAAGCCAGTCGGACAGAGTCACCGCAACGCTGATCATGCGTCCCCCGCGTGTCTTGCGCACAATCTCCCAGCTTTCGATCAGACCAAACCCGGTGGTGGTCTCTTCTTCGCCGGTGACGATATTGGTGGTAATCCGGGTGCCCGCAAGCCGTTCAAAGGCTTCGCGCAACCGCCGGTAGGCATCACCGCTGGTTTCCCGGTTGGTCGCCGCCAGCAGATCATGCGCCTTGAGCTGCAATGTGCGGCTGACCTGTCTGCCCGCATTGATTGCCGCCATCAGCTGGCTGATGCAAAAGATCAGGATGTCCTTGTCATGGATCGTCGCCAACCCTTTTACCGACGGCGTCACCGTGATCTGCACCCCGTTATGTTCATAATTCAGGATGCGGCGGTCCGGGCGGGTCGCCAGCGAAAACAGCGGATGCTCCATACTGGCAAGGTCGTCCTTTGGGATCGCATCAAAAACGTCGCAGACGAAAAAATCGCCCTGCTGTCTGCGGTCCGGAAGAAGCCCCCCCGACGTATCTGTAATTGACCTGCCCATGTCCTTGTCTTCCTGTCGCCCTCTTTTTCGGGGCCTTGCTGACAACTTATACCTGACTCGTTTTTTCGTGGTTTCAGTGACACCCACCCTAGAGTTATCCACAGCCCTGCACAACGGGGGTTCAGAGTCACCCAAGCGGGGTTTCAGACTCGTTTCATCGTGGTTTCAGAGTCGGTCAGGTCCAGGAAAGCAGCAGCAACTCTTTTTAATAAAAGAAAAAATTTTAAATGGTGGCTTCCTATAACAATAAATAACACGAATCTAACAGATCAAAAAATCCGCAGGACTTCAGAAATTGCGCCATTTCCGCATCATGACCCCCTCATTTTGCTAAGAAAAATTGAATTTGTAATCATATTTATTCCATGTATCGCCTTTTTGGGTATCATGGGAAAAACACAGCACATCGAGCGGTTTTCATCATGGCAAAGGTCGGCACTCCTCTTCCTCCTTATTTCAACATAGATCCCGATGCGGCGCTGACGGATCTGGACTTACCCACAGGATCGCAGGGTTTTGCGGATATTGCCGAGGCCTGCACTCGCGGTCGCGCAGATCTGGCCAGCCGGGGTCTGAATGAAACCGGAAACAAGTCACTGCGCCTGTTTTCCACCTGGGAGATCACCCGCTATCTGATCCCTGTAGCCCAGGCTCATTTTCGCCGCGTGTTGAAACAAAATCCCGATCTGCCGCAAGGTCAGTCCGAGACGGAAGGCGGTGCTAAATGGTTCACCCTGGACGAGGTACTCCGGCTGCGCGCCTTTTTCGGAGCTCAGGGGTCGAAAGCAAAAAACTACCTGCCCTACCGTCCTGCCGGACAGCCTGCCAAGATGGTAGCTGTGGCCAATTTCAAAGGTGGCGTTGGCAAGACTTCAACGGCAGCGCATCTGGCGATGTCTGCTGCTCTTGATGGCTACAAAGTGCTGGTGATCGATCTCGACAGTCAGGGGTCGATGACGTCGATCTTTGGCGGTCAGGTTGAGGATGAATGGCAAACCGCCTTTCCCCTGCTGGCACGTCACTACGGAGAATATCTGCGGATCGAGAACCAGCGCCGCCTGGATCGGGGCGACCCACCGCAACCGCTGGACGATGCGTTGGGTGCAGCCATGGAAATGACCGCGCGGAATGTCATACAGAGCACCCACTGGTCAAACATCGACCTGATTGGGGCACAGTTGAACCTGTACTGGGCCGAGTTTCAGATCCCTGTCTGGCGGATGCAGGCACGGGGCTGGAAGCTGTGGGATGCGCTGACCGATCGGCTTGAGGCTGACGGCGTGCTAAATGACTATGATCTGGTCTTCATCGACACGCCGCCCGCACTTGGATACCTGACTATCAACGGGCTGGCGGCCTCTGACATCCTGCTGGTGCCGCTTGGCGCTTCGTTTCTGGAGTTTGACTCGACGGGCCGGTTCTTTGACATGCTGCATTCCACCTTCGCCAGTATCGAAGAGGGTGAAAATGTCGCTGCCCGCGCCCTGGGGCGACCCGAAATGGCATTCGAATGGGATGCTGTGCGCGCGGTGATCACCCGTTACGACGGGGTGCAGCAGGGCGAGTTGGCAGCATTGATGCAGGCTTATCTGGGCAAGACGCTGTCACCGCACCGGCAGGATTTCACCGCGCTGATCGATCAGGCAGGCGAACAGGTGAATGGTATCTATGAAGCCGACTACCGCGATTTCAACCGTGAAGCCTATGCCCGTGGTCGAGAAACCTTTGATGCCACCTATGCAGCTTTCAAGCGGTTGTTGCTGGGTGTGTGGCGGCGCGACGAGTTGGCCGCACAACGGGCAGCGGAATAGCGTCCGATGGTGCGAACCTGCCGCGACGTATTCGAGGAGAAGCAGAGATGGCAAAACGCAAGCGACTGCCCCCGGCCGCGTTGCAGGAACTTTTGGCAATGCGACACGGTCGAAACGCTCCAAGATCGGCTCCTTTATTGCGTTGGTTGAAGAATTCGATGCGGTGCTGTGGTTTCCCTCAGCCATCAGCGAAAAGCTGGGTCTGGCGCTGATCCGTGAAATGGGACGGGATCCGAGATTTGCAGAGGCGCTGAAGGAACAACTGAGTAAAGCTCCCCGTGACAGCGCCAAAGCCGAGATGCAGATTCTGTCCCTGGCACTGGAGGGACGTATCGAACCGGTCGGCGATGCGATCTCGGACCGTCTTGCCCAGGCTCTTCAGGACTGGCTGCGGTCTTTGTAAAGGCCCGCACAAACCGATTTCCGGAGAGTTCCACGCATTCTGAGGGGTAACGAAACGTTTCGCGTGCGAAACACCTGTCACATCGGAATGTGCAGCGCTGTCAGGCCTTGGTCACCAGGTCCATCGGCAGGCCGCGCGATGAAATGGCGTTGCGGGTGTCGACGATCGGAAGTCCCAGGCGGATCAGTTCTTCATAGTCGATCGCATCGTGATCCGTCGAAATCAGCACGGCATCATAGTCACCGGGCCTGATATCGCCAAGTTGAACAGACTCGCGATCCAGCAGGTGCGGAAATTCCCGCATACGGGGGATGCTGTCGATATGGGGATCGAGAAAGTCGACCTCTGCCCCATTTTTTAACAACATGTCCATCAGAACCACTGAAGGGCTTTCCCGCATGTCCGGAACGTTCTTCTTGTAGCTGATGCCGACCAACAGAACCCGTGATTTTGACAGGCCCTTCCCACACTGGCGATCCAGGGCTTCGCGCAGTTTCGCCACAACGTAGTGTGGCATGTTCACGTTGATTTCGCCCGCCAGTTCGATGAACCGCGTGGCATGCCCGTATTCACGGGCCTTCCATGTCAGATAAAACGGGTCGATCGGGATGCAGTGGCCGCCAAGGCCGGGGCCCGGATAGAAGGGCATGAAGCCGAACGGCTTGGTGGCCGCCCCGTCGATCACCTCCCAGACATCGATCCCCATTGCGTCGTAGATCATCTTCAGCTCGTTCACGAGCGCGATGTTGACAGCCCGGAAAATGTTCTCGGTGATTTTGACCGCCTCGGCTGTGCCAGCCGAAGAAACAGGGACCACCTTGTCGACGACCTTACTGTAGAAAGTCACCGCCAGGGTCCGGGCCATGTCGGAGTCGCCGCCCACGATCTTCGGGATGGAATGCGTGCGATATGTCTTGTTACCGGGATCTTCACGCTCGGGGCTGAAGGCAACCCAGAAATCCTTGTTGGGTTCCAGCCCGCCCAAGGCCAAAATCGGCGTCAGAATATCTTTTGTCGTCCCTGGAAATGTCGTTGATTCAAGAACAATCAGCGTTCCATCCCGCATATTTTCCGCAATGATCTTGCCGGTTTCTTTGACGAAGGACAAATCCGGTTCACGGTGGCGGGTAAGAGGGGTCGGCACGCAAATGACGATCACATCACAATCGGACAATTTCGAAAAGTCCGTTGTCCACGAAACGGCGCTGTCATCTACGGCTTCCTGCAGCATCTCGTGCGTTACCGCGGCAACATAGCTATTGCCCGCATCCAGAGCGCGGATCTTGTTTTGGTCAATGTCGAAACCGGTTACTGCAAAGCCTCGCAAAGCCGCCGTTACGGCCAGAGGCAGGCCAACATACCCGAGGCCGACGACGCCAATCCTGGCGGTCTGGTTGTTCAGGGCTGCCAAAAGTCTGGCGTCAGTCGCGTTTTCCATATCCATCTTAAATACCGTCCCAATCAATCGCCTTGGCTTTTTCTGCCTCCGGCGTGGATGAAATCTTTAACTACATCAATGAGCTGCACATCAGCAAAGGCAGGAACTTCTTCCCCGCCTGATACATCTCCTTTAGAAACTCGATCCAGCAACTCCGTCAACTCTGTTTCTTCCTGTGCAGCAAACACCCCGGCCCGGCTACCGAAGCGCTTTACGGTGGCGAACTGATGGTCATTGCGGGTTTCCCGCAGATGCCCACGCCGCGGCAGAAGAACGATTGGCTTCTTCATACTTTGCGCCATGATGATGGACCCCATACCGGCATGAGAGATGACGAATTCGGCCATTCGGAAGCGTTCGCTGTAATCGTCTGGTTCCAGAGTGGAGACGGCCTCGAAGTTGCGAGGATTGTATTGTGCGTTCTTCGTGATCTGCCCAAAGACGCGGGTTCCGACGCCACGGGCACCGCACCAGTCGTCAACGCAGCGTACCAGCCTGTCAAAAGGCTCATGGGTTCCAACCGTCAGAAAAATCAAATGACCGATCCTTCATAGCGTGGGCCTTCCGAGGTTGCCAAATGCTCCCACTGTGTCAGCCAGAGATCACAATGCTTTCCGGCCTTCTGTCCGGCAAGGGACAGTTCCTCAGCATTGGCAATGCTGTCGATCCATACGGTACGAGCCCCCATCATGGATGCGAGCCGTAATGCAAAATAACCCGGAGCCGCGCCCGTCGTCACGACCACATCCGGGCGGACCCTGATGAGAATTGCTGCGACCTGAAAGAGTGAGCGGATCAGCCTCAGCTTTTGCCACCGGTTGGCCTCAATCATGACCCGGTAACCGGGTTTCGGCTGGCCCCTTTCAGCTGCCAGAGCTTCTACTCTGGCCCTGAAGCCGGGCTCTGTCGTAACATATGTCACATTACATCCGTCCCATGCGGGCATCAGCCGGCAAAGCTGCACCCAATGCCCACCACCTGATGCAACCGCCAGAACTCGGGGGGGGCTTTTACTCATGGGTGATCTCCGGGGAACAGGTCTTTTAATCGCATCAAACAAATCCGCAGGTTTTGGCATATTCTATTAACTGCATTGTCAGGTTTATGACAAAGTCGGCACGGGGCCTACCATTTTCCGAATCCGGGGAGGAGATGGTGAGCCGGATTACGTCCGGGGCGGCGACTGTCGCAGCAGCCGAGTGTGGCGTGAAACCTGTGCCTGGCGGCACATCGGGCACCATCGCACTTTTCTGAGTGATAGCGCAGGGGCATTGGAACTCAGGGGTGGGCAATCCCGGACAGAACCCGGATTTGGTTCCCGGATGAAAACAGCGCGCCCAAAGAATCTCTGACATTGCCGTTCAAAATAAGGCATTTTGTGGGCGCTGCCGGTTTCGAACGGCCGGACACCCCGGAATTGTCTTTGAAATGTTATGGGAATCAGCTAAAAACTTGCCTGTATTTGAGCAGAGTCCCAATAATAATCTGGGCAAAAATGTGACGGACCTCACAGTCTGTGTTGTTAGGTTCATGTAATGAGGGTGGGCAGGCCGCAGTTTTCGTGGCGTTGTTTTGTGCCGGAGTAAAATTAATTATGACGAGTTACGTTAAAAGTGTGAGTGCAGTTGATACAGTCGCACCGGTTCAGTCTCAATGGGAACCGGTATCTGTATACTCCCGGGGGGGAAAACGCGCATTTGACATTCTCTTTGTCCTGCTAACCGCACCGATCTCGCTTTGCCTGATCGCAATCATGGCCCTTCTGGTCATGCGGGACGGTGGCAGTCCGTTTTATACTCAGGAACGGATAGGACGAGAGGGCAGAACCTTTCGTCTGTTCAAGATCCGCACCATGGTGACGGATGCCGACGAACGGCTGGCGGCCTATCTGGCCAAAAACCCCAGCGCCCGCGCGGAATGGGAAAGCGATCAGAAACTCAAGAATGATCCGCGCATCACGCGGATTGGCTGGTGGTTGCGCCGCACGTCGCTGGATGAGCTGCCTCAGCTTCTGAATGTTCTGTTGGGCGGTATGTCCATCGTCGGGCCGCGCCCGATGATGACCGAGCAGAGAAAGCTCTATCCGGGCACTGCTTATTACGCGTTGCGTCCGGGCATTACCGGCCCCTGGCAGGTTTCCGACCGCAATCAGACCAGCTTTGCCGCCCGCGCAGACTATGACGCGCAATATCTGGCGGAGCTTTCGCCGGGGACGGATTTGGCCATACTTGCCCGCACCATGTGGGTCGTTCTGCGCTGCACGGGCTGCTAAGCGCGGCAGGTTTTTCTTGAACAGATTGCGGACACATCGCATTTTTAAATACGCAACCTGCTATGACGGTTAAGATGCTTCAAAAAGCTTTCAGGGGCGTTGCCTTGGGTGCCGCCCTTATTCTTCTGGTCGCATGCGACTCTGCCGAGGAACGGGCCGAGAAGCATTTTCAGGCCGCTCTGGAATATCTGGAAAATGGTGATTTCGCCCGGGCGACCATCGAATTCCGCAATGTTTTCAAGCTGAACGGCAAACACAAAGAAGCCCGGTTGGCCTATGCCAAAATGCGCCGCGATGCCGGTAACGTGTCCGAGGCATACGGACAATATCTGCGTCTGGTAGAACAATATCCGGATAACCTCGAGGGCCGCCGCGCGCTGGCGCAGATGGCGGCGTTGTCCGGGGACTGGGAAGAGGCCGAACGCCATGTTGTGGTGGCCGCCGAACAGGCCCCCGAGGATCCGGTGGTGCGGGCGGTTCTGGCCAGCCTTGCCTACCGCGATGGGCTGGAGGCAGAGGATGAAGCCGCCATGGGGCAGGCCGTCGAACAGGCGAACGCCCTGATTGTCGAAGCGCCCGAACTGGTGATCCCGCATTTCATCGTGGTGAATGACTGGGGCCGTCAGCAACGCTGGCCCGAGGCGCTTGAGGCGCTGGCAGCCGCGCTTTCAGTTTCGCCTGAGACGCGGCGCTTTCACGATATCAGACTCGCAGTTTTGGGCCGGCTTGGTCGGGAAGACGAAATCGGAGCGGCGCTGGAAGAGATGGTGGAACGTTTTCCCGACGATTCCGGGATTCAGAGCAATCTAATCGCCTGGTACATGGCACGCAATGATCTGGAGGCGACCGAAGCCTTTCTGCGTCGCCGCATCGACCCGGATGAGGACGATCCGCAAAACCGGATGGCACTGCTGCAGTTTCTTGCAGGCACCGGCGGACCGGACGCCGCCATCGCCGAGATTGACAGAATGCTGGCCGGAGAACTGGCGCACCGGCCTCTGTTTCAGGCGTTGCGCGCCGGACAGCGTTTTGAAGCCGGTGCAACCGATGCTGCCATCGCCGAACTTCAGGCCGCTATTGCGGCCTCAGAGCCTTCTGCCGATCTAAACGATGCCAGAGTGGTGCTGGCGCATATGCTGCTGGCAACCAATAACGAAACCGGCGCGCGCGCGCTTGTCGATGAGGTGCTGGATGCGGATACCGGCCATGTGGGCGCGGTCAAGCTCAGGGCGGGCTGGCTGATCGGGGATGACCGCACCGGTGATGCGATCGTCCTGTTGCGCGCGGCGCTTGGAGACAGCCCCCGGGACGCCGAACTGATGACACTGCTCGCGAATGCCCATCAGCGGGAGGGCAATCGCGATCTGATGGCAGAAATGCTGTCTCTGGCTGTCGAAGCGTCAGGAAGCGCACCGGAGGAATCTTTACGCTATGCCGAATATCTGCTGCGAGAAGGCAACGGAAATCTGGCTGCGGGGGTTCTGACTGACGCGCTTGGCCGCCAGCCCGGCAATGTGCAACTGCTGACGCGCCTGGGGCAGATTCATATACTTGAGCGGGACTGGAGAAGCGCACAGAAATCTATCGACCGGTTGCAGGCGCAGGGGGATGACACCTCTGCCCAGGTCCAGGCGCTGACCGCCGGCCTGCTTGCGGCGCAGGGCTATGAAGAAACCCTGATGACTTACCTCGAAGACCTGTCGGGGGAGGGGGGCAATGTCGGTGACATGGCCGAGATCGGAATTGTGCGCGCCCATGTGCGCAATAACGATCTGGAGGCGGCGCGGGCTTATCTCGACCAGGCGCTGGAAGCCTCGCCCGGGGATGTCGTGCTGCGGTTTCTTCAGGCCTCGGTCCTTGCGGGGATGGGGAAACAGGATCAGGCCGTCGCTGTCTATGAGGCGCTGCTTGAAGAACGGCCGGAGAGCGAGCGCACCTGGATCGCGCTTTATGTTTTGCTGTCCGGAACCGAGACCGCACAGGCGGCCGAAGTCCTGGATCAGGCTCTTTCCGCTTTGCCGGACAGTGCCAACCTGAAATGGATACAGGCTGGCGCGCTTGAAGCGCGGGGCGATCTCGAGGGCGCAATTGATGTTTATGAGGCCCTGTACAAAGCCGATAGCCGTTCGGTTGTCGTTGCCAACAATCTTGCCAGTTTGCTGGTTGCAGCCCGGGATGACGCGGAAAGCCTTGATCGGGCCTATCGCATTGCCCGCCGCCTGCGGAACAGTCAGGTGCCGCATTTCAGCGATACCTATGGCTGGATAGCCTATCGGAGAGGGGATTACGACGCGGCGTTGAAACACCTGGAGTTCGCAGCCCGGCAACTGCCCGGGGAACCCACGGTGCTGTATCATCTGGGGGTCACCTATGCCGCGCTCAACCGCAATACAGAGGCGCGCGCCACATTGGAAAAGGCCACTGAACTGGAACTGCCTGAAGATCTGGCGCAACAAATACAGGCTGCAATCGCCGGCCTGTCCAACCCAGCCGAAAATGGTAACTGATTCTGATTGCGGCACAATTTCACCACAGCATGAACGCATCGCTCCACAGGTGGCTTACATGGACTCATCTTCCACGCTAGGCTCAACAAGAAATTCAATTTTTCGAGGGCTTAAAAGATGCTAAGAACATTAATCGGTCTTCTCGGCCTGATCCTTTCGGTGACCGTTGTTCAGGCGCAGAGCGGGTATCGGGTCTCGCCCGGTGACACGCTTCAGGTTGAAGTTCTGGAAGACCCGAGCCTCAACAGAAGAGTGCTGGTTCTACCCGATGGTACATTCAGCTTTCCATTTGCTGGAACGATTCAGGCGGGCGGTCGGACGGTGGGCTCGATCCGCGATGCGCTGACCTCGGGGCTTTCGCCACAATTTGCGGCCGAGCCCAATGTCTATGTTGCTGTTGCCGCGACCGCATTGCCCGAGCTTGTGGGAACAGAAGTCGATCCTGATACGGATGCCATCTATGTCATGGGTGAGGTTAACGCGCCCGGATTACTTGACGCAAAGCCGGGTACGACGCTGCTGCAGGCTTTGGCGCAGGCGGGCGGTCTGACCAGATTTGCCGCTGGTAAACGCATCGAATTGCGTCGGCGTGAGCAGGTTCTTTACTATGACTACCTCCGTACCGGGAAAAAACCCAGCGTTGGCGGCAGCACTGTTCTGGTTCCCGGGGACGTCATCGTTGTCCCGCAACGGCGCCTGTTCGAATAAATCCGGTATGCAAACTGGCGCAGGGGTTTTCTTCTGCGCGTTTTACGACGGCAGGGCCGGATCGCCTGGCAGCCCCTGCCGTTTTTCTGAATCGTATGATCCCGGTCGAAAGGCCTAAAATGGCAGTCGTTTCCTCAGAGCCCTGGGAACTCGTGCTGTTACGAACGCCAGTGTTTTCGCGGGGTGTATACGCAGCGCTTTGCGTATGAGCCTTTTGGCCGCCCGTTTCCGCCCCAGCGTCATGAGGGCCTGTGCAAGGTATAACAGGATACGGGTATGGGCGTCCGGATATGCGGCAAGCACATGCTGGTTTTTCTTCAGAACCCGGATTGTGCCAATTGCCTGCCTACGGGTGTTGCGGGAAATACTGTCTGTGGAGATAAAGCTCAGAACGACCGGATCGAGAGCCTCGTAAACTTTCGTGTGCTGCACCAGGCGAACCGTGAAGTCCCAATCCTCATTTGCCCGCGCACAAGGATCGAACCATTCTATTTCCGGAAAGCAATCACGCCGGAAGACTGCATTTTGCAGGCTGATGCGGTTGCCGAAAAAAAATCTCCGAACCTGATCATCATCCAATTTGATCTGCCGGTCTGGGGGCGGAGCGCAGGTGACCTTGCCGGGGCCATAATTGTGAAATTCGTCGCGCCCGTACAGAATCTTTGATCCGGTTACAACACCCACGTCATCGGGCAGGGACTCCAGCTTTTCTATCTGCCGGGACAGTTTGTCAGGCAGCCACATGTCGTCACTGTCCTGAAAGGCGATAAAACGGCCCTGCGCCAATTTGAGACCAGTGTTGCGCGCTTTGGCGGGTCCTCCATTGACCTCGTGCCGGACATAGCGCACCCGGTCATCTTCGAGCGCTTCGACAACCGGGAGCAGAGCGATCTCGGATGCATCGTCGATCACGATCAGTTCCAGATCCCGGTAGCTTTGCGACAGGACGCTCTCACAGGCCACTTTCAGACTGTCGGGGCGGCCGTATGAGGGAAGAATGACGGAAACGGAAACGGTCATGATCTGTTTTCTGGAAAAAATGACATAGTGAACTCTGAAAATACCGTGCTGTCAGCGCCGTAACAGCCAGTTCTCTTCTAGCATCCCGCCCTGTTTGAAGGAACATTTACCTCCTGTATCGCATCGGTTCCCTGGAAATGCTGCGGTCATTGTGGCTTTGGCGTTACGTCTGGCAAGACTGGCGCGTGCGAAAGCGCTTCTTGAATGATTTCCGGACACAACAGCGGTAGTGAGTAGATAAGAAAAGCAGGCGGAAAATCGAAATGAAGGCAAGCAGCAGAGTAATTGGCTTCTTCGCGGCAGCTTTTACAGTTCATGCGGCCCCGCGTTTGGCCACACCGCAAGAGGCCGAGGTCACCGGGCTGACGCAGAGCTTTGGGATTTCCTCGTCAGTGCGGGTGAATGACAATTTCGGACTGGACGAACCATCGCTGGGAACCACCACACTGTGGGACAACACCGTCACTTACGACCTGTTGAAAGAAACCCCTCTGGACCGGTTGTCGTTGGGGCTAAGCGGTATTTTTCGATTTTCTGATGTCCCTCAACAATCCAGTGAATTTGAATTCGATTCTCCTTCGGCAGAGTTCAGCTATGGCCGTTTCGGGGCCAATAGCCTGCTTGATCTGAATCTGGGTTACCGCGAGATTGACCTGAATTTTGAAGACCCGCTGCGCCGCATCGACGAAGATTTCGATGGTACTGATGATGAGCTTATTCTGGACGACGGGACTCGTAAAACGGCCAGTGCGGGATTGCAGTTCGAAACCGGGGTAAGTGATCCATTCGGTGTCGGCCTGTCTTCAAATTATTTACACGTTGATTACGACGACACCACTGACCCCTCTCTTTTTGAACGTGAGACATTATCCAATGAGATATTCGGGCGTTTCAGATTTTCGTCGGTGCTGGAAGGCCGGTTGAGCCTGGCGCGGACAGATTATCAGGCGGAAGATGTCGAAGGGACAGATCGCACCAGCAAATTCACGAACTTCTCACTGACCTATGACATCGACCCGGTGACCCTGCTTGAAGCCACGATCGGTTATACTGATATCGATGAAACTCAGGAGATCGGGGAGGATACTAGAGAACGCGGAGTGGTCGGAAACCTGGGGTTGGTTCGCGAGATGCCCAATGGAAGCGCCGGGTTTGAGCTGGGCTCGGACCTGAGCATCAACGGGCGTCGCGACACCATTCTGTTCGAGCGCGCCCTTGAATTGCCGCTGGGTGGGTTAGAGGCAGGTTTGGGACTTACGCGCGGCCCGCTGGGTGAGACCAATCCGATTGGAAACGTGCTGTATACTCACGAACGTCCGCGTACCAGGCTGACAGTCGGATTTGATCGCAGCTACCGGACCAATGATCGCAGCGAAGAAACCCGCCGTACCCGCGCGTTCCTAGGATATGAGGTCACGATCAATCCGATTTCATTCATGACCTTCAATCTCGATTACGCCAGCGTATCGTCGATTGGTGACGGCACTGCAGAAGACAACAAGGTCGGGACGTTCCGCACCGCATATGTGCGCGACCTGACAGCAGATTGGGATTTTTCGGTCGGCTACGAGTACATAAACTACGAATCCGAAACCGATCCGCGTACACATTCCAACGAGGTATTCTTTACGCTTTCGCGCAGCTTCACGACCCGTTGATTAACTGAAGGTGCTGAATTCCTGTTAGCGTAACTTTATGATACGCTCCGAAAAGTCCGAAGCGTTCCCGTTTCCCAGTGCCCTTTTGTTAGTTTGAGAACGGTAAGATTTTATGGCTGATACACGCGCCTTTTCTGCGATTTTTCGCGATTTTCCGACCATAAACCCTGCGGGGCTGGCGTGGTTTTTACTTCTTTTGGCCGGATCTGTTCCGATATTCTGGATCGGCCTTGTGTCGCTGGGGCAGGCCTGGACGACGCCGGAATACAGCCATGGTCCTCTGATCCCGGTCATCTCGTTATACCTTTTTCTGCGCGAGATGCGCGGAATGCCACCGCCCGACCCGAATGTGACTGACCGCTGGCCCGGAATTATTGTCGTCTGTCTGGCATTGATGCTGGCGGTTTTCGGGAACCTGACCCGTATTCCTGATATCGTCACCTATGCGATGATCGTTTGGGTGGGCGGCGTGGTTCTGGCCATCTTTGGCTGGAAACGAGGCCGGTATCATCAGTTGCCGGTCATACATCTGGTGTTCATGCTGCCTCTGCCGCAATTCCTGTATTGGAAGCTGACGATATTTCTGCAGTGGGTCTCTTCGGCGATTGGTGTCTGGCTGGTCGATCTGGCGGGAGTGACCGTCTTTCTTGAAGGCAATGTGATTGATCTGGGCGTTTATAAGCTACAGGTGGCCGAAGCCTGTTCCGGGCTGCGCTACCTGTTCCCGATCCTCAGCTTTTCCTATCTCTTCGCTCTGCTCTATCGCGGACCGATCTGGCACAAACTGGTGCTGCTGCTGGCTGCCGTGCCCCTGACAATACTGATGAACTCGGTGCGGATCGGAGTTATCGGCATTCTTGTGGACAGCTACGGGATCGAGGCGGCTGAAGGGTTTCTGCACTTCTTTGAGGGCTGGGTGATCTTTCTTTGCTGCATCGCGATCCTGTTCGCCATGGCTGTCGCGCTGCAGCGTCTGGGACCGGATCCGAAACCACTTTCTGAAGCTATCGACCTTGATACACATGGGTTTGGCCGGATTGCGGTGCAGGTTCTGGCGATCCGCCCTTCCTTTGCCATGGCCTCGGCGGCATTGCTGACGTTGGTCGTATCGGCCGCCTGGGCCTTGCAGCCTGAGCCTGACGCCAGGCCGATCGACCGCGACCCGTTCTCTCTGTATCCGCGTCAGCTGGGCGACTGGTCCGGGTCATCCGCGCAGCTGGACCCCAATGTGGAGCGCGTGCTGGGGGCCACCGACTATCTCAACGCGACCTATGCCCGACCCGGAGGGGCCGGCTATATCAATATGTTTGTGGCCTTCTATGACAAACAAACCGAAGGCTCGGGCATCCATTCCCCCGAAGTGTGTCTGCCAGTGGGGGGGTGGGAAATCTTCAGTCTGAACCCCTATGAGGTCACACCCGGCGTGGCGGAATACGGGACCTTCACGGTGAACCGCGCGGTGATCCAGAAAGGTCTTTCCCAGCAATTGGTCTATTACTGGTTCGAACAGCGCGGCAAACGTCAGACCAATGACTTCCAGGCCAAGATGGGGGTTGTGATTGATAGTGTCACGATGGGCCGCACGGATGGCGCGCTGGTGCGTTACGCCACACCGATCGCTCCGGACGAGACCGAGGCCGATGCGGATGCTCGGTTGATCGAATTCATGGGCCACAGCATGGGCAGGCTGCCGCGCTTTGTCCCGATTTAAGGCATATTTCGGCGTATAGCCATTGTATGGCATCTGTTGATTGTCCCTAAATCGGGGGCAATGGGGTCGGTAAAGTTGTAATCCGAACAAAGAAGAATCGCTGGATTTCAGGAAAGCCAAAAGGGCAGGCAGGCTTTCTTTTTGGTTGAATCCGGTAAGTTTCATGCGTCTTAGAGGGCGACATTCGGCGCGTATCTATGCCGAAACAAACGAATTTTGTCAAAATATTGGCAAAATCATCAAAAACCTTCCAAGGCACTGAAAAAAAAGGTATATTATATATTGAAGACCTTTTTAGACCTGTGTGGCTGTATTCCAGCCGTTAACAATTGTTCTGGTGTGTGAGACGTTCGAGATGAAACTTAGGAAACTTATAGCAGTTGCAGCTGTTGCCACCTTTACTCTGAGTAGTGCGGCATCTGCCTTGACTGTTAAAATGAAAGGACCGGCCGCGGGCTCCTATGAATATCTGGGGGTCCATGCGGATGGGGTCGCCACTTATCGCAGCGTCGGTGCCGGCGCGTTTGCCCTTAAAGACAGAACGCCTGCGCCAAACAATGTGTTTGGGAACTTCGTTGCGTTTTGTCTGGACCTGGCGGCTGATGCTCCCAGTGGACGGAACAATTACTACAGTGTGACCAGTATCCCGTTTACAAATCTCAACCTGATTGCAAGCGGTGCGATCCATCGGATTCAGTCTCTGTTTGATGCCGTGTATACCGCCGGGCTTGCTACAGACGATACAAAAACGTCGGCAGCATTTCAGGTCGCACTTTGGAACGCCGTTTATGACAACGACAACAGTGTCAATAGCGGCTCCTTCGTCGCATGGGGCAACTCCGGGGTACTAAATCTGGCAAACCAGTATCTGGCGGCTGCAAGCGCATATGTCGGCGACAAGAAATGGAACCTCAGCTATCTGGAGAACGAGAATTATTATCGTCGCCAGAATTTGGTTACGGCGTCGCCGGTTCCAATTCCTGCAGCGGGCCTAATGCTGTTGGGGGCATTGGGGGGGCTGACTCTTCTGCGCCGCCGTCGCAGGGTCGCCGCCTGATATCAGCGGTTTACGAGCGAAAAAGAAAAGGGCTGCCTGTCTGCGGCCCTTTTTTTATTTGTCGGCGCGGATATGACCGGGCCGCGCTTTTGGTCATAAATCCGCTCAGCGACACGTGGTAACGCTTTTTTAATAGACGCCTGTCAGATAAATTCTACTTTAAGGTGTGTAGATTCGATCTGAAGCTAAGGAGTGTTGTCATGGGAGTTCTCGTGCTAGCCGTTATGACGGGTAGTATCGCTGCTTTTGTGGCATTGGTGACCGGGTATGGATGGTTGGCCGCGTGGGCCATTTTTGTCCTTGCCGGTCTGGCCAGTATTCCACTTATTGTCTTGCCCATTCTGGGGCTGTGTGCCTTGCGCAAGCGCTGGATGCGGCGCGATCAGGAAAAAATCTATAGCTGATTGATGAGGCCGCTTCCGGCCCGGGCTGTGCCCGCTTTATCGCAAAACGACCCGTCGCAGAGTGCCCAGAAAATTACGCGCTGTCAGCCACAGCCCTGCATCCCATGTGTTTCGCAGCAAATGAAATCCATCATATCTGGGTGCCGGCTTTCCGGCCAGTTTCAGTGCAAGCAATCTGGGTAGGGTAAAGCGCCGCTTTCCCTTTTGCCCTGGTTGCATTGCCAGAATACCCTCTGCATCAAATGGCTCGGCCTCAATCGCGCCGCCAGCCATGGCGTCCCGCACAATTTGCTCTCCGTTCTCTGTCCGGCTGACGATCAGCGACAAACCTTCGCGCTCTTCAAACAGGGGATAGCCATCCTCATCTGTTTCCCACGCGTCGGCGCAGACGATATCGGCAAAACCGCCGGTGCCATCCGGGCAGATACGACAGCGAAACTGAACATGTCCCGAAAGAATACCGCCCCAGCTGTCGGCGTAACTCATCTTCCGGACGGATCCGTCCGCCATCGTTGCCTTGGCAAATCCCGGCCATCCGTCTCCGCGGTAGCGGAACGCCACGACCTGATCGGGATCGCCGCCCATCTTTTCGACGACCTTCCTGGCGCCGTTGATGCTCGGCACTCCGGCGCAAAAAAATGACAACATCATCGGAAACCGTTCCCGCACACGCGGATCAATTCGCGCCAGTGACCGTAGCGCTGCGACATCACAGGGTTTTCCGACAAATGCGGTGCGGGCATCCCCTGCCAGCCAGCGTTCCAGCCCGTCCAGGGGCGCCGAGGGCGCATACCGGGAACCGGCTGCATGGAAAACCTGCTCGGCATTGATGCTTGTTACCGTGCGGTTACCAAATGGCAGGTCGGGGGCCGCTCCGGTCTGTAGTACATGATCGACCGTTCCGGTTTCCAGAAGGTGGGCGAGGATGGCCGACAGCGCACCGCCCGACGATCCGTTCCGGCGTAACTCCGGATCGGTGGCATATCCCGTCCGCAAACCGGTCATTGGCCCCCAGAGAGGGTGATCCCGTCGCCCGTCAGGGTCCTGCGCCAATCCAAGCCCCGGACAGATTGCGGCAACTTTGTCCTCAGCTTCTTCTGTTAATCCGGCTTTTTGCACCGGTCTCAGAAACCCGTCCTGCGAGTATTCCATGTCGATACTGTCCGGGGCCACTGCCGCGCACCCGCCGCATCCGGCGCACAGCTGGCCGCGCGCAATCTTTTGCAATGTCGGAGAAGGTTGAAGCATTATACCTATGGTTCCGCTATTGCAGCGGGCAGGGCGCAGCATGCGCGCCATTCCGTCCCGGCGTTCTTTTCCAATTCACCCGCATCCCACTCGTCTCCAAAACAAACTCACCTGAAAAGAACTACCCAAGGTGCAAAAAAAATCGGGATCAGACTGGCACCACTATCCCTTTCGATAAAGTCCTTTTCCCGGAAGTTCCCGGCAATTCCATGACTTTTTCGTAAATATCACCAAAAAAACACATACCTTCCAGATAGGTGTATGCACGCACCCGATTGGTATACTATCCATGCGTTGACGAGGAAATATGTGAACGATGACGCTAGCAACGAGCAGTTCCTTCTCTAAATCGGCAGAGCCTGCCGATGCTGCCCGCGTGCATCGTATGCCCTGGCTGCTTCGCCTGTTCATTCTGTCTCTGGTGGTCCCGTTCTTCTTTCAGCTTGGCCCGATTCAGATGAGTGCCTCGCGTTTCCTGCTTACGCTTTGGGTCGTGCCGGGTCTGATCTTGTGGATGCAGGGCAAGGCGGGTCGTGTCCGAGTCGCCGATCTGGCCTTGCTGGGGCTGTGCCTGTGGACGGCGATAAGCTACTTTGCCCTGCATGGACCTTCGCTTGCGATCGAACCGTCCGGCATCTACTTCATCGAAACCATGGGCGCGTATTTCATGGCGCGCTGCTTCATCCGGAATGCGGATGATTTTTATGCGGTCGTCCGGATGATTTTCTGGATCATAATGTTGCTGATGCCGTTTGCCCTTTATGAAACGCTGACGACGCATAACATTCTGCTGGAACTGGCAAACAAGATCACGTTCTCGGGCTGGAATGTGTGGAAAGAACCGCGTTGGGGCCTGGACCGGGTGCAGAGCGTTTTTCAGCACCCGATCCACTTTGGGATATTCTGCGGTGGGCTGATCGCGCTGACCTATTATGTTCTGGGCTACGGAAAATCTTTCGTGCGGCGCTGGGTTCAGACCATTCTGGTTACCGGAACAGCATTTCTGGCCCTGTCTTCCGGCCCTCTGACTGCGGTTGTCGCACAGCTTGCACTGATCGTCTGGGATCGGGTGCTGCGCAAGGTTCGGCAGCGCTGGATCATCCTCAGCAGCAGTGTTCTGTCAATGGTCGTTGCGATCGAGATCGCGGCCAACCGGTCGACGCCAGAAATTTTCATTTCGCTTTTCGCCTTCAATACGTCAACCGCCTACTCCCGCATCCTGATCTGGCACTTCGGCACCATTTCTGTCCAAATGCATCCGCTTTTTGGTGTTGGCTTGGGAGAATGGTTCCGACCTGAGTGGAAGAGCAGCAGTCTGGACATGTTCTGGCTGCACCCCGCTGTCACCAGCGGTCTGCCTGCCGCCATTTTCATGCAACTGGCGTTTTTTGGGCTTTTTCTTCCAATTGTTTTCAAGTCCGGACTGAGTGACCGGTCTTCCCGCTTCAGGACCGGGTATCTGGTCTGCATGATGGGTTTTTTCCTGGGGGGCTGGACCGTCCATTACTGGAAGGTCGTTTATATCTTCTTCATTTTCCTGTTGGGCGCCGGTGCCTGGATTCTCGACGATGACAACCGGGATGAACAGAAGGTGGCGAACCCGGAAGGAAGCAAATCCGGTCGCAGAGGCCGGAATTACAGGCGTACCGGCGCAGTACCGCGATACACCCGCTATGACGCTAAGCATTCGCGCAGGACGGACGCGTGATGGTTCGTTCCCTCATAGCGTTGCTTCTGGCGGGTGGCCTCTGTTCCCCGATCATCCCGCCCGCACCCGCTTTTGCTGATGGCGGCAAACTCCTGAAGGCGTTGGGTGAAGCCCGAGGAGGAGACACGATCCGGTTGCCTGCTGGTGATTACGGGGATGTCGTGTTGTCGAACCTCGATTTTTCGGAACCCGTGCAGATCAGGTCAGCCGATCCCGAACGCGCAGCGCGCTTCCGGTCTCTGCGTATCGACAATGTGCGCGGATTGAAGATTGACGGCATCACGGTTGCCCATCCAGGGAACGGGGCGGCGGCATCCAAGATCGTCTCGATTGAAAACAGCCGTCAGGTGGCCCTTCTGAATTCCGAAGTCCACGGTCTGGAAGACAAGGACTACTTCGGTCATTACGGAATTCACGCTGACGGCAACACCGATATCAGAATCAGCGGCAACTATGTCCATGATGTCAAAAACGGCTTTGTCATCTATCCCAACCAGGGGATCGAGATTTCCGGGAACTACGTCGATTACATCGGAAGCGACGGGTTCAAGTTCATCGGGATTACTGACTTCCTGATCGAGAACAACACACAGGGTGGCCACGTTTACCCGCTTGCCGGCGCTGGCTGGCATCTGGACTTCATGCAGTTTCAGGGTGCGGGATCATCGGATGGGATTGTTCGCGGCAACGTGTTCCTTGCCAAAACCGATGCTGCTGTGCAGGGCATCTTCATGAAAGGTGCGGCTTTCAACGATATCCTGATCGAGCAGAACATCATTGCCACCGGCATGTTCAACGGGATTGTGGTAAATGGTGACCCGGGCACTTCGGGGATGAATGTCCGCGACAACACCCTGATCAATATTCCGGACATCGTCCACAAGGCGACGATCGTCCGTGTTGGGGAAGGATCGGTTGTTTCGGTCACCGGCAACTTAATGGGCCATGAAAAGGGCCAGCTTATAGACGGAAACTTGTTGTTGCAGGTCAAACACCGTGGTCAGCCCTATCATTACAATACGGTTTTCGCGAAGGGGCTGCCCCGTCTTGGTATGGTGATCGGTGACTTAATACCAGTCAAAGGCGGCCCCGCCGAGGGGTTTGGAGCCTACGCGCGCCTAAGGGAACTATTGAGCCCGTAAGTGCTCTGAAGCCGAAATCCCGGCCAGTTGTGAACAGAATTTTTCGCAGCGAATCCCCAGCTGAGAGAAGGGGGAGGGCAATGAAGGTATCAGGATTTGCAGGCGCGCAGACAGCGGTCTGCTTCATCGCGTGGGCTATTGTTTCAGGTCGTTATATATTTATTCTGAAGAAAACAAACTGCAATAGAATCAATCGCATAAGTGATTAATGAATTGCAGAGGAATTGACCTGAATCCAACCCGAAAATGGGTGCAATCCTGTTGTCAGAGTTGGTTTGAAAGGGCCGTTTACCAGGGATTGGAGGGTTTTCAATCAGGCGTAGCGGCAATGAATTGAGTTTCTCGTCAGATTTATTCTTGGGTCTTTCCTAAAAATTTTTACTCGAGGATGGCAATTTTTTGCCAACTGGCACCTTACCTAGGGTAAGCTTTCGATATTTAGTGCGTAACTTCATGGAAAATAATAATATTTTGTATTTTGTATTTCTTCTAAAAAAGGCCTTTGCGGCCGCCTCAGCCTAAATCATACAGGATATTCAAAAGCGTCATGCGGGAATAATGCCGACATTATTTGTGCCGCTTGATAGCGAAAGTTCTACAAAGTAGTAGATTATTCGACGTCAATAAATAACCACAAAAATAACACACTCACGAGGCCGGTTAATCTCGAAAAGACCACATAAATAACACACTTGCAGGTCAGCGTGACCGACAAGTCAAGTGTGAGTATCTGCATTTTGGCGTCTGAACATAGCGTCAAATGCCTGTCCTGTGCCGTGGGACTAAAGGGATGATCCGCGGCGCGCTGATTAAAGAGTTTCCAACCGCAACCACTCACGGCGGCATCATTGTTTGCCGCATGAAGCCAAAATGAGGCACTATCATAATGGCAACCATCAACGTATCAAACGCGTCACAGCTTTTGTCGGCCCTTTCTTCTGCTCAGGGCGGAGACACGATCGTTCTTGCATCCGGAAACTATGGTTCCGTTGATCTCAAGAACCTCAGCTACAACAGCATGGTCACTGTCAAATCGGCAAACCCGGATAAACCGGCGTTTTTCTCGAACCTTGACGTCGACAACGTCAGCCACTTGCGGATTGACAGCATCGAGGTCGGAGACAGCGGGAATGGCAGTCAGGCATCCAGGGTTGTTTCGATCACGAACAGTGACAACGTGGAATTTCTGAATTCCGAAGTCCATGGCCTGGAAGACAATGATTACTTCGGCCACTACGGGATTTATGCCAACGGCAACACCGACATCAAGATCAGCGGCAACTATGTCCATGATGTCAAAAACGGCCTTGTCATCTATCCCAACCAGGGGATCGAGATTTCCGACAACTACGTCGATTATATCGGAAGCGACGCGTTCAAGTTCATCGGGATTACCGACTTCCTGATCGAGAACAACACAGGCGGTGGCCACGTTTACCCGCTTGAGGGTGCTGGCTGGCACCTGGACTTCATGCAGTTCCAGGGTACCGGATCGTCGGACGGGGTTGTTCGTGGCAACGTGTTTCTTGCCCAAACCGATGCGGCTGCAGGGTCGCAAGGGATTTTTATGAAGGGCGGAACCTTCAACAACATCCTGATCGAACAGAACATCATCGCCACTGGCATGTTTAACGGCATCAAGGTGGACAGCACCGGTGGATCGTCTGGTATCGTCATGCGTGACAATACTCTGGTCAACATTCCCGACACCATTCACAAGGCGACAACCGTCATCGGTGCGAATTCCAGTTCGGGGAACTTAGTCACTTCGTACACCCAGGCAGTTGGGTCGGATTTTCAGGCTGATACGGACAATTACAGCCAGATTTTTCAAGGCGACATCCGTCTTGGTCTGACGCTGGAGGACCTGCGCCCCGTCGACGGCGGCGCTGCTGAACAATTTGGTGCAACTGAACGGCTTGCAGAACTGCTTGACGGCACCTCCTATGTCCCCGAGCCAGCTCCGGTTGAACCTGAACCGGTAGACCCGGCACCGGTAGACCCGGTAGACCCGGCGCCGGAAGAACCTGCACCGGTTGATCCCGAGCCGACCGTTCCGGATACCGGCGGAAACGTGCCCGACAAGCTTGAGGGCACCGCCTTCAGCATGCTGGGCACGCAGGAATTCAGCGGCTCCAAGAGCGATGTGGTCGAGATTGCCCACACCAACGATCTGGCGCTGGATACCGGGACTATCTCGCTCAGCTTCAATGCCGATACTGTTTCGGGCCGGTATGGTCTGCTGACCAAGGACGCCAGCTATTATGCGGGCGGTGGCAATCACCTAGCTGTCTATATCGACAAGGGCTCGCTGGTCGTGCGCTTCCAGGACGGCTCCGGCGACGAAATCGTTCGTATCCCCGGGATTAATGCGAACCAGGACTACGACCTGCAACTCACTTTCGGTGACAACGAGGTCGGAGTTTGGCTGAATGGCCAGCAGGTACATACTGCTGAATTCTCGATGACCCTGGCTGACAACGTCGAACATCTGCAGATTGGCGGGCTTGGCTGGGGCAGCGCCTCGGGCAGTGCGGGCTTTAGCAATGCGTTTGATGGCACAATTTCCGACGTTGTAATCGTCGAAGGGAAATGGTCGCCTGAGCAAATGCAGGAACTCATCTACGGTTCTCAGCCGCTTCCTGAGGCCCCGGTTACTGAACCGGAAGCGCCTGTTACCGAGCCGGAAACACCCGTGACCGAGCCGGAAGCACCTGTTACCGAGCCAGAAGCACCTTCGGACGGCACAGCCAAAACTGTCTTCGAAGAAGGCGAGGCTGAGTTCAACGGCAAGACAGGAAGCATCATCAACCATGACCACGATCAGGCGCTGGAACTGGAGGAAGGCTCAATCGCCTTCACCTTCAACGCAGATGATCTGAACGGTCGCCAGGGCTTGCTGTCCAAGGATGCCAAGAACTACGACGGTGGGGATCACCTGTCTGTTATGCTGGAGGGTGACGACCTGGTTCTGCGCTTCCAGGATGCCGAGACAAAAAGCGATGCGTATATGCGGGTCGAAGGCATCAAGGCCAATCAGGACTATGATGTTCAGGTTTGGTTCGATGGTGAAGAGATCGGTCTGTCGCTGAATGGCGAACTGGTGGAAACGCAGGAATTTGATTTTGACCTGACCGCGAACCAGCAGACTCTGCAGATTGGTGGTCTGGGTTGGAGCAGTTCCAACGGTGGCGACTCTGTCAGAAATGCCTTCAATGGCACGGTGTCCGATGTTCAGATCGTGGACGAAGCGCTACATGTCGAAACCTTCGATCTGCTAGCCTGATACCGCACACATACGTGCTTTAAAACATACAAGCCGCCAGAGGTTTTCTGGCGGCTTGTTTTGGTCAGGCGGGCAGACAATTTCCGGAATTCGCCCCGGACATCTCAGGCTGCCCCAAATAGGGTCGTGTTCCGGAATTTTCGGGGCATACTGGTTGTTCTGTGTCTTTTTATCCCAGCCGCAGCTTTCGGGCATAGAAAGCTTCGGCCAGCGCGTCCGGCGCATTGCATTCCAGACCACGCAGCCGCATCAGGCCGCGAAAAGTCAGGTCATCAAACCAGTGCTTGCCCGCCTGCGATGCGAAACACTCCATCAGCAATGCGATCTTGGCGTCGGTATCTGCGGTAGAGGCGGGGACGAAGACGTTGGGTGCGCCCATGCCGCCATCCCATTTCGGGATCTCGTATTCCAGGATCAAATGATCGCGAAACGTGTTCCAGGTCAGTTCCGACAGGATGCGATGATCCTGATGCAGATCCTGCTTGTACTGGGTCAGGATCAGGTCGGGATCGTGGGCTTTCAGCGTTTCCAGAAACGCCTTCACCTCGGCCCACTGATGCGGAAAATGGCCGTCGCGAAAATCCTTCAGAATGATCTCGGATGAACCCGCGCCGTCCAGAAAGCGTTCGGCGCTGGTCCGGGCCTCTTCGCCGCGAACACCTGAGGCGGCACAGACCACCCAGACAATATGAGCGCCCGGATTGTCACGGATAAGCCGTAAGACGGTCGCGCCGGCACCGATTTCGATATCGTCGCTATGGGCGCCGAGGCACAGCACCGTGCCGAGTTTCCCAAGACCTAATCCACGCATTGTCTCAGTCGTCCTTCCAGACCTGCCAAGGCGTATTCCCAGCGGCTACACGATCATCCAGCGCCTGCTTTTCCTTGAACGTGTCCATGCAGGTCCAGAAGCTTTCATGCTGATGCGCATAAAGCCGCTTTTTCTGAACCAGACGTTCGAACCCCTCGATCACCAGTTCCTCGCCTTCATGCAGATTGTCGAAAATCTCAGGTCGCAGGGCAAAATAACCGCCGTTCATCCACATGCCTGAATCTTTGATATCCGAGATCTGCGCCACTCGGCTGTCCCCACCGAAAGACACCAGGTGGAAGGAATAAGGAGGCTTTACACAGCAGAAGCCTGCGACCGCATCAGTGGCGGAAAAGCCCTGGATCATCGCATCGAGATCAAGATCGGTCAGCGTATCGGCATAGTTGGCCAGAAACATCTCCTCGCCTTCCAGATGTTCGCGCACACGCAGAAGACGGCCGCCGATATTGGTGTTCTGACCGGTGTCGACAAAGGTAATGCGCCAGTCCTGAATGTCGCTTTGCAGCACGTCGATCTTGGCACCGCCATTTTCGAAGACGAAGTCGTTATTCACCCGCTCGTCATAGTCCAGGAAGAACTGTTTGATCGTTTCGCCTTTGTAGCCAAGGCAGATGATGAAATCCTTGTGCCCGTAAGACGCATAATACTTCATGATGTGCCACAGGATCGGACGCCCGCCCACCGGCACCAGCGGTTTGGGGATCTGATCGGAATAATCCCGCAGCCGGGTTCCCTGACCCCCACAGAACAAAACGACTTTCATGGCTGATCCTTTTCCTTTTGTTCAGGCCCGCGCCCGAGCTTCCTGTGGTGCCAGCACCGTGGCTTCGGGGACAAAAACCACCAGTTCTGCACCCCATTCGGCGGTATAGGCCAGCTGTTCAGCGATCTCGTCACGGAAGTTCCAGGGCAGGATGACAATCACATCTGGTTTTGTCTCGGCGATCCGATCCGGGTGGTGAATTGGAATCCGGGAACCGGGCAGATAGCGGCCCTGTTTGTAAGGATTGCGATCCACCGTATAGCTGATGAGATCGGTCTTGATCCCGCAATAGTTCAGGAAAGTGTTGCCTTTGCCGGGCGCACCATAGGCGGCGATCTGTTTCCCCGCGCGCGCCGCAGCGATCAGGTATTCCAGCGCCTTGCGTTTGGTCTCACGAACCTGTTCGTCGAAAGAGGCATAGGTCTCCATCCGGTCCAGCCCTGCGGCCAGTTCCCGGTTGCGGAAAGCCACCAGACGATCCGTCACCGGTTTGGTGTCGTCTTCCTCGTGGCGACCGATGATGCGCAGTGACCCGCCATGGGTGGATACCTCTTCGATATCGAACAGCCGGATGCCGTGATGGGCAAAGACCCGCTCTGCCGCAATCAGCGAGAAATAGCAGTAATGCTCGTGATAGACCTGATCGAACTGGTTGCCTTCCATGGTGGCCAGAAGATGCGGGAATTCGATCGTCATCACCGCACCGGGCTTCATCATGATCTTCAGTCCGGCCACGAAATCGTTCAGATCGGGTACCTGCGCCAATACGTTCTTGCCCAGGATCAGATCCGCCTGCCGCCCCTGCGCAACCAGCTTTTGGGCCGTCTCGGCGCCAAAGAACGCGACCTCGGTCGGAACGCCCTTGTCGATGGCGACCTGAGCCACGTTTTCCGCAGGTTCCACCCCATAGCAGGGGATGTCGAGCGCTACGAAATGCTGCAGCAGATAGCCGTCATTGCTGGCCACCTCGACCACCTGACTGTCAGAGCCCAGTTCGAAGCGATCCTTCATGTCGTGACAATAGCGGCGCGCATGTTCCACCCAGCTGTCCGCATAGGATGAGAAATAGGCGTATTCGGTAAAGATTTCCTCGGCCGGGACGAACTCGTCCAGCTGGGCCAGATGGCATTCGTGGCAGACGAAGGCATGAAGCGGATAGAAAGGCTCCATCTTTGAATAGTTCTCTTCGGCGACATAGCTTTCGCACAATGGCGACATGCCGAGATCGACCAGCGTATGTCTGAGGTCTGTGCCGCAAAACCGACAGGGGAAGGATCCGGTAGGAGCTGACATGCGGGGCCTTTCTTGTTGCTTCAATGCGTTTCGTATCAGGAATTGATCAATTCAGGCGTAAGCCCAAGCTCTGCCAATTGTGCCGCTATCTCGTTACGGTAAATAGGATTCATCAACACGACAACATCGGGTGGATCTTCCGTCAGTGCCTGTGGCGAAATGATCTGCTGGCCGGTTCCGGCCAGATGTTTGCCCTGTTTGTGTGGGTTGATGTCGACCACGCGGGTGATTGTGTCGCGATCCCCCAGCATATTGAGGAAGCCAACCGCCTTGGCGCCGGCCCCCCAGGCGACGGCCCGGCAGCCCTCGGCGCGCCATTGTGTTAGCCGGTCACGCCAGTCGGACATCTTGGTGTTCTGCGTTTCACCAAATGCCGCAACATCTGCCGCCAGCTGTCCGAGATTGCCGGTGTCGTTGCCCGGGTTGCCGGTATCTGTTCCCGCAACCCGTGCTTCGATTGTCAGAAATTGCTTTTCAAAGGTCTCTTCCACGCGCAGCACATCAAAGCCGCAGGCCGCAAAGGACCGGGTCAGGGATTCGACACTAAAATAGGAACAATGCTCATAAATCACGTCCCAGACCGAGCCTTGCCGGATGATCAGATCAGTATCCGGCACTTCGAAATAAATCACTGTACGGTCCGGATCGGTAATTGAGCGCCGGATCATTCGCAGGAAATCATTCGGGGACGGGATGTGTTCATAGACAAAGCGCGAAGCCAGAAGATCGGCCTGCAGGCGGGCATGTTCTTCGCCATAATAGTCATTCGACCAGGTGATGCGGTCAGCGGCCGATGTGCTGACCCGCTCACCCTCGTAGGACGGGTCGAAGCCGTACCCGGTATTACCCCCGGCCTCGCAGAGCATGGCCAGAAAGTCGCCTTTGCCACAGCCGATATCGACCACCGTGCGCTGATGCAGCCCATAGGTGTCTACCAGACGATCGACCAGTTTTTGCGAATAGTTCTGGAAGGTTGGCGAGAAATGCAGCGAGTTGTCATATTGCTGATCGTATTCAATCCGGTCCGGATCGAAGGACACATTCCAGATAAATCCGCAATCGGGGCAGAAGGCCAGATCGATATCTCCCCGACGGCAAGCGCGGGCGCTGTCCGCATCCGGCCACAGCACGCCGATCAGCACGGGCTGGTCGGTCAACGAAAAGAACAGCGTGGCATGGGTCCCACCACAAACCGGACAGGCAGGCACAGAAGGTGTGGCGGTCATTGCGTTGGCTCCATTTCCGGGGTGGTATCAGTTGTCAGGATTTCAGGGGACAGTTGCATGCTGGCGATCTGCGCAGCGATTTCGTCGCGATAGATACTGTTCATCACGATCACGATGTCCGGGCGCAGGATCGTCAGAGTCTCGGGTGCCGCGATGGGGGCGGCGCAGCCGGGCATGTAATGCCCCTGCCGTGACGGGTTGATATCGACGACGCACGAGACGATCCCCGGATCGCCGATGGTGGTCAGAAAGCCCACTGCCTTCGAGCCGGAGCCCCAAAGTGCCACACGCTTTCCCGCGTCGTGCCAGGCGGCAAAACGCTGCCGCCATCCGTCGATGCGCGACCGCGCGGTATCGCGGAACTCTGCAACCAGTTTTGTGGTCTCAGCCAGATCGTCGGCCAGTTCAGGCAGCGGTGACGGGCGATCCGATACTGCCGCTTCGATGATCAGGTATTGCTCACCATAAACCCGGCGCAGGTCGAGCACTTCGAACCCCGCCAGCCGGAAGGCCCGCGCCAGAGATCCGGCGGTGAAATAGCTGGCATGCTCGTAATAGATGTCCCAGAACGCACCTTCGATCAGGATACGCCGCAGATCCGGCACCTCAATACCATAGCGCAGACGGGTGCCATCCCCGGCGGCCTGCCGCATCAGGGCCAGAAATCCGGCCACGTCGCCAATATGTTCCAGCGTGTGCCGACAGATCAGGAAATCCGCGTCTACCGGCACGTGGGATTTGGTGAAGTTCTCGGCGTGAAAGGTCAGCCCGTCCGGTTCCGAACTGCGGCCCGGTACGTAGGCCGGGTCATAGCCGGTGCCGCTGCAATCGCCTTGGGCGCAGATCAGGCGCAGGAAATCACCCTTGCCGCATCCAACCTCGATCAGATGCCCGCCGCCAAGGCTGAACCGCTCGATCCAGCCCTGGGCCAGATCCGAGACAAACGCATTGAACGTGGGCGAACCGCCCTGTGCGTCCTCGTACCCGGTGCCGTAATCGACCCGTGCCAGATCAAACCGCGCGTTGAAGGCCAGCCCGCAATTGGGGCACCAGCACAGCGCCATGTCTCCGGTCGGAAACCCAAGCGCAGTGGCACGGTCCGGCAAAAGCAACGTGCTTTGAACCGGAATGCCTGCCAGATCATAGAGAGACAGCACATTCCCGGACTGGCCGCAGGACGGGCAGGCTGTGCCCGGCGCTTCACCAACCGTGGTGATATCCGCAGGTGTCACAGATCACCCCGCAGCAGCGCGGCGTTCTGTCCAGAATAGCTCCCCATCAAGCGCGCCGCTCTCCATATGGTCCTGAAGTGTCTTCAGGCGAATGAAGCGCGAGCCCTCGAAGTCTGCTAGCTCCAGCCCGTTATCCACATAGGCCTTGTGCAGTTCTTCGATGCCCATCGGGACCGTCCATTGCGGGTCATAACCCGGCAGCCCGGTTTCGATCTTCGAGAAATCCACCCGGTAGCAGCGTTTGTCGGGCCCGCCGCCCGGCTCGTAAGCGATGCGGCTGCCCGGAACCAGCTGCTCGACATGCTCTGCCACGGTGCGCACCTGATAGTTCTCGCTGGACCGGCCAACATTCCAGGCGGTGTTGTGGATCAGGTCCCGCGGGGCTTCCAGCGTGGCAAGGAAGGCCCGGCTGATATCTTCGATATGAACCAATGGCCGCCAGGGTGTGCCGTCGCTTTTGATCAGAACCTCGCCCTGCAGGAATGCGTATCCGACCAGGCTGTTAACCATCAGATCCGCCCGCAGCTTGGGGGAGGCACCATAGGCCGTGGCATTGCGCAGGAAGACGGGCGAGAAACTGTCATCCGCCAGATCGGACAGGATCGCCTCGCTGCGGACCTTGGATTCACCGTAAGGGGTAACCGGATTGAACTCGGCGCTTTCGTCCAGCACATCCTCGGGACTGGCAGCCCCGTAAATCGAGCAGGACGACGAGAAGGCGAACCGCCCCACGCCTGCGGCTTTGGCCGCACGGCCAAGGGTCAGCGTTGCATCCGCGTTGATGTCATAGGTGCATTGCGGATTGAGGTTACCCATCGGGTCGTTCGACAAACCGGCAAGATGGATCACCGCATCGAAACCTTCCATGTCGGCAGGTCCCACATCGCGGATATCCTTGCGGATCACGGCGTCCGCCTCAGGCATTCCGGACATGTCGCAATGTTCGAAATAGTAACTGTCGAGCCCGGTCACATGATGCCCGCGTTCCTGCAGAAAGGGGATCAAAACCCCGCCGATGTATCCGTTATGCCCGGTAACCAGAATGCGCAACTCGCCAACCTCCTAAAATAACCCCTGACCCAAACCACAACACATTCCCGGTGCCGTCGAACTCAGCGGCTTTCATCAAAATACATTCACCCCGGCAAAGGTCATCGCTTTGTGATTTTCCGGGTTTCCGGAGTGTAACTGAAAGCAACAGCGAGGGCGAAATCTAATCAAAATCGTACAATCTGAATACAAGGGCGCAACCAGAATTCAACCTTTTAATTAAAAGCATTCAAACCGTGATCTCCACGCTTCAGGCGACCAGATCACCCTGGAAGAGGAAGTCGTCACTGGTCAACAACAGCCCGTAGACGTCTTTGATAACACCTATTAATTCGTTTTCGTCACCACCGGACCCCAAGAGCCAGATTGCAGTCCCCTCAGGCAAACCAGCTGCGTCTTCCGTCAGCACGTAATCCGCCGAAATCCCGGCCAGTTGGATTTGATCTGTTCCGGAAACAAAGTCCCAGGCATAGCCGAAATCGTTGACACCATCGGTGCTGCCGTCGCCGTCATCGTAGTAGTTTCCACTCAGATCACCGAAGACAAAGATATCCGCGCCTTCATTGCCGACCAGCACATCGCGCTCCCCTAAACCGGGCAGCGCCGCATTGGTATCCACAGCTGCCAGGAGGTCCGCGCCATCTGTTCCCTGGATGATATCGTCACCCTTGATTTCGGCAAAGTCGAGATCATGGAAAGTGACATCCCAATGGTGTGCGATCAGCGCGAAAGAGCCATTCAGAGGATCCGTCATCACATCGGTTCCTTCCAGCAGCCACTCTACAGGTTCGCTGCTGCCTTCCTCCCAAATCTTGAAGCGATAAATCCTGTTGATCAGGTCGGTCTGCTCCACCCGGATTGTGACGTTGTATGTTGCGCCTTCGGTGAAGGTGAAAGGCGCTGTGTCGAGCAGGAAATTCCAGTTTGGATGTTCATGGAGTTCAAACCGGCTGTCATTCATATCATAGAAAGGCGCAACAATCGGGTTGTAGCCGGAAAGTGGCTGCCACCCCGAAATAGGATCATCTGTATGGCCGCCCCAGAGCATTCCGAATCCAAGGCCCGCGCCATCTCTGGGGGTGCCGTCGTTGATGTCATTGACCGTCAGAGACAGATTGACCTCGTAGTTGTCCCAGGACTGATCTCCGAAAGTCAGAATACGGTCGTAACCGGGTTCTGCGGTTCGAACGCCATCCGGGGTAATCGTCCATTCCCCGTCGACCACCTGAGCTACGTCCTGAATGTTCGTGACACCTGACCAGTCGACCACGTAGTCAGGGGCCCAGTTCGTGCCGTCCTCATATCTGATCGTGACATCCTGGGTGTGGACGTCCCCGTTTGAATATGTTGCCGTTATGGTCACAACGTCATCAGCGGCGGATCCGTCCAGCGCAGCAAAGTCGAGGTCGATATTGAAATCCCCGTCTTCTTCAAGTCGACGGGTATCGGGCCCGATGGAAAGGGTTTGTTCCGGGCCGCCATTCAGCGAATAGGTCAGAGAAACCAAATCCGTGGTATGAGCATTGCCCAGGATGTTTACCCATTGCTGCGACGCGCCCGGTGAACCAAAGGTCTGTACATCCCCGTACCAGACATCAATCGGATCGCGCACTTCAAGGCTTACGGTTGCGGTGTCGGTGAGTTGCCCGTCGGTGATGGTATAGGTGAAGCTGTCGCTGCCTTCATACCCGGTATTGGGGGTATAGGTCAGGGTGCCATCGCCATTGTCGGCAATCGTGCCGTTGGCGGGCTGGGTGAAACTGTCCAGGCTCAGCGGGTCACTATTAGGATCGTTGTCATTGACCAGCAGATCGCTGGCGACATTGATACTCAGCACTGCATCGGGCAGGGCCGCCAGCGCGTCGTCGCTTGCCTCAGGCGGCTGCGGCAGCGTTACGAATCCTGCATCCTCATCGACAATCGGGTCGCTTGCGAATTCGAAGTAATCCACCTGCGCGGTGTAGCCTGCGCTGGTCTGGGTGCTGCCGGCCAGCGGTCCGACCGCAGTGACGGTCAGCGCATGGGTAAAGCTGCCCGCAGTGGTCCAGGTCACGCCGTCGGTGGAATAGCGGAAGGTCCAGGTGTCTCCGGACCGGGTCAGATCGAGGAATTCGGCATTGCCGCCAGGGATGGAGACATTGAACCTCGGGCTGCTGCTGCCATTGACGGTGACGGCGGCAAAGGCCCGCAGGGTGTTGCCATCGGAATAGGTGTCGAACCGCAGCCAGTTGTCTGCGTCCTGTTCAACCAGGAAGCCCTGCAACTGATAGCGCTCGGACGGCGTGGTCAGGAACCGGGCCTCGACCTGGAAGTCGTCATCGGCCACATCCTGCAGCACCCGCGCGCCCCGGTTCTCGCCGTAGACATCAAAATTGCCCGCTGGCGTGGACAGGGTCAGAAAGGCGTCGCCGGCCGTGGTGCCCAGACCCGAAGCGGTGCCCGCAGGCCCGGCAAAGGTCCAGGCCGGGTCGAGCGTCCCACCCGAGAAGTCGTCGGAGCTGGAGGTGC
>NZ_JAKRGB010000023.1 GCF_022347725.1 Ruegeria sp. Ofav3-42
CCAATACTTGCGACCTGAGACTTTCACAACAACCTCATCAAGATGCCAGACATCGCCAGGACGACCTTGCCGCTGTCGCAATTTTCGAGCGATCTGTGGCCCGAACTTGATGACCCAACGCCGGACGATCTCGTATGAGGCGTCGATCTCTCGTTGCAGCAACAATTCTTCAAGTTCGCGGAGGCTCAAATTGAAGCGGACGTACAGCCACACCGCGTGAGCAATGATCTGGGGAGGAAATCGGTGGCGCTTGTAGCTGATGGGCGATGGCGTCATTGATGTCACCTACGTCCAATGCCCGACATGCACAACCAAACAACGGTTAACGTGACAACACCAGCTGCGTCTATAGTCGTCCAACGTGGCTTTGGAACTTCGATCACTCTCACATAGTAAAATGCGTTGTTATCCGGATCAAAATCTAGGTCTTGCCAATACGCGGCGAGTTTCACGGAACCGATTGAGTTGCTGCATGTCGCGTTTTCAACGTCTACCGTCGAGCCCACTGGTTCGCGTGCGGACCATCCTCTCCAATTTCTCGGCCATCGGCGACGGCCACATCAAAGATCCGCTTATACACACACCTGCATCCCGGGTCGAAAGCAACGCAAGACAACCGTGAACTACGTCAAACGCCGATACAAACGGCGTAACCGGATTGAGATCATGTTCGACAGGCTCAAGGACTGGCGGCATGTGGCCACACACTACGACAGATGTCCAAATGTCTTTCTATCAGCCATCGCTCTCGCTGCCACCGCCATCTATTGGTTGTGAACCCTGACCCTAAGAACCCCGTCGAAATCCCAGGCGACATTGGTGTTTGGATCACGTGCGATACCCGATCTACTCATATGTTCGTCCTATACCTTCTGCCCTGACTGATACCCCCGCAAGTACTGGGAAACGAACTCCGTCAATTCCGCCCGGACCAAATCCGGTTCCAAGGCGACAAACCGCCCCTCCAACGAGAGCTTGATTATGCCGTGCACAGCAGAAAACACGGTTCGCGCACGCAAAGCCAATGTGTCTTCATCTAAGTTGGGGCTCAATTGCGATAACGGGCCGATAATCTCGGCAATGAGCACCGTGTGTTCTTCAAGGTGCCATTGCGGGACAGGTACTCCTGGTTGCATACGGTGATCAAACAATGCGGCCCACAGGTTCGGGTTCGCGGTACCGAAATCCAGATAAGCCAACGCCAGCGCAAGAAGCTTGTCCTGGGGCGCGGTTTGTAACGCAGAGGCGGTCTGCAATGACGTATGCAAGCGTGCGAGTGTGCGAGAGTTGACCGCCAGGATCAGAAGGTCCAGATCCTCGAAGGCGTTATAAAGACTGCCGAGAGCACATCCGGCATCTTTTGTGACATCACGGGCGCGCAATGCCGCCAAACCTTGCGTTTCAATGCGCTTTTTTGCAGCAATCAGGATTTTTTCCTTCAGAATTTCTTTTTTACTTTTAGCCACTTAATCCTCTTGGTTCCAAATTTACTGAACAACGTTCATTTTTTATTTGAACAATGTTCAGAATCAATTCATAGTCACCCCATGAACAATGTTCATAAATGAGGAGCCAACGATGTTCAAACAGTTTGCCACTTTAATAAGAGGCCGGGCCTTTGAGGCGGCATCCGTCGTAACCGACCGCAATGCTCTGCCTATTTTGCGCCAGCAGATCCGGGACTGCGCCCATGCTGTCCAGATGTCCCGCAAGGCTGTTGCTGTCGCGATGGCCCAGAACGAACAGGAAGTTAAGCAGCACGAACGACTGACCCAACAGATCGCGGGCCTCGAAGCCCGCACTTTGGATGCGCTGCAGAAAGACCGTGAGGATTTGGCAAGAGATGCGGCCGAGACAATCGCCCATCTCGAAGCAGAGCGTGATGTATCAACTCAGGCGCAGGCCCGGTTCGATACTGAGATCGCCCGCTTACGCACCGTCCTGCGCGAGGCTGAAACCCGGTTGCGGCAGCTGCAGCGTGGTCAGCGCCTTGCCACGGCCACCGACAAAACGCAGCGCCTGCAACAAGTGGCACCCGACAGCGGTTTATCCACTTTGCGTGAAGCTGAGGACACGCTTCAGCGTTTGCAAGAACGTCAAAGCGAAATGGATGCCACAGCGCGCGCCATGACCGAGTTGGAAGCGACTGGTTCGGCCGAGAATATGCGTGACAGGTTGGCCGAAGCAGGGTGCGGTAAGCCTTTGCGATCAAGCACTGATGACGTGCTCGATCGCCTAAAGAAAAAGGTGAAAAAATCCGACAAAACGAAATCGAACTGACGACCAAACTGAATTTAGCCGACAAAAAGCTGAAAGGAATTTATCCATGAATGCCGAAGAAAACCTGAACCTGCCGCAGTCCAACGCCTGGAACATGTTCACTATTGGCTCGTTCATTGTCGCGGCAGCGATGATGGCCGGCGGCATCTACTTCCTCGAAGCCAGCTTTGCAGCAAAAGGGTTCTACTCCATGTCTGCGCTGATGTTGGTGCACACCACCGTTTCGATCACAAAGACCCTGCGCGACCGTGAAGAATCGCAGCGTCTGCACAACCGGATCGAAGACGCAAAAACCGAAAAACTGCTGAAAGAGGTCGGCGAGAATATCGCTGCCTAAACAATAACCTCGCGCATAGACAGGCGCGTTCGGCTGGGGGTGGCACCATTTGCTGCCCCCAGTCTTAACGCGTTGAACAAGACCCTGCCAGTCGGCACAGAAAAACGATCCGAGACGGCTGCGCATGTACCCGGATCATCTGCCGGCGCTGCAGCAGGCCATCCCACCAAGCCACGTGCAGTAGCTTGCAACCAGGATCGATAAAACGCCCGGCCTGCCTCGATCATCGACCCGTTTTCAGGCCAGTGGAATAGTGCGATTGCCCCTGCTTCACGGCTGCGCGCAGCCTCACCCGACAGGTGCGGGCCAAGGCCCAACACCGCCAACAGGTCATAAAGCCTGCCACCAAGAACGAATGGCGCGAACCTTGCGGTTGTTGTATCCATGGCAAGCACCTCTCGGTTCAAACCATCGATGTGGTAGTTCGGATCGACATCACGCAAACGCATCCAACTCAGCAACTCCGAACGAAAGGCTCTGGATCGCACAACGCGGGCTGATGCGATGTCGATTTGCTTGGCAAGCCACTCGATCTGGGCCGCATCTTCGACCAATGTCATGTGAGCGCTGCTCCAGTTCTCAAAGGCACCTTGTGGGGGAGGTGCAAAGCCCCCGCGATGTGTCAGACGTTTCGACGCTTCCACGGCCAGCTTTGCATCCTCTGTGTCGGCGGTCGCCTTAGGAGCAATGCAGGCAATCTTGCGCAAACCTGCCTCCTCCGGCTCGTCTGATACGGTTACTTCTGCACCAACCCCGCGCGCAGCCAGGGCCAATACGGTGCCTTCCACCGCCGCACCGCACGAGACTTCCAAATCGCGATCATTAGGATCACCTACAGGCAGGCGCCGTGACAGATCGGCGTGGACTTCTATGCACGCCGCAACCTGCCGCCATCGCGCTGGCTGCGTATTATGCGCCGAAGGGGCAAGCATCGCTTGCGCAACAATTTCTTCGAATTCCATGCGGTCCACTACACCAACTCCTTGGAAAACAGATGCAGCCTGTGAAGCGGCGCAGCCCCGGCTTTTTCGGTTTGTCGCAGGCTGGCCGTATTCTCGTCAGCGATCCAAGTACCGCCAACGGTATTGTATCCGGCGGCAATCATGTCTCGTGTCATCTCGCTCAGCATCAATGGGTTGGCCGAACGACCTTGAAACTCTGGCATTACACCCTGAAAAATGACCACTGCACGATCACGGCGAGCTTTGTAACGGAGATAGTGATATGGCAGGGACAGACGCAATCGCGACCCGATCCGACGGAGCAACGGGTTGAGATCAGGAATGGCGATCACGGCACCCACTGGAGCGCCGCGATAGTGCACAACCTTTGAAATTCGCGGGTCCATGATCCACTTCATGTCTTTAGCCTGAAAGTGGAATTCTTCGGCGGTTACCGGAACAAACATGGGATTGTTTTTGAAGCTGCGGTTCAGGATGGCACGGGCATCCTCAAGCCTCTCAGCGATGGTCGCGCGGGTGACGGGTGCGAAAGAGAATCCTTGATCCAGCAACTGCCTACGTTGCACGTCGGGTAAGACTTCCGGGGTTGGATTGGAATCCAGGCGACGCTCGAAGGTGGTCATGGGAAAGTGCGGCTGAAACCCATTCGCCTCAAGCAGCCCCGGCAAGTGCGGAGGCCCCCAAATCTGGTCGGTAAAAGGTTGCTGATCGAAACCACCCGTCATGATTCCAGCTTGTTGCATCGCAGTCAGGTTGAAGTTACCAACCAGTCGGGTCATGCCTTTTCCACGGATCCAATTTTCTGCTGCTTGCAGTAAAACTGTGGCGACCTCGGGGTCATTTGCGCAATCAAAGTAGCCAAAACATCCTCGCGCTTCGTGGTGCAGGTCGTTTGATCCCCGATGAAGGTGAGCCGTGATCCGACCCACGGGCTTGCCGTACCGTTTCACCGAGAAAAACGTGAATTCCGATGCGTCGGAGAACAATGGGTTCTCGATCGACAAAAAGCGTTTCAAGTCCGCCTTCATCGGTGAAACATATGGGGTGTCGGCTCCATAGGCGTGAAACGGGGCGGCGAAGAAACTTGAAAAGTCCCGTTCCAGCAACTCAATCATGCTTGCCCCTCACTCACCAGAACCTGCGCCATCCTCTGGACCGCGCGCAAAGCGGTACCGGTGCTATCCAAAGCCGCGATTTCGGGACTGTTGAGCATGATCAATTGCAGAGGGGTGTCAGACAAGAAAACCGCATGGGTTGCATCGAAACGCGAGAACAGCCAATTGACTTGTTCGTCATCCGTGGCCCCTAACTGTTGAACAGGTGTTGCCGTGAAACTGGCGCGCAGTTCATTCAGGTTCATATCCGCCAAGTCCGCCTCGTCCACCAAAAACGCATCCGGAGACCCGGCAGCCCGTCGAAGCAATTCCAGGCTAACCTTTGGGCCATGCCCGTCCGCATCGGCAATCTCACGAAGGGCGATCAACTGGCGATCCTCAATCCGCAAGGCAATCGCTGCTTGCCATATCGCCAACAGCATGAGCGAGGCCAAAATAATCGTCATTACCTGCAGGCCAGATCGCATATCCATTGGCACAATCCCCAAGACGATCAGTGAAAGCAGAGCGGCCACCACAAATACAATCCCGAAACCATGCAGAGTATCCCACGGTCGCAAACCGGAGCGGTTCATCGCAATCGACAACCAGCACAGCCCCAGCACCGCCACTCCACCCAGCCTGACCGGCAGGTCAAGCGATGTCCCACGCATGAAATCCGTTGCCAGAAACGGCAGGATCAATAGGAATGACAGGCTTATCAAATTGATGGTTCTGTTTTCCGCATGTGACAGGCTGTCCCTATCGCGCCGCAAAACGAACAAAGCGACGCCACCTAATCCAAACAGTTGGAACAGCATCAGCCCCGCAAGTCTTTCAAATTCGATATTGCCAAACTGGAAAAGACCCAACAGCCCGAACGTCACACCCCCCCACGCACAGAATTGTTTCAGCACCGGAGGCGCGTGGCGGCGCACAAGCCCCTCGGACAAAACAAGTGCCGTCAAAGGGATCAATGCTGCGCAGATGCTTGTGATCGCCGAAAAAAGCCACCCCCAGCCACCCCAGTGGCCAATCCGCGCCAGCATCAGGACGACCAGCACCCACAGGCAGAATTGAAACCTTCTGGCAATTTCCGGCCTCTGCACAAGGTCCTTAAGACGCAACAACACGGTTGCTGCACCCAATGCCGCACATAGTGAAACCCAGGCATCCGCCAGAAAGGTCGCCATATCTGTCATGGAGTCAGCAACCTTTCCATCTGCCGTCGAACCAACGGACGCATCAGCGTGGCAATAAAGCTTGGCAAGGGCCGCTCGACCCTACCGGTGTGAGGGTTCAAGAACCAACCTCGATAATCCGCGCCATGCGACCGCCCCAGAACAGCTTGAAGCGCCTCTCCTCCCATCAGTGTCCCTGCCATGATCACCATCGGCGCAAAGGACATACGGCTGCGGGTTCCGGCAATCACCTCACCTGCCAGAGCCAAGTCAACGTGGTGCCGGGAGGACGAATGGGTCAGTACGTATTCCGCCTCGGCCATTGCTGCCGCATCTCGCATCTCCGAGGTCAGCTCATTCCAGTTGGTGCCGCGTGTGGTGTAATCCAAACGCTCCTCGGGCATCGGATCGCCCGGCACTGTGACATAAACTGACGGCAACGGAGACGCATACGCGTCAATTACTGCGCGGCCCTTGGCCCGCGCAGTCCGATACAGCAGCAAGCTGGCGCCAAGATCGTCCGTGCCATTGACCACCACATCTGCGCTTTGAACCAGACGCTCCACATGGTCGGTCCAATCGGCCCCAAGCACTTCAATATCAGCCTCAGGGTTGATTTGCAGACACTGATCACGGGTTGCCTGAGCTTTATCTTGATCAACGGTTTTCAGCGTCGCAAAAAGCTGACGGTTCAGATTGGACACTTCGAACGCGTCCAGATCAGCCAAGATCAACCGACCCACTCCAGCACGGATCAGGGTCATGATTGCACTACCCCCCATTCCTCCGGTTCCACAGACGAACACGCTGGCGTTGCGCAAATGGGTTTGTTCATCTTCGGAAACAAATCCGAGATTGCGGGTGGTGAACTCCTGATAGGTAAAGACCGTCATTTTTTTTGCTCACGTGGTCTGAGGATGCCGAATTCGTGTCGCGTATCGGACCATTGCCAGAGCGGCATCGCCAATCGCTGCAATACCGCCGCGAAGACAGCAAAGGTGAGGGCAGCTACTGATCCGCGCGGAACTTCGCGACCGACATAGGACAATGCCGTCGGCATATCCATTTGTCCCAACTGCAGGACGTCATCGCCCCGGTCATAGTCAAGCTGGTTCTCGCAGAATTCATTAACGACCTGATCGCGATGTTTCGGCGCATCTTCGAAGGTTTTCTTCAAATGATCCGACCCGCCCGTGTAGGCGTTGGTGATCACAAAGCGATCTTCGTCAAACCCCGCATCAGGACCGACGCCAAATATATGACGGTGATGCCGCATGATGCTCCGCGCCATATGCAGATGCAGAAGGCTACGCCGGTTCTGAGGTTCGGGCGGTGCCGCTGGAAAAACCCGAGCAAAGCCGTGCCCGACCAGCCCCACCACCGCCGGGACTTGCGTCACATTCGAGACCCAGAGAGGGCGCATACCGTTTCGAAACAGGATCAACACACATGTCAGACCATAGAGAACCCAACTGAAGCCCTGGCTGCGAAGGTCTGGATCAACCATCACCAATCCCAGATGCAAGACCTCTTCGGATCGATGGCCCAAATTTACATCCATCAACGCCAAGGCATTAAAGGCAACAGGGGTATTGTCATCCCTGCGCGAAATCAGAGTAATCACCGAATGTGCAAGCCGATCGCGATCTCCAGCAAACACGCCGTATTTCAGTTCCCCGTCCGGCAGCGTTTTTGACGCCACGCTCCGCAGATCCGCGACCAGATTGTCCAGCTCATTGCCTGGCATCCACAGGCCAGGGCGTTCTAGAATACGTACGCTATAGCCGCCCGGGATACCTAAACGAATATCCATGTAACGCTGCGAAGCCGCGTTGATAATTGCGCTAAACAATTCCTGTTCCCGTTAATTTCTACTCATCTACGGATCCGAACGAAGTTTCGGCAAGTCCACTACTTGAGATCAATTTTTTCTGAAGTCGCATAGCTTTGCCATCAACAGGTTTTTTTCTTTTCAGCGCAAGTCGTGAATTCCAGAAGCATTTAACTTTGCTGTCGCTCGCCAAGTTCTTTTTCATCCACTGCTCCAAGGTCTTTCTGTCCGCAATCGCCCTCGCCGCAACCGTCATGTTTTGGCTTTGAAATAAGAATGAGTCCTGACCCTGGGTTCTGGATACTTCAAGATTTGCCAAAAATGTGTAGTCCGCGACGATCAGGAAAGTCCGCAGCTTGTGAGTTTACAGCTTCAAAATCGTTGCGCTTTGCATGAATGGTCGGAAACCGCGCTGCGCCGCGCCATGGAACTTCTTGCTTGCCCAGGGTACCTGGCACTGCGAGCGCGCGCAGCTAGATTTTGACACTTCCGCTCAGGGTTTTTCGCGATGATCAGCGAAAGTGCAGAATGCAAACCTGTGACGTGAGATTAAGCGTCGAGGAACGGCCTGCTCTGAAACCCGATTTTCCTGCCATTTGTGATTAGAGTTTTCCGGGACGAATCCTTGGCTGGGAAAAGGAACGGAAGCGATGAAAGCAGCGCGTCAGACAGGCCGTTCGCTGCGAGCGCAAAATCTCAGTCCCGCCGAGCTTACAGATCGCAAGTTTATCACAACCTGGCGGAAGCCACAGATCATCAACAACGATTTCTCTGAATCATGGCAATCCCCTTATGCCCAAAACCCTGCTACACGCTCTACCAGCCAAAAGGAAGCAATCCCGCCGACTACATAGCTCGTCGCTGTATTCCAGATTTGCCCATTCTCCAATCTCAAGTGAGCAAACACGGGTATCATCCGAGACAGCGCGGCACCGAGCAGCAATACTACCGCGACGAACAGGATCTGACCAATCTCAACTCCGATGTTAAAGCCGAGCAGTGCAACAAAAATATCGCCTTCAGGTAACCCAATCTCACTCAGAGCACCGGCAAAGCCCAGACCGTGCAGCAGCCCGAACGAAAACGAGACAATCCATGGCCACCGCTCGGACAGGCGTGAACCAGAGGAATTTCGTTTCGCGATTTCCACCGCAAGAAAGACAATGGAGAGGGCAATGACCGCTTCGACCGGCGGAGACGGAACGTGCACCAGCCCCAGAGATGCCAGCGCCAAGGTGATGCTGTGGGCCAAGGTGAAGGCCGTAATAGCACCCAACAACCGCCAGCGATCGCGGATCAGTACCAGCAGGGCAAAGACAAAAAGAAGATGGTCAAAACCCTCAAGAATGTGGTCGGTGCCTAATCCGATGTATGTCAGCAGAACCGAGAAAGATGAGACATCGGTAGGAACCTCAAAGACTGTCTGGTCAGGTATCAAACGCGCGCTTACTTCCGGCAGATCCATGAGATCCAATCGAATGAGCACATCGGTCTGAGTGTCCTGAAGTCCGGGAATGGAAATCAGATCGCCCGCCAACTCATGTGAACATTGAGTGGTCCAATCTGAAATCCACGCCGATCCGTCATACCAAGGCTGTGGAGGTGATGCCGTTTCGCAGTGCTCGGGAAGTAAAACGCTGATCGCCATTGGTTTTTGGCGGACATCCGGTTTCCGCCAGAACAGGCGGTACACGTCCGGCGACCTTTCGGTGATCTGCAAGTATCCGGGCTCGAGCGCATGGGCTTTTACAACCGATGGCAACAGAGCTGGCAGCACCAAAGTGGTGATGCAGACAATTATAATCCGCATCAGTCCGTTTCCTGATCAGTTTGAGCCACAATTATCTGATATTTGGCCTCGAGTCTCTGCGCGAAGGCTTCCTTGGCTTCTTCTTGTGTGGCCTCGCGCCATTTCGCGATGACTTGCGGCTCCACCTCTTCAATATTCTGCAATTCCGCGTCCTGTTTTTCGATCACACGCACAACATGCAGGCCAAAGGCCGAGCGAACCGGTCCCCCCCATGTGCCAATGGGCATTCCCTCCAGCCCCTCCGCGAATCCCGGGCCAAAGACGCCATCAATTTTCGCGCCGGTAGAAAGCGCCATTTCAGATGGTAATAGACTGGATCGCTTCACGCTTTTGGGGCTCTTTCCGGCGTTCAGATCGTCGAACAATGCGTTCAGGTCGAGAACAGCGCCCTCATCCATAAGAATTTGCTGAAATGCGATCTGTTGTGGTTGAACAAATTCTGTCTCGTTGGCCTCGTAGAACTTGTTCAGATCCTCTTTGGTTTGCGGCTGCGCCGTAGAAACCGATGCCGCAATGAAATCCATCTTTTGGCGTAACCGGTTGCGAACAACCGCGTCATTTTCATCCATGCGCAACGCTTTGGCTTCACGCACCATGATTTCGTCGCGAACGAGGTTCGTAATCAACGTGTCCAACTCTTCCGAAGTTGGGTTCCGCCGCCAGGTCACCTCAAAGCGGTTTCGCAAAAACTCGATATCATCCTGGGTAATTTCGATGGTCAGATCATCTGGCTCAGATTCCATGCCGTTCGCCAGGTAAAACAAACCGAAAATTCCAACTCCAATCAGAAGAAAATGGAGGAAAGGTTCGTTTAGGGCTCGGCGCAGTGGGCTTTGAGGCATAATTGATAAGTCCGTTTTGTATAACAAAAATCCGTCAGTACACAGCTGCGGGGCGCGACACGTGTCGGCCCCGCACTCCGTGAGAGAGTGGCGCAAGTTCGCCGGCGATTCAGGGGACCGTGGGACTGGTGACCTGAATTGGCGATCCGCTCAAATAGCCAAAGGGGTCGGCTGAAATTGGCTTTTTGAGCGGATGAGCGATTACGCTCTGACCGGCTTAATCAACTTGGCAGAATTGGATTGCACAATTTTGAGCAGTTGAGCAAAAAAGTCGAATTTCTTCAAAGAAAAAACAAGGACAAATCAGGGACAAGCGTGATGACGATCAAGCCGATGAGCATCAAACCGACAAATGGTATGACGCTGCGCATGATCAACCCGAGTTTTTCATGGAATGCGCCTTGTGCGACGATCAGGTTGATGCCCATTGGTGGGGTCAAAAAGCCGATCTCAAGGTTCACGATCATGATGATGCCCAAATGGATTGGATCGACACCAAAGTTGCGGCCCAAGGCCACCAGTAGCGGGGCCAGAATTACTATCGCCGACATTGCGTCCATCAGGCAGCCAACGATTAACAGAAGGACATTCACTGCAAATAGAAACGTGAGTTTCGAGTCGATGAACGTGCCAACCGGTATTGCCAAGTTGTTCAGGCTGAGTGATCCAGCTATGTGGCGCTAATGAACATCCCAACGATCATGCCACGCCTTAAAGGCTTTCGTTTTCCGCGTGAGATCATTGCTTACGCGGTGTGGGCTTACCATCGCTTTGCGTTGAGCACTGCTGACGTCGAGGATCTGTTGGCCGCGAGGGGCGTGATCGTCAGCCGGGAAGCAGTTCGGCTGTGGGTCAATCGCTTTGGTCGACACTTTGCAGATTGCGTCAGGCGCGATCGTCAAAGGCCGAATGACAGGTGGCACATGGATGAGGTTGTGATCATGATCCGAGGCAAGAAGCACTGGTTGTGGCGCGCGATCGCCGCAAACGGCGACACGCTCGACATTCTCGTGCAGACTCGCCGAAACGCGAAAGCTGCAAGGCGCTTCTTCAGGTGGCTGGTTGCCAAATTCGGCGAACCCAGAGTCGTCATTACAGACAAACTGCGCAGCTATATCAAACCAATCAATGTACCGGCACCTGACGCTGACCACCGAGCCCACAAAGGCCTCAATAACGCGATCGAAGTCTCACGGCAACAACTTGGCAATACCCATCGAAGTTGCGAACATGATCCGAAAACGCCAGTTCTTTGACACGACGAATTCTGGTTTCAGCAATTTGCCCAACTGGCAGGATACGTGTGTCTTGCGAGAAGCCGACAATCGCTTCATCAGTAGTTTTCGGCATAGCCAGACAACTCAACGCGGTAAGATTTTTGCAGCAAAACCAGTGAATAGAAGTTAATTGACTAAGAAAAGATAAACTCGTCGATCAGCAAAATTGGCTTCTGCGGCTTAGGTTCTGAAGCCTTTTGAACGGGTGCCGTCGTAGGCGCAACATCCGCGGATGCCGCGGCTTTGGCCTGGCCTTTTCGAAGTTCAAGTTGATTCAACAAGAAGAAAACACCTGCCCTTTGACCCCTCAAAGCCTCAGGTACAGTTACTGGCCAAACCTGTACTTTCTTTGGAGAGTTCTTCATCAAAGGAACCTTCGGGACCAAGCTGCTTTGCAACACAGTATTTAAAAAGAAGTGCAAGTTGGATGACAAAATACAATTTTTGCGAGTGGCGTGTCTTTTCTACCAAAAAGCCAAATCCATAGCATTTGAGCCGATTTGGAAACAAACGACGAAATCGATGTGCCTGAACCGACCCCGCACGATGACGCATTTGCAAAATTCCCTACGCGCGGCCCCTGCGAACGCCAGAACACTTACTTGCACATTCTGCAAAACTTGGCGAAGGCAGGATTAAGCAACCCACGATCTGCTTTTCCAAAAAGCGTGTGCCAACTGATCCGTCAAAGGGTTTGAGCAAGCAGCGAGGTCTTCCGGGGTGTATTGATCAAGAATGGCTCCATCCAATCGGATACGGCCGCTTGTCGGAGACCAAACTCCGGTCGATACACGCGCCAATGTGGATTTTCCAGAACCCGAAGGGCCGATCACACCAACGGCCTGACCGGGTTCAACTTTGAAATTGACAATCCGACGCGACGCTTGTGTCGCCCCGGTGGAACCCCGTCAGATGCTGAACTTCAACCAGAGCTTTCAGGCGCGGCAATGTGGTTCTCGGAGCGCTGATTGAAATTTCAGCCAGCACCCTGGCCAATTTCTGCCATCCGCTTCTGGCGCGCTGCACCAGAGCCCATTAGCCGATCACCAGATCGACCGGAGCAAGCCCACGTCCCATCAGGATTGATGCTGCGATCATGACACCCGGCGACATCTGGCCCAACAAAACCAAATATACGCCAAGACCCAGCATTGCGGACCGCAAAAACAACCGGAGTTTCTTCCAAGCGGTAGAAACTGAACCGCCCATATCATTGGCGTGCGCGCTTCTTACAGTGCAATGACGTGAGCCCGATGCCAACGGGTGACAAAATTGCCCTGCATACCCAGGCTCCGAACCATTTCAGCCTCAGAGACGGGCTAATCGGCCCTGCGGTCCGCCGCGTAACATGCCATACCCGCCCTGGCTCGGGCCGCTCGTGTCGTGGTCTGAATAAGGATAGTGACCACGATCAGGACAAACCCGCCTGCGAGAGCCAAAACACCAAGCCATGGACGAAACATCGCAATGCCCAACAGAAAAATCGGGGTCCATGGAAGATCAAACAGTGCAACATGTATACCGGCGAGGAAAAGAAGCGTTGAACGGCCTCCAGGTCTTTCTACTGGTTCTCGGTTTGGTGCGTATTGTTTTCCCGCACCGCCTTGCGGAGGATTGCGTCGAAAACCCGTTTGTCCAGCTTAACCTGAAACTTGGCCCCCAACCGGGCCAAAACGCGACCCCGAGCCCAATCCAGAATGCCCATCATGAGGAACTGGAATGACATCAACAGGACTAAGGCGGCCAGCGTTTCTTCCGACCGACTGCCCAGTACGCGATCATAGATCTGCAGCATGAAAGGTGGGCCGATCAGCTTCAGCAGGTTCACAAATGTGCTGAACAAACGAACGCACCAAAGCAAACTCCGGCTTTCTCGGCGAATAGCATTTAACGCCTTAAATCCGGACGTGCGGTCTGACTTCAGCATCCGCACCTCCGTTGACAGAAAGTATTCTGAGAGCCCGCCATAGCGATGACCAAATCAACTAATTAAAACACTAGGTTCTGGACTTCGGTAACGAGCCTGTCCCAGTCAAGCTGTTTTGCGCAGAATGCTTGAACCGCCAAGGCGGTGTAACTTTATCTTGTTCGTGTTCGCCCTGCGTTCTGTCGCGGCCTACGGGTGAGATCCTTTGGGTACATGCCTGGGGTCGTGGTCAACGCTTTGGTTGCCAGCACGTTGCTGGTCCGATGTAATTCCGATGTGCCCATCTCATTGGCGTGCTGGATTGAAGTCAGCGACTGTCCTGACCACGGCATCATCGGAACCACGTCCCTGCGGGACCTCCAAAGCCTGCGATCATGCAGGCGAAGGGTGGGTTAACAGACGGCCAAGCCATTTTCGATGCGACATCAGGTTGGGCCTCAGTACCCTCAACCCAAATTCGATGGAGGATGACAGCAATACGCCGCGCAAGGGTGACCATCGCAATTTTACGGCCTCGGTGCTGGGCGATCTGGGCCCCCATGCTCGCAGCCATGTCGAGCGTCCGCGGTTCATCATGACAGTTGCAGCCTGGCACAACGCCCGCTTCAGATTGATATCCCCGGCCTTGGAAATGCACCCGAGACGTCGCGCTCATCGGATTGATTGCGCGAAGGCGTCAGGCCAATCCAAGGACCGACCCTCTTCGAAGATCAGAAGCGCGCTGGATCATCGACGGCTGCACGGAAGGTTAACGCCACGACCGCACAGATCCTCGGCATCGTCATCAAACGGAGGCAAACCGGATCGTCCTAGGTAAGCTGGCGTACCTGATTCTCAAGGTTTGCAAACGCCTGTCGCAGGGCAGCTCTGGCTCGCAGCATTGGCTCAGTCGCGGTCTCCAGAATGAGGTTGCCTTCCGCCACTCCCGTATGCGGGCCTCGAACCTGCCGCGAGAGATCGCACCGACCTTGAGTCCAAAGTTCCGTAGCATGCCTCTCAGCGACAACTCCAATGCAATCATATTCTGCTGAATGGATTTTCGAGCGCCGCGTACAGCGCGAGCTTCCTGAGTAGAGATGGATTTCAGTGAACAGGGCGAAGCCAGCCAAGATGAAGCAGGCCGCAATCCTTTCGGCATCCCGCCGATCCGTCTTGATTGGCATCGCTTTCAGCGCCCTTTTGACCTGACAGGTTTCCATAAGCACAGCATCCGGGCCCAACTCTGCCAACCCCCGACGCAATCATTGCGACAAAGGCTCAGCTTCAAGACCAATCGCTGCGATACCGCCACCCAAACCGCTCAACCCACGGACCAGTACCTCCGGATCGCTCGCGGCCTCGGCCTACTTGATGATCTCACCATGCTCGCTGATCACGCAGATTGCGGTCTTCGCGAGCGATGCATCTAAACCAACAAACAGTCTCATCCCGTACTCCTTCGTATGGGTTCAATACGGGAATGGCGGCAGAGCAGTGACAATCCGATAAGTGGTAACGGCGATGCGCGACGCAGGTCCCGTTACGGCATCTCATTGATTAACAACCAGAACAATACGGTAGCGGCCAGAGAAATAGCTGAGAGGAAGACCTTCGGGCATCTGTCATAGCGAATGGCCACACGGCACCAATCCTTAAGGCGCCCGAACATGATCTCAATCCTGTTTCGTCGTTTATAGCGGTGCTTTTCGTAGCGGACAGGTTTGTCGCGCGATTTTCGGCCTGGAATGCAGGGCCTTATTCCCTTACCCGTCAGGGCTTCGCGAAACCAATCCGCATCATGGCAGCGAGCACGCAACAGCCAATCAGCCGATGGATGGCTGTTCACCAAAGCCCTGAACCCCGTGTAATCGCTCACCTGCCCGGCGGATATGAAGAAACTTACCGGGCGTCCGATGCTGTCAGGAATGGCGTGCAATTTCGCATTCATGCCGCCCTTTGTCCGGCCCTCTCGGCTGCATCCTCAGGATGCGCCTGCCGGGCAGCGGATCAGCCTGCCGCCCCCTATTTCAACCGCAGGCTGGAGGCCGTGCGGTGCGCTTTGAGGCATGTTGTGCCTACTGCCCGGCAGGGCATTGCGCAGCAATGTCCCGAGAGGGGATCATGATGGTCTTGTGATCGGTTCCTACCGCAGCCAGCCCGGCCATGATCCGAGCGAACACATCATATCGCTCCATCGTTTCCAGCGGTTGTACAGCGTCTTTGGCGGCCCATACTCACGAGGGCATCGGACCACCTCAACCCATTGCGATTGAGAAATTAATCCCACTCAACACACGCCGGTCATCAACCCTCGGCTTACCGCAGGACTTGGGGGAAATAGGGCTCCAGACGCGCCTTCTGCGCATCGCTCAGCCAGAATAGATCAGACATGTCACCGCTCGTTTTTCGAACCGGGAATCACGCCGCGCGTGCGCAGATCATCCTTGCTGATATAGTTAAAAACCGAAAACGGGCACAGGCAGGCATTCTTTTGTGTTATCTCGATTTCGGGCAACAACGTCTCGCTCCGGTCTATACCGCCATAGAGGAGGATCACAGTGTCCTGTCCCGGCGCGTCCTTGTAATCCTGCACAATGCTACAGCCAATAGGGTCGTAAGTAATGCGCGTTCCTTTTCCGTCAAATACGCGGTTGGCGATTTCTTACAGGTTGTCGCTGTCCTGAACGATCACATGGTCGTATCTCAGTGTCAAAAGCGCTTCGCGTTTGGCTGAGGTGCGGCCGGCGGCAATTGAGGTCGCACCGATCTTGCGGGCTGAGCGTCATGGGGCCAGCGTTTGCAACAGATCACGCCACAGCTTGAGGATATCTGCCGCGCCCAAAAGGGCGCGACGGTAAGTGAGGTCCAGGTTAAGAGATTTCATAGTCCGTGAGCGACACTTCGTGCGAGCGTTGCCAAAGCTCGGCGGACGTAAAGGGATAGTTCTGCGTCACCCTACCCTTTTCGTTCTTGTACCAGGAGTTTACTTTGGAAAAGCCCCAGGCGCGCAGGCGGTTGGCTGCGTCTATGCGCTCGTTGTAGTTCCAGTAAACCTTTTCCTTGACTTCGATGCTGCGCGCCTCGCTTTCCAGCAACGTACGTGCGGCGTCGAGGATGTACTTGACGGTAAATTCTGACCACAGGAAAGCCGAACCACCATGCACCACCTGATTGGTGTTGGGACCATAAATCATGAACAGGTTCGGAAAATTCGGAACCGTCGCACCCAGATAGGCCCGCGCGTCGCCGTCCCACATGTCATGCAAGCTGACGCCATCATGGCCGTAGACCTGCATCGGCATCAGGAATTTCGATGCCTGGAACCCGGTACCGTAGACGATCATGTCGAACTCATGCTCATGCCCGTCCTGATCGCGGATGCCCGTCTCGGTGATCTCGGCGATGCCTTTGCGGTTCATCACAACGTTGTTTCGGCGCAGGGTTTTTGCCCAGGCACCATTGTCGCGGATGATGCGCTTGCCGCCCAGAGGGCTGCTGTTCGGGATCAGATGTTCACGCAGGTCCGGGCGGTCTTCAATCTGCGCTTCCATCCAGTCCGTGATCGCCTGACGGGCCTGATCATTCATGGCCGATACCGCTTTTTCCGTCGGCGGATAGTCAGGGTCGACCTTGACCCCGTCTAGCATGCCCACCGCACCCGGAATGGCCAGAGTCACCCGGTACCACATGGAATAGGTCGGAACGTTGACCATCAACCACTTCAGTCCCTCAGGCACTTTTTCGTGCAATAACGGTGTCGGCAACAGCCACGGCGTGGTGCGCGCAAACACGGTGACGTTTTCAGCGGTCTTGGCCAGCTGCGGTATGAACTGCAGTGCGGTGGCGCCCGTGCCGATCACGCCAACACGTTTGCCTTCGTAACAGATGTCGTGATCCCAACGGGCCGAATGAAAACTGGGGCCGGTAAAGAGCTCTTGCCCTTCGATGTCAGGCATCATCGGGCGGTTCAGCTGACCCACGGCGCTGACCAGCATGTTCGAGTTGTGGTTCAGCGTTTGGCCCTGATGATCAATTGTCAGATCCCACTGGTTCGTTGCTTCGTTCCAGCGGCACTCAGTGACCTCTGCATTGAAAACGATGTTGTCGCGAATGCCCCACTCGTCGGCGACGGCCTTGAGGTATTCAAGAACATCCGCACCGTGGCCGTAGAAATCCTCCCACAACCCGCGCATGCAGGCGAAGCTGTAGAAGAACGAGTTACAATCCACACGTGCCCCGGGATAGTGGTTTTCGAACCACGTCCCGCCAACCTCGGGGTTTTTCTCGAATATGGTAAAGGGCACGCCCGCCTCCTTGAGGCGCATGGCGGTCAGCATTCCCGCCTCTCCCGCGCCGATGATGGCGACGGAAAATTCGCGTTCGGGGGCCAGGCGGGCCTTGTTCCAACGCGGGCGCCGCAGGTCGAACCCATTCAGCACGGCCTCTTCGTGATTGAGAGGGATAAAGGCATCCATCTTTTCGCCCATTTCGGGCATCATCCAGTTTGCGACGGTTCGGATTTCCTCCGCCGTGGCCGCGGCATGGGTCTCGCCGCCCGCGTCGCGAAAGCTCTTCAGGCGGGCGGCGCATTCTGCTCGGACTTCAGCTTCGGTGTCGGGCGTCATACCGCTGATGGCAACGCCGTATTCCATGACGGGGCGCCATTCATCCCTGAGCAGCGAGTAATCTCCGGTCAGATGCGCGCAGGTGACCAGCAGAGCCGGTATGTCGGCATCCTTGATATTGGCGTCGATCTCCGCGTCCGAGGCGGTGAACTTGGGGACGTCATTGGTGAATTTCATTTTCGTCGTCTTTCTTTTGCAGGACCGAAAGGCGCGGGGCGGACGCGTCGCGCACACGCCGCCCTGGCCGTTCGTCAGTTGGAGATGTTGACCTGATAAGTGGCCGAGAACCCTTTGGGCGCGGCAATCGCAACCGATTTATCCGTTGCCTTCAGGGTTTCACTATCCACGGCCTCGGGGATCGGGTTGACGAAATTCATGGTCAGCGAGCCTTCGACCGCACGCACAGCCATGTCCAGCGCCACACGACCCTGAGCGACTGGGTATTGCGTTACGAAGCCTGGCAGTTCGCCGCTTTCGACCATGAAGTGGATGGCATCGTTTTCGTAGGCCGGAACCATTACAAAGTCATATTTGCCGGCAGCCGCCAACGCGCCCACCGCGGCCTCGACAGCCGGGGCACCACCGTACATGGCGTTCATCTCGGGATAGGATTGCAGGGCGTCCTGAATGAGGCCCAGCTGCACCGCCACGCCCGAGTCGCCAAAGCGTTCGCCGATCACCTCGACATTCTCATGCGCGGCGATGTCGCCCTTGAAGTGATCATTGAACAGCTCGGCCCAGCCCGAGCCTGCAGGTCCCGGGAAGGTTACGACCTTGCCCTCGGCGCCGTCCAGCATACCGGCCATGAATTCTGCCGAAACCTTGGTCATGTCCGGGATATCAGGATAAACGCGGCCGGCGATAGGCGCTTCGGCAATGACGTTCAGCACTGCGACCACCGGGATACCGGCCTCGTTCGCCTCTTTCAGCTTTTGCGCCAGACCGCCCTCGGAAATCACACCCGCAACGATGGCGTCATAGCCACCAGCCAGGCAGTCATCGAACTGCGCCAGCTGACGCGGCAGGTTGGCATAACCGCCCGCCTCAAAAAGGGTCATGTTGACGCCCAGACGTTCGGCCTCTTTGGCGATGCCATAGTTGATGGCCAGCCAGATTGAATCCTTCAGATGCGGGAACAGGACGCAGATGTTGAGCGGCTTTTCAGCCTTTTCCAGTGGGGTATAGGCGGCCTCGGCCCGGTTTTCGACGCCATTTGTGGCATCCATCACCTTGAACGGATACCACTGATCCTCGGCCGAAGCCGTTGTCGCGCCGACGCTCAGCGCCAGTACCGCAGCGGTCAGCTTGAATGCAGAAAGTTTCATGTCTGGGTTCCTCCGAGTTGTCCCCGCCCTCCTCGGCGGGTGATGCTTGATTTCGTTGATCCCGCATCCGTTTGCATGCTAGCAAAAAGTTAGCGTACGTTCACTTATTATTTATACGACCAACTAATTTATTGAACGGATTGCGGAAAAATGATGCCTGTGGTTGGGTTCACCTCCTAGTTTTTGAGCAAGGCTTGCAGATCGGCCGAGTCGATGACTTCGGCGTATTTCTGGCCCATGTCGAACAGGTTCGCTTCATGCGGCGCCAGTGCCCGGTCGCCCACGCAATCGCGCAGAACGAAGGGACGGAAATTGTGGCTGGCGGCATCGACCACGCTGGCGCGCACACAGCCCGAGGTCGTACAGCCCGCGATCACCAGCGTGTCAGCATCTTCCTTTCGCAGCCAGGCCGCCAGATCCGTGTCGAAAAAGGCCGAGGCCTGTTTCTTGCGAATGACACACTCACCAGGGAGGGGTGCGAGCGCGTCGACAACCTGGCTGCTGTGGGCGCTCTCAAAGAGCGTTTGGAGACCGGGGATCTTGGTGGCGAAAACACCGATATCCGATCCCGTTTCGGTGTAGACGATACGCGTATGCGCGATGGGCAGGTCCCGGTCGCGGAAGGCTCGCAGGACTGGTCGGGTGGCCGCGATGGCATCGCCGATGTTACCGCCGCCCAGTTGATCGGGATCGTTGAACCCGTTCACAAAGTCGATCAGCAGCAGCGCGGGCTTACGCCCGAACGCGATGCCGCCCCCTAACCCCTGCCGGGCATAGACCAATTGGGCGTCCGCGTTGCTCATGCCCCGGCCTTTCCGACAAAATCACGGGTCAGGCGCAGGAAAGTGCCAAGATCATCCCACGGGATCATATGGCCCGCATCCTTGACCACCTGCACATCAATCGCAGGTTTGTCCGCTTTGAACTCAGCAATGTCCTCGGGCTGGATCACACCACCCTTGCCTGCCGCCATCAGCATCACGTGATCCGGCAATTTCGGAACATCGGGGAAGATGTCATCGCGGTGGAAACCCTGATACGCCTCGACAATCGCGGGTTTATAGCAGGTGTGCAGCCATTGCGCCCGCAAGGCTCGCTGTTCCTCGGTCCAGTTCGGACAATAGATTCTCATGTCGTCGGCGGTCATTCCGTGAAGCGCCTCATGGATGCTGTCCACATACCAGGCGATCCCCATCGGGTACTTCCGTCGCCCTGGCCCTGCCACCGGCGGATCGGCCAGGATGATCGACCGCGCATCCAAGTCAAAGCCAGTCTGCGCCCGCATCGCGATCCGCGCACCCATCGAGTGGCCTAGCACGATACAGCCTTCAATGCCGACTGCGTCGATGAACGGGCGCACGTCACCGGCCATCGCGCCCAGCGAATAGTCCAGCTCTGGCCCCGTATCCGACAGCCCGCGCCCCCGGATGTCCAGCACGTAGACATCCATGGTTTCGGCCAGTTCTTCAGCAATGAAACCCCAGGTTACCGCCGGGCTGGTAATACCCGGCAGGATCAACAGTTTAGGTCCCTTCCCGCCGTAGCGCAGATAGTGCTGGCGGATACCGTTGGCCTGAACCTGAGCGCCAAAAAGCAACCTGGACATCAATACGCTCCCGACAACAGCGCACCCGCGCCCGGAACTTTTCGCTGCAGCCCCAGTTCCTTGAGCATGTGATACGTCGTTGCAACGGCCGCGGTCACGACAGGCTTGCCGGTCTCGGCCTCGACCTGTGATACAGCAGGCAGCGAAGGCATCTGAACGCAGGCCGACAGAACCACCGCATCGGCGTCTTCGATATTCATCCTTGCAACAATCCCGGGCAGATTGGCGGGGTCGTGGCGCGCCACATCCAGATTGTCCGGGATTTCCAGCGCGACGTAGTCGACGACTTCGATCCCTTCCTTGCGGATGTAATCAACGACCAGTTCCGTGAGTGGCTTCATGTAAGGGGTCACAACGGCGACCTTTTTGGCGCCAATCGCTTTGATCCCTTCGACCAGCGCCCCGGCGCTGGTCACCATCGGAATGTCTGCCCCAACTTCCTGCGTCCGTTCGCGCAGGCGCTTTTCGCTTTCGCGGTGATAGCCAGGCCCCATCGCCATAATGGCCACCAGACAGGCATAGCCCAGCACATCGACCCGCGCGTCCGCCAGTTCAACGGCGCAACGATCGGATTGCGCGTCCATATCGGCCAGTTCTTCTTTCGTTACCTTGCGCATCCGCATCCGCGACGAATGGTAGGTGAACCGTTCGGGTAGGATGCTCTCCCGCGCGCGCAGCATGGCGGGGATCTCGGTCTCCATCGTGGTGTTCGAGCTGGGGACGATCTGGCCGATGCGATAGTTCTGTTGAGTCACTTTGATCTCCGTAAAAAAGGCCTAGTCGCGGCTTTTATCGAGCGCGATGGCAAGGATGATGACCAGACCGAGGATGATCTGTTGCAGATAGCCGCTGATCTGGAGGAAATTCAGGCCGTTTGACAAAACGGTAATAAACAGAGCACCGGTGATGGCGTGGAATACACCGCCACGCCCGCCTGACAGGCTGACGCCACCCATGACCGCCGCCGCGATGGCCTGCAGCAGCAGGTTGCCGCCCAAGTTGGGCTCACCCGTACCGGTGCGCGCCGTCAGCATCAGCGCTCCGATGGCAACCAATGCACCGGACAGCACAAAGGCGATAGCGAAGTATTTGCGCCGGGGCAGACCAGCCACCTCAACGGCGCGGGGGTTGCAGCCCATCAGATAGAGCGTGCGGCCAAAGACAGTGTTGGACAGGACCACATGCACGGCGATGGCGACACAGGCGGTCCAAAGAATAGGTGCAGGGATACCCGCAAAGGTGCCACTGTAGAAAAAGGTGGTGAACGCCTCGGGCACATTGAACACGGGCCGACCGCCCGAAATTGTCGCCGACAGGCCATAGCAGATGTTCATCGCGCCCAGCGTGACGATGAAGGACCGGATGCCCAGCACCGAGGCGAAGAAGCCATTAAACAGCCCCACAGCCGTGCCGCAGGCCAGACCGGTCAGCAGACCAAGCACAACAACAGCATATCCCGGCAACCCGGCTGCAAAGCTGCTGGTCAGTGCAAGCGCCGTCGCGACAGAGGTGAAGCTGACCGCGTTGCCCAAAGACAGGTCAAAGCCACGCGGCACCAAAACCACAGTCTGTGCCAGAGCAAAAACGATCAGATAGGTCGACTGGCTGGAGATGTTGACCAGATTTCGGGCGCTGGCGATGCGCGGTTCGAACATGGCAAACAGGCCGAACATGGCGAGGATCAGCAGCGGAAAGGTCAGCAGCTTGACCGTTGCGACAAACTCTCGGGAGCGGGGGCTGGTGGCAGTGGTCATGTCAGACGCTCCTTGTCTTGCGGATGTCGTTGGCGGCCACCAGGATCACGATCAGACCCAGGATCACGGCCTGCAGCTGGCTTTGAATGCGCAGCAGCTCCATCGCGTTGGTCAGCAGTTGCAGGAACAGCGCGGCCAGGCAGACGTTTTCAATCTTGCCGACACCGCCCTGCAGACTAACGCCGCCGATGATCGCCACGGCGATGGACTGGAACGTCAGGACGCCACCGATGGACCCCTGCCCCGACCCGATCTGCGCAGTCAGCAGGATCGACGCCAACGCGGCCGTCAAGCCCGAGATCACGTAGGCCATGACCAGATAGCGGTTGGCCGATAGGCCTGAAAACACGGCGGATTTAAAGTTTCCGCCAACCGCGTAGATGTACTTGCCCACGGTTGTCAGATTCTGGATCACCCAGAACAGCAGAGCCAGACCGGCACCGATGTAGAAGGCTGATGGCAACCCGCCCCAGATCGCCCGTCCGAACTCGGACGAGAACCCGCGTGGCATGCCATAGACCGGGATGCCGTTGGTTAGGTACAACGCCAGACCCACCACGATGGACGACGTCCCCAGCGTCACCATAAAGCTGTGTACCTTGAGGTAGGCAACACACAGCCCGTTCACCAACCCCACGGCCGCCCCTGCAGCAAATCCCGCGCCGACACCGTAAAGGATGGTCAGGCTGGTGGCCGTTCCCTCAGGCACATTCGCCATCACCATGGCGGTCACGACCGACACCATCGCCATCGTCGCGCCCACCGACAGATCGAACCCGCGCACGATGATCACGAACATCTGCCCGGCAGAGATAATCGCCAGGATAGAAGCGGACCGCAGCAGGTTCGCAAGGTTTTGCGCCGCCAGAAACCGCGGCTCGACCAGCGACAGGATCAGCATCAGTCCGAGGATCACGGCGATCAGGATACCGGTTGTCTCAGTCAGATGGTGCCGCCAGTCCAGACGCACGGGCGGCGTTTCATGGGTGATACGGGTCATTGTTTGTCTCTGTTCGCGCGTCATGTCCGGCCTCAGGCCGCGTCGGTGTGATCGGTGAAGAAATGCGAAAGGATGCGGTCCTCAGTGATCTCATCGCCTTCCAGATGGGCCACGACGCGCGCGTTGTGCATCACGTAGACCCGGTGCGAGAGACCAAGAATTTCGGGCAACTCGGAACTGACCAGAACCACCGCCGCGCCTTCGGCCACCAATTCCCCCAGCAGGGCATAGATTTCGGCCTTGGCACCGACGTCGATACCTACGGTCGGCTCGTCAAACAGGAACACCTGCGTGCCCCGTGTCATTCCGCGCGCCAGCACCACTTTTTGCCGGTTGCCGCCGGACAAAGATCCCACAGCCGCAAACAGGCGCATGGGCCGCAATTGCAGGCGCTCCATGATCTCTTGCACCCGCGACTTCTCGCTTCCTTTCCGCAGGAACCCTCGGATCGAAAACGCGTTTTCCGGCAGTGCCGCCATTGATGCGTTTTCAAGAATGGGTCGCGTGGCCGCGAGCCCTTCGGCCCCTCGGTCAGCGGGAAAATAGCAGATGCCATGTTCCAACGATTGTGCGGCTGTCGGATGGGCGTAAGTATCTCCGTCGAACTGCACCTCGCCCCGATCAATGGGCTCCAGCCCAAATGCAGCGCGTACAAGTTCGGATTTGCCGCATCCGACCAGCCCGGCGATGCCAACAATCTCACCTGCCCGCACTTGGAATGACGCGTCGCGCACACGGTCCCGGACCGTATGCAGATCACGCGCTTCCAACATCACATTGCCGGGGTTGTGGGGAATGCGCGGGTACAGAACCCCCGCCTTGCGTCCGGTCATCAGTTCGACCATCTCATCGTCGGTGACGTCCTGTGCATGCACAGTCGAAATCAATGCCCCGTCCCGCAGAACCGTGACGCGATCAGCTAGATCCCGAATTTCACGCATCCTATGCGAGATATAGATGATGCCGACACCCTGCGCCCGCAGCTCGCGCACGAACTCGAAAAGTCGGGCGCTTTCGGCTTCGGTCAATGAGGCCGTCGGCTCGTCCAGAATGAGAATGCGAGGATCGGTGACCAGAGCCTTGGCTATCTCAACCATCTGCTGTTGCGCTCGTGGCAGGGCAGACACCCGCGCGTTTGGAGCGATACCAAACCCAAGGCGTGCCAGAATCCGCATCGCGGCGCGACGCATCTCTTTCTTTCGCAAAAAACCATGGGTCGTTTCTTCACGCCCCAGGTACAGATTTTCCTCGACCGTCATGTCGGGGATCAACGAAAATTCCTGAAACACCGGGCTGATGCCCTGCTCTCTCGCATCCTGCGGTGAGCTGAACCGAAACGGCTGACCATAAAGTGAGATGGCCCCTTCGGACGGGGTCAGAACGCCGGAGATCACATTGATCAATGTAGATTTCCCTGCCCCGTTCTCCCCGAACAGCACATGCACTTCTCCCTCTTTGAGGTCGAAATTCACATTACTAAGGGCCAAAACCCCGGGAAATCGCTTGGTTATTCCGGTCAGTCGCAACAGCTCATTCTGGCTGGCGTCAGACGCTTGCTTTGAGCGTGTCATTCTCTTCTCCCTGTCCGGATCACGGGGACGATTCCTGCGTCTGTCCCCGCGACCCGCATTCAGCCGGTCGCCGCGTCGATGTTCAGTTCAACGCAACCGTGCGACCGTTTTCGACAACCACCTTGTTATCGAGGTAAACCGAGCAATTTCGCATCGGGATATCGATGTGGCACGCGGTGTTGCGTGCGCCACCGGCTTCGGTATTCGGGCCCATCGAGAACAGGAAATTGCCATCAAAGGCACGGGCGTCCATGCCGATATGCGCCTCTTTGTCCAGCATGTGCATGGTCGACCAACGGGCGCGCTTTTGCAGGCCCCAGCCGATATGCGACACGGCATACGCCTCTGGATCATTGAAAGTTTCCATGTAGTCGTTCAGCAAATCGGCATCGAGACCGCCGGTAATGTTGGTGACGTAGCCGTTCTTGACGGTCATCTCGATCGGTTCAGCCAGGTAGGATTTCTGAGGCAGCAGGATGTCGCCACGATCCAGCACTACGGTGCCATTGCTTTCGCCCTCATTCGGCCAGGTGGCCAGAAAACCCGACGGCCAGTGATCCCAGCGCCCCGGTTTATCCACATAGCCATATTCCTCGAGCATCGGATATTGCCCCAGGTCAAAGATGATGTTGGTGCCTGCTTTTGAGGTCACCCGCATCTGCCGGGCGGCCTGCAACAGCTTGGAGGACTCCAGGACCATTGCACGGTCCTCTTCCGTTGGCACCAGGCGCGTCAGAATCTCGGGTGGTTCCACCGCCAAAAGGATCGAGGTGCCGCTTTCGAGGATCTCATGTTGCTCGGGCGAGAACAAAAGGGTCATCAGGTCCAGCACCAGATCGCTTTCCTTGAGACAGGCCAGCGCAGACTTATTTCCGGTCAAAGGCGTCTTGCCCACATAAGCCAGACTGTCCCGGCTGAGCGACCGCTCGGCATTCATCGGCGGCAATTCGAGCGTATTCACCATTGCGCCCAAACCGTGTGCGGCGTTCAGCGCGCACCGCTGATTTTGCGGATTTGTCTCATAAGATGTCAGGATGGTGATGTTGTGCCCGGGCTTCACATTGCTCAGCTCCAGCACCTGTTTCCACGCTTGTGTCAGTTCAGAATCTCTGACGGCCACTGCCCTCACTCCTTTAATTAATTAGTCACTTGATTAATATCAAGGACAAATGGTTTTGCAACGATTCTTTGACAGTTTTTTCAGAAACCTTTTGGGATTCCGGGCGCAGTTTGGCACGAGAAAAATCACCCCGCGCCGTCCGGGCTCAGGGGTATAAACACTATTTATTAGAAACTTAGCGAAAGGGCGTTAGGATCGCGGAGCTGCCAGCCCACCTTCGAGAAACGCGACAAGGCGGGTGACGACCTCATCGGGATCTTCTGCGTGCAACTTGCCGTCGGATAAGTCGCCCAGGCGATCAACGCCGCTGAGCATAAAAAGATAGGTGCCGATCAGGAAAGTCATCCGCCAGATCACTTCGTCATAGCTGAGATGCGGCAACACCTTGGCCAGAGCCGCGATGTACTTCTTGGTCACCTCGTCATAGGTTTCCGAACGCAGCTTGAACGCGACCTCTTCGGGTTCGTTATGCAGACGTGCCTGGATGCGGACAAACTTCTCGCCCTGCTCGCCGCTCGACAGCATGTCGAACTGCGGTTTGAGATATGCAGCCACGACTTCGCGCACCGTATAGCTGTCTGGTTTATCGGCCAGCAATTTTGCCAGCAGCGCATCACGTTCATCCACCATTTCCTGCGCACGGCGCGAAAACACGGCCTCATACAGCCCGCGCTTGGACTTGAAGTAGTAGGTGATCAGCGCCTGATTCACGCCCGCCTTTTCCGCCACTTCGCGCATTGAGGTCGCGTTGAACCCGCCATCGGCAAAATACCCTTCGGCGGCATCCAGGATCACATCACGGGTGTCGGTCTTACCGGTCGGTCGGCCAATTCGGCGCTTTGGGGCTGCAGTGGTCATAAATACTCTCAATTATTGTTTTGGGTCAGAAACTGAGTGACCACGGTATGGGCCTGTGGATCTTCCAGAAACGGGTAGTGACCGACATCCTTTAAGCGATGAATGCGCACGTTTGGCAAGAGCGAGGCCCAGCGATCCGCCTGCCCAAATGGCACAACACGGTCCTGATCGCCCCACAACAGCAACGTGTTGTTCGCGATCCGCGGCAATTTGCGCTCCATGCCGACCTCCCACATGCGTTCCCATCCAAGCTGCGCGAACGAGCTGTTGTCGCGGTAAAGTCCCGCCAGGAAATCCGGGTCCGCAGGATCTGCTGGCGCATAAGGTGCAAAAGCGTTCAGGTCATGGGCCAGATAGGGCAGTACGTCCTCTGGCTGAACTGCGAACAGGTCAGTGCCGGGATGATCTTCGTCCCGCAATCCGGCCGGGGCGACCAAAACCAGTTTCTTGATCCGGTCCGAATGCTGTGCCGCAAAACAGGACGCGATCCATCCTCCCATGGAAAAACCCACCAGATTGAACGTCTCAAGCCCGAGCGCGTTCACAAAGGCCAGATGATGATCCACGAAATCCTGCGCAGAGGTGAATTGAGGCGCGTCATCGGAGCCTCCCCAACCCGGGTGAAAAGGAAGGATCAGCCGGAAATGATCGGGCCACGGGCGAGCGAAATCCCACCCCCCAATCAGGCCAGCCCCATGAAAGAACACCAATGGGTCCCCGCGTCCCGCAGTCAGATACTGCACGGTCACACCATCGATTTCGATCTCATGCGTTTCAAAAAACGGGGTATCAAGCGCCATATCGAACGCTCCTTACACAAACGCCGGAGTGGCGGATTTCAGGGCCGGTAATATCTGTGCGACCGCCCGGATATTGGCACACGCCATGTCATGCGGCATTGATCCCACATGCGGATGAATGACAAGCGCCGTGGGTCTGCGCACCTCAATCAGGGTGCGCAGGGCACCAGTTACGTCGTCGGCATTTCCTGTAAACATCAACGGGTCGCGCGCGAGTTTGGTCAATGTTGCCCGATATTGCTGCGCTGTCAGATACCCCGGAGGGATCTGATAATTCGGTGTTGTGGCGCCCACGGCACGCGCCTGCTCCAGATGCGGCGTCAAAACATCCGCATCCCCGACAAACACGTTTACGTGGACCATACTACCTTTGCGTTCCGGATCATCCGCATCCGGCAAATAGTCCAACCCATGCATCTCAGCCGCCTTGCGGGTTTCCGGGCAACCCGGCCCGGATACAAAGCAAGGCAACCCGTCGGACGCCTTCGGCCACGGATTCAGGTGGCGCTGCATGAAGTATTCCCCTTCGAACCGGCGGGGCCCTGCTTCGCGCAGGGATTGCAGGAACAGCGCCGCCGCTTCGGCAAATTGCAACCGCGCCCGTCCGGGGCGTGCGGTCATTGCCCAGAAAGCCGCCCCCGATCCAAATGTGATGCCTGCTTCGGCGCGGCCACCGGAAATCATGTCGAGCATCGCAACGCGCTGAGCTGCGTCGACAGGATCAAGTAACCCCAATGCGATTTCACCCACCGCAATGCCGATGCGCGATGTACGCGCCGCAGCCAAAGCCGCCACGGCAAAAGGATCGCTTAGCATCGATACTGCACCACCCGCGCTGCGCGGCAGATACACTGCGTCAAACCCTTCAGCCTCGGCCAGCGCAAGCTGCTCCAGATACTGGCTCAACGCGTGAGCCCCAGACCCGTCATCAAGGGAATTGGGAATTAGAAACGGGGCCAGGCTATCCGCAGGGGCGCTGATCTGAAACGGCATCTCGTGGGCGCAATAAAAACGGAGCATCCAGTCCTCTTGTCAAAGGTCCAATATGTTATCAGGCAGAAAAGGCGGGGACGTCAAACGCCCCCGGCCCCGAGTTTACCCCCGCAGGGTCAGATCGTGGTCGCGCACCGGCAGTCGCCGGATGCGCGGGCCGCCCGCATTCCAGACCGCATCCACCAGCGCGCCGATGACAACGGGCACGGCGCCCTCACCGATCCCGGCCGGAACTTTTTCCTCGGACGGCATGATGTGAACATCCATTTGCGGTGCTTCACCCAGTCGAAGGATGTCGTAGCTGTCAAAGTTGCTCTGCTCGACCTTGCCATCGGCAATGGTGATCTTGCCATTGATCGCGTTCGACAGGCCAAACATGATGCCCGACTGAATTTGCGCTTCGATGATCTGAGGGTTGACCGCCAGCCCGCAATCCACAGACGCCGTCACGCGCTCGAGCTTCACATCGCCGTCTTCAAGCCGCAAATCAACGGCAATCCCGATGCACGAGGAATGGAAACCGGGCACATAACTCATGTCATAGACTGCGACGCCGCGGCCCCGTCCCTTGCCCTGCTCTTGAGCCGGACCAGCTTTGGATAGCACGTGGTCATAGACACGCTGGAAACGCTTGATCCGGGCGATCGCATCGTCCTTGTCGGCACGATCTTCCGCGACTGCGTCCGTTCGAAGATGTTTGAGGTGGAAATCAACCGTTTCCATCCCGGCGGCAGCAGCCAGTTCACTCATGAACCCGTGGTTCATCCAGGCGTTCTGCGTGTGCCCCACTCCACGCATCCATGCGAAAGGCAGCGGAGTGTCCTCGACCGAGGAATACTGCACGTTGATGTTTGCGAAAGGGAACACCGTCCGCGTCATACCATAAGGCTGCAGCACCGACCGGCCCTGCGCCGAATGCGATTTCCATGCGGTCACGTTGCCGTCCGCATCCACCCCTCCCTTGAAGCGGGCGGTCATGATGGGCGAGTAATAGGACCGTGCCAGGCATTCCTCGCGCGAGGCGATCAGTTTGATCGGCGTGCCCTTCATCTGTTTGGCGACCTGCACCGCCTGACTGACATAGTCATTGTGCAGACGGCGGCCAAAACCACCCCCGGCCAGCGTCATGTGGAACTTGGCCCGGATTGTCGTGATGCCTGCGGCATATGCTGCAATCCGCAACGCTTCATCGCCGTACTGGGTCGGTGCCCAGGCCTCAACATTGATGCCATCTACCAAGGCTGTGGCGTTCATGACCTCCATCGGCGCGTGTTCGAGATAGGGATAATGGTATTCGGCCTCGACGGTTTGCGCCGCATCCTGCAAAGCGGTCTCGACATCGCCTTCGTTGCGAACGACCATACCGCCCGCATCCAGCGCTGCGCCCAGATCTGCCTCTATGCTATCGGTCGACGTGGCCCGATGCCGACCTTCGTGCCAGGTGATCGGCAAGGCATTGAGTGCCTGTTGCGCTTCCCACCAGGTGTCGGCCACAACTGCCACCGCATCGTCCATTTCCCAGTCAATGATATCCCAGAGGGTTGGAGGCACGGTGTATCCCGTTGGGCCCGCCTTGATCGCAACCGCCTTGATGACACCCGGCATATCCTTGATCGCATCGAAGTCGAACGAAATCAGCTTGCCGCCATAAACCGGAGACTGCTTCACTGCGGCGTATTTCATCCCCTCCATCTGCAGGTCCATGCCGTAAACCGCCTGGCCCGTAGATTTCGAGAACGCGTCAACACGATCCAGCGGTTTTCCGATCACCTTCCACTGCGAGGGATCCTTGACCGAAACACCCTGCGGTACGCTCAACGCCGCCGCATCGGCAGCAACCTCGGCAAATGACACCGAGGCCGATCCGTCGCCGATCGCGTGGCCTTCAACCGACAGCGATCCCGCGTCAACGCCCAGTCTGGTCGCGGCGGCCTGAACCAGCATTGCACGGATTTGCGCCCCGGCGGTCCGCATCGGCATGAACAGCATCTCCATCCCGAAACTCGCCAGAGTGGCGGTATGGACATAGACGTTGTCCCGGGCCTGATTGGTCGCTGGATCGTAATATTCCCAATCGGTTTGGACCGGATCCAGATCCAGCTCCTCCATCACATATTGCGCCAACGCAGTGGTGCACCCCTGCCCCATTTCGACCTGCGGGATACGAACGGCCACCCGGTTGTCCGGCTTGATCACCACCCACGAATGTAATTCGACCGGTTCGGCGGCAGCATGGGCGGGGGCTGGGATGGTCAGGTTGAAGGCAACAGCCCCCGCCGTTCCGATCGCAGCACTCAGGAACCCGCGGCGGGAAAGGACAATTTTATCATGTTTGGTCATGGCTTACCCCTTCTGCATCTCGGCGGCGGCCTGATGAATTGCGGCGCGGACGCGGGAATAGGACCCGCAGCGGCAAATATTGACGATTTCGTCGTTGATTTCTTCGTCCGTTGGGTTGGGGTTCTTTTCCAGCAAGGCGACAGCGGCCATTACCATACCCGACTGGCAAAACCCGCACTGCGGTACGTTCCCAGAAACCCAGGCCCGCTGTACCGGATGCGACCCGTCTTCCCCCAGACCTTCGATGGTTGTGATCTCACTTGCACCAACATCGCCGATCTCAATCTGGCAGGAGGGCATCGCCTCGCCATCGATATGAACGGTACAGGCACGGCATTGGGCGATTCCGCATCCATACTTGGTACCGGTCAGTCCCAACTTATCGCGCAACGCCCATAGCAGCGGCATATCCGGGCTGGCGTCGACCTCAATTTCCTGGCCATTCACCGTTAGCTTGGTCACGTGAGTTCCTCCTTGCTGTTTCGCGCACCCGTAATCCGGGCGTCTCGAATCATTATTTAATTAAACGTATAGTGAATTTTTTTCTTGTCAAATGTTCTCAACCGATCGGGTGCCGCCATTATCCGGGCTAGCGAAAGTCCGAAGAGGCTGCGATGTCGATGAACGCCTTCACCAGTCGCAGCCGCGCGCGGTCTTTTGGCGCGACCACTGCGGTTTCGTGCGTCTCCGACAATTCAGAAACTGGCACTTCTACCAATCCTCGGGAAATCAGTCCGCTATTGCCAAGAAAAATAGCGATGCCTGCGCCCTGAAGCACCGCTTCGCACATCAGCGGAAAAGTCGTCATCTTTATGGACCGCTGGAACGTGACGCCGTGTTTGACCTGGGCATCACGCACTACCCGCTCGGTCAGGGATCCGCTTTCCGGAAGGATAATGGTTTCCTGTGCCAGATCCTTGAAGTGCAGGATATCCCGATCTGCCAGGGGCGAAGATGGCGGAACATAGGCGACGTAATGCGCCTTTTGCACCGGTACTCGCTCCCAATCGTCGGTCTTTGGCGGATCCGTGATCAACCCAACATCGGCTCGCCTTTCCAGCAATAACCTTGTCGCCGTGGACCAGGCATAAAGGGCAAATTCGATCTGTACATCCGGATACGTTTGCCCAAACAAGCTGATCGCCCTCAGAGCGGGAAGCGGCGCATTGGCGATAACCTTGATATGGCCCCGTTCCATGGCTTCAAACCCGTCAAGCCTCTCTCGGATTTCAGAGTCCAGCGCGACCAGACGATCAGCAAGGTCATAGAACTCCTGCCCGGTCCGGGTGAGGGAAATACCATCCCGGCTGCGTATCAACAGTTGTGAGCCGACCTGTTTCTCCAGTTTGCCGACGTGCTGCGTGACCGCGGATTGTGTCACGCCCAACCGCACGGCCGCCGCCGAAAAGCTGCCTTCTCGGACCACATAGGCGAACGCGACAAATTGATGATGGTTGGCACGCATGTTCGACCTCCGTTTCGAGCGTGGCCATACCCCTCATAAGTTTCACTAATATGACGTCACAAAAGTGAAGGCTCCGATGCTTAGACCGACCCCGTCAGATGGAGGAATCAGATGGCAGAGCTGAGCATCAAGAACGTAACCAAACGCTTTGGCGAGACTGAGGTGCTCAAGGGTGTGTCCCTGGATATTGCCGATGGCGAATTTGTCTCTCTGGTGGGACCGTCGGGTTGCGGCAAGTCGACACTTCTCCGGATCATCGCCGGGCTGGAAGAACAAAATTCAGGCGACATCCGGATTGGGGGCACGTCAGTCGCGGGCCAGAGAGCCGCAGATCGCAACCTGTCGATGGTGTTTCAATCCTATGCGCTTTATCCGCATCTGAGCGTGGGCGAAAACATCGCGGTCCCACTCAGGATGCGCCGCATGAGCGGCTTGCAGCGCCTGCCGCTGTTGGGCGGCCTCATGCCCGGCGCCCGCGCCATGGCCCGCGCAATAGGCCATGATGTTCATCGTGCTGCCGAGATGCTTGAAATCAGGCACTTGCTGGATCGCAAGCCCGGGCAGCTTTCCGGTGGTCAGCGTCAACGCGTGGCTTTGGGGCGGGCGCTGGTCAGGGAACCCGCGGCATTTCTTCTGGACGAGCCACTGTCCAATCTTGATGCAAAACTACGGGTTCAAACCCGGGCCGAGATTGCGCAGCTACACCGCCGTCTTGAGACAACATTCGTTTATGTCACCCATGATCAGGTCGAGGCGATGACGATGTCCGACCGCATCGCCGTCATGATGGGTGGGCGCATCCTTCAATGTGCGGCACCAGATGTGATCTACGAAGATCCAGACCGGATCGAAGTCGCAGAATTCATTGGCTCTCCGAAAATCAACATCCTTCCGCTTGAGGTCGGGGATGATGGACGGTTGAGCCTGCTGGATCACGCCCTGAACCTTGCCGTTATCGACGGGACCAGAGGCGTGGCCTCGCTTGGCCTGAGACCAGAAACGCTTCGGCTGACACGCGGCAAAAGTCCCCTTCGCGGTCGGGTGGTGCACAGCGAAAACCTGGGGGCTGAGATATTCGTTCAGATCGAAGTGGCTGGACTTGCAGAGCGCGTCACGCTGCGGGCCGGGCCTGAAAAACGCAATACCCTCGCTCTGGGGACATCTGTCGCGCTGGATTTCGACATCGACAAGGCGCTGGTTTTTGACGCGGATGGTGCGCGACTGCGCAAACTTCGCCATGTGACCCGCGCAACCGCCGAGGTGGCCTGACATGTCAGCCATCGAACCAACCATGATTGACCAGACCACAGGCCCAACGGCGGGTCACGCAACCAAAGAACGCCGTGCTGCATGGGTTTTGACCGCACCTGCCCTGATCCTGATGGTCGTCATCCTGCTGGGACCGGTCATCATTGCCGGGGTGCTGTCCTTTACCAACTACTCGCTTGGAAACAGCAGTTTCGACTGGGTCGGAACGCAGAACTACGAAAAGCTATTTACGCGTTCGACTTATGAAAAGATGTTTGTCGCCACATTGACCTACGTGGTGACCGTGGTACCGATTTCCGTCGGTCTGGGGCTTGGTGCCGCGCTGTTGATCAACTCGCTGGGCCGGTTCCGCGAGATCTACAAGACGATCTACTTCCTGCCCGTCATGGCGACGCTTCTGGCGATGGCGATTGCGTGGGAGTTCATGCTCCACCCGTCGATCGGAATGGTCAACCGAACGCTGGAAATGGGGTGCGGGACGTTCCTGGAGCAAATCTGGTCATTCATGTCTCAGGGCTGTGCCGATCGCTTTCCGGTCTGGCTGGGCGACAAGCGCTACGCGATCTGGGTGATCTGCTTTATCGGCATCTGGCAGGGCTTTGGCTTTAACATGGTGCTTTACCTGGCCGGTCTGACCAGCGTTCATCGGGAATTGTACCACGCCGCCGAGATGGACGGGGCAAGGTCCGCGTGGGAGAGGTTTCGGCTTGTGACATGGCCCGCGCTTGGGCCGACGACGGTCTTTGTCGTCACCATAACCTGCATCCGCGCCTTTCAGGTCTTTGACACAATCGAAGCCTTTTGGCCGCAGGGCGGAGGGCCGAACAAATCCACCTACGTGATGATGTTCGCCATTTTTGAGAAAGGTGTGCAGCAAAACCTGATCGGCATCGGATCTGCCATCACCATGCTGTTTCTTCTCTTCGTCATGTTTCTAACCCTGATCCAACGCTGGCTGGTTGAACGAAAGGTTCATTACAAATGACCCGTGACTGGTGGAAACATCTGATCCTGATCATCGGTGTGATCATCGTCATCGCGCCGTTCTACATGATGGTCAGCTATTCATTCAAATCCCCGGGAGAGATTGACCGGGGCGAAGGCGGCTTTTTCGGGCAGCAGGAACTGATGGTCGCGCCGCGTTGTGTCGCGTTGCGAACCCCCGGCCGGGACGACATCGCCGCCGCCTCATCCCGCTTTGCCGGCGCGTCTGACGCAGAGATCCGCGACGCGCTGGTGGCCGAGGCCGAGGCGGACTGTTCAATCCGCCCGGTTGTCTTCAACTACACCCAAGCCTTCACCGAAGCACCGCTGCTGCGTTACCTGCTGAACGGGGTGATCGTGACGGCATCGATCTTTCTGATCCAGGTCGTGGTTGCCCTTCCCGCTGCTTATGCCCTGGCCAAGCTCAGGTTCTGGGGCCGTGATGCGGTCTTCGGCCTGGTTCTGTTCTGCCTGCTGATCCCGGTTCATGCCATCGCGCTGCCTCTTTACATCATGCTGGCCAAGCTGGGGCTGACCAATACCTACGCTGCCCTTGTGGTTCCCTGGACCGTTTCGGTCTTTGGCATTTTCCTGATGCGCCAGTTCTTTCTGACGGTACCCGACGACCTGATCGACGCGGCCCGAATGGACGGGATGGGCGAGTTTGCCATCGTGTGGCGCGTCATGCTTCCAACGGCGATCCCGGCGCTGCTGGCTTTTGCGATTTTTTCAGTGGTGGCCCATTGGAACGACTACTTTTGGCCGCGCATCGTTGTGACCGGAAATCGCGACCTGTTCACACCGCCGCTTGGCCTGCGTGAGTTCAAAGGAGACGGAGACGGGTCATTCTTCGGTCCGATGATGGCCACTGCGACCGTCATCGTCACCCCTCTGATCGTCGCTTTCCTTCTGGCGCAAAAACGCTTCATCGAAGGGATCACCTTGAACGGAATGAAATGAGCTTTGGGTGCGGGTCACCCCGCCCCCCCGATATCCCGTCCGGGATCAACGCGGAGCGTGCATCGCCAAACACTTACGCTCCACTTCAGGAACAAGAGGAAGATTTCCATGAAAACCACCCTGACTGCAATGGCTTTGGCGCTGTCCGCCACCGCTGTTATGGCCGAAGACACCGTCACCATCGAGTTCGCCTATCCCTATAGCCATCTGTTTGACGTCACCTATGAGGCGATGATGCCTGCCTTCAAAGAGGCGCATCCGAACATCGACGTGAAATTCCGCGCCACCTACGAGTCGTATGAGGACGGCACCAACACAATCCTGCGCGAAGCTGTCTCGGGGAACCTGCCCGACGTCACCATGCAGGGGCTGAATCGCCAGCAAATCCTTGTGGACAAGGGCATTGCTCATTCCCTTGAACCTTTCATCGCAGAAGAAGCTGATTTTGCTACGGACGGCTATCACGACGCCATGCTGTCTCTGTCGACCTTCGGTGGTGATGTGCATGGCCTGCCATTCTCGGTGTCGCTGCCGGTGGGTTACTACAATATGGACATCCTGAAGGCGGGTGGCATCGAAACACTGCCCACCACCTGGGACGAAGTGATCAGCGCTTGCGAAGCTATGAAGGCCAATGGCATCGACAACCCGATCTTCTGGGGTTGGAACATCACGGGCAACTGGCTCATGCAGGCCCTGATGTGGTCGCAGGACAAGGCGATTGTCGAGAATGGCCGCGTGACTTTGGACAGCCCCGAAGCTCTGGCCGCGCTGGAGCAGATGCAGGAAATCTTCACCAAGTGCGACATGCAGAACCTGGATTGGAAGGCGGCGCTGGCATCCTTCTCGGCCGGTGAGATCGGCATGATGTTCTGGTCAACCTCGGCCCTGGGTGCCGTCGAACGTTCGCAGGGAGAATTCGAATTGGTCACCGGCCCGTTCCCCGGCATGGGCGAAAAGCCGATGGGCCTGCCTGCAGGTGGCAACGCTGCGCTTTTGACCTCGACATCGGACGACCCGAAGGTGCAGGAAGCCGCCTGGACCTGGTTGAAGTTCATCACCAGTGGTGAAGGCGCTGCCGAGGTAGCCAAGACCACTGGCTATATGCCCCCGAACAAGGCAGCGAACGAGGTGATCCTGGCCGACTTCTACGATCAGAACCCCAACAAGCAGACCGCCGTGGACCAGCTGCCCCTGCTCCGCGACTGGCTGGCTTATCCGGGCGATAACGGTCTGGCGATTACCCAGGTGATCTATGACGGAATCGAACGCATCGTGACCGGTGATGCCACCGACATGAAAGCGCTGCAGGAAGAGCTGGCCGAAGAAGTCTCCGACCTGCTGCCCAACGGCTGATCCCTCACGGCCGGTCGCGAACTTCGGGACGCGACCGGTACATTTCTAGGCAAAAAAATGAAAATCATCCATATTTCAGACATACACCTGACCATCCCCGGCGAACCGATGGGCGGGTTGGACCCTCATGCGCGGTTCGCCCGCGCCCTGGCCGATGTTACAACCAACCACCCCGACGGCACGCGTATCGTCATCACCGGTGATCTGGCGCATTGGGGGGAATATGCGGCGTATGAGGCACTGCAGCGGGCCATCGCCGACCTGCCGATCCCTGTGCGGCTGATAATTGGTAATCACGACGACCGCCCCACCTTCAGGTCTGTGTTCGCAAGTCAACCCGTGGACGCCAACGGCTTTGTCAATCATGCCGAGACGGTCAATGGCGTGCGATTCCTCTATCTCGACAGCGTGGGTGAACGGACCCATGCGGGGCATTTCTGCGCTGCCCGCCGTACCTGGCTGCAGAGCGAGCTTGAGTCCTGCGACCGCGCGCGGATCTTTCTGCATCACAATCCGATGCAGCTGGGGCTGCCCGCCGAGGACAAAATCGCGCTGGTCGAAGAAGACCGCGGCCCGTTCCGCGACCTTATCGAGGAATACGCCGCCAAGATCGACTATATCCATTTCGGCCATGTACACGCACCGATCCACGGGCGCTACGCCGGGGTGCAGTTCGCCTCGGCCCCCTCAACAGGAAATCAGTCGATACCGGATTTGGGCGAAACTGAACTGCTGAAAGGCGCACCACTACATCCGGCCTACTTCGTGCTGCTGATCGACGGGGACGACACGATCATTCACCAGATCCCATTCGCCTGGGACGGTCCTGTCCTGACTGCCGGCACAGAGTGGGAGGATTGGGCCAAGCCGGTTGAGGCGGCGGAATAAGACGCATCAATTTGATCCGAACCCAAGTGATCTGCTCGTTAGTGCCAATTGCAGCGCTCGACGGCGTAATTTACCCAAACATCACTGCTGCGGCATCGAATTAACATCTGGGTATTGCCAAGTCTTTCGCTAATTTTACCCGCGCCATGCCAAGATCATGAAAACTCCCAACCAAAATGCCTCATCAGAAAGGTTTCCGATATCCCCACGAGATCATTGCATACGCGGTTTCACTTTTCACGGGAACAAAGCGCATCGTTGGTCGGCTTGCAGCTTTGCTGATCGCTTCCGCATCGGCCATATCGTTCTTCTGAAGTTTGACGAAGGGTTTCACCTAGGCCGGATCGATCAGCATGACTTCGTGACCCAAACGACCGATCTCGCGCCCCAATAATGCGCACTGGCACAGGCTTCCATCGCCACCACGCAACGCGGTAATCTGGCAAAGAACTCGAGGACCTGGGCTCTGCGCAGTTTCTTCCGAAGAACAGCGCCACCGGTCTGATCCGCTCTGTGCACCTGGGAATGTTCTTCGCCAAATCCAGGCCAACCAGGTTAATCTCTTCCATAGACGCCTCCATTCAGGTTGTTCGCTAACCCACAAGGACACATCGAGGTCAACAGGGGCGTCTGCACCTTCAAAACCGCTTGGCGATACTGCCTGCCTCTGCCCGAAACAGCTCGCTGCTTTTACCTGATCAAGAGCTTTCAGGCACGCGAACCCAGACTTCAACTCGACGATTACTGGCCCGACCTTCATCGGTGTCATTGCAGTCGAGCGGCATCTGTTCACCGAAGCTCAGTGCTTGAATATTAAACCTGCTCAGTCCATCAGCGGCAAATTCATTTGCAAGAACCTCTCGCACAGCCTCGGCGCGTTGTTGCGCAAGCCGTGTATTTTGTCCCGCGTCGCCCACGCTATCGGCAAAGCCGACAAGCAGAAGTTCCAGCCCGTCAAATTCGCTGTTGCGCAACCGGTTGGCCAGGTCGCGGATATTCAGCACCGACTCCGCATCCAGGTTACTGGAGGCATTGTCAAAGCGGAACGTGATCGACAGACGGTCCGCACGGCGCAGCTCTCGCATCATCGACGAAAACTCATCTCCGCTGAAATCCGGTTCCACGGCAGCGGCGTGGATGAGTGCAACGCCCATGTCCTGAATCTTCATGCGCTGAAGCCGGGCGCTGGCGAATCCTGTATCCTCAAGCACGGATTGCGCGGCATCTGTCTGTGTCCATTGAAGGAAGTCACCGGCAACCGGGTGCAGATTCTCTTCTGCGGCATAAGCAAGGACTGGGCGCGACAATGGATAGTTGTCGATTTTCAGATCGAAATTGGATGGTGCAGACATAAGCCCACAGGCTTTGCGAATGGACATCATGTCGGCCCCGCCACGCTGTACCTGCACGCGGTCGAGGAGACCAAGCGCGGTGCGATCTGCGCGGACGGAGTTGATCAAATCCTGTGCACTGGGATGAAACACTGTATCTGCGGCCATAGGGCCATCGGGGCTGCCAGAGGTCTTCAGATAAAAGAGCGCGGGTTTATCCCCTTCCAGCAAGTGCAGTGTAACTGGCGAATTGCCCCCACCCAGGTTTTCCCAGGAGCGCAGATCACCGGATAAAATGGCCGCGATTTCTTCAATGCTCAGATCGCGGACTGGGTTTTTGTCACCGGCAATCAGAACGCGACTGTCCAGTGCAAGCAAAAACTCCCGCTCTGTACCCGCAGCCGTGTTGATCTGTCGGTCTGTGATCATGATGTCCGGAGCGAAGACGGCATCGGCCGCGCTGGAAGGCTGCATGTCTATCTCGGCAACCACGGAACCATCCTCACCGCTCAGAAGAGTGACAACAGAACGACCTCGGGATCGCTCCTCGATCTGATAACGAAGCCCACGCTCGCCCGCATATTCGCTCAGCAATGCGGGCATCATCAAGTCAACAGCGTTGGTCCCGCCAAGCACAGCGATCTTCGGATCATAAAGGTTCAGATCCGGGCAGGCGGCGCCAACGCAGTCTACCCGGTCTGTGGAAAGTTGAAAGCTGCCGAGCGGGGTCTCAATGACATAGTAACTGTCGCTGTAATCAACCAGCTCCCCCATAACCTCAGTGTCATCGCTCCGGGAGACCAACGTCACTCGTGTGTCGACAACCTCTTTTTCAGGCTCCACTTCCGCGATAGTGCCGTCAGCTCCGGGACAGCCCGCTCCGGCACATTTAAGCATCGCAGCATAGAGCGTCAGTATTCCCAACTCTGTCTGGAGAACATAGGTGGCACCATCATACTCCAGAATTACGCCACGGACGCTTGTGCCTCCATCATGAGTGGTCAGTTCGACTTCGTTTGCCGTTTGCGCGTTTGCCTCAAGTGCAAAAGCAGATGCGAACATGCTGGCGGCCACAAACAGTTGTCTGGAATTGTGTGCCAGAAATGATTTTGAAATCCGGGAAGCATGAGACATCTGATTTCACTCCAATTTCACCTGGTGGATGCGCCGAAGAATCGGGGCCGGGGATAGGGTTGCACCCGCCGCAGCCTCCCGATGGATGCCTTCAGCTCGAAGAGGATTGCGTTGTGTAAAGGGCAACGGCCTCATTCATGCGCTGCAGCAGCGGTTCACTGTCGCGTGCAAGAACGGACAAATCGCGATCCGACAGCACTTCACCGTTAACCGCGCGTTCCAGCAGGCTTTTCACCGGATTCCACAGTTCTTCGACTTCGCGCAGTTTTCGGGCGATTTCCGGTGTTGGCGGTGCAATGACGCCAATATCCTCAAAACCGTCCTGCAGCGCCGACAGCGAGGTATCAAAAAGTTCAACCGTATCCGCCAAACGCGCCGCCTGCTCAGACGGATCTTCCACCGCCTGCATCAGACAGGCTTCTTTTACAGCCTTTTGGGTCAGCATGCGCTGGCGCCCGGCGATATCAACAGTGATGGCCAGGTTCAGAGAAACCGACGCGGTTTCAGAGGCATAGGCTCGTGCCATTTTGTAGACAGCGATATTCATGAACTTCAGCACCCGCAGGCTTGCGCTGTCGAGTTCATCCAACTCTGCATTGGCAATGGTGGCGTTGTCGATGCCGGTTTCAATGATCGCCTTGTAAGCGGCCCAATGTGAATCAATCGCCCCAAGCGCCCCGATGACCGTGTCATTGCTTTCAGCCTCCAGACCCAGATCGGAGTCCCCGTTGCGCAATCCCTGGTCCGATTGCAAAAAAAGATCATAGGCCTGAGTCATTTGGTCAAATGACGTGGTGAAACCCACATCCCGCGCCATCAGGCAGGCGGCTTTGGTTATGCGTTGGGTTAGCATTCGCTGACGGCCGGCAATGTTCACGCGATGTGTGACCTGATCCACATTTGCGCTGTCCTGTGCAATTGTAGTCTGGGGGGCAACTGATGCACAGACCAAGAAGGTTGCGGTCAGAACCATTCTGATCATTTTTATTTCCTTTTGTACTGAGAGTTGACTGTCTCAGGTCGTTTTGTGGGGATCACCTGTACATAATGACGGCTTCGTTCATCGTGCGCAGAAGCGGTTCAGTTTTCCTCGCAAGAGCTGCGAGATCCCGGTCCGTCAGTTGTTCTTTGGCAACCGCGCGATCGAGAAGCTCTTTCACCGGCATCCAAAGATCGGATACTTCTCTTAGCTTTCGGGAAAGCTCTGGGTTGGATGGGGGAATAACGCCTGCTGAAGGAAAGCCTTCCAGAAGGGCCACAAGTGAGTGGTCAAACAGGTCCACTGTCTCCGCCAGCCGTGCGACCTGAACCTTGGGGTCAGTTGCGACACGCATCAGGCAGGCTTCTTTCACCGCCTTTTGTGTCAGCATACGCTGACGACCGGCGACATTGATTGTCATCGCAAGGCCCAGCGGAACGTTCGGGGTTGCGGAAGCATATGCCTGCGCGGTGGCGTAAACCGCTGAATTCATAAACTCGAGCACATTGAGGCTTGCGTTATCGAGAACTTCGAGGTCCGCACTTTCGATTGCTGCGTTTTCGATCCCGACGTCAACGATGTTCCGATAGACTGTCCAATGTGGGTCAATTTCTTCCAGCGCGGCAAGAACAGCGCTGAATTCTTCCGGGGCCAGCCCGAACTCCGGGTCCCCGCTACGCAAAGCGCTATCTGAGCGAATGAACAAGCTGTGTGCCTGGGTCAGCTGGTCATAAGCTGTGGTTGCGCTGATGTCCTGAGCCATCAGGCAGGCCGCCTTTGCCATTCGCTGCGACAACATCCGCTGTCGTCCCGCGATGTTAATTCGGTTCGCAGCCTGTTCCGCAGAATCTGGCGACACTGTCGGGGATTGCGCAAACAAACCTGTCGGAGCAACCACCACCAAAGCGATCGCAAGCACATTTCTTAACATCATAAGGCCTTTGGATTTACCGGTTAGGGTCTCGACTCAACCCATCATCTTGTGACGAGCGTGGTTTCTGGATTGAGCGAATAATACAGCCCTAGGATGATTCACCTTGACCTAGATCATTAAATGGTAGTGAACGCATTAATAGGGTTACCTTTTTATCCTTGGTCAGTTCCGCTGCATAGTTTTGGACGTGCTGCTCTGATATCCAGCCTTCTGCCACTTGGGCACAGAGTTTTCCGTATTTTCTCAACATGACGGGCTGGCATCGTCATTTGAGTTTGCCAACATTGCCGGTGACCTGAGCCCCAAGTTTCCTCCAACCTTCGGAGAGTCCTTGGGTTCGGTTTGATGGCCTTACGCGGCCAGTTTGTCCATGTTCATTTTCTCTGCAAATTCCATTGGCGTTAGGTTGCCCAACGCC
>NZ_JAKRGB010000024.1 GCF_022347725.1 Ruegeria sp. Ofav3-42
GCGCTCTCAACCTTAATCGAGACGACTTTCTCACCGCCTTCATCGACGATGCACACCTGCGTGCTGTCCATCGACAGATCCAGTCCGGCATAGTGTTTCATGGTTGCTTCCTTCCATCAGCTTCGACAGCCAGAAGTGTGAGCCCTCTTTCAGCTCCGAGGGAAGCAGCCACAAATTACCCGATGACTCATAAACCGTCGACTACTTCGTTTCATTCTCGACCTTGGGCGCCAGTTTGAGTTGAACGGATGGCTTCCAAGGCGCGAAAACGTGGCCTAACTGGTCCTCGGGAAACCGTACTGCCATCACTTCTCGGTTGGTCTTGGACGTAGTCAACTTCTGACACGTCCATGGTTACGGAGCTGTGCAGCCTCTGCGACCCATCCACCACAAACACATTTGAGGTGTTCTCCTCAGCTGTCAGCCGCCCAACGACGGCAGCGGGTGCATATATCTCGCCAAGCTCCATCCCTTTTTTCAGAAGGCGCGTCCCGACCGCGTAAGCCATTGCGATCGATGAAGGTAATCCCACTCAAAACCCGTTTGTCATCAACCCGAGGTTTGCCGTGCAACTTTGGGAAAAAAGGGGTGAGCCTGGCCATCTGTTCGTCGGTCAGCCAATAGAGGTCGCTCATGTCACCGCTCCGTATTTCAAGCCGTGAATCACGGTGCGCAGCAAAAATCAATGCATCCTGACCCTAGGTCTGGCCACGTTCACTTAATCTCCACGGGGCCATGGAAGCAGTCGCGCAATCCCGTCAAAAAAATCAGAACTCGCACTCGCATCAACCTAACTCCAAAGTTTGCGAAACAGCCATTTCATTATTGCCAGCTGGAAAAGACTTCCCGGGTCAGTTCGCTTTCGGGTCGAAGGTTCTCAATCCCTTCATATGGAACACCCTTTCCAAGCGGCAGATGCGGGTGATTGGCGATGGTTTTCTGATGGCGCTTGACCATGTCCTGGAATGAGGCTCCGGACCACAGCGAGTATCCAACAAGTGGATGTTCCTCGCGAGGGTCGCGATAGACGTTGAACACGGGTGCTGCCGCGCCAGGCTGTCCGGGGGCCGGCAGGTGCATCTTGAATTCTTGCTTGACGACTGATCGCAAGACCGGCCCTTCGTACACATAGACATAGTCGCGGCGCGAGTTGCCTTCGCCCTCAAGCAGCAGCGCGGTCTGGTCGATCCCGTCGATCACCCGGTCGCGCGGTATGCGGTCGGTCGCGCCCGCTATCCGGGCAAAAGTGGTGAACAGGTCTGAGACATGCACGATGTCACCCGCCGCACTGCCTGGTGCAATTGCACCGGGCCAGCGAATGAAGGCATCGGTACGCACGCCGCCTTCAAGGTGCTGGGTCTTGCCGCCGCGATAGATCAACTGGTTCAGGCCGGATGTCCCCTCGTAGTGATACATCAGGCCATTGTCCGCCATGATCATGACGACGGTGTTGTCTGCCTTCCCGGTCTCATCCAGCTTGGCCAGAACTTCGCCGATCCAGCCATCCAGAACCTGTAACTTGTCCGCATGGAAGCCGCCGTTGCGGGAAACAGCCTCATCCGGATAGGCAAAGTTCAGCGGATAAAGCGGCCAGTATTGCATGAAGAACGGGTCGTCCTGCGCGGCCAAATGCTCCAGTTGCTCCAACGCCTGCCGCTGATAGCGCAGGTTCATCTCTTCGTATTTCGCCTGTGTCCATTCCTCGCCCGGTGCCATGTCGACTTCGCGGGCAAGGCCGCCTGCTTCACCTTCAACACCAGTTACAAGGCCGTAGGGTTTGAAACGTTGGTCTAATTGGAACTGGTTCGACTGACCTGACGCATGGTAGCCAAGCATGTTGTTGGCAACCATTGCGTCCCGTGTCATCAGGCTGAGCTGAACCTGCTGATGCAAAGGAAAAGCCGCCCAGTCGAACCCCTGATTGTGCGGGTAGGCCTGTTCAATATCGCCTTGATGCCATTTCCCGACATGCGCGGTGTTGTACCCTTCTTCCTTCAGGATTTCGGCAATCGTGACCTCTTCGGCCGCAAGGCCTTCGCCCACAAGTGCCACTTTGACCTCTTCGACGCCCGCGCGCACCGGATGGCGACCAGTCAACATCGCTGTTCGCGTTGGTGTGCAGGATGGCTCGGTATACATCCTCATCAGGGACATGCCTTCCGTGGCAAAATCGTTGATGTTGGGCGTGTCGAAACCGGTGACATAGTTCATCGTTCGGTTGCCCATCTGACCGAAACTCACATCGTCGATCAGGATGTAAAGTATATTGGGTGGCATTCCGCCATTGGCGTCGCGGATCTCGGCAAGTTTCGCTTCGATTTCGGTATCCTGAGCGCCCCATTGCTCGCCAAACTGTGCGCGGAGAAACTGAAACTCTCCGTCATGAATGATGGGCGCGTCCTGTGCGTAACTCGTGCCAGCTACCAGGACCATGGCCGAAGCATGTTTCAATATTGATCTCATTGGTTTCCCCTCCCCTTTTTGGATTACATCTTTCCAGCACGCCTCAGCGATTGGGCGATTTCATCTCGAAGACCATCCAGGGTTTCTCGGATATCGCAGGCGAACTGGTACGATTGGCTTCCCGGCTCAGTGTCCATGGAGAGATACTCATCGCTGAGAAGCAGATAGTCCCGGCAAATCTCATCGAATACCGTGTCCGCACGCCGTAAGTCTGCAATCGCGGCTTGTTGGTCGGGAAACAGGGCATCAAGGACGGAACCTTTCATTTTCGGGCTCGTTCGATGGATCAGCAGATTTACCGGAGTGTTCACCGAAATCACTTCTCACAACAGGTATATCGGGGCATAATACGGTGTAATCGAATTCGTAAATTACTGAAAATATGGGATTATCCAGAAACACATCGCCTGTTTTGAATAAAGGCGCGGCGCCTGACGCCAAGGATGTGCGGGCGGCACTCCAACGGCTTGTCGGGTCCTCAACTTTCGCAGGTTCCCAGAGATTGCAGGATTTTCTCATTTACGTCGTTGAGGAATCGCTCAATGGCCGGGCCGATGACATTCGCGCCAAAACAATCGCCATGGATGTCTATGGCGGGACCATGGCCGAGATGGCGCGGCGAGAAAACGTAGTGCGGGTGGACGCCGGACGCCTGCGTCGCAAGCTGGCAGAATACTATGCCGAAGAGGGTCGCGACGAAGGCACTGTATTCGACCTGCCAAAGGGCGGATATGCGCCGGAGATATCGATCAGGTCGCCCGAGACGGCTCAATCCGATTTACGCGAACCGGAAACCAAGGCGCGCACCTGGCTTCGACCGTTCATTGGAATTTCTGCAGTATTGGTTCTTATCTGTTTTGCCGCGGCGTTTTTGTGGAATTCGACAAGGCGGGATGTTCCGGGCAGTTTGCCGGTCGACGGCCTGAGCCGAGATGAGCGTAGCGCCATATTTGATGCCTCCCCCATGCGGCTTCAGGCCGTGAATCTGGCGAATTCGGGCCGAGATTTGATTTTTCCGGCCTTGGAACCCGCACGGCTGAACGCGGCTTTGACTATATTCAAGGGAGCAATCGACAACGATGACAGCTATTTTGGCGGCCATGCAGGTGCAGCACAGGTTGCCGCAACAATTGCTGTGGTGTCACCGGATTCCGATCTGGTCCGGGATATGCTGAGTTACGCGGACGCGCAGGCCAGCAAAGCGATTGAGCTGGCACCGGAAACCGGTTGGAGCCAGTCTGCAAAGGCCTGGGTCGAGTTTGCCAAAGGCAACTGGGCAGAGGCCATGGACTTTGCAGAAAGAGCTCATCGCCTGGCTCCAAATGATGTACATGTGTTGGAATTTGTCTCACTGATCCTGCTTTATTCCGGGGAATTCGAACAAGTCGTGGCGATCAGCGAAGATGCGCTGTCGAAAATCGATCTGGATCGGGGTTATGTGTTTCAGAACGCAATGGGGTCTGCAAAGTTCCATCTAAAGGACTTCGAAGGTGCCGTATCCGCTTTTGAACAAGTGACCGAAAAAGGTGGCCCTGTCGGGCCTGTGACCGTTGCATATCTAATGGCGGCTCATCAAATGCTGGGTAATGAAAGTGAAGCGCAGGCCCTATCGGATAAACTCTCGCGTGAATGGCCTGACAGTCGTGTGGACGTGCTGTTTCGAAGGCTGTTCGCGAACCCGGAATACGGGGAAGAGCTTGGCAAAGCTATGAAAGATGCCAGTCGGAACCCAAAAGGTTAACGATCGGCAATCAATCTTTGACTGCTTGGTTCTTGCAGCACAATCTGTTCTCTGTGGCTGCATAGCTCAATCCGGAATGTGTTCCTGCCGTCCGATAAATCGATGTATACGTCGATGTCGTTCAGTGGATGCGTCCCGCCGTAAGCAAGTACGGCTAGCCCTCCCACGAAGTGAAAAGAGGCGCGATGCTTCTCGAATAGCCCGACTATCCAGCCAATTGCGGCACTCTGGCGCGCAGTTTAATCATTCATTAAGTCACTCCAAAAAGTCATTGCCCTGTCCGCAAATCGCGCTGGTTCATTTCGCCAGTGAAGCGAAAAGGGTCTTTGTCCGCGGCATCAATTCTAAACTTGCCAAGATGTGAGGCCGCCAGGCTGGTCCTAACCCAGTCGTTTTTTGAACCTCAGTGTAGCTGCAAACAGCCCGAACACCGCAAAGCCTATCATCCAGAGGATTTCCCAGCGTAACTCGTACAGTGAAGCGTCACGCAGCACGACACCACGTATCATGTCCATGAAATGTGTTGCCGGAAGGATCTGCGCGATGATCTGGACCGGTTGGGGCATACCGTCGAACGGAAACATGAACCCGGACATCAGGATCGAGGGCAACAGGATAAAAATTGTCATCTGCATGGACTGAAGCTGGTTCTGGGCGAGGGTGGAAATCACCAGCCCAAGGGACAGGCTGGCGATGATGAACAGCAATGTCACCACCAGCAGCACACCCAACCCGCCATTGATCGGAACGTCAAACAGGACGTGCCCGAGCCCGAGGATGATCGCGACCTGGATCAGACCCAGGAAGATGTAGGGGATGATTTTCCCAACCATCAGCTCGATCGACTTGATCGGAGTGTTGATCAACATCTCCATGTTCCCGCGTTCACGTTCCCGAACAATGGCGGCCGAGGTGAACAGGATCATCGTCATTGTCAGGATGACTCCGACGAGGCCCGGCACGATATTGACGGCCGATCGTTGTTCCGGGTTGAAGTAGAGCGTTACCTCGAACGTGGGAACCTGACGGTTTGGTGGCAGTTTCAGCAGTTCCGTCAGGGGCATCGTCCGCAGGGACTTGATCGCGCTGGCGACCATCGTGTCCGAACCATCGACGATCCAATGGGCAACGGGGCGGCTGCTGGTCTGGTCGGTTGCATCGGGCAATCCCAACCCGACTGAAGGGCTGCGCGCAAGCCTGTACGCCACATCAAGCGGGATGATCAGCGCGGCACGTACGCGGGATTCCGTGATCGCGCGTTCAGCCTCCTGTGGGGTGGTTAGTTCTTCGGTTATTGTCACAACCTGCGTCGCCTGAACCAGTTGAGCCAGCGTCCGGGACAGTTCCGTTTGCGATTGATCCACAAGCGCGACGGGTACGTGGCGCAGGTTGGTGTTGATCGCATAGCCGAACAGCAGCAACTGGATCAGAGGGATCATAATGACCATGGCAAATGTCATCCTGTCCCGCTTTAGCTGGAGCAGTTCTTTCTTCAGGACAGCAGCAATGCGGCGCGGAGCGATCATTGTTCTGGCCCCCGCGTTGCGCTGACAAACACGTCTTCCAGATTAGGCCGTTGTGGTGACAGGGACAGGTCGGGGAACGTATCAAGTTGACTGCGCAGCATGTCCACCGGCTGTGGTTCGGACTTGTCCACAAGCACGCGCAGACGCGATCCGACTTGCGCGGTCGACAATATCTTGGGTTTGCCGTCCAGCTCGTGTTTGACCTTTCTCAGGTCTGGCCCTTCAACCTCGACGACGTCAGCCTGCAGATCATCCATCAACTGACGCGGAGACCCGTCTGCCTTTTTCACTCCGTGCTGCAGGATGGCCAGCCGGTGGCAGCGTTCTGCCTCGTCCATGAAGTGGGTGGACACGATCATCGTTGCGCCCTGATCGACCAAATCGAACAATTGCTCCCAGAATGTCCTGCGGGTTTCGGGGTCTACCGCTGATGTCGGCTCATCCAGAAAAAGGAGTTTTGGCTGGTGCATGACTGTTGCCGCAAGGGCCAGCTTTTGCCTCTGACCACCGCTCATACTGCCGCTGAGCTGATGGACATTTGTCGTCAGGTCGTAGGTGTGCAGTAGCTGGTCGATCCGCCCTTTTGCCGCTTTCGCAGGAATACCGTAGATTTCCGCCGCAAACCTGAGGTTTTCCAGCACGGTCAGGTCGCGATAATACGAAAATATCTGGGTCATGTACCCGATTTCACTCTTCAATGGCTCAGCTGCGTCGGGCATGGACTGTCCCAGCACCGAAATCGATCCGCTGCTTGGGGTCAACAACCCAGTCAGCATGCGCATTGTGGTTGTCTTGCCGCAGCCATTCGGGCCGAGAAATCCGTAAATCTGGCCCGTTCGGATCTCTAAATCCAGGTTGTTGACCGCAGTGTTTTCCCCAAAAACTCGAGTCAGCCCCCGCGTCGAGACGACGACATCGCTCATGGCATGGGAACCTGTACAGGAACGCCGGCGGGCAAATCCGATGATGCGCCGGGCAGATCGATCTCGGCCAGAAAGACAAGGCGTGTCCGGTCATCCTGGTTCAGCCCGTAGTAAGGCGTGAACGAGGCATCGTCGCTGATCCAGCGGATGACGCCTTTGAGCGGAGCATCAAGCCCATCGACGCGCACTTCAAGATTCACGCCGGGCTTCAGATTGACGCGATGTGGTTCCGGAACATAGACGCGTGCATACGGCGTCTGGCCGGTGACCATCACCGCAACCGGGCTTCCCAGTGCAACGCGTTCGCCAAGGTTCCAGGGCAGAGAATCCAGTACACCGTCGCGGGTCGCGACGACCGTCAGATCATTCAAAACGGTCTGCTCAGCTTCGACCAGTGCCTCCGCCGCACGCACGTTGGCTTCGGCGACGGCCAAATCTTCGGGCCGCGTACCGTTTTGCAGCTCTTTCAGCGACTCTCTGGCGCTCGCCAGTTCGGCCCGTGCGGAATCCCGCAGGGCCAGATCATTCGCGACCTGTGCCTCGGTCACGACAGAGTTTTCGACCAGTCGGGCGTTGCGGAGGTAAGTGGCCTCGGCATCGGCCAATCGCGCGACAGCGCCTGCAACCTTGGCCTCGGCAATCGCGATCTCTTCCTCTCGTGGTCCGACCTGCAGCTTGAGAAGGGTGGCTTGCGACTTCTCAAGTTCAGCCTGCGCCAGCGCCAGCTTGGCGGTCTGCAAGGTGGCGTCAAGTTGAACCAGTGTATCGCCAGCCTTGACGACAGTCCCTTCAGCAACCGGTAAGTCCACGACGATTTCACTGGCCGTCGCAGTCAAAGCCACACGGTCACGCGCCAATACGCCCAGGGCCACGCTGGTGTCAGAACCAGAGCACCGATCCAGAAAGGCGGGCAACACGACCGCCAGTATCAAGGGTATGGGGATCGTCATATTCAGCAAAGCTTCCCTCCGTTAGCTGGCCCCAGATTGCGCCGGACTGGTTGTTGAATCATACAATCAGAAAATCCAATTTGTATATATTGGCGCTCAGCTATGCGGGAACCTGTGTTCAGGCCGGTAGCCGACGCAGCTAATCCTACAGCATGGCCCCGATCAGATGCGGGTTGTCTTCCTGAAGAAAGTGGATGCCTTAACCGATACCCACCACCTCAAGACTCTGGTTGGATTGACGACACCATACGACCTCATCTGGCCAATAGTACCACACGGCGCGGCATGGAAAATCAGCATTGGTGTCTGGGTTTCGCCAGCCAACGGCTATATCCGCTGATGATATCATGAACGTCCGCCGGTGTTCCGTCGATCGAAATTTCAAAAGGCCAGACCCGCACCGGTTCTGAAGGTGTTCGCTATGGCTTCGCCGAAGTTCGATCTTCTTGGGCGTGATCTATTCTTTGGTCCCGGTTCGTACCAACTTTACGAGAAACGTGAATGTCGCGTTGGTAAGGGCGTCTGTTTCCATTGGCGTACGTCCAGGTAGTGGTTACAACACAACCTTCGCTTTCAAGCGCATCCCAGAATGTGTCCGGTGTCTTTATCCGGTCAGGCGTTGGCCTCAGCAGGCTCCTCGGTGTCTGGTGGGAATAAAGACGTTAACCCCGAAGACGCTTACCGTATCTCCCGCCACATTTAAGGCAGAGCGCGTCATTTGTCACAGAAACCCGCGCTCGCCAGAGATCTTCCGCATCAGATGCCGACCATTTGGTTGACAGAAACAAAGCTGACAAAGACCGCGAGCTTCAATCCAAGATTGCGATCTGAACCTTGTCAGCGCGTAAGAAAACTGTGGGGAGCATGATGTTCGCAAGGCCAAAGGGGGGGGCAAACCTTTGCCCGAGCAGGTAAACGCCGAGATAAACACGCCCTGTCGCCCCCGGTTTGAAATGAGCTATGGCAGGCCAACCTTTCCGAAGGGCGGGTTTTTCCGGCTTGTGCCCGTGTTTCGATTGCGTCTTGCAACATGAAACAAGCACTTGCTTTCTAAAGCAGATTTCGACTCTGTTTGGTGAAACAATAACCCGCCGGTAACGCGCACTTTTCCCTATCAAGGCCCGACACGAAAATCTGGCCGCAGTTAATCGGCAGAAGGAACCTTTTCGAACCGTAGTCAGCTCCAAGGCAACTCTGCCAGCCAGATTTTGACTGTTGCTATCGACAGGCGCGCTTCGTCGGAATGCGACAGCAGCCACACATCCCGCGTCATGCCTGACTTTGACCAGCCAGTGTCGATGCTGAGAAATCGCGTGTCAGCTTCGCACACCAGGTTTGGCAGGATAGCTTTCCCGTAGCCCAGACCAGTCGCCTCCATCGCGGTGTCGATGTCAGACACCCTGAGGCTGCTTGCCCGCTGCTTGAGCCGCTTGCGATATTCCTCAGTCCATCGTGCCTGCGGAAGGGATGCTGAGGTCTCGTCATAGCAAATCCAGTCAGCGCCGTCCCTCTGTTCAGCTGTCAGCTGCGAACCGCAAAAGACGCCAAAACTCAACTCACCCAACTTTTGGGCTTTCGTCGCCAATCCGCCCTGTTCCGGGCGCGAGAAACGGATAGCCAGATCGGCTTCGCGTTTCGTCAGGTCGACGTTTCGCGCTTCGGGAACCAGCTCAACGTTCAAATGTGGATGCTTGACGCTCAGCTTTCCGAGTTGAGGCAGAAGCACATGGTTGATGATGACGGGAACGGCGCTGATCCTGACGGTGCCTGCAATGTGACAAGCGGTGCGTTGCAGCGTTTCCCGCAGTGCCATGTTCTGGCGTTCCATAATTTCTGCGTGATCTAGTATATGCTGAGCCGCTTCTGCAAGTTGGTGCCGCCCCGCGCTGTCTCTGAAAAACAGGGTGACTCCCAGCGCTTGTTGCAGCCGTTGCAAGCGGCGCGCAACTGTCGTTTCGCTCACACCGCAACGACCCGCTGCTTGTGACAGCGTGCCTGTTCTGTGCAGTGCAAGCAGATACTTGAAATCATCCCAATCGTGATCCTGCATTTTTGCAGAATAGTACCGCAAAATCATTATGCCAATCGGCAATTATGATCTGCCATAGTCGCATGGCACAGCGAAGCGAGGGTACTCAATGAAATTCATTGTCTTGTTTGAAGATGCAGCAGATGCCGATCCTGGAATTCGGGCGGCTTACATGAAAGATCACATCGCTTTCCTCGAAAGCAACGCCGCGGTTGTTGAAGCTGCCGGGCCGCTTACGGACGGCGGGAAAAGAGGGCGAGACGGCCTGTGGATCGTTGAAGCAGAGGATCAAAGCGCGGTCGTGCAGCTTATCCACTCCGATCCGTTTTGGCCGACCGGGCTCAGGGCGTCCTATTCTATTCTGCCCTGGAAGCAGGTGTACCGGGATGGAAGAGGATTGATCCCTACCTGACCGCGCAAGATGATCGTGGCTCGGCGTTCTCGGGCAAAAGTGGCGTCGTCCCCTTGGATCAGCTCTCGGTGCCCATCACCCAAAACTCGTTTTTGCGGGTGGTGACTCTGTCCGCAAGAAAATCCACGAACAGCCGCACACGGGCTGTATTGCGCAGATCGCGATGCAGCAGCAGCCAGAGGTTGCGATAGGGCAGCGGTTTCTGAAAGGGCGCCCGCATCAGACCAGGGTGACGATCGCCGATATTGCAGGCCAAATAGGCCATGCCAAGACCGGACGCCGCCAATGTAATCAATGGAACCAGTTCCGAGACGCGATGTCTCAGCTGCGCCTTCGGATAGCAGCTTTCCTTCACCCATTTCGCTGTCAGATCGCCTTCGGGTTCGTGCCAGCCGATCAGGTGAAGGCCCTCCCCGCCGTTGTCGCGGATACGTGCGGCGTAGTCCTTGTTGCAATAGGCGGCTTGTGACATCTGAACCAGCTTGCGCCCGACCACGTCGTCGCTCACTTCATGCGCCACGCGCAGGGACACATCCGCCTCGCGCCGTGTCAGGTCGGCCACGTCATTGGTGAAGTTCATATTGAGGGTGATGTCGGGATAGAGATCGGCAAACGCAGCCAGATCATCCATGATTGATGTCATCGCCAACCCGTGGGGTAAAGTCAGGTAGACGGTGCCGGACGGTTGTGCATCCCGCCCGACTATCACACGCGAGGCGGCCGTCATCTCTTCTTCGACGCGCTGGGCATAGGGCAGCAGATCCTCGCCCAGTTGGGTAAGGGCCAGCCCCTGTTTCGAGCGGTCGAACAACCGGCTGCCCAATCGTTCCTCCATCAAGGACAGGCGCCGGGTCAGGGTGGTGTGATTGATCAGGATGCTTTCTGCGCCGCCCCGGATCGTGCCGGTGCGGGCCACAGCCAGAAAGACCTTCAGATCATCCCAGTTGAACGCATGACTTTCTTGCAGCATCCACAAATTCCAAATCTCTGGTTCATTTTTGACACATGCTGTCCAGTTTTACCCATATACACCGCAATTTCCAAACACCTTAGCTTTGTACTCCAGAAAGGAGCCCGATCAACGCTCCAGGGAAACGGCAAAGGAAAAGCAACATGAAACCGATCCACTCAGTGCTCATCACCGGTGCCAATGCTGGCCTCGGGCGCGAGGCCGCGCGCCAGCTTGCCCAGCAGAAGGGTATCAACAAAATCTATCTGGCCTGCCGCAACCGGACCAAAGCCGAGGCCGCCAAAGCGGCGCTGGAAAGTGAAACCGGACGTCAGATATTTGAGATTGTCCGGATGGACGTCACAGATGTGGCGTCGATTCGTGCGGCAGTGGCTGAACTTTCCGCCCCCATTGATGCTGTGATCCTGAATGCTGGCGGCGCCGGTGGGCGGCAGCCCAACAGCCTGACGGATGACGGCGTCACCACCATTTTCGCGACCAATGTTCTGGGGCATGTGGTGCTGGTGGATGAACTGTTGAACCGCCAATTGGTGACGTCCACAATTCTTTACGCCGGGTCTGAGGCCGCCCGGGGTATTCCCAAAATGGGTATGCAACGCCCCGATCTGACGGAAGGCTCGGTAGACGAGTTTATGTCGATCGCCGATGGCAGCAAGTTCGGCGCAGAGGGTGACCCGATGCAGACCTACGGCTACGCCAAGCTTACGGCGACCTTGTGGATGGGTGCGATGGCGCGGCAGCATCCTCACGTCCGCTTTGTCACTATGAGCCCGGGTGGCACTGCGGGAACTGCGGGATTTGACGACCTGCCACTGATAAAGCGCATCTTTTTCAAGCATGTCGGCGGCGTGTTGATGCCGCTGTTCGGCATGATGCACAGCGTCGAGATCGGTGCGAAACGGTACTTGGACGGGTTGCTCAACCCCGAATTCAAGACCGGCCACTTCTATGCCAGTCAAACAGGATATCCCACAGGTCCGGTCGTAGATCAGGCCGGCATTGATGAGATCCTGTCAGATATCACCACTCAGAATAACGCCAACCAGGCCCTGCGCCGGTTCGCCTGAACCAAAGGAGAAACGAAATGGAAATCACACTGAATATCCTTGTCATCCTTGCAACGCTCATGCTGGCGGGTCTCGGCACGATGTCGATGTTCGCGCCTCGGCGCATGGTCGCAAACTTTGCCCTCGAACCGGTCGGAACGGCCGGGCTCAGCACGATCCGTTCGGTGATCGGCGGGGTGTTTCTGGCCTCGGTGACCATGCTGGTGATCGGCCTGTTGACTGGTCAGACGCTGGGTTACGTAGCCGTCGCGATCCTGATGGGGGTCGTGGCCTTTGGGCGCATTGTCGGCATTCTGGCAGATGGGTTCGACAAGGCGGTTCTGCCTCCGCTGGTCGTCGAACTGGTGATCATCGCGGTCCTATGGACGGCCTACCAAGCCTCGGTCGTATAGCCGTTGGACATTAGGTAAGCGGCAAAGGTCAAGCCATTGGGGAGCAGCCAGCAGGCTGCTCTCTTGTCATTGCGAGGGTGGGTTCTTGAAACGAACGCACCCGTGGCGGCAGGTCAGAACCCGATGAATTCAACAGGGACGGTATCGGTCAGCCAGACGCCGTTGTCGGCACGAAAGAACTGATGCCCGAATTTGTGCATTGCACCGGTATCTATTCGGAGAACGACAGGCTTGCCATGCCGCTGCCCGACCTTCTCGGCCGTTTCAGGATCAGCAGAGAGATGCACCTGTTGACGCCGACCGGGCTTCAACCCGTCGGCAAAAATACTGTCCAGGTTGGATGGGACTGTGCCGTGAAACAAGGTCGTCGGAGGCCCGATAGCTTCAAGACCTAAATCGACTTCGATTGAATGCCCCTGAGCCGCTCTGATCAATGTCCCGTCATCAGAGAGCGTGAACCTTTTCTTGTCGCTCTCCTCAATGATCTTGTGCAGTTCCTCGACGCTCACAGGTTGAGCGATCCGCTTCATACCCTGCAAAAGTGCGTCAACGGGCACCCAACCACCCGGCATCAGGGTTAGTCCGGCGAACTCGGGTGCGTGCCGAAGCGACAGTCAGTGCATTCAGCGCGGCTTTGGCGACGCCATAGGCTGCCGGGCCGGCAATCCCATCTGAGAAAGCGCCCCAGCCCGAGGATACGTTGACCACCCGACCAAAGCCTTGCGCCACCATGTGCGGGGTCAGGTGATGCATCAGCAGATAGGGGCCATGCACCATCACAGCCATCGAGGCCGCGAAGTCTTCGGGATCGTTCAGCAGATTGCCGGACCCCAAAATACTCGCGTTGTTGATCAGAATATCAATGGGCCCGGCTTGTTCGACGGCCTGCAGGATGGACTGCGGGTCACTCACATCAAGTTCGATTACCGTAGCGTTGATCCCGGAAGCGGCCGATTCCCCGGCGTTCAGGTCACGTGATCCCATCAGGACGTCGTGCCCCCGGTTTGCCATCTCTTTTGCAATAGCCAGACCGATTCCACGGTTTGCACCGGTGATGAGAGCACGTTTCATGGAAGCTTCCTTGTTTAGTCCAGACCTAGTTGTTCGCGGCTTTCACTCGTTCCGCCGCGAGAGCAGGCAGGTTTTCGTTACCCAGCTGAGCCCGCAGGTTGGCGCGCATGAAGGTGATCTTCCAGCCCTGATCGGTCTTTGCCAGCTCGTGCTGGTAGTCACCGATAAAGACCCAGGTGTTCTCGCCTTCATTCTCAAGAATGTGTGTGGCGTGGATGTTCGAGGTCGTGGTCGCGGTATCGCCCTGGATACTTACGCTTTCGGTTCCCATCAGGTGGTGGGTGCGGTCATAGCCTGGCAGAACCGTCTGCCACGCCGCCACAATTTGCGCAGGCAGCAAGGTTGGCAGATCTGCTGATGTTCCGGCCGAGGCGTTGGCGTAGGATGTGTAGTCCAGAACGGCACCGTCGGGGTGAAACTGCGCGGCGACCATGTCCCAGTCGCCCTGATCGGCATAGTAACCAACATTGTTGATGGCGTTCAGAACCTGCTGTTCATCCGAAAGCTCGGCCAGCGCGGCGGTAGATGTGCCCGCAAGTGCGAGCACGGCTGTGAGGAGGGATTTCATAGGTCAATCTCCGTGAGTTCAGAGTGAAACGGGTGGGTTACTTGGCCAGACGTTCGGGCACAGGGGCCAGATCGTATTGCGACCAGAAGAACGTGTTGGCGGCGTCCTGATCGGCGGAGAGGTTTGTGGCCTCGACGATCTTGCCGTCCGCAATCCGGTAGACCAGCGCCCAGGTCGTATCGACATTCGGCTTGCCGTCGGCGCTGGACCAGCCGCGGTGGATATCAACCACATGCGTCTCATCCGCGCCGAAATAGATCGGTTCTGCCTGAAAACCTGCGACGCCCAGTTGCGCGAAGAATGCCAGAACTTCGTCACGTCCGGATTTGGTGCCGGATAGCGGGTGACGGCCGGGGATGTGCCACTGGACTTTCTCGTCCATCACGGCGGCGATGCCGTCCAGATCGTTCGCGCCATAGGCGGCAAAGAAATCCTGCACGACCTTGATGTTGTCTTCTGGGGATGCGGCCATGGCGATATCTCCGGAAATTGTCGCTGCGGTAAGGGCAGCGGCTTTGGTCAGGGCTTTCATCTTTTGTCCTTTCAGGCGTTCAGGAAGTCAGCCACAGCGTCCGATGCTGCGGTTACGGCGTCCCTGCGGTCGTAGAAATCGAATTGGGTGACGTCGTCGCCCAGCCATAGCTTTTCCAAAGGTGCCTTGGTTCGGGCCTCATAAGCGGCGGCACCGGCGGTCAGGGCGATCGAAGGCGATCCGACCATCAGCATCGGTTTGGCCAGCCGATCCGCGCTGGCCTGTGCGTCATAGGTCAGCCAGGGTTTCCAGGACGCGACCGAGAATTTGTTGTCGTAGGAGGGGATCAGGCCGCGATCTTCCTCGGTGTAATAGGGGGCCTGATACATGATCGCGTTTTCGTCGGTTGTGCTGGCCCCAAGCAGAACGGTATCGACGGCATTGTCCGCCTCAGAAGCAGCGATCAGGCTGGCGGCCACCTCGGGTCCGCCATAGATCCCTTCGGCCATCGCCGGATCATGCAGCCACGGGGCAACCAACGCGACTTTCTGCAGGTTTTCGTCGTCGGCAACAGCTTCGGCCATATACCCGGAAGAGGCGCAAACCCCCAGACCCGAGATGTGACCACTGTCGACCTCATCAAGCGAAGTCAGGAAAGCGGCGGCGGTGCGAATATCGGCTGTCTTGACGACAGGATTTTCCACATAACGCGGGGTTCCTTCGCTTTCGCCCCAGCCGGTGAAGTCAAAAGCCAGTGCGGCAAAACCACGCGCGGCCAACTCACGGGCGTAGGTGCCGGCCATCTGCTCTTTCACTGTGGTCCAGGCACCGGTTACGATTACGGTGGGCAATTGGCCTGAGGCGTTTTCGGGCGTATAAAGCGTGCCCTTCAGCGTGTTTCCGTTGCTATCGAAGGTTACGGCGCTTTGGGCAACGCCGTTGCGTGTCGGGGTGTTTTGCAGGGTGATGCAGGTCGATTGGGTCATAGCGCGTTCATCCTCTTGATCAGTCAGTGCTGTGATGAGGTAAATCTAGGCGCTGATCAGTTGTGCGATAATTCCCCGGTTTTTCACTTCTTTCATGTATGGTATCGAATAATAGGTTCAGCCGGAGTTGCCATGCGTCTGCCCCTCGCCACGCTTGAAATCTTTGCCGCCATTGCCCGCCACGGTTCGTTGCGCGCTGCAGCTGAAGCGCTGGGCATCAAGCCGTCGACCGTCAGTCATCAGTTGAAATCGCTTGAAGATCAGCTTGGCACGGCGCTGTTCATCCGAACCACAAGATCGATCAGTTTAACCGAAGCAGGACGCGCCTTGATCCGTGGGGCGGGCCCGGCTTTTGAGCAACTTGCTGAGGCCGTCGAAAGCGCACGCAGCACCGGGCACGCCGCCCGTGGCACGTTAAAGCTGGCTATGCCGGAATTCGTCTATCACCTGTTTGTCAGCCCGGTCCTAAAGAGTTTTTGCACCCGAATACCCAGAAATCGAATTGGAATTGTCTCTGACGGATGCTCTGTCGGATATTCTGGGCGAAGAACTGCACGCCGGGTTCCGTTTGGGCGATCGCATCGCGCAGGACATGGTGGCCGTACGGCTGACGCCACCGTTGCCGCTTGCTGTGGTAGCTTGCCCGGAATATCTGGCGGTGCATGGAGTACCCGAAACTCCGCGCAATCTTCTCGACCACAATTGCATTCGCTACAGATTCCAATCCTCGGGACGAATTGCGCCCTGGAGCTTTCGAGCCAAGGATGACGAATACTCCGTCGATGTGCAGGGTAATCTGATCTCGAACACCCTTCCGGCTTCTGTCGACCTGGCTAAGAAGGCGTTGGGGTTAGTCTACACATTTAGGGACTACGTTGCTGATGACATCGATTTAGGTGTTCTGAGCCCGATACTCGAAAAGCATCTGGGTACAACTCCTGGAATCTTCCTCTACTTTCCGCGTGAATACAGATCCATGATGCCACTTAGACTGTTTATGGATCATTTGAGTGCATCCTCTGAAAGCCGCTTATGAAACTCTAATGGGCCCAACAAAGCCCGAATTCTGCTGATTTGCATCTGCGTATAACTTCCGCCGTCCATTTCGATTGCACTAACCGTGGGTTCGCGTTTTTTCTGGATCATAGATGGGGCTGGCAACGATTGTGGCGGTCGTTTCCAAGCCCCCACCCGAAACAGTCACCGAAGTTCCTAGGGGCAGGCCCGGTCGGACATGGGCAAAAGCAAGCGATTTGCTTATGCGATGTGAGTAACACGGGCTGTTGATCACACCGATATCATCGCCATTGATCGATAGGGTTTCACCGCCGTCGAGCATATCCGGATGATCGATTTCGAGGCAGACGTTGGCGATTTTTTCAGCGCCTCTCGCCGCCATTAGGGCGGATTTGCCCCGGAAGTCACCTTTTGACTGGCTGACGGTGAAACCAAGCCCAACCTCCCACGGTGTATTCGCTTCGGTCATGTCATAGCCGTAGAACAAAAGGCCCGCCTCGATCCGCACCTTGTCCAAAGCTGTGAACGAGCAGGGTATTACCCCCGCATCCACCAGTTTGTCCCAAATGTCGGGGATTACCGCGCCATCGGCAAAGATTTCATAACCACGTTCGCCAGAATACCCCGTGCGAGATACGCGACATGGATGACCAAACAGCGTTGCCGGCGCGTGTTCGAAGTAGGCCAAATCAGCCAGATTGATATCGGTGTGTTCGTTGAGGATATCTAGTGCGGCAGGTCCCTGCACGGACAGGTCATGCAGGTCGTCGGTGAATTCCAACTGAACACTGCGCCCCTCAGCCGAGGCTTCCAATAGCGCCATCGTATCGCCCGAGCCATGTACGATCATCCACTCGTCGTCTCCGTTGTTCGACACGATCGCGTCATCCGCGATTCCACCGTTCTCGGTCAGAACGCAGAGGTAAGCTGCCCGGCCGGGCACAACTTTTGACAGATCGCGCGTTGTCAGATGGTCCAGAACCGCCTGCGCTTCGGGGCCGCGTACGAACACTTTTTTCAGCGGCGACATGTCAAACATGCCCGCCTTTTCGCGCACAGCGTCATGTTCGTCATTCGGGTCGGTGTTGTAGGTCCAGGCGGTGCCCATTCCGTTCCAGTCTTCCAGCCCCGAGCCAAGAGCGGCGTGGCGCGACGCAAGCGCCGAGGTGCGGCTGAGTTCTGCGGTCATGTGAGGTCCTTTCTAGTGCCATTCGTCAGGCATCGCCGCCTTGCGTTCGGAAACAAAGTCTTCCAGCGCGCTCAGGATGCCGGTGTTCAAGTCGGGTTGTCTGTACTCCTCCAGCATTTGCCGCCACCGCGCCGATGCCCTTTGATCGGCGGTCAGGGCGCCATTTTCGACCCAGGTCTCATACGGCCCGGCATCTGATACCTGCGGCTCGAAATTGGCCGAGGTGTAATGGCGCAGGGTGTGGCTGGTGGACAGGAAGTTCTCGCCCGGTCCGGTCTCAAGATACGCATCGCGACCAAAGGCTTCGTCATCGGTGTCAAAACCCTGCAGCAATTTCAGCATCGCGCCGCAATGGTCGAGATCCAGGATGAACTTTTCATAGGACATCACCAACCCACCTTCGAGCCACCCCGCCGCATGCCAGACCTGGTGCGCTCCGGACATCAACGTTGCCCACATTGCGCCCGCGCTGTCCTGCATGGCCTGTCCATCGGGCGCGTTTGCGGCGGTGATCTGCCCGCCGCCTGATCGCACAGGCACGCCCAACCTCCGGCCCAGCTGGCTGAGCGCCATGGTGGTTATGTTGGCCTCGGGCGACCCAAAGGTCAGCGCGCCGGTACGCAGGTTCATTGTGGAGTGAAAACTGCCGAAGACCACAGGACAACCCGGCCGAACCAACTGGGTCAAGGCGATGCCAACCATCGCTTCGGCCAGAGTCTGCGCTGCGACTGCCGCAGGCGACAGCGGCCCCATCGCCCCGGCAAAAATCGCCGGCGAAACGCAAACGCACTGGTTGGCCTCGGCGTACACACGTAACGCGCGCGACATGGTGTCGTCGTAGATCAACGGTGAGTTGACGTTGATATTGGCCTGCATCACTGCGTGTTGATCCAAGAAGTCGTGCCCGAAGACCAGTCTGACCATGTCCAAGCTGTCCCGCGCACGTTCGGGTGCGGTGACCGATCCCATGAAGGGCTTGGTCGACAAGGTGAGATGGGCCAGCATCATGTCCAAATGGCGCTTGTTCACCGGCACGTCTGTCGGTTCGACCACCGTTCCGCCGGAATGATGGAGCGCCGGTGCGATGCTGGTCAGTTTCACGAAATTTCGGAAGTCGTTTAGCGTGGCATACCGCCTGCCGCGTTCCAGGTCGGTGACAAATGGAGAGCCATAGCCCGGCATCAAAACGACATTGTCGCCACCAAGTGTCACGGTTTTGTCAGGAGTGCGGCCATGCAACTGGAATGTCGCCGGGGCCGTTTCACAAAGCGCGCGGGCTTGACTGGGTTCAAATCGCACGCGGTTGCCTTCGATCTTGGCGCCCGCCTCGGCAAACAGGTCCAGAGCGATCTGGTCCCCTCGGAATTCGACGCCAATGGTCTCAAGAATCCAGTCGGCCTGTTCTTCAATCCTGGCGAGTGCTCTTTCGTCCAAAAGTTCGTACGCGGGGATTCTGCGCCCCTTGAATAACGGGGTTTCAAGCTGCGCGTTGTGACGAGACAACCGGCCGCGACGCATCTTGCCCCGATGACTTTCCGGTGAAGCAGGGTGTGCGGCTGCGTCAAGTTGGCCCAACGCTCTTCCTCCTGTTCAAACGTTCAAGATCCACGATGCATGAGTTTGCGAGCCAGAAAATCGAGTTTTTCTTTCCGCTATGTTCAAATAATTTATACATAAAAGAATGCGCCCATTGTTTCATCACCATGATCTTCTCAGGCTGTTCGTGGAAACCGCCCGCTACCCCAGCTTTTCCGAAGCTGCCGAAGCGCTGAACATGACCAAAGGTGCCATCAGTTATCAGGTGAAAACGTTGGAGGCAGATCTGGGGATGGTCCTGTTCCGGCGTACATCCCGCGGCGTGCGCCTGACGGGCGAGGGCTTGAAACTGCTGGCAGCCTGTCAGTCGCGTTACGAAGAGATCGAGGCCGAGCTGAATGCGTTAAAGGGGGTATCGTCCCAAACTCTGACGGTTGGGGTGTCCACATATTTTGCCGCGCGGTGGCTCTCGCCGCGGTTGATGTCCTTCATGCAAGAACACCAGGACGTGCAGCTGCGTATCCAGCCCATGGTACAGTTTTCCGAGCGTGAAATGCAGGATGTCGATCTGGCCATCAAGTGGGGCAACGGCGAGTGGGACGACGGTGTCGTTACCCCCTTCATGCCGATGCCGACCTTTCCAGTCGGCAATTCCGACGCCGCCCGTCTGGTCGAAGCCTTGGGGATAAAGGGCGCGATCTCTCATTTTACACTGCTGCGGGACCGCGATGACAGCAATGCCTGGTCGGACTGGCTGAACACTGCGGGCCTTAAACAGCAATCCCGGCGTGATGTGCTGATCGTTCCGGACCCTAATGTCCGCGTGCAAGCTGTCATCGACGGCCAGGGGATCGCCCTGATGGATGATCTTGTGGACAACGAGTTACAAAGCGGCAAGCTGGTTCGGCTATCTGATGCCGAGCTTTCAGATTATGGCTATTTCCTCGTTCGGCCGCGTCGTGTGGCCCAGACGGTAACGGCACAGATTTTCTCTGATTGGCTCCAGAACCAACCCTGACCGATTACTCGAAGTTTTTTCAAAGATCGTCAGCGGCGTGATCACCCCGATAGTTCACTGAATGGGCAAACATCGTTTTCAAAGGGAACATGGCGGCGCCGAAACGTCTGATCTTCAATGCGGACGGGTTTGCTGATCCTGTCCATTCGAAAATGTCTGAAATCGCCACGCGACGGATCCCAGGCAACCAGATACCACAGCGGCGGCAGGACCAACATGGCCTGGGGTTCGACCTGACGATTAGTTCTATGACCTTTTGCGTCCTTGTATTCAAATCGAAGGTGCAGCTGGTGCAGGAAACACGTCTCGAACACCGGCAACAGATCCGGGTCCATTTTTCCCATATCGGAAAGGTCCTGTAGTGGCGACAACTGCCCGATGTACAGGCAGTCCAAAAAGTCACGCAGGTCTTTCACTTTGTCCGGGGGCAGTGCTTTTTCGATTTTGGCAAGCCCGGTGTCCGCAAGATACGAGAACGGCAGGTTCCCGGCCGCTCGCATCGCGGCAACGCTGATAAGAAGCGCGAACACCTCTGGAACCGAAAGCCGCGTGGTGGTTTGCATGGACTGCGGATCAAGCTGAAGGCCCCCACCGCGCCCAACGTCTGAATGGATGACAAACCCTTCGTCCCGAAGCGCGCTGATGTCGCGCAGGATTGTCCGCCGCGACGCCCCCACTTCACTTGCAAGTTGGTCTACAGTGGATGTCCCGTTTCGACGAAGGCTGCGCACGATTGCGTCATGGCGAAGGCGAATGTTCATTTCATCAGGACAGCAAATAAAGGTGTCAATTTTTGACACCATAAAGATTTAAGCACGGGCCAGTCAAATCAATAGGAGACTTCAACGATGCAACGCACCGCTATCAACCCCTGGGACTGGTCCTTGAATCTGGGTTACAATCAGGCCGAAGTGATCGAAGGCGCAACACGCCAAGTTAACTGCGCAGGGCAAACCGCAGTTGATGGTGAAGGCAACCCGCAGCACCCGGGTGACATGCGCGCGCAGATCGGCTTGGCGCTCGACAATCTCGAAGCCGTGTTGACCGCCGCAGGCATGAGTTTGTCTGACATCACCCGACTTGGCATATACGCAACGGACGTGGACGAAGCGCTCAAGAACTTCGACTTGCTGGGCATTCGGTTCGGACCGATCGAAAGCGCACCGCCGATGACTCTTGTCGGTGTAACCCGGCTTGCCGCACCCGGATTGCTGTTCGAGATCGAAGCGACCGCAGCGGCTTAGACAAGCCATTCGACGGTGGCCAATTGGAATGAACGACCAATTGGCCGCGTCTTGCGCTCGTCGAATTGAAACATAATGGGCTGGAAACTGCGAGGGAACCTTAAGCCCGACGTTTTCGGCTCAGCAGCCCGTATTTGACCGCCCACGACCGGAATGACCTGCGTTTGCGCCGGTCCTGTTTCAGTGCCCGCTTGGATTGCATGCCGCCTTTCCGGTTGAATTCGAACACATCGATAATCCGTTCGGCACAACCACAGGCTTCGCCCATGCCGACTTTGGCAAAGTAAAACTTCTCGAAACGTTCCAGCGTTTTCATGGTGAACCTCCTGATCCAATTGAACCCAATCAAGTGCCGTTTGCCAAATCACTTTCCGGTTGGCGGATGATAGTTGCGAGGCAGAGATGCAAGGTAACTCGCCGCCCACAGGTGTTTCCAAAATGCCCGCCTTCAGAATTCATGGCCGCGACTTTTCTGTTTTGGTTTTTTCGGACGGAGAGACTGGGGTACCATCGCCTCAGAACACCTTGGGGTTCCCAATCGGCTGAGTGCCACAGCCGAACACTGTCGACAGGCGAACACACGTATTGAAAAGAATTGTTGCGTACACATCGTTTCTGATCTGGAGTTTCGCCCCGCATTCAGAAGCTGAGAACCTCGATCCAGACGCCTCTGAAGCAGCGGCCAGAGCGGCGCTGGCGGTGTTGAGCATTGCGGCCACCCCAAACGAGACCCTGTCATCGCTTGCCTTTCTCAGCGCATCAGGTGACGCAAGAAGCCTGCGTTCGACCCAGCTGCGTGGCGGGTTCAAGCCGTTGGACAATGGCATGTATGTAGAAGGTCTGGTTGCATACCAGAGTTACAATCCGACGCTCATTTTTCCCGAGTTCGCATCCGATTCCGAAGTCGATGTGAAATGGTCGAGTTTGGCCGCTACATTTGGCCTCGGATGGGAGTTTCCACTTGCAAACGATTGGTATTTCCGCCCCATAGCGCACCTGTCGCTGGGCCATGTCACGACAGACGCTGTTTTTTCGAATTTCCCGTTGTTTCCCTCCAGCTCGGGAGGGGGCGATGTGGTTGATGGTAACCTCAACGCATACGGTGTCGGGGCGTCTTTGAGCCTCTTTCGCGAGGCGCAATTCGGGCCGTGGGAGGCCGAGTTTCGAGTGCGGCAGTCTTTCTTGGAGTTCCAGCCAATAAACGAACCGCAAGCGGACGGAGCCAAGGCCAATTCCAACCAAACGACGTTGTTTTCACGCTATCGCTATCCGCTTGAGAATGTCAGGCTTCTTGGTGGTCCGTCAAAGCTGGTTTTGGACGCCGGCGTTGTGCTTTACCACGGCGACAGCGCGATGGTCCTGGATACCAATTGGCTGGCGACGGCCGGTGTTGGTATTGAGGTCGACACTACGAGAATCGGGCTTCCTGCCGTTCAGGCGGGACGTATCATGCTTAATGGTGTGATTGCTGATCAGTTCTCGGGGTTTTCTGTTGGATTTGGCGTTCGGTTTTGAAGTGGGCGTAAACTGGCGTATTGCTGAAGGTGCGCTGAAGTGACTGGCAAGAAATGGAAAGGGCGCAGAAATTCTGCGCCCCTCACACTGCTCGGTTCTTGCCTGTGACTTATTTCCAACCGACTTCGTTGAAGATCTTCTGAGCTTCCGGAAGGTTCTTTGCGACTTCGGAAAGGTTCACGTCGTCTGCCTTGAATTCGCCCAGAGATTTGACCGAGTCCACCAGTTCAACACTCTCGACGGCGGGGAATTCATCGTTCCCGGCCGAGAAGTACTGCTGTGCGGAATCGCTAGCCAGATACTCGAGGAAGAGAATGGCGTTTTCCTTGTTCGGAGCATTTGCGGCCACGCCCGCGCCGGACAGATTCATATGTGCGCCGGTGCCGTCCTGGTTCGGGAAGACCCAGCCGATTGCATCGATTTCAGCAGACACGCCCTTTACGTCTTTGCGGATCGCGCGGGCAAAGTAATAGGTGTTTGACACCGCGATATCGCATTCACCCGACACGATCCCGCGCAGCTGATCTGTGTCACCGCCTTGCGGCTCACGAGCCATGTTGGCGACGATACCTTCGGCCCATGCTTTGGCGGCCCCGGGACCTTCATGGGTGATGATCGATGCCAGCAGAGTCTGATTGTAGGTGTTGCTGGACGACCGGATACAGATCTGACCCTTGTATTCCGGCTTCGCCAGATCGGCGTAGGTGGCTGGCGGGTTGGCGACGTTTTCCTTGTCGTAGAAAATGATACGACCGCGCTGGGAAAAGCCGAACCATTCGTTGTCGGTATCCTGAAGGTTGGCCGGGATACGCTCTTCCAGAACAGCGCTGTCGATCGACTGCAGAATGCCTGCGTTCTTGGCACGTGCCAGCCGCGAGGTGTCGACAGTCAACAGGATGTCGGCAGGCGAGTTCGCCCCTTCCGCTTCCATCCGTGCGATCAACTCGTCGGCCTTGCCCTCAATGCGGTTGATGGTGATGCCGGTGGCCTCTTCGAAGTCACTGTACAGCTTTTCGTCCGTGTCGTAATGGCGCGAGGAATACAGGTTCAGCTCTCCCTCGGCGATAGCGGAGGAGGCAATCAGGGCCGTCAAAGCGGCGGTAACGCAGGTGGAAGATTTCAGCATTTCATTTCCCAACATTGAAAGTTGTGGCGGGTCGTAATCCGACTGAAATGGTCAATTAGACGATTCCGGCTGGGATGCAAGTAAATCTGACAAAAATACTTGGGCAAATGGTCGCTGCCGGGTGCATGCCGTCTTTCTAAAGAGCACTTGTCTAACAAAACGTAATAACATAACGATTGTGTCGCTCACGGTGCCGAATCCACTATTTCGACCCAATGCACCAAATAGACCAACCCACCCAAGCAGGTAGACATCTATGACCGACACTCGCCTTCCCGTCACCGTCCTTTCCGGCTTTCTTGGCGCAGGAAAGACGACACTGTTGAACCGCGTTTTAAACAATCGTGAAGGTCGCCGGGTCGCGGTGATTGTCAACGACATGTCCGAAGTGAACATCGATGCCGATCTTGTTAGGGCCGACACAGAGTTGTCCCGCACCGATGAGACCCTTGTGGAGATGTCGAACGGGTGCATCTGCTGCACCCTTCGCGACGACCTGTTGGACGAAGTTCGCAGGCTTGCAGGTGAGGGTCGCTTTGACTACCTGCTGATTGAATCGACGGGGATTTCCGAACCTTTGCCCGTAGCAGCGACTTTCGATTTCCGCGACGAGTATGGTGACAGCCTGTCGGATGTCTCGCGCCTGGATACGATGGTGACGGTCGTTGATGCCGTGAACCTGCTGGAAGACTATTCCAGCCACGATTTCCTGAGCGACCGCGGCGAAACGCTGGGTGAGGAAGATGAACGCACGTTGGTTCATCTGCTGACCGATCAGATCGAATTTGCCGATGTTGTGATCCTCAACAAGATTGCGGATGCCGGGCCAGAACGTGTGGACGCCGCCCGCAAGATCATTCGAAGCCTGAACGCCGATGCGCGCATCATTGAGACGAACCATTCAGATGTGGCTGCCGATGAAATCCTGGACACGGGTCTTTTCGATTTCGAAAAAGCGCATGAACATCCGATGTGGGCCAAAGAACTCTATGGGTTTGCGGATCATGTGCCCGAGACCGAAGAATACGGCGTTACCAGCTATGTCTATCGGGCGCGGCAACCCTTTGTGCCAGCGCAGATTCTGAAGATTTTGAATGGCGATCTGCCGGGCGTTATCCGCGCCAAAGGGCATTTCTGGATCGCAACTCGTCCGGATTGGGTCGCTGAATTTTCGCTCGCAGGGGCGCTGTCCTCGGTCCAGCCGCTGGGCACCTGGTGGGCTACGGTGCCTGAAGAGCGTCGGCCCGATCACGAAAGCGCGCGGGCTTATATGCAAGCCCATTGGCAAGAACCTTGGGGTGATCGCCGTCAGGAAATCGTCTTCATCGGCAGCGGTATTGACTGGCCTGCGCTGAAAGCCCGGCTTGATGCCGCCTTGTTGCCTGCTGACGTTGCTGACCGGCCCGAAGATCTTCCGGACCTGCCCGACCCGTTCCCGATCTGGCGCCGGGCTGAGGCCGCGGCATGAGTGTGGTTCGAGAAGTCGTCAAAGACGCGGCAATAGGTGTCGGCGTCGCGGAAACACCGGAAGACCTGTCAGCAATTCATCACCCGGGTTGCGCCGCCACGATTTGGCGCCGGGATCCATTGCCGAGTTTTCAGTCTTGGATAGACGCGCTTGATCCCGCGCAGTTGCCCAAAGGGCGGTTGATTCTGAGGCCGGACGCGGCGCGCGACGTGGTTGCTGAACTGTGCGAAACATCAGGAACGCCTGATGGCGAAGAACGAGATCGCCTTGTGGATGACATCGCCGCGCTTTCGGACCTTTTTGCCGGTCTGATGCAGTCGAAATGGCTGCGGCTGCGTCTGGATGTCATTGCAACAAACGCCTGCCGAAGGTTTCACATCGACGCGGTTACATCGCGCCTCGTCTGCACGTATCGGGGCACGGGTACGCAATATGGTATTTCGACCGACGGGGCCGAGCCAAACCGAGTTTTCACTGTCCCGACAGGAGCGCCAATCCTGCTGCGCGGGACGCTCTGGCCCGAAGCGCCAAAATCGGGGCTCTTGCATCGTTCGCCGCCGATCGAAGGAAGCGGCGAGACACGGTTGGTGCTTGTCCTCGATCCCGTTCTTGATCCGGATAACGAGCCAGATCATCTGCATCGGCACTGAAGCAGAAATCACGCAGAGGTCACCAGATGCGGCGCTGCGGCTGGTGACCCGATCCCTATAGCGCACATCAATCAACCCAATAAAAAAACCGCGCTGAAAAGCGCGGTTCTTTAAAACAGTATCTGCAGTTCTTAGCCCTGGCGAGCTTTGAACTTGCGCTGCGTCTTGTTGATCACGTAGACGCGGCCTTTGCGACGCACAACACGGCAATCACGGTGCCGGTTCTTGAGCGAGCGGAGCGAGTTCTTGACCTTCATGGTCTGTCTCCAATCTGCGGCGCCTTCATCAAGGACGTGGCCAGCGCCTGGGTTTGCGGGTGCCCCGGGTCAGACCCGAAACAGTGAATAGATGGTGGGCGGTACAAGGATCGAACTTGTGACCCCTTCGATGTCAACGAAGTGCTCTACCGCTGAGCTAACCGCCCACTTTACCTTTGCGTGCCCAGCCCCATAACGAAATGGGGCGCGGAACCCCGCGCCGGTAGCGGGGTCTATAAAAGGAGTCGCAAAGGGGTTCAAGGGGTTTGGTAGAACTATTTTCCGGTCTATGTTCAAAGCGAACAAGGAGTCGCCATGAAGAACGCTGCCTACGTATTGGATATGCCGGTCAAACGCACGTCTTGCGTGGTGTTTTCTTCTCCTCACAGCGGCCGAAACTACCCCGACACAATGCTAAACCGCACGGTTCTGAGCCAAAATGTGATTCGGTCGTCGGAAGATGCATTTGTGGATCAGCTGTTTTCTTCGGCCGTTGACCATGGTGCCCCCCTCATTTCAGCGACCAAGCCACGCGCCTATCTGGACTTGAACCGCAGTGCGGAGGAACTGGATCCGGCACTGATTCAGGGTGCACGCCGACACGGGCACAATCCCCGTGTCGCGTCGGGGCTAGGCGTGATTCCCCGGGTCGTCGCCAACGGCCGCGCGATCTATCGCGGAAAGCTGACCATGGACGAGGCGCGCTTGCGCATCGACACGTGCTGGCGGCCCTATCACGCGCGTCTAAAATCGTTGCTGGCCGAATCGCTCGATACCTTTGGTCAGGCCATTTTGATCGACTGCCACTCGATGCCGCATGAGGCCGTTGCTATGGCCAGCACCGCCAAGTCTCAGCGACCGCAGATTGTATTGGGCGACAGGTTCGGGGCCTCGGCATCTGCCGGGATCGTGGACCGGATTGAGTCGGCCTTTGCGTCGGCCGGTCTGGTCGTCGCGCGAAATGCGCCATTTGCCGGGGCATACGTGACGCAGACCTATGGACGGCCCGGACGCAATCAGCATGCCATCCAGATCGAGATCGACCGCTCGCTCTATATGGACGAAGGCAAGATTGAGCCCAGCGATAACTTCGAAGCGTTCCGTGAGACGTTGCGCCAGGTGATCATGGAGATTTCCGGCATCGGCGGCGAACCTTTGCAACTGGCGGCCGAATAAATTCAGCGCAGGGCCCGTCCCTTTACGATCGCATCCGTTCCGAACCGGCGTCTGATCTCATCCGTGGCGCGTTCCGCCTGAGATCGCCGGGCGGCGCCGGGGTCCAGAAGGTCGCCCGAGATATCGGCCTGATCCTCGGGGCACAGATCGGATATCCCGCACCCAAGCAGACGATAAGGCCCTTTGTCCCCGACCTGATCGAACAATCCGCGCGCGGTGCGATAAATGCGGTCCGCGATCTGCGTGGCATCCCGCAGCGATACGCGCCGGGTTATGATCTTGTGGTTCGCCTGTTTCAGCTTCAGCGTCACAACCCGCCCGGCCAGCCCTTTGGCTTTGGCCCGGTCTGCGACCTTCTCAGACATGCGCCACAGATGCCCGTCCAGGATGTCCAGACTGGCCGTATCCTCGAAAAACGTGGTCTCGTTGCTGATGGATTTCATCGGCTCATGCGAGGACACGCGTCGTTTGTCCTGGCCGCGTGCCAGATGCCAAAGTCGATAGCCCATTGACCCGAACCGCGCGGTCAGCGCCTCCTGGTCCCAGCGCAGCAGGTCCGAGAAGGTTCGGATACCGGCGCGATCCAGCGACTCCTGCGCGGCCGGACCAATGCCCCAAATCAGGCGCACGGGCTTGTTGTGCAGGAAGTCGGCCGTTTCCGCCTTGCCGATCACCGAAAATCCACGCGGCTTGTCCAGATCCGAGGCCACCTTTGCCAGAAACTTATTGTGCGAAAGCCCGATCGAGCCGGTTACGCCCAGTTCATCCTTCATCCGTTTCACCAACCGCGCCAACATCACTGCGGGTGGCGCGCCATGCAGGCGCTGCGTGCCTGACAGGTCCATGAAGGCTTCGTCCAGTGACAGCGGCTCGATCACAGGGGTCAGTTCGTCCATCATCGTCCTGATCTGGCGGGACACCTCGGCATAGACCGACATGCGTGGCTTGATGACAACGGCATCCGGGCAAAGCTGCAGCGCCTTGAACATCGGCATGGCTGAACGAACCCCGCGAATCCGCGCCACATAGCAAGCCGTGGACACGACACCGCGTTTGCCGCCGCCGATAATCACCGGTTTGTCGGCCAGTTCCGGATTGTCGCGCTTTTCGACCGAGGCATAAAACGCATCGCAATCCATATGCGCAATGGACAGGTCAAAAAGCTCGGGGTGCGCCTTGATGCGCGGGCTTCCGCAGGAGGGGCAGCGCGCCTCCTGTTGCATTGTCGAAAAGCAGTCGCGGCATAAAGCGGGCATTACGTTCACATCTCAGATTTATGCGCTTTGGTTTGCGTGTGGTGTTGGCTAAAATTTATCCGGTCAGGCAACAAAGAAAAAGCCGTTCATGCATTTCACCGGAGCAAAGGTTGCACTGTTTCTTGGATCGGACCTGCTGGTGATTCAACGGGACGATAACAAGGAGATCCCTTTTCCGGGTCATTTTGATTTTCCCGGAGGCGGGCGGGAAGGGGCAGAGACGCCACTGCAATGCGTCACGCGCGAAACGATTGAAGAGGTCGGCCTGCACCTTACCGCAAAGGATTTTGTCTGGTCGCGTCAATATGGTGAAAACTGGTTCTTCGCAGCGCTCCGTCCGCCCAGCGATGTCAACCTGATCAGATTCGGTGATGAAGGCCAGGGGTGGTCACTGATGTCGCCAGAATTGTACCTGGAAAACACATTGGCAGTTCCCAATTTCGCGATCCGCTTACGCCACTACATGGCCGCAACAGGGCTACTTTGAGGCAAACTTTGTTTTCGGAAGAAGACCCCCCGCGATTGGCGGGGGGAGGTGACGGACCTCAGGAAGATATGGTCCGCGGGGAGTATCACGCCCCTAGAATCGCTCAAATTCCGAGATTTAGATAGGACCGAGATCACACAGTCAAAACTCGCATTTTTCATGTGTGTTTTGGGGCACAGAGACGATTTGGCGCGGATTGTGTAAAAAGTGACGTAGGGTCAATCATTTGGCGCACCAAAACAGTCAGAAATCAGCATTCCGGATCATCACATCCGGCACAAACAAAAGAGAAATTTGACCCCTGATGGATTCGATTTCTAACCTCTATTCGGTGCAATGGCCTGTGGCGACGCCATTTCAGCAAGGATCGCTTCGGCGGCTGACCGAGGGTCCTCTGCCCGGTAGATCGGACGACCCACAACGATATGGTCTACTCCGTCTGCAATGGCGTTCGCGGGCGTCGCAATCCGTTTCTGATCGCCCAGCTCAGCCCCTGCAGGCCGTACACCGGGGGTGACGATCAGGCGACCTTCGGCTTGGGGCAGGGCGCGGATCAGGGCGGCCTCTTGCGGGCTTGCGATCACGCCATCGGCTCCGGCCTCAAGCGCCTTTGCGGCACGTTCGACAACCAGATCCTGCACGTCGCCCTCTTTCAGGAGGCTGGCATCCAGATCATCGCGGTTCAGCGAAGTCAGGATGGTCACCGCCAGAATCTTGAGGTCCTTGCCCGCGGCGCCCTCTTTCGCGGCGCGCACCACATGCGGATCACCGTGGACGGTGAGGAAATCCAGATCGAATTGTGCCAGCCCACGTACGGCGTTCTCAACTGTATTACCGATGTCAAACAGCTTCATGTCCAGAAAGATGCGCTTGCCGTGGTCCTGCTTTAGTTCATTCGCCAGCGCCAGACCTCCGCCGGTCAGCATGCCCAGTCCGATCTTGTAGAATGACACGGCATCGCCCAGCCGCTCGGCCATGGCCAGACCCTGCAGGGCGTTCGGAACATCGAGGGCTACGATCAGGCGGTCATCGGACATGGGGCAAGCTCCTTTTTGGCAAACGTCTGCGTCCTAACGGTTTCGGGCGGTTGTGTCCATGCGGGACAGGCAGTTGGTCGAATTCAAGCAGCTTTGACCAGACTGTGGTAGGGTGCGCTCATTCATAAGAAGATTTGAGAAAGGCGGGACAATGAAATGGTGGATTGGCTTCGGCCTCGTTCTGATGTTGCCGGCGTGTCAGGACATGCCGCTTGAGACCGAAGCAGCGGACACAGTCATCGTATCTCCGACAAATGATGACCTCAGGCTGGTGCGCGGCTATCGTTCAACTGATGACGATTGCCAACTGACCGGTGAGACCGCGTTTACCGTCAATTTTCTGGATGATGCAGCGGACCTTGTGTCCTGTCCGAGTGGCAGCGACGCAGCGCAATCTCTGGTGGAAATGTATAACGCGCGCGAGGTGGCGCAAACAGGCGGGTATACCGTCTACTCCGTGCCCCGTCGTTAAGCCGGATTCTGCGGTTTAGCCTCTTGAACGGACAAAGATATTTCCCAAATGGAATGTGAGGCCCAGACCGACGCGTGCCGCCAAGCGGGCGCATCACATTCAGGGCGCTTAGGAAAAGGAGATTAGTATGGACTTAAACAAGTTCACCGAGCGGGCGCGGGGTTTCGTGCAGGCGGCGCAGACGATTGCGCTGCGCGAGGGGCACCAGAGACTGCTGCCCGAACATATTTTGAAAGCATTGATGGATGACGATCAGGGGCTGGCAAGCAACCTGATTACACGGGCCGGCGGCGCGCCTATCCGCGTGGTTGAAGCGCTGGATGCCGCTTTGTCCAAAATTCCGAAAGTGAGCGGCGACGCGAGCCAGATCTACATGGACGGCCAGACCGCAAAGGTTTTTGCCGAAGCCGAGAAGATCGCCACCAAAGCAGGCGATAGCTTTGTACCCGTCGAGCGGGTTCTGATGGCGCTGTGTATGGTGAAATCCAAGGCCAAAGAGGCGTTGGAAGCCGGTGCCGTATCCGCCCAGAAACTGAACGAAGCGATCAACGACATCCGCAAGGGTCGCACTGCCGACACCGCGTCGGCAGAAGAAGGCTATGACGCGCTCAAGAAATACGCGCGCGACCTGACCGAGGCAGCGGCTGAGGGCAAGATCGATCCGATCATCGGACGGGATGAGGAAATCCGCCGCTCGATGCAGGTTCTGTCGCGTCGCACCAAGAACAACCCGGTTTTGATCGGGGAACCCGGCGTCGGTAAAACCGCGATTGCCGAAGGTATGGCCCTGCGCATCGTCAACGGCGACGTGCCGGAATCGCTGAAGGACAAGAAGTTGCTCGCGCTCGATATGGGTGCGCTGATTGCCGGTGCGAAATACCGCGGTGAGTTCGAAGAACGCCTCAAGGCCGTTCTGACCGAGGTCACCGAGGCTGCCGGTGAGATCATCCTTTTCATCGACGAGATGCACACGCTGGTCGGCGCGGGCAAATCTGACGGCGCAATGGATGCCGCAAACCTGATCAAGCCAGCGCTTGCCCGGGGTGAGTTGCATTGTATCGGTGCAACCACGCTGGACGAGTACCGCAAGTATGTCGAAAAAGACGCGGCCCTTGCGCGCCGGTTCCAGCCTGTGATGGTCACTGAGCCGACGGTCGAGGACACGATCAGCATCCTGCGCGGCATCAAGGAAAAGTACGAGCTGCACCATGGCGTGCGCATCTCGGATTCGGCGCTGGTCTCGGCGGCGACCCTGTCGCATCGCTATATCACCGACCGCTTCCTGCCCGACAAGGCCATCGACCTAGTCGATGAAGCGGCATCGCGTCTGCGGATGGAGGTGGATTCCAAGCCCGAGGAGTTGGATCAACTCGACCGCCAGATCCTGCAGATGCAAATCGAGGAAGAAGCGCTTAAACTTGAGGACGACGCAGCCTCCAAGGATCGTCTGGAGACCTTGCAAAAGGATCTGGCCGATCTTCAGGAGAAATCCGCCGAGATGACTGCCCAATGGCAGGCCGAACGCGATAAACTCGCGGGCGCCCGTGATCTGAAAGAACAACTCGACAAGGCCCGCGCCGATCTTGAGATCGCCAAGCGTGAAGGCAATCTGGCGAAAGCGGGTGAGCTGTCCTATGGCGTCATCCCCGAGCTTGAGAAAAAGCTGACCGAGGCCGAAAACGCGGAAAGCAACGCCATGATGGCCGAGGAAACGGTGCGTCCGGAACAGATCGCCTCCGTCGTTGAGCGCTGGACAGGTATCCCGACCTCAAAAATGCTGGAAGGCGAGCGCGAGAAGCTGCTTCGGATGGAAGACGATCTGCATTCCCGCGTGATCGGGCAGGATGCCGCGGTGACAGCTGTGGCCAATGCCGTACGCCGTGCACGTGCGGGCCTGAATGACGAAGGTCGCCCGCTGGGCTCGTTCCTGTTCCTCGGCCCGACCGGCGTGGGTAAGACCGAGTTGACCAAGGCCGTGGCGAACTTCTTGTTCGATGACGACAACGCGATGGTACGCATCGACATGTCCGAGTTCATGGAGAAACACGCGGTCGCCCGTCTGATCGGTGCCCCTCCGGGCTATGTCGGTTATGACGAAGGTGGTGTGCTGACCGAAGCCGTGCGGCGCAGGCCTTATCAGGTCGTGTTGTTTGACGAGGTCGAAAAGGCGCACCCGGATGTCTTCAACGTGCTGTTGCAGGTTCTGGACGATGGCGTTTTGACCGATGGTCAGGGTCGTACCGTGGACTTCAAACAGACGCTGATCATCCTGACGTCGAACCTCGGGTCGCAGGCGCTCAGCCAATTGCCCGAAGGTGCGGACAGCGCGCAGGCGAAACGTGACGTGATGGATGCGGTCCGGGCGCATTTCCGGCCGGAATTCCTGAACCGTCTGGACGAGACCATCATCTTTGACCGGCTCAAGCGGGCCGATATGGATGGTATCGTTGATATTCAGATGGCGCGTCTGCAGAAACGTCTGGCCGCGCGCAAGATCGAGCTGGCTTTGGACGATGGTGCCAAGGAATGGCTGGCGAACGAGGGCTATGACCCGGTCTTTGGTGCACGTCCGCTCAAGCGCGTTATCCAGCGCGCTTTGCAGAACCCGCTGGCCGAGGCGCTGCTGGCTGGCGAGATCAAGGATGGTGAAACCGTTCCGGTCACCGCCGGGACCGATGGCCTGATCATCGGCGACCGGCTGGGCACATCCGAACGGCCACGCCCGGACGATGCCGTGGTGCATTGATCTGACACAAAAGGAAACCCGCCTTTTCGGCGGGTTTCTTTATGTCGGCTGCTGGTAACCGTTGTTCAGATAGTCTGTGAGGACCTTTATCCAGACCTGGGCTTTCTCCATTGGAAACTGTGCCGTGAACCGCAGTTTGACGATGCAGTCTTCGACAACACCCACTGCCAGAAGTTCGGACAGCCCGTCCGAAGACTCAGCTTCTGCGCGAAGCGGTAACCGCTGCGACGGATCACGCATCTGATAGGCGTTGATGTCGCCTAATTTGGCCCCGCGCCGATCAGCCAGCTCAGCAATATCCCGCGCAGCCTTTTTGAAACTTTCAAGAGCCATCTCGGGTGAAACCCTCTTTTGTTCGTGGTCATAGAAGAAAACGGTGATCTTGGAAGTGGGGTCTGCAAAAGTGGTGGAATAACCAAGACCGGTATGATCCTTTTCATATTCCACCGACGATCTGATTCAGGTCGGTCAGGACGTCCGGGGCACGATCAAAAAGGCCCTTGCAGGACTGAACATCGGCAAACGCAGTTCCACTCAGCAACGATAGAGTGAGGGCAAGCAATCTCAGCATTGGGAAAACATCTTTTTATAAACGCGTTAATACCGCCGTGAAGGTGCCCTCTGTCTGCGGCGAAATTTTGTCATGTGGGGAAACTGGCAAACGCTGATGCGACAAGTTGGTACGCAGTATCCCCACGCCTAGACGTCACATTAACGCGAAAATCCGCGCCGGCCCACCGGTTCCGCCCGCATGTTTCGGCGCGCCAATCACCAGTGTAGCGCCTGCGGCAGGAACGCGATCCAGCCCGGCGATGTTCTCGATTCCAAACCGGCCTGTCGGAAGCCATGCATAATGCGTGGCGAAATCGGTCGAGATACCGTGATCCAGAGACAAGGTATCGGACGCAATGGATCGTGCGCCGGTTTCTTCGATCAGCATCATTGCGGCTTCGGGGTGGAAGCCGGGATAGTGCTGTGCCTGTCCGTCGAACCCACGGTAGTCGTCGCTGTCGGCTTTGGCGGCCCAGCCGGAATACAAGGCCACGCAGGCGCCATCTGGAATGTCACCGTTCGCGGATATCCACGCCTTCAGGTCATCCGGGGTCAACAAAGTGTCGGCGTCTTCGGCTGCCCGGGCGGCGATGTCGACCACGCAAAGCGGAGCAATTAGATCAGAGACCGGGATTTCGTCGACTGATGCTCCATCCGCCGAAAAGTGCAGCGGCGCATCTATATGCGTGCCGGTGTGTTCATTTACAGTCAGACGCTGCAGGTTGAAACCGTGCTCACCGAAATTGAAAACCTGCTCTGACGCGTAACCTGGTTCGCCGAAGTAAGTCGGAAAATCAGCGCTGATCGTATGGGTCATATCCTCGACCTTGCCTTCGTTTGCTGCAAGGGCAACCGGCGCGCTGGCTCCGGTTGCCGCAACTGCAACGCCCGAGGCCGCAGCGGCTTTGAAAAACCCTCTTCTGGATAGCATACGGTCCTTGACCGCGTTCATCACACAGATGTCACACATTCGTCTTCTCCCTTCAGTCTGTCCCGACAATCGGGTGAACAGCGGATCCGTAGGTCAGGTCGCGGACCCTGGACAGCAGCCTGCATGTTGAGCGAAGCATTTGTAAAGATTGGAGGCTCAGGAGTTTTGCCGATACTGGGCTCGGTTCAATCAACTCAACGTGACAATTCCCGATGCACCACCCGCTGGAAACGTATCGGTGTTAAAGTTACGGCCCTAGTCAAATAAAGAGTCCGCCAAAACGGCGGGCTCTTGAACAATCAGCCAGGATGCGGCGCAGTTCTGGCTTTCGATCGCGCTGTTTATGTGCCGGATGGCAAAGCGTTGAGGTCTTGCGGATTCGATTTGCCAAGCTGGGTCTCGCCGCCAATCTCCTCGCACGTCACAGGGTAAGTCGAGTTCGCGTCGCAGCCAGAGATGGGGTAAGTCTGTTTTTCACCGCATGCCGCGATGATCAGGACCAGCGAAAGTCCAGCGACCAGTTTCAGTTTCATGTGTCGTCCTTTCCGATCAAGTTTCGTTGGGATTTCGCGACGCCTTGGGTGTCGCCAACTTTAGGCAGCCAGGAGGCGCGTCCACTTGCGCGCAGAATACTCTGTCGTGCGCGTCTTTTCGTTGATCAAAATCAATAACTTGGATGACGTAGGGTCAAGTCGGTAGGGGTCTGATCGCCAATCAAGGCTGATGCCGCTGATCGTAGTTTTGTGCACGCCGCAAAGGAGTTCTGCGTCGTAGGAATTCGTCATCAGGTGGGAATCGTTACAGTCTCTTCTCCCAATCGTGACGCATGTTGCCTTGGTGGTGTGCTATCAGCGGATTAACTGAAGCCCATGGCTAGCTTATCAAGGAGACATAGATGGCGCATCGCTGGACCAATACACTGACACATGCCGACGTCACCCCAAGGGCGGCGTTTTTGAGCCGGCGGCAGGTGATGGCCGGATTGGCGGGTGTCGGACTGGCGGGATTGGCGCGTCCGGCGATGGCGCAGGAAGGCCTTGAACCAAACAGCTGGGAAGAAATCACCTCATATAATAACTTCTATGAGTTCGGCACGCGCAAGGACGACCCGGCGAAATATGCCCACACGCTGGTGACAGAACCCTGGAGCGTCAAGATCGACGGCTTGGTCGATAAACCCGGTGAGTATGATTTCAAGGACATCATGTCCGAGATGACGGTCGAAGAGCGCATCTATCGGTTCCGCTGTGTCGAAGCCTGGTCGATGGTTATTCCGTGGAACGGGTTTGAGCTGGCTGATCTGCTGAACATGGCCGGGGTGCAGGAGGGGGCCAAATACGTGGCCTTTGAAACCGCCTATCGCCCCGATGAGATGCCGGGGGTGCAGTACCCGATCCTGGAATGGCCCTATCGGGAAGGTCTGCGCCTGGACGAGGCGATGCATCCGCTGACCATGATGGCCACGGGTATTTATGGGCGACCGATCCCGAACCAGAACGGAGCCCCGCTGCGTCTGGTGGTGCCGTGGAAGTATGGCTTCAAGTCTATTAAGTCGATTGTCCGTATCACGCTGACGGATGTCGAACCGCCCACCAGCTGGAACATGTCGGCCCCGCGTGAATATGGCTTCTATAGTAATGTGAACCCGAATGTGGATCATCCGCGCTGGTCTCAGGCATCGGAACGTCAGATTGGTGGCGGTCTTTTCGCCAAGCGCATCCCAACGCTGATGTTCAACGGCTACGAAGAAGAGGTCGCTGGCCTCTACGAAGGTATGGATCTGTCGGAAAACTACTAAGACCATGCAGACGCTGAACCAGATATTGCGGCGCATCCCCGTTTGGTTGGTTTACCTGCTGGGCGCGCTTCCAGCGCCCTGGCTGTTCTATCAGGGGCTGACCGGTGGTTTGGGTGTCGATCCGATTGAGGCACTGGAGCATCAGTATGGCGAACTGGCGCTGCAGCTATTGATCGCCGTGTTGGCAATATCACCACTGCGGAGGTTCCTAAGCCTGAACCTGCTAAAGTTCCGTCGGGCGCTGGGCGTCCTGACATTTGCCTATGTCAGCTTGCATCTTCTGGTTTGGCTGGTTCTGGACGTGCAGGTGCCCAGCCAGATCTGGGCGGATATTCTCAAGCGTCCCTATATAACGGTCGGCATGGCGGCGTTTTTCCTGATGATCCCGCTGGCGGTGACGTCAAACAACTTGTCTGTGCGCAAACTGGGGCCGCGCTGGCGCAGCCTGCAGCGTCTGGTCTTTCCTGCGGCAATTTTGGGTGGACTGCATTATGTCATGCTCGCCAAGGGATTTCAGATCGAGCCGTTGGTCTATCTGTCCCTGATTGTCGGTCTGCTGTTGCTGCGGATTCCCTTTCCCAGCCTGCTGACTCGGTTCCGTCCGGCCGATTCCGCCTGACTCGGCGCGGAGTCTGTGGGTAACTCTGTGCAAAACCCCGGTTTCGGCGCAAATTCCTCTTCCGTGTGTATTTTGCGGGCTGGCGAGCCTTGTATAAGTGCCTGTTATTTATAGGTGAAATACGTTTTTTTGGTTTTTTTCAAGTTTGTCGAATTTTTCGGTTGCGGAGGTATGCGGTTATCCTTAGAACCCCCTTCACCGGCGCTGCTGAGGCGCTCGGGACGCGGCGGAAGCGGCGGAGACGCTCGGGAGAGACCGGGGGCATCTTGAGGGACTGAG
>NZ_JAKRGB010000025.1 GCF_022347725.1 Ruegeria sp. Ofav3-42
CGTTGGGCAACCTAACGCCAATGGAATTTGCAGAGAAAATGAACATGGACAAACTGGCCGCGTAAGGCCATCAAACCGAACCCAAGGACTCTCCGAAGGTTGGAGGAAACTTGGGGCTCAGGTCACCTTTGCTGCTGCGGCTGGGGCGTTTTGGGAACCCATGGCCACCGAGTGCAGTGCGCCAGTTCACCTGTTTCACGTACACGGCTTTAAAGACCGAATGGTGCTGTTCGAAGGCCGACAGCTGACTTGGGAGGGTGTTGATTTTCACCAGGGTAACGTCATGAAGGGCGTGGATGTCTGGCGCCGCGAGAACGCCTGCCTGGGTAGCGCGGAGAACAGCATTGCGGACGACAACTCGATGCAGAAGGATTGGAGGAATTGTTCTGCCGGCTCGATCCGGCTGAAAGTCACCAAAGGTGGACACGGCGTTCCAGAGGGCTGGCGGAACGCCGTACTTGACTGGTTCGAAGCTCTACCACGAGCGCTCGATTGCCCCCAATCCCTTAGGTTATTTTGATCTGACATGTATTCCGTAGCATTCAAATTGCTTTGTGAAAGGGGTTGAGAATGAAGGAACGAGTGTCCGACCACTATGGTCGCAGCCGTAGACTGATCAAGCAGATAGCTGATAGCCTAAAGGCCACGGGCATTGACCCAAAAAAACTGCGCGCCGCTGATTTTGAACCAATCGATGAATTCCATTTTCGCGGCAGGCAAGCGAGTTTACAGCTGCTGGAGAAACTGGAGTTAGCGCCAGATTCAAATGTGCTTGATATTGGTAGTGGACTGGGTGGGGTCACCAGAACAATTGCCGAAGAAGCAAAGGCCAAGGTTACTGGCATAGATCTGACGCAAGAGTTCTGCGACGCTGCCAAAACCATTTCAGATTGGGTCGATCTTAGTGAACAAACTACGTTTATTCAGGGAGATGCAACAAAGCTGCCATTTTCGGACAGCAGTTTTGATGGCGCGGTGACCGTCCATGTCGCGATGAACATTCCCGACAAACTTTCGGTGTACAAAGAGGCCCGTCGTGTCCTGAAGCCCGGAGCACGATTTGGTGTTTATGACATTCTACAGGGCGAAGGTGGTGATGTCGTTTATCCGACGCCGTGGGCTATGGATGCCTCAATCAGTTACCTCGCGACCCCGAAAGAAATGGCCAGCTTTCTGCAAGATGCGGGTTTTAAGGTATTGGATGAAGAAGACTCGACGGCTGAAAGTTTTGAATGGCTAAAGGCGAGAACTTCGGAACCCAAGTCTGATCGCATCATGCCAGTTACGACACAGATTCTCTTTGGGAACGTCGCCAGTGATATGGTTCAGAACCAACTTCTTGCTCTGGATGATCGTCGTTTATTGACATACCGCTTCATTTGCGCGGCCTGACGATAAAATTAACCAACACTCGCCCCGGTTTCTCTGCTGGGGCTGTAACCTCGGTCACGACTGAGATTGGGTAAGTGGCACGAAGTTGAGCCGATGGAGGCGGGATGGCGCTGTGAGCTTGCTTTACCACCTGATGTGGTCGCTGATTGATTCACAAATGTGGCCAGCTGGTTGCGTCGGCCTTTGGTTTCGTACTCGAAAACAATAAGGGGGTTGGTTACGATGGAACTGATTTACGTTGATGGCTCGCCATTTGCACGAGTGGTCAGAATTTTGGTTCATGAGTGGCGGCTTGCAGTTAAGTGCACTGAAGTATCTTTTCCTTTGCCGCCAGAAACAGAGGCATTAACGCCGATGGGGCAGGTGCCTCTCTTGCTTCGCGAAGGCCAGCCTCCATTGTTTCCAACGCTCAACATAATTGAGCATATGTCCAGTCTTGTCGCCGGAGACGTCCCGTTTCCTCATAACGATCAAACACGTGAGAATCTGGTGATTGCTCTTTCCGCTGGTGACGTCTTGGCTCAGGCGGCATATCAGCAGTGGTCTGGACTTGGCCAAATTGCGGAAAACGGACTTGGTTTTGAACCGGGTGCGCGAAACTTGGATAGATTTTTCCGGACGATATGTTGGTTGTCCGAAAAAGCAGAAGTCGAAGCGATTGCCAGTATGGTCGCCGCCGTATTCCTATACTGGGCACGTGATCGTGGGGTCGCCGGACTAGAATTGGCTGATGCGCGCTTTGATCGTTTTGAACCGTTGTTTTCTCGCCCAAGTTTCCAATTTACCAAACCCCGACCGCATACTCTTGCTGCTTCCGGTAAGTCAGAAGATGGGCTCTTTGAATGAAAGACTATCGACAATACGTTAGATCAAGCGGCTGCTTTTGGCCTCTGAGGCGACTTATTCTGCGTAAGGTGCGGTAGTAGTTGGCAGCCCTAAGCGGACATCCCACCAACAATAGCAAATTGCGCCCCCGCACGTTACTTGCTTTCGATGACCGGCAGTTGATCTACAATTGGTGGCGCTAATCAGGAATGCCCGCGGCTGCGAGCATCGTATAGTAGGCGTCATAGATTTCCGGCTTTGCGATAGAGATACGAGTACGCATATCCCGGAACATTGATACGCTGAAGTCCGGCTCGCGTGACATGTGAATCCGTGCGAGTTCTGTGGCTCGGCCCGCATTGCCAAGGGCCATCTCAGCGACAAGTTCGTTCAGGCGAAACACAGTCACTGTGTTATGAAATGCGCGCATTTTTTGAGCGGTTTCTTTGAGACCGCGCCAGTTCTCTTCTGCAATTTGCGAAAGGCTGATACCCATATAGACTCGGTAATTCAGCGGGTCATTTGGGTTAAGCCGGAGAGCCTCTCTGGCATGAGCCTGTGCCACCTGCGCTTCACCCATCAGGCCATGTAGCAAACAGCTGGAGCCCCAGGCTGAAACGCAGTTTGGGCTTGTTTCGATCACGCGATCCACCAATGACAAGCCGTATTCGCTGTCTTCCGACAGGAACGCTAACACGTAACCGGCATAGGCTTGCGCCTCCAGGTCTACGTGCGACGCCTCTAGAACCTCATGTGCAAGCTGCACTGCGTAATCAAACCGGTCCTTGTTTGGGCGCGTGTCAGGGTTCCAAAGCAAAGTTCGGATCCAGCCTCGAAGAGCGCTGGCCAATGGGTACTCACTTGAGAGCGAAAGAGCTTTTGACAGGTGGTCGTCCGCTTCAGTGAAATTGAACCTGTAAATTAAGGCCTGCGCGCGCAGGAAGTGATCATATGCTCCCAGGGTATCCGGGCGCTTATAGGCAGATCGGTCTATTTCTGCCTGTCTTATGCCTGGTGCAATTGAAGCTACGACGGCCTCAGTGATCTGGTCCTGAAGATCAAAAATATCGTCGAACTTCCCATCGTAACGGTCTGCCCAGACATGCGATCCGGTTTCCGCGTCAATCAGCTGCCCAGTCACACGCAGCCGGTTACCAGCTCTACGAACAGAACCTTCTAATACATAGCGAACACCAAGTTCACAGCCGATGCGGCGCACATCAACCGAAAGCCCTTTGTAAGAAAATGAAGAGTTTCGGGCGACCACGAATATCCAGGGCACTCTGGATAAGCTGGTGATTATGTCTTCGGTTATACCTTCTGCAAAATAATCCTGTTCGGCGTCAGAAGACAGATTGTCAAACGCCAATACGACGACCGAAGGCTTGTCAGGGCGAGATTGAATTATCGGGGGCGCGGTAGCGAATGCCGCCTGCACTGAGTAGGCGGTCACAGGGCGCGCAATATTCTTCAAGTTTTGCGGCCCCAATTCGGTGAACGAAACATCCACCTTGCCTGCAACGTCTTCGTAAACCCGCGCTGAAACGATGATACCTCCGGGAGGAGCCAGACCTTCCAGCCGAGCTGCTATGTTGACGCCATCACCAAGAACGTCACCGTCGTCGTCAAAAACATCACCTGCATGAATTCCCATACGAAATTGCATTTCCGGGCTTTGTCCGCGTGCCGCGTTCCGCTCAACCATCTGGCGCTGCATCGTTTCCGCACAAGCTATGGCGTCAAACGCCGAGGGAAACTCTGCAAGAAAACCGTCACCGGTCTTTTTGAACAGACGCCCGCCATTCAAGCCGACATGCGGTTCCAGCGCTCTAAAGTGGCCCTTGTACGCGTGCAAAGTGGCTTCCTCGTCCGCACTGACAAGCGCGCTATAACCAACAATATCAGCGGCAAGTATGGCTGCCGGGTGTCGCTCCAAACAAAAATTCCTCCTGCGTATCCATTCTTATGGAGTGCCAAAGGGATATTAGGGGCTTCGCGTACAAAACGGTCAGACCACATCTCGGAAGTCGGCCGCACGATAAGGCACAATCAGCTCAGATATTGGCGCTAGAATACCGCGTTTGCGAAGCGGGTCCGCACTCATGTCGAGTAGGAGTTCATCGTGATAGTGGCACATGTGAAGCAGAAGTGTGGCAGAACGTGCTGGTCCTTCTGGCATCCAGGATTGTTTCCAGGACTTGAGCGCATTGATCTCGCTTCGCATGGCCTCAGCATCCGGTAGTAGCACACGACCTGCAACGACTTCCGCAAGCCATTTGGCCTGAAGCGCGAAGGTCGTCACACTCATGAAGGAGGACGCCCGACCCACGAATGCAAGATTTGGCACAGAAGGGTGCAGGACATGGCGGTATAAATAGAACCCATCCGGCCCATCATCCAATGAGTTGAGTATGGACTTCGGTAGATATGGGTAGCCGATCTTCCAGCCCGTGCCGAAGACCACGCAATCGACCTCAAGAGAATCCCCGTCCGCAAGGTCGATCCCGTTGGAAGAGTATGCATTCACCCCTGTTCGATGTGCAGAAATCTTACCTGATCGGATCAAGTCGATGAGCCCCGGACGTGGAACCATGGTCACTTCCGTAAACGCGTCGAATTCGACAGGCGTCTCAGGCATCAAGGTCTCACCACGTGCGATTTGCGTTCGCAATCGTTGCTGGGTACTGAGCAGCAGCTCTACGACACGCCAGAACAGCCAGGGCAACGGATATCCTATTGAGTGGATAGCACGCACGATTGGGCTGGGTCTGACATACGGAGGGATCATGGCTGCAACAAGGCGTGTCAGCATTCCCCATTTAAACGGAAGAATGCCCAGCAATTTGCGCGGAACAGGCCAGTGTGCAGTTCGGAAAACGAGGTGAATCTTATCCGCGACTTCCACAGCCGAACCCGCTATGTCGGTCGCACTTTTTCCGTAACCGATTACAGCGACGCGACGTCCTTTGAGTTGCGATATGTCTTTAATTTCGCTCGCGTGAAGGACTTCTCCTCCAAAGTCTTCACGTTTGGGAATGTTCGGGACATTTGGTGTCTCTGAATAGAGCCCGGCTGCAACGACAACGAGATCGAACTCAATATGTTCAGAACTTTCGGAACCATCAACCTCAAGTGACCACCGGTCACCTTTGCGCTCAATCAAGGTGACGCGGGTGCCTAACCGGAGGCACTCTCGTATACCGAAATGATCGCAATAGTCCTCCAGATACTCCCGAAAGACCGGCCCCGGAGTGAAATGAGACGCTTCTTCGGAAAGCGGAAAATCAGGGAATTCGTACAGGTCCTTCTGCACCTGAACGCCAAAATCGTGGTATCCATCCGCCCAGACGCCACCAAGGTACGGGTTGCGATCAAAAACAGCGCACTGGATGCCGACCCGCGTAAGGCATTTTGCAGTGGCAAGCCCGGAAACCCCAGCACCAATGATAGCGGCGGTTCTGACTTCCCCGACTATCATGCCTCAGATCCCCGTCGCAAAATTCGCGATAAGCCCAAGAAAACGACGCCCAGAAGCCAGAGCGCCAGAACATAGGCTCCGAACACGGTCCAAAGCGCCCATACCCACAGGCCTTGCCAAATTGTTTTAGCTTGGTTCAACCCGGTCTGACCGAGGCGAGAACTCAAAATGAACAACATATTGAGCAGGCCTATGGCAGCGCCGATTGCCGTTCCAATCCAAAAGAAATCGCCCATAATAGCCCCCCAAGGCGGTATCATAATATCACGAAATCACAGTTTTAGATAGCAAGTCGGCCGTCAGCGCTTTGGAAATCACTGACGGCGTCAAAGTTGTTGTGGCCGTCATACCCCGGAGCACCTATTCAAATTCTTAGCTTGCCCATTCGAACCAAGAATGTCGCTACCGACTGTTTCAACGGGCTATTGAAGGAAGCCGCGCCGCTGCACTTGATAGCGAAATAAATGTCAGGAAGAGTTCGCGCTGAAGGCCAAGGCAGAGCTTGACCCACGGATGCAGTCTGTTGCCTTCCGGGCGCTGGACGGGACACCGCCCAGTAAGAGTTTGCTTGAGATCCTCGAACGAGCCGCGGGTTCCGAGAATAAGGTCGAGGCGATCCGGCCGCTCTTCGGGATGCAATGGCAACCGATCAATACGCCTGAGTAAGAGTGGCGTGGCTGATGCGCATTGCCCTCGTCAGCAATGCTGGAAGCATGTGATACGAAAAACGGCGGATTCCGGAAGTTCGCTGCGATTGCGAAATGAACCCCTCCGCTTTGTGAAAGCGGACATTGAAAATCGTGCGGACAGTGTCTGTCGTACTTTAGCCTCGGTAAGGTTAGCAATGCGCAGAAAGTGGGCTTTGCAAAGATTGGCGGATATGCGTCGAAATATTGAAGCTTGTCCGGTGTCACATGTTTGGTGAAGCTGGCCACCCTTCCCTCGTTAACCCGAGTTGGTCAGGCCAAAATCTCAAGTGTTCAGTGCGTTTTTCACCGATTGTTTCCTCCTAATTGAACGGGCGCGGCCTGGTCGAAGACCGCGCCGGTCTGAATGAGAAACCTCAGGCTTCAGGTATTAGTTGTTAGTTCCTGGTCCATCTGACATTTGCTCCATCACCCGATCAAGGTTGAATGATCCGGGCTTTTGGCGTGGCGGATATTCAACTAACGTCTCCAAAACTTCTGCAACTAAAGCTTGCAAAGGCAGTTGCGCAGGAGCGCTCTTTCTTGCCCACCAGGTGTTATAGTTGTTGGAGTCGGTATCGGCCCGCTCAAACGGGTCTCGACGGAGGTGAAATAGTTTTGGCGCTCTCAGATCGACAAAAGGATCGCGCCAGACATCGAAACGCGCTGCGCGCTGTTCTGCAAAGACACTTTTCCAGTCACCCGAGCGTATCGCCAGAAGCTTGCCGTCGTCACTGACGTAGAAGAAGTGCTTGCGCGGGCTTTTGTCGGCTTTGCCGGTCACGTAGTCGAGGATATCGAAACCATCAAGGTGGACCTTGTAGGTCCGATCACCAACGGTATGGCCACCCTGTAGCTTCTCCTTGATATCGGGCTCGCCAACCGCAGCCATCAGCGTTGGCACCCAGTCCTGATGCGAAACGATCTCGTTGGAGATGCGGCCTTCGGCAATTTTTCCTGGCCAACGAATGACTGCCGGGACACGGAAACCACCTTCCCAGTTGGTGTTCTTTTCACCACGGAAGGGTGTGATCCCGCCATCAGGCCATTCATTGTAGTGTGGACCGTTGTCAGTCGAATAAATGACGATTGTATTGTCTGCAATGTCCAACTCATCCAACAGATCGAGCATTTGGCCAACGTGGTTGTCATGTTCGACCATGGCGTCAGAATAAAAGTTTCCACCCTCTCCTGACAGCCCTGCATGCTCTTCGCGTACATGAGTATAGAAGTGCATCCGCGAAGCGTTTAGCCAGACAAAGAACGGTTTCTCTTGTTCATGCGCGCGTTTCACAAAATCAACGGCGGCGTTGGTAAATTCATCATCCACGGTTTCCATTCGCTTGCGCGTAAGAGGCCCGGTGTCTTCGATGGACCCATCGGCGGATGACTTGATGACGCCACGCGGGCCATAGCGTTCTCGGAATTCTTCACCCTTCGGATAATCCGGGTCTTCTGGCTCTTCCTCGGCATTGAGGTGATAGAGGTTCCCAAAGAACTCATCAAAACCATGAGCCGTCGGAAGATGCTCGTCCCGGTCACCAAGGTGGTTTTTGCCAAACTGACCGGTGACGTATCCATGCGGCTTCAGGAGTGTTGCAAGGGTCGGGTCTTCCGGTTGCAAACCCTCAGCGGCACCCGGCATCCCCACCTTGGTCAGACCCGTTCGAAACGGATGCTGACCGGTGATGAACGCAGACCGCCCTGCGGTACAGGATTGCTCTCCATAGTAGTCGGTAAAGGCCATGCCCTCATTCGCGATCCGGTCGATATTGGGCGTCTGATATCCCATCATGCCGCGATTGTTGTAGCTGACGTTCCAATACCCGATGTCATCGCCCCAGATGACCAAAATGTTTGGTTTTTCCTGAGCAATCCCAGCAGTCGCCAGAACGGCTATTGGAATTGAGATCAACCAAGATCGAATGGATTTTTGCTTCATTTTAACCTCCTTGTTTTTCAATTGAGAAATTCTGGATTTGGCAGTCTGAGTTTTGTCATCTCATTCAATCACAGCTCATGGATGTGGATTTCAATTGTGCCCTGAGCGGGCATCCATGACCCTTCCACTGAAAGTGCTGCCGTCGTGGTGAGTTTGAGTGCTGAAATACGCGGCAAAAAACAGGGCCTTTCATCCACTAACTTTTAGGAAACGTGAGTGTTGTAACGAAGCGCATGCCAAAGCCGTTTGCGCCAGAGAAGGGCGATTCCGCCCGCAAAGCTGCGCACTGGTCAAAAAAACAGATAGGTTCGAGTATTCTCATTTCAGATCGACGTGATCTTTCCATTCGATACTATCTTCGGGCAGAGACAGGTTGTTCTCAATAAACTCGCATTTCGGAGTGCTAACCCAGCAAATTTCAATCTCCGGATGTCATTCAGGCTGATACCAAATTGGCGAAGTGTACGCGCGTTCTTGATGGGCAGCCGGAACATCCGTGGGTAATTCCACACCAAAATGCACGGCGTCATAGGTCGACCATCGCGGAGTGGGAATTTCGAGGACGCGACCATAATAAAAGGCCGGTTGATCAGGGTCAAAATCTGGATCGGTCCAAACATTTACCAACTCAGGCGCGCCAATCGTATTGGTATAGTTTGCCGTCTCAACATCGACTGTGTCGCCAACGCCTGGCAGCTTGCCATCGCTGTCCAAACTGCGCTCGCCGCCCCAAGCCACATCATACACTTTTTCGTGCAAAGTGCCCTCAGGATCGATCCACCCCTTAACAATCTGATACCGATCAAGGTTTGCGCCGATTGGGTCCCGCAAGGCGGCGACCAAAAATCGGGGGGCTTTCCCGTCAGGTGCGCCCCGCAAGGTCGCGCCCATCGGAACACCTTTGTCATAACCAACAATGGCAGGACGCCGTGTCAGGGCGTCATCTTCTGTGAAATCAAAGCCGCCAAACAGGCGTACAACCATGCGCGAACCTGTGGTCGCATAGGTCTCGCGTCGTTTCATGGCGTCAAACAATGCTTCGCGGGTGTTTTCGGTGGCCCAAACGGCGGCATATCCTGACGAGGCCATTTCAGTGCCGTTAACAGACACGCGCTCGTCTTCCATGATCGCACTTACCATGCGGTAACTTGACGGCTCCATATGGGGCATCTTGCCAAAGAAGTTGTCTTCGGCAACGGCGGCCAGAGCGGTGTGTGCGTCAGACGACCCGATCATCCCAAACTGATAGGGATTGAACCCGATCTGCGCCTGAATCTGCAGGCCCAGCTTAAGAGCGGAACGCGCATATTCATGCTGAAGCATCTCTGCTTCTTTCGGAACTGTTAGGTCGAGGTTGCCTTTGTCCCAGGTTTCGTAGTCTGCGAATTCGTCATCAGCAGACAGGAACGGGTGCGCCTCGCCATCCCCTTTGATTTGCGTCGCTTCATAGAGGATCTCATATTTCCTGCGAGTCTTGGCCCATTCCTCGGTAATCGCACTACCATCGTATTGGGTGTCATCGAACATAAGGCCATTGGACAGATTGCCGTTATGCGGGATGGCCATCACTGTACCGCCGGTTTTGGCCTCATATTCACCCAGCGCGGTCCATAAATCTTCTGGGTTAGGGCTGATATTCGCGTCGAAAGGTAAAGTCTGAAGCGCTTTGTCGACACCATCACGATAAATGACCACGCGATGGAGGTTGTCGCCACCATCATTGGACGTCCATTCGTATCCAATGAAAGCCGTGAACGCACCAGGATCATTATGCGCTTCGGCAGCGTCGACGTTTTGTTTCCAGGCACTTCTGAAAATGTCAGGATTAGATAATTCAGGTATCTGCTCACCCTGGTTTAAGAGGTCAAGGAACTCAAGGTACGGGCCGAGTGCAGCATCTCCGCCTTCGCGAAGCGCATCACGCCAGCGCCTGAGTCTGGGAACTTCCATCAAGAGGGGGTCGCCGTCCCGTATCGCGTTGAAAACACCCAGGCTTTCCGCGTGGTCCGCGACAACGATGAAATCCAATGGGCGGCTCAGTCTGGCCCTAAGTCCCGTAGAGGTTGTTACTTCTTTACCCTTGGCAAACCGATAAGCATCATGTGCATCCAGCTTTGTCCCAAATGTCACGCCATCAAAGGACAGAGAAGTGTGGACGTGCGTATCTCCGAAATATGGCCGTTGAGGATAATTTTGCTGAACCCAGGGAGAATAGTCTTCTGATTTTGGCAGGACACGTTCGATGTCGGTGTTGTCCAACTTAAAGGGTTCACCACCTGCCAGAATGGGCGACGCCGAGGCGACCACAATTCCGATTGCAGTCAGTTTCAACAATACTTCGTAAGTGCGTTGCATCGTCTTCTCCTCTGTCAGGTTGATTCCGTCCGCTCTTCTGCACGTACGACGCGTTGCAAGTGCCTAAGGGGATCTCATCAGCATTTGTTGAACCTGACGGATCTCACGTCCAAAAATCCCGGCAGCTTCGACGTTATTCAGCGCCCTTCCAAGAATCCTTTTTCGTCTCAGGTAATTAGATCATATACCGTCGGCATGGGTTCAAAAGGTCAACTTTTGTCGCGAGATAGACAAATTGAAATTGCATCGTTCGAAACGGCGGATCGATCAGTCGTGGGGTGGGCGCATCGCGTTGGTGCATCGGAGCGGACACTTGCGCGCTTGTTTTAGAATGAAACCAGCCTCAGCTTCGGACAATGGCGTCAACAGGTTCAGTTAACCGCCGTCCTGACAGCGCTGAGCAGGGGCCAAAGCATCAAGAGTGCCGCGTCCATTGCCAATTTTGGCGGTCAGCCAACATTTGGGTCCGCCTTCAAAAAGTTCTTCGGGCTAACGCCAGGTCAAGCGAAAGCTGCGGCAGTTACGCCGGTAGACTAACCATAGCTCGGGTCACCACCCAGTTTCAGATCATGTTTCGAATGGTTCACTCGGGACTTGAACTTATAATCCCAGCGGGATCGCCAACTGGATAAGAGCCGACCCACCCTCCAGTCGGTTGTCAGCGTCAAACTCGTGAAGATATTTGGCTTTTAGTGTCACCGGCGTGTTGCCAGCCAGGAAGGTGTAATTCAACGCGGGACCAATTGCGCCAACGCGCCCTTTGAAATCTCCCGGCGCCGTCCCGCTGTCGCCAGTTATCTGGTGGTAGTAGTACCCGTTCAGACCATAGGCGAATTGCTTCGACTGATGCTTCATCGCTGCAAATTCGAGGTGAAACTCGGTTCCCGAGCGATAGCCCGTGTCGTCGTTTTCACCGTTGAAAGTGAAGCCAGGGGCAACTGAGACTTCATACCCGGTTGCAGGATCGAGCCACGTCACGGCCAATGTCGTATCCAGACCCCACCGATTGAACCCGGCGTTTGCCAATGAGTTGGGGCTGTAGCTGCCGACGGGTATGTTCAACAAGACGTTCATGGTGGAATGCCAATTCCCGGAACTCCATCCGATGATGCCTGTCAAAAGAGGATCGCCAAATGCAAATGTATCGTCGGATACAGCTCCACTAATTGGGGATCCGCCAAAGGAAGCCGTCGCACTTGCCGACACGTCCTTGGCAACAACCGGAACAACTACCCCATAGGCGAGCCGTCCGCCCAACACCTGTGTGTCGGTCACATTCAGGAAAGTCGACAGGTTTACAAAGGCGTCCGCATCCAGCCCGAAAGCAAGTGTCCCTGCTTCGTCTGGAAGCGCGGTCGAAGCAGACGCCAAACCAGAATAGTAATAGGAATCGTTCAGGAAATATTTGCCAGTCGGCGGCAGGATTCCTGCCCCAGATCCTTTGCTGCCGAGCAGGTAGATCCCCGATCCGCCTTCCACAGCGGCGGCTTTGATTGGAGCAAGTGCAGACAACGAGAACAACAGGGCAATCAGTAGCACCCTCGGGTCTCGAGTTCTAAGCAACTCAGTGTTGAACATCAATCTGTACTCCAATCTCTGATCGCGGAAACGCCAGGACCGAGAAACATCTGTCTCCGCTGTTCCAAAGAAATTTTCCTGTTCCGACGGCCATCACTTCGGAAAAACCAGTGTGGTGACAAGACGAAAGCCCAAACCGTCTGGACCACTGGAAGGTGTTTCCGCCCAATACCGGATGCCGCCGGAAATACTGACGGTTTGACCTGATATCTGAAGTGTTTTGCCCGCCACAAAGTTGAGGGGGACAGACCACTGTTCTGCTTCCCAGTTGTAGGTTGACTCCGACGTAAACGAGAACTGCCAGGCTTGCGGCGTTGTGTAGCTGACGAACGGCTGAACAAACGACTGGTTCACGTCCGGGCGATCATCATCTCCAGCGAAACTCCAGACATGGTTGGCCAAGCCACCGACGGTCCAGGGGCCGAATTGGCGGATCGCGATGGCCGAGGGACCCGCTCCCCACTTGTCAGCACCCAGCAGGTCGTCGGTGGCCGTCGGCAAAAGAAACGCTCCGCCCAATCCGATCACCCAGCCGTCGCTGGGATTCCGGTTGGGGGCAACAAAAAAGCTTTGCAGGGTGTCGCCCAACCCAAATTGGGACCCGCTGTTTCCAGCGATGTCGGTCTGGTCGATCACGGGAAGTATCGTCCGCGATATCAGGTTCCAATTGCCATTGAGTGGGATTGGAATGACCGGTTGAATATTCAGCGTCGTGCGATGTCCATCAGCAGGCCCGAAGCCGCTGTCGTAGTTGAGTTGAAAGGGCACGCTAACCAGATTGGCGATTGGATTCGCAAGTTGCTTGGCAATTTCTTCATCAGTTGCCTGTTGTGCCGACCCAGAGGCCGGAAGTGTTGAAATCATCAAGAGTGAGATTTTGCACAGCAGCTTGTCCAAGTCTGTCTCCAACACTCTGAAGGCTCGAACACCTCACCATTGCGCGCGAGGTCCGCATTGATCGTTGCTCAGGCAATTAGATAGCGCTATGCCTGATGGGAACAAAAGGACAAAAGATGTCGCCAAAACGACAAGTGCCCGTTGCGCATTTCGAAGCTGCGTCTCGCCCTTTGGTCGGCTTTGCCGAGGACTACCCAGATGGCTTCCGCCCCGGAATGCATTCTCACCCGCGTGCGCAGCTCGTGCACGCTATTTCAGGGGTGATGAGGATTGAGTTGGAAAACTCGAGTTTTGTGGTTCCGCCGACGACAGCACTGTTGCTGCCCGCAGACGCAAACCATGACATCCTGATGGAAGGTCCGGTGCAAATGCGCGTTCTTTTCCTGCGAAAGCAGGCGGCGGCAAAAGTTGGCGACCGCTCCATGGTCTTTTATGTGTCACCTCTATTGCGTGAACTCATTCTCGCAGCCTGTGCCGAGCCATTGGAATGGGACCTGAACGGTCGCGGGCACCATATTGCTGAACTCGCACTCAACGAAATTGCCAGGGCGTCGTCACTTCCGCTGGAGCTTGTCCTGCCGTCGGAGCCACGATTGCAACGAGTGGCGAGGCAGATTGCGGATAACCCGTCTGACGACAAAAGCCTGGAAGCCTGGGCCGAGGTGGCCTGTGTGTCCGGCAGAACTCTGGCGCGCCTTTTTCGTGCTGATACTGGAATGACATTTACGCAATGGCGGCAACATCTCCGGTTAACGAAGGCATTAAGCGCGTTGGTCAGCGGGTCCAGCCCAACTCAAGCTGCACAAATCGCCTGTTTTGAGAGTATTCCAGCCTTTGGTTCTGCTTTTCGCAAGGCGTTTGGCATGACGCCGGGACAGGCTCGCAAACTTGGACAAAGCAATTGATCCTTACAGATTCTAAATCTTCCAAAGATTTTCGGCCCCTTCCAATTTCTAACCGGTAAAATCCCAGAGCTTTGATTTCTGCGTTCCATCGCTTGAAAAATTCTCGTGTGAGAGCCAGCGCTCAAAGCCGGACTTCAGACGCGGCCAATCCCGATCCAGGATCGAATACCAGGCTGTATCCCGATTGCGTCCTTTGTAGACCAGTGCTTGTCGGAAAAGCCCATCATAGGTGAAACCCAATCTTCGTGCAGCGTTGTGAGAAGGCTGATTCAGGTTGTCACATTTCCATTCATATCGCCTGTATCCCAGGTCATCGAAGATAAGCTTCATCATCAGGTACATCGCTTCCGTGGCTAAGCGGGACTTTTGAATAAGGGGTGAGAATGCGATGTATCCAACTTCGATCACGCCGGTCTCCGGGCTGATCCGCATGTAGCTGGCAAATCCGACAGCCCGGCCGGATTTCTGGTCGACAATAGCGGAAAAAAGCGGATCAGCACTGCTTGTCGCCCATGTCATCCAGTTCCGGAATTCAGTGCGCGACTGGAACGGCCCAACGGGCATGTAGGTCCATGACTTTCCGGATGTGTCCGCTGAAAACGCATCAAACAAGTCGTCAGTATGCCCCTCAAGATCCAGCGGTTCCAGCCTGCAATATGTACCTTGCAAACGAACATCTTCAGGCGGCAGGGCGCCTTTCCAGTCGGGAACATCAAAACCAATTGGCTGATTGTGTTCATTGTGTCTTTGTTGAAGGTCCTTTGCCATCATCTGCCTGCTCGTCGAGTTCCAATGTTGAGTCCGTCAGTCACACAGCGCAAATCCGGGTCCGTCCACGTTCTCGACGGATTCACCCTCGCCAAGTCGAACGAAAATGTATCGGCAGTTCTCGGGTGCATCGATGATCTGCGCCCTGTGAATCACTTTCCGACCAAAGAAGCCGTAATCGCCGGGACCGAGTTCGAAACTCTTCTCACCATTCTCGCCCCAATCGACCCGTATGCGACCTTCGAGCATATACATGATGCTGTCATAGTCTTTGTGGTGGTGCCGTTGGCTGGGCTGATCACGCGCGGTGACCTCGCATTGCCCGACCCAAATGCCATTTCCCGAATAGGCCGTCTTGCGCTGCTGTCCGGGTGTGCTGGGCCCGTCTTTCGGCATGATTTGAGAGATTTGGTGAATGTTCCGCCCAAAAACACCAGCCGTCTCACTTGCCAACTTGGTCATGCCAGGCCCCTCCGTACGATCTAACAGTTACTATACCGGGTTCGGCTGAGATCAGTTGGACAATATGTGTCGCTAAAATGACAACTGAATTCGATGTCAGGCCGTCGAGAAAGCAAGGCAGTTAGCACCGATACCGGCCGTTCGTGCGACCACAGCGAAAGCTTGCTTTTTCCGCGGTTCTTCCACCCCAAGTTCAAGCAGATCACGACGATGACGCCAATCCAATTCGTGAAGTCGATGCGGCTCAACAACGCCGCTATGAAGATCGCCGGGGGCATGGCGGTGAACGAAGCCGCGATGGATGTGGGCTATGTCAGCCCGTTGCAGTTCACCGTGAGTTCAAACGCATGTATCGGCAGTCGCCACGGCAATGGGGTGAAGCGCAACAGCTACCAATGGGTGTTGGTTGAGCCTTCTCAAGCTTACCAATAGCAGACCTTGGTTGATTAGTTTGTAAAATCTGTTTCGTCCGCTAAGCAAACAGTAGAGCGTCCGTATCTTTACCACTTCTCGCCGAATGGCCGAATATCAATTTCGAACGTCCAAGCTGATTTGTGTTGATGCGCAAGCATCAACGCCGTTTCCGCAATGCGCTGGGGTTGGATAAAGAACTCGTCGGGCTCGTTTGAAGCAAAGTTCGTTCGGGTGTCTTCCGTGTCGATCACGCCGTCGATGATCAAATACGCAACGTGCACTCCTTTAGGGCCCAGTTGCTTAGCAAGCGCGTTCGCCAGTGTGCGTTGGGCGGACTTTGAGGGGGCAAACGCCGTTGTCCAGACGTTACCCCGGAGAGCTGCAGTGGCACCCGATACGATGATTGCACCTGCACCACGTTCGGACATTTGAGGCCCCAAAGCCTTGGCGGCAGCGAAGAGACCCAGTGCTCCAACACGCCAACTTTGTTCGAACTGGAGTTCTGAAACGTCATCCAGAGTTCCAAACTGTGCGAGGTCTGCATTGTAAATCACGACGTCGATAGGACCGAGATCGTTTTGAAGAGATGCCAGAGCCCCCTTGAGGTTATCAGGGTTGCCCGCGTCGCACTTGTAGGCTCGAATCGATGTATTGGTCGCTTCCGCTCCGTTAAACCCCGCCCCCGACCTGCTGAGCAAACCAAGACTGTATCCAGCTTGATTGAAGGTTTCGGCACAAGCAGTCCCGAGGCCTGGACCAAAGCCGATGATTGCACAGACCTTTCCTCCCATGGTGAAAATCTCCTTAAAGTATGTCGAGTGCGAGCAATCATATCACGAACCGGCCTTGCCCCATAGCGAGCGGCAGCATTTTCCGCATTGCATGAGTTCAGTCAGCCTCTGATTTTGCGATCGCAGCGAACGGCCGGTTTGACGGGCCGCCCCCCAGCATCTGTTGGCAAAGCTCAACGACAGGTAAGGGCCGGACGACTACGAAACACCCAGGCATTATGTTTGGGCCAACGCTCAACGAGGTTTGGCGAGTCTTTGCTCTCGGTAGGTTCTGGGTGTTTCGCCAAAGCGCGTTTTGAACCAGCGTGAAAAGTGGCTGCTGTCCGAAAAACCGCATTCATATGCGATCTGCGTTACCGTTCTTTTGGAATTCATAAGCCGCCATCTGGCGTGCTGCAAGCGCATGTCGCGCCAAACTTCTTGTGGCGTCGCTTTTGCGTGCTTGAGGAACACTCGGTTTAGCTGCCGTACGGTCGAACCAAGCATGGCGGCAAGATGTTCTGTCGTGTCTGGCTCTCTCAGTTTCTGACGCATGATTTTGATAGCTTGCTCAACCCGCCAGTTGCCGCATTCTTCCAGATCCTGAAATGGTAACCTGCCCACCTCGTGGGCCATGCGATGTTCGTCGACGACCAGAGCTGTAAGGCCTTTCATCCCTCGGGATCTTCCGCAACGCTCAATCAGAATTTCAACTGCAAGGTCGATTGCTGCGGTTCCGCCAGGGCAGGTCAGAATCCCGCCGTCACTGACGTAAAGTTCGTTTTCAATCGGAATACTTTCTGGAAACATGGCCATAAATTCTGGTCGGTGGTGGGCATGAATCGCCGCTCTTTTTCCGTTCAACAATCCAGCTTTCGCGATCGCGAAACTGCCGGTGCAAAGGCCAACCAGTTTGGTTCCCAGGGCATGCTGCTTCTGCAAGAATTCAAAGGTATCGGCGTGAATTTCATCCAGCTGATCAATCAATCCGCCGACGATGACAATATAGTCATACTCACCAGCGCCATCATACGTCTTCCAAGGCGTGATAGATAGGCCACAGCTGGAGCGGATCGGAGCCATATCATGTGAAAGCACGTCCCAATGACAAAATATCTGTCTGCTGCGGTCTGCTTCGTCAGACGAATGCCTGACTGCATCGATAAAACCGGCCAGGGGTAGGATCGTGAAGGCCGGGGTCAGAATGAAAGCAAATCGAACATCCGGATCGACTTGTTCGTTTAGATTAGCCGATAACAAGTCTGACATTGCTTCTTCATCTTCATAGAAAATGTCCCATTTGTTCTATCGATAGTCTGGCATGTCCCCCAAATGAATGTAAAGGCACTAGGAGGGACCATGCGCTGGAATCGGACCGTGACGGTAATCGGAGCACATGCCGAAGGCGAAGTCGGCAGAGTCGTTACTGGCGGAGTGTTGAATATTCCCGGCAACTCGACACTGGAGAAACTTGAATATCTTCAGGCAAACGACGACTTGCGAAGGTTCGTAAATCGAGAGCCGAGAGGGTGCGCTCAGATGACAACAAACCTGTTGTTGCCTGCAAGTGACGCATCGGCGGATGCGGCATTCATCCCAATGCAGGCTGACGGATCACATGCGATGTCCGGCTCGAACGCCATGTGTGTCACAACTGTGCTGCTGGAAACGGGCATGATCCCAATGAAAGAGCCGGAAACAACGGTTATACTGGATACTGCCGCCGGGCTGGTAACCGCGAAAGCATCTTGTCGGGATGGTCGCGTAGAGAGAGTTACGCTGGACTTTTTTCCTGCCTATGCAGAGCTGTTGGATGCGAAACTCGAAGTCGAAGGAATTGGGACCATTTCCGTGGATGTCGCGTTTGGCGGAGTATTCTATGTTATGCCCAACGTTGACCAACTTGGATTTCAAATTGGTCCCGATGTCGCGCAGGATATGGTCAGGCTGGGCAACGACATCAAGAAAGCAGCCCAAGAACAGTTCAAAGTCCAGCATCCTGAAGTCGAGCAGTTCAACTCGATCGAATTTTTGATGTTCACCGGTAGGGAAAAGCCCGCCGCGAAAATCTTTCAAAATGCTACAATCATGCCGCCGGGACGGGTTGATCGCTCCCCATGTGGTACGGGTTCAGCGGCGCGCATGGCGGCAATGTTTGCCAAGGGTGAGATATCGGTGGGCGAAACGCTCGACATGCGCTCAACAATCAATTCAAGCTTTTTGACGTCCGTTATCGGTGTAACAACTGTCGGCGGGCGAAAAGCGATCCTTCCCCAGATTTCCGGGCGCGCTTGGATTTATGGGACCATGCAACTCGGGTCTGATCCCACAGATCCCTATCAGCTTGGGTATACTATGGCTGATACTTGGGGAACGGGCATTGAGCACGAAATTCCCGGATTGAACTGAACGGCTTTTCGCCACCTCAGGCCCGGCTGCAGATGCAGCCGGGCTTTATTTTTTGCATCCAAATTGTGATGATCCGGCAAAGTCAGACAATGTCTGTCTTGTTATTAAAATGGACCATAATATTCATTTTAAGCATCGATTCCAATTTTATCCTGTCTCCCACTAATTGCTCTGCTGCTGAAGGCACCAGGACCAAATCAACGGGAGGAATTCCAATGACACTCAAACTGACCCGCCGTGCGGTAATGGCTGCGGCAACTGCCGTATCTATGGGGCTGACTGCTTTCGCTGCATCAGCCGCAGATACAACGCTTCGGCTTTCGCATCTGTCTCCGCCAGATTCCGACATGGATGTCTGGGCAAACGAATTCGCATCGCGTGTTGCCAAAGAAACCGATGGCCGTATCGAAGTGCGTATTTTTCCGGCCAGCCAGTTGGGTGACTGGGAAGAAGTGTATGAGCAATTGAGCCAGGGCTCAGTCGATCTGGCAATCCAATCCGTTTCGACCAAGTTCGATTCACGACTGGCGCTCACATGGTTCCCATACACGGCGGTCGATTACGACAGCGCGAAAGAGGCCTGGAACACCGGAGGCTTTCTGTTCAACATCGTAAACGACCTGATTGAGCCACAGCAGATTCAGGCGCTGGCGCCCTACGCCTTTGGTCTGGGCGGTGTCGCTGTCGGCAAACCCGTCACCGATCCGAAGAATCCGAACGCTGATCACAGCGATCTGAAAATCCGGGTGTGGCCGTCGGGCGTTGGTACTCACAAGCCGTTGCTGGAACGTCTGGGCTATTCCACCACCACCATGCCCTGGGCGGAACTCTATACTGGCGTCCAGACCGGTGTGATTGACGGAATGATTGGTGGCGTTCCGGAAAATGCGGTTCGCGACTGGAACGGGGTCGTAGATACATGGCTGCAGCTCAACGACCACTTCGAGATCAACTGGCTTCTCGGTTCGGCCTTCTCGATGGCGAACCTGTCCGATGAAGATCGCGCCACCCTTTCCAAAATCGCAGCCGAGATGGCCACCGAGCGCTTTGATGCGGTGGAAGCTGCCGACAATGGATACCTGCAGCAGTTGCGCGATGAAGGCGTAACCGTTGTGACCTATTCGAAGGACGAAATTGAAGCGATGGCTGCCGTCGTCCGGGCAGACGCCTGGCCGGAGATGAAGCCAGAGATCGGTGACGAGCTCTACGAGCTGATCCAGCAGCACTACGGGAATTAAACTCCCCAACCTTGAGGGGTGGGCTCTTGGCTTGCCCCTCACTTTTTAAATCGGGAGGGGGCAATGCTTGAAGAACGACAAACACAAATCCAAAATCCGATCTGGCAATACAAACTGAAAATCCAGCGCTTCGTGATGTTCATCGCGAGTATCGCGTTCACGGCAGCTGTCTTTCTTCAGGTCGTTACCCGGTATCTCTTCAACTATTCCGTGTTCGGCATCGAGGAATTCGCGAGTTTTGCTGGCATCATCATGTACTTCATTGGTGCAGCATACGCGACGCACGAACGCAGCCATATCTCGGCAAGCCTTGTCGATACCATTTTAGGCGAGGGGCGTATCACGGCAGGCGTGCATACATTTACACGTTTTCTGGCTGCCCTGCTGACGATCTACATTCTTTTCGCCCTGTGGGACTTGCTGGTTTTCACCGAGCGTATGAACACGAAATCCACCGAGCTACGCGTTCCGATGATCTTCATCTACGGCACGATGTTTGTCGGCCTGGTTTTGACCGCATTCTACTTCCTTCTCGAAACCTACGACAGCCTGCGGGCCACAATCTCGCATACTTCCACTGAGGAGACCGACAAATGAGCACTCTAATTTTGATGGATGTCGCTCTTCTCGTGACCTTGATGGTTTTGGGCGTTCCCGTTGCCATGACTTTTGTGGCCGCTGCCGCATTTCTGGTTATCTTTGGCGACTACAATTCAACCACGTTCCTGATCACCTCTGGCTACTCCAAGGTCTCGTCGGTCGTTCTGCTTGCCATTCCTCTTTACATTCTTGCTGGTGGCATCATGACCCAGGGTGGAATTGCGAAACGCCTTTTGGATTTGGCTGACAGCATTCTCGGCCGCTATCGCTCCGGTCTGGGCGTGGTGACTGTCATCACCACTGCTATTTTTGGCGCGATTTCGGGCATGGCCTCATCGGCTGTTGCAGCAATTGGTTCGATCGCGATCCCGAAGATGGTCGAGCAGGGCTATGACCGGGGATACGCCACATCCCTTGTCAGTTGTTCCGCAGTTTTGGCCCTGTTGATCCCGCCAAGCGCCACGATGATCCTTTACGGATGGGTCACCGGTACCTCGATTGCCGCGTGTTTCCTGGCACCGCTGCTGCCGGCCTGTCTGTTAATTGCGCTGTTTTCGTTTTGGAACATGGTTCTGACGAAGAAGATGGATATTGAGGTCGCAGAGCCGCAGCCATTCAACGTTCAGATGAAAACGGTGTTTCAGCGGTCCCGCGAAGCCGGATTTGGTCTCGCAATGCCACTGATCATTCTGGGCTTTATTTACGGTGGGATCACCACACCGACCGAAGCTGCTGCTGTGGCAGTAGTCTACGCTCTGCCGGTAGCTTTCCTGATTTACCGCGAACTAACCTTTAAGTCTTTCTATGACGTGGTCTGGAAATCGGCACAGGTGACTTCGGTTCTGATGCTTGTCATCTTCACAGCCAACATGTTGGCGCGCGTTCTGACCCTCGAAGAGGTTCCGCAGCAGATCCTTGAATCCATGCTGGCCATCTCAAGCAACCCTGTTGTTCTTCTGCTTTTGGTGAACGCGTTTCTGCTGATGATCGGCATGTTCATGGAAGATGTGTCGGGCATCCTTTTGGCCGCGCCGTTGCTGTTGCCGGTTGTGACCGAAGCTGGTGTGCATCCGGTTCATTTCGCAGCAATCATCGGAACCAACCTCGGTATGGGGCTGATCACGCCGCCGACCGCGCCGATCCTGTACTTCGGAACACTCATCGGACAGACGACCCTCGCCAAGGTCGTGAAACCCACTTTGGTCTTCGTGTTCCTCGCTTATTTTCCGGTTGTTCTGATCACCACATTTCTGCCCGAATTATCGCTGTGGCTTCCACGGCTTGTAACCGGGCTTTGAGAGGAGGAATCTCTCATGAAGCTACGCGTACTTGTTCCCGTGGATGTGGAAGAGCCGCGATCCTGGATAAACGTGTTACCGCAGTTGCGGCAGCATATAACGGGCAACGAAGTCGATCTGTCGGTGGTCACTGTCGTGCCGGAACTGGGAACCGTCATCGCACAGGCTGCGCAAGCTGCCCCGCTCACTTCATTCGTGCCCGCCGAATGGAAGGAAAAAGCCCTCGCTTTGGCCCGAGAGCGGCTTGAAGAAATTGTAGACGCTGATGATCTGGGTGACATCCGCCATATCGTGCGGTCGGGCTCGGTCTATTCAGAAATTCTGCAAACCGCCGAGGACATCGCAGCAAACCTAATCGTGGTGATGTCGCATATCCCTGATCTTGGCGATTACCTCTTGGGGCCGAACGCCGCCAAGATCGTTCGCCACGCAAAATGTTCTGTACTGGTTGTCCGACCAGAATAGGCAAGGATTCAAAATGGAAAATTCGAATGGATGGCTCGAAACACCCCGAGCCAACAAAATAACTGTAGCCGTAATCATGACCGGAGGAACAATCGCCAAAAGTTATGATCCGGTTGAAGCGCGGCTATACAACCATGAAACAAAGGTCGAAGACCTGATCGGCGAATTGCGCACAGACGATCTGGACCTGACGTTCATTGATTTGATGCACCGTGACTCGCTGGAAATCGGTGATGAAGAGCGCAAAATAATAGTCGATCAGATCGACCAGTCAGTTAGAGGTTTCGATGCGGTTCTGGTGACGCATGGAACAGACACGCTTCCGGATACTGCGGAAGAGCTCTGCAGCTCCATTGAGCAACTCGATGTTCCAGTGGTTTTTACGGGTGCAATGATCCCTCACAGCATCAAGGGATCTGATGCGGCACAGAATGTCACCGAAGCCCTGTTGGCACTGCGGATGTTATCAGCAGGGGTCTACATCGTGTTCCACAACCGCGTTCTGTCTTTGCCGGGTGTTCGCAAGGACTATGAGAACCTCACATTTGAAAAGGTAAGCTGATGTCGCGTTTTGAAACGGATAGTATCGGTCAGCGTGAACTGCCGGATGACGCTCTTTTTGGGGTAAACACGTTACGCGGGGTCGAGAATTTTGACATTTCGCCACTCAAGGTCGGAGGTGAGCCCGCCTTTGTTCGTGCGCTGGCTTTCATCAAAATGGCCGCAGCCAAGGCAAACGGGGAAATCCGTGCAATAGACCCGGATCAGAGCGCTGCGATCGTTGCAGCATGTCAAGAAATCATCGCCGGGAAGCACCATGAACAGTTCGTGGTGAATCTGTTGGAAGGATCTGGTGGGACGTCCATCAACATGAATGCGAATGAGGTTATTGCCAACCGAGCGTTGCAGATCATGGGCCATCAGGCCGGGGACTATCGACATCTCAATCCAAATGATCACGTTAACAACGGTCAGTCGACCAATGACGTCGTTCCATCAGCGGTCAAGCTAGCGGTTTTGGAAAAATCCACTGCTTTGATTGCCTCCTTGGGTCTGCTGGCAGACGCTCTCAAGGCGAAATCTGACGATCTTGCTCACGTGCTGAAAATCGGCCGTACCTGCATGCAGGCTGCACAACCTATGACGCTTGGGCAAGAATTCGGCGGCTATGCTGCCGCGATGTATCGCGCGCAGACAAAATCAGCCGAAGTGGTCAAAGACCTGACCACTCTGCCACTGGGTGGCACCGCGATCGGAACAGGCCTGGGATCAAAACCGGGATACAAAGAAGCTGTATACCGTCACTTGTCGGAGGATGTTGGAGTCGCGTTCAAACCTGCTGAAGACATGTTTGACGGGATGCAGAATTCGGACACGTTCGCCCGGGTTTCGTCCGAATTCCGCATTGCCGCTGAGGTTATCGGCAAGATCAGTCTGGACCTAATAATCCTGTCTTCCGGGACCAAATCCGGGATCGGAGAAATCCGCCTGCCTGCTGTTCAGCCGGGCTCATCAATCATGCCGGGAAAGGTGAACCCGGTCCTGCCGATGATGATGCAGCAAGTGGCCTATGCGGTTGTCGGGAACGATGCCGCGGTCTCTCTGGCGTCTTTGGGCGGGCAGTTGGAGATCAATCACTTTGAACCCGTGATCGCGTCCCGGCTGTTCGATACGATGGATCTTTTGTCGCGCGGCAGCCGGATATTCGCCGAAAACTGCATCGCTGGCATCAAGGCAAACGAAGAACAAGCGTTGGAAAACCTTTTGGGATCCTCAGCGCTCGCGACTGTTTTTGTACCCAGACTGGGATATGCCAAGGTCTCGCAGATCGTCAAAGAAGCCGAGGCCAACGGGCAACTCTTTGTAGACGTGATTGCAGACCTTGGCCTGATGACCCGAGGCGACATCATAGACGCGTTGAAGACCGCTACAGGGGCTGACTTTAAGTAACGCGGTATCGAAACTGCCTTACCGATCCTGCAACAACTGGGTCGGTTGCTTTCGGTTCCCAGCGTTGTCGCGCGATCAGTATTCGATGTATCGATCACTGTTGTCACGCGTGGTCTCGAATTCCTTGATTCTGGCAAGTTCTCGACCGTCTCCTCTGGCGACAACAGTTGCCAGAATGACTTCCACAATAGCCATCAGGGGTGTTGCGGATGGGTAGTAGTGCGGGGTCGATGTATTGCTGTAGAAGACGAAATCTGCTGTTGCGGCAATATATGAATCTGCCCGGTCCGTGATTGCAACAGTATGCGCGTTACGACGACGCGCAAATTGCATGGCTTCGACGGTCCGCAATGCTGTGGGGTTCATGCCGAAGCCGATGACCACGTCGTCTGAGCTGAGCGTGCCCAACGCTTCGGCTGCGACCGAATATTCCGCCCCAACCAGACGAAGGTTTGGCAATACCATATTGCCGGTGTTTTTCATCATTGAAGCCAACCAGAAGAGAGAACCCGACCCGATCAGATACACGTCGGGGGCCGCACGCATCAGATTGGCGACCTGATCAACGTGGTCTTGATCGAGCATCGAACGGGCGGTTCTGATGTTGTTTTCCGCTGCAACAAGGATTTTTTCGGCCAAAGTGTCAGGGGCGCTGTCATCCTGCCCCTCGTGTAATGCACCGGCTCGTGCCCCAAACACACCGCGTACCAAGTCGGCCTGAAAGCTGGCGCGAAAATCATCGTAACTGTCGAAGCCAAGAAACCGCGCCAGCCGCAACATGGTGGTTGACGTCACACCAACCTCGGTGGCCGTACGACGCATCGAATTCAGCGCCATCTGATCGGGGTGCTCAAGAGCATATCTTGCCGCCAGAGCCAGCTTTTTAGGGAGCTCCGGCAATGCGCTTCTGAGGGATTGCAGGGTGTTCATTTCAGCCTCTTCCGATACAAATAAGTATCAAATGGTATATTTGTGGGAAAAGCAAGATTAAATTAGCTCAAATGATATTTTTTAGTTGGAAAATGCAGCATTTGTAGCAATAACTCAGGCGACTCAGAACAAGAGTGACCCGAGATGACCAAGTATTCAGCCTTGTCCGTGTTTCGCCACGCGCTCAACGGCAACAAAAACTGGGCGCGCGCCTGGCGCGATCCAGAGCCGAAAACCGAATATGACGTGGTGATCGTCGGCGGTGGCGGGCACGGTCTGGCCACTGCGTATTACCTGGCAAAGGAACACGGCATCACCAATGTGGCTGTGGTTGAAAAGGGATGGCTGGGCGGTGGCAACACCGGTCGCAACACAACCATCGTTCGGTCGAATTACATGATGCCGGGAAACACGATGTTCTACGAGCGATCTATGAAGCTGTGGGAGAATCTCAGCCAGGATCTGAACTACAACGTAATGATCTCGCAGCGCGGCCAATACAACCTTTGTCATTCGCCCGGGCAAATGGATGCTGCGCGTCGGCGCGGGAATATCATGCGTGCAAACGGGATCGACGCAGAGCTGTTTGACCGCGCCGAGGTCCGTCGGCGCCTGCCTTATCTGGATTACTCGGAAAAGGCGCGATTCCCCATCCACGGAGCCATTTTCCAAAGCCGAGCCGGAACGGCGCGCCATGATGCAGTGGCCTGGGGCTTTGCGCGCGGCGCTGACAGTCACGGCGTTGATATCCTGCAACAGCGCGAGGTCACTGGCTACCTGTGGGACCGGGGACGGATCACTGGTGTCCAAACCAATCGCGGTGACATTCGCGCCAAGAAAGTCGCGTTATGTGTAGCGGGTCATTCCGGGCATCTGGCAAAGATGGCCGGACTGCGCCTGCCGATTGAAACCCACAGCCTACAGGCTTTCGTGACAGAGCCGTACAAGCCGCTGGTTGATACCGTTATCAGCTTTGGTGCCGCGCATTTCTACATCAGCCAATCTGACAAGGGTGGTCTGGTGCTTGGCGGCGATCTGGACATGTACAACTCCTACGCGCAACGGGGCGGGTTGCCGATTGTCGAACATACGCTCGCCAGCGCAAAAGCCCTGATGCCAAGTGTATCTCGCCTGAAGCTGCTGCGCCACTGGGCGGGCGTGATGGACATGTCGATGGATGGTTCCCCCTTCATCACCAAGACCCCGGTTGAGGGCCTCTATCTGAACGGCGGCTGGTGTTACGGTGGGTTCAAGGCAACGCCTGCCTCCGGATGGTGCTTTGCCCACACGATCGTAAAGGACGAACCGCACGAGGATAACGCCGAGTTCAGGCTCGACCGGTTTAACCGCGGATATCAGATCGATGAAAAGGGCATGGGCCCGCAACCCAACGCGCACTGAGGTGACAGCATGATCAGGATCAATTGCCCGGTCTGCGGGCTTCGCAACGAAACCGAGTTCACCTATGGGGCGGACGCTAATGTCCAGCGCCCTGAAATGGGTGAAGAGGATACGCAGCCATGGGTGGACTACGTGTTCAATCGGGAAAACCCACGCGGCTGGCATAGGGAATACTGGCATCATGCACAGGGTTGCCGACAGTGGCTGGTGTTGGAACGCAACACCCTGACCCATGAGATAGGCTCCTGCCAACTGGCGCGGGGGGTCGAGGCATGAAGCGTTTGCCTACCGGCGGTCGGATTGACCGGACCGCGCCTCTGAAAGTGCGCTTTGACAGCCAGGATCTTCCGGCGTTTCAGGGCGATACCCTAAGCTCAGCCATGCTGGCAGGGGGAGTTTCGCTGGTCGGGCGCAGCTTCAAATACCACCGTCCACGCGGTATTTACTCTGCCGGTGTCGAAGAGCCCGGCGCGATTGTCCATCTTCGCGACGGCAATCGGCACGAACCCAACGCACGCGCCACCGTGACCGAGGCGTTTGACGGTTTGACCGCGACCAGTCAGAACGCATGGCCCAGCCTGGGTTTCGACATCGGTGCAGTGAACAATTGGCTCAGCCCGTTTTTCAGCGCGGGATTTTATTACAAGACCTTCATCGGCCCATTCAAACATTCGACCAAGTTCTGGATGACGTGCGAAACCTTCATCCGCAAGGCGGCGGGGATGGGGCGGGCGACCTATCTGGACGATCCCGATCATTACGAAAAGTGCAATGCGTTTTGCGATGTACTGGTGATCGGCGGTGGGGTGGCGGGTTTGTCTGCTGCCTTGGCTGCAGGTCGTGCGGGCGCACAGGTTATGCTGGTCGAGCAGGATGTAGACCTTGGCGGAGCGGTGCTGTCCGATCCCGTGAGCAGCGACGGTGACAGCTGGGTTGCCAGCGCACTATCCGAGTTGGAGGCGCTGAACAATGTTCGCATTCTGACTCGCACAACTGCGTTTGGCGCCTACGACGGTGATGCTTATGGGCTGATAGAGCGGGTCTCGGACCACATCAAAGCACCCGAGAACCATCAGGTGAGGCAACGCTATTGGCTGGTCCATGCCAAGCGCGCCGTGATGGCGACCGGTGCCATCGAACGTCCGCTGGTTTTTGGAGGAAATGACCTCCCCGGCGTCATGCTGGCTGGCGCTACCCGAACCTATCTGAACCGGTATGCGGTGTTGGCGGCCGAGAATGTCGTCGTCGCCACCAACAATGACAGCGCTTATCAAGTGGCCACCGATCTTGCTCGCGCGGGCGCGCAGGTGCTGCTGGCAGATATGCGTCCTGACCCGAGTGAAGAGGTCGTGAAGCTTGCCCAGCAGGCAGACGTGACCGTGATGCCCGCCCATGGCGTAATCCAGGCGCGGGGCGGTAAGAAAGTTACTTATGCGATGCTGGTGCCGGTCGATGTAACGGGTCGTGCGCAGGGGTCGCCGCAAAAATTCGAGGCGGATCTGATTGCGGTTTCGGGCGGCTGGACCCCCGTCGTGCATCTGTGGTCGCAACGTTATGGAAAGCCCGTTTATCAGGAAGACAGCGCCTGTTTTGTGCCTGACGCACAAGAGGGTCAGACCCTGCAAGGCGCGGGCACGGCTGCGGCGGCGGAATCGCTGGCGGATGTGATCGCGCAAGGGTTTGCACGCGGGGCTGAGGCGGCAACGGCAGTTGGTCACCCGGACAGTGTGGGGATCATTCCGGATGCTTTCGCGACTGGGCCCTTCTGGCAGCAGGGGCTGCACCCCGCATGGGCCGTACTGACGCCGCAAGGCAAAACACAAGGCAAGGCGTTTGTTGATTTTCAGCACGATGTGAAGATCAGCGATATCGATCAGGCGCATCTGGAAGGCTATGTCTCGGTCGAGCATCTGAAACGCTATACCACGCTGGGCATGGCGACCGATCAGGGCAAGCTGGCCAATGTCAACGCGCTCAGCCGTATGGCCGAACTGCGCGGCAAGGATATCCCCGAGGTCGGCACCACCACATTCCGCCCCCCCTTTACGCCGATTTCGGTGGGCGCGATTGTCGGGCACGAGCATGGCCGCCATTTCCGCCCTACACGGCTGTCACCGATCCACCATTGGCATGTGGAGAACGGGGCAAAAATGACCGAGGCCGGGGCCTGGATACGCCCATGGTACTACCCGCAAGGCACCGAAGACCTGACCGCCGCGTATATTCGCGAAGCGACCCATGTGCGCGAACATGTGGGAATGGTCGATGTCTCGACTTTGGGCAAGATCGCAGTGCAGGGACCGGATGCTGCCGAGTTTCTCAACCGCATCTATGTCAACGGTTGGAAAACGCTGGCGGTGGGCCGCCTGCGCTATGGCGTGATGCTGCGCGAGGACGGGTTTGTCATGGATGACGGTGCCACCGCACGGCTGGGCGAGCACGACTATTTCATGTCCACTACCACCGCCAATGCCGCCAAGGTACTGGCCTTTGCCGAACACCTTCTGCAAACCGCATGGAAGGATCTGCGGGTGCATGTCACAACGGTCACCGACCAATGGGCCGCCATCGCCGTGGCCGGGTCGAAAGCCCGCGCGTTGCTGACACAGGTCTCAGACGCCGATCTCAGCCGTGAAACGTTGCCCAACAACCACTGGACCACCGCGCGCATCGGCGACGTCGATATCCGCATTCACCGGATGAGCTATTCTGGCGAGCTGGCCTATGAACTGTATATCCCCGCAGGCTTTGGCCGCCATGTCTGGGAAACCCTCTACGCCGCCGGGTCGGAGTTTGATCTGCGCCCCTACGGTACGGAATCCATGGGGGCTTTGCGGATCGAAAAAGGTCATGTGGCCGGGCCGGAGCTGGAGGGCCGCACCACGATGAAGGATTTGGGCCTGGAAGGGTTTGCATCGTCCAAAAAACCTTTTGTCGGCTCGGTTCTACGCAAGCGGGAAGTGCTGGAGGATCCGGCGCGGCCCACTTTGGTCGGGCTGGAGGTCGAAGGCGATACAGGGGCCAAGCCCGGATCGCTGCTGTTTTCCCTCGCGGGCGAGGCGAAGGGCCACGGAGATGGGTGGGTATCTTCAACCACTTATTCCCCGGCTCTGGGCAAGAACATCGCCATGGGGCTGCTGAAGAACGGCAAAGACCGCAAGGGCGAGGTCATCCGAATAGTCAATTTCGTCGGCGATCAGACCCTGAAGGCCAAGGTCGTTTCGCATCATTTCTTTGACCCGGAAGGAGAGCGCCAGAATGGCTGAGATGCTGTCGCCCTTGCACACCAAAGCAGTGCCGGGCCGCTATGGGGCCGCGGGGAATGCGGGTGTCACTCTGTCCACCCGCCCGATTGCCAACCTGTGGCAGATCGCGGGCTGGCAGGGCTTTGGCGACGCTGCCGCACCTGTGCTTGCCGCTCTGGGTCTAACCGATGGCGGCAGCTATCGTCGATCCGAGCAGTCAGGTGAAGTCACCGCGTGGCGCATCGCACCCGATAAGATTCTGATCGAGGGGGCGGGGGACTTGTCTGCCCATACCAGCGACGATCTGGTGACGCTGGATCTGGGCCATGCCCGCGCGGCTATCACCCTCAGCGGACCCGCAGCCCGCGATCTGCTAATGCAGCTGAGCGCGGTGGATTGCACGCCCTCAGCCTTCGGACTGGGCGAATTCATGCAGACCGGGATCCATCATGTGGGCGTGCTGATCCAATGTACGGGGCCGGACAACTTTGACGTTCTGGTGCCCGGCACCTGGGCCGAAACCGTTTGGGAGGTGCTGCATGACAACGCCTTGCCACATGGTCTGAACATCGACGAGGCTGCATGACCACATCAATCGCACGCCGTTTTGCCGCCTTTGCCAGTGCCTGCCCGGATATCCCGGCGCAGGTGATCCATGCCGCTGATCGGGCGATGTTGGATACGATGGGCGCGATCATCGCAGGTGGGGCGCATCCCTCGACGCAGGCCGTTGCAGGCGCGATGCCGCAGCATGACGGCTTGGCGATTCTCGCCACCGGCGGGCAGACGGATGCTGAAACAGCGGCGGCAATCAACGGCATGGCGGCCCATGTCTGGGATATCGACGACACCTCGTACACTGGTATCATGCATGGCTCGGCTGTGATCCTGCCCGCGTTGCTGGCACTTGGGGCCGAGGTTCAGGCCGACGCCGACACCCTGCGCCGCGCCTTTATCGTTGGGTCCGAGATTACCTATGTGCTGGCCGATATCTGCACCCATGGCCACTACTTCCACGGTTGGTGGAGCACGGTGACCTTCAGCCTGACCGGTGCCACCGCAGCAGCGGGCGTGCTGTTGAATCTCACCGAGGATCAAATGGTTGCGGCCATCGGTCTGGCTGCCGCGGCCTCTGGGGGCGGAAAGGCGGTGTTCGGCACCGATGGCAAACCCTTTCTGGTGGGTGATGCCGCGCGCCGCGCGATCAGCTTTGCCCGTGTGGCAAAGGCCGGTCTGGGCGGGCCCGAGCGTGTGTTCGAAGATGATCGGGGCTATTTGAAACTGCTCAATGGTGGCACAGCGGACATGGCCGCGCTGGACACACTGGCACTGCAATGGCGGCTGGTTGATCCGGGGCTGCTGTTCAAAACCAACCCGGTTTGTTCGGCCGCGCACGCCGCCATAGATGCGATGAATGCGCTTATGACCGAGCTTAGCACAACGCCGGATCAGATCGCCGATATCAATGCCGATGTGCCCGAACTGGTCTTTATCAGTCTTGTCTATCCCGATCCGCAAACGCCGCAGCAGGCGCAGTTCAGCCTGCCCTTTGCGGTGGCCTGTGCCGCGCTGCATGGTCGGGTCAGGTTCGAAGACCTGCTGCCCGAAGCCGTTCGCAGTGCCGACAAAATCGATTTGATGGGCAAAACGCGCACAGAAAGCGTTGCAGAACTGTCAACGGACGAAATGCGTGATCTGTTTCCCGAAAGCGCACGGCTGACAGTCACTCTGAAAGACGGGCGACAAGCCAGCAGGTTTTGCGGCCTGTCGCGCGGCATGCCCGGCAATCCGCAAAGCGATGCTGACCTGATCGCGAAATTCGAAACCGCCGCCGCCTATGCCGGGCACGGCGGATTCGTAACACCCCGGATCGGGGACAACCCGATCGCAACTTTCGCCCAAATCATGACCTGAGCGATACCAACATGTGGAGGAAACAATGAAAAACATACTGGCAGCAACGACCGCTCTGGTTGCGGCGTTCAGCGCCGTCGCCGTCTCGGCTGCGGAATGCAGCAATGACACCTGGAACCGAGTGATGCAGAACGGCAAGATCGTGGTCGGTGTCAAGGCCGACTACAAGCCCTGGGGTTTCCGTGACACCAATGGTGATCTGGTCGGCATGGAGATCGACATGGCCCAGGACGTGGCCGACACCATGGGCGTCGAACTGGAACTGGTGCCGGTGCAATCCTCGAACAGGATGCAGTTTCTGGAACAAGGCAAGATCGACCTGATGATCGCCACCATGTCAGACCGCGCTGACCGTCGTGAGATCGTGGGCATCGTTGGCCCGAACTACTACACTTCGGGCACCAATCTGCTGGCCCCGGACGCACTGGAGCTGACCGAGTGGGAACAACTGCGCGACAAACCTATCTGCGGCAAACAGGGCGCGTTCTACAACCAGATCGTCGAAGAACGCTATGGCGCGCAGATCATCGCCTTTGCGGGCAATGCCGAGGCCAAGCAGGCGCTGCGGGACAAGAAGTGCATCGGTTTTGTCTATGACGACAGCTCGATCATGGCCGATATCGCCTCGGGCGAATGGGACGGGTTCGGCATGCCAATGGCCACCGAAGATGACAACCCCTGGGCGTTGGCGGTTCCGAAAGCGGAAGAAAACTGCGTCTTTGGCCGCTTCATGTCTGGCATGCAGTACAACTGGCACAAGGATGGCACGTTGGTGGCGCTGGAAGAAAAATGGGGCATCCAGCCCACTGCATATCTGGCCGACCAGAATGCACGCTACAAGGACTGGCTGGCAGAATAAAAGACCTGCATAGAACAGGGCTGGCCTGCGTCCTGATCGGGGCGCAGGCTCAAATCAATATAACAAGGAGGGGACGGAATGCTGGACGCCATTCAGGAATTCTTCCGCCAACTCGCCGCCGATCACCCGACGTGGAATTTCATCTTCTTCTATGAAGAGCGTCAGTGGAATAAGGTGGTCAGCGGCCTGTGGATGACGATCAAACTGTCGGTAGTCTGTATCATCTTCAGTGTCATCATCGGAATCGTTGGCGCGGCGATGCAAGGCGCGCATTCGCGTATCGTGCGCGGGGTTGTGCAGGGTTACATCCAGTTCTTCCGCAACACGCCACCATTCGTGCAGTTGCTCTTCTTCTATTTCGCCTTGGGCGCGTTCACGCCTACCTACAGCCCCGATGGCTGGCTTGAGGTTCCGATCATCTCGAATGTGGGATGGGCGATCATCTCACTGTCCTTCTTCGCCGGTGCCTTCAATGTCGAGATCTTCCGTGCTGGCGTCGAGGCAGTGCCGGACTCTACCCAGGAAGCGGCCGAAGCGCTGGGGTTCACCCGATTGCAGACTTATGCCTATGTGGTGCTGCCGCTGGCACTGCGGGTGTCGATTCCGGCGCTGAACAACAACCTCGTTAATCTGGTCAAGACCACCACTCAGGCCTTCGTTATCGCGGTGCCCGAGCTGTTGTACCAGGCGATTACCATCTGGAACGATTTCCCCTCGGCCCAAAACCCGATGATGCTGGTGCTTTTCATTGCCTATCTGGCGCTGGTGGGTGTTCTGGTGCTGGGCATGAACAAATGGGAACGCTCGATGCGCATCCCTGGATACGGAGCAGGCGCATGACCCGGCACATCCCCGGCCTGACGGCCCGCGCCGCCACCGATCTGCCGGTTTTGTTGGCCGCACCGCGCCCGCAGCATACCCCCCGAACGCTGAATTTCAGTTATTGGCTGGCAAGTATTCCACCCTGGGCACCCTTCCTGCTGTTCATCGTGCTGTCGCTGTGGCCCTACTACGCCTTCGCGCAGACCAACGGCGACGCCCGTCCCAGCGCGCTTGAAGCGCTTTGGCGCTGGATACCTTTCCTGATCACACGCGGGTTTCTGTTCACCGTTCTGATCTCGGTGTTGACCATGATCGTGGGCACCATTCTGGGTGTGTTCCTTGGTCTTGGGCAAATCTCACCCAACCGTATCATTCGCGGGGCCAGCTATTGGATTACTCAGATCTTCCGCAACTCGCCCTGGCTGGTGTTGCTGTTCATCGTCATGCTCAGCTTTCCGTTCCAGATCGAGCTGTTCGGTTACCGCATCCCAATCCCCGACTGGACCAAAGCGGTGTTCGGTCTCAGCCTGCCGGTCATGGCAAACATCTCCGAGATTGTGCGGGGTGCCATCGGATCTGTACCCTCAGCCCAGTGGGAGGCTGCTGAAAGCCTGGCCTTCACCCGGCGGCAGACGTTGTATCAGATCATACTGCCGCAATGTATCAAGCGGATGATCCCGCCTTGGATGAACTGGTACGCCATCCTAACCATGGCCACGCCCATCGTCTCAATCCTGGGCGTCGAGGAAGTGCTGAACCTGACCCGTCAGGCGATTGAAGCGGAAAACAACCGCCCAGAACTGCTGGTGCCGTTCTATGGATTCGTGCTGCTGATCTTCTTCGCCTACTGCTATCCCATCGCCCGCCTGACCGTGTGGCTCGAGCGCAAATATGCGCTGAAACTGTGACCGGAGGACCGACCATGACATGGACACCCGATCAACCCATCGTTTCCATCCATAATGTGCGCAAAGCCTTTGGATCACTTGAAGTGCTCAAGGGTATTTCAATGGACATCATGAAGGGCGAAGTGATTTGCATCATCGGTCCCTCAGGGTCTGGCAAATCGACCCTGATCCGTTGCATCAACGCGCTGAACGATATTCAGGGCGGCTCAATTTCTGTTGAGGGGCAGGAGGTGCATGATGAAAACCTCGACAAGCTGGAGTTGCGCAAAAAGGTCGGAATGGTGTTTCAGCAATACAATCTGTTCCCGCACAAGACGGCGTTGGAAAATGTGATGATGGCCCCCGTCAAAGTTCTGAAACAGGACAAGGCCGAGGTTGAGCAACGCGCCCGTGCGCTGCTGAAAAAAGTGCGGTTGGAAGGTAAGGAAAACAGCTATCCCGGTGAATTGTCCGGCGGTCAGCAACAACGCGTGGCCATAGCCCGGTCATTGGCGATGAGCCCGGACGTGATGTTGTTCGACGAAGTTACCGCCGCACTTGATCCCGAAACGGTCAAGGAAGTTCTTGTTACCATCAAGGATCTGGCTGCCGATGGGATGACCTGCATTCTTGTTACCCACGAAATGGGGTTCGCCCGGGAAGTGGCGGACCACATCTATTTCACCGACAAGGGGGTAATTGTCGAACATGGCCCTCCGAGTACGTTCTTTGATAACGCACAGGATCCCCGAACCAAGGAATTCCTGAGTCAGATCCTCTGAGTGGTCTTGTGAGATTAAACCACGTTCGAAAGCGCCCAGTTTCTTGTGGCTAGGCTCATTCGTGCTCGAGAAAATATCAACAGCTTCGACGTGCGCAGTCATTTTTGCTGTGTTCCGAACTTCTTTGTTGGTTAGTAACTTTCACCGAAGCAGGCGATACAACGTCAAAATGAAGTAACATAACTGAGCAATCTACGTTCATAGCTTTCAAGTATTTGCACCCGCAGCGAATGTCCTCTGTGGGTGGCTCCTGCATTGCAAGAGTTTTCTGGTGATGTTTGCGGGTATTTTGTCAGTACCTTCGTCTGTCCGGCCTGTTTGTGTGGCGGCATTGTCGCCACTGGCCTTGATGAATTCCGCGAGCGAGGTTCCAATCGGGTTATCGACCTCTGAGGGTCGCTGCCATTCCCGGAGTGTCCTTGCTCTTGGTTGACTTATTTCCGCATCATCACTTCAACGTCTTGCATCTCGTGGACAGTCGACGCGATTAGAACGCAGGCTGTCGGTATTCCTGTTTTTTCGTGAGCATCGCCCAGATGGCCCGGGCTGCCTTGTTTGCCATGGCGACTGTTGCCAGTCGGAAGGGTTTGTCGGCAATGATTTTGGCTGTCCACAGATCGACCTTCTCCGGCGAACGTTTTGCCATCACAGCACGCGATGTCATACCTACGACCAACAGCTTGCGAATGTAGCGATCACCTTGCTTCGTGATCTTGCCCAGACGTTCCTTGCCACCGCTGGATTTGTTGAGTGGGGTCAGTCCGAGCCAAGCCGCCAGATCGCGACCGGTCCGGAACTGTTTAGCATCGCCAATCGTAGCGACAATCGCTGAAGCCGTGATCGGGCCGATACCAGGCATACGCATCAATCTACGCGCATCTGCATTCAGAAGGGCAT
>NZ_JAKRGB010000026.1 GCF_022347725.1 Ruegeria sp. Ofav3-42
CACCTTCGACATTCAGATGGGGGCGCGATTTTGCGGCATGGATAGGCTTAACCCCCACTCCAGCATTCGACCGGCGGCAAGCAGCGCCTGGGACGCACATCAAAGATGGGGAACCGAACGTTGCGACTCCTCCTCAGTATTGGAGTCAGCGCTTTGGTTAGATGGGCCGAGCACAATGGGTCCGCACCGGGATCCTGGCTCGCAAGGATGCTGGAGCGCAAGCCACCCATGTTGGTCAGAGTGGCTTTGGCCAACAAAATGGCGCGTACCGTCTGGGCGTTGATGGCACGTGGCGAAGCATACCGGGACCAATCGTTACACGTTAGAGCCTTGTAAACAATCTGATCCCGGAGGTGTGGGACGGTCAAACGGAAGGTAAGGCGCAGCAGTCGATGAGACGAGATCAGGAAAACCAGCTTGCGACACAGTGCCTGGAGCACGTGGTCCTGAATTGGACTTGTTCTGAGAACTCCATACGGGTCCGCGGCATGGGAAAGCCGCACTATGAGGCCGCATACATGTCAGCACCGGACTACGCGAATTACCAACCAGAGTTTCATCTTGCCAAAAGGGGTATGTCCATACATGTCGCAAACTTTGGGTTTGGATTGACGAACATGCCGAACAGATAAGACAACACCTTCAGAACCTGTCGGTGAAACAGTTTAGTTAGAGTACCTTAACTCACGTTTGGCGCTGCGAGTTGAGCGCCCCGAGATCTGCGTTCCAGCAAGCCACTGTCTTTGATGATCTGCGAAACCAGATGTTCGCGGCGATAAGCCATGACGTGGACTCCGGACAAGCCGGGAATATCGCGAATTTCTTCGATCAGTTCGGTGCAGATTATCTGCCCCTCGAGCGCCTGGTCCTTAGCGTTTTCGATACGATTGATGACTTGGTCAGGAATGTGGATGCCGGGCACATTGGAACGCATCCAGCGTGCCGCTCGTGCTGAGGCCAGAGGTCCGACACCCGCCAGTAGAAACACTTTTTCGTCCAAGCCCAGATCTCTTACGCGATCCATGAAGGCCCGGAAGCGCGGCAAGTCGAAGATATAGTTCGTCTGAATGAATTCAGCACCCGCGGCGATTTTTTTCGCCAAACGATCAGGGCGCCATACCAGCGGATCGACGCACGGGTTTTCGGCCGCACCGAGAAACAGCCGGGGCGGTTTCGAAATCTTTCGTCCCGACAGGAAAACGCCATCGTCTCGCATTGTGCGCAGCGTACGCAACAAGGAAAGCGAATCCAGATCAAACACCGGTTTGGCTCCGGGCTGGTCGCCCGCACCAACGTCATCACCCGTCAGACACAGAACGTTTCTGACCCCAAGAGCGGCTGCGCCGAGCACATCGCCCTGAATGGCTATTCGGTTTCTGTCACGGCAAGAGATTTGGTACACCGCCTCGTACCCGGCCTGGGAGAGAAATGCCGAAATGCCGATCGATGACATGTGGCAGTTCGCACCAGAGGCGTCGGTGGCATTGATCGCGTCAGTCACTTCGCTCAGGGGCTGGGCCGCACGATAGACATCTTCGGGGTCCGAACTGTCGGGTGGATTGAGTTCGGCCGTGATTGCAAATTTGCCCGCTTTGAGGGCCCGCTCGAGTCGGCTGCCTGAGACCAGCCCGTCGGGCAGTTCGGGATAAGCAGTCATGGACGGAATGTCGCCGGTGCTCATGACTTTGACCTCTCATTCTTGCCGGGTTCCGGTGCAAGCGGGGCGGTTGCAGGTTCGTGCTTTCGGGCTGACCCGAACGCCTTGGCAACAGCCGAGCGCTGCGCCTCGCGCGCTTCGCGCAGATCTGCGGCCTTTTCGCGCGAAACGCGCAACCAGGAGGAAGACCCCTTCAGTGAGTGGTCGACCGGAGGCAGGACTATCTCGATCTGGCGCCCGTGTTTCATACGCGAAGCTCCATCCCAGGCGCCGACCCAGACGCATTTCATTTCGGGCTTCACCTCGCAGAAACCGCCGGGCCGAACGCCACCGCATGGACCGTTGCGCAGCGTTTTAGGGCAATTCATCGGACAGGACATCCCGGTTGATGACAGCGCACATTGCCCGCACATCTTACAGTCGAACAGGAAGGATTTGCTCAGTCTCTCTACAAAGGCGACGAAAGGCTCAATACGTTGGTATCCGATCCGGCGAAACAGCGGATCGAGAGCCACCAGACAGTTTTCGAACCAACGATAAACCCGTTCGAATGCTCGAGAGTGACGGACAGCGAACAACCTGACACGATACATTTGCGGATCCTCTCAATTGTTAAACCGACGGGGTGGTCGCATCGACCTCGCCCCACCTCTCGCTATTTCGCACTTGCCCCGGAGGCCTGCCGACTTCCCGGCGAAACCACTTGGACAAGCCGGATGTGTCACCGAACCCACAGGCAAAAGCAATTTCCCGCAGCGGCATATCCGTTGTCCTGAGCAGCAAATAGGCCCGCTCGAGCCGCAGCCGAATATAGATGGTGCTGGGCGAGTCTCCCAGACATTTCTTGAATGTTCTCTGGAGGTTGCGTGGTGAGACGCCCAGTTCATCCGCAAACTTGCTGATTGGCAGCGGGAATTCGATATTCTCCTCCATCCGTTTCATTGCCCGCGCGATCAACGGATTCCCCCGAGCGTGCAATATCGCCTTCTTGGTCAAAACCGAACCATCATGTTTTGGCTGATCTTTGAAACCAAAGTAAGAATCCAATGGGGGTGCAAAAGCCTCGCCGATAACATCGATCACAAGGCGCCGTATCAGTAGCAATGTCGAAACAAAGCCCGCCGCCGTGCTGATGCCTTGCCCGAATTCAAAACTGTTCTCCGACAGTTTGACCGAGGGCGAGATCTCGGCGGCGACATCCCAAAAATTCGGGTGCAAGGCAACGCGATCAATCCGGTTCTTTTCCGCTGCGATGAGCGGAAGCACCCACGAGCCGGTGGCCAGCATCCGCCGCGGATTGCCGTGAAATGACTTTAACCAATTGCGTTGCTGCCTGAAGGCAGTTGCGGGCCCATTCAGATTGCCCAACAGAACAAGGGACAGTCGTGTTTGATCGCCTGTATCGTCAAACCTGTCTGACGTTTCTGGCGCGGAAGCGATGGTCCAACTGAATTTCTCTTGCCCTACAAGTTCGTTTGAATACCGCAAAATATCTATGCAGGCCTCAGCCAGATAGGTCGCAGCGCCGGGCGCCTGCAGAAAGACCAAATGTTCCTGTGTCGGGCCAATAGCAGGCAGGACAGGCGTACAGGACTCGTTCGACATGTTCGACATAAGTTGTTCAATCATTTGAATGTTTGGCCTTCTTTCTTCACCGTTCAAAAGGCTTGAATTGGCGATCGGTGTCTTGACGACATCTCTCAGCCCTGACAGAGGCGGATAATCGTGCGTCTTCCTTTGCGTCCATTATTTTTACTCAATCTCGTTGGCGCCATACTTGGAATAGTGATTATCATATCCCAAATTAATCTAGCCGGAACTTGTGGCGGGCAATTCCCGGCTCAGGAAACCCGCCGTTGATCATTATCCTGAATTGCTTTGCGCAATTCCGTCGGGCTGTGGCCCTTCCATGCCTTGAACTTGCGGGAAAAATGAAACGGGTTTTTGAAACCGCACTGATAGGCGATTTCCGCAATACTCAGATTGGTGCGTTTGATCAGTAATAACCCATTGTTAAGGCGCAATTTCCACAAATATTCTCCGGGGGTTTCGCCGAAGAATTTATTGAACGAGGTCACCAGGTACTGTGGAGTGATCCCGAGCTCCTTAGCGATTTCAGCGATGGTCACATCCACTGCCAGACTTTCGGATAACCGTCGTTTTGCCGTCTGGATCACTTCCGGCACCCGGCCATGATAGACGAGTGTGCCTGCTTCATAGAAATATGCCTGCAGTAACGTGCGGGTGACTGCCTCTATTAAATGTTCAGCACCTGAACTGGTGTCAGTTTGAATGCTCACACCAGTCTTGATAAGCGCCTGAATTGTGTCAGACGCCGCAATTTTTGCCGGACCTGACCGCAGATCGTTCCAAATCTGGCTGTTGTCCTCGATCCGGCAGTCGGTCCAGAAAACGACAGACCGTTTCGACGGCGGGGCGCTGTAGGAATACGAATGTGTGGACAAAGTGAGGGCGCATTCTCCGGCAGACAATTCGACGGCGTTACCGTCCGCGAGGATCCGCCCATGCCCGGTTTCGATGTAAAGAAACGCAAGATACGGCCCGCGAACCGGGCCGTAGCTTCCACCTTCATTATAGACGATCCGCCCAAAAGTATTGTCGTTGCCAAGATTAACTGGGGGTATGCGCATGCCCCATTTTGGCGCGTCGATCGATAATTAACAAGCGCCGCGACTTGCTCTGCCAATGATGCTGCGGCGAAACAAGGGGCTAGCAGGATCGGTTCAGTTTGTAGAAAGGCAGTTTGATCACAGTGGCGGTTACCGTGTCAGCATCGTTCTCACTCAATGCGGCTTGAAGTTGCGTGCCCGGCTCTGCAAACTCCTTGGCAACATGTCCGAAACCGATCAATCGACGCGTTGTTGGCGACCAGGTAACGCTGGTGGCAAAACCGGCGTCCCTACCATCTGCTGTCAGGCTTGCGGGATACCAGCGCACACGGGTCAGATTTCCCGGTGCATCCGATTCAAACCCTTTCCAATCAATCTCAAGACCCACCAGCTGCCGGTGGTCTCCGCTCTCTGTCTTTGCGCTTAGCGCTGCTTTGCCGACAAAATCACCACCATCATAATCGATCAGGCGCCCGAGCCCCAGATCCAGTGGCGAGGCGCGAAGGGTGCCGGCAGCATATACCCCGGCGGCACCACCGTCGGGACCAGCGCTTGTGTAGTCATACCCAACAATTAGAAGCCCGGCTTCGATCCGCGCAATATCCAGCGCCCATGCGCCTGCCGGAAGAATGTCAAACTGCGCTCCCGCTTTTGCCACGGCCTCCCAAACAGCCACGCCATGGGCGCGAGGCACCCAGAGCTCGTAACCATGTTCGCCGGTAAATCCCTGACGAATGATCCGAATTTTCTGCCCTGCGATTGTCACCCATCCGAGGCGAGAGAAGGGTAGTTCGGAGAATTCGCCATCTGCCGCCGCTGCGACCGTTTCTCGCGACTTTGGCCCCTGCAAGGTCAGGATTCCAAAATTGTCGGTCTCGTCACTCACATTGACGTCGCGACTACGGATATTGCTGGTCCACCATTTCAGGCCCGGATCGGCAGAGATCAGAAAATTATTGGCGTCTTCACGGATGATAAGGCCGTCGCCAATCACATTCCCCTCTTCGGTGCACCAGGGGGAATAGTAGATCTGTTCATCCTGGAGCTTGGCAATTGGACGCGGGATCAAACCGTCGAGAAAGTCCTCTGCATCGCTGCCTGAAATCCGGTATTTTGAAAGAGGTGACATATCCCCCATCGCGACCCGTTCTCGGATGGCTTTCACTTCGTCGGCCATGTTGCTGTAGGTGTCGACCACCATGTATTCACCCCAACGCATCCAAAGTGCGTTGCCGTTCAGCGGGGCGGTTGCCTCGACGAAGGGCGAACCAAAAAAAGCAGGGCGACCGCTCTCCGTACGGTTCAGACCTGTTTCGAATTTCACGTTCTGGATATCGTTGCCGTCCATGTTCTGATCCTCAATCTGTGGTGTTCAGCACTCGCGGTCGCAGACAAGTAAACAACCCTCGCGTACCGAACACCAAGTCGTAGTTTTCGCTGGCAATACATTAAACGGCTGCATGGACCTGATTAATGCCCCTGCTTAACGGAGTCATGCCCACGATTAATGTCGCGGCGACAACGCGCGTGCGGTTCGGGGCTTTTGGGCTTCAGCTAGATGGATGCCTTTGCCGAATTGCCGGGAATCGGTAGATTAGCCTCAACCCCCGCAACCGCACCAAAAGCCAGATCACATGTACAACGTTGAAAAATTTGACACATTTGATCTTTGGGTGGAAAAAATGTGGCGCTTCAGCAGCCCCATGGTTGTTCATTGCGAGAATCCGGGTGCGTTTCGTGGGTTCAGCAAGACATGGGATTTCGGCGGTCTCAGCATTACATACTTCAGTGCTCCACCCTATCAGGCGATGCAAACCGAGTCGGAATTGAGCAAGGCGCAGAGGAAACGTCTGGTGCTGACCATGCCGGTCAAGGGGAGGTGCGACTTCACCCAATTTGGAAGATTTGTAGAATTTGGTCCGGGCGAAGGGGTGTTTCATGTCACGCGCGCCCCGCTCATATACAACCAGCATGTTCCGACAACAGCATGGCTGATCGGCATCCCACTGAACACGGTTCTGATGCATGTGGATGACCCCGAAGAAATCTGCACGACGCTTTTGTCAGAGGATACGCCAGGCTTTCGTGCAATGCGGGCCTTGCTCATGGCATTACCCGACGAAATGCCCAACATGACAGATCGCACGCGGGATGTGCTGGTGCAGACGGCAAATTCGCTGATCTGTGCTGTTATTTCGGAGTTAAGAGGCAGTGAAATGAATTTTCGCAGCCAGACCGCCAGGCAACGTGTCCGGCACATAAAGGGGTACATCGACCTGCATCTGGGCGACCCGGAATTGACCCCCGCCTCGATTGCCGAGGCCCATTCGATTTCCACCCGCTATCTTCATCATCTGTTCAGCAAAGAAGAAACGAGTTGCGCAAAATTTCTGTTGAGTCGCCGGCTCGAGGCCAGCGCGCGGTTCATTACGCAAAACCGTAACAAGGAACTGGATGCCGCGCACGTTTCTCATCGCTTTGGCTTCTCCAGTACGACTCAATTCCGGCGCGCATTCGCCAAAAAATTCGGCAAATCGCCGGCTGAATTTTTAAAAGATGCACGAAAAGTGCAATAAATACGGACTCTCAGCGCAAAACAGGCTGCGCCTGTTGTTATTGTGTCCTGAGTTTTGGCCTCATTAGCCAAACGCGACAGACACAAAAATCAAAACAAGCCAACAGCTAGCGACGCCCGTGTACGCACATCGTTGCCGAAAGCCAAGGGAGCCACTCATGTTTTTGTCTACTGACAAGAAGCAATTCTCCGAACTGCCACGCGACTGTACTTTTCCTGAGCAGGACTGGCACATCCTTGCCGGGTTTTGGCATCCGGTTGCCTTTTCCTCCGAGATCACAGACCGCCCGATCAAATCAAAGCTCTTGGATGTAGAGCTTGTCCTGTACAGGACGGTCGACGGAATTTCTGCGGCACGCGACCTGTGTGTGCACCGTGGTGCGGCGCTCAGTCTTGGTTGGATGGACGAAGAGTGCAAACACATCGTTTGCCCGTTTCACGGGCTGCATTATGACAAGGATGGCGCCTGTACCAAGATTCCGTCTGTGGCCGATCCATCCAGGCCCATTCCGAAGACGATCCGCTTGATCAGTTATCAGGCCGTGGAAAGATATGGTCTGGTCTGGGTTTGCCTCAAGCCGGAAGCGACACGCCCGATCCCGGATTGGCCCCTGCTTGAGAACGCCGGAGACGAGTGGCTCACTTTCGAGCTTCCCAAGGGGAACTGGAAGGCGTCCGCCAGTCGACACTGTGAAAACTTCAATGACCTCGCGCATTTGTCCTGGGTTCATATGAAAACGTTTGGCAACCGGGAACGCCCAGAAATCATCGACTACAAGTTGGAACTGGACGACAACGGGATGCGCATGGAAATGCCGTATATCGAAGTTGAACGTGGGTTTAACGATGACGAGGGTGAGCGGGAGCGGGAAGTTTACTATACCCACATGTTCACCTTCCCCTTCGCGACGGATCTTCAGGTCGATTACAAAACAGACGATGGCGGAAAGATGACCAGCCATTTTTACGACATTGGTACACCGGTCAGTGCGCGCGAAACCGCAATCTTCCAACTCACTCAGACAAATATCCCGGGTGCAACGGCGGAGGACTATGCTGAGTACCAACTGGTGACGAATGAAGAAGACATCGTGGTTGTTGAAAGCCAGCGGCCGGAAGAAGTTCCGCTGAACATTGCCGAAGAGATGCATATCCCCGCAGACAAGTTCTCAATCCAGTACCGCCGCGCACTGGTGCGCTTGTTCAATCTAGGTTCGCCTCAAATCACCAGCTAACTGGCGGCCCGCCTCGAAAATCAGACTTAGCAAAGGAGACCATTCAGGATGGTTACAGGAAAGCTATATTCAAAATCGAGCCTGACGGGACTCGGCGCAGCCGCAGCCGTAGTCATGTCCTGGTCCTCAACGGCCTATGCAGCCGAGGACGTCAACATCGCATTGATGTACTCTGTCGGTCCTGAGTCCAATTGGGACCGTGTCATCGTCGAAGCGTTGGACCGCGTTGCCGAAAACAACTCGCACGGTGTTTCAGTGAGTTACGACACAAAGGACTCTGTTTACGGTGACGAAGCGGAATCCGTGATGAACCTGCTCGCTAAAACTGGCAAGTATGACATCATCCTCAGCGCCACGGCGCATAGCGATCAGATCCAGAATCTGAGCGACAAATATCCTGACACGATGTTCGTTTCGCTTGGCTCGGGCAATTACAACACCGGCCCCAATCACTATCTGATGTATGGCCGGGTTCACGAAGCGGCGTATCTTTTGGGTATGCTCGCCTCAAGCATGTCAAAGACGGGTGTGCTTGGAGCGGTGGGCAGTTTTCCTGCGGATGACATCAATGACCAGATCAACGCATATCGGGCGGGTGCCCAGGCCGTGAACGCAGATGCCAAAGTCAAGATCAGCTTCATCGAGAGCTGGTACGATCCGCAAAAGGCAATCGAAGCGACATTTGCACAAAACGCGGCAGGCGCCGACATTGTCTATCAGCTTGCTGGCGAGGTCTATGAGGCCTGCCGCGACAAGGAAATCCTGTGTTTCGGGATGATTGAAGACACCCACGAGATGGCGCCCGACGTGGTGCTAAGCTCATCTGTCCTGACCTGGGACCCAGCAATGGACTGGATGCTGGGCGAATGGGTCCAGGCTCAGAAAGAAGGCAAATTCGCGGGTAACGAAGAAGCGGTCTGGTACGGCATGGCTGATGGTGGCTCGGACATAGCGCCCTACCACGCACTGGAAGACAAAGTTCCCGAAGATGTGAAGGCCAAGATCGAAGCCGCGCGGGCCGATATCATATCCGGCAAGCTGGAAGTGCCGCTGGTCCTCGACGTTCCGGTCTCGGACTAAGAAAGCAAGGGTGGCCCCGGTTGAACTCCGGGGCCACAACACGGAGATCCCCATGAGCAATTCGCCGCCCCTTTTGAAGGTAACCGGCCTTACCAAAACTTTTGGTCCGGTTGTGGCCAACAGCGATGTTTCGTTCGAGGTAGAGCGCGGAGAAATCCTGTGCCTTCTCGGAGAGAACGGCGCGGGCAAATCGACGCTGTCTTCTTGTCTCTACGGGTTTTATCGACCCGATGGCGGGCGGATATTTTATGACGGTAAAGAGGTTTCGTTTGCCTCTCCGCGCGACGCGATCGCTCTGGGAATAGGCATGGTTCACCAGCATTTCGTTCTGGTCCCCCCTATGACTGTTTTGGAAAACATCGTGCTGGGCAGCCGGGATTCGGGACTGGCGCTGGATCTGGGTGAAGCACGCAAAGAAGTTCACGAGCTTTGTGAGCGCTACGACATTGACCTCGAACTCGACACAAAGGTCTGGCAACTGTCAGTTGGACAGCAGCAATGGGTCGAGATCGTCAAAGTTCTTTTCCTCGGCGCGGAGCTGTTGATTCTGGACGAACCGACGGCCGTTTTGACACCTCAGGAATCCGCGAAATTGTTCCGCATCCTGCGGCGCATGACCGATAACAACCTTTCAATCATCATGATTTCACACAAGCTGGATGAGGTCCTGCAATCGGACCATGTCGCTGTGCTGCGCAAAGGCAATATCGTCGACACGGTGCGCACAAGCGATGTCACAAAAGAAGATCTCACCTCGATGATGGTGGGACGCCCCGTCATGCTTCAGGCGGAGCGGGAAGAGATTGACCCCGGCGAAACCATTCTTGAGGTGACAGGGCTGCGCATCCGCAATGACAAGGATCAACAGGCCGTCAAAGGCATGAGTTTCAAGGTCCACGCCCATGAAATCCTTGGCATCGCCGGGGTGTCGGGCAACGGGCAAAACGAGTTGTTCGAGGCCTTGATGGGCGTGCGCGATACGGATTCCGGGCAGATCTGGCTCTATGGTGATGAAGTCACCCACCATGGCCCGGAACAGATGATCAAACACGGCGTCGGCTACATTCCCGACGACCGGTTTAAGGCGGGTCTGGTTGGCGAATTTAGTCTCGCGGAAAACGCCATCCTCGGCTTGCAGAGCAATCCAAGCTTTGCTGACGGGCCCGTTCTGAATACGCGCCGAATTCTCGATTTTGCGCAGGACGCAATTCAGAAATTCGGCATCGTCACCCCCGGTCCACATGCCCGTACTGACACATTGTCGGGCGGCAATGCGCAAAAGATCATTCTGGCCCGCGAGTTCTGGTCGGCAACTTGCTGCATCCTTGCCAACCAGCCGACGCGTGGTCTGGACGTGGGTGTGATCGAATATGTCCACCAGATGCTTCTTGAAAAACGCCGCGAAGGGTTTGCCATCGTGCTGGCGTCTGAAGAGCTGGAAGACATCTTTGCCCTGTCAGATCGAATCGCCGTGGTCTTCAAGGGCGAGATCATGGGCGTTTTCCGCACGGACGAAATCGATATCGAACAAGTTGGCCTTCTGATGGCAGGGCAACGCCTGGACGCAAAAGAAACGAAGCAGGACGCCCATGTCACAATATAAACTGTCAAAACGAGTCGAGATTGGCACCGCCGGCGTGCTTTTGCAGGCTGCCGTGGCAATCACGATGGCCTTTCTGGCCTCGGGAATTCTCCTCGCCATTCTGGGTTTTGACCCGTGGGAGGCCCTTGATGCATTGCGCATTGGGGCGATGGGTGACTGGGAAAGTGTTCAGGGATCAATGGTGCACGCAGCGCCCCTGGCGTTTACCGGCCTTGCCGCCAGCTTTGCCTTCCGGGCGAGGATCTGGAGCATCGGTCAGGAAGGCCAGTTCTTTGCTGGCGCTATGATGGCCTATTTTTTCACGACGATCGTGCAGCTGCCCGCAATTCTGATGGTGCCGCTAGTTATTCTGGCCGGAATGTTGGGCGGGAGCCTGATCGGCGGATTGTGCGGTGTTCTAAAATCTCGCTTCGACGTCAACATCATCGTGTCGACGGTCATGTTGAACTATATCATCGTTTACCTGCTGTCCTATCTGCTGACGAGCCGCATTTGGATGGCGCCGGGCGAGTACTATGTCCAGTCGGCCAGAGTGCCGAAATCATCCCATTTGCCAGATATGTTTGCGAATACGGATCTGCATATTGGTGTTGGGCTGGCAATCCTGACGGTCCTGGCGATGCATTTTGTTGTCAATCGCACCACATTTGGATTTGGGTTACGCGCTTTTGGCGACAACCAGGTTGCGGCACGCTTCAAGGGTATCAATCCCAAACGCATGACCGTGATTGTGATGCTGATCTCAGGCGCGCTGGCAGGTCTTGGTGGCATGGTTCAGACCTTTGGTGTGGATTTCCGGGTCTCTCAGACTTTCCTGACCGGGTATGGTTCCGCTGGACTGATCATCGCGGTGATCGCCGGATTGCGGCCCTTGTCGGTCGGTCTGGTCGCGCTGCTCTTTGGCGGGTTGGCGAATGGCGGTCTGTTTATGCAGGTCATGGCGGATGTGTCGTCGGCGATCATCTCCGCAATGCAGGCCATCATCCTGATGTTCTTCCTTATAACTTCCGTCCTGTTCCAATACCGGATCAAGCGGGTGACTTCTGATGACTGATCTCTTTCAACAAGCGGTTCTTGTGTCGATGTTTGCCGCCACGATCCGGATTGCCGCACCCTTGCTGCTGGTTTCTATCGGTGAACTTGTGGTTCAGCGCGCCGGGATCTGGTTTCTTGGTGTCGAGGGCAGCATGCTCATGGCAGCGTTCGTCGCCTATTTTTCCGCGGTGTCCAGCGACTCTCTTTATGTCGGGCTGCTGGCTGGAATGGCCACAGGGGTCGTGGTGCACCTCTCTATGGCAATCGCCGCCGTCACGCTGAAAATCAATCAGTTCGTGACCGGGTTGGGCATCAACCTGTTGGCGTCCGGACTGACATTGTTCCTCTATCGAGAAAACCTCAGAGCTTATGATAGCGGGCACATTCCAACTGTAACGCCGTTTGAAACAGTGCCAATTACGGGGCTCTCACAGCTGCCAATCCTGGGCGAGATTCTTTTCGACCAGCATCTGTTCACATATTTTGCCTTTGCGATGGTCGGGGTGGTCTGGGCGTTTCTTTACCGAACACGCTTTGGGCTGGAGATCCGCGCTCTTGGGGAAAACCCAAAGGCGTTGGACACCAAGGGTCTGAGCGTGTCGCGCAGGCAGTATTCGGCGCTGGCCTTCGGCGGGCTGATGGCGGGCCTTGCGGGGTCTGTGCTTGTTCTCGCACTGACAGACCGCTTTGTTCCTGGCATGACCGGCGGGCGAGGCTGGCTCGCCATCGTGATCATTATCGCGGGTAACTGGAAGCCACTTCCGGTTCTGGCGGCAGTCCTGGTGTTTGCCTTCCTTGAGGCGTTCCAGATTCAGGCGCAGGGCGTTGGTGTGCAAATCCCCTATCAGCTCTTGCTCGCCTTGCCTTACATCGGCGCGATCATCGTGATGATGGGCGTCAAGGTGCGTTCAGAACAGCCGGCGCATCTGGGTGTGCCCTATCACCGGGAATGAAGGAGAACTTGTCATGAAATGCGAAGACAAAGTCCTTTTGAATGACTGGCATGTTGTGGCCGATCTGGCCAACCTGTCCAAGGGTTCAAACCATTCGACCAATCTGTTCGGCAAGGCAATCAATGTCTCACTGGACGCTGATGGAAACGTGACTTGTACCAAAGATGGCAAGCCACTGACCTGTCAGCTGAAATATGGGTTTGTCTGGACCTGCCTTGGTGAGCCGTCACGCGACATATTGCATGTCCCTGAAGCGTTTGAAGACGACCGGTTCGTTGTCAGCGGCGGGTCCTTTGCCGTCAAAACATCCGGTCTGCGTGTTGTGGAAAATTTCCTCGACATGGGGCATTTTCCGTTTGTTCACACTGGTTGGTTGGGTGAGGAACCCCACACCGAGGTCAAACCCTACGAGGTGGAACTGACCGAAGACAACGAGATCATCGCGACGGAATGTTACTTTTCCCAACCGGTGGCATCGCCCACCGCTGAGGGCGCGATTGACGTCGAATATGTTTACCGCGTCTATCGGCCTTTCACGGTAGCACTCTACAAAACCAATCCCCACTATGATGACCGCATGGATTACATTGTGTTGTTCATTCAACCGGTGGGTCCCGAAGACTGCGTGGTCCACAACATGCTCTGCTACATCAAGAATGGCATGAGCGAGGCCAGCCTGCGTTGGTTCATGCAGCTGATCTTTGCGCAGGACAAACCGATCCTCGAAAACCAAGTGCCCCGTCGGCTTCCGCTGGATCCGCGCGCCGAGACCCCAATCCGGGCCGACAAGGTCGCGATTTTGTATCGCCGCTGGTTGAGGGACCAACAGGTGAACTACGGCGCAATCGCGGCCGCTTGATACCAATAAAGGAGGTGAAGCCTTGTCTAATTTCATCTGCAACGATCCGGTCGCATTGAACCTCTGGTATGCTATTTCCGCTTTGGAAGAAGTGCATCAGGGCGACGTGGGCCAGTCAGTTCTGCTGGAACAGCCAATTGCTTATACGAGAAACGAAGCCGGAAACGTTATTGCCTGGGCCCATGAGGGCGACCCGAATTGCGATCCGAACCCAACGCTACCGGTCAAGGAACGCTTCGGCTATTTCTGGACCTCGCTTGGCACCCCTGAAGGTGACGTTTTTCCAATCCCTGAATATGGCGAAGCGGACCGCCGAAATATCCACGCCGCAAGTTTTGGTGTGAATGTATCAGCGCCCCGCATGGTCGAGAACTTTCTGGACATGGGGCACTTTCCTTATGTTCACACGGACATCCTTGGCGCCGAGCCGCATACAGAAGTAAAAGATTATTTTGTTGAGGTTTCCGAGGAGAGGGACGAGATACTTGCCACGAATTGCAAGTTCTGGCAGCCGATGGCCGCCGCCGCGTCAGATGGTGGTGCCGATGTGGAATATATCTACCGCGTGCCGCATCCCTATTGCTCGGTTCTCTACAAATCCAGCCCGCTTGATGAGGCCCGGATGGATGTCATTGCCATTTTTGTCCAGCCCTTCAATCAAGAGCAGGTGCGCGTCCATATGATGCTTTCACTGCTGGATGAAGCCAACGAGGACCGAAATATCCGCCTGTTCCAACAGACGATTTTTGGCCAGGACAAACCGATCCTGGAGAACCAGCATCCCAAGCGGCTTCCGCTTGATCCAAGGGCGGAAACGCCCATTCGCGCGGATAAATCCGCAATCGCTTACCGCAGGTGGCTGTCCGACAAAGGGATCACATATGGCGTGATCCCGTCGGCTGCGTGACCAAAACAACAGGGAAATCATCATGACGACCGACCTGCAACGGAACTGGTATCCTATTGCCTCCAGTTCCGATCTTCCGAAACGACACGTCTATCAGGCGCAGCTTCTGGGCCGTGAATTTGCCGTGTGGCGCGCCGATGATGGCAACGTCAACGTCTGGGAAAACCGCTGCCTTCACCGCGGCGTACGGCTTTCGATTGGCATTAATGATGGGCACGAACTCAAGTGCCAGTACCACGGCTGGCGCTATGCCAACCGCACCGCCGGTTGCACCTATATCCCGGCCCATCCCGCAGACGCGCCTGCGCGCACGATCTGCAACAACACCTATCCCACGCAGGAAGCCTATGGTCTGGTCTGGACCGGCGAAGAGGCAACCGGCGATGTTCCGGCGCTTGATGGTTTTGCCGACGCAACGGTTCTGCGGCCCATCCCGCTGAACGCCACGACTGACATGGTTTCCGAAGCCCTGGTTGGTTACAAATGGAACGAGTCCTGCTTGGGGTTTGCTAACGCCGATGGCTCTGTGACAGTTTCCGACAGCAATGGTGTTTCGATCCGCTTCTTTATTCAGCCGACGGACAGTCACCGCTCGGTCATCCGCGGCATTGTGAATTCGAGCCTTTCCGGTGACGCACGCAAGGACGCACTAAAACGTCACAGCTGGCTATTGCAGGAATTGCGCGACCAAGTTGAGGCAGCTGCATCGCAAAAAGAAATGCCTGCCCCTTACGAGCCGGTGATCGCCCGGGTTGCCGAAGACCTCGTTAATATCCCCGCAATTCGAGAAGACGGCCCCGCAGCGGACCTTCGGGTTACGGTTGCTGAAAAGGAAATGACGGCGGACGACATCCTCAAGGTACGCTTTGAATCCATTAAGGGCGGGCTCCCCACATTTCAGCCGGGGGCGCATATTGACGTTCACCTGCAAAATGGCCTTATCCGTCAGTACTCGCTGACGAATGGTCCGGGTGAAACCGACCACTACACCATTGGTGTGAAACGCGATCCCAACAGCCGGGGCGGCTCGGTTGCGATCCATGATGATGTCAAAAAAGGTGACGTGCTGGCGATTTCGGCCCCCCGCAACAACTTCCCGTTACGCCGGGATGCCGTGCACACGATTCTGATCGCCGGTGGCATCGGTGTGACCCCGATGATCGCAATGGCGCGGGCCTTGAACGTTCAGGGCCTGAGTTTCGAGTTCCATTACTTCGTACAGGGTGAATCGCATATCGCATTCTCTCAGGAGATCAGCGAGTTTGAAAACGCGATATCCTATCACATGGGCCTCTCTCCTGAAGAAACCGGCAAGAAGCTTGGTGAGGTCCTTTCGGAACCCGGCCATGCCCGTCATGTTTATGTGTGTGGGCCCGGTCCGATGCTGGATGCCACACGCAAAACGGCTGCGGATCAGGGCTGGGCAGACGCGTGCGTTCATTTTGAATACTTCAAGAATGAAAACGAAGTGGATGACTCCGGCAGTTTCGAAATAGATCTCGCCCGCTCGGCATTGACGCTGACCGTCAATGATGGGCAGTCGATCCTGGAGGTGCTTCGCGACAATGGGATCAACATGCCCAGTTCCTGTGAGCTGGGAGCCTGCGGGACGTGTCAGTGCGGAGTCATTGAAGGCGATGTCCTGCATCAGGACGTTTATCTGACAGACGAAGAAAAAGCCGCGAACAAATCGATCATGACCTGCGTCAGCCGCGCAAAGTCAAAACGCTTGATCCTGGATATATAAGAGGTTGTTATGATTAAACTTTACGACTACGAGCTATCCGGCAATTGCTACAAACTGCGCCTTTTGATGTCCTTCCTCGGGCTTGAGCACGAAGCCGAGCCCATCGACTTTTATCCGGGCAATCAGCACAAATCCCCGGAATTTCGCCAAATCAACCCGTTGGGCCAATTGCCGGTGATTGACGACGAAGGGCTTGTCCTGCGCGACGCGCAAGCGATCCTCGTGTACCTGGCCAGCAAGTATGACACGTCTGAAAATTGGTACCCATCCAGTGATCCGGCGATACTGGGGCAGGTGTCGCAATGGTTGGCCTTTGCCGATGGCATCACCACAACCGCATCCGCGGCGCGCCTGCACGATGCAATGTTTTACACCCAGATCGACGTGGATGTGGCGCGTGCCGGGGCAAACAAATTGTTCCGCATTCTCGACGAACATCTGTATTTTGCCGAGTTGGACGGGCAGGACTGGATTTGCCCCGGTGACCATCCCACAATCGCAGACATCGCTTGCTTTCCTTACATCATGCTCAGCGAGGAAGGCGGCGTGTCACGCATGGACTACCCCGCAATCCGCCGTTGGACTGACCGGTTCAAACGGATCCCCGGCTTTGTCGTGATGTCAGGCGTGTTCCCTGCCGGACCAGCAGTCGAGAAAGAAGCGGAACGAGCCGCATAGCACTAAACTCCCCTTCGCTGCGTATTTACCCGTATGCGGCGAACCTCGGCGTCCGGTCCATGATGCGACACATTTGGACCGGACGCCATTTATAGAGATCTAATAGCAAGGACAATCCAATGATGAGAACCCGCGCAGCCGTCGCTGTCGAAGCCGGCAAGCCACTTGAGGTTATGGAGGTGAATCTGGAGGGCCCGCGGGCCGGAGAGGTTCTGGTGGAAATCAAGGCGACGGGCCTGTGTCACACCGATGAGTTCACCCGCTCGGGCGACGACCCCGAAGGCATCTTTCCGGCCATTCTTGGCCACGAAGGTGCGGGTGTTGTGATTGAGGTTGGCGAAGGTGTTACGTCGCTGGAGGTGGGTGACCACGTGATCCCGCTCTATACGCCCGAGTGCCGCGAATGCGAATACTGCCTGAACCCGAAAACTAACCTTTGTCAGTCGATCCGATCCACGCAAGGGCAGGGGCTGTTGCCTGATGGCTCGACCCGGTTCTCGATGCTGGATGGGACTCCGATCCATCACTATATGGGCTGTTCGACTTTTGCCAACCACACTGTTGTGCCGGAAATCGCACTGGCCAAAGTGCGCAAGGACGCGCCGTTCGACAAGATCTGTTACATCGGCTGCGGCGTGACCACCGGCATCGGCGCGGTGATCAATACCGCCAAGGTCGAAATCGGTAGCCGGGGCATCGTGTTTGGTCTGGGCGGCATTGGACTGAACGTGATCCAGGGCTTGCGCATGGCGGGTGCCGATCAGATCGTAGGTGTCGACCTCAATGACAGCAAGGTTGAGATGGCCACGAAATTTGGCATGACAGATTTCGTGAACCCCTCCAAGATCGACGGTGATCTTGTCGCGCATCTGGTGGAGCTGACCGGCGGCGGGGCCGACTATACATTTGACGCGACCGGTAATGTGGGTGTGATGCGCACCGCGCTGGAAGCCGCGCACAAAGGCTGGGGTGAATCGATCATTATCGGCGTGGCACCTGCCGGAGCGGAAATCTCAACCCGCCCGTTCCAATTGGTCACCGGCCGTAGCTGGCGGGGTACCGCCTTCGGCGGCGCGTCGGGCCGGACGGATGTGCCAAAAATTGTTGACTGGTACATGGACGGCAAAATCGAGATCGATCCGATGATCACGCACAAGCTGACACTGGATGAGATCAACCATGGGTTCGATCTGATGCACGAAGGCAGGTCCATCCGGGCCGTGGTGGAATTCTAAGACATGGGGCTTCTGGAAAACACAGCGTGTTTCGGAGGCAAGAACGCGGTTTACAGGCACCAATCAGTTGCCTGTAACTGCGACATGACCTTCGGTATCTTTCTGCCTCCGCAGGCCGAAGCAACATCGGTACCGGTTCTGTGGTATCTGTCCGGACTAACCTGCACCCATGAAAATGAGATGTCCAAGGCCGGACCGCAATAGATCCAGCGGTGGGTTATTCCAGTTTGGACGAGTAGTGAGCTTTGCTGGTGAAATAGACATTAGTTCGAATCTCTACGATCCGGTCCAATAGATCGAGGCTTTCACGTCGCCCAACGATAACGGGCGTAGTTGCATCTAAATCGTAGGCGTCCGCTCTCTCTGTCCCAAGGACTTCGGCCCACAACCGTTCTTCTGCTGAGATTATTACGCAAGCATAGGCCTGCTGAAACGGTGTTGTCACGTTAACAGTCGTTCGGTTGCTGATGCCAGTAATTGGACGTAGGTGACATCGATGAATTCATCGTCGATCAACTACAAGCGTCACCGATTTCCTTCTCAGATCATTGCTCATGCAGTGTGGCTCTATGTTCGCTTCAATTTGAGCCTGCGTGAAGTTGAAGAAATGCTGCTGCAGCGTGGGATCGATGTTTCCTACGAGACTATCCGGCGTTGGGCCATCAAATTTGGACCGCAGATCGCTCGGTTCCTGCGACGCCAACAGGGGCGTCCAGACGACGTCTGGCATCTGGATGAGGTAGTCGTGAGGATCTCGGGCCGCAAGTATTGGCTTTGGCGCGCGGTCGATCAACATGGCGTCGTACTGGACGAAATTCTCCAGCCGAAACGGGACAAACGGGCTGCTAAGCGGTTGTTGCGCCGCCTGATGAAGCGTCTTGGGTTCATTCCAAAGCGGATCATCACGGACAAGCTTCGTTCCTATGGTGCCGCCACACGAGAGATTGCACCGAGGCTGGAACATTGGTCGCACAAGGGTCTCAACAACCGTGCCGAGAATAGTCACTTGCCGTTCCGCAATCGGGAACGAGCGATGCAGGGATATCGGTCTCCGGGCGGATTACAGCGGTTTGTGACCACCCACTCAGCTGTCCGCAATTGCGTCAGCGCCCCAACTCACCGCCGCACCGCCTCAACAATCCGGTATCACCGTCTCGAGGCATTTGACGCATGGAATGCCGCCACTCAAATGGCTTGAAATCCGAACAGCAGCATTCTTTGGTCAAACGGAGTTAACGTGACAATACCGCGGCGTGTGTTGAGTGGGATTACTTCCTCAATCGCAATGGGTTGAGGTGGTCCGATGCCCTCGTGAGTATGGGCCGCCAAAGACGCTGTACAACCGCTGGAAACGATGGAGCGATATGATGTGTTCGCTCGGATCATGGCCGGGCTGGCTGCGGTAGGAACCGATCACAAGACCATCATGATCCCCTCTCGGGACATTGCTGCGCAATGTCCTGCCGTGCTGTAGGCACAACATGCCTCAAAGCGCACCGCACGGCCTCCAGCCTGCGGTTGAAATAGGGGGCGGCAGGCTGATCCGCTGCCCGGCAGGCGCATCCTGAGGATGCTGCCGAGAAGGGCCGGACAAAGGGCGGCATGAATGCGAAATTGCACGCCATTCCTGACAGCATCGGACGCCCGGTAAGTTTCTTCATATCCGCCGGGCAGGTGAGCGATTGCACGGGGGTCAGGGCTTTGGTGAACAGCTATCCATCGGCTGATTGGCTGTTGCGTGCTCGCTGCCATGATGCGGATTGGTTTCGCGAAGCCCTGACGGATAAGGGAATAAGGCCCTGCATTCCAGGCCGAAGATCGCGCGACAAACCTGCCCTCTACGACAAGCACCGCTATAAACGACGAAACAGGATTGAGATCATGTTCGGGCGCCTTAAGGATTGGTGCCGTGTGGCCATTCGCTATGACAGATGCCCGAAGGTCTTCCTCTCAGCCATTTCTCTGGCCGCTACCGTATTGTTCTGGTTGTTAATCAATGAGTCTGGAGCCTAACTAACTCCGGTATGATCACTTAAGGGCTCGGCGTGCTCAAAACTTTGCAGCAAAGCCAAACGAAGAGCGGCTATTCATCGATGCTGCGGCTGTCGTCTCGATTGAGCCCCTTCCGATCTCCAGAAAATCTGTTCTGACAAAACCAATAGTGTTGTATTCTGGCCAGGGCCTCGGTGCTGCACTCTCGATCGACATTGCTAGGCTGTTCGTAGCCACTGTTTCAGCCAGGTTGATACATAGAGTTCAGCTCTCTTAACCTAATTTAGGCCTTCAGTGCCGAATGGTATGTTGTTTCAAAAAACTAAATCGCGAACGTCGCTGTGAAATCAAAGCTCGCTACCACGATAATTGCAGATATCTCGGATAGCACTCCGTTCTATGAAGCAATGGGGGATGATCAGGCGCAAAAACTGATACAGTTCGAGATTGACCGCTTGAGAGAAGCTGCAATGTCCCATGGAGGCATTCCTGTAGGGCAAAAGGGCGACGACGTCTTATGTTACTTTCTTGATCAGGATGCTGCAGCTAAGGCGGCGTTGGAGATGATAAACAAGCCGCATGGCACTTTGTTGTCCGTTCATGCAGGAGTGCATCATGGTCCAATCGTTTTCGCTGAGAATGGAATTTTCGGTGAAACCGTTAACCTGACTGCCAGGCTAGCCGCGGCTGCGAACCCAAGCGAGGCTTGCGTCAGCGAGAGCGTCGCCAGTTACTTAAGCCCAGACATCAAGCAGTTGCTCACTCCGATTGGACCTCTTCACCTGAAAGGTGTGAGCGATCCTGTAAAAGTTTATTCGATGCGACCACCCACAGACGGGCTGAGTACGGTTGTGCATACGCCAACGCTGATTGATCGCGGTCTCAGTCGAGGATCCCAGAGCAGTAGCTTTACTCTTATCCTCTATCATGACGACCGCTCATGGCGTTGCAGAGAGGGTGATGAAATTAAGATTGGCAGGTCTAAACAATGCGACGTAGTTATGCCTCAGCCATGGGTTTCGCGGTTACACGCAGTGCTGAACATGAAAAATGGCAAACTCATGCTAACAGATCGGAGTTCATCTGGGACGTACGTAAAGTTTGAAAACGAAAGAGAAGTTCACTTGAAACGAGAAGCGGTCATGCTTGCAGGCGGTGGTTTGATTTCGTTGTCCCTCCCGACTCATCATGCCAATGCCCGACCTCTCGAATTTGAAGTCGTGCGTCGGTAGCTAATTCCAAAGTCAGGCTTCTGAGTTCTGTGGCGAAAGTCTCAGAAAGAAATCTGCTTTTCGTGCTAAGATTATCCTGCAGTGCTGAATTCAAAAGCTCAGGAGGGAAGCATGCAGTTTGTTTTTTTGAACCAATTTTGTCGCGCTGGCTTGATCATCGGAGCAACCGCATTTCTGTCCGGTGTGGATGCAGCGGCACAATCAGATATGCCTAACGCCTGTCCGGTTGACGGATGCGAAGTCCGGATAGTGTCGGTCGAAAAAAATGGTGACGAGCTTACAATCACCTACGAAGCGAACTTCAAACCAGACGTCTCCAAGAACCACCTACACGCTTGGTGGGGGGAAAGTTATGCCGTCGAGCAAGTCGGCAGGAATGCTCAAAGTGAGTTTAATGTCGAGCAAGGCCGATGGCACCGACATGGCGATTATCCCTCCTATGTGACCAAGGAGGCGGCCTCAACCTCCGCGCGAGACGGGGCCACAACAATGTGCGTCACTGCGGCGGACAGAGACCACAATATTCTGGACGCGAGCAAATATCATTGCGTGGACGTGCAGGAACATCTCTGAGGCAAGGGATGTGTCATGAGTTTCCCTGCTTTTATAGGCCGTTATGCCGTAGAAAGGGAAATTGCTAGCGGCGGTTTTGCGGCCGTCGTCTTAGCCAGGGATGAAGAATTGGAAGTCCCTGTTACGCTTAAGATTCTGCACGCAAACTTGGCCAGCAATGAGAAGGTCATTTCCCACTTCCTGGAAGAAGCGCGGTTGCTGAGGCGTATTCGGTCACCGCGTGTCGTATCTGTTCATGATGTGGGGCGGCTGGAGGATGGGCGACCTTACTTTGTCATGGACTATGCGGATCGGGGTACTTTGGCCGAACGCCTGAAGCGTCTGGAACCAGCCTTGTTGGCTCAGCGCGATGGTGTGGGCATCTTAATTGATGCGCTGGCCGATGGCTTGACGGCGGTTCATGAAGCAAACGTCGTGCATCGTGACGTCAAGCCGGCAAACGTGCTTTTGCAACGCATCAAGCGCCCGAAAGACAATGAAAACACAAGCACTTTCACTGCGCTGGTCGAGCCGGATGAAAGAGTGTTTTTGGCCGACTTGGGAATCGCAAAAGACATGGCGATTGGCGTGACAGGCGCGACTATGATGGCCGGAACACCGCTGTATCAAGCGCCGGAACAGGTTGAAAACGGAGAACCTGTTTCTCCAATGACCGACATTTACTCGGCAACGGCGCTTATGTGGCACGTCCTGACGGGCCGTGCGCCGCCTCCTTTTCATCGCATCTCCGAGAACCTGACTGGGTTGCCAGAGATGTGGCGCGACTGCATCGAGCATGGAATGGCGTTGGACCCTGAGGCACGGTTTCAGGAAATGCTATCCTGGCGCAATGCGATGAATGACGCTCTGGACCGCGATCGACGAGAAGCCGCGTCTGAAGCCGAAACGCAATTTTCTGAGAGTCAGGTGGAATGTCCCTACAAAGGGTTGGCGGCTTTTCAGTCAGAAGACGCCAGCTATTTTTTTGGCAGGGAAGATCTGATCGAAGAACTTGTAAACAGGCTTCAACAAAGCCGAATGCTGGTTTTGGGGGGGTCTTCCGGCAGCGGCAAATCATCAGTCCTTCGCGCTGGTTTGCTCCCTGCTGTGGCTGCAAACGCAATACCAGGTAGCGAAAACTGGCGTGTTTGTATTTTTACCCCCGGTCGGGATCCGATGACGGATTTGTATTTCCAACTCATTGGGGACAATTCACATCTAACTGCTCAGGTCTCACTTAATGATTTCATCGCATATCCCAGTGCAGCGCGTCGCCTTGCGACGGCCGACGAAGGCGAATTGCTCATCTGCATAGACCAATTTGAAGAACTATTTACCCTGGTCACAAAAGAGCGCAGAAACAAGTTCATAGAAGCCCTATCGGCAATGACCGACCCTGCAGATAGCCGAGTTCGAGTTGTAATCACAATTCGTGCGGACTTTTACGCTTCCTGCGCGGAAATTCCCTGGCTTGCTGACAGGATATCCGAGAACCAATTGATGGTTGGGCCAATGACACGCGCGGAGCTTCGCCGCGCGATAAGTGAGCCTGCGCGTGCGGCTGGGCTGCATATGGACCGGTCTCTGATAGATGCAATTGTTGATGAAGCGGGCAAAGAAGCTGGCTCGTTACCTCTGGTGGCGCATTCGCTTTACGAAACCTATATTCGGCGAAAGGGCGCGACCATGTCTCTGGATGGCTACCGAGAGGCAGGCGGTGTGACAGGCGCAATAAGCCAAACAGCAGAGACGCTTTTTTCCAACACTTTTGACGATGATCAGAAAAATGCCACGCAGAGGTTGTTTTTGCGATTGGTAACCCCCGGAGAGGGAACGCCGGATACACGCAGGTTGCTTCCAATAGATGAGGTAGAACAAGACTCTGAACCCGGCACTACGCGGAAAGTTGTTGAAGCCCTGACAGACGCACGCCTTTTGACGGTGGATGAGGAGACCGTGCAAATCGCGCATGAAGCCCTACTGCGTACGTGGCCAAGATTGACCTCTTGGATCGAAAATAGCCGAGACGATCTGCGAATGCGTCAACGTATTCAGCATGATGCAGCTGAGTGGGAAAAGGATAGCCGTGAACCTGATTTGTTGTATCGCGGAACAAGGCTACTGGCTGCGGAAGAGTGGTCGGAGGAAAATGAAAATGAGTTAGGAAGGCTCGAACGAGAGTTCCTTGGACAGGCGCGTGAGGCACGCGAGGCGGCTCTGACGGCATCAAATCGGCGCAAACGGCGGCGGCGTCTCTACTTTCAGATTGCTGCTGGTGCGCTGGCTGTTCTGACCATCGGGGCGACGAGCGCTTCTATTATGGCTATTCGTGCTTCTAACCTCGCTGAAAGCAACCGCAAGATTGCTGTGGCCGCAACCGCAGAAGCTAACGAACGGTTTGCTCGCGCGTTAGGAGCGGCCGCAAATGGACTAACTCAATCAGACCCGCTGCTCGCCCTTTCCCTCAGCGCAGAAGCCATCGCACGCGCCAATTCAGCCGACTCCACCTCGGAAGCACGTTCCGCAATGCTGATGGCGCGCCAGAAACTGAGCGAACCAGGCCTTGTTCCGTTGGGAAGCCCACTGTCGGTCGGAGACGCTCAAACCATGGACCTTGATGCCGCAGGGCAAAGGGTGGCTGTCGGATTGCGTGACGGCCGGATTGTGATCCACAGCACCAACTCGGATGAAGGTGTTTTGGCTGAATTGGTAGGACACTCGGGGGGTATTAGGGACCTGGCATTTTCACCGAACGGAAACCTCCTTTTGTCGGCTGCAACTGACGGAGAGATCCGTTTATGGGATGTTGGTCATTCTCGAATTGGTCCGGTCACAACGCTGTTTTCCGGTGACGACGTCGCGTTCGGCGTGGCATTCGATTCAGTTAGCAGGCGTGCCGCTTCTGCCACCGGAGATGGTACTGTACGTCTTTGGGACGTTTCAAATGGGATGCAAATAGGTCCACCCTTGGCGAAACAGCAACTCGGATTCAAACGGGTAGCTTTTTCCCCGGTTCTGGAAGGTTTGGTGGCCGGAAATGTCGATGGATCCATCTATGGATGGGTGGACATTGATGCGCGTCCTGCCTTTCCCCCAATACCGGGTGGTCCGCTTGGTCCCGATCCTGACCACCTTTCTTTCAGCAGCGATGGTAGTCTCTTTGCAGTCTCCCACACGAATGGAAAGGTAACGACGATCGGATTTCCCTCAGGTGGCCCAGTGGTTGATCGCTTTACCCACGTCGACGCCGTTGTAGCAGCAGCGTTTTCCGGCCCCAAAAACGTTCTTGTAGGAGCTACGGCGAATGGAACGCTCATTATGGAAGATGCAAATTTGGTTCCAATCGGGGACGAGGTTCAAGCACACAGCCAGAGCATAGTGGATATCGAAACTGCCACGCAAGTGCCCATCCTGGCGACACTTGGTCGGGACCAGCAGGTCCGTATTTGGCAGGTAGTTTATGAAACAAGCAGCGAGAATACACTGGCCTTTGAAGATGGAACAAAAGCTCTTGGCATTGCGTATAGCCCGGATGGAAACAAGATCGCAGTAGGCGATGGTGACGGCAATGTTTGGATTTGGGATGTGGGCTCGACAATGAAACCCATGTTGCTAAAGGGGCATCAAAATCAGGTTTGGGCCGTGGCGTTCTCGCAAGATGGTCGACACCTTATCACTGGTGATCGGGGCGGCAATATCCGGATTTGGGACCCGAATTCCTTGCAGCTTACAGAAGAATTCAGCTTGGGGCAGACGCCGGTCTGGAACATTTCTCCTACCGCGACATCGTTGTTTTTTGCGGCCACAGGGAACGGGGTTCACAGAATTGATGCAGCAGACACAAGCATAGTAAAAACGATTGGGTTGCCCGAAACGGCCATAAACCGAGTTACCATATCTCCGGACGAATCCAGACTTGCGGCAGCTTCCTCCACGGGAAAGCTTTATATTTGGAGTATTGCGCAAAATGAGTTGGAGAAAGTGATAGACGCTGACGATAATGCCCTGTGGAGTGTTGCGTTTTCGACTGACAATTTAAAAGTTGCATCGGCGTCAAGCGACGAGGTGGTAAAGGTCTGGAATTTGGAAAGCGGCGAAGAACTGGCTTCATACGGCGGGCACAAAGGCGGTGCAACGGATATCGCTTTTCTGGCGGATGAAGCGACTTTGGTCGCGGTCGACAGATCAGGCGAGTTGCATTGGTGGGACGCGGCGGTCAACCGACGGCTCATGCCTGTTCAGAAAGTGCACACAGCCCCCAGTTGGAGAATTGCACTAGCGCCCGATGGTCATTCCTTTGCAACCACAAGTGAAGAGGGCGTGACCCGAGTTTGGGACAGGTTGAGTTTGGAGATTGCTTGCTCGTTGGGTAACCCGACTTTCGACAGAGAGAGACGAATACAGTACCTAGGCAGTCAAAAGCCAGCAACCAGTTGTGATGCCATCCATGAGTAGTCAGGATTCGTTAGGCCGCAGACTTGGGTAACGAGCCTGTCCCAGTCAAGTTGTTTTGCGCAGAATGCTTGAACCGCCAAGGCGGTGTAACTTTACCTTGTTCGTGTTCGCCCTGCGTTCTGTCGCGGCCTACGGGTGAGATCCTCTGGGTACATGCTTGGGTTCGTGGTCAACGCTTTGGTTGCCAGCACGTTGCTGGTCCGATGTAATTCCGATGTGCCCATCTCATTGGCGTGCTGGATTGAAGTCAGCGACTGTCCTGCCCACGGCTTCATCGGAACCACGCCCCTGCGGGACCTCCAAAGCCTGCGATCATGCGGGCGAAGGGTGCGTTAACAGACGGGCAAGTCATTTTCGGAGTTACATCAGGTTGGGCCTCAGTACCCTCAACCCAAATCCGATGGAGGATGACAGAAATACGCCGAGCAAGGGCGACCATCGCAATTTTACGGCCTCAGCGTTGGGCGAGCTGGGGCCCCATGTTCGCAGCCATGTCGAGCGTCCGCGGTTCATCATGACATTTGCAGCCTGGCACAACGCCCGCCTCAGATTGACATCCCCGGCCTTGGAATTGCCACCCGAGATATCGCACTCACCGGATCGGTTGCGCGAAAGGGGGGACTCTGTGGCAGGATTTTGGCCTTCGAGAGGTGGCTTCACGACCAAGATCCACCTCCTCGCAAACGCCGATGGCCTACCCATGAGAACAGAGATTACGCCGGGCAGGCTTCAGGCTTTCTGAGGTTCAATCTGGTCATGTCCGATAACCTGCCCGAGCCGAGCGTGTTGCAAGCAGGCCGTGGTTATGACGGCGACCTCTATGCGCAAGCCGCGAAAAATCGGGTCGGCGTGGATTGCTCACTGTATCGCCTGCGAAACCTCGTCGAGCGATACTTCAGCAAGCTCAAGAACGCCCGGCGTGTGGCCGCACGATACGATAAAACCACGGAGAGCTTTCTGGCCTTCATCGACATTACATTAAACCGCCTCTGGCTCCGTCATTTGTCAACATGACCTGGAAAATCGCATCAGTTCGTGCGGAAGTTGCGACAGATAGATTCGTTATCAGTGATGCATTAATAAACAATTGGGTTTACCATCGCCCTCCAATTATGGTCCCATTTTTCGAAAGCCGCGAAACTGTAATTCGAATTCGGTTGATGCAAACATGAAGATTTCAGGGTCGGCCATTACAAATACCGGAAGCACTCGCCTGTCAAATCAGGATTGCATTTTGGCAGGATCCTGGAAACAGCAGAGGTCAATGACTGTGCCCTACCGGTTTGAGTTTTCTGAGCCTACCGGCCACCTGGTCCTGGTTGCTGATGGTTTGGGAGGTCATCGTGCTGGAGAGTATGCAAGTGAAACGGTCGCAAACACATTTCTTTCACTTAGACCAAGGCTAAAGGGTTCATATGAACTTGTTGAATTCTTGAGAAGTGCAAATCGAACCCTCTACGAATTGGGAGCGGGAAACTCACTATTGGAGGGTATGGGTACGACCGTTGCGGGCGTTGTTTGCCTTTCTGAACGGCTTATTTGGTTCAATGTGGGCGATAGTAAAGTCTTTCGTTTTCACAATAGTGTTTTGCACCAGTTAAGTGTCGATGACTTCGCATCTGAGACACACATACCGAGCTTAGCAAAACCTGCATTGTCTCAATCCCTTGGCGGGACGCCAAATTTCCATGACATCGATCCCCATACAGGTATCGAGCAACCGAGTAACGGCTCGAAGTACTTAATTTGCAGTGACGGCCTGACGGATGTAGTTCCGATTCCATACATCGAGCAGTCCATGTCTCATTCAAACGAAACCGCCGTTGGGCGGCTGCTCGACGCTACACTTGCGCAGGGAGCACCCGACAATGTTTCCATCATAGTAATGTCGGTGGAAACCAGCGCTCCTCAAAAACACGAGCACTCCTCACGATAGATTACGCAAACATACTATGCGCTGAAGTTCCGCCGGGCATTTGAGTCGCCCCCAGATTTGGTCCAGCAGGATCATCACTAGTCGCGCAAACCTGAGACAGGATCGCGACAACAAGATGCGCAAAATAACTGTCCGGTTTTAACTTCACTGCGGCCTCTGCCAGGCCCTTCATCTCATTTATGGACTCTGTGCGTGGTACCAACGGTGAGTATTCAAAACTGCGGTGCAGGCTGAACGCGAGCATCGCCATTGCCATCGAGTTGTCTGGCTCCCGCGTGAGCGCCGCGCGCAGCGAAGCCGCTACCTTGTCGTTTTCGCCAGGGCCATGAGCGAAATAGGCGGCACCTCTTCTGAGCAGATCTGCGACGGACAGCTCATCGTCCTTCGTGTTTCGCAACCATTCGAACTCAAAGTCCTTCAACTTGACGCGAATGGCAGCGGCGACCGACCGCGAAATCTCTTCTTCCAGATCGAAGATGTCGCCGCTCTTGCGGTCGTATCGTTCGCTCCAAACCTGAGTGCCATTTGCCAATTCAATCAAGCTGAACGTAAGGCGCAGTCGATCGGCCCACCTGCGAACCGAGCCTTTGAGAACAAAATCCGCATCTTGTCCTACTGTCGATTGCTCGCGGATCAGTCCGATTTCCGAATCCTTGCTCAAGCTGTTGAGCAACCCGTCTCGTAGCCCCTCGGCCAGAAACTTTGCTTCCTCGCCACCAGCCACCCTTATGGCCCGCAAGGCCAGTGTGTGAACTGCTTGACCGGCTGGCTTTGGCGAGGCCGGTACGGGGCGGTGCTCTTTGCCGCGACAGCCGGTCAAACTCGTATCTTTGTCCTGATCGTCCGGACGAAAATGGTAAATACGCACGGGCAGGTCAATATTTTTTAGGTCGTGCTTGCCGCTGTCAACGAATGTCGGCGCGAGATTGCGCCGCACTTCTTCATACACCTTGTGAGAGATGCAGACCCCAGCCGGCTCTCCCAATTCCTCCAACCTGCTTGCGATATTGACCCCTTCTCCATACAGGTTTTCCTCATCGATCATAACGTCACCCAGATTGATGCCGACGCGGAACCACATACGTTGCTGCTTCAGACAGTCACGATTTCGGGCCGCAATCTTGTTCTGGAAATCGACGGCGCACAACACCGCCGAGGATGGGCTGGAAAATTCGGCAATCAGTGAATCGCCGGCACCACCAAACACGCGGCCATTGTGTTCGCGAATGCAGTTTTCAATTTTCCCAAGACAGGTTTTCAGGGCGTGCAGCGCACCGGGCTCGTCCCGACTCATCATGTTGGAAAATGCGACAACGTCGGTGGCGAGAATGGTGGTTAATTTGCGATCGACCTCTGACATCCGTCGTTCAGCCCAATGCTCGTGAGTGTGGAGTGTACAAGCATTAGGAAAAACGCACAAACTTACTAACCGTCTTGTTGTTCCTCAACGCCAGCATCGCTGAGCTTCGTTTCGAGAAAAGTCGGCTCGCGCTGGCGTATGTTCCAGAAAGCAAAGATGACCGGATGTTGCGGAAAGAGGTTGCCGACATGCTCTGTGTGGCCTTGCTGTGATTGACACCGAGCCCTCCTTTAACAAATTCAGTAAGTCGCTGCAGCGGTGGTGCTAGGCGAATGCGAACCAGTCACGCCAAGGATTGAATTGCTGACAATCATTCAGCGGAGACTGCGCAGCATCAAACCGAGATCACGTTCGCTGGCCACCAGGGATTCGACCCAAAGCATGTGTAATTGGGCTGACCCTGATCAGATGTTGAGATCCCGATAGGATCACAGGAGATCTGTGAACATGGGAGATTCGAATGGAGAACTTTGCGGGCTCGGATGTATCGCTGCGGTCCTGCGCGATCTGTGTTGACGGCGGCAACTTGCTCAAGGTTGTTTCGTTGCCAACGCTTTTCGTTTCAACAGAGCTCTACGGCCAAACACAAACACCAGCACCAAAGTTACAGGAACCAACACGGCACCTATCAGCGAAAGATGATGCACGGCATCGGGTAGTAGCGAGACGCGATGTCCGAACTGGTATGCAATAGTTGTCCAGAACAATACCCAAAGCACGGAGCCCGCAACGTTTGCCAAAAAGAACTTTATCCAAGGCATGTTTGCTGAACCGGCGACCAAACCGTTTAACTGCCGCAGCAATACAAAAAAGCGCGCGCAGACAACAACATAGGCACCATATTTGTTTGTCGCGCGTTCCACGGAATCGTACTTCGTCTGGGTAATGCCGAAACGCGATCCATACGCCAGGATGATCGCGCGGCCGTACCTTCGCCCAATCAGGTATGCAACATTGTCACCAGCTATGGCCGCAAGAATGGCAACCGCTGCAACCGCGAAAATGTTCAGAGTTCCTTTTGCTGCAAGCGCCGATGTAGCCACTAAGGCACTTTCTCCAGGAAGTGGCAGTCCAAAGGTCTCAAAAAAAATCGTGGGGAAAAGGACGAATAGCCCGTAGTTCTCAATAAGATTTTCGAAGTTGTCTGCGAAGTGATGCATCTGAAAACCCGGCCCTACCGAAACGATCCCAAAGCGGTTTGCTCGATGTACATTTCTTAATGATTTGGAAGAGAAGAACCAACTTATAGATACCAGTTAAAAGCCATGGATTCACTGCGGACCGCGGGAGGAACTAAAATGGCTTTTACAACCAAAGAATTTTGCACGAGTTTTCGGCGCATTCTCTTCGCCTCGCCAGAAAAAAGGCTCGCGAGACGGAAAGGAAAACAACTGGCGCGAAAGAAGCGAAGGGAGGCCGATGCTCAAGTCGCAAAGGATCTGACCCAGCCCCCTAAACCGGGCCGTTTGGATTTAGAATCCGTTCCTGTTTTGCTCTGAAACCCAACCTTCTGCCACCTGGGCATAGAGTTTTCCGCATTTTCTCAGCATGACGGGCTGGTATCGT
>NZ_JAKRGB010000027.1 GCF_022347725.1 Ruegeria sp. Ofav3-42
ACGCCACCGCCCGCGCATAGCTGTCGGTGCCGCCACCGGCCTTATAGGGCAGAATGATGTTCACAGGGCGCCGCGGCTTCCATTCCGCAAAAGCGGCGGTGCCCGAAAGCGCCAATCCCGCTGTGGCTGCTGTGCTAAACTTCAAAAAATATCTGCGTTCCATGGTGTCCTCCCATTGGCATTTGCCGAGGCGGGCTATCCCATGCCGACCTCTTCAATTACTCGAAGATACTTGAAGTGCTCCAAGAGAAAAATTATAAACATTTTACGAGTAATTAAAAAAAACTGACGAACATGAATCTGAAAAGCCTACGGGTGTTTGTTCTTGTCATGGAGCACGGAACTCTCGCTCGCGCCTCTGAAATCATGAATCTTAGCCCTCCCGCAGTGAGTCGATTGCTGCATCTTCTGGAAGAAGAATTGAGGCAACCGTTGTTCGAACGCGTCAAGAAACGGTTGATCCCCACTGCCGCGGGCGAACAGCTTCTACCCGAAGCGCTGCGCATTCTTGCGGGAATTGACTATTTGCCTGAGTTTCTTGAGCGCTCTCACGATGGGCAAATGCTGCCTTTGCGCCTTGTATGTCACCCAAGAATGGTTCAGGGCCTAATGCTGCCGGCAATAACAAGACTTTCAAACGAGTATCCCAAAGCAAGCGTGCGGCTTGAGGTACAGCCTCGTCGTAGTTTTGGCAGTTACATTGCGCAAGATCAGTTTCACCTGGGTCTTGGATCTCTTTCGGCTCACTGGGAAGAGCATGAAAGCGAGCTTCTGTGTGAATCCGAACTCTGTGTTTTATTGCCGGTGCAACATCCGTTGGCAGAGCAAAGCAGCTTGTCGCTGGGCGAACTGCGTGACCTGAACTACATCGCGCTTACCGAAAACACTTTGCTGCGTCAGCTTGTTGAGGCGAATATGGTCCGGTCAGATATCCGCCTTGAGGCGAGGCACGAAGTTTCAGTATCGGCTGCCGCGCACCAAATGGTTGCGAACGGTTTAGGGTTTACAATAACCGAACGGGTTTCTCTTGGACGCAATTTTTCTGCGTCGCTAAAGTTGATACCCCTGCGGCCCAGGAACTATTTGAAAGTTGGGCTTTTTCTTTCTCGCAGCAGGATGAAACATCCCCTTATTGGTCCAATTGCTGAACACTTGCGGCAGATTGCGCGTGAACTTCTCCAATAGAAAAGTTGAACATTTTTTTTGAATTATAGGTAAATAAATTCGAATTTTCAGAGCATCTCGATCTTTGTACTGTTTTTCCATATCGCAGCAAGATCGGAGACGACATGCCCCTGACCACCGCTTTTTCGAACATCCCGCTAGACACCCGCCGCAGCCTGGAAAAGCCGCGCAAGACTGGCCTGACTATGGTCACAGACTATCAAATCACCATCGAAGGCCTGCGTGGATTGTTGGAACTGGGCAGTGCCTACATGGATATTTTCAAGGTCGCCACCGGTACGTCCCGCCTGTTCCCCCGCGAACACCTGGTCGCCAAGCTGGCATTGCTACAGGAATATCAGGTGCGCCCTTTTTTGGGCGGTCAGATGCAGGAATATGTCCTGCACACGATGGGCGTGGACGCCATGCCTGCACATTTGAAAGAAGCCAAAGAGGTCGGTTTCGATCTGGTCGAAATTTCCGACAACATTGTCGATCTGGGCGAAGGCACACGCGACAAGCTGATCAAGATGGTTCAGGATGCCGGCCTGGCCCCGGTTGGAGAGATCGGCGACAAACGCGACAATTCAGACCCCGCCGAAATGGTCAGGGAAGTCAACGAAGTACTGGATTCGGGTGCCGAAATCGCAATGATTGAAGGCCAGGAACTGATGCTTGACGGCAAACCGAATGAAGAGTTGATCAAGGTTCTTCAGGACAACGTCGATGTCAGCCGCTGCATGTTCGAACTGTCAACGCCGCGTGTTGGCTCGACCACGCCCGAAATCTATGCCGGGAAAAAATTCCTTGTCAAAACCTTCGGCCCGGACGTCAATTTGGGCAACGTTACAACTGATGTTGTCATCGAAACGGAAACCACTCGACTGGGCCTCGGCTCTGCCGGGCCCTTGTCGCTGATGTAACTATCCCGTCGGAAAAACCGAAAGGTTCAAACATGACCACACCCTTGTCAGGAATAAAAGTCATCGACTTCACACATGTTCTGGCAGGGCCAGCCTGTGCTTATTTCCTGGGGTTGTTGGGCGCGACGGTCATCAAGGTTGAAAGTATCGGCCGCGGAGATGCCATGCGTCACCGCGGCGGCACCGACGCCAACCGCGCTGCCAACGCCATGAGCACCGCCTACCTTGCACAGGGATCTGGCAAACAATCCATAGAGTTGGACCTGACAACCGAAGGCGGCCGTGAAGTGATGCATGCGTTGTTGGCGGATGCAGATGTGCTTGTCGAAAACCACCTTCCGGACACCATGCGCGGCTTTGGCTTGGACGAAGACTGCTTGCGTGCCAGGCACCCTCACCTAATCCACTGCGCCATGACAGGGTACGGCCGTGGCGGAGAGTTGGAAAATGCGCCCGCATATGACGTGAACATTCAGGCCGCCTGCGGGATCATGACCCTGACCGGGACAAAAGACACCGGCCCCTTGCGGACCGGCGCGCCGATCATGGATTACGGAGTGGCTTTGGCCGCCGGGTTTGCCATCAGCACGGCGCTTTTTCAGCGGGAAAAGACCGGCAAAGGCAGTTTCATTGACGTTTCGATGCTGGAAACCGGCCTGACCATGATGACCTCGACGATCGTTGACTTTCTGGCAACCGGAAATGTCCCGCAACAGCGCGGCAACGCCGCCAACAGCCGCACACCGGGCGCGGGCAGTTTTGCCTGCAAAGAAGGCACACTTGCCTTGGGCGCCAACGAAGAACCACAGTTTCACCGCCTGGCCGAGAGTTTGGGCAAATCCAAGTGGCTGGAAGACCCCCGTTTTCAAACCCGGGCAGGCCGAAAAGTGAACGCAAAGGAGTTGGAAAAGGAGCTTGTTGAAGTCCTGTTGACCAAGACCGCACAAGAATGGGAGACGCTGTTGCTTGCGAACAAGGTACCGGCGGCAAGGGTTCGGACGCTTCCAGAATGCCTGAACATGCATCAGGTCACCGCGCGCGGCTATCTTCAAACCACACCGGACGGAACCACCGTACCCACGCTGCCCTTTCGGATCGGATCGGCCTGCTCTCACGCTCCAACATGCGACGCACCCGGACTTGGCGACGATACGCAGACTGTGCTGACTTCTGCGGGATTCAGCGAATCCAAGATTGCGAAACTTCGAAAAAATGGCGCAATTCCCTGAACGATCCTAGGCGTCCATCCGCGCAACCTGAGACGACGATTGCCAGTTTTGGAATACCTTCAACACATCCGATGGCTCATACCCGATGAGCGCGCAATTCGCGTTGACATATCGGGATATGTTTCTTTCAGCATTTTGCGGTGCTGTTACTATGGCGTCTCTTTGACCGAGTTTGTTAGGCATTACGCTCAGCGGAGTTTAAGCTCGTTGCTATTGCTCAATTATGCAAAGCCCACAGTTCAGCCAAAACGACAATTGCGAAGATTCCACACGTTGTGCGACCAACAACAGTTAGCGCTATGCAACCTTCCAACCGACAAAGCAATTTGATGATTGCCTTGATGCCTGCTGTATTCGCGCCGCACCGCATCACCAACAGACGCGGCGCGTGATCAGACCGATCCGTTGAGCCAAACCCTCAGTTGGTTCAGGTCGCAATCTGTTCCACTATCCCCTTACGTTGGCCAATACAGCCAAATTCGACAACAACTCTAAAGAGATAGACCCACGCCTTTTAACTGGAACAAAGGTCTCATCCATTCTTCTGATTTGCCCCATCTGACTGGTCCAGTTTGACTGTCAGCGCATGACGGGTCTCCAATCCATCGTGACGATGGCTTCCGTGGCGTGAGACAGTCGCTGTGGGGTGCAATCAACGAGGGCGGGATTGCGCTCGAAATTCTGGTCTAGCCACGTCGGAACGCGAGGGCGGCAAGGTGCTTTCTGCGCGTATTGATTGATCGGTTTGGCCTGTCGAGTGTTCTGACACTGTGCATGCTGCGCAGCTACAGCAAGCCAACCAGAAGTTTTGTTTCGAACGCCGATCGCCGCGCTTTAAGGCCGGAACAACATCATCGAAGTCTCGCGCAGGCCGACCTGAAAATGCGCGAAGATCATGGGTCGGTTCAAAACACCCCGGCAGCCGCGTTAGCTTAATAGTTCCACTGCAGGCATAACTCAGGTCGATATGCAGCACGTCGAAGTGAACCGGCTATAGTGTGGTCTTTGAGTAATCTGGTTCCCGCTTTTCGGTAAATGCATGGGATGCTTCCGCGAATTCTGGCCCTTGCAGGCTTTGGTAATACAACTCAAGCTCCCGTTCTATCCGTGCATCAAGGGTCTCGCCGGAAATGTCCCGCAACAACGCACGTGACTTCATCATCGCGGCGATCGGCTGTTTGGAAAGGGCGATGGCGGCCGCCTCGGTAACGGAAGCCACCTCTGATGGTGGCAATACCTTGGAGACCGTCCCCAGCGAGTCGGCTTCCAGAGCTGAAAATGTGCGACCCGGCAAAATCAGTTCGGCGACCTTGGCAGCCCCCATCACACGCGCCAGTAAATAGGACGGGCCCGCTTCCGGCGCCACCCACAGATTGACGAGCGGCATCCGGAACCGGGCATCCCTGGCCGCGTATATCAGATCGCAGTGCAGGAGCATTGATGCCCCGATCCCAATCGTCAGACCTTCCACCTGCGCCACGATTGGTTTTCGAAAATTGACCAACGCCCGCACGAATTGAATGGGCGCGGGTTCTTCTCCTTCGGGTACATTGAAGCGAAAAAGGTCAATGGCACTGGAAAAAACGCCACCTGCACCGTGCAGCCAGATCGTGCGCAGTTGCGGATCAGAGGCTGCACCGTTGAGAGTACAAACCAACGCCAAGTACATTTCGCGTGTGATGCCATTTTTCTGTCCGTATTGCCCATGGTTAGGCGCTGATTCGCCCCCTTTCTTTCAACGACTATTCGGCCTCTAATGCGGCTTTCTTGAAAATCTCTGGTTTTCCTTTCTTCCGACGCACTCCCTGCGCCAGCCAATATCCCGAGCCAGGGTGAAGCGTGGCGAGACATCGCTCAAGCCAGAGACGTGTGAAGACCGTAATCAACCCCAGCTTCGCGCCCGGTCGGTTAGTCTTGCAGTATCTACCGACTTCTTTCGAGGCTGTAGCAGGATAAAGTGGTTGGGTTTGTGGCTATCCTCACCCGAGTTTTTCGGTCAGTTCCGGCACGGCCTGGAAAAGGTCGGCAACCAGACCGAAGTCGGCGACCTGGAAGATCGGGGCCTCTTCGTCTTTGTTGATCGCGACGATGACCTTCGAGTCCTTCATGCCAGCCAGGTGCTGGATCGCGCCCGAGATGCCGACGGCGACATAGAGGTCAGGTGCAACAACCTTCCCGGTCTGACCCACCTGCCAGTCGTTCGGGGCGTACCCTGAGTCAACGGCGGCGCGCGATGCTCCAACGGCGGCACCCAGCTTGTCGGCCAGGGTTTCGATCAGTTTGAAGTCCTCTTCGGAACCGACACCACGGCCGCCCGAGACAACAACGCCTGCCGAGGTCAGTTCCGGGCGGTCGCTTTCGGCAACCTTGTCCTCGACCCACTCGGACAGACCCGGGTTGTCGCCGACCGAGATGGTCTCAACCGAGGCCGAGCCGCCTTCGCCCGCTGCGTCAAAGGACGCGGTGCGGAAGGTGACGACTTTCTTGGCGTCGTTCGATTTCACGGTCTGGATCGCGTTGCCCGCATAGATCGGACGCTCAAACGTCGAGCCGTCAACCACGCCGGAGGCATCCGAGATCACCATCGCGTCCAGCAGGGCTGCAACGCGGGGCATCACGTTCTTGGCGTCGGTGGTCGCCGGTGCCACGATGTGCTCGTAGCCGTCGGCCAGACCCACGATCAGGGCTGCGGTCGATTCCGCCAGGCGATGGCCCAGCGACGCATCTTCGGCAACCAGAACCTTGGACACACCGTCGATCTTGGCGGCGGCCTCACCGGCAGCAGCGGCAGACCCGCCCGCGGCCAGAACGGTCACGTCACCCAGCGCCTTTGCGGCGGTGACAGCCTTGGCGGTGGCGTCCAGCGCCAGTTCGCCGTTGTTAACCTCTGCGAGAAGAAGAACAGCCATTACACAGCCCCCGCTTCTTTGAGATTCTCGACCAGCTCATCAACCGAGCCTACGACGATACCGGCGGCACGTGCCGGCGGCTCTTCGGTTTTGACGACTTCCAGACGAGGGGTCACGTCGACGCCATAATCGGCGGCAGTTTTCTCATCCAGCGGCTTTTTCTTCGCCTTCATGATGTTCGGCAGCGACGCATAAAAATCACGATTTGGCAGATTGAAGGACTGGCCTGTGCGGCAATGCACTATGACGGATGCCCAATAGTCTTCCTCTCAGCCCTCGTTTTCCAGTTACGATTCTGTTTTGGCTGTAAATCAATGAGATGCCCTAACGGGACGTATGTCACACGTCGCCTTTACCACTTGTTAGGTCAGCGCTGTGCTATCGCCCCTCCCGCACTGAACCCACATAGGGGACGACGGGATGAGGCTGATTATTGGATTGGATGTATCGCTCGCCAAAACTGCGAACTGCATGATCAGCGAGCGCGGCAAGATTGTGAGGGAGGCCAAGGTCGCGGGTGAACCCTAAGTTTGTCGAGCCGGCTGAGCAACTGGACAGGCGTATGGTTGTAGTCGGACTGGAACCTGCACCGGGGCCTGATGGAAGCGGGTTTGGATGCTGTGCTCATGGGTACGCGCCAGGCGAAGGGTGCTCTGCAGGCCATACCAATAAATCGGATCGGCAGGATACCGAAGCGATTGCGCGTCAGCTTCTCCTCGGCTGTTTCGCCCGGTTCACTGTAAACTTACACTCCTCAGGTAACCTGCGCTGTGCTTGGTGCGAGGACTGCTGCGAAGCTTCGGCTTCAAGGTCGGCGCCAACTCGCGCAAGACGATCCAGTTTGCCGTCTCTTAATGACAACGCCAGGTATTGGTGTGGTCGTGGCATTGACCTTCCGCAAGCCGTAGATGATCCAACGCGCTTTCGGTCTTTGAAGAGGGTTGGCCTTACACCCTTGTACAACCAGTCTGAGGGATGTGGCTCGCGGCATCAACAAGACCGGTGACGCCACCCTGAGGCGAGCGTTCTGCCAGTCAGCAACGGTCATGATGAAACGTGGACGGCCTACATGACTGAGAACATGTGGAGTTCATCTGGCGCAACGCCGTGGCCATAAAATCGCGATGGGTGCTCTCGCGCGCTGTATCGCATTCATACTCCATCGGATTTGGCTCGACGGCACAGTATTCCAACCTGAGGCCGCGCCGAAATTGGCCTGAACTCTTCGCTACACCCTGACCGTTGCCTGTTTGATCGCGGGCATCCCAGGTCCCGAAGGGACGTGGTTTTGATGGTGCCATGGTCGTGACTGTTGCTGACTTCTGTCAACCATGCCGTTGAGATGATCACATCGAACCAGTATCGCCTTGGCAGCCGCGGTGCTGATCACGAGCCGAAGCATGCACCCGAGGGCTCTCAGCCGAATGCGGGGACAGAATGCGGCGGAAGGCACAATCAAATTCAACAACACCGCTTTGGCGGATCAAGTATGCCGCGCAAAAACGATGGACCAGGAAGGCGCCACCACCCAAGCCCCGAGCCTATCAGGGCGCATGAAGTTGGGATATGGTAAGGGGCATTACCGCCAAAAAAATGCGTCAGGTGTGTTTTCAACCCATGTCATACAGTTGTTGTGAAAAGCACACAAAAGGCGCGTTAACCCATAAACCTGAAAGGTGACTTATGTCATTCTCCAGCCGCTCCAAAATTTCTCGTCGCCAGTTTCTCGCCACAACAACTGCCAGTGCTGCGGCCATTACACTTCACCCCTTCTCGGCTGCTGCGGCAAACAATCAAGCGCATTTGCGGATCTTGGAAACCACGGACATTCATGTCCACGTCTTCCCCTATGACTATTATGCGGACAAACCTCGTGACACAGTTGGCCTGTCCCGCACAGCGTCGATCATCAATGAAATCCGTTCCGAAGCGACGAACTCACTTCTGGTCGACAATGGTGACTTTCTACAGGGCAATCCGATGGGCGACTACATCGCCTATGAGCGGGGTATGAAAGAAGGGGACAGCCACCCAATTATCAACGCATTCAATACGGTCGGCTACGATGCTGCTACATTGGGGAACCACGAATTCAACTACGGCCTGGAATTCTTGGACAAGGCGCTGGCCGGGGCGGACTTCCCGGTTGTTCTGGCCAATGTGGCAAAAGAAAAAGGTGCGACCCCTCGCGACGACAAGACGCTTGTGCAGCCCTACGCCATTCTCGACCGCGAAATCGAATTGGGCGACGGAACTAAACATTCGATCAAAATCGGCGTCATCGGCTTTACGCCACCGCAGATCATGAGCTGGGACCGCCGACATCTGGACGGCAACGTTCAAACCCGCGACATCGTCGAAACGGCGCAAGCCTATGTACCCGAAATGAAGGAAAAGGGATGCGATCTGATCATCGCCCTGTCACATTCGGGGATTGGTGCCGCCGATCATGAAGAGGGTATGGAAAACGCTTCGGTCGTTCTGGCTGGTGTCGATGGGATCGATGCGCTGGTTACGGGTCACAATCACCTTGTCTTCCCGTCGCCGACCTTTGCAGACCGGCCCGGGATCGATGTGGAAAAAGGCACACTGATGGGCAAACCTGCCGTCATGGGCGGCTTTTGGGGGTCGCACCTTGGTCTGCTGGATCTGCTGCTGGAGCGGGACGGAAACGAATGGCGCGTGGTTACAACAACGTCCGAGGCACGACCCATTTCCAAACGCAACGAAGACCGTTCTGTAACTGCTTTGGTCGGCGACGATCAGAAGGTTCTCGACTCGGTCGCGAAGGATCACGACGAAACGTTGGCATACGTCCGTCGTGCTGTCGGCAAGACTTCAGCCCCGTTGCACAGCTACTTCGCGCTGGTTGCAGATGACCCGTCTGTCCAGATCGTGTCGATAGCCCAGAAATGGTATGTCGAAGAGATGCTGAAAGACACCGAACACGAAGGTCTGCCAATACTATCGGCAGCAGCACCATTTAAGGCTGGCGGTCGAGGTGGCCCGGAATACTACACCGATGTTCCGGTCGGCGATGTTGCCATCAAGAACGTAGCCGACCTTTACCTCTACCCAAACACTGTACGTGCAGTTCGTGTGAATGGCGCGCAGGTGCGGGGTTGGTTGGAACGATCCGCCGGTATGTTCAATCAGGTCGAAGCAGGCTCAGAGGATACGACCCTGCTGAACCCTGATTTCCCGTCCTACAATTTCGATGTGATGGACGGCGTGACCTATCAGATCGATCTGTCCCAGCCTTCGCGCTTTGGCCCGAAAGGTGAGGAGGTAAATCCCGATGCGGCCCGGATCGTGAACCTTGCCTTCAACGGCGAACCCGTCACGGATGACATGGAATTCATCATCGCAACCAACAACTACCGCGCATCAGGAGGCGGCTCGTTCCCCGGCGCGCTGGGTGACACGATCGTCTTTGAGGCCCCGGACACCAACCGTGACGTCATCGTGCGCTATATTGTCGAGCAGGGCACAATCGATCCAAAAGCAGATGCCAATTGGTCGTTTGCTCCGCTTGAGGGCACGACAGTGTTGTTCGAAACCGGCCCGAAAGCACGGGACTATATGGATGACGTCAAAGGGGTCTCAATCGAGGATGCTGGAGAAGGCGCAAACGGCTTCGCAGCTTTCCGCATCAAGCTCTGAGCCGACCAATAAGTGTCTTCGATAATCTCGCCCGCCACCTGACTGTTCCGGTGGCGGGTCTGCGCTGAGTATGTATCAGGCCCAAATTTCGGCCGTTCGTGTTGAGCGCATCTAAGACAGCCATGGCAGCGATATCATTTTCCAGACAACTTGACTGTCACTCATAACCCGTGTGCAGATCGCTCTATACCTGTTTGCGAAAGGCTTTCTGCACTTCACCAAAAAAGAACGGCTGGACGAACCAACCGTGTAATAGCTCTTCATAGCTGATCGAGAAGCTGATCCCGTGCTCAGCGCTATGCAGTTCGGGAAACCGCGCGTCGACCTTCGCTTCGATCATCCCTTCGCCGGATGCGACGCTATGTGAATCCGGTGTCGTTACCGACAAATTTTCGAATACGGTCTTGGACCCATCAATGGCAAAGTCAGTCTCCGAGATCATCCCCCCTCCGAAACTCAATGCCTCTGCTTCCGAGATAGTTCCGTTGCCATCCAAGTCTAAATGGGCAAAAACTTCCTCGCCCTCTTCATACAAAGGCACGATGCGGATACTTAAGGCCACACGGTCGAGGCCAATGGAAAGAATGACTTGCTGTTCGACTTTGCTGTGCGGATGAGCGGCAAGCGGTTCCGCCAGAAAAATGAGCGTCAGGAGAAAACGCATCATCGTGCTCCGATCCACGCTGCGCCGTAGGCGTTGAACGGGTTTCGGTACATGCTGTGCGCATGCTCTTGCTCTGGCGTTTCTTCCAGCGTGTCCCGCGGAGCATATTCGATCACCGTCGAAGGCGCCGTGATCCGATAGTAAGCAAAGCCCGGTGCATCCTGCGGCCCCCACCTGCCAAAATAGGTGTCATTCAACTCTTGCATGACGGTCTGCATTTTGGCCGCATAGTTGTCGTCATTGATGAAACCGAGGCGGGTCTGAACCAAGGTGATGAGAAGGTTCTTTTGCTCTGGCGACAGATGGCTGCCCTTTACACCCTCAGGCGCAACGACAGTTCCAAATTCGCCGGGTCCCAGCACCAAGTTGATTGCCGCATCACGCCGCACCGCTTGCGTCTTCTGCGCCTCGGTCAGGCTTTCCAGCATGGCCTGCGCTGCGTCAACCTCATCCTGAATGATAAACATCCGCTGGCCTTCGTAGTCGATACAAAGTGGTTGGCCACCAGTGAGCATTGGCGAGAAGGTTGCGTCGGCCCCTTAAACCGTGACAATGATCCCAAGGCGGTGCCCGCCGAACTGGAACATCCACGGTTGCGTCTCGGAAGGTTCTCCAAGAAAGACGACATAGAACTTGTCGACGCCGTATTCTCCAAACGGATCGTCCGTTGGGAACGTACGTTCTGCCGCAAGCTGGTATTCAATATTGCGGGCGCCGTCAGCGCTGAGGATTTCTGCAATCAGAGCGTCCATCAGGGCGTATTGCTCCCGGGACAGTGAGCCTATGCGCAGACCGCCCCGCGGGAACATACTTTCGGGAAAATTCGACCATTTCGAACGCTGCTCATTGTCGGTGAAGGCGTAAGTGGCAGCATTCCGTTGGATCGCGTCGAGCGCGCCAAGAAAAGCATCTGCTGCAAAGACAATGGCCGCGGTTTTGGCATCTGGCGTACGATCTTCATAGTTTTCGCGCAGGGGCAGCTCGACAGGCGCTGTATTGACCCCAAAAGCCAGTCCCGTCACCAGGCGCGGGTTGAGGAAGAAGCCCCCAATGACACCGCCCAAAAGCAAGATGGCAGCCAAGTCGATGATACCCACAACGATCAGGATGCGTTTCATGAAGGCTCTCCTTGTTGGCCTGTAAAGACAGAGGATGAGGTGTTTCTATCCAGCGTTGTGGTGAGGAACCCCGAATTCGGGGCCGATACGCGGGCAAAGAATTTTTTTTGCCATCCGATAGGTTTATGTTGTCACCAATTACAATCGCGCCCGGTTTTTGCACGTGGCATCGCATTTGCTGGGCTTGATCTCGGTCGTGATGACATGACCGCCTGTATCTTTGGCAGCGGCGGCCAGATAAATCGTGCCAATGCCGAAAGAGCTGCCAAACTCCACGACGTGTTGTGCATTCGCGGCCACCGCCAAACTGTACAGGTAGCGGCCCTGCTCTGCCGACACCGGGATAAAGGCATCTTTCAGCATTTCCGGTGTGAGCGCCTCCATCATGCTTTTTCCGCGCAACAGACCCCAGAACGCTTGGGGGGCGTGTTTTAGCATGGGCAACCAGTCATTCCGGGCGTCTTGATGCAAGGTATCAAGAGTTTTCGAGACCTGCGCATCGTACAAAGCGCAGGTCGTGCGCGCGTCCGGGAGGACCGTGCGCAGAGGTGCATAGTGCGGCAAGTACAGCCTTTTCAGCTTTGCGAATTCGCGCCCAAAAGATGGAGAAAGGAACCTGCAGCAATGGCAGAGCGCAATCTGCTGATCGATGATGACACCCGGCTTGCCGACAGGGTCGGCGAGTACTTGCAAGATTTCGGCTATACCGTGTCTGTGGTCGGGAATGGCACTGAAGGGCTGGACGCTCTTCCAAAAAGGGCCGTTCGACGCACTGATCCTTGACCTGAGCTTGCCGGATATCGACGGGCTGGAAGTGTTTCGCAGCATTCCCAATGAGACAACATTGCCGGTCATCATGCTGACCGCGCGCGGCAATCCGATGGACCGTATCCTGGGCTGGAAATGGGTGCAGATGACTATCTGCCCAAACCGTTTGAACCGCGCGAATTGCTTGCCCGGCTAAAGTCGATCATCCGCCGTGGTGCCCGCAACCAATCGGCGCAACTCATGCGGTTCGGACGGCTGGACATAGACCTGGATTCAATGGAGGCTCGGATTTCCGGGCAGCGGTGCGATCTGACCAGCTATCAGTTCCAATTGCTTACAGCCTTCGCAACGGGTGCTGGTCGTGTCCTGAGCCGGGATCACCTGATGAACCAATTGCAGGGTACGGACCTCGCGGCTTTTGACCGATCAATTGATGTTCACGTCTCGCGCATCCGCGCGGCCATCGAAGATGACCCAAGGAACCCCAAACGGCTGATAACCATACGTGGTGCAGGTTATCTCTTTGCCAAGTCTCAGGACTAAGATGAAAAGCCGTCTTTTCATACAGGTAACGCTGGTGATGGTCACCGGACTGACCCTGTTTGCGGTTTTGGTGACACTCTTTTGGAGCCGCGTATTCGATGCGCGCTTCAATTCGGCGGTGGACGATCTGACTGCTGACGTTTCTGTACTTCTGCTGCCCGATGCAGAGACACCGATTGCCGAACAACAGGCGGCGATAGACCGGATTGCGGATGGCCTATCAATAGACCCGACCGTCTACACCCCGGACGGCCGCCTGATTGGAACCAGTGGATTTCCTGTAGCGCTTTCATCGAAACCCGCGACCGAAGGCCAGTGCGAGGAGCTGATCGACGGCACCCACTGGATTGCCCGCTTGGCCGACGGGCGTTTCGTTATCGCTGACCTCACCCATCTTGGTCTTGCTGATGACGGCTTAGCTGTAACCATGATTTTTGGGGCTTCTGATACTGCTGGTCCAATGCCTTATGTGTCCCTTGATCCGGCGCATCACCCGTCGGCTGGAACGCTTGCAACAGGACGTTGAGGTCATTGGCGCCGGTGATCTGCCCAGGCGGGTTGCAATTGAGGGGAAGATGAAATTGCCAAGTTGGCGGACAGTTTCAACGCCTCAACAGTAACCATCGAAGATCTGCTAAACCGCCAGCGTATGCTGCTCGCCAATGCCTCTCACGAGCTGCGTACGCCACTGGCACGCATAAGGATGGGGATCGAGCTGTTGGACACAAGAGATTCCCCTGAAAGGCGCGCTGGTCTTCGGCAGGATATTGGCGAGCTGAACGCCCTGATCGACGACCTGATCACCATGACCCGTTTCGACACGGGTGCTGTTGAACTCAGCTATGAAACCGTGGACTTGTTCGCACTTGCCACTGACGAGGCTGACCGAGTTGAGGGGAGCAAAGTTACCGGAGAACATGTGGAAGTGTCGGGAGACCGCAGAGTGCTTCAGCACCTCATACGAAACTTAATGGACAATGCACGGAAACACGGTGCCTCGCCATTTGAGGTTTCCGTTTGCCACACCGGGAACGCAGTGCAGCTTGATGTCGCTGATCAAGGTCCGGGCGTTCCTACTGATGAGCAACACAAGGTATTCGAACCATTTTTTCGCGGCGCTGATCATCAGAACACCCAAGGTTCCGGGCTGGGCCTGTCCTTGGTGGCGCAGATCGCCAAAGCACATGGAGCGACATTGCAAATTTTAAATTCGCGGCAATCCACGTTTAGAGTCGTTTTCCCATTTCTCTGAAAAGGAGCATAAGCACTCAATGTACAACTGTCTTACGTACAGAATTAGTCGCGTTGGGCGGCGATGCTGAACTGTTCAAAATCAGGGGAATTCCTTGAGTTTCTGGTGTCGCGAAAGGGAATGCTAGCCTTGGTTAGTGTTTACACCGGGCTGCATTCGGCTACTCGATCTGACACCAAGCGCAAACTGGCATCCGCTGCATCGCGAACAGCTTTGGCGAACAGCGTAACGTCGATATTGGTGGCCAGAAAGGTAACGCCCAGATCCAGGCATTTACGCTGCATCTCAGGGTCAAGCGTCAGGATACCTGCCGCCTTGCCCGCCGCCACGATGCGGGTGATGGCGTCCAGAACTGCCTCGACCACTTCGGGGTGGCCCGCGTTACCGATATGCCCCATATCGGCGGCCAGATCCGAAGGGCCGACAAAAACACCATCCACATCGGTGGCCAGAATGTCATCCAACGCCTCAAGCCCGGCGCGGTTTTCGACCTGTACCAGCAAGCAGATCTGATCATCCGCAGTTGCCAGATAATCCGGGATCGCTCCAAAGCGCGAAGCGCGCGCAAGCGCTGAACCGACGCCGCGCACTCCATGAGGCGGGTATCGTACCGCGCGCACCAGATCCCGCGCCTGCGCACCACTTTCGACCATCGGCACCAGAATGTTCTGAACGCCGGCATCCAGATACTGCTTGATCATCCAGGTCTCGCCCACGGGCAGGCGCGCGACGGGTGCGCTGCCCGATCCCTCGATCACCCGCACCTGTTCCAGCACCGAGCGCAGATCATTTGGCGCATGTTCCCCGTCAACCAACAACCAGCCGAACCGCGCGGTCGCGGCGATTTCGGCGGCGTAGGCGTCGGCCATGCCGACCCAACAACCGACCTGTGGTTGTCCGGCAGCCAGAGCGGCTTTGAACGTATTCTTTGGCGCAGGCATCCAGGGCGCTCCTTCAGGCAAAATTGATATCGACTGATCCGAAAGGGCCGAAATCCGCGTGGATTTCCGTGCCCGAGGGGCATTCGACGGGGCGGATAAAGCTGCCCGACAGGATCACCTGACCGGGTTCGATGCTTTGGCCGTATTGCGCCATACGGCGGGCCAGCCAGACCAAGCTTTCGACCGGGTCATTCAGGACACCCGCGCCCAGCCCCGTTTCTTCGATCTCGCCGTTGCGGAAGGTCAGTGCGCCGACCCACCGCAGATCACATGCTTCGACTGCGTGCCGGTCGTTGCCCAGAACAATGCCGGCATTGGCGGCGTTATCGCTGATCGTATCAAAAACTGTGCGGGCCTTACCGGTTTCGGGGTCCACCCGCTGAATGCGCGTGTCGAGGATCTCAATCGACGGGGCGACGTAATCCGTGGCCGCAATGATATTGTCGCGGGTTACCTGCTCGCCGCCCACTGCGGATTTCATGACGAACGCGATTTCCGCCTCGATCCGGGGCTGGATGAACCGACCTGCGGGCACCGTAGCGCCATTGTCGAACACCATGTCATCAAACAGAATACCGCTGTCGGGGATGTCAATGTTCAGCGCATATTGCATCGCTTTCGAAGTCAGCCCGATCTTCCAGCCGATCACATTGCGTCCCTCTGCCAGTTTTTGGCGATAGATGGCGTTCTGCACCTCATAGGCATCATCCATCCCCATCTCGGGATGGCGCAAGGTCAGCAGGCCAATCTGCTCGCGCGTACGCTCTGCCTGCAGCAGATCAGCGGCAGCGCGGTTGTGATCCTCGGGGGTCATACCTGTTCGTCCTCAACCGTGTTGCGCAGCGTGCCGATGCCTTCGACCGAAACCTCAACCACGTCGCCCGGCGCCAGGTATTTCGGGGGATCAAACCGCGCCCCTGCCCCGGTGGGCGTTCCGGTGACGATGATGTCACCTGGCTGCAGGGTCATAAAGGTCGAGATATACTCGATCTCGCACCGGATCGGGAACATCATGCGGTTTAGCGTGTCGTCCTGGCGCAGCTCTCCATTCACACGGGTCTGAATGCGGGCATCATCCAGCTGCGCCGCGTCAGTGAACGGCACCAACCACGGGCCTATTGCGCCCGAGTTGTCCCAGTTCTTGCCCTGTGTGACATTGAATTTGGCGTGCCGCACCCAATCACGGATCGTACCCTCGTTGCATAGCGTCAGCGCTGCAATGTAGCCATACGCGTCTTCCTGCGAAATCCGGCGCCCGGCCTTGCCGATCACGATGGCTACCTCGCCCTCGTAGTCGAGCGTGTGGTTTTCCGGCGGACGGATCAGTGAGCGGTTGTGACCAGTGAATCCGCTCGCAAAGCGCGGGAACAGCGACATGTATTCGGGCTGCGCGCTGCCATCCTTGTATTCCGCATTACGGTCAGGAAAGTTCACGCCAACGCAGAGGATGCGGCGGACATCGGGCATCACCATTTCATAGGTGAACTCCGCATGAGTCACTTCGCGGCCCGCTGCCGCCTCGGCGAGCTTTTCAAATGCACCCGCAGCGATCACCTCATAGAGACTGGCCTGATCGGGGAAAGCGTCGTTCAGTGCGATAGCGCCGTCATCGGTGATGGCACCGAAATAGGTCGCTCCTTTGGCGGTGTAAGTTGCGAAACGCATCAGGCCTCCTCGGCGGCGTTAATGCCACCCATGCACAGGTATTTAAGTTCCATGAAGTCATCGAGCCCGTGGCGCGAACCCTCGCGGCCCAGACCGGACATCTTAACCCCGCCAAACGGCGCTTCGGCGGTCGAGATCAGGCCGGTATTGATCCCGACCATGCCATATTCCAACGCCTCGGAAACGCGCCAAACACGGGCCAGATCGCGAGAGTAGAAATAGGACGCCAGACCAAAGTCGGTATCATTCGCCGCGGCGATAACCTCGCTTTCTGTGTCGAATTTGAACAGCGGCGCGACGGGTCCAAAGGTCTCTTCGGTGGCCACGGCCATGTCAGCTGTGACGCCGATCAGGATGGTGGGTTCAAAGAAGGTACCGCCCAATTCGTGAGCCTTGCCGCCCAGCGTTACAGTCGCACCTTTCCCGGTCGCGTCGGCGACATGCTCGGCCACTTTTTCTACAGCGGCCTGATCGATCAGGGGACCAAAAATGATGCCTTCGTCAAATCCGTTGCCGGTGGGCAGGGTCGCGACTTTTGCGGCCAGCTTTTCGGCAAAGGCGTCATAGACGCCGGCCTGAACGTATATGCGGTTGGCGCAGACGCAGGTCTGGCCGTTGTTGCGGAACTTGGCGATCACTGCGCCTTCGACGGCGGCATCCAGATCGGCATCGTCGAACACAATGAACGGCGCGTTGCCGCCCAGTTCCAGACCCAGTTTCTTGATCGTGGGCGCACATTGGGCATAGAGCAGCGCGCCGATCTCGGTTGAGCCGGTAAAAGTCAGCTTTTGCACGATCTTCGAGGATGTCATCTCGCCCCCGATCCCGCGCGCGGACCCGGTCAGCACCGAGAACAACCCGTTCGGAAGACCCGCCCGATCAGCCAGCTCTGCCAGCGCGATGGCCGAGAATGGCGTCTGGCTGGCCGGTTTCAGCACCATGGAACAGCCTGCGGCAAAGGCCGGACCGGCTTTGCGGGTGATCATGGCATTGGGGAAGTTCCACGGTGTGATCGCCGCGACCACACCGATCGGTTGCTTGATCGTGACGATCCGCTTGTCCGGCGCGTGGCCGGGCGTCACATCGCCATAGGCGCGGCGGGCTTCTTCAGCGAACCATTCAATGAAGGACGCGCCATAGGCAATCTCACCTTTGGCCTCAGCCAGCGGTTTGCCCTGTTCGGCTGTCAGGATTGCGCCCAGATCGTCCTGATGTTCCATCATCAGGTCGTACCAGCGCCGCAGAATCTGGCTGCGCTCTTTCGCGGTGCGGGCCGACCAGTCTTTCTGAGCGGTTTGCGCATCCGCAATGGCAGCGGCAGTTTCGGCCGCCCCAAGGTTGGGGACCTTGCCGAGAAGCTCACCGGTGGCGGGATTGGTGACGTCGATTGTGTCCGCCGCATCGGCGATTCCAACCCATTTCGTACCAACTTTTGCCGCCTGGATCAGCAAAGAGGGGTCGTTCAGACGCAGTTCTGTCATTCTGTTGGTTCCTGTAATTCGGTGTCAGACCGAAAAGCTGATGTTGGCCTGACCTGTCCCGGAGCTTCCGAAGTAAGGGGTGTAGATGTCGATCTCACCCTTATAGCTGCCCCAGCCGAGGGCACCGAACAGCAGGGCGGTATCGTTCATGGCGCATTCACCCGCGCATTTCTTGGCATAGTCAGGCAAAAGCTTGAGGAATTCTTCGAAACGGCCCTGTTCCCAAAGTTCCAGTACGCGCAAATCCATCTGGCGGTTAAACTCACCGTTGACCGAGTTCAGCCCGTCCTGCGAACGTTCGTTGGGCGAAAAATCATGGCTGAGCGAGCCTGAGGCCAAAATCGAAACGTTGCGCCCGGACCGCCGGATGCCTTCGGCAATGGCCTCGCCCCAAACCCGGTTCTCCGCAATGGACGAGAACTGGTTAACCGCAACCGGCAGGACACGCGCATTGACGCCGTCATTGATGAAATGCATCGGCAGAAGGGTGCCGTATTCCATGCCCATGTCGGGGTGGGAATGGCCAAGAGCACGTTCTCCACGTTCTCTCAGAACGTCAAGGATGGTTTCCCCCAGCACGTGATCACCGCGATAGTCGAACTCCATATCCGCCAGCATGTGCGGCAGCTCATGGCTGATGAATCGGCCCTTGTGATGCTCTTTCGTGTTCAGGTGAAAGCCCTGATTGGTGATCCAGTGGGTGTCGAAAACGACGAAGGTGTCGACCTTGCGGTCGATCGCATCCTGACGCAGGCGCGCATAACCATCGATGGCAGGTTGGCGGATGCCTTTGTATTTCGGCATGGTGTGGGACATCCAGATACTTGGCACATGCGTAATCTTCGCAGCCTGTACAATCTTTCCCATGATCGTCTCCTCTCCAAAATGCGTTGCGCGCCTGCCAGCCTGTTCAGACCACCGGGAAAATCACATTGGTTTGCCCGGTTCCCGATGATGGGAAATACTCGGTGACAACCTCGCATTTCGCATCATACTTTTCCCATCCCAGAGCGCCGTAGAGCATGGCGGTGTCATGCATCGACCCTTCGCCACAGCAGAAATTGGCGTATTCGCCCAGCATATTCAGAAATGTGGCGTGGTCTCCGGCTTGCCACATGTCCAGAACATGCAGATCCACCTGGCGGTTGAATTCCGAACTGATGGTGAATGTACCATTGTTTGCAGCATAATCCTTGTTCGGCCAGATCTTGTGGCTTAACGATCCGGACGCAACCAGCAGAACCTTGCGGTCGCTGGCCTCCACTGCTTCGCGGATGGCCTCGCCGACAAGGCGGCTTTCTTCATGGCTGTGAACGGTGCACCACGCGGCAATCGAAACCACTTTGAAGTCTGCCTCGCGGCTCATGAAGCGCATAGGAACAAGGGTTCCGTATTCCAGCTCAAGGCTGTCCACCTGATGGCTGAGCGTGTGCACGCCCTTTTTCGTGGCGATGTCGGCTATGGCATCCCCAAGCGCCGAGTCGCCATCGTATTCGTACGGCAGGTCCTTGATGAATTGCGGGAATTCATTCGAGGTGAACAAGCCCTCAAAATGCTTGTTCGCGTTGATGTGGAAACCCGCGTTGACAACCCAATGCGTGTCGCAGATCACCACGGTATCGGCACCCAGTTCCCTGGCGCGCCGTGCGATTTCCCGGTGCCCGTCGATCGCGGTTTGACGCGCGCCTTTGACCGGGCCTTCCTGCTCGGACATTAGCATGGTCGGCACATGGGTCATTTTGGCCGCGAGAACGATTTCTCCCATTGTCTCCTCCTGGAGGTTAAGGTGCGCGCGTTTCCAGATTCCGTTAGGGCAGACTGTTACAGCTTGCCCAACTGCATGATTTTGTGCTGACCGGTGGCAAATCCCACATGTTTCTGTTCCATGTAGAACTCGAACGACCAGTCGCCGCCGTCACGCCCGATGCCGGACGCTTTGACGCCACCAAAGGGGGTTGGCAGGTGACGGACGTTTTCCGAGTTCACCCAGATCATCCCAGCCTCAAGCTTGTCAGTAAAGCGCAGGGCGCGAGTCAGGTCATTGGTCCAGACATATCCGGTCAGACCATAAGGGGTGTCATTGGCCATCTGCAGGGCTTCGTCCTCGGTCGAGAATGGGATCGACGTGAGGACCGGGCCAAAGATCTCCTCGCGCGCGATGCGCATGTCGTTGTTGGCGTTGGTGAACAGCGTCGGACGGATGAAATAGCCTTCGTCGCCAAGTTTCACGCCACCAGCTGCGACGGTCGCGCCGTCGTCTTTGGCAATATCGAAATAGCTGGTCACCTTGTTGTAGTGCTCTTCTGTCACCAACGGGCCAATCTCGGTCGCCGGGTCCAGCGGGTGGCCGACCTTGATGTTGTTCACACGCTCGACCAGCTTGGCTTCGAACTCTTCCTTGATGGTGTCCTGCACCAGCAGACGCGAGGATGACGTGCAGCGTTCGCCGTTGATCGAGTAGATCATGAAGATCACCGCATCCAGCGCCCTGTCCAGATCGGCGTCATCGAATACGATGACCGGGTTCTTGCCGCCCAGTTCCAGATGCATCCTCTTGAGTGTATCGGCACCCTGCTTGGTGATGATCGACCCGGTCCGGCTTTCGCCGACGAAAGCAATGGCCTTGATCAGCGGATGCTCGGTCAACGCCTTGCCCGCATCGGGTCCAAATCCGTTGACGGTGTTCAATACGCCTTTCGGCAAACCGGCCTCTTCCGCGATTTCCACCAACAGTCGGGCGGTCAAAGGGCTGTCTTCGGCTGGTTTGTGGACCACGGTGCAACCAGCCGCCAGCGCTGGGGCGATCTTCCAGGTGGACAGCATGAACGGCGTGTTCCACGGGGTGATCACGCCTACCGGCCCAATCGGAACGCGGGTGGTGATGTTCATCAACGTGGGTGACTTCAGGTGTTGACCGTCCCGGGCCTGAACCACCTGATCAGCGAAATAGCGAAAGTTCTCTGCCCCGCGCAGAGCGGCTTTGGACATGAAGCGCAGGGTTTGGCCGGTATCCCAGCATTCGCACAGGGCAATTTCTTCAGCGCGTGCCTCAATGGCGTCGGCGACGTTCAGCAGAATGCAACGGCGTTCGGCGGCGGGCATGTCGCGCCACTCGGCAAAGGCGGCGTGGGCAGCCTTTGCAGCGGCGTCGATGTCGTCTGCCGTGCCATGCGCCACGTCGCAGATCATCGATTTGTCGACCGGTGATGTAGACTGAAACACACCTGCCGCCCCGTCGCGATCCTCTCCGGCGATGCGGTTCTTGATGCCTGTCTCTTTAAAGCGCGCCAAGAAACCCGCCAGTTTATCGATGTTTGTATCCAGTGCGCTCATGCATCAGGTCTCCTGGGTATTCGCAGCCAAATGGTCCCGGATCGTGCCGGTCTTGGGCGAAAGGTTCGGGTCAATGTCGCGCATCTCAAGCGAAAGCGCGATGGAATGCTGTAGTAAGGCCGGTGCCAGATACGCCTTGACCGCGTCAAAAATACGGGCCGTGGCGTCCTGTTTAACCTCGTCGGGCCGCCCGGCGCGCAGGCGGATCGAAATGTCGATGAACCCATGCGCGGGATTGCCGTTCGCAATGGCGTAGTGATCGACCTTCGTGGCGCGGACACGAATTCCCGGCATTGGAAAGGTGTCGATATCAGCCGCCGTTGCCCGGATACACTCACACAGGCCAGCCATGTCGATCTTGTCTTCCAGATTCCCGGAATATTCGACGTGAAAATGTGGCATGTGTCCTCCTTTATTTGTTAACATGTTTACTATTTAGAATTGCCGCCGTCAAGTACTTGCTTTGTTAATCTTTGCAATTTCAGAAATGGCGCTCTAGAAGACCGCATGAACACTCAAAGTCATACAAAGAGCACCGCGCGCTCGCTTCCCATTGCGCTGCTGCGCGCCCGCGAAACCGTCATGGCCCCCGTGCGCGACATGCTGCAGGGTATTCAATTGACCGAACAGAAGTGGCGAATCCTGCGTGTTCTGGACGAATTGGGCGAGGTTGAGCAAAGCACCATCGCCCACGAAGCCTGCCTGCTGCTGCCAAGCCTCACCCGCATCTTACGCACAATGGAGGCCGAAGGTCAGATCAGCCGCCGCCAGGACAGTCAGGACAAGCGCCGAACCATGGTCAAGATCACGGATGAGGGCCGCCGGATATTGGAAGAGAACCTTGCTGCTTCGCTGGAGATTGCGGACAAAATCGAGGCACAGATGGGCCGCAAGAAACTGGACAACCTGTTGGATCTGCTCGAGGAATTGCAAGCGGTCAAAGTCTGACCTCCGGCCGACTCCGCCACTGTGCGCTGTTAGCTCGACCAGCTTGCTAAATTCATAACTCCGATATCGCCAGCAACGATGAATCCGGCTTCAGTATTGCGCGTGACATCGTCGACAGTTGTGCCCGGCGCGAGCTCTCTGAGAACCAAGCCATCCGCCGTTGGCGTAAAAACCGCCAATTCGGTTACTATCAAGTCCACGGGTCTGGTCGAAGTCAGAGGCAAGTCACATTCGGCCACAACCTTCGATTTGCCTTTTGCTGAATGCTGCATCGCGACGATGACGCGGCGCGCGCCGGTAACCAGATCCATTGCGCCACCCATGCCCGGTATCAGCTTGCCCGGAACCATCCAGTTTGCCAGCCGCCCCATGGCGTCCACCTGCAGCCCGCCCAGAACCGTCATGTCCAAATGGCCACCTCGAATAATGCCGAAACTCATCGCGCTATCGATGGACGCAGCCCCCGGCACGGCGGAGACAAAGCCGCCACCTGCATCCGTCAGATTTTCGTCCTCCATCCCCTCGGGTGGGGGGGCGCCCAAACCGATGACACCGTTCTCGGCCTGAAAAAACACGCCGGCGTCCAAGGGTAGATGATTGGCCACCAAACTCGGCAGGCCAATACCCAGATTGACGAGCATTCCGAATTTGATCTCTTGCGCCACACGCCGGGCAATGATGTCTTTGGGGCTGGTTGGCAGGGTCATTTGCTCGCCCTTTCAAGAATGTGATCCACAAGAATACCCGGCGTCTTGACACTGTCGGGCGGAATAGCACCAACCGGCAGTATATGCTCAGGCTCGGCAATCACGGTCTTTCCAGCAAGCGCCATGACCGGATTGAAGTTATGCGCGGTCAGCGAATACTCGAGATTGCCGACATAGTCGCAATTCTTGGCGGAGATCAGCGCAAACTCGGCCCATATGGCCTGCTCCAGAAGGTAGTCCTGGTCGCCAACGGTCACGATTTCTTTTCCTTCCGCGACACTGGTACCCAATCCTGTCGGCGTGAGGAATCCACCAAGCCCGACGCCGGCTGCGCGTATCTGTTCCACCAACGTGCCTTGCGGAACAAGTTCAACCTCGATCTCGCCGGACATCATCATTTCCTGTGTCTGCGGGTTGAGGCCGATATGGCTTGCCACAACACGGCGCACGGCATTTGCAGCGATCAGCTTGCCGATTCCGACATCAGGCACCGCGGTGTCATTTGCGATGATCTCAAGGTCTTTGGCGCCTCGCGCAACAAGAGCATCGATGATCCGGTTCGGAGTACCAACGCCCATGAAACCTCCAATCAAAAGACTGGCGCCATCGGGGATAAGTTCCGCAGCATCTTCCGCTTTGATGGTTTTTTTGTGTAATGCGCCCGCTCTAATCGCCCGCGTCGGCCTCAAAACTCTCGCCTCGAACTAAGGCGCCTTGCAAGTGATTTTTGGCCGGGAACTAAACACAACTACGCGCATAGGCAGCCCTTGTCCGAAGGCACAAAGCCGGATACACGTGTCGGTACATTCGGGTTGGAAGACCACGCCCGACTTGGCGGGCGTGGCGGTCTTTACTTTGCGATTTCAATCGCTTCCTGCAAATCGTTCAGCGAACCGATCTGGTTGGCGAGGATCAGAACCAGACGCGCGTTCATGTCATTGGCGTCTTCATCCGACAGATCGCGCTGTGCATCTGTGAGCAGTTGATAGAAATCGTCCGGAGACTCGATGTTGGGCTTCAGGTTCAGGCTCATCAAATTGCTCCTGCCGTAGCTTTGGAAATCGCGGATTTCACGGCGTCCGCGTCGAATCTGCGCCAGCGGGCTGAGATATGCTGATCCGGGCGGATCAGATACAGCGCGCCCTCCTCCGCGTCGTAGCGCTCGGAAACCAACCCCTTTGGATCGTCAAAGCTGCTGCCCAAAGTGACCACCTTCGGCGTGAAGGCTCCGGCATCGACCGGCTCAGCCTCAACGCCCAAGGCAAGCAGGACAAAGCCGCCAGTGAACTGGTCCAGCAGCCAGCCGTCCTTGCCGCCCACGACAATTGGCGCGTCAGAGGCGCAAGTGCCGGGCGTCATCCGCCCCTTCCACGCGCCGCCATCGGCCGTGTTTAGCGCGCTATCGAGATACGGCGTCGGCGTGGACAACCGGCCCGAATTGACCAGCGGCCGGGCAAATTCGGTCTTATTCGCAAGGTCTAATACAGCTTTGCGGAACCGCTTCGATGCGCCATTCTTGGGTGTGATGAAATCTGTAGAACGGGTTGAGTTCAGAAGGTTGTCGTCTGCCGCATAGGCCCGCTCGGCGTGGTAGGTGTCCAGCAGAGCGATCGGGGCTTCGCCACGCAGAACAGCAGCCAGTTTCCATGACAGGTTGTCAATGTCCTGAACCCCTGTGTTGGCACCACGCGCGCCAAAGGGAGAAACCTGATGCGCCGCATCTCCGGCGAACAGAACGCGACCATGTCGGAACTGATCTACACGGCGACAGGCAAACTGATAGACGGACGCCCATTCCAGTTCGAATTCCACATCCTCGCCAATCATCGCCCTGACTCGGGGAATAATGTTTTCCGGGCGTTTCTCGACCTCGGGGTCTGCGTCCCAGCCCAACTGGAAATCCAACCGCCAGACGTCATCGGATTGCTTGTGCAACAGAGCCGACTGCCCACGATGAAAGTCAGGATCGAACCAGAACCAGCGTTCGGCCGGAAAGTCTGCCTTCATCACGATGTCTGCGATCAGAAAACGGTCCTGAAAGAACTGGCCGGCAAACTCCGCCCCGACCATGCGCCGGGTATCCGAATTCGCGCCATCGCAGGCCAATAGCCAGCCCGCTTCGAGGGTAAATATCCCATCCGGTGTTTCAACCGCGATCTCGGCATAGTTATCGTACTGGCGCAGCGACAAGACCTTGTGTTTCCACCGGATGTCGATCAGAGGGTTCCGATCACAGGCTTCAACCATGTATTCTTCAAGATAGTATTGCTGAAGGTTGATGAAGGCCGGAATTTTGTGCCCGTCCTCCGGCAACAGATCGAAGGTATAGACTTCTTTATCGCGCAGGAACACGCGCCCCAGCTTCCAGTCGACGCCTTTTTCGATCATCCGTTCGCCTACGCCCAGACGATCCCAGATTTCGAGCGGGCGCTTGGCATAGCAGACGGCCCGAGAACCGACCGAGACCGTGTTATTGTCGTCAAGCACAACAACCTTGATCCCTTGCGCTGCAAGATCCAGCGCGGCGGTTAACCCGACCGGCCCGCCCCCGACGATCACGACAGGGTGGCGAACCGTCTGCCCGGATATCTGATCCTCGGACTGCACATAAGGAAATTCGGGGAAATCGTAGGTGTTCAGCATCACTTTTTCCCCAACTCTTTAGCGTGAAGCCAATCTGCATGCTGAGGTGCTTTCTTGGTGCGCGACCATTCTTCCAACATGTCCCATTTCACCGCGTCCAGCCGCTTAATCATTTCTTCTTCCTTTGGATCAGGACAAGCGAGTTCCACGCGGTGGCCGTTGGGATCGAAGAAATAAATCGAATGGAAGATCGAGTGGTCGGTAACGCCCAGCACATCGACGCCGTTGGCTTCGAGGTGTTCCTTGAACCCGATCAGCGTTTCGCGGTCCTTGACCTTGAACGCTATGTGCTGGACCCATTTCGGCGTATTCGGGTCGCGCCCCATTTCAGGTTTGGTCGGCAGTTCGAAGAACGCCAACACGTTTCCGTTCCCCGCATCCAGAAACAGGTGCATGTATGGATCGGGTTCATGCGTAGAAGGCACATGGTCTTCGGCAATTGCCAGCACAAAATCCATGTTCAGCATTTTGGTGTAGAACTCGACCGTTTCCTTCGCATCCTTGCAGCGATATGCGACGTGATGAATTTGATCGAGTTTGAGAGTCTGAGCGTTCATTTTGGCCTCCTCCAGATTCGTTGCATTTGCAATGATTAGCTCGGATCGGATTGGCGCAGTTTGATCTAGATCAAGTCGTTGCACTTGCAACGAGCTGATTTGGCGGGATAGAAGCAATCCCATGAACCAAGAAACTACCCCACACAAAACGGCCGAGGCCTTCTCTTGCCGACTCGTCGAGAGTCTATGGCCGCACTTACGGTGCTGTCACTGAACATGGGTGAGACCAAGCGTAAACGGTCGATTAATGCGGACTATGATCCGGGTGCGCTTCAAAAAAAGGCCGATAACTGACCCGACGCGTTCTTTTTCCGATCCGCAGAACGTCGCGCCCCAGGTGGAGAGACTCACGACGCGCGGGAAGAAGATGATGCGTGGTCTGTCAAAGTGGCAACTGCCCATCGTGACGGTTATTGATCGTGGCGGCCCCCATCTTTTTCGGCGGCTTCCGAACCGGAAAGGCGTGACACTGGAGCGGGCGATGCAACCACTCGGCCGGGTGGTGCAATGCTCTGTTCGGACGGCACCAATGGCTACGCATCTCTGGCAAGGAACGGTGGGGATTGAGCATTTTTTGGCCGATTCAAAGCGGGACACGCGTAGCTGCAAGCTGTTATATCACCGAGAATGTCAAATCGCGCCACGCCCGCTACGACCGGTTCATCCGACCGTTTTGCGGGCCTGCCACAAAGAACCTCAATGGCTACATTCGTTGGCTGGAGGTGCGGCCTTCCGAGCTTCGACCTGCGGAGATTATTCAGGCATCATAGACCCAGCATAGCACTTGGCAGAAATGTCAGCTCAAGGCGCGTGTTCGGTGACTAAATGCGCTGTCAGACGACACCCCAAAGGCTTTCTACTTCAAAGCCTTCAATGCCTTCAGCTTCCATGTCCGCTAACAGAGCGTCAGAGATAAAATTGAAATCACCTCGAAACCGGAAATCCCGCCACGCGGTTAAACCTTCGATTTCGGACTCCATCAACTTCAGGCCTTTGGCGGTCCTGCCGCCACCGCTTCGGTATGTCCACATGTGATTTCCATCCACCGGACCTGCAACCGTCGCAACGCCCAAGCAGATTGGGTCCACTGCATCCACTTTGCGGTAGACGTTCCATGCAAAAAAATCTGCAGAGTAAAGCGTCCCGTCTTTGCGATAAATCTCAAGTGGAAAGAAGGTCATCCCATCGCGATCACTCAGGTGAAGCTCAATGATCCCTTTCAGCTTCGCACTCACAACATAGCCCGTTCCAGAACTTTCAATAAAGTCAGGAAGCTCAGCTCCTTCGGCCAGTTTAAGCTTACGGGCCACATGTTCCGGGGCGCGGGCGCGCTCCGCACGCAAAAATTCGATCATATATGGATCGTCGAAATGATGCGTCAAAATGTATTTCGTTTCAGCTTCCTTTTCTAAATCAACCCCTGTGGTCACCCGCGCCTTTTCGGCTTCATCAAAGGCAATCAAACGAAACTTGCCGTAAAACCGACCACCGAACTGCTTTTGGATCAATGCTGGTATCAAGCTTTCTCCTTTAGGGTGACTATATTCGCCGCCTCGTAGTTTCGGCTATCGCGTTTTCTTTTGTGTTTCCAGAAGAATACGCGGTGCATCAACTACTTAGCTGATGCGGCAGCGAACATTGAAGGAGCCTTAGTCAAAAAACACTTTGTTGCGCACGGCAGACCAACACGGTTTGCGGACACTTCCTTTTTATTTATTCTTCCGACAGCAGATCGAGGGCGGCAATCAGTGCTTCTTCAGCTTCGCCAAGTTTGGCTTCCAAACTGGACTGAAACGACATTGCGATTGGGACCAGTTGGCTTAGAAGATCGGTGCCTTTTTCCGTCAGGGTGAGATTGACCAGCCGTCGGTCATCGGGATCTACAACTTTGGTGATCAGGCCACGGACTTCAAGCCGCGCTGCCGCCCGGCTGACCTTTGACTTTTCTAGGCTGACCCTCTTTTCAATGTCCCGAACCGACGGGTTTTCAGCATATCCAACATTCACAAGAACGCGCCATTCGGAATTCGAGATTCCAAATTTCTTCTTATATTGTTGAGCCATCTCTGCGCTCAGGTGCGCGGCCAGAACTGTAAGTCGATACGGCAAGAACCCGTCTAAATCGAATTCCGGCAAGCCTCTGGTGCTCATGCATCAATTTCCTTTCAGCGTCATTGAAGCCAGAGTTTCGTTGCACTTGCAACAAAAATATTGACTTCGTTGCATCTGAAACGTTTATTGAGGGCAAGCTCAAAGCCTGCCCGAATCGTTTGAACAGGAGACCCAGATGGCTGACCTCAAAATGAATAGCGGATTGACTGTCGCTGATGATGGGGCTTCTATTTCCAAGGGCTATATGCCTGGTTGGGCGAATGATTTTGAGACTGAGGCTTTGCCGGGTGCGCTGCCGCGGGGGATGAACAGCCCCCAGCGGTGCAATTATGGCCTTTATGGCGAACAACTCAGCGGCACTGCCTTTACCGCGAACCCGCCTGAGCGCACGTGGTGCTACCGCATTCGCCCCTCGGTAAAGCACTCGCACCGTTATGAAAAAGTCGATCTGCCGCTCTGGAAGTCAGCGCCGTGTGTTGACCCGGACGTAATCAGCCTTGGTCAATACCGCTGGGATGCGGTGCCCCATTCCGATGAAGGCCTCACCTGGCTGACCGGGATGCGCACGATGACCACGGCGGGCGACGTGAACACGCAGGTGGGCATGGCAAGCCATATCTATCTGGTTACTGAATCCATGGTGGATGACTATTTCTTCTCGGCCGATTCCGAGCTGTTGGTTGTGCAACAGGAAGGCCGCCTGCGCTTTGCGACCGAACTGGGGATCATTGACCTTGAGCCCAAAGAAATTGCCATCATCCCGCGCGGCCTGGTCTACCGCGTCGAGGTACTGGAAGGCCCCTGCCGGGGTTTTGTCTGCGAGAATTACGGCCAGAAATTCGAACTGCCCGGACGCGGCCCGATCGGCGCGAACTGCATGGCCAACCCGCGCGATTTCAAAGCGCCGGTTGCAGCGTTTGAAGACCGCGAGGTGCCCTCGACCGTGACGGTCAAATGGTGTGGGCAGTTCCATACCACCAGGATCGGCCAAAGCCCGCTGG
>NZ_JAKRGB010000028.1 GCF_022347725.1 Ruegeria sp. Ofav3-42
TGCCCACGCGTTTGAACGCAGCCGTCAGATCAGACATCTGGATGGATTTGCCGCCAACTTCGGCCCAGTAGCGTCTGAGGCTGATGGCTATGCTGAACAGAGGCAGCAGGAACGCGGGCGCAAATATTGCCACCATCGCATTATGGGACAGGACGGCGTAGAACCCCTCGCCTCCGCTCGATCCGATGGCGCGGATGGCCCAGAACAACAGAGCAAATCCGATCACAAGCGCCAGGGCGATAGCCCCGCCATGGGTGTGGAACCGGCGCGCCAACGGCTGCGGCCATGCTAAGCTTTCCCAACTGTCCCGCCGCACCTCGGCCAGTGCCTTGGGGAAGTTCAGATCGAACTCGTGAGGCGCTGTATACTGACACGCGTAATAGCAACCCCGACAGTTGTGGCAGAGGTTGGCCAGTTGCGTGATATCCCCATCCGAGAACGCGCGTTCCGCGTGCAGCGACGGGAAGACCGAGCAATAGCCCTCGCAATAGCGACAGGCATTGCAGATCTCGGCCTGGCGACGGGCTTCTTGAATACGATCAGTTTGCATAAGCGGCAGCCTCACGTCCTGCGATGCGTCCAAATACGGTTCCGATGGTCATGCCGAAGCCGGCCAGATAGCCTTGTCCAAGGATCGACCCGGCCATGGTCTCGCCGGCCGCCCAAAGGTTCTTGATCTTGCCGTTTGACGTTGAACACTGGGCCGTGTCGTTAACTTTGAACCCGAGGTAAGTGAAGGTCACGCCAGTCCGCAGCGAGTAGCCATAGAAAGGCGGTTTGGTGATTGGGCGGGCCCAATTGGTCTTGGGTGGGGTCAGGCCTGCGGTAGAGACACCGTCCAGCTCTGTCGGGTGAAAGCCGCTGGTATCTCCGCAAGCAGCGTTGAATTCGGCGACAGTCGCGGTCAGTTTGTCTGCGGGCAGGCCCATCATCCCGGCCAGTTCTTCCAACGTGTCCGCTTTCAACGGGGGGAACACAGAGGGCATGAACAGGTTCAGCGATTTTGCATCAATGACAACGTAACCCACCTGATCCGGTTGGGTCGCTACCAAACGTCCCCAGATTGCGTAGCGCTTGGGCCAAACGTCCTCACCCTCGTCATAGAACCGCTCGGCCTCTTTGTTCACGACGATGGAAAACGGCACGCAATCCAGACGGGTGACGATGCCGCCGTCGAATTTTGGCGCGCGCCCGTCGATGGCGACAGCGTGGCATTGCGTTGGATCGCCAACGCTTTCGACGCCCTGTTCCAGAAGATCTGCCAGCACCACACCCCGGTTGTAGGGCGTGCCCCGGATAAGGAAATTTTTCGCAGGTTCACCCCAAGCGCGGGTGAGCCAATCCGTGTCGGCCTGAAACCCTCCCGAAGCGACAATGATTGCTTTAGGAGTGATGCGATGAGACTGGCCTTCAAAGGTGTAATCAACCCACTCGATCTGGTCGCCATTCAGTTCCAGATGTGTAACTGCGGCCTCATATAGCACATCAACGCCCAAACCCGCCGCTGTCCTGTAATAGGCATTCACCAGAGACTTACCGCCCCCCATAAAGAAGGCATTTGTCCGGGCCAGCGAGAGGGTCCCGGACAGTGATGGTTGAAAGCGAACGCCGTGTTCCTCCATCCACGGCAGACACTCTTCCGAGGTTCGGATTGCCAGACGCGCCAAATGCTCGTCGGTCTTGCCATTGGTGACTTTCAGCAGATCCGATAGGTATTCATCCTCGCTGTACTCCTCGATCAACGGACCCAAAGGAGATTTGTGCATGCAACGAAAGTTGCGCGTGTGACGTGAGTTTCCGCCGCGATAAGGTTTCGGCGCTGTTTCAAGGATCAAAACGCGGGCGCCTGCCTCGGCGGCGGTCATCGCAGCGCAAAGGGCGGCGTTCCCGCCGCCGATCACTGCGATATCGTAAGCTTCCTTTTGGGTGGCCATATCCTGCTTACCTACTCATTTTCGTCGATTGTGCGGTCGCGGTCCTGCAACGCACGGATGCGCATCCGTTGTGCGGCCTGAATATGCGAGCGCATCCCTGTCTCGGCTGCAGCACCATCGCGGGCCTTCAAAGCGGCCATGATACGCCGGTGTTCGGCCACTGCCGTCCCGGCCCGATCACCGTCCAACAATTGCGAAGACCCAAGGATCAGCAGCGCCTTTTGCAAGGGCAACATCGAATTCGCAAGAAACCGGTTCTTGGCAGCGTCCAGAAGCGTGGCATGGAAAACCCGATTTATCCGCGCCGCATCCGGGCCGGTACCAGCCTCGGCCATCCGGTCATTCAGCATGTCCAACTCGTCCAATTCGGCATCCGACGCCGCACGTGCCGCCAGACGGGCCGCAGTCCCCTCAAGCACTGCGCGCATTTCATAGAGCTCCATTACCTCTGCATAATCCAGACTGCGACCGGTGGCGCCCAGTCTTGGGACGTGGGTGACCAGCCCGTCAGCCTCCAACTGCCGGATCGCCTCGCGCACCGGGGTGCGGCTGACGCCCAACCGTTCTGACAGCTCGATCTCGCGTAGACGTTCGCCGGGCGGAAGAGTGCCGTCGCGAACCTCGTCCAGCAAACGCTGATACGCGGAATTGCCCTGCGGGCAAGGCAGTAAAGGGTCGTCCTGAATGGTCATCAAGCGCTTACCTGTCTTCTTGCGTCCTCTTGTATGCATTTGGATACATCACAAGTCAATATCGTCGAAAGCCACACCTTGCCTACCGGGAACAAACACCTCCTCTCCTAAAGAAGTGGGCCATAACACCGGGTCTTGCACTTCCGGGCACAGGAATATTCTGGGCATTGGATCTGCCAATGCCTTTTCTGTTTGGCCCAATGAGCACGCGCCAGATTGCAGCCATGGCTCACGCCCCTATGGAAGGGTTTGGTCAGGTCTCGGTTGCGGTGCGCATTATTCTGGGCGTGGCGGTTGGCGCTTCGATTACCCCGGCCCTTTTTACAGAACTGCCAAAGATGGCTACGCCAGTGCGCTGATCGCGTTGGTCGGAGTGCCCTACTTCCGCAAGGTCTGGGGCTTTGGCACCACGACTGCGTTTTAGGTAGCCATGACCGGCCGACTGCAGGACATGATCATCTTCGGAACCGAAGCAAATGCAATCCCGCGTACGCTGTCCCTGATCCACGAATCACGCGTTCTAATCATCGTGATACCGGCGCCGCTTTTTCTGACAGTGTGTTACGACACCCTGCGCACCAACCCAATCGTAGAGCCTACGCGCAACCTGCCACTACACGAATTGGCACTGATGGTTCTGGCGGCCTTTGTCAGCTGCAAGGCGGATAGCGGATCAGGCTTGTTCGGGGCGTTGATCCTAGGACCATTGAACCTGACAGCAACATTGCCACTGGGCCACTTCATTGACGCCCGAACGCCTCGCGAGGCCATCCTTGCAGCGCAGTTCTTTTTCGGCTGCGGGATCGGCGTAAAATTCGTAGGCGTGACATGGGTCGGACTACGTCGATTGTTAGCAGCAGGCGTCGCCTATGTTCTTGTCTTCGCAATCCAAGCGACCGCTTTCACCGCTGTTGTCACCACGTTGGGGCTTGGCCAACCAGTCGAGGCTAATTGGCTTTTGCGCCCGGCGGACAGGCAGATATGACAGTTCTGGCCATCGTCTCGGGCGCGGACTTGGGCTTTGTTATCACACACCACCTGACAAGGTTCGTGTTGGTAATCATCGGTGCGCCTATCGCGGCCAACCTTATCCTGAACTGGTCCAAACCTTGGGGTTGATCATGTGGATCGGTGCGCCTTGGGCATAGGCGTTCACCTGATCGAACATGTCCGAGAATTGCAGATCGAACTCATCCTCGGTCACAAAACCGACATTTAGCGTAGCGATCAGATTTGGATGCGATAGCAACAGGTCATTCGGGTCAGTAAGGGGCTCGACCTCAAAGACATCAATTTCAGCCCTACCAGGATAACCGGCATTCAATGCCTCAAGCAACGCACCCTTCTCGATAAGGCCTACGCGGGACGTATTCACAAACAGTGCTCCCGGTTGCATCTGCGAGAAATCAGACGCCGTGATGATTTCGTGTGTGTGGTTTCAGGCGAACATGGACCAAGACAACATCGCTGTCGGCAAAGAAGACTTCGCGGCTCGCGGCAACCTGAACGCCACCTGCCTGCGCCCGCGCCCGGCCTTCCTCGGACGACCACCAGACCATAAGAGCTCAGTTTCATCCCCGCTCCAACGCAACAAGCGCCAAAATGGTCCAAAAACCGGAAAACCCAAAAGAAACCTGCAGAAAACCTTTTGAGCCGCAAAACCAAAAGAGTTTCCACACAGCCTCAGCCCAAGGCGTCTGATGCTCCGCATTGAATCTACGTCTGCTTTGTCCACGAAAAAGACATTCGAGCGATGCAACTAATTTACGCAGCGTCAGAAAATTGAACCGATACTAAGAACAACCTCAGGGCTTCCTATCTAATTGGTGTCAATCGAAGGACGAAATCGATGGCGCAACCGCCCGGATTAAACGTCCCAAAACAAGAGGAAACCCCGGATGAAAAAGTTCCTTTGCATCGCTTTGCTTGGCCTTTCTGCCTGCACCCAATATCCCATGCAGAAGCCGTTAGCTGTGGACGGCACCAGGAATGCAAATTTCCTGTCCGACGAGACCGAGTGCAGAGCTTTGGCCGCGAACTACCATTCGGGTAAGCGAGAGATGGAAACGGCTTTTGGCGCGATCGACGGCGCATTGACCGGTGCGGCGATTGGTGATGGTTATGATGCTCTTGGTGGCGCTGTGGCCGGAGGCATTTTCGGATCTGTCAAAGGCCAGTACGAAGACGATCTGATCAGGCGGCAAGCCCTGATAAATTGTATGCAGGGTCGCGGTCATCAGGTGTATGGATAGTTTAACTGAAGCCTTGCAATTGTGCAGATAGACCGATGGCTCAATGATTCATGTCAAATCCAACGTTGCGCCAGCTTCTTATAGCTTTGCAAAGCGCTCAAAATTTGACGGCAAAACCAACCTACACGAAATTTTCCACGGAGTTTCAAAATGAAAAAACCAATGCGCAACATTGTTGCTGGTGTCAGCGGGATCCTTGCCGTAGCTGCAATGACGGTCTCTGCTGACGCCTGCACCCGTCTCCTCTATAAAACCGGAACTGACGGTTACCTCACCGCCAGAAGTCTGGACTGGTTCGAAGATATCGGATCCGATTTCTGGTCCTTCCCCAAGGGTATGGAGCGTGATGGCGGATTGGGTGACGGCTCAATCGAATGGGTTTCCAAGTACGGATCAATCACTCTGTCCGGCTATGATATCGGCACAGTCGACGGCATGAACGAAGCCGGGCTTGTAGCTAATCTCTTGTATCTGGCAGAGGCGGATTACGGCGATGAAACCGGCAAGCCGAAACTATCGGTTGGGGCCTGGGCGCAGTATGCGCTGGACAACTACGCCACTGTTGCCGAGGCGGTCGAAGACCTGTCATCTAAACCATTCGACATGGTTGCTCCCAAGCTTCCCAACGGCCATGACGCGGGCCTGCACCTGTCGCTGTCTGACAAAAATGGCGACTCTGCGATTTTTGAGTACGTGAACGGTGAGCTTATCATTCATCATGGCGAAGAATACCGCGTGATGACCAACTCTCCGATTTATGACGAACAACTGGCGTTGACCGCCTATTGGGATCAGGTGGGCGGCCTATCAATGTTGCCCGGAACAAATCGTGCAGCGGATCGATTTACGCGGGCGTCCTTCTACCTGAGCAGCGTTCCTGAGTTCGAGGATCCCCGCATGGCGACCGCGGCTGCGTTTTCCATTATCCGCAACGTATCCGTTCCCTTGGGGATCACCGACCCAGATGCACCTAACCTTGCAACAACCGTTTGGCGCTCGGTAGCGGATCACGACAGCGGCAGATACTATTTCGAATCCGCGATCAGCCCGAACGTGTATTGGGTCGATATCAATGCACTTGACCTCGCCGAGGGTAGCCAGCCGCAGAAACTGGAACTGAAGGACCATCCGATTTTGGCGGGAGACGTCTCAACGAAGTTTGTACCGGCAGAACCGTTCAACTGGCTCGCTCCGTAAGACCGGAGGGTGGGTGATCAGGGCTAAGGTTCTGCCCTGATCATTAATGTTTGAGTGCTGTAACGATTAGGTTTTCGGGAACCTAGTCAAGTTGGGATCACTCCGCCAAAGGGTTGAACGGGCCGTTCTTTTCAAGCGCGCACTGTAGGCGGCATGCGCGCGTATCTGGGTCAGGAAACGGCGCACATTGCGGCGGTTTTCCAGACGCCCAACTCGGACCTCGGCCACCGAGAGGCAATAGCCCATGACTATGTCGGCGGCGGTCAGCGGCCATGTCGAACGGCCAAATTCCTCCTCCATAAAGGACATGATCCGGTCATAGCGGCTGGAGGCCGCCCTCAAAAGCGAGTTTGCAACCACTTGCAAAAGGCGGTCGAAACCTGTGTTTCCGCAGGGTCTGCTTTTCGCAGCAAGACGTAGTGGGCCTGGCCGGTATCAACTGGAGCGCCGACAATTCTGATCTGGCGGCTGGCCGAGATAGCCTGCTCCGCAAAACGCTTGATCATGATAGTGCAGCCGTTGTTCGAGGCCACCAATTCGCAGGCGGCAACTGAGGTGTCGACGATAACACGCGGAGAAACATCAGCATGGGGCAGACCATAGGCCGACAGATAGCGTGCCCAATGGTCGTCAAACCCCAGAACATGGATGGTCGCGAAGGTAATCAGGTCTTCCGGCTTTTTGATCTTGTGCTCGTTGGCTACACCACATACCGGAACGATGTACTCGTCAGAAAGCTTGACCATGCGCGTGTCAGATTGGGTTTGCGGGGCCAGCAGGATGTCAACGTCCACCGGATGCCCTTCGCGATCATTCTGCCAAAGCGAAGTAACAAGTTTGATCCCGATGCCGGGGTAGGCCTTTTGAAAGGACGCAAGTTGGGGAGCCAGCCAGATAATCATGGCCGCCGACGCCCGCACAACGATAGTCTTTTCCAAAGCTGGCCCAAACAGCCCGTTTGTTGAAAAGGCAATATGCTCTAGTGAGTCGCGGACCGAAATCAAATAGGCCCGGCCAATTTCCGTCAATTGCAGACTTTTAGCCTTACGGATGAAAAGGTTCTGCCCCAGCTGCCCCTCCAACGCCTTTATGTGCTGGCTGACTGCCGTTTGTGTCAGGCCTAGTTCCCGGCTGGCAGTAGTGAAGCTAAGGTGTCGTGCGGCGGCCTCGAATGTACGCAGCCAGTTCAGGTTGAGGTTGTTTTTCATTGCGCCATCATAAGTTTTTTATGCTCATGGAGGCAATTTCTTTCGTTTTGCTTCACCTAGGGCTGTGGCTACAAATGCAGAACCTGTAGTGAAAGCAACCTGACGAAAAGGGGCAGCACATGTCACAGATCAATCGAGATGCAGACAGCGATATTGTACTGAGCTTGGTCGATCTGGTGCGATATCCTATAGCGGATTTGGAAAGCGCCGAAGGTGCGGCTTTTCTTAAGTCCTGTCAGGGCCACATGGACGAACACGGCTGGTGCAATCTGGACGGGTTTATCCGCCCTGAGGCCTTGGCGGCTTTGGCAGAAGAATCCAATACCTTACTACCCACCGCTGAAGTGCTGACTATCAAACGTAACATTTATCAAGGTGCGATTGATCCGTCGCTGCCTGAGGATGATCCGCGTCGGAAGGAATATACCCATGTGGCAACGCAATTGGCCAACGACCAGCTGCCGAACGAAACGCTTATTCAACAGCTTTACCAGTCCCCGCTTCTGACCGAATTTGTGCGTCGCGTACAAAAGAAAGACGTGCTGTATCGCTGCGCAGATGAGTTTCAGGCACTAAACGTCGTCGCCCTGCATCCAGGAAGTTGGCACGCTTGGCACTATGATACGACGGAATGCACCGTGACTCTATTGCTGCAAGCCGCTGAATCAGGAGGAGACTTTGCCTTTTTACCGAACTCGCGCTCCGATGAGGCCGAAGACCGAGAAGCGGTGGATCGCTTGCTGGCTGGCGATATGTCACATGCACAGAAGTTCGACCGTGGCGCTGGTACGTTTACTCTGTTCCGCGGCGGTTATTCCCTGCACGGGGTGACAGAAGTCAAAGGCAAGACTCCCCGCGTCACCGCAATCCTGACCTATGACGAACAGGAAGGCCGCGTGATCAGCGACGATATTAACATTAGAATCTACGGTGATCGCGTAGAGAAGATTCTTGCGGATCGCGCCGCTTCCAACCTCAACGCATGAAGGACACGCCCATGAAAACCGCTCTTATTGTCATAGATGTGCAAATGGCGCTGGCACATGATGATGCCGCTGGCGCTGTACGGTCATGCCCTGAAGCCGCCGAGAATATTGGCCGGCTTCTCGGCCACTTTCGCGCAAACGGTGACAAGGTTATCCATGTCCACCATCACGGGCTAGACCCGGATGATCCTTTTCACCCCGATGCCCCCGGCGCGCGGGTCCAGCCTTTCGCGGCCCCCCAAGGGGATGAGCCGGTGATCGTCAAAAACGTCTCAAGTGCTTTTGCCGGAACCTCGCTTGAGACCGATCTGCGGGCCGAGAATATTGAGCGCGTGGTTATCTGCGGTGCCACCGCCAATCACTGTGCAGAGTCCGCCGCACGCGCGGCCAGCAGCCTGGGCTTTGATATGGTTTATGCCTCTGATGCCGTCTGGGCCTATGAAGCGACAGGGCCCGATGGATTGAGCCACAGCGCCGAGCAAATTCACTCTGTGACGCTGGCAAACCTGCAAGGTGAATTTGGTGAGGTTCGTTCGACCGAAACCATCTTGAACGCCTAAACATACCGATTGAGCGGACGTTGGCGCAGGAAAGCTGAAGGATGACTTTGTCCGCTCACCAGCTATCTGACATCTGGTTTTGACCGTCCGGAATGTGCGGCTCGCGACGTGCTTCACCTGCGGATGACTGAAGCTAGGTCGACGGCGGCAATGGGCTCTTTTTCACGATTTTGGGTCAGTCGTGACGCGAAGACCAAAGTGAACTGATGTTTGACAGCAACTGATCTCAGCCAGGCATCTGTTTTCGTTGTGGAAAGGAGATTTGACTTGGGGTGCCTTCTAATGCCGAACGCTCATCACATTTCTGGTCCAGCTGTGACGGTTGGGTCAGGTTTGCGCGACGTTCAACACAGGATATGTGGCACGTCACAAATCTTTGGCTCAATAGACAGCTAAAACCTCAACAAATCAGTGAACCGCGTCATTCAAATCTGACCCAAACGAACAGCAGTCATTCATTGACGCCGCAGTTGAGGTCTCAATTGAGCCCAAACTTCCCGAATGCTGTATCTCGAATGAAAAGCGGCAAAGCTCCAAAACAATCATTAGGTCTGGTGATGGGGCCCAAGGCGGGCATGGGCAGTCTGTTGACATGATGCAGTGCTGCATACCGAAATCCGCCATTCGTGTATGGTCGTGCGGTAGCCAAGGCGTCCGGACGGAGTCTGCATTCGACTGCGAGTTTTAACAACAACGACACGATCCATGTAGTTACCTGATCACGTGAACAGCACTATGTGCGTGGCGGACCACACGCGCTGCAGTTGACCCGAGCAGATAGTCCTGCAGACCGGGTTGATGATTTGCAATCACGATACAATCGACATCGTGCGAAGCTGCATAATCGAGGATGCCGCGCCCTGCGTGACCTTCGACGATCACAATCCGAGTATTCATCACACCATTCATCAATGCCCGTAATTTTTCTGAAGCCACAGTTTTGACGCGTTCCAAATGATCCTCGGGAAGCAAGTCGTTCGTATATTGAGGCAGATGTTCTATGACATGCAAAAACGTGATGTGACCACCGTCGGATTTAAGCGCCTGCGCAACTTCAACAGAGCGAGCCACGTCGCGGTCTCCATCCAGCGAAATCGGAACGAGGATATTCTGATACATTTAAGCTCAAGCTCCTGATAAATTAAAAATCAACGGCTTAAAAGTAAAGCTATCGTACCTTCAGGCCGTTGAAGTTTGGCCCGCAGCATAGTCGAGAAGAGGGCTGACGGGCCGGGGAGTGGCATCCTACGCGGCGACGAACAGGTCCTTGTATCGGTCACGCAGGATGTTCTTTTGAACCTTGCCCATGGTGTTGCGGGGCAGTTCCTCCAACACGATCAACTGCCGGGGATGTTTGAACCGCGCGAGGCTGTTGCATACTGCAGCCTGCATCTCTTCAAGGTTAGGGATCTCGCCCGGTTCGGCGACAATCACACCAAGAACCGTTTCACCGAAATCCGGGTGGGGTACACCGACGACCGCACTCTCCAGCACACCCGGCTGGTCATCCAGCACAAGCTCGATTTCCTTGGGATAGATGTTGTAGCCACCTGAGATGATCAGGTCCTTGTTCCGGCCAACGATCTGGACATAGCCATCCTCGTCGATCCGCCCCAGATCGCCGGTGATGAAGAACCCGTTCTCACGCAGTTCGGCGGCGGTTTTCTCTGGCATCTGCCAATAGCCCTTGAACACGTTGGGCCCACGCACCTCAATCTCTCCGATCTCACCTTGCGGAAGTGAATTGCCATCAGAGTCGCAGATTTTCAGTTCAACACCCGGAAGCGGGAACCCAACGGTACCCGCACGACGGTCACCGTCATAGGGATTTGAAGTATTCATGTTGGTCTCGGTCATGCCGTAGCGTTCCAGGATGCGATGGCCGGTGCGCTCTTCGAATTGCGCATGTGTTTCCGCCAGCAGCGGCGCGGAACCCGAAACAAACAGGCGCATATGTTCGGCCAGTTCCTTTGTGAACCGATCATCATCCAGCAGGCGGGTATAGAAAGTCGGTACGCCCATCATCGTCGTGGCCTGTCGCATCCGCCCGATGATCTCATCCAGATCGAACTTTGGCATGAATATGATGCTGCTGCCCGCAGCAAGTGTGACATTGGTTGCCACAAACAGTCCGTGAGTGTGAAAGATCGGCAGCGCATGCAGCAGCACGTCGTCGGATGTGAATCGCCATTCAGTGACCAGCGCCTGTGCATTCGACAACAGGTTGTTCTGGGTCAACATCGCGCCTTTTGATCGGCCGGTCGTACCCGAGGTATAGAGGAACGCCGCCAGATCGTCCCCATCGCGGTCGACGGTTTCGAAGCTCGCAGGCATAGCCGCCGCCTGATCCATCAGACTGCCAGTGTCATCGGCGTTAAGAGTTTCCACCTTCGCCCCAAGTTGTGCACCAACAGGGGTGAGTTTCTCTTCACTTCTGGCGTCGCAGACGATCAGCGAGGCGCCGCTATTTTCAATGAAATAGGTCAATTCATCGACGGTATAGGCTGTGTTGAGGGGTAGGAACACCAGACCCGCCTGTGCGCAGGCCGCATAAAGCGCCAGCGCTTCGGGCGATTTCTCGATCTGCGCCGCAACCCGGTCGCCGGGTTTCAGACCCAGCTGTGTCGCCACATGAGCGATCTGTGCTGCGGTACTCAGGAAGTCCTGATGCGTGATCACCGAACCGTCGAGCAGATGCAAAAAAGGTGTGTCTTTACCGGCATGAGCACCGAACAAACCGTCATAGAGAGGATTGGCCATAAGGTTTACCTTTTTGTGTCGTGGTGAGAGAGGCCGACGCAGCCAGCGACTTGGCCTCGGTCGAGGCGATGACCTCGCGGGTATTGGCGAACTGCTCGTGGTTTTGGGCAACGCGGCCAAGGTCGTAGAGATAGTTGACCATGGTGCCGCCGGACTGCGCCCGTCCCTTGTCCGAAACATCGGCATCGGCATGAACTGCATAAACCAGCGCGCCATTACCCAGATGGAACCGCGCTACCGGATCGCACGGTAAATCGCCCGGGCCTTTGGCATTCAGCAGGTAATGCGCCGCAAGCGCCTTCATCTGATCGGGCTCTTCCATGTCCCATTCGATGCCTTGCTGTGACAGCCACTTGGTCAGTCCTGGAATCGGCGACAGGGTGACAAAGGTCTTCAGCCCAGTCAGTTCCGCCGCCAGATCTGAGGCCACCTGCTTGATCAGCGAATTGCCGAAAGAGATGCTGGCGAGCCCTGCCTGACAGTTCGAGATCGAGTAGAACACCGCCGTATCGGCCTGATCTTCGGGGAGGGGATCGCGGTCTTCGGCCAGCAGTGCCTGAACTGAGCCGGGTATCCCACTGTTCAGCGCAACTTCGACAAAGATCAGCGGCTCGTCAGGCATTGAGGGGTGAAAGAAGGCAAAGCAACGCCGGTCGGTAGGCTCCAGCCTGCGGCGCAGGTCGTCCCAGCTATCGATGGCATGGACGGCTTCATAGGCGATGATCTTTTCCAGAATATGCGCCGGACTTTCCCAGTTGATCGGACGCAGGACCAGAAAGCCCCGGTTGAACCAGCTGGCGAACAGGTGCCGGAAATCCAGATCCAGCGCCTGCAGCTCGGGTTCTTTTCCGCCCAACCGCAGCAGATCGGCGCGCATCTGCACCAGCGCACCGGTTGCACCAAGGACCCGGTTCAGGCGGCGGATCATCTCTTGTCGCGCCGGTTCGGCGGCGGCGGCAAACGTTTGATAGCTGGCTTTGGATGGGTTGCGCTCATATTCGTCAAGCGATGATCGAACCGCCTCGGGGTCGATATTCATGGCTGAGGCGAGATAACGAAAAAACTCAAGTTTTTCATCATCATCCAGCGTTTCGAAGCGGCTGAGAATCTCTTCGGCCAGGGCAAGTCCGGATGTCTCGCCAGCAGATCCCACCAGTGCATCTGCCAGTTCGGTCAGCGGGCGACCGTCGAGGGTCGCCGCGCCCGGGCGGCGGTGACGCCGCTCGAACACAGTTGAGAGAAGATCTGCAAACAGGGTCATACCGCTGCTCCCATCACCAGATCAGGCAGCCATGTGGCGAGGCCCGGGAAGAAGCACAGCAGGACAATCGCGATCACCATGCAGGCCACAAAGGGCAGCGAGCCGGACAGGATAGTTTTCAAAGAGATGTCGGGCGCGATGCCGTTGATCACATAAAGGTTTAGACCAACCGGGGGCGAGATCAGACCGATCTCCATGTTGATGGTCAGGACAACCGCGAACCAGATCGGGTCAAATCCGGCGGTGGTGATAATCGGCAGCAGGATCGGTGCCGCCATCAGGATCACCGCGACGGGTGGCAGGAAGAACCCGGCGATCAGCAGGAACACGTTGACCGCGCCCATCAGTACCCAGCGGTTCACATCCAGCGTACCGATCCATTCGGCAATCGCCTGGGTGATAAACAGCGAGCTTAGCATGTACGAGAACACCCCGGCGGCGGCGATGATGAACAGGATCATCACGCTTTCCTTGGTACTATCTCGCAGCACGACCCAGATGTCCTTGGGGTTCCACAGTTTGTAGATGATCATCGCAATCAGAAGACACAGCAACGCACCAACAGCAGCCGTCTCCGACGGAGTCGCGATGCCGCCATACATCGCATAGAGCACGCCCAGAATGATACCGAGGAAGGGCAGCACGCGAGGCAGGATTTCGAACCGTTCACTCCAAGTGTAGCTGCCGGACCCCAGACGGGTGGCGTCGCCGGATTTCCAGGTGGAATAGAGCGACCAGGCCATGAACAGGCCGACCAGCATCAGACCAGGGATTACGCCGGCCAGAAACAGGCGGCCAATCGAGGTCTCGGTGGCGATACCATAGACGATCATGGTGACCGACGGAGGGATCAGGATGCCCAGAGTGCCACCAGCGGCAATGGACCCGGCGGCAACACCATCGGGGTAACCACGCTTGCGCATCTCGGGGATGCCCATCTTACCGATGGCGGCGCAGGTTGCGGGCGACGATCCCGACATGGCCGCAAACAATGCGCAGGCGCCAAGGTTTGATACGACCAGCCCACCGGGTACACGGGTCAACCAGCGTTCAAGGGCTTCGTACAGGTCCGCCCCGGCCCTCGTCGACGCAATGGACGCCCCCATAATGATGAACATCGGGATCGACAGAAGAGCAAAGTTATCAAGCTTACCGAACAGGATTTCCGGCATCAGCTCCAGCGACCGGGGGCCGTCGAAGACGATCAGGAATCCAGCCGAAACGATCAGCAGACCGATGGCGACCGATACGCCTGAAAACAGAACTAGGATGGTGGCGATGGCGACAATGGCGCCGAGCAGAAGGGGATCCATCGGCTTTACTCCAGACCAAAGGGTTTATCGATGCCAAGCAGGACGGCGACGAGGTCCGCGATCAGCTGCAATAGCAGCAGTCCAAAGCCGACCGGAATTGACAGGTAGGGAATCCACAGGCGCACACCCCATACGGTGTCGGATTTCCAGCCACGCTCCCATGCAAAGTGCCAATACTCGTAGCCGTAGAACAGCATGACCGAGATGATGGCGATGGACAGGACCGAGGTCAGGATCGCCATGAAAAAGCGGGCACGAGGCGCCAGCGAGATCGGGATAAGGTCTACATTCACATGCCCGCGCAGGCGCTGGACGTAAGGCAGACCAACCAGCGTGGCTGCGATGACCAGATAGATGACCGCTTCGGTCTGCCAGATGGTCGAGCCATTGAGGACAAAGCGAACGACGATCATCTGGCAGGTGATGGCGACGGCGGCGACGATCATGCCTGCGGAACACCATCCGGCCAGAGTTGAAAGCGCAGCGACAAAGCGAAGAAAGGGATTGTTCCCGGTGTGGGAAGCAACGGCAGAGCTATGGCCAGCCATTTGCGCCTCCTGTGGTTGAGATGCAATTGAGTCTGAAGATCAGAACTGTGATCAGGTGCCGGGCAGCGGTAGAGCCGCCCGGGCACAAGGGGATCATTCGACAGCTAGAGCCTTGTCCAGCAGGTTTTGCCCGTCAGGAACCTCTTCCACGAAAGCTTTGTAGGATGTTTCCATCGCCAGTGCGCGCCAGGCTTCGAAATCTTCTGGTGTCATTTCGGCGATTTTGACGCCAGCCTCTTCAAACACCTTGGCGGAGTTGGCATCCTGTTTCTTGGCCTCTTGCAGATAGTAGGTCTGTGCCTTTTCAGACGCGGCCAGCAGTGCGGCCTGCTGATCTTCGTTCAGCCCGTCGAAAGTGGATTTGTTCATCAGCAGCGGCTGATACATGAACCACAGCGCCACATCACTGGCGGGAGTGTAACAGCTGACCTGCTCATAGATGCGATAGCTGACAAAGGATGAAGACGAAGTATTGGCCGCCTGTAGAACGCCGGTCTGCATGGCGTTATAGATTTCCGATGACGCCATCGAGGCGATTGATGCGTCGGCTCCGGCCAGCATTTGCTCAAAAGACTTACCGGCCGCGCGGGTTTGTAGACCTGCAACGTCTTCGGGCTTGGTGATGCACTTGTCCTTGCCGGCAAAACCACCGGCCAGATAACCATGGACCAGAACCATCACGTCATCTTCGGCCATCTTCTCTTCCAACGCCTCCATGAAGGGAGAGTCGGCCAAACGGGCAGCGTGGTCATGGTTTTTCACCAGACCGGGCATCAAAGTCAGGTTATAAGCGGGCTGCTGACCACCGGCATAGCTGAGCGGCAGAACAGTCATGTCCAACTGCCCCCGGCTGAGCGGTTTGTACTGCTCGCGTGGTTTGAACAATGATTTCGAGCCGAAAATCTTGATTTCCAGATCGACATCCGCCGCAGCAACTTCATCGGCCACGATCTGTGCGACCTGATGCCGGATGTCCTTGTTTGACCACTGATGAGACAGGCGCAGCTCTTCTGCCGAACCCAGTGTACCCGCGGACGCGAGCGCCATTGCAGCGACGGCTGTTTTGAACATGGCTTTCATATTCTCCTCCCTTTTTCAAACCCGGGCTTGCCGGGGATGACCAGAAGCATAAAGCCTTCATGTTTTTTAAGTCAACATTTTTGTATACAAGATTTGATTTCTTGAGTTCTCACCCATTCGTGAGTAAAACAGAAACCCATGGACCAAAGACTTGCCGACACCATTGCTCAGGATTTGGAAGAGCTGATCTTTGACGGAACATTTTCGGACGGTGACCGTCTGGATGAAGTCAAACTGGCCGAACAGTTCGGAGTTTCCAGAACGCCACTTAGGGAAGCATTTCAGCGGCTTGCCTTGTCGGGGCTGGTCGACCTCATCCCGCGCAGGGGGGCTTTTGTCCGACAGCCCGGGCCAGTGGAACTTATGGAAATGTTCGAGGTTATGGCCGAGCTCGAAGCAGTTTGTGGCAGGCTTGCCGCTATGCGTATTTCTGATGACGCCTTGAAAGACCTAACTGACGCCAACGCGAGATGTCAGGAGGCCGTCGATGCCGGTGACCCAGATACATACTACCTCGAAAACGAGCGATTTCATCGAATCATATATAACCAGTCTGGCAATTCATTTTTGGAACAGGAAGCGTCCAAACTGCACAGACGGCTCAAACCTTTCCGGCGGCAACAGCTTCGGTTTCGGGGTCGCATGGCACAATCGATGTCCGAGCATGAAGAGATCGTACGTGCTCTCGACAGCGGCAACCCTGAAGAAACAGCAAATGCGTTACGCGATCATGTTGCGGTACAAGGGGAAAAGTTCCACAACCTGATGGCCTCTTTGAAGAATGTTTCCGAGTAGCACTGCCAGCGACGGCTTATTCAACTTTGAAAAACGCGTTTAACGGTCCAGAATGGCCCGTCGCGCAGAAAACCCACGCGACAGGCACTTCTTTTACTCGACGATCTCGCTGTAATCGCCGCGGACTTGTACCATCACTGATACATCACCGGAGTCGCGGTTGCGCCAGAACCAGCCATGCTCGCCATCAAAGGCGGCTTCGATGATGCCTTCGGCACCAGTCGACCCCCGCCCCTTTTCATAGGTGATCGATTTCCCTCCACCGTGACCGTGCAGGTCGAAGTTCACCCGGCCGTCTGTCACGATCATGCGATACTCAGCTGTAGCACCTTCATCCATGACCAGCTTCCACTCAGCTGAATCTCCCGGGGTGAGGATAAAGCTGGTTTCATCCTGCCAGACTTCGGCCTCTTGCGCATGAGCCGAACCGACAAACAGACCAAGGACGTTGTTCAGCAAGCTCGACTGATCCTGACTTTCAAGTTCTCGGTCAGCTTCGGCTTCGTCTGCAAGCTGCGTTTTGATTTCGCCCATCTCTTTCAGTCCAAGCGCACGGCCTATTCCGGTCGGGTCGATCCCGTATTCGGCCGGAAGAACCACAGTGACAAGAATCACAGCGGCGGACGCACCTGCGATGACGGTCGAGCGGATAAGTTGTGCCGAGCTTGGCAGTTCCTCAAGACTTGGTCTTTTTGTGTTGAACATAACTGAACTCCTTTACGCGGCGACAAAATAGCCGGTGATCTGATACCCCATCAGGATGAACCCGAGGGTCATCATGATGACGTTTACGCTGTAGGCTTGCTGGAAGAAGTACGGGCTTTTCCGCCAGAACCCCATGACGATAAGGATGATCGCAAGGGCTGAAAGCTGACCAAGTTCAACACCCACATTGAACGCCAACAGATTGGCCAGTAGCCCTTCCGGAGCGATATCGTAGTCGAGTATTTTGGTCGCCAGACCCATGCCGTGAAACAGGCCGAAAATCAGCGTCGCAGCTTTGGTATTTGGCTGGAACCCCAACCAGCGCTGGAACGCGCCGAGATTGTCGAGCGCCTTGTAGACGACCGAAAGCCCAATAATGGCGTCGACGATATAGGCGTTTACGCCCCAGCCGAACCACACTCCCAACAGCATGGTCGTCGAGTGTCCGACCGCAAAGAGGCTGACATAGATGCCGACATCCTTGGCCCGGTATAGAAAGAACACAACGCCAAGAAGGAACAGGATGTGATCGTAGCCTGTGACCATGTGCTTGGCCCCAAGATACATGAAGGGGATGATGTTCACGCCCCAGATTTCCTGGATGTAGCCTGCATCACCTTCGGTGACGTTATGAGCCAGCACCTGAGGCGTACTCAGCGCCAGACTGGTTATGATAAGGGTCAGCAGGAGCGTCGCGCGCCTGTCCAGACCCAGGAGGGTAAGATTCATGGATGATCTCCGTTGTTATGTGATGCCGAAAACCCCGATTGGGGCAACGTCACACGCGCGGAGGTCGTTCTATACCGTTGTTTCTGAAGGGGCCGCTCAGCGCCCCGTCTAAGGCCCATCCATCCGGGAGCGAAACCAATGAAAGCGATTTGCCCGACTCCGGTAATACCATTTGGCTGTGGTCATGATCTGCACCATCATGACTGTGCCCGTGCATCGCCCACAACAAGTCTTCTTCAAAGCCGTGGGTATGCCCGTGCTCTGCAATAATCTGCAAATGCTCTTGCACGGTTTCGATCACAGTCGGAGCATGGCCCGAGTTTGGCTGAAGCGACCAAACGATCAAAGACAGGCAGAGCAAAGCTGCCATCGCATTTTGCGTATATCTCTGAACTGCCCTCACGCTCACAGGTGCCTCGACGGTCTTTTTCATCCCCTACCGGGGGTTATCCCGGTTTATATGACAAAATCACAAATTCACGCAAGCCATCCCGCACTTATAGAGCGGCTGAAACGTGCCTAGCGGCATCTGCGGTCTGTTATCGCCATATCGTTCGCGAGTTGCGCGCCATTTCCCGGTATCTGTGAAATATTGGACACTCAAAAAAGATGGCGTTTTCTGCCACACTTAATACAGTGCAAATGGCCGCGCTTTTTGGAAACAAGCTGGCCGCTGCGGCCTTTGGTCTGCTTGGCGCCACGGGTCGGTTTGCAGTCGCTTTATTGAGTCAACAAAAACCCTCCAACGAAGTTACAGCAGTTCCTTCAAGGATGACGCGACAACCATCAGTTTCACAAGAAATGACACCGCCTCGCGCAGATAACTGACGAGCCAGCAGGTGTTTTTTCCCTAATCTCCGGGACCAATAAGGTGTCAAACAGCAATGTGAAACGCCTGATACGGAGTCTTCTGGTACACCATTTGCCGGAGCAAAGAACCGCGAAACGAAATCAAACTCTCCCGCCCCTTGCGCCGATATGATGACTGCGGGCAATGGCAGTTTCGCCAGAGCAGCAAAGTCCGGAGTACAGCTCAGAATGTCATCTTCGCCGCCAAAAACAGCCAGATAGTGCTTTGCGGCCAATAATTTCGAGGGCTTCTTCCCAAGTACTTCGATCAGGCCCGTGGGGGCGTCGATCACCTCTGGCACAAGTGCGGGCATATCCAGACGCAATCCGTTTTCCCCGCGTCGAACGCTCATCCGGGCAGATGCGGAATGGAAGATAACCGTTTCCAACCCGATCTCGAGATAGGAGAACACGACGTGAGCTGCCGCGAGCGTCGCGTGTCCGATCATATCGACCTCACGCGTGGGGGTGAACCAACGTATGTCGAATTCGGTATTTGCGTCGTTGCCGCGCGCATTTGTTCGAGGGACAAAAAACACCGTTTCAGATTGGTTCAGTTCACTCGCGATGGATTGCATGACCGGCGCTGGCAGTCATTGGTCCAGCGGGCACACGCCAGCCGGGTTTCCGTTGAGAGGGCGGTCTGAAAAGGCGTCGACGATAAAGGTCCGAAGTTTCATCTATTGTCCTTGCCTCAACGGCTGGATAACGGCATCACGTGTCAAGGCAGCGTGCGCAGGAAGAAGCTGCTAAAGGCGCAAATACACCATTAGGCGTCTACCTTTGGGCGCGGAATCGAAAATGCCCCATCGTTTTCAATGGCAAAGGCGGCACGAAGAACGGTACTTTCTTCGAAATACCTTCCCACCAACTGCAACCCAATCGGTAACCCTTCTGAGTGCATTGTGCAGGGCATCGTCAGCGCAGGATGGCCGGACATATTAAAGAAGGTGGTAAAGCGCGTAATGGCATTGCCAACCGCTTCTTCCACTCCGTCGCGCGTTGTTTTCACGGTTCCCAGCTTTTGTGCAATTTCCGGCGTCGCCGGCGTCAGGATCAGGTCGACCTCATCAAACAGCGCGTTGGTCTTTTGACGATAGAGTTCCACGAAGCGCTTGGCCCGTATGTAGTGTTCCGCCAGAAGCGTCTGCCCAAGCGCCAGCCCGGCGCGGAAATCCTGACCGTAAAGCTCCCCCCGGTCCTGCAGATAGGCCGAATGCGCGCTGAGAGCTTCCGGCATCTGCACAGTGAGAGACACGGCGCGGCTATGTTCAAGATCCGGGAATGTCACGGGGATCAGAGACGCTCCTTTCCCGGTCACGAAGCTTTTGATGTCCTCCAATGCTGCCAGGATTTCAGGATCGGTTCGCTCGTAGTAGAAATTGGTCGGGATACCGATGCGCAGCCCCGAAACGTCGCTGTCAAGCGCTGCGGCATAGTCTTCGACTGGAAGGTTTTGCGAACCCGGATCGCGGGGGTCATAACCAGCAATGATTCCGAGCAGATCAGCGCAGTCCGCGACGTCTCGTGTCATGATGCCCACATGATCCAGCGTCCAGCAATACGGCACAACACCCGTAGTTGGCACTCGGCCGATGGTCGGCTTCAGACCGACCAGTCCGTTCAGCGCGGCTGGAGCGCGCACTGATCCGCCAGTGTCCGTACCAAGACTGGCGGGGACCAAGCCGAACGCTACCGCTGCCGCTGATCCGCTGGATGATCCTCCGGCCAGTCGGTTTGGGTCGTAGGCATTTACACAAGTCCCATAGACCTCGTTCTCGCCGGTGGCACCATATGCGAATTCATGCAGGTTGGCTTTGCCCAGGCTTATGGCTTTCGCGTCGCGCATTTGCGCGATGGCAAAGGCGTCTTCAGTCGCGATCCGATCATGAAACACCCGCGATCCGGCCGAGGTCAGCACCCCCCGCACGTCGAACAGGTCTTTCGAGGCATAGGGAATGCCCGCAAAGGGCGACGCAGCCAAATCATCGGAGCGCAGTTGCGCAGCTTCAATACGCGCGGCATCATCCGTCACGGTGATGAAAGCCTTGGAACAGTCATTGTGCCGCGAAATCCGCTCGGCAAAAACATCGATCAGTTCAGTTGGCGTGATTTCACGGGCGTCGAGCCTGGATTTCAAACCACGGACGGTGTCAAACGCTATCTCTTTGGTCATAGGTTATCGCTTTTGAACGGTCAGAGCCGGAGGTATCGTGCCAAGGTCGATCTTGCGAAGGACTTCCAACTCGTCCAGCAATTCCTGAAATCCGGTAATTATGCCCAGTTTCGGGTCTACAAGCTCGTCTATTTCCGCATTACTCCAGTCGTGCGAAGCCATCTGGCAGCAGATACCTGTCAGAGTCTCTTTTTTCAGTTTTTGCATGTTACCCATCCACGCAGGTTCCGATGAAGCCTCTGGCGCGCCAATACGCGCGCCGGAGTTGTGCGTAACAGTTGCGGCAGTTCCGGCGTTTGGCAACGTTGGGTCTGCCGTCTGAAGGCTCATTTACTGAGCAGGATCTCACGCGGATAGTTGGTTATATAGTCGAATCCGGTTTCCGTCACGACCACCGAGTCTCCGATCCGGCCGGCAGTGACTCCATCTACCGAAATGCCGCCATCGACCGCAAAGGTCATGCCCGGCTGCAGCACGGTCTTGTCACCGGCTTTCAGCTCTGGCGCTTCCAGGTAAGCTACACCGATGGATCGACCGGTGCGGTAGCCGGTTTCATAGCCACGCTCCTGATAGACTTCGTTGGCGGCTGCAGCGACATCTTCGGCCAGAACGCCCGGGCGGATCGCGTGGATCGCGGCTTGCTGCGCGTCAATCGCGGCCTGCTGCACTTCACGGTCCAGGTCTTTCACTTCACCGATGTGGAACATGCGGTCAAAACCCAGCTTGTACTGTTTGAACTGCGCCATGTTGCAGAAGCAGAAATAGACGGGATCAAACTTTTCATAGGCTTTCACACCGGCGCGACCATGCACCATCGAGGTATTCTTACCGCTTTGCACAATCTGCAGGTTATGGATCATGGGCGAGACAAAGCTGTCCCACCCCTTGTCGGTCAGGAAAGTTGCCGCTTTGCGCGAACCTGCATCAATCACCGCCAACGCGCTCTCGTATTCCTGCGCGCCTTCTTTCAAGGAATTATGCGCCGCAAGCATCATCGCGCCAGCGATCTCTCCAGCCTGTTTCATCACCTCGATCTCAAAGGGTGACTTGATGGTACGCATCGCGCCCAGCACCGGTGAGATATCTTTGAGCGGAACGCCCGGATACGTCTCGTCCAGATGGTTGCGGACAATTGCAGGGATCGAACCCTTTTCAACCCAGATCTCGGATGGTTTCTCACCCAAAGCACCGGCCAGCGCCCGACCCCACGTGCGTTGTCCGATATCTTCCCAGGTACGCACATCCTCGACCCATGTCATGGCGTCGACCATTTCCGACTCCATCAACGGCGTTATGACGACGGGAGAGGCATCCGCGTCCACCACCAACACAGTGGGCCGCCCGAACTCGATCCCCAGGTAGCCCCAGAAACCTGCCAGATAGGCCATCGAGCTTTCGTCGGTAAACACGGCCTTTTGGATGCCTGCATCCTTCATGCGGCTCTGAAGCTCGATAGTTCTTTGTTTTGCGTGTTCAAGCATGTGCCTTCATCCTTCAAGAAAAGCCAACGGCATGACACCAAAACCGATGGCTGGGTTGATCCTCAGGCGCGTCCTGCCATCTTGGCATGGACGACCATTTCTATTTTGAATTTCAACGCCGCCCGCCTTCCACGCGGGCGGCGTGTTCGCGCCTCAGTCGAGGAGACCTGGCAAGAAGAGAGCTACCGGCGGCACGAAGGTAACAACGAAGACCATCGGCAAGTGACCCAGCAGCAGGAACTTCAAGGTAGGGCCGACATAAGTGGACAGTGGTTGTCGGGTGACACCCCCGGCCATATAAAGCAGCGGTGCACAGGGCGGAGAGATGTTACCCAGACCCAGGTTCGTGCCGACGATGGCAGCGAAATGGATCGGGTCCAAACCAATCTTCTGCGTTACAGGCAGCAGAATGATCGCAGCCAGAACCCCACCCGATACATCGTCGATAATCATGCCCATGATCAGCAACAGCAGGTTGATCAACAACAGGATGACAATCTTGTTTTCCGAGATGGTCAGCAACAGATCGGCAAACTGGGTCGGCACCTTGGCCAAAACCATGCCGCGACTCATGACAAACAGGAAAAACAGAACCATCAGGATAGCGCCGGTCAGACGCGCGGCTTCGACGGTCGAGTCAAACAGCCTGTCGAAAGGCAATGTGCGATAGATCAACAGACCGACTGCCAGGGTATAGACCAGCGCCATCGAGCCTGCCTCGGTCGGCGTGGCGATACCGCTGTAGATGCCACCCAAAATGATTACAGGCATTATGATCGCAAGGCTGGCCCGTTTGCCCGTTTGGCCGATCTCTTTCACGGTGTCCGAAAAGGACAGTTTTTCAGCAACAGTGATGGTCGTGTTGTTGCGCAGGAACCAGAAATTCAGCGCGCAGTATGTAGCGGCCAACAATATCCCCGGACCCATTGTTGCCAGAAAACACTTGGCCACTGACTCGCGGATGGCGATCGCGAAGACAATCATTGGGATGCTGGGCGGGATCATCAGAGCCAGAACTGAAGAAACAGCAACAAGCGCAGTCGCATGACCCGGAGGGTAACCTTCTTTGATCATGCGCGGGACCATGATTTTCCCGATGGCCGCAATCGCAGCCGAGGCAGAGCCCGAAATCGCCCCGAACAGCGCACAGGTCACAACCGTGACCGCGCCCAGGCCACCCTTGGTGCGTCCTACGAAGGAATTGACGAAATCCAACAGCCGCTCGGATATCCCCGACGCGCCCATCAATGTGCCTGACAGGATAAACAGCGGGATGGCAAGCAGCGAGAAGGCACTGACTTGGGAATAGCCGAAACCGGCATGAAACGAGATGTCAGTACCCTGCAAAGTGCCGAAAACAAGCGCCCCGATGCCGAAGGCAAAGCCGACGGGCACCTCGATCAGCAGCAGGACAATGACGATTGCGATTGCGACGAAGAACAGCGTCATGTCATTCCCCCCCTTTTCCGGTGATCAGGGCCCGGGCTTCAAGGAAGATCTGCAGCAGCATATAGAAAACCATCAGCACGAAGCCGAAGACCATGCTGAGGTCCCACATGTATTTTGGGAATTTCATGTAAGAGCTTTTGCGGTTCAGGTTGATATTGAACTGCGCAAAGTCCCACGCGTATTTGGCAAAGACGACCAGAGCAACCAGACAAACAACCGATCCGAACAAACGGAAGGCAAGCAATGTCTTTCGATTCCGAAAAACCAGCGACATTACTCCACCTTCGATGTGGTCACGCTCGCGCGAGCAATAGGCCATCCCGATGAAATAGATCCACAAGGCCATCATCGGCGCCAGCTCCTCGATACCGAGGAACGGAGATGAAATGACATATCGCATGAACACTTGCGCGGCCATGACCAGGCCAAGTGAAATCATGGCGACAAACATGATGGCGCGCATCAACCACGCAACTTTGGCTTCAATCGAATAAAGACCGCCCAAGCCGCGATAGACAGGCAGTTCGCGATCTTCTGGCGCAGGCACCGGTATGATCGGCGACGGCACCAGGACATCGTCCAGACTGTCCGTGTGCAAGATATCCTTGGTCATTTTTCCTCCCATCCCCAAAAGGAAACACGCGCAAAGCCGGATTTGCGCGTGTTCGTGAGTGGCGTTATTCCACGCCGGCCGCCTGCTTGATGGCGCCCATCACTTCTGTGCCGATGATTTCCTCCATGTAGGGGTACTCAACGGCGACAACCTTGGCACGATAGGCATCAAGTTGCTCGGGGGTCAGTTCGATGACTTCAATCCCGGCCGCTTCGATCTGCTCGAACCATTTGGGACTTTCAGACTCGGCGTTTTCCCAAGCCCAAGTAACAGCTTCGTTGGCCGCTTCTTTAACCCAGCCTTGCTGTTCTTCTGTAAGACCATCAAACCATGCTTTGTTCGCTGTCCAGAAGGTGTGTTCGAAGTTTTCGCGCGTGAAGACGTAGGCGCTCAGCACGTCCTTGAACAACAGAACCTCGGATGGCGGCGAGTAGGCCCGGCCGTCAATGGCGCCGGTCTGCAATGCTGTATGCACCTCGGAGAACGCCATTGGAACGGCCGAGAAGCCGGTCGCTTTGTAGCGCTCGATCGCCATCGGCATGCCCGGAACGCGCATCTTGAAACCCTCGGCATCGGCCGGGAAGTCTACGGGAACGTCAACGCCCTTGCGCACAACGAAACCGGTGAAATCGGTCGGGATCGTTCCCAGCAGCTCCATGCCCAGATCGTTCATGATGCCGTTGTAGACGTCGTTCATCGTCGAACCGGGACCGTAGACTTCCTTGCCCGACTCCCAGTCGTTGGCGACATAGCCCAGAACGGACACGTCCCAGCGCGGGTCAAGCTCGGAATGGTTCCACGACATGGTCATCTGAACGGCACCTTGGGCGACCTGCTCAACGATCGACGTCCAGTCACCCAGATCACCGCCGGGGTGATACGAGACTGACATGGTTCCACCAGACAACTCGCCCAGCCGTTCGATGAACTGTTCGGATACTTTGTGGAAGATGTGCTCCTGATCCATGACGTGGCCCAGAATGATATCCTGAGCCGATACACTGGACGCGGTGAACCCGGCAAAGCCGAGCGCGACAGCACCAGATTTCAGAAATTTTGACACCAGCATTTACGAAGGTACCTCCCTTTGATCGAAACTCAGCCTGTGCTTGAGGAACTCCCAATCAGGCTGACGGGATAATTGACCTGTATACAGCTTTATGTCAATAAATGATTTATTGAGGAAATTTTCGCCAAAAATGAGGGAGGTGCATGCAGGTTATGCGAATTGATCTGGGATCCATGTTTGATGAGGGTCGCCACAAACGAGCGAAAATAGGATTCGTTCTGCTTGCGACCGAGCAGACAATCGAAGACGATATGATGGCATTGATGCCCGACGGCGTAGGTGCACATTTCGCCCGTGTGGCCATCCCGGACAGCATCACCCTCGACAGCCTGACCGCGGTCGGGGCCGACTTGGCTCGCGCTGCATCAACCCTTTTGCCGGATGGAAGTCTTGATGTGATCAGCTATGCCTGTACGTCCGGCAGTTTGGTTCTGGGAGAAGACAGCGTATTTCAAGAGCTGCGCAAAGGCGCGCCCGACGCCATCGCGACCTCTTTGATTACATCCGTCATCCACGCTCTCAAGACACTTGCGGTGGAAAAGATCGCGGTGTGTACGCCCTATTTGGAGGAAGTGAATCTGCAAGAAAAGCAGTATCTTGAAGACCGAGGATTTTATGTCACCAAAATACGTGGCCTAAATCTGGAAAAGGACAGTGACATGATCCGTGTACGCCCGGACGTGATCGAACAATTGGCCCATTCGGTAAATTCCGCGGCAGCCGAAGCTGTGTTCATAAGCTGTGGTGCCTTGCGGTCAATCGAAGTCATTGAACGGCTGGAAGACGCCCTGAACAAACCCGTAGTTTGTTCCAATCAGGCCATGGCCTGGGATGTGTTGCGCAAAGCGGGTGTAAGGGATCAGTTTTCAGGGTACGGTCGGTTGTTGAGAGACTACTGATAGGCAGCTAGCAACTGTCGAAAACACGCAAAGAGATCAAATCGTGACTATTTCAGATCCGGGAATTGCGGCGCCCTCAAAGGCAACTGTAGACGAGATCCAAGAGCAAATCCTGGAACGTATTTGCTTTGCGCACTACCCTCCGGGTGCTCAATTGAAAGAGGCCGTGCTTGCCAAAGAATTCGGCGTCAGCAGGACCCCTGTCAGAGATGCGATTGCGCGAATCGGGCATCTTGGACTGGTAGAGACACGCAATGGTGTCGGCACAGTCGTCATCGAGCTTTCAGCAGAACGTGTCCGCCATCTTTACGAGATGAGGATGGAACTTGCCCAGATGATCGGAACATTGTCGCCGATCACAATCACAGAGTACCACCGCGATGAAGCTCGTTCGATCTATGAAAACGCTGTTGCGCTGCGAGAACGGCTGGACTCTCAAGAATATGTAAAACTGAACCAACGACTTCAGACACTGATAACGTCTCTGATCGGAAACCACTCCCTGCGCGAATTCTGGAACCAGGCATATTTCCAGTCGTCCAGCGTCTGGCATCGCATGGAACAGATAGTTGGTGTTGTCGCTTACGACGCACTGGTTCAGGAAGCATCTGATTTGGCAAACGCGCTGGAGCGTGAAGACATTGCCGCTGTCGGGTTTGTGCAGAGAATCTACATCGGTTATGGCTTTCAACTGATTGAAGAACACCTGCTGAAGCCAAAAAATGAACGTATTTTTTGATCCAATTGCTCAATAACTACTGGGGACCTTCGTAGAAAGCCTGCAAAAAAGGCTTCTGCACATCACATTGTTTTGGCCCCTAGCACAACCGCCTTCTGGTTAGATTTTGAACCTTTGGGAGTAGGCGCACCTGCACCACCCAGGATTGAACTTTGGGTGTGTAACGAAACGGGAACGTCGCAGTTGGGTGATATGTGAAGCGATTTCTGGTTGAGTCACTCCGGCCCGTCAGCGTCTTCCCCGCCTTCGGGTACGTCCGAGAAACCTCATAAAAACTAGCGTTTTTCTTGCAGTGCTGAGTCGGCTGCGCGGCGTCGTGACAATCACCAGAAAAACCGTTGCGGAAATCATAGTGAGGTTGCATGGTGCATTCTGTCTATCCTGGTGGGGCCAGTTGCCATGCTCATCGGTTAAGCGAATGGAGATCGTGTCTCCCGCTCTCTCGTCGCGACAGGAGTATTGCTTTACAAATGGCCATATTTTGTTGAAAAGCTCTTCCTTGCTCAAGGGCTGAACTGCTGATTCAATTCCTGTAATGGAGGGGAGGATCAGCCATGATGGGACCAAGGCAAGAGGCACAGGCGGCGCTGTTCTGTGAATTTTCGCTGGAGGATCATGTCCCAGAAGATCACCTGCTGCGGTCGATTGATCGCTTTGTTGATCTGGACAGCATCCGCTCGTTCCTGACAGATTTCTACAGCCACACAGGACGCCCTTCGTTTGACCCGGAATTGCTGATCCGCATGTTGCTGGTTGGGTATTGCTTTGGCATCCGGTCCGAGTGCCGGCTTTGTGAAGAGGTGCACCTGAACCTCGCCTACCGTTGGTTCTGTCGTCTCGATCTGACCGACCGGGTGCC
>NZ_JAKRGB010000029.1 GCF_022347725.1 Ruegeria sp. Ofav3-42
AAAACAAACGCTTTCTGCGCGTCCGTAAATCTCGCTGCTTTCATCGCTTCCGTTCCTTTTCCCAGCAAAGGATTCGTCCCGGAAAACTCTAATCACAAATGGCAGGAAAATCGGGTTTCAGAGCAGATCTTCGAGAAACCGGCCAATGCACTGACTACATGCAAGACCCGTTTTTCTACCGCCACTACTACTTTTGACACACTTGTCTTGTTCCGAGGCGCGCTACGCCGTAACACACCCTTAAGGTTCTGTGGGGCGCTTATTCCGTAGCAGTAGTTGCTTCCGTCGCAGCGGCTGGGGCGGTTTCTTCACTTCCCACGCCCTCCTCAACTGACGTCATCATTGTGAGGCCCAAGAGTAAAACAACCAGCACCGCAGCGATTACTATGAAGTTTTTATTCATTTCCGTTCTCCCATCGCGGTAAGCAGCCTCTGCATATGCGCAACGTCAAAGAGTCAAACAATTGACGGTATGTCAGGCGCTACATTTGATAGCTGCTCGTATTTATCGACTGCCGACAGATATTCTTCCAGTTTCCGACCCTCTTCTGTATTTGGCTCAGATCCCCATAGGTACTCAATCTCACGGAGCGCAGCACGGTACTCGGTCAGGGTGCGGACAATGGTCATGGCAATACCTCAAAAGTAAATCAATATGAGACCTCATACCTGAAAGTCCGCGATTCTGGTAGTTGCGTCCGAGCTAACATGCCAAGAGCTTCTCGGTCTTTAGAGATTCTGTTAGAGCCCAGGCCCGGATTTCACCCTTTCTCCCGAGGCACCCCCTGGCTGGACTAACTGTGTGCGACAGTCAGACCACGTTCGTCGAATCAAACCTAATGACCATGGCACAGTCCATCTTTGAACCAGAGTCGGAAATCTACGGTGTTTGGGAGCAAACTGCGCCGGTCGGGCTGCTGGCAATTGTCGATATGTCCCACCCGGATGCGGATCTTGACGAATGCGATGACCCAGACGGGATTTACATCTGGCGCCTAATGGTCGACCAGGCCCATCAGGGTCGTGGATATGGTAGAGCAGCTTTGGATTTCGCCCAACGGGTCGAATTGTTGATGGGGAAGTGGAAATGGTCTTACGTTTGGTCTGAGCTGCAGAGTATTAGCGAGAAACACTATCTCTCTCTTTTACGTCAAATGACCGATATCAGCGCGCTTGCAGCTTCCGCAAACCCGGCTACGGCCACAGCGCCTGCCAGAAATATGCAGCAGATTTCCAATACACTGAGTTTCATTTTGACCCCCATCAAAAAGTTCTGCACGGCGTAGTGTAATTTTGTTGCCTTGCATAGTGAGTGGGGATTTACGTTGCGGAAAGCCGCTGTGTAGGTGGCGTGTATTTGCTCAGATTCACAGCTAAGGCGGCACGATAGAACATTGCGAAAGCATTCGAAGCTTGACTTGTAGCAGTGCTGCATCAACCGAAACGCTTTCTCCTTGTGCGGGCTCAGGAAGGAGGGCTCTGTTGCGAAGTTCTTTGCTGACCGAAGAGATCATAGCGTTTTTGCGGGATAGGCAGCCAATCCGGCAAAATTGGCGAAACGGGCAGACTCCGGGCATGAGTTGGCCTTTTCGGATCATGTTCGCAACTTCAATCCCACCCAACGTAGAAGATAAGGAATCGAACGATTCGAAACCAAACATAGGGCGCGTTCGCCTTTTGGTGAATCGGTGATCTTGTTCCACGATGTTATTGAGATACGTGAGCCTGACCATCTCGATCGGGATCGGACAGCCAAAGCCCCAGAGCATTCTGCTGAGAGCCTTGATCCCAGCGGAGTTGGCACTGCTCTTGTCGATCTCTATCTTCCTCGGCAACCCATTTGCCTCCATCATTCGTGCGCAGAATTTCGTGGCTGCAAGCATGTTTCGACGCCGTGACGGCATTAAAACAAGGGTCTTGCCGTTCGTTGGGGAATTGGTTCCCCGGATCAATTCCTGAACCGCCTCACTATCGACGGCTCGATAATGATTGATCCGCGCGCCTTTCACTTTGATGTAAGTTTCATCCATCCGCCAGGAGCGGTCACACGATCCCTTACGCCTGCGCGCTAGGTCGGCAACAGCCCCTGAATATCGTGTCACCCAACGGTTCAGTGTTGTGTGATCCACTGACACGCCACGTTCTGACATAGTTTCTTCAAGATCACGGCAGGACACGCCTTATCGAACATAGAAGAAGTCTGTGAACATGATCACATCCTTCGGTTAGGTTACTGTGAATGTGAACTTTGGTACGGCAATTCGAAACCCGTCAGAAGACGAAAAGCTCGTGAGACTGCTTTCGGTGGATGGAATTCCAACGCTAAATTCACTCGCGAATTCTGTGTGGGGCGACCAACTAACAGGTCTAAAATATTACCGACTACGAGAACGCCGTGGGAGGGTTTTGCCGTACTACACCCAATAGTCGAGCGAACGGTTACACGGTTGTTTCTTTATACAGTGTTAAAAAATACTTCGATATCGGCATCCGTTACATCAGATGTCTTTTTGTGAATGGCGCCTTTAGTTTCTCGGAATACCAGGCTTACGATCCGAATTTCTGTCATCGGACCCTCGCAAAGCGGATCGGTGCAAAATGCCTCCCGGACAGACACCAGGCATTGCGCGCCCTCACCAAGATGGTCCCGCACCAGACGTTTAACACGCTGAATGTGCCAAATGTTCTGGGCTGTTTCGCGAAGTGACATGTCTAAAACCATAGTCTGTAGAAAGCCTGAGACATAGTTTTTCCTGTCTTGTTGACACAAGTCTACATTTGATGACCACAGAAAAGGATCAAATTGGAACGCGTATTGGCAGGTTAATCCAATAAAGGATCAACTATCCCATCCGCGCATGAAGGTGTAATTTGGTTGGGTTTTTTACACGCTTCCCACGACTGGGTCCAAAATGCACCGCAACCAACATGGGCTACAGTTGTGTTGGGTTGGGGCATCGCCATAGACTTCCTCAGACTCGAAGGTTTTTCGCTGCTCAGCGAACGACAGGGGCTGGCCCGCGTCTTCGCCGACCGGGAGGGATCGGTAAAAGCAAGACCGGTAGCCAACATGGCAGGACGCGCCCGATCCGGCGACATCGACCCGCAGCCAGATTGCATCCTGGTCATCATCGATTCGGGCCTCGACCACCTTCTGAACCAGCCCGGACGTGGCCCCTTTGTGCCAAAGAACCTGTCGGGCGCGGCTAAAGTAATGGGCTTCGCCGGTTGAGATGTCAGCTTCAGTGCCTCGGCATTCATCCAACCCAACATCAGCACTTCATTCGTGTTTGCATCGTTGGTGATGCAAGGCATCAACCCGTCAGCGTCGAATTTTGGTGCCAGTTCATGGCCCTCTTCAACCTGTTCTACCGTCTGCCGGGTTTGAAATTCGATTTCGCTCATGGTCATCCTCTTGTGGAGCGTTATACTATATCATAACGCTTCGTGACGAAGAACACCGTGAATGTAAAGTGGGGAGCATTGGGATGGAGACATTGGATAATCGGATTCCGGTAACCTTGCTCACGGGTTTTCTGGGTGCAGGCAAGACAACTCTGCTGAACCATCTCATCCGTGATCCCCTAGCTGGCCGTATCGCCGTTGTAATGAACGAACTGGGCGACGCAGGCCTTGATCATGACCTGATCGAGGAATCCACCGAAGACGTTGTTTTGATGCAGTCCGGGTGCCTTTGCTGTTCGATCCGGGGTGATCTTGCACAGACCATGGAATCGCTCTTTAAGCGCAACAGGAGCGGCGAGCTGAGTTTCGACCGCGTTGTTATCGAAACGACCGGAATCGCAGATCCCGGACCGATCCTGCACACGATGGTTGTCGACAGTCTGATTGCGCAAAATTTCCGGATGGACGGGGTGGTGACCCTGGCCGACGCCGCGACGGGCCCCAATACGCTTGACGCGCAATTCGAAGCGGTCAATCAGATTGCGATGGCCGACCTGATCGTTGTGACGAAGACAGATCTTGTGACGCCGATCGAAAAAGAGCGGTTTGAGGCCAGACTGACCGGGATTAACAGCACCGCGCGGCGTGTTACCGCGCAGCATGGACAGGTTCCAGCTGGTGTTTTGTTTGGATTGTCGGCAATGCGGTCCAGCGTAACGCCGGACGAAATCAACGACTGGCTTGGTACAGAAATGTCCAAACCGGACCCGCTTGCCGGTCTGTCTGGATTTGCGCCTAAAGCAACGAACTCTGCACCTTTCACTTTGCCAGCAGCCGGAGCGCACGCTCATCATGACAACCGTATCACCTCGGCTTCGATCGAAGTGCCAGACCCGATCCCGGCAAGTGTCTTCGATTTCTGGCTTGATACTTTGATCGCCCTCAAAGGCCCGGGCATCCTTCGGATGAAGGGGATTGTGCATGTCCAGGGCATGGAATGGCCATTTGTGTTTCACGGAGTGCAGCACATTTTCGACGCGCCCGTGCCGCTAAAATCCTGGTCCGGTTATGACACGACAAGCCGGGTTGTGGTCATCGCCCGCGACATCGACGAGGGCGACCTGAAAACCAGCCTGAACACGCTGCGCATCCATTCGACAGAGCTTGAGGCAAGAACCGAAGGCATGATGGTCCACACCACCGAAACGTCTGTTTGACGAATGGCAGGTTGCAGCCGCGCCACACAAGAAATGTTGCCAACCTGAAAACCAAAATACTCCGACGCCAATGTCACAGGGAGACTTCAGGTTAAAACACGTGCGGCCATCGCTTGGGAGCCAAACCGACCGTTAGAGATCGAAGAAATTGATCTTGAGGATCCGAAGGAAGGCGAGGTCCTTGTTCGGATCGTCACCACCAGCCTGTGCCACACCGACGTGTTCACGCTGTCCGGCGAAGACCCGGAAGGTCTGTTCCCCTGCGTCCTGGGCCACGAAGGTTGCGGCGTCGTGGAAGAAATAGGTCCAGGTGTGACTTCGGTCGCGGTCGGAGATCACGTTATCCCGCTCTACGTCCCCGAAGATCCGAATTGCCCCTATATCAAATCAGGGAAGACGAACCTGTGTCAGACGATCCGCAAGACGCAGGGGGCCGGGTTATGCCGGACGGGACACCCCGGTTTTCGTACAAGGGCAAGCAGATCCTGCACTACATGGGGACCAGTACGTTCAGCGAATACACGGTGTTGCCTGAAATCTCGGTTGCCAAGATCTCAAAAGATGCACCCTTGTCCAAAGCCTCGGTTATAGGCTGTGCTGTCCCGACAGGCATGGGGGCCGTGCGTACCATGGCCAAGACCGAACCCGGTTCAACTGTCGCGGTCTTTGGCCTTGGTGCCGTGGGTATGGCCGTCATTCAGGGCGCGGTGATGAGCGGGGCCTCGAAAATCATCGGCATCGATATCAACGCCCGAAAGTTCCAGCTGGCCAAAGCGCTGGGTGCGACCGAGTGCATTGACCCCAAAGACTATGATACGCCAAGCCAGGACGTTCTGGCGGAAATGACCGGCGGCGGATTGGACTACACGTTCGAAGCGGTCGGCAATGTTGACCTCAACCCAAGGGCCGACCCTCTTCGAAGATCGGAAGCGCGCTGGTTTATCGACGGCAGCACAGGAGGTTGCCCGCAGCATCAATCCTCGATTTGGAGAAGGATGAGATGTTGCTTTCCGTCTAGGGTGTGCCCGGCTGCCCCGGTATTACTCGGACCCGGCATTTGACGGGGTATTCGCAAGTAATCCGCTCTAAATTAGCGAAATGAACGTCGCCGGTTGTAATCGGGAAATTGAAGAACCTGTTTCCGAAAACAAGCTGGTAAAGAAGTTCAATGTGGAAATCAGACGGCGCAAGCGAGTTAAGTCTTCGCCAAATTGAGACGTATTTGAGAAGACGGCTAGATGCTTGTTCACTCGGTGTCTGACGTCGGCGCCCATGGGTCCAAACAGGGCAATTGACTGCGCGAGTGGTTTTGGTTCCTCGGGGCCACCAAGGAGTGGGCGATTAGGAAGACAGCGAAGAGCTCTGGCGAGAAGATCGTCAAAGACATCAAGCGTGTAATCCGGAAGTGACGTTCATCCAAAGAGAAGATTCGGATCGCGCTTGATGGTCTTCGTGGCGAGGGCAGCATTGCCGAGCTGTGCCGTCGTGAAGGCATAAGTCAGGGTCCGTACTACAAATGGCCGAATGATTTCGTGGAAGCGGGGAAGAAGTGCCTGACTGGAGATACCGCCCGGGCCGCGAACACGAATGAGGTCAATGAACTTCGCCGCGAAGCAAAGGAACTCAAAGAGGTGGTTGCGGAACAGACGCTTGAACCGCGTGTGCTCAAAAAACATACAGGGGGAACCGGCGGGTCAACCGGTATGCCGGTCTTGTTGCTGAGGCCGCCAATTAACAAATTTGCGAAAAAACCCTTGCCGGAGCCAAGGCTGCGCTCGTCGATATTGAAGCACTCCGCTCTATCCACAATGGCCATTTCGAGGATTGAGAGGCTGGGGTGAAGAATGAGATCGCCTTCGTTGCCACCTGTTTCCAGAAGTTGCTGGAGTGGAGAGCGATAAGGGTTACAACTGCGATCCGTTAACGTTTACGTAACGAACCCGATAACACCGAGAGTTGGCATATTAGCTCAGGAAGTGGACTAACCTTGCGGCATCCTGAAGGTGTGGTGATCCGACAGCATCCTGCGCTTTTCGGCCATCGCTTCCAATCGGCGTCTTTCCAACCCCAGTCTGAATGACTTCTCAACAAAGTCGATATGGTCGGTCGCGGCTTTTTCTGCACGGGCCTCGTCGCCTTCGATCACCGCTCGGCCCAGCTCCAGATGTTGCTGCAACAGCTTCTCGCCCGTGCCGTCGATCGTTTTCAGAAAATCCCGATTATAGAACACGCCTTTGCGCGTAAGCTCGTAGATCGAAGCCATCATATGGATCAAAGTGGCGTTCTGGCTCGCGTCAACAATAGCGGAATGGAGCGCAAAGTCGGCCTCTTGCGAAGCCTTTGAGTCGTTCTCTTGCCAGGCCCGTTCATTCTCATCCAGAATTTCGGTGATCCGTTCCTTGTCAGCCTTTGTTGCGCGGCGCGCGGCAAGTCTGGCGGCGAATCCTTCCTGCTCGCGCCGGTATTCGAGATAGTCGAAAAAGGCTGGTTCATGCCTTTCATAAAGCGCAAGCAGCGCCGGCATCATTGCCTGTCCGGTCAATGCGGCAACGAAAGTCCCTTCACCATGCTGAGTTGTCACAAGGCCGCGCTCTTCCAGGACGGAAAGGGCCTCGCGCAGTTTTGGCCGGGACACACGCAGCATCTCGGCGAGGTCCCTTTCAGACGGTAGTTTGCGCCCTTGTTTCAGAACACCCGAGGCGATCAGATCCTCGATCTGTGCCACCACGGCTTCGGCCAGCGATTCGTGTCCAACCGGTTCAAATATCGCTATGGGGCCCATGACGCTCCGCCTCTGCTCGCTGCCAATTTCGAAGTCGATGGTAAATAAATATAACCAAAACTCATCAAAACTCAACCTAGCGAAAGATCCATTGGTTCCATTCTCAGAATATTGTTTTTGAACGAATATTTTAGGAACCCACTACGAATTCCTCCTCTGGGCAGGTCTGTCGGAATATCTGTACACATCGTTAATTGGCGGACCGCGAAATTCCAGTGGTAAACAAACTTATTGACTGGCAATAAGTGGTAAAGTTAATTTACCACCCGAGGAGCGCTGGAAGAGCCTGCGCCACTGATTGGGACAACGTCCCGACCAACCCTGGAGGAGATTTCATGAAAAAGACCCTGACGAGCCTCGCCGTGGCCGCCGGCCTGATGGCCGCGCCTGCGATTGCCGCTGACAAGCTGCTGTTAAAAACCCCGATTGCCTTTTCGACCGAATTGCCCGGCCTGGGCTCGCCGATCCCACGTGTTGCCGAACAACTTGACCTGATGTCCGGCGGCACACTGAAGATGAAGGTCTATGAACCGGGCAAACTGGTTCCGCCCTTTGAAATTCTGGATGCCGTTTCGACCGGCAAGATCAACTCGGGCTACACCACCGCCGGATACTGGGCAGGTAAAATCCCTGCCGCACCCCTGTTCTCGGCCGTTCCGTTCGGCCCCGAAGCAGGCGAATACATGGCGTGGATGTATTACGGCAACGGTCTGACACTGTATCAAGAGATGTATGATCAGGCGGGTTATAACGTAAAAGTTCTGCCGTGCGCCATCATCGCCCCCGAAACCTCGGGCTGGTTTGCGACCGAGATCAACTCTCCCGATGATCTGAACGGCCTCAAGATGCGCTTCTTCGGTCTGGGTGGCAAAGTCATGCAGAAATTGGGCGTAGCTACTTCGCTTCTGCCGGGCGGAGAAATCTTCCCTGCGCTGGAAAAAGGCGCCATCGACGCGACCGAGTTCTCAATGCCCGCCATTGACGCCCGTCTGGGCTTTCACAAACTGGTCAAGTTCAACTACTTCCCTGGCTGGCACCAACAGGCGACCGTGTTCGAACTGATGATCAACAAGGACGTCTGGGAAGAGACCAGCGAGCAGCACAAGGCGATCATCGAAAACGCTTGCAAGGCGTCGATGGCCGACAGCTTTGCCGAAGGTGAGGCCATCCAGCACGCGGCCCTGATCGACAACGTCGAAAACAATGGTGTCACCATCAAGCAGTGGTCGCCTGAAATGCTGGATACGTTCCGTGCGACCTGGGAAGAGGTTGCTGCCGAAGAGGCCGCCAACGACGCCTTCTTCGCCAAGGTTCTGACCGACATGAACGAATTCCGCGAGGGCTATGACCTGTGGAAGACCAATGCGTTCCTCCCCCGTCAGTAAACTGAATTGCTGACGCGTCCGGGGCGGCGGGCTCCTCCGCCTCGGACTTTTTCAGGACTTTAAACCTGCATTCCCTTGACCGCGAACGCGCCGGTCAACTGAGCGAGGATTACCCATGGCCACGGAAAACAACCTTAATGATCCGGTCGAAGCCTATGAAGGCATCCTGGAACACCCCGATACCGACCGTCAGAAAATAGCTGTTGCGATTGATACTGGTGTGAAAGCCGTCGGACACGTGGTTATGTGGGCCAATGTCCTTTTGATGGCAGCGATCTTCAGCCAGGTCTCGTTACGTTACTTGTTCAGTCAGAACTATCCCAAACTGGACGAGATCCAGTGGCACTTCTACGGCATCGTTACGATGATCGGTATTTCATATGCCTTGATCACCGATAGCCATGTTCGTGTCGACGTTCTGCATATGCAGCTGTCACGTCGCGCGCAGCGCGTGATCGAAGTGATCGGCATCCTGACCCTGCTGACACCGTTCATCTATCTGATGATCGACCAGGGGTACGACTATTTTTATGAGAGCTTCCGCGTAAATGAACGCTCCGACAGCCCGACCGGCCTGCCTGCCCGTTGGGCCTTCAAGGCGGTTATACCCATCAGCTTCGTGCTGCTGGCGCTGGCTGCGCTGGCGCGCCTGATCCATGACGGGCATGCCCTGATCTATGGGCCTGAGTCTGAGCGCGAGGGCGCGTCACTGCGTCGAATTCTTCTGGTGATGGCCGTGTTCACCGCCGTTTGCGTTGGCCTGACTTTCCTGGTTGAGACGACCGAGGAAAAGCTGGTCATCGCGATGTTCCTGACTTTCATCGCGCTGCTGTTCACCGGATATCCGGTGGCCTGGGTGCTGGCGGGTGTCGGCGTTGCCTATTGCGGGCTGGCCTATCTGTTCGACAACGACCTAATGCTGTGGACGGGTCTGGAGAGCACCTTTACCGGGCTCGACTACCTGACCCTTGGCGCCGTGGTGAACCGGGTCTATGCGACCATGTCGAACGCGGTACTGGTCGCTCTGCCGATGTTCATCTTCATGGGCCTTATGCTGGACGAAAGCGGCGTTGCAGAACGTCTGATGTCCTCGATGCAGCGGCTGTTCGGCACCGTGCGTGGTGGTCTGGCGATCACCGTGACCTTGATCGGTATTATTCTGGCGGCCTCGACCGGTATCATTGGTGCATCCGTTGTGTTGCTAGGCGTTCTGTCGCTGCCGTCGATGATGCAGCAGAAATACCAGCCGACACTGGCGGCCGGTGTGGTTTCGGCCTCCGGTACATTGGGCATCTTGATCCCGCCTTCGATCATGCTGGTGATCATGGCCGACCAGATGGCCTTGTCTGTGGGTGATCTGTTCATGGCCGCAGTCTTCCCGGGGGTGATCATCGGTGGCCTGTACCTGACCTACATTTTCATCCTCGCACTGGTGAAACGCGATGCGGCCCCTGTGCCCGAGGGCGCAACGGCCCCCGACTGGGCCGCCGTCAAGGACGTGCTGATCGCCGTTATCCCGACGCTGATGCTGATCCTCGCGGTGCTGGGTTCGATCTTTGCCGGTCTGACCACGCCGACCGAGGCCTCGGGCATCGGTGCTCTGGGTGCGACGCTTCTGGCGCTGGGGTATCGCAAGCTAACCTTTGCAAAACTCTGGAACGTGCTGGTGTCGACCTTCAACACCACCGCCTATATCTTCGCGATCTTCCTAGGCGCGACCGTGTTCTCGTACGTCCTGCGGGAACTGGGTGGCGACGAACTGATCGAACATGTGGTGCAATCGACCGGGTTCGGAGCCAACGGCACGATCCTCTTCATCCTGTTCATCGTCTTCCTGCTGGGTTTCGTTCTGGACTGGATCGAGATCACGTTGATTGTCCTGCCCCTGATGCGCCCCGTCGTGAACGGGCTGGGCATCGACATTCCCGGTTATGGCGTTCTGGACGAGCCCGCGCTGGTCTGGTTCGTCATTCTGGTGGCGGTCACTCTGCAAACCAGCTTTTTGACCCCGCCGGTTGGCTTTGCCTTGTTCTATCTCAAGGGCGTCTGCCCACCAGAGATCAAGTTGACCCATATCTACAAGGGCATCATTCCCTTCGTTCTTCTGCAGCTGACGGGTCTGGCGCTGGTCTTCCTGTGGCCAACGCTTGCCACCTGGTTGCCTTCGGTCGCCTACTAAGGAGTTCTCGTGATGCGTCTGAACCAATGTCACAACTTCCACGACTTCCGGCGGCTGGCCAAGAAACGGCTGCCGGGGCCCATCTTCAACTATATCGATGGCGGTGCGGACGACGAGGTGACGTATCGCGAAAACACCAACGCATTTGACCGCTGCGATCTGTTGCCTTCGGTCCTGCGCGGGGTGAAGGATGTGGATATGTCCGTCACGGTGATGGGGCAAAAGCTGGATATGCCGGTCTATTGCTCGCCCACCGCACTGCAACGGCTGTTTCATCATCAGGGCGAACGCGCGGTTGCGGCGGCGGCCGAGAAATACGGCACCATGTTCGGGGTCTCCTCTTTGGGAACCGTATCGCTGGAGGAGTTGCGGCAAAAACACAAGAATCCGCAGGTTTATCAGTTCTACTTCCACAAGGACCGTGGTTTGAACGCCGCCATGATGCAGCGTGCGAAAGAGGCTGGCGTCGAGGTGATGATGTTGACCGTCGACAGCATCACCGGCGGCAACCGCGAACGTGATCTGCGCACGGGTTTCTCGATCCCGTTTCGGTTGACGCTGGGCGGGATGATCCAGTTTGCGATCAAGCCGATGTGGGGGATCAACTATGTCACACACGAGAAATTCCGCCTGCCGCAGCTTGAGGAGCACGTGGATATGGGTGGCGGCGCGAGTTCCATTGGAGGCTATTTCTCCGATATGCTGGATCCGTCGATGACCTGGGATGACGTGGCGCAGATGGTGCGCGACTGGGACGGTCAGTTTTGCCTCAAAGGTATCATGACCGTCGAAGATGCCCGCCGTGCGGCTGAAATAGGATGTACCGGGATCATCCTGTCAAACCATGGTGGCCGTCAGCTGGATGGTTCACGCACACCCTTCGATCAACTGGCCGAGATTGTTGATGCCGTTGGCGACCGGCTGGATGTCATGATGGACAGCGGCATCCAGCGTGGAACCCATGTACTAAAGGCGCTGTCGCTGGGTGCAAAGGCCGTTGGTGTAGGACGTCATTACCTGTATCCGCTGGCTGCCGCGGGGCAAGCAGGTGTTGAACGCGCCTTGGGTCTGATGCGCGCCGAGATCGAACGCGATATGAAGCTGATGGGTGTGACTCGCATCGATCAACTGAATCGCCGCAACATCCGGTTCCGGGGGGCCGCATCCGATGGCTATCTACCGAGGGAGGCGGCATGACCAATGAGGATCTGATCAGTACCCTTCGATCCATCGTCGGTTCCCGCCACGTGCTGACCGGCGAACGCGCAACCGAGCGATTCCGCCGGGGCTTTCGCTCGGGCGAGGGCGAGGCGCTGTGCGTTGTACGACCCGGCACTCTGTTGGAGCAGTGGAAAGTACTGCAGGCCTGTGTCGCCGCAGACAAGATCGTCATCATGCAGGCTGCCAATACCGGCCTGACCGAAGGCTCGACCCCCTCGGGCAGCTACGACCGCGATGTGGTGCTGATCAACACACGCCGGATGGATACGCTGGTGCCCCTGAACGACGGCGAGCAGATCATCAGCTTTCCCGGAGCCACACTGTTTGCACTGGAAAAACTGCTGGCGCCTCTGGGGCGCGAGCCGCACTCGGTTATCGGGTCATCCTGCATTGGCGCGTCGATTGTCGGCGGAGTTTGCAACAACTCCGGCGGCTCGTTGGTGGAACGCGGGCCGGTCTACACCGAACTTTCGGTCTATGCACGGGTCACCGAGAGGGGCGATCTGGAACTGGTCAACCATCTGGGCATAGACTTGGGCACCACGGCCGAGGAAGTCCTGACCAATCTGGATGCAGGTACCTTCGACCGCAACCCAAACCCGTCCAACAAACGCGCCTCGGCAAGCGATTACGCTCAAATCGTGCGCGATGTGGACGCGCAAACGCCGGCGCGCTTCAACGCAGACAAGGCAAAGCTGTACGAGTCCGCAGGTTCCGCCGGTAAGCTGGCGGTGTTTGCCGTTCGCCTCGATACCTTTCCGAAGAATGAGACCGAGAAGGTGTTCTACATCGGCACCAATGATCCGAATGATCTGGCAGCCCTGCGCCGTCACATCCTGACCGAGTTCAGCTCGCTTCCGGTTTCTGCCGAATACATGCAGCGCGAGGTATTCGATATCACTGCGCGCTATGGCAAGGACACCGTAGTAATGATCGACAAGCTGGGCACCAGCCGGCTGCCGATGTTCTTTGCACTAAAAGGCGCGGTCGATGCCCGGCTGCGACGCATTCCGTTTCTGCGCAACCTCACCGACCGTTTCATGCAAATGGCTATGATCCTGTGGCCACGAGTGCTGCCCAGGCGGATGGTAGAATTCCGTGACCGGTTTGAACATCACCTGATCCTCAAGATGAGGGATGGCGGCATTGCCGAAGCAAAGAACTGGTTGCCCGACTTCCTGAAAGATCGCGACGCCGACTTTTTCGAATGCACCGAACGCGAAGCCAAGATTGCCGGTTTGCACCGGTTCGCAGCGGCCGGCGCCGCAGTGCGCTACATGGCGATCCATTCGAACTACGTCGAAGACATCATTGCCCTGGACGTCGCCCTTCGTCGCAACGATCAAGACTGGTTGGAAAATCTTCCTTCGGAAATTGGCGACCAGTTGGTTCACAAGCTCTATTATGGCCACTTCATGTGCCATGTGATGCATCAGGATTACGTGGTCAAAAAGGGTGTAGACACCAAGGCGCTAAAGGCGGCAATGCTAAGAATCTTTGATGAACGCGGTGCCGAGTATCCCGCCGAGCACAATGTAGGTCACCTGTATCAGGCCAAACCCGACCTGGCAGCACATTATCAATGTTGCGATCCCACCAATTCGTTCAACCCTGGAATCGGCAAGATGTCCAAAAAACGAAATTACGAGAATGATTGCCTTCGTTGAGCCGCATAGTGGAGCTTCGCGAGGATAGCTTTTCAAGTTTTGGGGATGCGCGGCAACGAATCCAGTTGAATGCTGAGCGTGGCCTCCAGAAGATAATCGCCGCGTTCGGCACATAAGATGAGCCCCAACCAATTCCTTCGGGCAAGACGGTTAAGGTGTGCTTTCCCCATCGAGACACTTGCTGAGACGGACATTGTTTTTTAAGGTCTGCATACACAGTCACAATCTACAACGGGAGGGCACAAGCTGAACATGCGTATCATCCGCCGACTTCAGCATGGTCCCCGTTACGCCCTGTAAATGCGTTTGCAGGGCGGGTCTGAGAAGTAACACTTCAATCGGTCTGCCCAAAGCCGCACTGCGGCACTTCTTTTCATGAGCAGAGACTCCGATGACTGTTATGACGATCAACGCTTTAAGCGTAATCCGTGGCGACCGCCTTTTTGACAACCTGAACCTGACAATTTCCAAGGGTGACCGCATTGGATTGGTTGCCGCTAATGGGCGCGGCAAGACAACACTTTTGGAATGCATGACCGGCCAAACCGAACCGACGACCGGGGACATTGTCCGAGCGCGCGGTCTAAGAGTTGGGTATGTGACCCAATACGTTCCGGACCATGCCTATACAAAAACGCTCTACGATTGCGTATTAGACGCCCTTCCTGCCGAGCAGGCGGAATTTGAAAGCTGGCGTGTGGACGTTGTGCTTGATGAACTAAGTGTCCCATATGAGTTGCAACACCGACCGCTCAATGAGTTGAGCGGCGGGTGGCAAAGGACTGCGCTGTTGGCCGCTGCCTGGATTCAGGAACCCGATATCCTTTTGCTGGATGAACCGACCAACCATTTGGATCTGCATCGGATCGGATTGCTCCAAAGCTGGTTGTCCACTTTGCGGCGTGATGTGCCGGTTGTCGTGACTTCGCACGATCGGGCGTTTCTTGATGCGACCACCAACCGTACACTGTTTCTGCGTGCAAAACGGTCACGCGTTTTTTCGCTTTCGTTTTCGGCAGCACGTGCGGCGCTGGATGAAGCGGACACTGCTGACCAACGGCGGTTTGCCAATGACCTGAACAAGGCGCAGCAACTGCGCAAACAAGCTGCGAAGCTAAAGAACATCGGCATCAATTCCGGGTCTGACCTTTTGGTGACCAAGACCAAACAGCTAACTGATCGAGCGACGCAGATTGAAGCGGCGGCCAAACCTGTCCATCATGAACACAGCGCTGGTGAGATCAAACTGGTCAACAGCGGAACTCATGCAAAGGCTCTGGTCACTTTGGATGACGTGCCGGTCAAAACGCCGGACGGTAATGTGTTGTACAAGACGGGGCGGAAATGGATTTTGCCGGGAGACCGCATCGTACTTTTGGGGGCTAATGGTACCGGAAAAACCCGCTTGATAAAGATGGTGCAAGAAGCGCTTTGTGGAAATGGTGAAGCGGTCAAATGCGCTCCTTCTGTTGTGTCAGCCTATTCTGATCAGCATTTGAGCCAGCTTTCGGACAGCGACACACCGATGACTGCTGTTGCGGGGCAGTTTGACATTGGCGATCAACGCGCGCGGGGTGTTCTGGCGGGTGCGGGCGTGAACATACAGATGCAGGATACCAAAATCGGCGCGTTGTCTGGCGGACAAAGGGCGCGGTTGGCGATGCTGATACTGCGGCTCAAGAATCCAAATTTCTACCTGCTTGATGAGCCGACGAACCATCTCGACATCGAAGGACAAGAAGCTCTTGAGGATGAATTGATCACGCACAATGCATCGTGTTTGCTCGTTAGTCACGACCGCAGCTTTTTGCGCAATGTCGGCAATCGGTTTTGGCTGGTCACAGGTAAAAAACTGGAAGAACCGGACAGCCCCGAACCGTTTCTGGAGGGAGAGATGAAAGTATAGCATGTCATTTTGCAAGGATGTTACGGTGGGGTTAACCAGCGTCGAAACGGGCTTTTGTGTGTTTGCAGCGAAAGCTCATTTTGTTCGCTCCCCTGCCGTTCGCAAGTGGTAATCCAGCTTCCACTTTCCGCCCAACTCGTCTTGTTGCGGCTGCAAAGGGCCGAGATGCGATCCGCGGCCAGCGAGGGTTTAAATGGCTTGTGCGGGTTGCCGTAGTGGAGGGTTGACGTGACAAAGCTTCGTAGAAGGGCAAATGGTTTACACAGCCAAACCATCAAGCCAAGCAGGAGGGCTCCATGCGTTCTTTCGTTGCAATAGATCTCACCGAAGAGACAAAAGCAGCTTTTGCACCGTTGCAACGCGCGTATCCATTCGGCCGACCGGTGTTGCCTGAAAACATGCACCTGACGCTGGCTTTTTTGGACGATCAGCCCGAGGAGACTTTGGAGGCAATGCATGAGGAACTGCTGACTCTTGCAGTCCGGCCCTTCAGCATCACCTTCGCAGGGATCGAGTGTTATGGCCGGGCGCTGACTGTCAGGGCGGCGGATTGTTCTCCACTCACCGCTTTGCACCGGAAAGTCCAGACTGCCGCGCGGCGAGCCGGGATCATCCTACCTCGCCGACGCTTTCGCCCTCATGTAACCATTGCTCGTTTTAAACCGGAGCAGCGCGAGACGATTGAGCACGCCTCTCGTCCCTGCATAATTAGCGCCTTACCGGAGATGTTGGTCGCCAACTTTACCCTCTTCCAATCGACCTTGCGCCCCGAAGGCCCACTGCACGATGCGCTGGCGCATTATCCTTTCAAACTGACGACGTGCTGAACAAAACATCTCCGCCGACAATCCCCGGTAGTGTCGCCAACCTCAGGCCCAGATTGACGATGCGTTTGATGCCTTGGATCAATTACAGACTGGTAACAACACGCGGTATTGTCACGTTAACTCCGTTTGACCAAAGAATGCTGCTGTTCGGATTTCAAGCCATTTGAGTGACGGCATTCCATGCGTCAAATGCCTCGAGACGGTGATACCGGATTGTTGAGGCGGTGAGCTGGGGCGCTGACGCAATTGCGGACAGCTGAGTGGGTGGTCACAAACCGCTGTAATTCGCCCGGAGACCGATATCCCTGCATCGCTCTTTCCCGATTGCGGAACGGCAAGTGACTATTCTCGGCACGGTTGTTGAGACCCTTGTGCGACCAATGTTCCAGCCTCGGTGCAATCTCTCGTGTGGCGGCACCATAAGAACGAAGCTTGTCCGTGATGATCCGCTTTGGAATGAACCCAAGACGCTTCATCAGGCGGCGCAACAACCGCTTAGCAGCCCGTTTGTCCCGTTTCGGCTGGAGAATTTCGTCCAGTACGACGCCATGTTGATCGACCGCGCGCCAAAGCCAATACTTGCGGCCCGAGATCTTCACGACTACCTCATCCAGATGCCAGACGTCATCTGGACGCCCCTGTTGGCGTCGCAGGAACCGAGCGATCTGCGGTCCAAATTTGATGGCCCAACGCCGGATAGTCTCGTAGGAAACATCGATCCCACGCTGCAGCAGCATTTCTTCAACTTCACGCAGGCTCAAATTGAAGCGAACATAGAGCCACACTGCATGAGCAATGATCTGAGAAGGAAATCGGTGACGCTTGTAGCTGATCGACGATGAATTCATCGATGTCACCTACGTCCAATTACCGGCATCAGCAATCGAACGACTGTTAACGTGACAACACCCGCCCGCGCAATATGACAAGCTGGCCAGCAATGCGGACGGCGATATTACCCCGGTCTTCAAAGAGCGTACACGCAAGCTGTTTTGCGACTTTCCGATCGCTGAGAGCTACTTCGCCTGGCTAGCCGCAAACCGCGCTTATGCGTCCAACGGCAAAGGGCCGGTGTCTCCGTATCTTGAGAAACAGAACTTCGAAGCGCTGCGCAGTGCAGCTGGTCGTGCCAAGGCCTTGAACCGATTGATTAGGGACGTTTTGACCATGGTCCCTACAGAGTCGAAATCGGTCTACGTCCTTCTCGACAGGCAGGACTGGATGACAGATGCGCAGCTGAACGAGCTTTGGACGCAAATCAATCGCACCGCGCGGCCCGGCGCGCGTGTTCTGTTCCGCACTGGCGGGGCCCAGGACATCTTGCCTGGCCGGGATGAGGAGGCAAGCCTCAGCCAGTGGAGCTATGACAAACAAGCCTCCGGGACCGCTTCTAAAACCGATCGTTCCGCGATCTGTGGCGGTGTGCATCTGTAACAAAAGGTCGCGTAGATGACCGACACAATCCAACATGCTCAGCTAATGGACGAGACCTATCGCTATCAGCGGCTAATCAATAATCTGACCCGGACGTACTTTCTGTTAGGCCGTGATCATCTGATCGACGAAATGGACGTCCAACCCGGCGCGCGTTCTGGAGCTCGCCTGTGGCACCGGGCGCAATCTCATGATGATCCGCAGGCGCTATCCCAAAACTGAATTGTTTGGCTTCGACATCTCGGATCAGACGTTGACGACAGCGCGGGCCAAACTGGGTCAGAGGGTATTGCTTGCCAATGGGGATGCCTGCCGATTTATCCCAGTCGCGACGTTCGGCGAAGAGATCTTTGACAACACTGTATTGTCTTACAGTCTTTCGAGGATCCCGGATTGAACTGAGGCTTTGACTGAAGCAGTTCGGCATCTCGCCCCCGGCGGAAGCCTCCATGTGGTTGACTTCGGCGACAGCGAAGGCCCGCCTCGCTGGTTTCAACGCCGTCTGCTTGGTTGGCTTGCGCGGTTTCACGTGGCCCCACGCGAGAGGTCGGAAACGGCGATGCGAGAACACGCGCTGAAAGGCAAAGAGAATACATTCCGGCGTTTGTACCGTGGCTACGCAGTCTATGGGTGCATCAGGAACGACGAAAGTTGATAGGCCTAAAAAGCTCTTTGCTCATGATCCTTCCGCGACATCTACAGTGCATCCTTTGGCCCCTAATCGGCGGGAATACTTGGTTAACTGCGGAAATCACCCATCTTCTCGAGCGGCCACAACTGCCAGACCTTCGGCTACTGCGGTAAACGCAGAAGCAAAGGAGTGATTGGCCGCCGGGAACACGCGGTGCATCGTCTCTGGCACAATCGCCATTAAGCTGGAGCCCCCGACATAGACGAGACTGTCAATCTAATCGGGTGTCACATCTGCCCAACGCGGTACTTGGTGCACTCCTTTTTGCAGAAGCGCTGCATGTGTTGCAAGACTGCATGCTGCAAAGGTCACTAGTTACTAAAATAACGTTGATGATTTCGCGTCATTGATCTGAGAGGTTTTTTGCATATTAAGATAAGGAATAAGCTGTTTTAATTGGTACGCCCCCGAATTGGCTAAGTGGCGCTAGGATTGAGAGTTGACCGCATACTGTGAGGACTAAATTCATGACTGCTCCAGCTCCCTCTTTTGGAAATGAGAGCACGTGGGCTCAAAGTACTACACTGGTCGTGGATTTGGACGGCACGCTGATCGCTTCCGATATGCTTCACGAGACATTCTGGGCAGCGCTGTCCCAGAACTGGAGCACGTTATTTGCAGCCCCTATTGCACTGATAAAGGGTCGCGCAGCACTCAAGTCGATTCTGCAGGACATGGGCCAAGTGGCCGTCGACGCCTTGCCTTATAATCAAGAGGTCATCGACTATATCCAATCTTGGCGTGACAGCGGTGGGCAGGCGGTCCTTGTTACAGCTACGGATCAAAGGGTCGCCAATCAGATAGCTGCCCATGTCAGGTTGTTTGACGAAGTTTATGGCTCGGATGGGGATGTTAACCTGAAGGGCGACAACAAGGCCAAATTTCTGGAACAGAAGTACGGCACAAACGGGTTCGCTTATTTGGGCGACAGCAGTGCTGATTTGGCAGTTTGGAGCAGAGCGGCAAAAGCGATCACTGTGAACGCCTCGGATTCTACACGCAGCAAAGTGGATAGCCTGGGCTGCGAGGCCGAGCATCTGACCACGCCCGGCGTCTCTCGCAAAGCGTATCTAAAGGCCTTGCGACCACATCAATGGCTCAAGAACATTCTGGTATTCCTACCGATAATTGCCGCCCACAGTTTCACACCCGGCGCTCTAGGTAGCAGCCTACTGGCGTTTTTGTCTTTTTGCTTGATCGCCTCAAGCGTGTACGTGATCAACGATTTGCTGGATCTCAAAGCCGACCGTGCGCACCCACGCAAGCGAAACCGGCCTTTCGCCTCTGGGGCAATCCCGGTTTCACAAGGCATCTGGATGGCCTTCGGGCTGTTGTTTAGTGGTTTTTCTCTGGCTGCAATGATCAATCTGGCGTTTTTTGGAGTCATGCTGCTCTATTTCGGTATTACCACCGCTTATTCGATCAGACTCAAACGCGAACTGATCGTGGATGTTTGCACACTGGCCGGGCTTTATACTATTCGGATCATCGCGGGTGGGGTAGCCACCGGCACAGTATTATCGGTTTGGCTACTCGCGTTCTCTATATTCCTGTTCTTTTCGCTGGCAGTTGTCAAACGACAGGCAGAACTGGTGGACAGCGCCAAGCGGGGCAAATTAGGTGCCTCGGGCCGCGGCTATCACGTGGAAGACCTGCCTGTGATGACGCAGATGGCCATTGCGGCCGGGTACCTGTCAGTTTTGGTTCTGGCACTTTATCTCAATTCGCCCACGGTAGTGTCACTTTATGCCTGGCCTGTCGTGCTTTGGGGGATATGTCCAGTTCTATTGTATTGGATCAGCCGCATCATCATGAAGACTCATCGGGGTCATATGCATGACGATCCAATCGTCTTTGCCGCTCGGGACCGGAACAGCCAGCTGTGTCTTCTATTGATCACTGCATTGGCTTTGGGAGGCGCCGTACTGTGAGTTTGCGGACCCTCGTTCTACGCTATTCTTGCTTTGCCTTCCTCGCGACAGTCACCAATCTAGGGGCGCAGCGGGTTGTGTTCGCCGCCTTTGGTGACAACGCTCTGATCCCGGCCATTCTTGTCGGAACTGCGGTTGGGCTGGTGCTGAAGTACATTCTGGACAAGCGCTGGATTTTCTATGATCTGGGCGCGGGTTTCTTGGATCACGGCAAGAAATTCTCGACCTATACCGCGATGGGGATCGTTACGACCGCGATCTTCTGGGGAATGGAAACTGCATTCTGGCTGATCTGGCAGACAGACTTGATGCGCGAACTCGGAGCAATTTTAGGTCTTGCGATTGGGTATGTCGTGAAATTCAATATGGACCGTCGGTTTGTCTTTACCGACTCCTCGCTTTCGATCGGTGCCTCCAGATGAAGCTCTCCGGTTGGGGGAAATACCCGGTGGTCGACTGCCGTCTCAGCCAGCCCAGAAGCGAGAAAGAGCTTGCTGACACGGTTATTACCTCAAAGTCCATTGCCAGAGGTAATGGCCGGGCTTATGGAGACAGCGCACTCAGTCGAACCAACACGATCGACATGCTCAAATTCAACCACATGCTGTCCTTCGATCCGACGACCGGACAGTTGGTTGCTGAAGCCGGTGTTTTATTGTCTGACGTCATCGCCGCCTTTCTGCCGCGCGGCTGGTTCCCCGCAGTGACCCCCGGCACCCGGTTTGTGAGCCTGGGCGGGATGGCGGCCGCAGATGTACATGGCAAGAACCATCATATCGATGGGTCATTCGGAAATTGTGTCGACTGGTTGGACGTCATGGGACCTGACGGCAAGATCACACGCTGTTCCCGCACAGAGAATACTCCGCTATTCGAATGGAGCATCGGCGGAATGGGTCTGACAGGTGTAATCCTCCGTATTGCGCTGCGGCTGCGGCCAGTGGAAACGGGCTGGATTCGGCAGACAACACATGTGGCGCAAAACCTGGATGCCGCCATCGACCTGTTTGAAAAGTCGCTTGACGCAACATATTCCGTTGCCTGGATCGACTGCCTCAGTACCGGCAACGCGCTGGGGCGATCTTTGGTCATGTTGGGTGAACATGCGACGAGGGCCGAGATGCCCGTGAAATACCACGCAACGCCGTTCCCTTCTGTAACCACACAAAAACTAAGTGTACCCTTTAACCTGCCCGGGTTTTGCCTGAACCAATACTCGGTTCGGGCCTTCAACGCGCTGTATTATTGGAATGGTAAACGGGGTGACCCGACCAGTTATGTGAACTGGAACAGCTATTTTTATCCGCTGGACTCGGTGCTGGAGTGGAATCGGATTTATGGCCGCCAGGGTTTTGCGCAGTTTCAGTGCGTCCTTCCACTAGATAGCGCGCGCTCGGGCCTAAGTGAAATGCTGAACAATATCTCGGAGTCCGGAAGAGGTTCGTTTCTGGCTGTTCTGAAACGCTTTGGCCAGCAACACAGCCGGTTCTCGTTCCCGATGGAGGGCTATACACTGGCGTTAGATTTTCCGATATCCGATAGGTCTGTGGCATTAATCAGGAAACTCGGGCAAATCACTGCAGACTACGGCGGACGGATATATTTGGCCAAAGACAGTATAATGGACGCCCAATCCGTCCGCACCATGGACGCCACGCGCGTCGACGAATTTGAAAGCTTGAGACAGCATAACGGGGCAGCGCAGCGGTTTGCTTCAGCCCAATCAGAAAGGCTAAAATTATGAGCAACGGCGGAGTCCTGATCCTTGGAGCGCGCTCCGATATAGCCCTTGCCGTTGCGCATAGCTATGCAGCGTTGGGGCATCCCATACAACTCGCCGCGCGTAATGTGCAAACTCTTCAGACTGAAAAAGAAGATCTGGAGATCAGATATCAGGTAAACGTTTCCCTGCATAATTTTGATGTGCTTGACCTTGAGCGGCATGCAGATGTTATCGAAGGTCTACCAGAATTACCTGAGATTGCCGTTTGCGCGGTTGGTGTGTTGGGTAATCAAGAGAGTGACGAAAAAGACATTCTAGCTGCAGCGCAGATTATGCGCGCCAATTTTGAGGGTCCTGCAAGTATTCTAGCTGTTTTGGCAAACAGGTTCGAACAACGCGGGTCAGGCGTTCTGGTGGGTATCAGCTCAGTCGCTGGTGAGCGCGGACGTGCAACCAACTACATATACGGTTCGGCAAAGGCCGGGTTTACTACATACCTTTCGGGCTTACGAAATCGCTTAGCCAAACAAGGTGTTCACGTTGTCACAGTGTTGCCAGGCTTTGTCGATACCAGAATGACAGAGGGCCTAGACCTACCCCCAAAGCTCACTGCGCAACCCTCCGAGGTTGCGGCAGCTATCGTTCGCGCGACGCGCAGACAAAAAAACACAGTATATGTCAAACCTCTTTGGGCCTTTATCTTAACAGCTATACGATTAATCCCAGAATCTCTGTTTAAGAAAATGAATATCTAGCACCCCGCACGTCAAATGACGCGCCTATCAACCAGCCGTCGCATTCTAAGGGAACTAGGAAGGAAAAAGTAAGGCTTACTATAAAAAATAGTAAACTGCCATGCAGTGGCCAGGGTCAGGATTCATAACCAGTAGATGACGGTTGCTGCGAGGGCGATAGCATTCGATGAATGCAAATGGTCAAAACCTTGCAACAGATCCCTATTCGGGTGGGTAATGACAGCGAACTCGTCTGGCGGGATATGGATCTGTGGGCCTATCGTAATGGTGTGACGCTCGACTTCTCCCGCTCTTGCAAAGCGACCAACAGCGCGTTCGTCGAAGCATTCGACTTAAAGTTTAGGGCAGAACGCCTGAGTATTCATTGGCTTGCGAAAAGGTGGAGCGATGCTGTGGATACTACGACGAAGAACGACCGCACAGCGCCAACGGGAACATCCCGCCGGTGACCTGAGCCCCTGAATCTCCTCCAGTTTTGTGTAGAGTCCGCCCAACTTAAGGACGGACAAATGAAGACGAGATTCACCGACGAACAGATCATCCAGATGATCAAGGAACAGGAAGCAGGCGA